>CAVYOW010000021.1:0-28534 GCA_963770235.1 uncultured Acidobacteriaceae bacterium | reverse complement strand
GGCATCCCGCCCAAGACTTCCTTCATTGCCTTCGGCGTGGTCGCCAGTTTCTGTTCCAGAAGCACTTCCCCCGCTGCATTCAGAATGCAGTACCAACTCGATCGGTCTCCCAGATCCAGCCCGATCGTCAGCTTTTGGCCTTCAATTTTTTCGATCCCAGGTGCCGCTGCGGTGCTAATCTTCTTCATTGCCGGTCTCCTTTATCTCTTGCGCTTCAAAGCGCGTCGATAACTTGGGAGCGTACAGCATCCCGTCGGAGACCGGCTTTCTCATCCCATCTGATTTCGTCAGCTACCCGCTGCAATTTAAAGCGATAACTCCCTAACGAGGGAACGATCTGGAATGGGTCTCCTGATTGGATGTTCAAGCGAAGGTGAACGCTTGGTCAGATCCGTTCCTGGCTGCGAATCCGGCATTCGACCGTGCTCCACGACGAAGCGCCGAAATTCTCTTGGCGTCATGTGTCGCGCTTCCCGAAAGCGCCGGTTGAAGTTGGACAGATTGGAAAATCCCGTTTCTGATGCGATCACGCTGATCGGCCGCTCCGTTTCCACAAGCAGCATGCATGCACGCCCGATCCGTAACCTGCCTAGATAGTCGCTGAAATTCTCTCCGATATGGCGCACGAACAGTCGATGCAGTGATCGCGCCGACAAGTTTGCCAACTTGCACAGCTCGTCGAGTCGAATCGGATGATCAAAGTTCTGATGCAAACGTTCCAGCACACGAGCAAGTTGCCGGGATTCGCTGGAAGACTCCGGCCTGGTTGCTGTTTGGGTCGCCAGCTGCATTGCTTCGGTGTCTGCCAATTCGCACAACAACTCCTGTGCCGCGTGCAGCCGTTTCAGCGGTGACTCGGAAAGCAACTCAGGCAGGCGCGATTCCATCCTGGCTGCCGCCTCCACTGGAAAACTAAGGCCTGCGCCAGATCGATTGATCAGCTTGCGCAGTGGAGCGATCTCACGACATGCATCCGCGGCTTTGAGCGCCCATTCTCTTGTGAACCAGACGACGAGAGCGGTGTGCGGAAGAGACTCATCGATGGCCGCAGTCGACGCCCAGGTGTGAGGCATATCCGAGGGCACTAGAACCAGGTCCGGCGCGTCGTAATGGGCAATGTGATCGGCGATGAAGCGCCAGCCGCAGCTATTCAGCGTTAGCGTCAGTTCATATACCGGATGGTGGTGCCATTCGAAGGGAATGGAAGGTACCTGACGGTGATAGATACGAATCGAGCAGCCCTTGGGAAACGTGACGTGTTCAAACTGGCATCTCATCTCGATCTCCCCAATTCAGACATCGCAGGCCCACGCGGTGTCCGAATAGTATCAATAATTGACCTTTCCGGGTCACTCAGTATTTTCGCAATCCCGTAGACTCACTCGGTCGGTGCTCAGCAGAGCTACGGCTCAGTCCAGCGAAGTCAAGAATTCCGAGGATTCAAAAGCCATGTCCCTGGTTATCGAAAATCTGCCTGAGGCTATTCGTAAATCGAAGGCGAGTCTACGGAAGGCGCTCCCAAACTATTCCGAGGTCTTCCACGAGGTCGAAGCTGAGATGCGCCGCAAGATAGCGCAAATTGTAAAGGAACGCGAGGCGGGGGAGGCCGTGATTCCTATTCTGCAATATGACGAGATCGTCAGTGGAGCAGTGACCGCAAAGGCCACCGCGGCAATAAGAGAGCGTGGTGCGTGCGTCATTCGCGGCGTTTTTCCAGCCCAACAAGTTCGCGATTGGGATGACGAGATTGGCAAATACGTCGAAGTAAACGGCCTGGATGAAAAACTGATGCATCGCGCTGAGGACAAGTACTTCGGCACGCTGGCCTCAGCCAAGCCGCAAATCTATGGAATTTACTGGTCTCGTCCTCAGGTTATGGCTCGCCAGTCTGAGTCGCTCACTCGCACCCGTGTCTTTCTGAACAAACTGTGGAAGTCTAAGAGCGAGGGCCGCGTACACTTTGACCCGGAACTGACACCGGTGTATGCCGACCGCATTCGCCGCCGCCCCCCGGGTTCCGCATCGCTAGGACTTTCGCCGCATGTCGACGGCGGATCGGTTGAGCGCTGGCTTGATGAAAACTTCCGTAAGGTTTACCGACATGTCTTCTCTGGCAATTGGCGGGAATATGATGCGTTCGATGCAGCCTATCGTCCCGACGTGCAGGAGATTCCCTCTCCGGCTGTTTGCTCAATGTTCCGTACGTTCCAGGGTTGGACCGCGCTTACCCGCCAGGGCAAGGGAGACGGCACCCTGCAGTTGATTCCCATTGCCAACTCCATGATGTATGTACTGCTGCGTTCGCTCCAGGATGATGTAGCTGAAGATGACTTGTGCGGAGCAGAGCCGGGACGTGCACTGTCAGTTCACCCCAAATGGCATACCGCCTTGGCTAACGGACTTACATCGATTCCGTTGATGCAGCCGGGCGATGCGGTGTTCTGGCATTCAGACGTAGTGCATTCGGTTGAAGATGCGCACAATGGCGATGGCTACAGCAGCGTCATGTACATTGGCGGCACCGTTGGATGCGCTAAGAACACGGCGTATCTTCCCGGGCAATGCGCTTCCTTCCTCGCGGGCAAGACACCCCCGGATTTCCCTGCCGACAACTTCGAAGTCGATTTTGTTGGCCGTGGCACTGCGGCGGACTTGACCCCTCTTGGCAAAAGTCAGCTCGGGCTCTCGTAACGGAATGGAATCCTGTGGCATCGATCACTGCCGCCCCATCCAGGGATTTCCCGGAAGCCGTATTTGTGTGGCCTTAGGAAAAGAGGGCGCTTGGCATTCAACGCGGGGCAGGTAGCGGGGTCCGGAACGGAGAGCGAGTTGCGCTCTGGAACGGATGGCCGAGCGATGACGGTGGCCATGATCCTGTTCTTCATGGTGGGATTTCTCACATGTCTGAACGACATCATCATCCCGCATCTCAAGAGTATCTTCGAGTTGAACTATATGCAGGCGATGCTGGTACAGTTCGCCTTCTTCTCGTCCTACTTTGTGTTTTCATATCCAGGCGGTCGCGTCGTCGATTGGCTTGGGTACAAAAAGACGATGGTTCTTGGGTTGATGACCATGGCTGCAGGCGCAGCCGGTTTTATTCCTGCCTCTTAC
This sequence comes from uncultured Acidobacteriaceae bacterium, assembly GCA_963770235.1. GTDB lineage: Bacteria > Acidobacteriota > Terriglobia > Terriglobales > Acidobacteriaceae > Sulfotelmatobacter. The sequence goes on along the minus strand of CAVYOW010000021.1, from coordinate 25,420 downwards.
GTCGCCAGCTTTCCGGTCTTTCTTGGTGCGCTGATCTTGCTTGCCGCTGGCATGACAACCGTACAGGTTGCGGCCAACCCTTACGTCACCATCATTGGACCCAGCTCCACCGCGTCCAGTCGGTTGAATCTCGCCCAAGCGTTTAATTCTGTCGGAACCTTCATTGCTCCCTTCGTGGGTGGAATCTTTATCCTGAGAGGAGCACCGCAGATCGCGTCAGCGCTGCTCCACTCAATGAGTGCCGTTGCGCAGCAAGCCTACCGCGAGGGTCAGGCTTCTTCCGTTCGCCTACCGTATGCCGGAATGGCACTTCTGCTGGCGTTACTCGCAACCGCGCTCGGCCTCTTACGCCTCGGGCCAAGTTCAGGCCGCGCAGTGCCGGTCCAACACTCAAGGACGGGAGTGCTGACTCAGATTACTGGGCAAGAAATCTGGCACCACCCCTGGTTGCTTTGCGGCGCGCTGGGCATTTTCACTTATGTAGGCGCGGAGGTGACGATTGGCAGCCTGCTTGTCAACTACATGGGGCTTCCACAGGTTGCTGGACTGAGACAGCAGATCGCCGCTAACTACTTGATGTTCTATTGGGGCGGAGCAATGATCGGTCGCTTCATTGGCTCGGCGATCTTACGGCGTGTCAACACAGGCCTACTGTTGTGCATTGTCGCGGTCGGCGCCTCCGCCCTCGTCTTGACCTCGATTCTGAGCAGCGGCAGGTTGGCGATGGACACTATGCTCGGTGTCGGCTTTTTCAATTCGATCATGTTCCCGTCCATATTCACTTTAGGAATCCAGGATCTCGGTCCTCTGACAAGCAAAGGTTCGAGCCTGATGATCGCGTCCATCGTGGGCGGGGCTCTTATTCCGCTCGGGACAGGAAGGTTAGCCGATCGCATTGGGCTTCAGCCGTCCTTGATCGTGACTGTCATTTGCTACTCCTATATCGCTTCGTTCGGGGCCACTGCGATTCGTCGCCGGGTGCTGATACAAGTGCCGCCGGAAATCCCTCCTGCGTAGGAACCCTGTGCAGCTGGCTAAGGATTGGGCCCATCAACTGCCTTGCCGCTCTCCCAGTGATCCCTATATTCTGCTTCTAGATCGTTAAGAGCCAAACTTCCTCATGAACTTGGAGGGTAGGATGAGAAATGTGATTTGCTTTTTCGTTCTGACAGTCTGTTTCTGTGGCACGGGATCGGCTGCCAAAGGTGCCGAGGAGGGTAATGGAAGCTTGCACGTCGTTGTAATGGACTTTTCCGGTGCTGTTATACCAAACGCTTCGATCAGGGTGGGACATTGGGAAATGGTGAACGGAGCCCCTCCGACGCTGAAGGAGGATTCGTCGGCTCGAGCCGACCAATACGGAAGCTACACAATTACGCTCAAGCCAGGCACGTACGACGTGTTTGTCTCATTTAGCATCTTCACGCCGGTCGCCAAGAAAGTGAAGATTGAAAGCGGGAAGCCAGCAGAGTTCAGTCCGAAGCTGGAAATAGATCCTTTGGAAAAATCCATAAAGGTGCAGGTGACCTGTTGAAGACTACACGCTCTTTGCCAACCGGTTCCTTCCGCCCTCGTTTAGCCAATCTCGGCCCGCGAGGGCTCATCGTTCCAGGATATCTTTGTCTGCGTTCAAGGCTACTTTCTTCGGTTGGGTGGGCAGGATGACTTCAGCGCTGTGGGTGGTGTTGCCAACCACTCCGACTTGGCCGAAGCGGACCATGCCTTTGCCAAAGTCGACAAATACCGGAACCAGCATGGCAAAGTGCTCGTCGACTTCGCTCTGGGTGACGGTCATGTGCAGCTTGACCTTGCCGCCGTCCGCGGGAGTGAGTTGGTACTCGAAGTGGTATCGCGGCACTTGCGTGCCGTAGACCCACTCGTCAAAGAACCAGTCCAGGCGTCCGTTTCCTCCGAGATCAATCAGCTTGGTCATGTGTTTCTCGGCAATGGCTTTGAAGGACTCGGTGGTCGCCGGCTTCTCACGATGGCTCTCTACAAAATCATGCATCATGGCGATGAAGGCCTTGTCTTGATCGTGATCCTCGGTGCTGCGCATCATCGAACGCAGCATTTGCAGCACGTAGGCTCCCTTGGCATAGGTCACGTCCTGGTAGGCGTTTGCGGTGCGAGGAGAAATCAGACGCAGTCCCATCCAAAGAGGGCCAGCGTCGTTGGGAGAGATGCCAAAATTATTCTTCTCCAGAATGCGCTGGCGCAAGCGCTCCCAAAATTCGATGTAGTCCTTCCGCCAGTCTCCGGCGACGCCCTGCTGCAGAAACAGCCCGGCGGAGAACTCGGCAAAGCCTTCCGACAGCCACTGATCGTGGTAGGATGCCCAGCCCACAGCATGGCCCCACCACTGGTGGGAGACTTCGTGTGGCGTCACCTCTTGCACGAAGCCGGTGAATTTGCTGCTGATGTGTCCGAAGAGCATCCATCTCTGCGTGGAATCGGTGTAGGCAGAGATGGGAAGGTAAACCAGGTAAGGCCAGGATTGGCCAAAATTAAAATTCGGCTGCTCTGTGATGTAGATTTCTTCATAAGGACTCTTGCCGAAGTAAAAACTGCATAGCTGCAACTGCGATCGAGTTTGTTCGAGAGCGTACTTCGTCATGCTGCGCGGCGCCATGGACTGCAGCGCGCGACTCCGGCGCAGGTTATCGGGTAACTGACTCAAGTAGTAGCCGGAAATCTTGTAGCCAGTTATTTCATCCGGCATGTCGAGCTTCTCGTATTCACCATAGTTGAATCCGGCCACCGCCACCGGGATGGGCGTGACCCAGTGGCTAACGGCGAGGTCCTGCTCAATCGACTCTCCCTTTAGCTGACCGACGCTGATGACCTTGTATTTCTGCGGGACCTTGAAAGTAAGGTCGTAGAGAGCCTTCTCGCCGAATCCGTTCAGGTTGGGATACCAGGAGGTGCGGGCTGCGACGTAAAAACTTCCCCCTCCAGCTTCTTCCAACACCTTATCCCCTGCGTACTCGACGTTGATTGACTGTTCCTGGCCAAGTGGCGGCGCCTGCGGAAGGACCGCGTAAAACGAACCGTCCTCCTTGCGGCTTTCCTGGATGAAATAAAGATCCTGGCCTTGCTTATCTGTCACTCGCGTGACTCGAAGATTGGGCAACAAACCGAACTTAAGCACTCTCTCTCCGGCGACCAAGGGCTCGAAGCTGATCGTGGCGGTGCTGAACAAATGTCCGTTCCTCGCAATGACTGTCTCGATTTTGTAGCGGTGCGTGGCAAACAACCGGCGATCTTCACTGGACCTTGCGGTGCGCTTAACGTATTCCGGCTTCAAGTGCGCCAGGTACCAGACACCATCGTCCATGCCTTCGGGATCGAAGTTGATCAAGGCGACTTCCTCCGGCGAATCGAGCTGGGGCAACGCTCCCACCCGAGCCCTCACGAAAAAACGGAGATCCTTGTGCTTCTTGCCGCGGAGATAGGCGTTAAAGAATTCCGGATGCGCGGCATTGTAAATGGCAGCCAGAATGTCGGCGTCCACGTTGTCCATGGTTTCGCCCTCCAACAGATACTGCGTAAAACCCAAAGCTTGCTCCCGCCGCTGTCGCATCCTCTCTCGCCAACGGTTGAGAACTGCGGCCGCCTCGGATGCTGGTTCTGTCTGTTCTCCGAGTCCGGGAAGGAAACGCTTACGATCTTCTCCAGTGAATCGGAAAACGACTTCGGTAAAGTCTTCGTCGACTTCGGCGGCACCGGTACGCCGGCTTATTTCGCGGGCGTCTAGCGCAGTCACGGCCTTTAGATTGAAATGTCCATCGCCGATAAAGATCGCGCCGGTTACAATTCCTGTCACCGGACTCAAGAAAGTCAGTGTGCCGTTCCGAAACTGGAAGGTTGCGGCGTCTACGGTCAAGCCGAAATTGTCGAAGCGAAACGTCTGGCCCAGCCCGAGGTCGCGGAGTTGCCGGTAAACGGGGTCGGAGTTGGCAAACGCCAGACTTTTTCCGGGAACGGAGATGGTGAGGCGCTGCTTAGCGATGGTAAGCGTGAGTTGCAGTTGCAGAGACTGCTGCAGATCCACCGTCTTTACAAGAGGTTCGAAACCCTCCCGCGTCACGCGCACCGAATACGTACCAGGCTTCAGGTCGGCAGATGCAAATTTGCCCACTGCATCCGAGGAAAGCACGACTGGCTGTACCAGGTCCCCGCCAGTGATTTCGATCCGCGCCCCGGCAATGACAGCGCCCGAAGGATCCTGGACAGTTCCGGAAATCGTTTGCGAACGCAACCACGTCGGCCCCAGCAACCAGAGAAGAAATAACGCGATCTTCGGCAAAGAAGCGAACCGCCATCGTCGCGCTTCCGCAAGGCGATGCATAATCCGGCAAATATAACAACATTCAGGGGCCGCTTGCTCAAGGGGTGAGAACAGGACGGGAAGGAATACACAACTGTGAAGTTGGCCTCGGTTTTTTCTTCATCCGAAGCGGCTTCTCGCGGGGCGCCGGAACGCGCCCATGAAATCGTCCAATTCCTGGAGGGAGAACGGCTTTTTGAGGACCGGCGATGCCGTGATGAAGGCGACGTGCTGGTTGGGATTCTTCTGATGGACGTTGTCGATAAGTTTGGCGCCGCCGGCGCTGGAACTGCGCAGGAATTTCAAGGCGATGAGAACAACGTCGTGGGGTCCCTTGTCGCAGTAAATGCGGAACGCTTCGTTGCAGTTTGGCGCCAGTCCAACTTCGTAACCGAGCTTGTTGAGCATAATGCCGGTAGCCTTCAAGACGGCATTTTCTGCTTCGACCACCAGAACCTTCATGGATCCCCCCTCGGTCACGCGGTGCGTTGGGTAAATACTAGCGTGCCTTGACGGATGTTTTGGTTACGCCCGGAGTATTGCACACTGCAGAACCTTGTGTGCCGCCTTTACGACCATCGCCTTACTTCTTCTCCGACATTTTGCGGGAGATCTCTTCCATGAGCTTGGGGCGAAGATCGGCCAACACGCTGTCGACGATGCTGGCGACGTTGTTCTGGTCACCGTTCGGCTTGGAGGCGGCGGCTGCGGCTTCCTGCAAAATCTGCTCCGCCCGCCCCGCGGCCACGGCTCGGGCAGTCTCTTTCTCTGCCGGTGCTGACTCGGTCGCGCCGAATTCTCTGGGGTGGGCTTCTGCGGATTCGTTGCCTTTGCCGGTATCGCGGGTTTGACGCCAACTCGCCCATGCGGCTGCCGTGTTCTTAACCGCTTCGGAGTCGAGTTTCGGTTCCGCTGCGGTCGCTGCCTCCGCCATCGCGGTTTCGGATTCTTGCCGAGGTTGCAACTCCTGCGCCGCGGACGCGGCCACGGGCCCTGACTCTCGATTCGGTTCTGAGAATGCCACGGCCGGGGACGTCTCGGCTGGCGCTGCGACCGGCGCAGGCGCAGTCTCTGCCGTGATGGGCGCGGGGGCTGCGGCCTCGGGCTGCTGGCTCGACCTACTGGCGAGTTCACGAGGGCTGGCCGGTTCCGGATTCGAAATGGCCGCGGGCGGTTCCGCTGCGGCTTGTAGTTGTCCAGAAGAATTCGCGGCGGATGCCGGCTCAGCCTGCGGAATGGCGACGCCGCTGGCGGAGACCGCAGCTGCAAAGGCGGAATAGGCCTTCTGCATTTCCTGGTCGAGCGAGATGGCAGCCTCACTGCCTTCGAGCGCAACCGATACCGCTGTCCATCGCGATCCGACTGGGCCCGTAGCGACCACAGATTCGGCTGTGGCTGCCATGGTCACGGGCATGTCCGGCGTTTCTTCCGAGCTCGCGTCGCCCTTCCGGCGATGGTAAATCTCAGCCTCGGCAGACTCACCAGCAGCGCTGTCGAGTTTGCCTTCTTTGCTCTTGCTTTCTGCCAAGGCATCCGTCTTCGCTTCCTTTTCTGCCGCGGGGGCGAGGTTGCCAGGAACCTCAGGTGGGGATGGAAGGTTGCCTTTGGCTTTATCAGGAGCCGGCTCTAAACTTGTTTGATTCGTTGTCTGAGCAATCTTTGTTTCGGTGGTCGGGGCGGCAGAAACCTGATGCTCCCCCTTGAGGGCTGAGACCACCATCTGCATCTGCGCCGCGGCGGCGGCAATCGCAGCAACTTCTTCCGGCGTGACATCTTTGGGCAAGCCAGCCGGGGCCAATGCGGCCACATCCAAGTTCGCTTCGGCCGCTCCGGCCGGTTCCCGCGACTCCTCTTTTTTCTCCGAGGCCTTCTCCGCGGAGGTCTCGACGGCCCGGTTTACGGGATTAGAAATCGCAGCTTCGTCGGCGACCTTCTGCTCTGGTTCCGTCTTCCCCTTGTCCTTATCGTCCTTATCCTTGGGAAACCCGATCCGGTTCTTCCACCCATTGTCATCGCCCGCCGCCTGGTTGCGGCCACCGCGCCCGGATTCCTCTGCCGCCGCGATCGCGCGCGCGAAGCGCCCGGGCTTGGAGGGTTCGGCCCTCGGCACCACCTTGTCTTCGAGCTTCGACAGGGTACCTAGCAACTCGCTGGCTTCAAAGGGCTTGACGATGAAACCTTCGGCGCGCACCCGCTGAGCTTCTTCCGGCTTGAAAGGCTCCAGTTTGCCCACGGTCAGCAGCACCGGAATGCGCGACGTTTCCGGCGATTCCTTGAGACGCTGGCACACCTCCAGCCCGCTGTAGCCGGGCATGTAAACATCCAGGATGACCAGGTCGGGTTTCAGTTCGGCGATCTTTTTCAGCGCAGCAGAGCCGTTGTTGACGGCAATCACCTCATACCCCGCATCGGCGAGGATTTTGCGGCCCATGTTTTGGGCGGTCACGCTGTCGTCGGCGAGCAGTATCTTCCGGGCCAAGGAAATTCCTCGTGATGAGGGGAGATATCGCGAAGGTAACCTGCCCGTCGACGTAAGTCAATGATCAGGCGGCATGTTACCAGGTTACTAGTGGTCAGCGCCTACCGCGTGCAGGAAGCGGTGCCGGGGGAGGAATGCCCCGAACTGGAAGACGATGCACAGGGGAGAAACGCCCAAGAAACCTCAGGGTTTCTAACCTTTCTTCTGAAACTCTCGCCCAAGGGAAATGTCAAAGGCGGAGCAAATCGAAATGGATTGGGATCTGACCTAAAGCTCGCCTATGATTCAGCCGCAGGCAGCTCAGCGGCAGAGCTCAAAGTGAGGGGCTTCCATTCTCGCTCGGAGACTGACGATGGGGAGCCGCTTCAGAACGAGAGTATCTTCTTCAGTCCCGTCTTTTTCTTCTTCTTGCTGCTCGAAATATCCTTGTCGCTGGCCAGGGCGGAAGCGGAACTGGAACTGGTGGCGGTGTCGCCGCCAGACGAAGCTGCTCCCTGCTGAATCTCGTTGACCTGCACGGGCGGCGGCGCAGCAGCATCACTGGCCAACGCATTTTGAGTGACGGGCTTCAACTCGTTCGGATCCGGAGCGCTGGGCTTCAGCTCATTAGGATCCGGCGCTGCGATCGGTTTCAATTCGTTCGGATCCGCCGCAGTCGCCGTATTCGGACGGGCAAAAGGATCGGCGTTCGCTACAGGAGCTGGCGCATCCGAACGCGGAGCGGGCTCGTTGGCCGCAGGAGGTCCGCCCTTCACGATTTCCCCGCTAAGACCACGCTCCCCAGCGGGAAGTCCCATCGCCTGCCGCATGGTGTCTGTCGCCACCTGGTTAGCCGCCACCGGGGTGGGGTCCACCAACGTCGGCTCTCCCACGTGCGCCGCCTGCGCCACGTCAGGCCCTTTCTTAACCACGCTCATCAGCCTGTCAAGGGTGTCGCTTTCCCGCCGGCTTTCTTCCTCCGCTCGGTTCTGCGCTACCGCGGCCTTGGTCGGCCGGGGAACCGGCTGATGCAGCGCCGCCAGCCGCTTCTTTGCGTCATCTTCACGGATCATCACCGGATAACGCGTAATGATCTGCGAATACGCCGCGGATGCCTCTTTGGTCAACGCCCCAATCATGCTGCCTTTGGCGGTTTCACCCACGCAACCCGGCGGAGTGTTGAAGGCCTTGCAAGCCGGTCTCGACCGCACCTGCGCGATCTGCCCTTCATAGTTCTGACCCAACAGGAACAGCGCCTCGTCGGCCTGGCTGTACAGCGGATATTTCTCCACCAGGGACTTCAGCCGCGCAATCGACGCCGGATACGACATCCGATAGTAATAGAACTTTCCAATGCCAAACTCCCGGTCGGCCAGCACTTCCTGCACTTCGAGCAGCCGCTTCTTGCCTTCCGCAACCAGTTTCGGATTGTCCGGGTACTGCATGATCAGGTTCCGGTACTCATCCTCGGCGCGCTTGGCGTGCGTATAGTCGCGGTCCGATTTCTCCATCTGCTGGTACTGGATGTTGGCGATCTTCAACTGCGCCTCGGCCGCTTCCGGCATGTTGGGAAAGAAGGTCTCGAAATCGCGGTATTCCTGTTCCGCCTGTTCCAGAGATGCTGTGCCACCCTCGGCGTACCAGGAATCACCCACGGCCAGCTTCGCCCGGGCAATAAACTCCGAGTCCGGATAGGTGATGATCAAGGTCTGCAGCGTCATGCGCGCCACATCGAAGCGGTTGTGCTTCATCGCGTCCATGGCTTTGTCGAACAGCACCTTATCGGGCTGCTTCGACCCCACATTGGCCAGCGGATTGACTGCCTTTTTATTACTACAGGCGATGGTGAGCGCCAGTAACATGGCGACGACTGCAATCGATGAGAACCGACGTGACATAGGACCTCGAATCAGAATTGCCGATTGAAGATTGCTAGACCTTCAACAGCGCCGCTTCCGTAGCCGCCTTCAGCAGCCCTTCAGCATTCTTCTTTGGATCACCACTACCGAACACGGCGTTGCCCGCCACCAGGATTTCTCCGCCCGCGCGCACCACATCGCCCAACGTGTCGTGCCCCACGCCGCCATCTACTTCGATGCGGTAGGTCAGCCGGCGTTGGCTGCGAATCTCAGCTAATTGCCGCATTTTGTGCAGTGTAGAGGGAATGAACTTCTGCCCCCCAAAGCCTGGATTCACCGACATTACCAGCACATACTCCACAATATCCAGCACTTCAGTCAGCGTATGCACCGGCGTAGCCGGATTGATCACCACCCCGGCCATGCAGTCGTGGCTTTTGATCAGATGTAGCGTGCGGTCCAAGTGCCGGCAAGCTTCCTGGTGGACTGAAATCCAGTCCGCTCCGGCTTCGGCAAACGCTGGAATGAACTCGTCCGGATTCTCGATCATGAGATGGCAGTCGAGAGGCAAATCGGTCACCCGTCGCAGCGACTTCACCACCGGCGGCCCAATGGTAAGGTTTGGGACAAAATGCCCATCCATGACATCCACATGGACGACACTCGCGCCCCCTGCCTCCGCGGCGCGCACTTGCTCGCCCAGACGGGAAAAGTCTGCCGCTAGAATCGATGGTGCCAGCTCGATCAAAAGTTGTCTCTTAGAACGTTATCTCTTGGATCCTGGGCTCGTGGTGCTTCGGAAATGTCTTAAGCAGTTTACCATTCAAACCGCCCGGCAGATACTACTTCTCCCAGTCCGGATACGGGCTCAGGACCCTCCGCAAGGCTCAAGAACTCGACCCGATCTCGTCGCGGAAGTCGTTGGCGCGAAAGTCGATAACCTTCATGTGCTGGCGACCCCTCGACCATTTCATCGCCAAGACGACGGTCGAGATCCTGACTCTGCAACCAACGATGAGTCTCGGGCTCCGGTCGCCGACTCTAAAGTGATGAAAGGGTGAACGGACGTGACAGGAGGCGGGAGCCGAACGCAATGAAGGAAACCCCACAGCAGTACATTCAGCGGATGATCGCCTACGTCGAAGGGAAGCGCCCCTTGGCGGTGCAGGCTGCCACAGCGAAGAAACTCGAGCGGATAATCAAGGGCGTGCCCATGGCCAAATTGCGCAAACGCCCTGCTCCTGACAAATGGTCGGTCAACGAGATCCTGGCACATCTCGCTGATTCGGAAATCATCCTAGGTTTTCGTATGAGACTGATTCTGGACGCGCCCGGGAGTCCCCTTGCAGCGGTCGATCAGGATGCCGCGGTGACGAGCGGGCATTATGACAAGCGCCGTCCCCACAAATCGGTCGAGCAGTTTCGCGTGGTCCGGGAAGCCAACCTCGCTTTGCTCAAGTCGCTGACGCCAGAACAGTGGAAGGACTATGGGATGCATTCCGAGCGCGGGCGGGAAACGATTGAGCACATCGTCCGCTTGTATGCCGCGCACGATATAAATCACCTCCGGCAGATCGAAGGGATCTTGGGACGAAAATAATCCTGGCGCCCCGGCCGGGTACCCCATTTCTGCGTTTTTTTTGCGAGAAGAGGATTCCATGGCCCTCCACTTCCCAGGCCCTTGATTTCCACTTAGAGCCTGACAATCTGCCCCAACGTCCGGCCCCGCCCGGGGCGTGTTACCCTCGTCGGACATGTCCCCGACCCCGCAATTCACCACCGCCGCTTACGGCATGGCCGCAGTCGTGGCCTGGGGCACCAGCGACTTTCTCGGCGGCTACGCCACCCGCCGCGCCAACGCCTTCCTGTTCACCACCGTCGTGAACCTAGGCGGCCTGCTCGTGGTGGGCACGCTGGCCTCAGCCACACATGCGCCGTTCCCATCCACACGCAGCGCGGCCTGGGTTCTGGCCGGAGGCATCTCCGGAGGAGCAGCCCTGGCCGTCTTCTATCGCGCACTTTCCTCAGGAAGGATGGGACTGACTGCGCCTGTCGCCGCCGTGCTCGGCGCCGCGATCCCAGCGGTTTTTTCCATGTTCACCGAAGGCCTGCCCGGTAGGATTCCTCTGCTCGGCTTCATCTTCGCCGCGATTGGACTCTGGCTTATCACCCGCACGGAAGATGGCAGCGTTCCTGAAGGCATCGGCCTTGCTGTCCTCGCGGGCATTGGCTTCGCCAGTTTCTATCTGTGCGTCCGCCAGGCCGGCGACGCCTCAGCTTTGTGGATCGCATCCCTCACCCGAACTGGCGGTTTGATCATCACGGGTCTGATCGTCCTGCTGCTGAGGAATTTTCGCGACATTACCCCAGCCGGCGTGCGCTGGGGGGTCGCCACAGGTTGCATTGACTCCCTCGGCACCATCCTCTTCGTCCGCGCCAGCCAGACCGGCCGCCTCGACGAAGCGGTCGTCATTTCATCGCTTTATCCTGCCGTAACCGTGATCCTGGCCCGCCTGTTCCTGAAGGAACACTTCACTCGCTGGAGACTCGTCGGTCTGCTGGCTGCGCTGGCCGCCGTGCCTATGATCGCAGCTCAATAGATCCGATTCGTTCGCTATTCTAGAATTGAGAAGACGAACCATGCCGCTAGTCGAAATCCGAAACCTGGTCAAGATTTATCCGCAAGGCGAATCTGCGTTTCGGGGGAAAGCTCACGGCGAAGTCCGCGCCGTCGACGACGTCTCACTCGACATTCACGCCGGCGAGACCCTCGGCCTGGTAGGTGAATCGGGATCGGGCAAGAGCACGCTGGGACGTTTGCTGCTCCGCCTCATCGAGCCCACTTCGGGCAGCGTCCGCTTCGAAGACCGCGACCTGCTCGCCGCCAGCCCGGGTGAAATGCGCCGCCTGCGCCGCGACCTGCAGATCATCTTTCAAGATCCCTTCGCTTCGCTCGATCCCCGCTTCCGCGTCGAAAACATCATCGCCGAACCTCTTCTTATCCACGAAAACAGGAGCGCGAAAGCCGGGATCCGATCCCGCGTCGTTGAACTCTTGCGCGCCGTCGGCCTCGACGAATCTATCTTGCAGCGCTTCCCCCACGAATTCAGCGGGGGACAGCGCCAGCGCATCGGCATCGCCCGCGCGCTGGCGCTGCATCCCAAGTTCATCGTGGCCGACGAACCGGTTTCCGCGCTCGACGTCAGCGTGGGCGCGCAGATCGTCAACCTGCTCGCGCAGCTGCAGCGCGACTTCGGCCTGACGTATCTTTTCATCTCGCACTCCATGCCGGTCGTGCGCTATCTTTCGACGCGCATCGCTGTGATGTATCGCGGCAAGATTGTCGAGGTCGGCGACACCGGGCAGATTACTGAGCGCTCGCAGCATCCCTACACCCGCAGCCTGCTCGAAGCCACACCAGAAGTGGCGATCTAAAGCACCTCATGTGGAAAGAGCATGTGGAGACAGCCGCCCTTCGACCTTGCTCAGGGCAGGCCCTCGGCTGTCCCGCGAACGCAGCGAGCCGGGCAGCATCCTGGACCTGCCATCCGAGACCTGTGCCATACTTCCTTGATGTCACATCCCAGCCGGGCCCGCGATCTCGCCGAGCTGATTCTCGGCTACGGCGTGATTGTCGGCGTCATCTGGACGCCTGAGGACCTGCAGCGCACCTTCTCCCCCATGGTTCTCGTGCTGACGTTGCTGGTGGTGCTGTCGCGGCGCCCAAGTCCCGATGAATTGGGTCTGGGCTGGCGCGGCCTCATTCCGTCGCTCTGGATCTTACCCGCCGCGATCGCGCTCGCTATGCTGAGCATGTTCGTCGCAGCGAAAATCGGCGCTTTGCATCCCCTGTACCAAGCCGATTTCGGGCACGTCGCCGGCTACTTTCTCTGGACCGTCTACCAGCAGTTTCTTCTGCAAGACTATTTTATGGACCGACTGCTGCGCCTGGTCTCTAGCGAATCCACCGCTGTAGCGCTCGCCGGTACCCTCTTCGCCGCAGCGCACCTCCCTAATCTGGTGCTCACCGCAGCCACGCTGGTGTGGGGCGTAGTCTCATGCGCGCTGTTCCGGCGTTACCGCAACCTCTGGGCGCTCGGTCTGGCCCAGGGACTGCTCGGCCTCTGCATCGCCATCTGCGTTCCGGACGCGCTTCATCACCACCTGCGTGTTGGTTTGGGATATCTGCGTTACCACGGGATGCAGCTGGCTCCGTAAGCCCGGGGCACGTTGGTTACCTTGCCGCTCGCTCCCCCCTCAGTCATGCTTGGAAAGATGGGGGAAATCGAACAGCTCGAAGGCCTGGACTCGGCAGACCCAACTCCGGACTCGATTTGCGTTAGCGTGGCCAAGCTCTTCCGCGTAACGGAAACCGAGGTCGCGCTGTTGGAGCTTAGCGGAAGCCTGCTCAGCTTCCTATATCCCGCTGCGTTGAGAACCGCTGGGGCGATCCCTCTTTCCAGTTCGGCGGTAGCGGCTCGCACAGCGCAGACGAAGCAGGCGGAGCTCTTTAATGGCTTCGCACAAGTAAAGCACTTTAGCGTTTTTGAACTCGTCAAACTGGGTCATACCGGACTGGACGATCAAGTAATCCAGAAACTCATGTCCGCACCCGTTCTTGCCGAAAACGGAGAAGTAATTGGCGTGATTCAAGTCTCCCGCAAGGCTCCACGCCTGGCGGCGGCGGGACCGGACTTCACTCCCGACGATCTACAGAAACTCGAATCAGTTGCTCGCTTCGTGGGAACCCTGATGGCGAAGGGCATTGCCCAATCAAGCTCAGGCTAGATCGGCGGCGACCCGTTGCTTTGTACTCTTTTGAGAGGCGCTGGCCGCGTCCTCTAGAACCATAACCCCCACACCCAATCCACGCTGGCATGGGTAATCGTAGAAGCCGGCACGCGGCGCTGCTCCCGCCACGCGCGCCCATAGAAAATTCCAGCAATCGTCGCCAGCAGCACGTAGCGCCAGTTGAAATGTGCCGAACGCTTATTGAAGTGCGACAGTCCGAACAAGACCGACGCGATCACCAGCGCTGCGCGCCGCCCCACGCGCCGCTCCAGCAGGTTTTGCACCCAGGCGCGAAAGAAAAGTTCTTCCGGCACCGCAGTAAAGAAGAAGATTCCCACCCATCGCAGGAGCGCGCTGCCGATTCCCGGCAGGTTGCCATGGGGATGGATGAAACCCACAGCCCATCCCAGCACTAGAACGATAGGCGTGAAAAAAGCGAGTTCCCGCAGCCCGGTTTTCCAGTCGCTCCACTTTAGATGGAAGTCGAACCCGGTTCCGCCCAGTTGCCGGATCGCCAAAAATCCGTACAAGCCCGCATCCACCAGAAACAATTCGTTCAAAGCTCGCAGACCGCTCGGCCACGCCCGGTCAAACCAGCGCAAATCCACAGCCAGCCCCAGCGCCAGCAGTATCAGCGCATCTCGCCAGTCGCCACGCTGCCCGGCGTCGGCCGCTGCGGCTCCCCGCAGCAGCCACGCGATGGCCACGGGCAGCGCAGCGTAAAGCGCAAACCACCCCCACCGGAACATGTGCCCGGAGATCGAAACCATCACGTAGGGCGTGACGAGCAACGCCGGAAGAAGCATGCGCACAGCCACCGGCCAGAGCCCCACGGCGCGCGCCACCCGCTCCGCGGCCAGGCCGAACAAAACCGCCGGCGCCAGTTCCAACCCCAGCGCCGCAATCGCGATCGGCGTCACATTTTGCATTGGGTTCATCTTAAACTTGCGCACCACGCCCTCGCTTGTCTCCGGACCGTCCTCCCTATAGAATTCCTTGGCATTCTGCCGGAGGCAAGAACATGGCAACTGCTCCGCTTCCACCTGTATCCGCATCCGCGCCCGAACCCGCTCCACTTTCCGAAGGCGCGCGGATCATCAACACTTTCATCGCGCCCTCGAAGACTTTTACCGACCTGCGCCGTAGTGCCGCGTGGTGGGCGCCGTTTCTGGTCATGGTCGTGGTCTCGACCGCAATGGTATATACCGCCGGGCAGAAGATCGGCTTCCGCAAGATCATGGAGAACCAGATGCAGGCGCAGCCTAAAGCGCAGGAGCGCCTGGAAAGGCTGCCTGCCGACCAGCGGGAACGGCAACTGGAACAGGGGGCGAAAGTCACCCAGATCATCTCTTATGTCTTCCCGGCCATCACGCTTATCATTTGGCTGATCATCGCCACCTGCTCTGTTTGCTACCTTCAAGTTTGCCGCAGGCGCAGGCGTTTCGTTCAAAGTCTCGCTGGCCATCGTGGTGTATGCCGCTCTTCCCCTCATGCTTAAGACACTGCTGGCTCTGGTTTCTGTGGTGGCAGGGATGAGTCCGGATTCATTCTCCTTCCAGAATCCCGTGGCCACGAACCCCGGCTACTTTATGAGTCCAGCGGGGAATGTGTTCCTGTACAGCGTGGCGACTGCTGTCGATATTTTCATGATCTGGACTCTGGTGTTGACCGCGATTGGCTTTACTTGCGTGAGTAAAGTGAAGAGCGGCACGGCTTATGCCATCGTCTTTGGATGGTGGGCGGCGTTCACGCTGCTGGGAGCGGCGATCGGAGCTGCGTTCTCGTAGCCATGGCCGCGTTGAGGTATGCTTGCAGGATCTAGGAGGCCCACGGTGAAACCCACACTCGCAGTTTTGTGTCTTTTCTGCAGCGCATTCGCGTTTGCCCAGACTCCATCATCAGCCACGGCGCCGGTCGCTGCCGCACCCGTGAAGGATCCGGTGACAACTGGTCTGCGCCTGCTGCTGACACGCTCGCGGAACAATACCCTCGGCGCCATTACCGCCATGGCCGCCGATAAATTCAGCTACAAGCCCACTCCCGATCAGATGAGTTTCGCGCATCTGGTCGTTCACATCGTGGGCTTCAACAACGGCCTTTGTGCCAAAGCTGCCGACATCGCCGAGCCCAAGGTCGAGGAAGCCAAGGAAAGCGATTCCAAAGACAAGCTGCTCGCCGCAGCCACGGCTTCGTACGACTTTTGCGCCGACGCGCTGGGTAAGATGGACGACTCCAAGCTGGGCGACAACATTGAACTCTTTCCTGGACGCCAAGGCCCCCGCGCCTTGGCCGACCTGATACTAGCCGGCGGATGGGCCGACCATTACGCCGCAGCTGCCATGTATTTGCGGTTGAACAACATTGTGCCGCCGAGTGCGCAGCCGAAGAAGTAGCTCTCTTGCGGAGAGGGCTAATGCCCGATCTGGATGAGTTCCGTGTCTTGGGAAGACACGTTCTGCGCAGGATGCTGGGGCGCGCGCCATCCATCGAAGATCGAAACCTGGTGCACGCAGGAAACCGTGCAATGCGGCGCGCAGCCTTTTTCCGTGAGATATTCGCGGCGCATGTCGTCGCGCGTGTAGGTTGCGAGCGGCACTCCGGGATAGCCGCGCTGCTGTGAGCAGTAGTGCACCAGCCCGTCTTCGCAGATGTAGAGATAGCGGGCTCCGGCGCGGCAGCGCCATTCGTTCGGCAAGCCCTGCGCAATGTTGTCCTGAAAAGCGTTGATCCGCGTGAAGCTGCGCTTCTCCATCGCCTTCATCTCGTGATAAATGCGGCGCTCTTCTCCGCCCAGCGGCTGCAGCTGCCCGCTGCCATCGTGAATAATTCCGATGGTCGAGCTGAAACCGAGTTCGATGGCGCGCTTGCCGATCGTGAGCGCGTCCTGCGGATTCGAAATGCCGCCGCCCACCACCGAGTTGATGTTCACGTGAAACTCGGCGTGCTCGGCCAGCAGTTGCAGCTTCTTGTCGAGGACCTTCAAACTTTTCTTCGAAACTTCGTCGGGATTCACGTTGTCGATCGAGATCTGCAGCCACTCCAGCCCGGCGCGGTTCAGGCGCTGGATGCGTTCCGCCACCAGGAAATATCCGTTGGTGATCAATCCGGCAATCATGCCGTTCGCGCGGATGCGGCGGATCACCTCATCGAGTTCCGGATGCAGCAGCGGCTCGCCGCCGGAAATCGTGACCACCGCCGTGCCCAGCGCGCCCAGTTTGTCGATGCGGCGAAACATTTCTTCCGTCGGCACGGGCTTCGAAAAATCGTCGAACTCGTTGCAGTAGGTGCACGCCAAGTTGCAGCGCCGGACGGGAATAATGTGCGCCAGCAGAGGGATGATCGGTCGAAGCGAGCGCACGCGCAGCCATGGCGGCTCCACGCAGGTTGCGGTGGAGCGCCTTGGCGCGGCGGCGCAAGGTTGTGATGGCAGACGGCATCGGTTGAGCTCATCCTTATTACAGCATGGATGCGGGATAAGTGCAGGCTTGGCAACAGCGTTCGGTGAATTTAGCGGGGTGAACGGCGCGCAATGCACATAGAACGTTCAGCCCTCCACCGCCTTGCGCAAAGCAGCTCTCGCCAGCAGGCGCGTCGAATCCAGCATAGGCAACGGCGACTGCTCCGGCGTCATCACCAACGGAATCTCCGTGCAGCCGAGGACTACCGCATCGCAGCCTTCGTCTTTCAGGCCGCGGATCACTTCGGTGAGATAGGCCTGCGTGCGCGGCAGGAACACGCCGTTGACCAGTTCGTCAAAGATGATGCGATGGATGCGCTCGCGCTGTTCCGCAGCGGGAATGCGGTGCTCGATGCCAGCAGCCTTCAGCTTCTCGCGGTAGACCGGGCCCTCCATCAGTGCGCGGGTTCCGAGCACTCCCAGGCGCTTGTAATGGTGGCGCTTGGCTTCGCTCGCGACCTCGACCGCAATGTGCAGCCAGGGCCGCGGCGAGCGGTGCTCCACCAGATCGAAAGCCTGGTGCACGGTGTTGACCGGAGCAATCAGAAAGTCCGCCCCGGATCTCGCCAGCTTTTCCGCGGAGGAGAGCATGAGTTCGGCGACGCCCGTCCAGTCGTTGGCGTTGATGAACTTCACATAATCCGCGAAGTTGTGGCCGTGCATGGAGACTTCCGGATGGTTGTAGGGGCCAAGCAAATCTGCCCCTTCGACGCAGATGGTGCGATAGCAGAGCGCGGCGCCTTCCGCGCTGCAAGCGACGATGCCGATGTGGAGAGACATTCAGTTGCCGGTTTCCCGCTAGTTGTCAGATGCGAATCATTCAGCTTTCGATTGTAGCTGGAACGGCAGCGTACGGGCTGCTCTGGCGATAACGCTTTTCGAATTCTTCGCGAGTGCAGAGGGTTTTGATGTCGGTGATGCGGTCGACGGCCAGAATGCCATCCAGATGATCGATTTCGTGCTGCAGGAGTTCGGAAAGATTGCGGTCGTCCCCAGCGCGGAATTCGTGGTTCTCGCCCTTCGCATCCTGATAGCGCACCGTGATTTCGCGATTGCGTTCGACTTGCATGAAGATCGAGAGGAAGCTGAGGCAGGCGTCCCAGACGACAATTTTTTCCTCGCTGCGTTCGACGATTTCCGGGTTGATCAGCGGCCAGGGCTTTTCTCCGGGCAGTTGCAGGAAGATGACTCGTTGCGGCACGCCGAGTTGCGGCGCGGCGATGCCCCGGCCGTATCCCGTCGTGGCGCGCCAATACGCGAGCGTGTCGGAGAGGTCTTTGACGAGCGCAGCCACTTCGGGAGCGGATGGATCCTCAACCGGCAATGCGACTTCCCGCAGGCGTGGATCGCCGAGTTGGAGGATGGTCTTGACCGCCATGATTATCTCGCAGCAGCGGCGTCGAACAGATTCAGAAACTCCAGCTTCTTTTCCGCCGGCAGGAATGACGCTTCAAACGAGTTGCGGGCCAGTTCGCGCAGGTGCTCGTCGGTGAATCCGAAAGTTTGCTGCGCGAGTCTGGTATTCGCGCGCCAGCGTCGTGCCGAACATGGCCGGGTCGTCGCTGTTGAGCGTGATCATCACGCCGTGGTCGAAGTAGTTTTTCGCAGGATGATCGGCGAGGCTGGGGCAAAGGCCAGTGCGCAGGTTGCTGGTGAGGCAAATCTCGACCGGAACCTGGCGCTGGGCAAGCTCTTCCACCAGGTCGGGATCATGGAAGGCGGTGAGCCCGTGGCCGATGCGTTCGACCCGCAGGTTGAGCGCTCCCCAGACGGATTCCGGAGGCCCAGTCTCGCCAGCGTGCGCCGTAAGGCGCAAGCCGTGGTCGGCGGACCAGGCGTAGGCGTCGCGAAAAAGCTCGGGCGGAGCTTTCTGCTCGTCGCCCCCGATGCCGATGCCGACGACCTCGCGGTCGTGGTAGCGCACCGCAAGCTCGAAAACCTTTTGCGCAGCCTCCGCGCCGAACTGGCGGACTGCGTCGAAGATCCAGACCAGCGAGATGCCGAAGTCGCGCGCCCCGCGGGCACGGCCGCGATCCAGGCCTTCGAAGATGGCGGCGAAATCCTGCTTGCGCCACAGGCAGACTCCAACCGAAACGTAAACCTCGGCGTGCAGCACGTTTTCTTCTTTCAGACGCTGCATCAGGCGGTAAGTGATGAGTTCGTAGTCTTCCGCCGTTCGCAGGTGCTCGGTGATGTTCTTGAAGGCGAGCAGGAAACCAGGGAAGTCTTCATAGCGGTAGAGTGCATCGACGTCGGCCCGTGTGGCGCGTTCGCCGCGGCGCTGCCGAAGTTCGAGCAGTGTAGCCGGCTCGATTGCGCCCTCGAGATGCAGGTGCAATTCCGCCTTGGGCAGGAGTCGCAGGAAACTATTCGGCGGCCGATCGAGGGCGGAGGACGTCACTTCTTAATTGTAGATTCTTGTGGAAGATTTGCGAGGCCAGGAAAATCCGCTATTTCTTCGCGAACTCGCTCCGATGCCGGCTGTAGAAGATGTAGATCAGCAAGCCGAGGCCGAGCCAGATCACGAAGCGCAGCCAG
Organism: uncultured Acidobacteriaceae bacterium; assembly: GCA_963770235.1. GTDB lineage: Bacteria > Acidobacteriota > Terriglobia > Terriglobales > Acidobacteriaceae > Sulfotelmatobacter. The sequence goes on along the minus strand of CAVYOW010000021.1, from coordinate 5,990 downwards.
GTAATCACGGTGAGCCCGATCATCAGCCCGCCGCAAAGGACGATCGAGATCAGCGGGAACCACGGCACAAACGGCACTCGGAACGCGCGCTTGCGATCGGGCTGCCTGCGGCGCAGAATGATCACTCCCAGCGAAACCAGAACAAAGGCAAACAGCGTCCCGATGTTGGCGAGGTCGGCGGCATCGCCGATGTCGACAGAGGCCCGCCGGAATTCCGACGGCGAAACAGGCGATCCAGGTGGAGTAATGTACGGCGTCTTAAATTTCGGCGTGTACCGCGGAGAACAGCTTCGGCAGAAGCCGTCGCGCGACATGGCGTACCAGATGCGCGCCTGCCCGTACTGAAACACGAGCAACGAAGAGATCATGCCGGTCAGCGCTCCGATCACGATGACCGAGCGGAAGAGCGGGTGCACACCCAGATACTTCATCGCGTAGGCCACGGGAGCTTCGGCGGCTTCACCCGACACGAAGGTCGTGTACTTCATCATGCCGAGCAGAACGACGGCAACGCCGACATACAGCAGCGTGCAGACCACCAGCGACATGATGATGCCGAAGGGCAAATCTTTTTGCGGATTGCGCGATTCCTCGGCCGCGGTGGAGACCGAATCGAATCCGATATAGGTAAAGAAAACGATGGCCCCTCCGGTAACGATTCCGGCGAAGCCTGAAGGCGCGAAGGGCATCCAGTTCGCGGGCTTCACCAGCATTCCACCGACCACCAGGAAGATCAGGATGGCGCCGATCTTGATCGCCACCATGATGTTATTGGTCTCCGCCGACTCCTTCACTCCGCGCACCAGCAGCAGCGTGAGAATGAAAACGATGAGGAAGCCGGGGAGATTGAAATAGGAGCCCGTCCACTGCCCAGCCGGCCCAGACCGGACTGGCAATCTTTCCGGCAAGTTGATGCCAAAGCACCGCCAGTTGCGCTTTTGTATAACCGGCAAAGCCAACCGCGACCGCGACGTTCGAGACCACGTATTCGAGGATGAGATCCCAGCCAATGATCCAGGCAAAAATTTCGCCGAGCGTGGCGTAGGAGTAGGTGTAGGCGCTGCCGGCGATGGGAATCATCGAGGCCAGTTCGGCATAGCACAATCCGGCAAAACTGCAGGCGATCGCGACCAGGAAGAAACGAAATCGCAATCGATGGTCCGGCGGGCGGGCGTCCGTGCATGAGCGCTCCCGCCGTGCTGCCGGTGCGCAAGAAAGTTCACGATGATGTCGAGCGCCTGCGCGTGCAGAATGGATGGGGCCTGGAAATACTCGCCCGCGGCCGCGGTGCCGGTAAGAATGAAAATTCCGGAGCCGATGATCGCCCCGATGCCCAGCGCGGTCAGCGACCAGGGGCCGAGGGTTTTTTGCAGCCGTTGCCCTGGGGCCTCGGATTCCGTGATCAGCTTGTCGATCGACTTGCAGCAGAAAAGCTGGTTGTCGCTGGTTCGAACGGTCGAGGTGCGCACGGTGGCGGTGGGTTCCGGAGATGACGGTGACAAGAGGTTGTTGTCTCCTCACAGCGGGAGTCGGGCATGGGCCACCGGCCCATGCCCGTAATTCCGAGCGTGCGGCCTACCGCTTCGACTGGCCGCGAGCCAACTTCTTCACCTTGCGCTTTTTCGATCCGCGCGCGTAATCGCGCGGCTTCTTCGGCTTTTCCGCTTTGGTCTTCTTGCGCGAGGCGCGTTTTGCTTTCTTGCGTTCTTCTTTGGTCAGGGTTGCTGTGTTTGCCATGATTGCTTTCTTGGATCCTAAATTTGTAAGTTGGTAATTGGACAATTTCGTAATTCAAGGCCGAAGAGCAACCCGTGAATTACCAAAATTGCCCAACTACAAAATTACCAGATTCGCTCAAGCGCGCTCCAGTTGCGCATACTTCTCCACCAGCTTCTTTAATCCGAAGCGAGGGAATTGTACCGTAATCTTGGCTTCTTCGCCTTCTCCTTCTCGCTGATAGACCGTGCCCTCGCCATATTTCGGATGGCGGACCTTCTGCCCGGGGCGGAATCCGCGCTTGCCGGTGGGCTCCTCGACCGGCGTCTTAGGGACGCTGAACTTCTTGCCCCGCGAAGCGAAGAACTCGGCAATGTTCTCGATGGAGTTGTAGGGCTTGGCCGGAGTGGTCGGCTTTTGGCCGCTGGGTTGTCCGCCGCTGCGCTTCCAGCTTGCACTCTGGTCTTCGTCTTCGTAGGAATAGTGAGCTTTCTCCGCATCGTAAGCTGCGGGGCTGCGCCCCGCCGGACGGACAAAGCCTGCCCTGAGCTTGTCGAAGGGAGTGTCCGTCCCCACACGAGCCGTGCCTCCACGGCGCTTGCCCAACTCCTCGATCAATGAAGCGGCACTTCTTCCAAAAATCTCGACGGGACGCTGGCTTCCGGCAAATCGGTACCGTATCTCCGCCGGTAAACCGCGCGGGTGAGGATGAGCTGATCCATGGCGCGGGTCATGCCCACGTAGCACAGCCGCCGCTCTTCTTCGACGTCGTCGGGCTCGAGCATGGTGCGCGAGTGCGGGAACAATCCCTCTTCGAGGCCGCTGAGGAATACGAGCGGAAACTCCAGACCCTTGGCGGCGTGCAGGCTCATCAGTGTGATCTGCGAACGTTCGTCGTAGTCGTCGGCGTCGCTGATCAGCGCCGCGTGATCGAGAAACTGGTCAAGCGATTCGCCGCGGTCGCGCGAGTCCATGGCGGCATTGACCAGCTCGCGCAGGTTCTCGATGCGGGAGAAAGCCTCTGGCGTGTCCTCGTCTTCCAGCAGCTTGATGTAGCCGGTACGGTCGATGAGAAACTTAAGCAGGTCGGCAGTGGAAGGAAGCGTAACGGAAACGCGAGCCGGGAGCCCCGGCATCTGTAGCGCGCCGGCGTCCCGCAGGCCCTCTTGGAGAGCCTGCCCTGAGCTTGTCGAACGGCGTCCCGCCTCCACACCGGACTCGTTTTCGGGACTCGCGGCGCCAAAGTCAAACGCGATGTTCTCGAATTCGGTAGGATCGAAGGCCTCCGTGTCGTCGGGAAGTGAATCGTCTGCATCGGCTTGCGGGACTTGCAGCGCTTCCGGCAGTTTGCGCGGGCGAGGCCGCCGCCACGCTGCCACACCTTCTTCCAATTGCTCGACGAACGTTCCCGACAACATAGCCTGCGCGTCCAAAATCAACTGCTGAAAGTTCTTCAGCGCCACTAGCGCGCGCAGCGGCAGGAGTTGCCGTCGAATGGCTTCTCCCGATCGCACCCCACAGCGACAGCCCGGTTTCGAGCGCAAGCCGTTCCAGGGTTTCGATCGTGCCTTTGCCGATGCCGCGAGTAGGCGTGTTGATTACGCGCAGCAGTGAGATCGAGTCATCCGGATTCTGGATAACCTTGAGATACGAGATCAGGTCTTTGATCTCGGCGCGCTCGTAGAACGAGAATCCGCCGACCACTTTGTATTTCAGGCCATAGCGGCGCATGGCCTCTTCAAACAGCCGCGACTGAGAATTCGTGCGGTAAAGCACGGCGGCCCGCGGAGTCTCGCCACCGGAGTTTTCAGCACGACCCGCCTCGCGCAGATATTTAGCAATGTGGTCGGCGGCGAAAAGCGCTTCGTTTTCGCCGTCGGGAGCCTCGTAGTAGCCAATCTTCGTCCCGCCCTGCCGCGCAGTCCAAAGGTTCTTGCCCTTGCGGCGAACGTTGTTCGCGACCACCGACGACGCAGCCTGCAGAATATTCTGCGTAGAACGGTAGTTCTGCTCCAGGCGAATGATCTTCGCCTCGGGGAAATCCTTTTCGAATTCGAGAATGTTGCGGATGTCGGCTCCGCGCCAGGAGTAAATCGACTGATCCTCATCGCCAACCGCGCAAACGTTGTGCCGCGTCCCGGCCAGCATGCGCATCAGTTCGTACTGCGGCCGGTTGGTGTCCTGGTATTCGTCGATCAGTAGATATTGAAACCGCCGGTTGTAATACTCGCGCACGGGCGCAGCCGTCTTCAGCAGGCGCGTAGCTTCTAGCAAGAGATCGTCGAAGTCGAGAGCGTTGGCCTTGCGCAACTCCTTTCGATACTCCTCGAACAGATGCGCGATCTTCTCGGTCTTAGGATCGGCCGACTGCAGGTAAAGCTCCTGCGGATCGAGCATGTGATTCTTCGCCCACGAGATGCGCGAAAGCACCGTGCGCGGCGTGAGTTGCTTGTCGTCAAGGCCGAGCCGCTTCATCACCGACTTGACCACCGCTTGCTGGTCGCTCTCGTCGTAGATCACGAATTTCTTCGTGTGGCCGATAGGCGGCTGGCCGGGCGTGGCCGAGGGAATCTGCAAAGCTTCAATGTCGCGGCGCAAGAACGCGCACGCAGAACGAATGAAACGTCGAGATGACCGGCTTGGCAATGCTGAGTCCGCCAACAAGCTTCTCGACGCGCTCGCCCATCTCGGCGGCGGCCTTGTTGGTGAAGGTCATCGCCAGAATGGATTCCGGCATCACTCCCATGTGCTCGATCAGGTAGGCGATGCGGTAAGTGATAACGCGCGTCTTCCCGCTTCCCGCCCCGGCGAGGATCAGCACCGGCCCCTCAGTAGTTTCGACGGCCTCGCGCTGCTGCGGATTGAGTTGATCGAGAAAAGACAATGCGGAAGTGGCTCCGGAGCTGATGATCTGAATTTTACAGGATTGTGAACCTACGATCGTCCTGAGCCCTTGCAGGATCCTCACACCCAGGCCCCCATCAGATGTCCCAACCCGCCGCGCACCATCAGGCCGTCTTCGCGGTTCTTGAAATAACGTGCATTGAGTTCCTTGCCCTGCAGGAATTCCGTGCGGCAGAATCCAATCTCCTTCAACTCGTCCTGCAGCTTCCCAGGATCGAAGAATAATTGAAACGGCTCTCCATATCGGGCCACGCGCTGAGACAGCGCATCCAGCGCCTGCCTCTGCCCCGCGTTGAGCAGGGCGGGGTCCACCGCAAAATCAAATACCACCCCGCTGCCGACAGGCATTTTCGCAACAAAGCCCAACGTGATCATGCAGGCTTCACGCGTGAGATAAGGCGTCACTCCCAGCCAGGAGAAAAACGCCGCGCTCAAGTCAAATCCGGACTGCCCAAGCCCATCCGCCAGCGTTTGCTGCTCGAAGTCGATGGGAACAAAGGTCAAAGATGGCGGTATCGCAATACCCGCCGCCTGCAATTGCTCGCGCTTCCAGGCTTGCGTCGCGGGATGATCCACCTCAAACACTCGCAGGCCGGGGTAAGGGTTGCGGTAAGCGAAGGTATCGAGTCCAGCGCCGAGGACAACGTATTGCCTTACGCTATGGCCAACAGCGCGGGCAAGTTCATCCTCAGCATAGCGGCTGCGCGCCACCATGAACGCCCGGAACGCGCGCGAAAAGGAAGGGCCTTCTTTCGGATTCGATCGCAGCTCTTCGGCAGCTTCGGTCCCAATAATCCGCAGCGCCAGCGGATCGTCGAGCACCTTGGGTTGGTCCAGCAGTTGATGCGCCGCCCGCCGAATCGCTACCCGCCGCGCCGTTCTGCTGAATTTACCCTCTTGCATTGGCGCGCCCGGTCCTTTATTCAGTTCCCGCCTGCGCTGCCTTGCATTCCTCACACGGGCACACCTCGCGCAGGAACTTCCACGAGTAAATCCCGAGGTCATGATCATCGTTCCACTTGAACCGGATGGCGTATTTGCCCATGCCTTCAGCGGAAACCGGCTTGGCAGCGGGTTTAAACATGGGTAGAGCGCCAGGAGCAGGTTTCGCAGGCTCGCCCGGCTTCCGTCTGGTCTTTGTCGCGCTCTTCGTTGCACATGGCGCAAGGGCAGGCGTCGCGAAGAAAGACGAACCCGTAGTGTGAAACGTGGCCGTCGGCCCACTCGATGTCCACACCGGTGCCGGTCGTGAGGTTCACCTTCACCGACTTGGGGTCCGTAGCCGCGGTGGGCGCCTGTAGCGGAGACTGCATGGCTTCAGTATCGCATAGGGGAATGAGCGGCGATCGCGGCTAGGCGAATTGTCGGCA
>CAVYOW010000020.1:0-285616 GCA_963770235.1 uncultured Acidobacteriaceae bacterium | reverse complement strand
CGGGTGCCCCAGGTCTCGCTTTTGAGAGCTGGGTTTACAGGTTGAGGAAAATTTCTCCGGACGAAGCACCGCTTCACAGGCTGCGGAAAAACCGAACTCTTTGAAGGGGACGGCTTTCAGGCCGTCCATAAGTGATTACAAATCCGTGCGGCTTTAGCCGCTGAGGGAACGGTTTCTCTTCCGGTTCTCACACAGGCTCTTTAGCCCCTGCGGTACGTCTTTCTTATGACCTACATGTCTTGAAAGGCAGCCCTCAGCGGCTTTATTGATGACTGCAAAACTAATGTCCGGTTTAGTCTGTTTCGAGCCAATTTCGAAAAGTGCTTTGTATCAGGGCACGACTTCAGTCGTGCCGAAAAGGGCCAGTAGGACGAGGGCTTTAGCCCCTGAGGCGCTATTTCCCTCTCAGTTCGGCTTCGGGCAGCGCAAGACGCAGTACCGAGCGCTTCTTGTCCAGGATGCGGAGCGTGCACTTTTCACCCATATGGTGGCGACCGTCGCAACCCGGACGTCGGTCGGGTTCCCATCGACCTCGACGGAGAATGGCCATCCTGTGTGCGACCTTCGACGATGTTGATGTTCGCCATGATCTTGATGCGACTGACCAAACCTGTGCCCATCGAGGCCGGAAGCTCGAGCACGTCCTTGAGGACCCCGTCGATCCGGTAGCGGACGTACGTCACGTTGTCCGACGGCTCGATGTGGACGTCCAAGGCATCGCGGAACGCTCGGTTGCCGATCACGACCTGAATGGCCGAGTGCATCGTCCACCGTGGCGGTCCGCTCCACAACCACCGGACGCTTCTTCGAGACCTCTACCGCCTCGAAGAGCTGGACCGCCTGGTCGACTCTGCCGATGGCTTGGTAGCTGCGGTCGATGGCCCAGCGAATGTCGCTCATCGGTGCCAGCCGGAGCCGCACCGAGTGCCCGCTCGTCTCAGCCAGCACGAAGCGGAGCTCGTCACTCGGCTGAGCGACCGCCACGTGCAGTCCTTCGTCGTCGACGAAGACCGGGATGATGAGGTCTCGCCGGCCAGCGCTTCCGGTACGAGCGCCGACGCGGCAGGGTCGGGGGCATCCAGGCGAAGATCCGTCACCGGCATACCAGAGGAGTTCGGCCGTCTGCTCGACGAGGCTTCGTTCGTCGAGAGCCCCCATCTCCACCAGGACCTTCACCCAGTCGTTTGCCCGATCCTCGCTGCAGCTCGAGGGCGTCAGCGACCTGCGCCTCGGACACGAGGCCCCACGTAGCGAGCACTTCGCCGAGCATGCCCCTCGGGCATGACAGGCGGAATCGGCCGACTGTCCGGTCGGCTGTTCGTCGTCGGGACCGAGGCGGGCAACGAGTCGGCCGTCGCCTCTTCTGGGTCGTCGCCGGTCCTGTCGCTGGTCAGAGCTCCTTGAGCTCGTCCTGGGCGGGCTTGACGAGGAGGTCTCCCTCAGGCTCCGCGGCGACGCTGTCCTTGCGTCGAATCTTCATGGCCGGCGCCGTTCCCTCGGATTCGGTGGGTTCAACGAGTTCAAACCCCCTATGCGCTTGACACCCAGTCAGGTCGGCAGGAAGCCTGCCACCCTTAAGCCCGCAGGAACACCGGGCCGGGGTTCCCTCCCTCAGTCCAAGGTGTTGCGTCCAGCCACTCGACCGAGCCAGCGTGCCGACGGTTTCACCGTCCGGGTGAACCTCGTGCGATCAACAGCGACCAGACCGAACGTCTTGGAAAACCCCGCCTTCCACTCGAAATTGTCCAGCAACGTCCAGTGCAGATAGCCCCGCACGTCGAGGCCGTCGTCGATGGACCCCGCCAGGCCTTCGAACGTCCCCTCGTGTACGCGATCCGTGCATCGTCGTCGTCCTCGCCATGCCGTTCTCGGTCACCAACACAGGGACCTCGGCGTGTTGTCGGCCAGCCGCACCGTGTGTCCGAGCGCTTCGGGATAGATCTCCCACCCCGTTTGGGTGATCGGAGTGCCCACGGGGGGTGGCACCTCGCCCCTGGGTGCCGATGAGATTTCGGAATTACGTCTGCACCCCGACGAAGTCATCGTCGGCCGACACGGCAGCCATTCCGTCTGTCCGATGCACCGCGTACGTCCTGCAACCGTTCGTCGCCACCTTCGCGGGCTGCATGTCGACGAGGGCGATTGTCCACCGACCTTCACCGGCGCGCTCGCCTTGATGGCCTCTGGGCCAACCGGTGGGCCGCCGACCATCGTCTCGACGTCCGCCGCCGACAGATCCCATCCGGTAGCGCGCCGGGTCGAAGCCGCCAGACGCCCGCGGCCCTGTTCGCTTCCTCGACCGGGCGCGTCCTCGCTGCCGGCTCGATCGCTCGTCCCCATGGCGAGCACGCCGGTCGCTGCCGCAACATGGCGATGAGGTTGGGCTCGTTCAGTGTGCAGACCCACGACAGCAGATCACCGAGATGTCGTGTCACTGCGGAGCGAAGTCCGCGAAGCGCTTCGGCGCGTCGGACCCGCGTCCAGCCGCCGCGGCCCGCTACCCAGCGAGGGACGGTGAAGTGGTTGTAGCGTGACGACCGGTGTGACGCCCTGGTCGGAGGCAGCTCTCGATCATCCGCCCGTAGTGGTCGAGTGCGCGCGGACAAGAAGCCGGGCTCGGGTTCGATGCGCGCCCACTCCAGCGAGAAGCGGTAGGCGTTGAGCCCAGCTCCGCCAGCAGCGCCACGTCCTCGGGGTACCGGTGGTAGTGATCGCAAGCGTCGCCCGAGGGCTCGACGAAGCCCGGAGCGGTCCGCCCATTCGAACGGCCAGAGGTCTGCATTGACGTTGCCGCCTTCTACTTGATGGCCGGCCGTCGAAGCGCCCCACAAGAAGCCGTTCGGGAACTGTGTCATCGGGTTCTCTTCCGTGTCGTGCCGCTCAAAGCTTTGCCGCCATGGCACGCGTCGGGCAACGACGCCGCTTCACGGAGGGCCCGTCTCGCGCACCGTCTAGCGTGCCGGTGTGGCCGAACCACGACGACTGGCTTTCGATCCCATCGCTGAGGCAGAGCGGCAGTGGGGTTCTCATGGCTGGGAGCACGAGGCGCCTGCGATGGCGGTGGTCACCTCCATCATGCGTCTCCAGAGGCGGTATCAACCGCCTCCCGATGGAGCGAACCGCGGGAGTAGCGGCACTTTACAAGAAGGCCCAGGCGATTGCCCGCCAGGTGGGATGGAAGCTCGAAGAAGCGGCCGTAGGCGGAGGCTCCGACGGCAACTTCACCGCCGGGATGGGCATTCCCACGCTCGACGGTATGGGCGGCGTAGGCGAGGGCGCGCACGCCGTCCACGAATTCATTGTGATTTCCGAATTGCCGCGGCGCGCGCTGTTACTCGCAGGAATGATCGAGGAAGTCTAAGGAACTACCCTGCGGGAGAGCTATTCCCGAGGGACCATGACCAGAAAGTAATCCATTTTCTCGCCCTTCACAAAGTCATACTGCTCGAGCAACCGGTAACCCGCCTGCGTCGCTTCGCGGAGGACGACGTCGCGGCCCACCCCATGGTTCTCGCCATTACCATCGCGGTCGATAATTCCGACCTTGGCGCCGGCACGAAGCGCCGCCCGCAGGTTCCGCAGGAGAGCAACCGGTTCAGCAACTTCGTGATACGTCTTCAGCAGCAGAACGGCATCAACTGTGCCCGCGGGAAGCAGAGGATCGTCGGCTTTGCCGAGGATGGTCTTTACATTACGCAACTGCTCCTTTTGCGCGCGGGCGTTGACATAGGCGATCGACTCCGGGTTGATGTCCACCGCAAAAACAACCCGCCTTCGCCCACACGCCGGGCCGCTCGCACCGTGAACCAGCCCGACCCGGCTCCAATATCCGCCACTGTCTTCCCCGGCCCGATGCCCAGAAGGTCCATGACCCGATTGACTTGCAGACGCTCGTCCCGGCCAGGCGAATCGAAAATCGAAAGATCGCCCGTGTAGGGCTCGCTGGTCTTACGATGCTCGCCCAGCGGAGTGGTCGCAGCTTGCGCCGGCCCTTGAGCGGAAATCAGAGAGACTGTCCGGCACCAAACGAGTAGCGCCAGCAGGAGAACGCAACGCTTGAGCATCACCGCGAACCTCCGGAAGCTCCTGCCTTTGAGAATAGACCTCGAGAGGTCAGTTTGGTGAGCACCAGGCTTCGCGCCGCAGAACAAATTCGGCGCCACCATTCTTTTGACTCTGAAGTTGTCATAGCCTAGACTTTTCACAGGCAGTTCCGCAGTTATGCCACGCGTTCGGAACGCCCGAAGGACCCTCGGAGGAGTTATGGGTGAGTTGTCGCCCTTGCATTGGCTGTTAGTGATAGCCATCGCCCTTCTGCTCTTCGGGACCAGCAAGTTTACCGCCGTCGGCAAGGGTATCGGTGAAGGCATCCGCAACTTCAAGTCTGCAATGAAAGAAGGGGAAGAGCCGAAGAAGAAAAAGAAAAAGAGGAAGAGAAGAAGTCTAAGCCTCGAAACTGGAGTCGCGAAGCGACGGCATTCGATAGCCCCGCACGTAAGTGCGGGGAAGGTAGAGTAGAGAGAATCAAGGCCCGAAAGGACGCACCCAGCCGTACGGGTGAAGCGCAACCTCAAAGCGCTCCTCGTTCGCAGCATGCGATACACCAGTGCCACGGGCAGTCCCACCACATTGCTGTAGTCGCCTTCGATGCGCGGGATCCAGCGTGAAGCCATGCCTTGAATCGCATAAGCTCCCGCCTTGTCCATAGGCTCCCCGGTTGCGACGTAGTCCCGGATCTCGTCACCCGACAACTCGCCAAAGTCACTAGAGTGCTTTCGGAAGCAGTAAGCAGGTCGGTTTTGCTGGCCACTGGCCTCTGACCACTGGCCACTGGGTTTACCACGCACACTCCGGTGATTACTTCATGCGTGCGCCCCGACAACATTCGCAACATGAGCGCGGCATCATCCGCGTCGAGAGGTTTTCCCAGGATGGCGTCATCGACGACAACGATCGTGTCCGCGCCGAGGACATAATCCTGCGGCCGGCTTTGAAAAACCGCCAGCGCCTTCTCCCGCGCCAGACGCACAGCGCATTCCTGCGGAGGTTCACCCGCAAGCGGGCATTCATCGATGTCAGCGGGCTGCACGGTGAAAGGAATCCCGGCGCTGCGCAGTAACTCCTGACGGCGAGGCGAGGCAGAAGCAAGAACGAGCATGCGAATCAGATTCTAAAGGCTTGTACTGACCAACACCGACCACTACACTTCATCGGCTTCCAACCACCCCGCGCACCGATTCGATCAGCTTCGCCGAATCGTAACCGATGCCGTCTTTGAACACAGTCTCCACATTCTCGATGTCTTCAATCTTCTTCGACGGATCGCCCTTGATCACGACCAAATCCGCCTGCTTCCCCGCAGCGATTGTTCCAATGCGATCCAGTTCTCCCAGGAACTGCGCGCCGTTTGCGGTCGCGATGTGAATCGCCTCCAGCGGCGTGAATCCCGCCTCAACCAGTAGCTCGACCTCGCGCTGATCTCCGAAACCAGCGATTACCCCTCCCATGCCGGTCGGATCCAACCCCGCCAGCAGCAAACCTCCGGCCTGCGCGAAGGCATGCTCGAATTCCATCTCCTTCTTGAACGCAGCGGCGAAGGCGAGAAGAGTCGCTGTGATAACGCTGCCGGATCAAACTCGTGTCGCCCGCGCGCACTTTGTTGTTGAGCAATGCGATGCGGGCGTCCGGCGACAGAGCATCGAGAACGCGCTGCTGGATCGTGGGCCGTCCAGGCACGAACAGTTCGAACACGGGAAGAGTCGACGTAACCGCAACGCGGTGTTGCACCAGGTCAACGATCATGTCGTGCAGCGGACCGCTTTGCACATCCAGCCTCGAAATGAACTCGTAATCAAGGTTGTCGGGACACTCGCCCGGCTTTCTTCCAGGGAAAAAATTCCGTATCGACCAGCAGACCGTGTTCCAGGTCGTCAATGCCAATCGCGGCCGCTTCCCGAAAACCGATGGAGCAAAGATGTCCTGTAACTTTGGCGCCGCGCTTGTGCGCCGCAGCCACCGCCGCGGAAAGTTCCGCCGGAGTAATGAACATATACGCTTTAAAGTTGTCAACGCCCTCATCGAGCCAGTAGTTGACGGTCTTCGTCGCATCGTCCGGCCCGGTAAGCTGATGCATCTGCACCGCAAAAGTGCCGGGGCCTTCAAGATAAGGTCCAGTCACATGAATCTTCGGCCCGGGCGTTTCGCCCTTGTCAATCTGCTTCTTGAGCTCAAGATCGGTGTAAGGCTCGAGAGCACCTGTGGTGCGGATAGTCGTCACCCCGCCAGCCAGGTACAAGCGCGGAAAGCTGAACGCCATCTCGCCGAAGATGGCATTTCCCATGGGGTAGACGAGATGATCGTGCATGCCTACCAGGCCGGGAATAACGCTGTACCCGTGCAGATCGAGCACCTGGGCATCTTTAGGGACATTCGCCGAAGCCGCGTCGGAAACCGACTCGATCTTTCCCTTGGCGATCACGACCGTCTGGTCTTCACGCGCCGCCGCACCCGTGCCATCAATCACGCGCACATGAGTTAGAGCCACAACGGGGGCATCAACTTTCACAAACCCGCGCACCTGCGGCGAGAGAGTTTGCGCCGAGGCCACGCCAACCGCGACCAGACCGCAGACAAATAAGAAAATCGACTTCCGCATATGTGCCACCTCGAGTGAGAGAGCCCAGGCCGGAAGATTGTAACGGATCGAGAGTTATCGTGAGACGCCGAATGCGAGTTCTAGCCGCTGATCAGCTCCAGCCGATTCCCGAATGGATCGTGCACATGGCAGCGGCCCACCCCAGGGATATCGTGCGGCTCGGTCACTTCAATTCCCGCATCTCGCAACCGTCGAAGAAGCGCCGCGTAATCACGGCAGCGCAACGCTGGATGCGCCTTCTTCGCCGGACGAAAATCACTCTCGACTCCAAGATGGAGTTGCACGCCGCCGCTCTCAAACCAGCATCCACCGCGCTTGGCAAGCTCCGGCGGCTTCGGTACTTCCGTCATTCCAAGCAGGCCTTCGTAAAACGCGCGAGCCTTTCGTTCCTCACCCAGTGGCATAGCGAGTTGCACGTGATCGATGGCGATGAAAGATGCAAAAGACGCTGAAGACGCTCCGGTCATACCAACATGCTAACTGAGAACTGAGAACTCGGAACTGAGAACTGCCCTCCCCGCCCGCTAAAATGCCCGCCTGCTAAAATGAAAGATTAGCCCACAGCCTATGGACGCCGCTTTCCTCCGCAACTTTGCCATCATCGCGCATATCGACCACGGCAAGTCCACGCTGGCGGATCGCCTGCTGGAGCTGACCGGGTCACTCACCGCGCGCGAGATGCAGGCCCAGGTGCTCGACTCCATGGACCTGGAGCGCGAGCGCGGCATCACCATCAAGGCTCATGCTGTCCGCATGATGTACACGGCCCACGACGGCCACACCTACCAGCTCAACCTGATCGACACCCCCGGACACGTAGACTTTTCCTACGAGGTCTCAAGGTCCCTGGCCTCATGCGAAGGCGCGCTGCTCATAGTCGACGCCTCCCAAGGCGTGGAAGCGCAAACCCTCGCCAACTCCTACCTCGCCATCAATCATGGCCTCGAAATTATTCCCGTCATCAACAAGATCGACCTGCAAAGCGCCGACATCCCGCGTACGAAAGAAATGATCGAAAGCACCGTCGGCCTTGACGCTTCCGATGCCGTCCTCATCAGCGCCAAGACCGGTCAGGGCGTGCCCGACGTGCTGGAAGCCATCGTCAAGCGCATTCCACCGCCGAAAGGCAATCCTGACAGCCGGCTCCAGGCGCTCATTTTCGACTCCTGGTTCGACGCTTACCGCGGCGTAGTCATACTCACCCGCGTCTTCCAGGGAACGCTGCGCAAAGGCCAGAGAATTCGCTTGTGGTCGAACGGAACCACGTTCGATGCCGAAACTCTCGGCGTGCAATGCCCCAAGCCGGTGGAAATCGACGAACTCAAAGCCGGCGAAGTCGGGTTCCTCATCGCCAACATCAAGAACGTTGCCGACACAAAAATCGGCGACACCATCACCGACGACGCCAACCCCGCCTTCGAAGCGCTCCCCGGCTTTGAAGAAATCAAGCCCATGGTCTTCGCCGGACTCTACACCGTGGACGCGCACGAGCACACCCGGCTGCGCGAAGCGCTCGAAAAACTGCGCCTCAATGATTCGTCATTTTTCTTCGAGCCGGAAAGTTCCGTGGCTCTGGGTTTCGGATTCCGTTGCGGCTTCCTCGGCCTGCTCCACATGGAGATCATCCAGGAACGCCTGGAGCGCGAGTTCGCCCTCGAACTGATCACCACCGCTCCCGGCGTGCGCTACAAAATCACCAAGACCGACGGCGTAATGATCGAGGTCGACAACCCCTCCCGCTGGCCCGACCCCAGCGAGATCGCCAAGGTGGAAGAGCCAGTGATCCTGGCCACGATTCTCACCAACGAAGAATACGTCGGCGGGATCCTGAAGCTGGTCGAGGACAAGCGCGGCAAGCAAAAGACCTTCGAGTACGTCAGCTCATCGCGCGTGATGTTGCACTATGAGTTACCGCTGAACGAAATCGTGCTCGATTTTTACGATCGCTTGAAGTCAGTCTCGCGCGGCTACGCCTCGCTCGACTACCACCTGGCGGATTACTGGGAATCGCCCATGGTCAAGCTCGACATCCTGGTCGCAGGCGAGCCCGTCGATGCCCTTTCCATCATCGTGCATCGCGATTTCGCCTACGACCGTGGCAAGGCGCTGGTCTCCAAGATGAGGCAACTCATTCCCCGGCAAATGTTCGAAGTGGCAATCCAGGCGTCCATCGGCTCTAAAATCATCGCCCGAGAAACCGTCTCCGCCATCCGCAAGAACGTGATCGCCAAGTGCTACGGCGGTGACATTTCCCGCAAACGCAAGCTGCTGGAGAAACAGAAGGAAGGCAAAAAGCGCATGAAACGCATCGGCCGCGTCGATATCCCCCAGGAAGCTTTCCTCGCCGTGCTAAAGGTAGGCGAAGACAGCAATTGAGCCCCTTTCCCTCGCCTCAGGAATGTAGAATCGAAAGCTCTAGGACCCTAAAATGTGCAAATCTCCAAAGCAGGAATGAGCTGGCTTCTTGCGGGCTTACCCTCTGTTAATGCCGGGTCAATTGCCTAACTGGTTACTATTCAGGGTCTTAGGAGGCGGAAAATCTGACGCAACAAACGGCTGACAAATCTTTACCGCCAGCCATTTTTCTCGCAGCCACCAATTCCACAAGCTTTTCCACAGCATCCGTCAACGCAACCCCAGGTACTTGCCGGGTAAAGCTACCGGCATTGCTGTGCCCGCCCGGAATCACTCCTCCGGGGCCAAGCCTCCCTCGGCCATCATCTCAAACCGGGTGCAGCTCTTGCGGAAAGCCAACATGAGCTTGCCCGTCGGTCCATTGCGCTGCTTGGAGATGATGATTTCAGCCTTGCCCTGCAAGTCGAGGTCATCCTGTTTGTAAACTTCTTCCCGGAAAATGAACATCACCAGATCGGCGTCCTGCTCGATCGACCCTGACTCCCGCAGATCGGAAAGTTGCGGACGATGATCGCCGCCCCGGCTCTCCGGCGCGCGGCTCAACTGCGAGAGCGCCACCACCGGCACGCTGAGTTCCTTGGCCAGCGCCTTCAATCCCCGCGAAATCGCCGACACTTCCTGCGTTCGGTTTTCGTAACGCTTGCTCCCGCCCGACATGAGTTGCAGGTAGTCCACAATGATCAAGTCAAGCTTGCCCTGCGATTGCTTCAATCGCCGTGCCTTGGCGCGCATCTCACTGAGCGCGATGCCGGGAGTATCGTCGATGAAAATCGGGGCATGCGCCAATTGCTCCATGGCGCGCACCAGCTTCTTGGTGTCGTCCTGCCACAGCGAACCGGTACGCATTTTGTGCGCGTCCACTTCCGCTGTTGAGCACAGCAGCCGCAGCAGCAGCGCCTCGCGCGACATTTCCAGCGAAAACACTCCCACCACCTGCTGATCCTTGATCGCAGCGTTCTCGGCGATGTTCATGGCGAATGCGGTCTTGCCCATCGAAGGCCGTGCCGCGATGATCACCAGTTCCGAACGCTGCAGCCCGCTGGTCATCTCGTCAAGATTTTCGTAGTGCGTGGCCAATCCGGTGATGCGCTGGCCGCGCTGCAGCAGCGCATCGACCGAACCGAACGACTCGCGGACGATCTCCTGCACGCCCAGAAAGCCGCGCCCAATGCGCTTCTCCGAGAGCTGGAAGATCGCAGCCTCGGCGTCGCTGAGCACTTCCTCAGCCGTATCGGATTGATCGGCCGCCCGCGCAATCGCCGTATTGGCCGCATGAATCAGCCCGCGCAGCAGCGCCTTGTCGCGCACGATCTTGACATAGTGCTCAATGCTCGGCCGGTCCGGGACGCCGTCCAGCAAACTCGACACATAACCCACATCACCGATCGGCTGCAGATCCTTGTGCCGATCCAGCTCCTCGATCAGCGTGATCATGTCGATCGGCCGCGACGACTCCGCCAGATCGACCATCCGCCCATAAATCCGCCGATGCGAATCCAGCGAGAAATCCTCCACCCGCAGATGCTCAGCAGCCTGGTTATAGGCAAAGTTGTCGAGCAGGATCGCACCCAGAATCGAGCGCTCCGCTTCTACGTTCGCCGGAAGAGTGCTTATGCTGTAGTCAGTGGTCGCCATATTTCCGTACAAAAGTTCCGCGCAACACTTTGTCGTAATCCCTCGCCCAGCATAAGCGAAGACAAAGCGAAATGCCAAATGAATTGTGGAGAAGCTGTGAAGCCTGACACTATGCTGTGGAAGCCCCGCGAAAACAGGTCCTTAAACAGAGAGCGGCGCCGTCCGATCGAGAGACTTGGTTTGTCCGCGCAGATCCGCTCCAATCCGCGGCAAAAAGGTTCTCCAAAAAACAAATGCGGCCCGGGCCAGCCACCCGAGCCGCATCGTTCGTGGATCTCTCGTCTTGCCTTCCCGCCGCTAGGAGCGTCGGGACAACGGTACTGGTCCGCCAGCGCTCAGGAGTGCCGCATTTACCAGTGCTGGCTGCAGAATCATGATTCTGAGAACCACCTTTCTGCAACCCCTGCGTTGGCCAGTGGTCCAGCCCACTCAAAGAGCGGACTGTAGAGGAAGGCCGCAAAGCCCGGGCAACCGGTACGCGCTCGCGCGCGTTTCCAATTTCCCCCGGCAATTCACCCTCGAGAATTGCCGGCTGCCACCGGGTCACCGCATTCATCATCCGGCAAGCTTTGAGAATTCCACGTTTTCGATGGAACCACTCTGGGGCAGATTGCGCCATGCCGCAATCGAAAAACATTTCCCTCTTGTGCAGAAACTGTGGACGATGAGACTTGCTTGTGGAAGTCTGAGGAAAAGCGTGCCTTCATTCAATCCAGTCGGAGACGCAAAAGCAAAAGCCCCGAGGATCGCTCAGGGCTTTAAAGATACCAAACGCCGTCTGCCAGACACTTACTATGATAAGTCGTTAACGCAGGTTGTCAAGCACCTTAAGTATTGTCGAGTGACCGAGGAGGGCAAGGGAGTCGAACCCTAATGGCTGAAAAGCCACTCGACCGTCTGGCAGACGGCATCCAGTACCCACTGGCAATACCCTCCTAAACGCTATCTGCCCTTGATGATTGTATGTGCCGCTGCCCCGCACACGCGACTAGGCCGACGATATTTTGGGATCGGTTGCCGATTCGGGAATGCCAAATCCGTCGCTGCGCTCCGGAAGGACGGCCGAGGCGCCCGTCCACACATGGACTTGTTAGTCCCTCACTCCATCCATAAACGCCCGCAACTTCCGCGACCTCGACGGATGCCGCAGTTTCCGCAGCGCCTTGGCCTCGATCTGGCGGATGCGTTCGCGGGTTACCGCGAACGACTGCCCGACCTCTTCCAGAGTGTGCTCGCTGCCGTCTTCAAGTCCGAAGCGCATCTTGATTACTTTTTCTTCGCGCGGAGTCAGCGTGCGCAGGACCTGTCCAGTCTGGTCCTTGAGGTTGACGTTGATCACGGCTTCGGCCGGCGAAACCACGGCGCGGTCTTCGATGAAATCGCCGAGATGCGAATCTTCCTCTTCGCCAATCGGCGTTTCGAGAGAGATCGGCTCCTGCGCAATCTTCAGCACCTTGCGCACTTTCGCCACCGGGATATCCATACGCTTGGCGATCTCTTCGCTGGTGGGCTCGCGTCCCAGTTCCTGCACCAGTTGCCGCGAAGTCCGGATCAGCTTGTTGATAGTCTCGATCATGTGCACCGGGATGCGGATGGTACGCGCCTGATCGGCGATGGCACGCGTAATCGCTTGCCGAATCCACCACGTGGCATAGGTCGAGAACTTATATCCGCGGCGGTATTCGAACTTGTCGACCGCTTTCATCAGGCCGATGTTGCCTTCCTGAATCAAATCGAGGAACTGCAGGCCGCGGTTCGTGTATTTCTTCGCGATCGAAACCACCAGGCGGAGGTTGGCCTCGATCAGTTCGCGCTTGGCCTGTTCCGCGTCCATGTCTCCCTGGATGATTTCGCGCTGAGTACGCTTGATCTCCTGGAACAACAATCCCGCTTCGGCTTCGAGTTTCTCAATCTCGCTTCTTACCGAGCGTGCCTGACGGCGGTATTCTTTTTTTTGATCTTCGCTGCGGGTGGCTTCGGCCTTGCGCTCCAGGTTCCCCGCCTGCCGGTCGAGCGAACGCATGCTGTCAACCGTCTTGTTGACCCGGTCGATCAGCCGCTTGCGTTCGGCGTTGGTGAAACCCAGCTTGCGCACCGCCAGGGAAACCCGCACGATGGCGCGGGCCAGGTTCCGGCGGGCGCGGCGATGGTCCTTGGGACGCTTCTTCTGCGAAACCGCAACGTATTTCTCCTGCAGAACACCGGCCCTTTTGTACAGCTTGGCCATCGCGTCAATCTTGCCGGTGAATTCGTTCAAGCGGTTCTGCAGAATCTCATCGGTGATCTCTTCTTCGTCGAAGGTGACGACCTCTTTGATGGAGCGCACGCCCTTCTTCAGGTCTTCGCCCATGGCCAGGAGTTCATGGATTACGATGGGCGACCGCGACAGCGCCTTGAGCACGCGCAATTGGCCGCGCTCGATGCGCTTGGCGATTTCCACTTCGCCTTCGCGCGTGAGCAAGGGGACGGTTCCCATCTCGCGCAGGTACATGCGGACGGGATCATTGGTTTTTTCGAGCGCGCCGGGAGTAAGGTCGAGTTCAACGTCCTCGCCCTCTTCGCCTTCTTCAAACTTCTTATCGAGTGCGGCGGAAGGCAGTTTGGGGCCCTCCAGCACGTCGATACCTTGCGTGCCGATCGTCGTGAGCAGGTCGTCCAGGTCTTCAGGACTAACCACGTCGTGTGGTATGAGTTCGTTTACCTGGTCGTAAGTCAGGTAGCCCTTCTCCTTACCGGCATCGACCAGCTTTTTTATATCGTCGTACTTGTCTTCAAGAGCCAAGAGGTGTTCCTCAAATTCTTCAATTCGCCCGCGCGGAGCGTGTGATACGGCTTGAAAGGTGGGAATCTGGGGTAGCGCGGAGTTGTGCGCCTAGCACAAACCTATAGATGTTAGCACATAAGTGCTGCCCGGTCTATCACTTGCCCCGCAAACGCTTCCCGCCGTCCGCTGCTATCTCTAACTCCGCTAAATACTTAGATGATTTTAATCGCTGTTTTGTTTCACGCACTCTTCTTGTTTCCCGGAGCCGTTCTGTAGCCCTTCTTCGGCCAGGCTGGGATCCCTAAGCGCCCGGCTCAACCGATCCTTTTCCAGCAGCAACTCGTTCCTGAGTACCTTATCGTCACCAACTCCAGGCTGGTTGAGTTCCCGCTGCACCTGCTCCAGCCGGCGGCGCAGGTGAATGCGGCGCAGGGCCCGCACTGCGCCCTCCAGGCGCTCGGCGCTGAGTTCTTCGTCCTCTTTCAGCAGGATGGACGCCAGCATCCGGCGCTCGCCCTCCGAGCAGGGCACCTCCATTACATCGGCAAGGTCGGCCCCGGCATTGAGTAAGGCCTCGACCAGCGATTCGGTCGCCAGCCCGCGATGCAGGCCTTCACTTTGAAGCACATACTGCGCCTGGCGCGCTGGATCGAACTCCTCCTCGGCGCCATCGCGAGCCGAAAGATGCCCGGCTCCCGGCTGCATCTGCCGCGCCGAGGCCAGCGCCCGAATCAGAATCCGCTCGGCGTCGGTAGCTTGCGCCTCGACCGGAGCCTTCACTGACGCCGCCGACCGTTCCGATGCCACATGCCGCAGCTCCTGCCGCAACACTGCGGAATCGATTCCCAGCTTCTGCGCGATCTCCTGCCCCAACTCGTCGCGCACGATGCGGCTGGGCACGCGTTGAATGTGCGGCAGCAGATAGTTCACCGCCTTCACTTTTCCCTCGGCGCTGCGCACGGGAAAATGACTTCGCGCCCGATCGATCAGATAGTCGAAGTACCGTTGCGAATGCCTCAGGGCTTCGCTATAAGCGTCCTTGCCCTTGCGCCGGATGAAGAGATCGGGATCGAACCCCTGTTCCAGAGTTAGCACCTTGATTTGAAATTCTTCCTCCACCAGCAGGCCCAGCGTGCGCTCCGTGGCCTTCGCTCCGGCCGTATCAGGATCGAAGTTGACCACAGCGTTCTTGCTGAATCGCCCGAGCAGCTTCGCCTGGATCTCAGTGAAGGCTGTGCCCGAGCTGGCGATCACATTGTGAAAGCCGGCGGCGTAGACGGAGATGCAATCCATCTGGCCTTCAACCAGAATCGCGTAATCCAGCTTGCGGATCGCTTCTTTCGCTTTGTCAAGGTTGAACAGAACCCGGCCCTTGGAATAAATTCCGGTCTCCGGCGAATTCAAGTACTTCGGACCAGCCTTCTCGTCGGTAGCCAGCGTTCGCCCCGTGAAAGCAATGATCCTTCCCGCATCGTTGGCGATAGGAAACATCACCCGGTTGCGGAACTTCGAATACATGCGGGCCTCGGGCTTCCGGCTTCCGGCATCCGGTGAACCGTCAGTCCCTTCAGCCTTGTCATTCCGAACGGGCGCAAGCCCGTGAGAGCCTGCCCTGAGCCTGTCGAAGGGAACCTGCTGTTCGCCGGCACCGCCACCACTCTGGTTTGGCTGACGGCCGTCGTCCTGCTTCCACGAAAACAGTCCGCTCTCCCGCAGCACCTCTTCGCTGAACTCACCCGCCAACCGGTCGCGCAGCAGGAAGCCGGAATCCGTCGCATACCCAATGCGAAAGCGCGCAATCGTCTCTTCATTCAACCCGCGCCCGGCCAAATACTCTCGCGCCCGCGCACCCTCGGGACGCCTCAAGCATTCCTGGAAAAATGCGGCTGCCCGTTCCTGAGCATCGAGCAACTGCGCCCGCAGCTTGGCGTCCCTGGCCTCCGCAGGACTCGAATACGTAGTCCTGGGCAGAGGAATCCCCAGCTTTTGCGCCACGAGCCGCACCGCCTCGGGAAAGGTAATGTTCTCAATCCTCTGCACGAAGCTGAACACATCCCCCGAAACTCCGCAGCCGAAGCAGTGATAAAACTGCCGCGTGGCATGCACTGAAAACGACGCCGTCTTCTCCCCGTGAAACGGACAAAGCCCCGAATAGTTCTGCGCCCCAGCCTTCTTGAGCTTGATGTAGTCGCCGATGATGCGGACGATATCCGCCTGCTGCTTCACTGTCTCTTTGAAATCTTCTGCGGGCATGGATCGAGTGATGCGTCGGCACCTGACACGTGTTCCTCGGGAATTGTGAGCCAGCGTGCCTCTGTTGGGAATATATCTGATTCGGATTGCTGTGGAGAAGCTGTGGAATAAGCCGTTCTCTCGTTGAAGCCCTAGGAAAAGTAGCCTCTATAGGAGCTTCTTGTCTCCTGTCATACCCTCAACTCCACCACGGTCGCCCCGCCACCACCCTCATTCTGCGGAGGCTCCGCCACCGACTCCACATGCGGATGCTGCTGCAACGCCTGCCGCAGCGCTTTGCGCAGAATACCCATGCCGCTGCCGTGCACCACGCGCACTCGCGGCAAGCCGGCGAGAAAGGCATGGTCGACAAACTTTTCGACGGCCCGCGTAGCGTCGTCGACGTTGTAGCCAATGACGTTAATTTCGGACGCCGCGTTCTGACCTTCATTTTCGAGCGACACCGAAATCCCCCGAGCCCGTGCCGCCTTCACCGGAGAATCCGCAGCCCGCGCGTTACTTACTCCGCTACTCAGCACCTCGGCGATATCGTCGCGCGCGATTTTCATCTTCATCGCGCCCACTTCCACTTCAAAGTGGTTGTCATCCAGCTTGCGCGAAATCCTGGCCGCGCGGCCGGTTGATTTCAGCTTGACGCTGTCGCCTTCGGAGACATGCTTCACCAGCTGCGGCTCGGCATGCGGATCTCCCTGGTCGGCTCCACTCGCATGAGCCACCACGGTGGAATCGAACTGCTCGCGAAATTCCCGGCGCAATTTGGCGATGCGCCGCTCGGCATCTTTCGATAGCTTCTGCGCTGCGGCGCGCTCCTGGATGGCGTTCACCGCCTCGCGCGCGTGGTATTCGAAGTCACGCAGCACGCTTTCCAGCTTCTTCTCCATCTCGCGAATCTTCGCCTGCTGCTCTTTCTTGCCCTCAGCCGCCAGATGAGCCTTCTCGCGCTCCAGTTCCTGCTCGCGCGTCTTCAGCCGCAGCCGCTCGCTTTCCGCCTCGCGCAAGCCGGCATGAAGCTTGTCCAGAAATTCGCCGACATCGCGAGCCTGTGTGCCCAGCCGCGCCCGCGCCGCCTCAATGATCGCCGGATTCAACCCCAGCCGCTGCGCAATATTGATTCCCGCCGACGCTCCCGGCACTCCCATCTTCAATTCATAAGTAGGCTGCAGCGTGGTCTCGTTGAAGCCCACCGAAGCGTTGATCACGCCCGGAGTATTCGCCCCATAGACCTTCAAAGACGTGTGATGCGTCGAAATGACGGTCATGCAGCCGATGCGGCCAAAGTATCCGGCAATCGCCACGGCCAGCGCCGCGCCTTCCTCCGGATCGGTTGCCGAACCCAGCTCATCCAGCAGCACCAGCGACTCGGCGGTCGCCGTCCGCGAAATGAAATCGATGTTGGTGACGTGCGCCGAAAAAGTCGAGAGGTTCTGCTCGATCGATTGATAGTCGCCAATATCGGCCAGAACCGCATCAAACACCGGCATTTCCGCCCGGTCGGCGGGAACCGGAATCCCCGACTGCGCCATTAAGGCCAGCAGACCTATCGTCTTCAGCGTTACTGTCTTCCCGCCGGTGTTAGGACCGGTAATCACCAACTGCCGCCGCTCGCCCTCAAGCTCCACGCTGACTGGAACCACGGCCACGCCCTTGAGCTTCAGATTCCGCTCCAGCAGCGGATGCCGCGCATCGCGGAGAAGAAGGCGAGCTTCGCTCGCGGACAGCCGAGGGCGGCTGTCCCCACTTGGTTCTTGCTTGTCCCCGCTCAAATGCACTGCCACGCAGTTGTATTCTTCGGCAAAGCGCGCCTTCGCGAACTGCAACTCCAGCTCGCCCAACACCTCGACCGACGCCAGGATCGCCTTCGCCTGCTCCCCGATCCGCCGCGTCATTTCCAACAGAATGCGGCGAATCTCCCCCTGCTCTTCATCGAGCAATCGCACCAGTTCGTTGTTCTGCTCGATGGTTTCCAGTGGCTCCACGAACACAGTCTGCCCGCTCGAACTCGTTCCATGCACAACGCCTTGCACGCGCCGTTTCTGCTCAATCTTCACCGGGATGACAAAGCGCTCCCCGCGGATCGTCACCAGTTCATCCTGCACCGCCCCGCCCTCGGCCAGGCGCCGCAAATAGCCGCGCAAAGATTCCTGAATCACCCTCCTCTGCCTTTCGATCTCGCGGCGAATCCGCGCCAGTTCAGGAGAAGCGCGGTCTTCCAGCGTCCCGTCAGGCAGAATCTTGTTCCGAAACACCCGCAGGAACTCCGTGAAGTCGGGCACGCTTTCCGAAAGCGTCCGCGTTCGCCGCCATTCCGTCTTCATGCTCGCCGGAGGATGAAATGCGATCTCGCGCCACTCCGCCGCGCGGTCCACCACCAGCAGGACGTCGCGAATCTCCGTGGTTTCGAGGGCAGCTCCGGCGATGCGAGACTTCTCAATCAGTCGCGTGATATCCAGCAGGCCGGAAAAATCGAAGCGTCCGCCCACCCGGCGGAACTCACGCACTTCCGCAGTCAGATCCTGTTGCTCAATAATCCAGGCAGAATCGGTCGAAGGCGCAAGCCCTCCAATCCTGGCTTGCCCCAGCGGCGAAGACGAATATGCGCGCAGCAATTCGCGCAGAGCACCGAACTCCAGCACGCGCGCGGAGTTGTGGATGAGCGGTGAAGACATCGGAGTTTATGTTACAGGAAGGGCAGGATGCAGGATCAAGATGCAAAGCGGCTGACTACGTCTACGACTGGGCTGCTCCCACCGCGCGCGCGGCATTCTCGCTCGCCACTGGCAGGCGCAGCACGAACAGTGCTCCACCTTCCGGCTTGTTCTGGCAGGTGATCTGGCCCCGATGTTCCTGCACCATGCCATATACGGCACTCAATCCCAACCCTGTCCCTTTGCCGATCGGCTTTGTAGTGTAAAAAGGATCGAACACTCGAAGCGGCTCTTTTATGCCGGGCCCGCTATCGGAAAACTGCACCACCACTTCTTCTCCCTGGGGCTGGGCGCTGACCCGAAGCAATCCTCCGCCAGCTTCCTCCAGCGCGTCCAATGCGTTTTCCACGATCTGGACGAACGCCTGGAACAACTGGTGGCCGTCACCCCACACTCGCGGCAGGTTCGGGTCGACCACGACTTCGATTCGGATTTTCTGATCGTGCCGCTGCAGCTCCCGCATTTGCACGCTGCGCTGCAGAAGCATGCTCAAATCCACCATCATCTTTTCGCCGGAACTTTGCTGCGCGAAACTTAGAAGGTTCGCGATCAAATCGCGTGTCCGCAGCGACTGGTCCACAATCTTGCGCACCAGCCTGTCCTGCTCGCTGGTCAACCGCTCATTCGACCACAGTTTCTCGGAATACTCCATGATTGCCGTGAGGGGATGGTCGATCTCCTGGGCCGCTCCTGCAACCAGTTGCCCCAGGGAAGCCAGTTTCTCCCGCTGCACCAGGTGGCTCTGCAACCGTTGTTCGTTCTCGAAGCTGCGCCGCGAGTCCTCCAGTAAATGGATCAGCGCCCGGTCCTGCAGATACTGGCGCATAAACACGAACGCGCCCAGCACCAGCATCGCCGCCAGTACGGTAAACAGCCGGAACGTCCGCACCGAAGCCGGTGAGTTGTCCCACCGGTAGGCCCACAGTCCCAGCGCCGGCAAGGAAAGAATCGCCAGCATTGCCAGCCGCAATGTCATCACGCCCCATTTGCCTTCAATCTTGGGCGGCGCGGCCTCGGGCTGCCACTGGCGCGCGGTTAGCGCGGTCGCTGCCATCCAGATCACTGCGCCCATCAGCGGAACGTCGTAGAGGCTTCCGGTGTAGTACGATCCCTTCGTGATCGCGCGGTTCACCGCCTCCGAACCCAGCGCATATACCGCACTCGTCGCCATCAGGTTCAGATACACTTTCTTCCACCTGGCAGACGCACCACGCGCCGCAATGCCCAGCGCCAGCACGAGCACGCCGCTTTCGCCCAAATAGAGTGGGCCGAAGTTTCTGTCGTACTCCGCCACATTTACTGACGCGTATTGCCATGGAAACACCACGAACGCATACAAAAACACCCACCAAACCAGCAGCATGAGAAAATCCAGCGTCCTCACGTGGAATTTCTGCTCGCCCCCGCTCCGATGCGGACGCAACCCAACGGCAGCGATCATCGGAACCGGGTGGAGGAATAGAAACACATCCATGAACGATGGATCTGGAAAGGCCGTGTGGCGCAAGACCTCGAAGTAGACCCATGCCGCCTCATTAAGAGACCAGAGAATGCATCCTAATCCCATGAGCGCCCAAAAACGCCGGTTGGCGCCCCGCCCCGACCATGCGTTCGCCAGCATGGCCACGCCGACCGCGAGGGTCAGCAGAAGATACCCAACATCAACACTCCCGGTCAGTACCGGACCGCGCCGCGCTGTCGCCGACACCACAGCCAACGCCAGCGTGATCCCGCCCGCAAGCGCAAACCAGCGATATCGTCTGAACCAATTCATCGGCCTCTTAATTTGTTATGTATGCCTCTCAATCTTATGGATAACACCCGGGATTCTCAGCTCGCTTCCCGCTCCGCAGGTTACTGTAGTCACCAGCTCTCGCCTGGCTCGGCACCTTCCACGTTAACTAAGTCCTTTCGGCTCACCACTCCTGCTAGAATTATGCCGAGGGTAGAGCGGCTCTCGGCCGCTGCCTTTGACCCTCGGTCTTTGACTTGGTGTCCCATGGCCTTTCCTGTCACCCGTCTTCGTCGTCTGCGCCGCACGTCTCAGCTTCGTGACTTGGTGCGCGAAACCCGTCTCACTCCCGACGCCTTCGTTTACCCTATGTTCGTTTGTCCGGGGGAAGGTGTCCGCAAGGCAGTTCGCTCCATGCCCGGCGTGTTCAACCTCTCGGTGGATGAGGCCGTGCAAGAGGCGCAGGAAGTTCATTCACTGGGCGTGCCCGCGGTGATCCTCTTCGGTCTTCCCGATAAGAAAGACGACGTAGCCACCGGAGCCTGGGCCGACGACGGCATCGTGCAGCAGGCCGCACGCGCCATGAAGCGCGAAGTCCCCGACCTCATCCTGATGGGTGACGTCTGCCTCTGCGAATACATGTCCCACGGACACTGCGGCGTCGTAAAGCCGGGCACTTCACCGCAATCCCTCGGTGCAGCCGCCAGAGACGCTTTGAGTGCCAGGCGGGGAGTAGCGGTGAAGGCGGCGAAGAGCCGAGAGGAAAAAGCCAAGGTGATCGACGAGCTGGCCTCGATCGTAGCGAGTGCGGTTTCGAAATTCGAAATCGACAACGATGCCAGCCTCGAACTCCTGGCCCGCACCTCAGTCTCGCTAGCTCGCGCCGGCATCGACGTCATCGCACCCTCCGACATGATGGATGGCCGCGTAGCCGCCATCCGCCGCGCACTCGACGAAGCCAGCTTCATCAACACGCCCATTCTTTCCTACGCCGCCAAGTTCGCCTCCGGCTTCTACGGCCCATTCCGCGAAGCCGCCGACTCCGCCCCGCAATTCGGCGACCGACGCTCCTATCAAATGGATGGAGCCAACCTCCGCGAAGCCATGCGCGAAATCGCGCTCGACATCGAAGAAGGCGCCGACATGATCATGGTCAAGCCGGCCATGCCCTACCTCGACGTAATCGCCGCCGCCCGCCTGCGTTTCGACCTCCCGCTAGCCGCCTACCAGGTCTCCGGCGAATACGCCATGATCGAAGCCGCCGCCCAAAACAACTGGATCGACCGCGACCGCGTAATGTTGGAATCCCTACAAAGCATCCACCGCGCCGGCGCCAGCATCATCCTCACCTACTACGCCAAAGACGCCGCCAAACTGCTCGCGTAAATTCCTCCCGAGGTTTGTCCCGAGCGAAGGCCAGACCGCTGGGGTAAATTTCTCCTGAGGTTTGTCATCCCGAGCGGAGCATGATCGTCCGAAGGACGGTCATGCGAAGTCGAGGGACCTGCTTCCGCCAGCAGCATCAGTGCCGGCTGCACCATCCCCTTCGCGCCTTTTGCGAAAAGGGTGGCTGGGGCGGATGTCCAACACCTCGCGTCTCCAGTCGTAGGGTCACCGTATTTCATCTTCCGGTTCAGGCACGGCCTTCGGAGCGTTACGCAGGAACCTCACCAAGCCTGCTCCAGTCGCCTCTCCCGCCCGCTTCTTGAAGAAATCGGCCGCGGTTTCCACTACTCCCACCTTTTGCGCGACCGCCGCGGCGATCCACTGATTCAACGAGACGCCGTCTTCTTTCGCCAGGCGCTGCGCCGCCTTCTTGATCGAGACCGGAAGTTTTAACGGATAAGTCGCCTTACTCATATTTCACCTTCTTCAGCAATCTTGCCGGACGCAGGATGGAAATTGCAAAGTGCTCACCCGCCTCGGCGAAGTCGGCCACGTTGTAGGTCACGATTGCTTCCGCCTGGCCGTTGACCGCGGCTTCCAGAACCATCTCGTCATTCGGGTCCCGGGTTTGCGGCCGCCATTGAAAATGAACTTCGACGGGATCGATCAAGGCCGCCAGTTCGGCGAGGAATTCGTCAATCTCCAACGGCGTCAGACCGTGCGCCAGGCGATGCTCCGGACGCTTAAGCACTTCCTCGTATTCCAAAAACAGCGGGGGAGTCGCTAGAAGCCTTATCCGCCCCTCCGCAGCCAGGCGCAGAACGGCATTTCCTGCTCCCAACCGTGTCCGCAGCCCGGCGACTACAACCGAGGTATCAAGAACAATTCTCAGCAAAACATCGTATAGTATAGCACATCCTATAGGATGTCTAGACCAGCAGCATCCGCCGATGGGTGCTTCATAAACTACGTCCCGCGAAGGCTTGGGGGCGGGAACCGCCCTTCCAGCGATCATCCCTGAACCTCCCCAGTTTGTGTCACTTAGGGCATATTGTACGTATAGATTCAGGCGTACAAACTCGCACGCACAAATGTTCCAGTTGGAACATATCTCACATATGTTCCGCTAGGAACACTCGCCGCCTATGCCCCGGCCGCGCCCTGGAACTTCACCTCCACCAGCTTGCGGTCCTCGTCGGACACCTGGAACATGGAGCGTGGTTTCAATTCCATGAAGCTGGCCACAAACACCTCGGGGATCTGCGCGATGCGGGTGTTGTAGGTGTTGACGTCGTCGTTGAAGAACTCGCGCCGGTCAGCGATGCGCTCTTCCAGTTCGCTGATGCGGGTCTGCAGCTTGAGAAAGTTGTCGTTGGCCTTGAGCTGCGGATAGTTTTCCGCCACCGCGAACAGCCCGCGCAGCGCGACCGTCATGGTCAAGTCGGCCTGCGCTTTCTGCCCGATGCTGGCCGCGTTCATTGACGCGGCCCGCGCCCGCGTCACCGCCAGCAGCGTCTGCTGCTCGTGCTGCATGTATCCCTTCACGGTTTCCACCAGGTTCGGGATCTCGTCGTGCCGCTGCTTGAGCAGCACATCAATGTTCGCCCACGCCCGGTCGTTATCATTGCGCAGCCGCACCAACTCGTTGAAAAGGATGACTACATAGACCAGCACTCCCACTACAAACAGCAGGATCGCCGCCCCTGTGATTACGCTTCCGCCCATCGGCACTTCACCTCGCCAACTCAACCTCGGCTGCTCGCAATAGTCCAAGTGAAACAGCAGACCGGGCAAGCACGCAAGTGCTGACCGGGCTGCGTCCAAAGTCACAAAAAGGGCTGAGCCCGCAGGCCCAGCCCCTCCCTCGTTCGTAACTGAATTTAGCTCCAGCCGCTCTAGGGTTTATGTGGAGTCAGATCGCAGGCGTGCCTTACCTCGTCCAGGTTCACACCTCCGGGCGAGAACTCGGCGATCGCGTAACCAGTCCTGGTCTTGACCTCCACGTTGAACACCTGCGCCCCGATCGCGCCCCGAACCGTGCCCTTGTCCATGGAGAGGACGCGGTCGGCTTCCCAATTCCAGCCCTTATGGTCGTGGTTTCCATCGATGCGGACCAGAACCTCCATCTTCGGTTGGCCCCAGAAGCCAGGATAGTCGGGCCGTCCCAGCCGGGCGCCGGGGTTAAAGACGGCGCGCTGGTATTTGCCATCGCCGCATGTGATCTCGACTCGCGGCTTATAGTCGGGGTCTTCCCGAAGATAATTGTTCGCAAGCAGCTCGAACCGGACTTTCTTCGCGCCGGTCATCTTGTCTTCCGACCGGAATTCCATCCAGTTGCCTCCGGCGCTGACGCCGTCAGCCTCGCCCTGGTAAGGGCTCATGGCGCCCTGTTGCGCACCCGCTGAAATGCACGCCGCTGCCATCAAAACCAAGCTCGCGAACCCTGCTCCCAGAGCATAACGATTCTTATTGTGAAACAAGCGCAATACGTTCAAGGTTCTCCTCCCAAAGAAAACCATCTTTACCTATTGAACCCTTCTCACCACCAAAAGTTGTATGGCAAGCGCTCTTTTCGCGTGGCGCAGGCTCACCGTGTGTCGATCCTGAGATCGATGTAGACCTGAGACCGGTCATCGAACTGGCTGACCGATTTGGTGTCGCTCTTGTGGCCCTTGTATTGAGCGTAGACTTCATAATCCATCATGGATAGCCCGGGGAAACGATAGGTGCCTTCCGGTCCGACGATGTAGGTCTTCACCGCGTGCGTGCGCATGTTGGTCACGTAAACGATCGCGCCGACCACGGGATTATCCTGCTGGTCGAGCACTTTGCCGGAGAGCAGCCGGCCTTGCGCCTTCTCGTTCTTCTGAGGGGCAGCATGGGCAACCGCCGAGATCACGAGAAGGAACGCGCTCGCGATGAGAGAGGCTTTCTTGAAAGACATTCTGCAAGTCATAACAGCCTTATTCCTCTTCCTCTGCTGAGCTTCCTCTGCTGAACCCTTTACTTCGTCAAGTGCAAACCAATATCCACGCGCTCGTCATACTCTACGTGGACTGGGACCTCTTCCGCCAGATGCAACGGGTACCCATACGTCGTTTTCACGCCCTTGAGATTGGCCGCCACCACATAGTCGGCCTTGCCGGCGGGAACGCGCTGGGCGAATTCGCCGGAATGATCGGAATAGACTTCCCACTTGGACTTTTTATCAGGGACGCGGCGGATCCGAACTGTTATGCCATAAACCGGGCGATCGTCGGGCCCCCAGACGGTCCCGAAAATAAGAGCATAAGGATCTGTCGGCTTCAGCTTACCGGACGTGGGGGACGCATCGGCGACCGGCAAGACGTGCGGATCAAGAGCAGCGAAAAAGAAAACCATCAAGAGGCAGAAAGAGGACGAGCGTGCAAGCAGAACCGCGGGTTGGAGTCTAGGAGTCGTCACCGTCTTCGGTCTCCACTTCCTCGTCCTCCTCGACATAGCCGGCCTCGACCGCCTTCAACTCCAGCGGACTGGTGGTCACCACCTCGAAGTCCGTGCCACACTCTGGGCAGGAGACGATCTCGCCCTCGTCGACCTCGTCTTCTTCGACATCCAGATTGGTTTCGCATTCGGGGCAAAGAACCATGATTCCTCCGCTTCCATTCGATAGCATATTCGATGACCCTTTAGATACCCTTGCTAATATTTAGATTCTTCCCCCACCGCAGGTCAAGGGGTGAGCTCCAAAGAGCAGGAGACTATAATCCTGAGGCAGCCAGCCTTCGTCCTTGACATTTCTTTACGCCGGAGCGTACATGATTTCTCCTCTGCAGAAAAGACTGTGGCTTGCGGCTGTTTCGCTGGGGTTGAGTTTCAGCACGGGAGCGTCCGCGCAAAATCAGGCGGGATCGACGACCAGCGACCCCATGGCCGTGGATCGAAGCATTTCGGCCGCGCTGCAGCAGATCTCAGCCGAGCGCATTCGGGCGAATATCGAGAAGCTGGCGAGCTTTGGAACGCGGTCGACGATCTCGGCGCAGGACCCGGCTGCAATCGCGGCGGGACGCGGGATTGGCGCGGCGCGGGAGTGGATCAAGTCAGAGTTCGAAGGCTACGCGAAAGACTGCGGCGGCTGCCTGGAAGTGAAGACCGACGCCTTCACCGAGCCGGCCGCCGACCGGATTCCCCAGCCCACCGATATCACCAATGTTTATGCGGTCTTGAAGGGAACGGATGCGGAGAACGCGAAACGCATCGTGCTGGTGACGGGGCACTATGATTCGCGCAACAGCGACATCCTCGACACGAAGGGTGATGCGCCGGGCGCGAACGATGACGCCAGCGGAGCAACCGTCAGCCTGGAATGCGCGCGGGTTTTGAGCAAGCTGAAGTTTCCGGCAACGATTATTTTCTTGACCGTGGCGGGCGAGGAGCAGGGGCTGAACGGCAGCCATCATTTCGCCCAGATGGCCAAAGACCGGGGTTGGAATGTGGAGGCGGTGCTTAACAATGACATTGTTGGCGGCGACAAGAGTGCGGAGCAGGATCACTCCGTGGTGCGTGTGTTTTCCGAGGGCTTGCCCGCCGCGGCCACGGAGCAGGACATCAGGCGGATTCGAGGGCTAGGCGGGGAGAACGACTCTGAGTCGCGGCAATTGGCGCGCTACGTCGCCGAGGTGGGCCGGGCTTATTACAAAGATGTGGGGGTAGCACCGGTGCTGGTGTTCCGGCTGGACCGGTACCTGCGGGGCGGCGACCATTCTGCATTCAATCAGCAGGGATTTGCCGCAGTGCGCTTCACCGAGTTTCGCGAGGACTTCCATCACCAGCATCAGAACGTCCGCACCGAGAATGGCGTTGAATATGGCGACCTGGCAAAGTTTGTGGACTTCGACTACGTAGCCCACGTGGCGCGGCTGAACGCCGCGACGCTGGCGTCGCTGGCGTCGGCGCCGGCGCCTCCGGCGAATGCGCATTTGCTCACCAAGAATCTGGAGAATGACTCGACGCTCACCTGGGAAGCGTCGCCGAGTGGACGGGCGGCTGAGTACGAGGTGCTGTGGCGAGCCACGACCAGCGCGGAATGGGAGCATGTCCAAAAGGCCGGAAGCGTTATGCGCACCACGCTGAAACTTTCCAAGGATAATGTCATCTTTGCAGTCAGGGCTGTAGATGCCGAGGGGCACCGGAGCCTGCCAGTCGTTCCGGCACCGGAACGATAACGGGGAAGCTGTTAGGATAAGTCCTATGAGGCGGCATCGAAATCATGCCTAGAAATACTTCCTTTGAAATGACGCTGCCGCCGTTTCGCGGAGCAGTCCGGCAGATCATCATCGCCAGCGCCGCGATTTACGTGGTCATTCTTCTGCTGGTGTCTTTTGCCGAGCCAGCCGGTAAGATGGTGCTCCTGTTCGGCACTTTGGATCCGGCGCGTATTCGGGAAGGCTGGCTGTGGCAATTCGTAACTTACGCCTTCATGTATTACGATCCCTGGGACTTCGTGTTGTCGCTGGTGGGAGTCTATTTTCTTGGGTCGGCAGTGCAGGAACGCGTGGGCCGGGCCTCATTCTACGGCCTGTTCTTCAGCAGCATCGCGCTTTCGGGAATCGCCGGATTCGTTCTCTCGCTCACTGGTGTCATCGCACAGGGTCAGGCGCGGGGTTCTTTCGCCGCGGCCAACGCGATTCTGATGGTGTTTTATCTGTTCAATCGGGACGCGCCTCTGATGTTGTTTCCGATTCCGATTCAGATTCCGGTGAAGTGGATCGTTCTGGGCTTTGCCGCGATTGAGACCGCCTACTTGCTGCTCAGCCACTTCGCTCTTTTCTACTGCGTCATGCTGCTGGGCCTGGGCGCGGGATACATATGGCATGTAGTGTTTTTTTCTAAAGGGATTTCCCTGCGCTTCTCAGAGCGGTTCTACGCGGCACGCAATGAGTATTACCGCTGGCGGCGGCGGCGCGCCGCAAAGAAGTTTGAAGTCTACATGCGGGCGCACGACCGCAAGGTGGAGTTTGACGAACACGGAAACTACATCCCGCCCGATGACGATCCGGGCAAGGGCAACGGCGGGTCGAAGTCGGGCTGGGTGAACTAGACCCCTGAGCCACGGATTTACACGGATTTAATCCCCGAAAAACACCTGAAATTCCAGCAACACGGTTGCCGGTAACTCTTCCCGCCGGGCTTTGCCTTTGAATCCTAAATCGTGACTCGCGCCCTCGACGGGCAGAAGCTTTGTCTTCGCCGGAATCAGCTTCAAGGCCTGCTCGATTTCCGTGATCGAGCCGAAGGGATCGCGCGTGCCCTGGACAAACAGTGTGGGCGTACGCAGATGGAAAAGGTGCTGGGTGCGGAGCTGGTCCGGTTTCCGCGGAGGGTGCAGAGGATAAGAAAGCAGGAGCAGGCCGGCGGCCAGTTCGGTGGCTTGTTCCGGAGCTTTTTCTGCCAGCTCGGCGCAGAGCATGCTGGCCTGGCGCCCGCCGTAAGAGTGGCCGCCCAGAAAGACTCGGCCGGTGGCCAAGGGTTTGATGGCCTCGATAGCATTCTTCAGGCCGGCGCGATCGCGCCTGGCGTCGCCCGGCCCGGGCGGACCGTAGGGCCGATCCTGGCGGTAGGGCAGATCGCAGCGCAAAACGACGAAGCCGGCCTCGGCAAAAGCCTGCGCCAGCGCAATCAGCAGCGGAGCCTGGCAGTTCGATCCCGCACCGTGTGTGAGGACAAGGCCATCGCCATTGGGTTTTGGCGGGGCGATGCAGAAAGCCGCGGACGAACGGGTCCACTGAGACATCGGTAAAAACTTGCGGGCTGGATTCTCGGGACATGGATAGTGGCTGGGGTTTCCTATTCCTTAACAGTTTCATCGGAATGCCTCACTATGCCGGACGCCTCGGCTCCGCTAAGGGCAGGCAGCCGAGAGCCTGCCCTGAGCGAAGTCGAAGGGCGGCTGTCCCTAGACGATCTTAAACGCCGACTTCTTCCAGCTTCTCATAAACTTTCAGGATTTGAATCTCATTTCCCAAGCGGGCCCAGCAGCGAAGCAGCTCGGGATCCTCTTGAGCAGAGCGGCGCGCCTGCTCGGAGTTCCAGTAACGAAGCAGCATGTAGTGAGAATCGCCGCTGCGGTAAAGAAGATCGCGGCCGTATCCTTTGCTGGAGACGATAGCGTTGAGTTCGCGGATGGTTGCGAGCGAAGCGGCTTCCATGCCGGGCAAAGGCTCCCAGATCGCGAGCGACAGGAATTCCTGCGACATACTCCGCGATTATAGCTTCTTGCGTGCGGCGGCGCGCTTGCGTGGGGAACGCGTGACCGCATTCGCCTCATCCGGGGTAACCGTGTGCAGGCGCATGAAGTTGGTGGAGCCGGAAGCCTGGCGCGTGCCCGCGACCACGCCCAGCACGTCTCCGGGCTGGAGCAGGCCGCGGCTCAACAGCTCCTGCTCAGCCGTATCGACCATATCATCGGTGGAAAGCGCCTGGCCGCATTTCATAGGATGCGCGCCCCAGTACAGGTTGGTGCGCTGGGCCACTGTGGAGTTATGAGTAAAGGCGTAGATCGCAGCCTGGGGCCGGTATTTGGAAATCATGCGGGCGGTGTTGCCGGTCTCGGTGAAAACGGCGATGGCGCCCATGGGCAGATCTTCGGCCGCGTGGGCGATGGATTCGCAGATGGTTTCGGCGACAGAGAGGCCGTGCCGGTCGCGGCGGCGGCGCTGGGTAAACTCTCCCATATTGCTCTCGGCTTCGATCACGATGCGCGACATCATGGCCACTGCCTCGCGGGGATAGTGGCCGCTGGCGGTTTCCGCAGAAAGCATGACCGCATCGGTGCCGTCGAAAATGGCGTTGGCCACGTCGCTGGCCTCGGCCCGCGTGGGGCGCGGGTTCTCGACCATCGACTCGAGCATCTGGGTGGCCGTGATCACGGGCTTACGCCACTGGGCGGCGCGGCGGATCACATGCTTCTGAATGACCGGAACTTTTTCTGGAGCCATTTCCACGCCCAGATCGCCGCGGGCAACCATCACGCCGTCGGCAGCTTCCAGAATTTCTTCGAGGTGGTCGATGGCCTGCGGCTTCTCCAGTTTGGCAATGAGAGGAGTGTCACTGCCCTGGCCGATGACGATTTGCTTGACCATGTTCACGTCGGCGGCGGAGCGCACGAAAGAGAGCGCCACCGCGTCCACGCCATGCTTAAGGCCGAACTCGAGATCCTTGCGGTCTTTTTCGGTCATGGCGGGAATCGACAAGGCGGTGCCGGGCAGATTGATGCCCTGATGCTCGCCCAGAGTTCCACCGTTCAAGACGTCGCAGATCACATCCTTGCCGCGCACGGTGCGCACCCGCAGTTCGATCAGACCGTCGCAGAGAAGAATGCGTGTGCCGGGGGCGACCTCGTGGGCAAGATCAGGGAAGGTGGTGGAAATGCGGGTGGGCGTGCCGGCGATGTCGCGCGGAGTAATCACCACCGATGAGCCGCTTTTCAACTCGACGGGTTCGTGCCGCTCCAGGCGTCCAGTGCGGATCTTGGGGCCTTGCAGATCCTGCAGGATGCAGACAGTGCGATCCTCTTTTTCGGCCGCGCGGCGCAGGCGTTCGATGTTGCGGGCGTGATCCTCGTGCGATCCGTGGGAAAAGTTCAGCCGGGCGACATCCATGCCCAGGCGAAGCAGGTCGCGCATGGCGGCCTCGGAGTGGCAGGCCGGGCCGATGGTGCAGATGATCTTGGCGCGGCGGGCGGGACTTCCGCGGGGTAGGAGAGGTGAAGGGGACGTTCTCCACGCGGGGGGAGTTTTCGATCACGGGCTGTGCCTTGCGTTCTTTCAACGGGTTGTGGACCAGAATTTAGTTTTCAATCGGCAGATTCTACTTTTTCTGCAGTGTGGTTTGTCTTAGTAGCGTGCTTACACTTTAGAGTGACTAATTGCAGTCAGTTCCTTTCCCAGCATGGCGCGGGGGAACAGCATGGCGTTGAATTCCGCGCCGACAAGGACGACCAGGGAAACCATGTACATCCAGACCAGCAGGGCGATGGCGGCGCCGAGCGATCCGTAAATAATGCTGTAGTCGGCGTAGTGTTTCAGATAGAAGCCAAACAGCAGCGTAGCCGAGAACCACATCGCGGTCGCCAGCGTTGCGCCCGGGATTACACTGTGCCAGGGCTGAGTCCGCGGAACCGCGTTGTGATAGATGAGCGCGATCACCGCAATGCTGGTCAGGGTGGCAATCAGCCAGCGGATGGAGCCCCACATTACCAGAATGTACGGGCTGTATTCCCGCGCGGTGTAGAACAGAATGTTGGTCTCGACCTTGCTGCCCAGGGCCACCAGCAGGGTGGCGAAGGTCATGGGAAGAAGAGCGAAAATGACCAGCAGGAATGAGATCAGGCGCTCCTTCACCAGTCCCCAGATTTTCGGCAGCTCATAACAGCGGCGGAAGCCTTCCATCCAGGAAATCATGACGCCGGAGGCCGTCCACAGCGTCAGCAGAGACGCCGTGATGAGCAGGCTCACCGGACGCTGCGCCGCGCTCCGCATAAAATTCATCGCTGCGTTGCTGCCGGCGGGAAGGATGCGGGACAGAGCGTAAGAGATTTCCCGCATGTAGGGCGCGCCTTTGCGCCAGGTAGCCAGCACCGAGCCCACCACCAGCAGCGCCGGGAAAAACGTAAGAATGGAGGAATAGGCGGAAGCCTTGGCGATGGAAAAGGCGTCGTGCTGAAAGGAACGCCAGAAGGCGAGCCGCAAAAGTCGTAGGAAACGAAGCATCGCTGGCCCTAGCTTAGGGCCGGAAGGCGCCGGTTGCAACGAGGGAAGCGGACCAGGTTCCTCGATCGGCAATCGCTTTGCGTTTGCGTGCATGGGGGATGCTGCCGTCAAAAACCTCGGGGGCGAAGCTGGTTCGCTCGCCCCCGAGGTTGATTGCAGTTCGCTTTACTCCGCTGCCAGTTCTTCGGTTTCGCCCTCGTGGCGCATCATCTCGAGAGCGCGCTCGGCTTCTTCGTATGCCGCCGAGACTTCCGCCTGTACCTTGGCCGCGGCCTCTTCCATCTCTGGCGAGAGGCGCACGTTGCGGTAATACTCCATGCCGGTTCCGGCAGGGATGAGGCGGCCGACGATCACGTTCTCCTTGAGGCCGCGCAGGTAATCGACCCTGCCGTTTATCGAAGCCTCGGTGAGCACGCGCGTGGTCTCCTGGAAGGACGCCGCCGAGATGAACGAATCGGTCGCAAGCGACGCCTTGGTGATGCCCAGGAGCAACGGCCGTCCGGTAGCCGGTCTGCCGCCCTCCTTGATCACGCGCTCGTTCTCTTCGCGGAAGTGGAACTTATCCAGTTTGTCCTCCAGCAGGAACGAAGTGTCGCCCACGTCCTCGACCTGCACCCAGCGCATCATCTGGCGGACAATCACTTCAATGTGCTTGTCGCTGATGTTGACGCCCTGCAGCCGGTAAACTTCCTGGATTTCGTTCACCAGGTAAGACTGCAGTTCTTTTTCGCCGAGCACAGCCAGAATGTCGTGCGGGTTGAGCGGGCCGTCCATCAGCGGTTCGCCCGCCTTGACGCGCTCGCCTTCCTGCACGTTAATGTGAACGCCGCGCGGCACCGAGTATTCCTTCTCCGTGCCGTTGTCGGCCTGCACATAGATTTTCCGCTGTCCCTTGGAGACCTCACCGAACTTGACCGTGCCATCGATTTCGCTGATGACCGCGGTTTCATGCGGCTTGCGGGCTTCGAAGAGCTCGACCACGCGGGGCAGACCACCCGTGATGTCCTTGGTCTTGGTGGTTTCGCGCGGGATCTTGGCCAGCACGTCTCCCGGAGAAACCGTGTCGCCGTCCTGCACCATAAGGTGAGACCGGGAAGGCATGAGGTAGCGTTTGCTGCTCTTGCCCTTGACCACGATCGCAGGCTGCCGCTTCTCGTCGGGCGAATCGCCAACCACGTGCCGCGACAATCCGGTGACCTCGTCTACCTCTTCATGTAAAGTCACGCCTTCCTGCAAGTCCTTGAACTGCGCCGTGCCGCCGATTTCGGTAAGGATGGCGAAAGTGTAAGGATCCCACTCCACCATGACCTTGCCTTGCTGCACCTGATCGCCGTCGTTGACCTTGAGCTTCGCGCCGTAAATCACGGAGTAGCGCTCACGTTCGCGGTTCTTTTCGTCCACAATCGCGATCGAGCCCTGGCGGTTCATCACCACCAGATCGCCCGACTTCGACTTCACCGTCTGCAGACCGACGAAGCGCACGGTGCCGTTATTCTTGGCATCGAGACGCGACTGCTCGGAGACTCGCGATGCCGTACCTCCGATGTGGAAGGTACGCATCGTAAGCTGCGTGCCGGGCTCGCCGATCGATTGCGCCGCGATCACGCCGGTAGCTTCGCCAAGCTCGACCAGCCGTCCTGAAGCCAGGTTGCGGCCGTAGCACATGACGCAAACGCCGCGCTTCGATTCGCAAGTGAGCACCGACCGGATCTTCACCCGCTCGATTCCGGCAGCCTGAATCGATCCGGCGAGTTCTTCCGTGATTTCGTTGTTGATGTCCACGATTACGTTGCCGTCGTAGTCTTTGATCTTCTCAAGCGATACGCGGCCTACGATGCGATCGCGCAAAGGCTCGATAATTTCTCCGGCTTCGACGATGCCCTGGACGTAGATGCCGTCCACGGTGCCGCAATCGTATTCGCTGATGATGACATCCTGCGCCACGTCGACGAGACGCCGAGTAAGGTAACCGGAATCGGCCGTCTTGAGCGCCGTATCGGCCAGACCCTTGCGGGCGCCGTGGGTCGAGACGAAGTATTCCAGCACCGTCAACCCTTCGCGGAAGTTCGCCGTGATGGGAGACTCGATGATTTCGCCGGAAGGCTTGGCCATCAGTCCGCGCATGCCGGAGAGCTGGCGGATCTGCTGTTTCGATCCGCGAGCGCCAGAGTCGGCCATGACGTAAATCGGATTGATAAATCCTTCCTTGTCGCGCTTCTGCATCTGGCCGAACATCTCGTCGGCGACTTTCTCCGTGATGGCTGACCAGATTTCGATGACCTTGTTGTAGCGCTCGCCGTTGGTGATGGCGCCGTCCAGATACTGCTGTTGCACGGCAACCACCTGCTTCTCGGCGTCCTTAACCAGAGTCTTCTTGCTGTCGGGGATGACCATGTCGTCGATGCCGATGGAAAGGCCGGCTCGGGTTGCGTACTTGAACCCGAACTCCTTCACTTCGTCGAGCATCTTGACCGTGGTCTCGAGTCCGAACCGGAGGTAGCCGTAGTTCACCAGCGCCCCGATGCCCTTCTTCTTGAGCAAGCCGTTGATAAAGGGCATGCCCTCGGGCAGGTGATCGTTCAGGATGGCGCGACCGACCGTAGTGTTGATAAAGGCACGCTCGATGTGAACCGGCTCGGTGTGAATGATGTCCTGATCGTCGTAAGCGGTGGTCAGGTCGATCAGTTCGCCGGTGTAGCGCAGGCGGATCGGAGATAGCGTTTCCACTTCGCCCATTTCGAGCGCCAGCAGAACTTCTTCAATGTTGGCGAACACGCGGCCTTCGCCCTTCGCGCCGGGCTTGGCTTTCGTGAGGTAGTAGAGACCGAGCACCATATCCTGCGTAGGCACGGTAATCGGCTGACCGGATGCCGGCGAAAGAATGTTGTGCGAGGCCAGCATCAGCACGCTGGCTTCCACCTGCGCCTCCGGAGACAGCGGAATGTGCACCGCCATCTGATCGCCGTCGAAGTCGGCGTTGAACGCCGTGCAGACCAAAGGATGAATCTTGATGGCCTTGCCTTCCACCAGCACCGGCTCAAACGCCTGAATGCCCAGGCGATGCAGCGTAGGAGCGCGGTTCAGCAGCACGGGATGGTCCTTGATGACCTCTTCCAGGATGTCCCAAACGATGGGCTCCTGCTGCTCCACCATTTCCTTGGCTTGCTTGATGGTGGTGACGTTGCCGGTCTGCTCGAGCCGGTGATAGATGAACGGCTTGAACAGTTCGAGCGCCATCTTCTTGGGCAGTCCGCACTGGTGCAGCTTGAGTTCGGGGCCGACCACGATGACGGAACGTCCGGAGTAATCGACGCGCTTGCCCAGCAGGTTCTGGCGGAAGCGTCCCTGCTTGCCCTTGAGCGTGTCGGAGAGCGACTTCAGCGGACGGTTGTTGGCGCCGCGCAGCACGCGGCCACGGCGTCCGTTGTCGAACAGAGCGTCGACGGCTTCCTGCAGCATGCGCTTTTCGTTTCTGACGATGACTTCAGGCGCGTGCAGGTCCATCAGCTTCTTCAACCGGTTGTTGCGGTTGATGACGCGGCGGTAAAGATCGTTCAAATCGGAGGTGGCGAAGCGGCCGCCATCGAGTGGAACCAGCGGGCGCAGCTCCGGCGGAATCACCGGGATGACGTCGAGAATCATCCAGTGCGGCTTGTTGCCGCTGCGGCGGAAGGCCTCAACCACTTTCAAGCGCTTCGTATACTTGAGCCGCTTCTGCAGCGAGCTCTCATTCTTCATCTTCTCGCGCAGTTCAACGGCCAGGCCGTCGGTGTCGATGCGCTTGAGCAGTTCCTTGATCGCCTCGGCTCCCATCATCGCCTTGAACCCAGCGGGACGGTACTGCTGGTCGAGTTCGCGGAACTTGGCCTCGTCCTTGATGACCTCGCGCTCTTTCACCGGGGCGTCGCCGGGCTCGACCACCACGTAAGCCTCGAAATAAAGCACGGATTCAAGGTCGCGCAGCGAAATATCGAGCAGGTGTCCGATGCGGCTGGGCAGGCCCTTGAAGAACCACACATGCGAGCAGGGCGAAGCCAGCTCGATGTGTCCCAGGCGTTCGCGGCGA
This sequence comes from uncultured Acidobacteriaceae bacterium, assembly GCA_963770235.1. Lineage (GTDB taxonomy): Bacteria > Acidobacteriota > Terriglobia > Terriglobales > Acidobacteriaceae > Sulfotelmatobacter. The sequence continues at coordinate 250,256 of CAVYOW010000020.1, read as the reverse complement.
ACTTTCGACAGCGTGACTTCCACGCCGCACTTGTCGCAGATCACGCCGCGGTGCTTCATGCGCTTGTATTTGCCGCAGAGGCACTCCCAGTCGGTTACCGGGCCGAAGATGCGGGCGCAGAACAGGCCGTCCCGCTCCGGCTTGAAGGTGCGGTAGTTGATGGTCTCAGGCTTGGTAACTTCGCCATGCGACCAGCTCCGGATTTTTTCCGGAGACGCCAGGCTGATGCGGATGGCATCGAAATCCGCAATCGTGTTTTGCATTTCGAACGGGCTCGAACGAAACAAGGTGTTCCTCCGCTTTCCTCGGCAGTGTCGTTGCCGCTTACGGCACCCGGGAGAAAGTGGCCAGTGGTCAGTGACCAGTGGCCAGCATTCCTGATGGGCCAAGCTGCGCAGGTGCTTCGCAGCCGGCCATTATTCAAGAGATCAAATCCAGAGCCGGGGGCCTGTCAGCGCCGTACTGGCCACTGATCACTGGCCACTGGCCACTGCTTTTCAGTCCGCTGCCGCGCTGGCCGTGGGCTTCTTCTCCCCGGTCTTGATCAGCTCCACATCCAGGCAGAGCGATTGCAATTCGCGGATCAGCACGTTGAACGATTCCGGCACGCCCGGCTCCATGGCAGCTTCGCCCTTGACGATGGCCTCGTAAATCTTGGTGCGGCCGTAAACGTCGTCGGACTTCGCCGTCAGCAGCTCCTGCAGAATGAATGCCGCGCCGTAAGCTTCGAGCGCCCAGACTTCCATTTCTCCGAAGCGCTGTCCGCCGAACTGCGCCTTGCCGCCCAGTGGTTGCTGGGTGATCAGCGAGTAGGGTCCGATGGAGCGCGCGTGAATCTTGTCGTCCACCAGATGCGACAGCTTCAGCATGTAGATGTAGCCGACGCACACCGGCTGTTCGAACTGGTCGCCGGTCATGCCGTCGTGCAGCGTGGTCTTGCCTGACGTCGGCAGGCCCGCATGCTCGAGCAGCGCCTTGATCTCGCCTTCTTTTGCGCCGTCGAACACCGGCGAGCCCATATACACGCCGCGCGCGAGTGTTGGTGCCAGCGCTTCCAGTTCCTCGTCGCCCATTTCACCGATGGTGTCAGCGAGCTTCGAGTCCTTGAAAAGAGCCTTCAGTTCGCGTCGAATCGCTTCGGTGCGCGTGTTTTCCTTGAGCAATCTGCCGATCTTCTCGCCCAGGGTGTAGCCCGCCCATCCCAGATGGGTTTCAAGAATCTGGCCCACATTCATACGGCTGGGTACGCCGAGTGGATTCAGAACGATCTCGACCGGCGTTCCGTCTTCGAGGTACGGCATATCCTCTTCCGGCAGAATGCGCGCGATCACGCCCTTGTTGCCGTGACGGCCGGCCATCTTGTCGCCCACACTCAGCTTGCGCTTCATGGCGATGTAGACCTTGACCAGCTTGATCACGCCCGGCGGCAATTCGTCGCCCTTGGTGAGTTTCTCCTTCTTCTCGTTGACGATCTTCTTGAGCACATCGATCTGGCGCGAGGTCATTTCCTCGATCTCGTCGATCTGCTCATTCACTCGCGGATCCTTGTCGGCATACTTGATGCGCTTCAGGTTGCGGGTGGAGATGCGCTCAATCGCGTCGCGGTCAAGGATGTTGCCCTTGTTCAACAGACGCTTGTTCGTGCGCTCGTCGTGCAGGTCGGCCTGCACTTCCTTGCCGCCAAGAATGTTCTCCAGACGCTTGAGCCGCTCGTCGGTGAGAATCCGGATCTCGTCGGAGAGATTCTTCTCCAGCTTGCCGATCTGCGTCGCTTCGATCGACTTCGCCCGCTCGTCTTTTTCCTGGCCCTTGCGGGAGAAAATCTTCACGTCGACGATCACGCCCTCGATGCCCGGCGGGCAGTAGAGCGAAGCATCGCGCACGTCGCCGGCCTTTTCGCCGAAGATCGCGCGCAACAGCTTCTCTTCCGGCGTCAGCTGGGTTTCGCCCTTCGGCGTAACCTTGCCCACCAGAATGTCGCCCTGCTTGATGCTGGCGCCGATGCGGATCACGCCCGCTTCGTCCAGATTGCGCAGCATCGACTCGCTAACGTTGGGAATGTCGCGCGTCACTTCTTCCGGACCAAGCTTCGTGTCGCGCGCTTCGATCTCGTACTCCTCGATGTGCAGTGAAGTGTAGTAATCGTCCTTCACCATCTTCTCGGAGACGAGAATCGCGTCCTCAAAGTTGTAGCCGCGCCAGGGCATGAAGGCCACCAGCACGTTGCGTCCGAGCGCCAGTTCGCCGTGATCCGTGCAAGGACCGTCGGCAATGACTTCGCCCTTCAGCACGCGCTGTCCTTTTTTCACGACAGGCTTTTGGTTGATACAAGTGTTCTGGTTCGAGCGCTTGAACTTGGTGAGCTGATAAATGTCGCTGCCCACCTCACGCGAAAGCTGCGTAGGATGGTGTTCGCCTTCAACCCGCACGATGATGCGGTCGGAGTCGACAGAATCGACGATGCCATTGCGCCGGGCCAGAACCACCGCGCCCGAATCGCGCGCGGTAACGCCTTCCATTCCAGTACCAACGATCGGCGCTTGCGCGCGGAGCAGCGGCACGGACTGGCGTTGCATGTTCGCGCCCATCAACGCGCGGTTCGCGTCGTCGTGCTCAAGGAACGGCACCAGCGATGCAGCGACTGAAACAAGCTGCTTGGGGCTGACGTCGACGTAATCGACTTCATCCCGGCTTACCAGCACGAAGTTGCCGGCCTTGCGGGCGTTGACCAGCTCGGAGACGATCTTGCCCTTGTCGTCCAACTCAACGTTGGCCTGCGCGATGGTGTGCCGGTCTTCTTCCCATGCGGAAAGATAGAACGAGAACGGATCGACCTGCGCCGGCTTCTTGCGCTTCTCCTTCAATTCGGCGTTGATCTTCTCGATCTCATGCTTCTCCATGTGATCGCCGACCTTGTGGTCGCTGTCACCCGTGTTGACCACGCTGACGTAATCGATCACGCGGCCGCCCTTGATCTTGCGGTAGGGCGACTCGATGAAGCCGTAGTCGTTGATGCGCGCGTAGCAGCTCAACGACGAGATCAGTCCAATGTTCGGACCTTCCGGCGTCTCAATCGGGCAAATGCGTCCGTAGTGCGTAGGGTGAACGTCGCGCACTTCGAATCCAGCGCGTTCACGCGATAAACCGCCCGGCCCAAGCGCCGAGAGACGCCGCTTGTGCGTGATCTCGGAGAGCGGGTTGGTCTGATCCATGAACTGCGAAAGCTGCGACGATCCGAAGAATTCGCGGATCGCAGCCATCACCGGCTTCGCATTGACCAGGTCGTGCGGCATCGCCGTCGACATTTCCTGGTACACGGACATCTTTTCTTTGATCGCCCGTTCCATGCGGACCAGGCCGATGCGGAACTGGTTCTCCATCAGTTCGCCGACCGCGCGCACGCGGCGGTTGCCCAGGTGATCGATGTCATCCACCGACCCAATGTTCTTGCGCAGCTTCAGCAGGTACGCGATGGTCCCGTAGAAATCGTCGGGATCAAGCGTCCGCTTGTCGAGACTGGTGGCATCCTGGTTCTCGAACAGCTTGATGTTGAACTTCAGCCGGCCCACTTTCGAGAAGTCGTACTTGCGCGGATCGAAGAACATGCCGTGGAACAATGCCGTGGCCGTGTCCAGCGTCGGCGGATCGCCGGGACGCAGCTTGCGGTAGATTTCGATCAGCGCTTCCTGCGGCGTCTTCACCGAATCGCGCTTCAGGGTCTGGCTGATCACCGTGCCCACATCGTCGCGCTCGGGGAAGAACAGGCTCATCTCCACCACGCCGGAGTCGAGAATCTTCGAAACCTTGTCGGCAGTCAGTTCGCTGTTGGCTTCGAGCAGCACTTCGCCGGTGGTCGTGTCGACCACATCGGCGGCGGCCCATGCGCCTTCGAGATCGGTGACGTCCACTTCGATCTCGGAGATCTTCGCCTTCTGAATGTCCTTCAGAGTCTGCGCATTCAGCTTGCGGCCGGAGTGCGCAATTTCATCGCCCGACTTGTTCTTGATGCTGTGCGCCAGCTTCATGCCCAGCAGGTTCGTGGCTTTCTCGCTGGCCGGGTCGAGCGTCCAGTACAGCTTCTTGTCTTTAATCGCAATGCGGTCGACCGTATAGAACGTCCGCAGAATGTCTTCGCCGGAACGCAGGCCGAGCGCGCGCAGGAAAATCGTTCCCAGGAACTTGCGCTTGCGGTCGATGCGGACATAAAGCACGTTCTTCTGGTCATACTCAAACTCCACCCAGGACCCGCGGTAGGGAATGATCTTGCCCAGGAAGTAAGTGCGGTTGTTGGCAGTCTCGAAGAACACGCCGGGCGAGCGGTGCAACTGGCTGACGATGACGCGCTCGGTCCCATTGATAATGAACGTCCCGTTCTGCGTCATCAGCGGCACGTCGCCGAAGAATACTTCCTGTTCCTTGATGTCGCGGATCGAGCGGTTGCCGGTCTCGGCATCCTTGTCGAAAATGGTCAGGCGCATCGTGACCTTGAGCGGCGCGGAGTAAGTCATTCCGCGCTCCTCGCACTCGGCCACGTCATACTTCAGCTGCAGCCCGACCGGGTCGCCGCACTTGTTGCAGAAGTCCGGCGTGTTGGCGTTGTAGGTGCCGCACTTGCCGCAGAGCACATCGCCGGGGTGAAACGGATCGGTAATCACCGTAGAACCGCAGTTCTTACACGTCGTGCGCAGGTGATGCAGTCCCTTCAGGTGGCCGCACTTGCACTCCCAGTTACCAATGGCGTAATCCACAAACTCAAGTTGTGATACGTTGCGGAAGTCGGTGATCGGGAACACGGACTGGAACACGGCCTGCAATCCGCCGTCTTCGCGTTCGCTGGGCAGTTTGTCCATCTGCAGAAAGCGGTCGTAGGAGCGCTTCTGCACCTCGATCAGATTCGGGATCTGAATGGTTGCTGGAATTTTGGAAAAATCAAAGCGTTTACGGAAGGCATTATTCTTCATCGTCAAGAAACTCCCAATGTCAGGCGCAGCCGTGCGCTGCGATTACCCGCGGAATGTGGGGCGCCCATCGCGCCGCGCTGCTTAGCTGCTGTTGCGAACCTGTTTTAACGTAGAAAAGTTAAACGTGGAAACACTGAACCCGGAAAACACGACGGGGCGCCCGCAGGGACAGTCGTTCCCGCAGACGCCATCCAAGGCGTTTCGCCAATCTGAATTTGTTATCTTTCGCGCCAGTTCCTTCGGCCGTTTCCGTTCCGCCTGCCCGCGGAACAGTGCCCAAGCTTCCCAAGCGGGTCTCGCCCGCGAATGAGTGAGGCCAGGGGAAGCGGTGTTATATAGATGCTAACACCACCGCCCCGGCTTCACAACTAGAACGTGCATATTTCTGAGGCTTGCAGTAGCGCCGCCGCTCGCAGCATCTCGCGTCCTTCGGCGAGACGCTCCGGATAGCCGCCGAGGCCAGCGCTCGCCCTACTTCACTTCGACGACCGCGCCAGCCTCGGTAAACTTCTTCTTGATGGTCTCGGCCTCGTCCTTGGAAACGCCTTCCTTGATGTTCTTGGGCGCTCCATCCACCAGTTCCTTGGCTTCCTTCAAGCCCAGGCTGGTGACCTCACGGACGGCCTTGATTACATTGATCTTATTGGCGCCGACTTCCTTGAGAACGACGGTAAACTCCGTCTTCTCCTCAGCCGGAGCCGCACCCGCGGCCGCCGCACCGCCGCCGGCCACCATAACCGGAGCCGCCGCTGCCGCCGACACGCCCAGCCGCGCCTCCAGCTTCTTTACCAGCTGTGCCGCATCCAGCAGCGACAACCCTACGATTGAATCTTCCAACTGTTGCAGGTCTGCCATGTTAATTTCTCCACTTTTCAAGTTATGAATTTCTTGATTTCGTTATCTTTAGCCGGGTTTCCAGTGCGGCTGGCTCATCTCCCAGCGCCAGACAACGCCCGGATCAGAACCGCGCAACCCCTGACTTGGAATAACCAAATCTCTGTGGCATCTAGCGATTGAGCCATCCTGAACACATTAGAAAGCCTTAAGGTCTTCAATCGCAAAATCACCAAATCGCAAAATCGCTCAATTCCCCGCGAACTTGCCCTTCTCCACGCCCTGCCCCAGCACCACCGCCACATCGCGCCCCACGGCATTCATCACCGTCACCAGCCGTTGCGCCGGCGAGCTGATCAGGAACAGCAGCTTGGAGTAGATCTCTTCCTTCGACGGCATGCTGGCCAGCGCCTCGATCTCCTTGATCGAAATCACGCGGCCCTCGACCACGCCCACCTTAAAGGTGAACTCCGGCGTGTCTTTGGCATACTTGGTGAGCGCCTTGGCCATGGCCACGGGATCGCCCGTGGTATAGGCGATCGAGGTCACTCCGCTCAGGTTCTTCAACCCTTCCTCGATCTTCGTGCCCTTGGCGGCGAGCTCGGCCAGCGTGTTCTTTACCACCTGATACTTCGCGCCCGCACCCCGCAGAGCCTTCCGCAGCTCATAGTCCTGAGCCACGGTCATCTTGCTAGTAGGTGGCCACGACGGCGCTCGAAACATTCTTCAGGTCCGCACTCAGCTTCTCGACCTGTTCCTTCTTTCTCGCTTTAGTAACCGGCATTGTCCAATCCTTCTGATCTTGATCCTAAATGTGGGGACAGCCGCCCTCGGCTGTCCGCGAATGCTTTGTCATCCTGAGGCGACAGGGTTATCGTCGCCGAAGGATCTGGGCGCGCCGCGCGAACATTCTCGCGTTCTTTGCGAGAATGCAAACTCGCGCGTTCGGCGCGCTTCCTTCACTACGCCTTCGCCGCAGTCTCAATCGGCGAGGTATCCAGCAAAATCCCCGGCCCCATGGTCGAGCTCAAAGTACAGCCCTTGATGTACTTCCCCTTAGCCACCGACGGCTTGGCCTTGATCACGCTGGTGATCAGCACAGTCGCGTTCTCAATCAACTTGTCGGGCGAGAACGAAATCTTCCCCACCGGCACATGCACCAGCGCCGTCTTGTCAGTGCGGAATTCAACCTTGCCAGCCTTCACTTCCTGCACCGCCTTAGCCACGTCCACCGTGACCGTACCGGTCTTCGGATTCGGCATCAGCCCCTTGGGACCAAGAATCTTGCCCAGACGTCCAACCGATTTCATGACGTCGGGAGTGGCGATCAGCGCGTCGAAGTCGGTCCAGTTCTCCTTGGTGATCTTCTCGACCATCTCTTCGCCGCCAAAGAAATCAGCGCCCGCCGCTTCAGCTTCCTTGATCTTGTCGCCCGAAGCGATCACCAAAACCTTCTTCGACTTGCCCAACCCATGCGGCAACACAACGGTGCCGCGCACCATCTGGTCGGCGTGCTTGGGATCGACGCCCAGTCGCAGCGTGATCTCGACAGTCTCGTCAAATTTCGCGAACTTGACCTTCTGCAGCAGCGGAACCGCATCCTGCAGAATGTAAGGCCGCTTCTCGACTGCCGCGTGCGCCTTGGCGATGTTCTTTCCTTCTTTTTTCATCTTTCTTTCCTCGTCTCCCACCGCTAATCGTTGCTCCGATCAGCCGTGGTGCATTTCGACTATTGCGCAATCGAGCTTTGGCGATCGGGCGATTTTTTTTCAATCGCGCAATCACTCAATCTCCCGATCACCCAACCACTTCGATCCCCATCGACCGAGCCGTCCCTCTAATGCTCTTGATCGCCGTATCAATGGAAGCAGCGTTCAGGTCAGGCATCTTCTGCTTTGCAATGTCTTCCACCTGCTTCAACGTCACCTTGCCCACCTTGTCCTTGTTAGGCGTGCCCGATCCCTTGGCAATACCGGCCGCGCGCTTCAAAAGAATCGATGCCGGCGGCGTCTTGGTGATGAAGGTGAACGACCGGTCGCTGTAAACCGATACCACAACCGGGATGATCAATCCCTCCATCTCTTTCTGGTTCGTGCGAGCGTTGAACTGCTTGCAGAACTCCATAATGTTGATCTGCGCCTGACCAAGCGCTGGACCCACCGGCGGCGCCGGCGTCGCCTTGCCAGCGGCGATCTGCAACTTCACGAAACCTGTAACTTTCTTTGCCATGATCTCTCTTTACCTTTGCAGCTCGCACTGCTTCCCTGAAAAATAAAACCGCGTTGTCATCCTGAGCGAGACGCCTTTGTCTCGCGAAGGATCTCCAACTTAACTGCGCTAAGCCACCTTCTCCACCTGGTTGAACTCCAACTCCACCGGGGTCGAGCGGCCGAAAATCGTTACCATCACCTTCAGCGTCTCGCGATCCTCATTCACTTCGTCCACAATGCCCTGGAAGGTCGCAAACGGCCCTTCCGAAATCCGTACAGTCTCATTCTTCTCGAACTTCACCTTCAACTTGGGTTTCTCGCGGCTGTCCGCCACCTTGTATACAATGTGCTGCACTTCCTCGTCGGAAAGCGGCGTGGGCTGCTGCCCGGTGCCCACAAATCCAGTCACGCGCGGCGTGGATTTCACCACGTGCCAGACGTGATCGTCCATGTCCATTTCCACCAGCACGTAGCCGGGATAGAACATGCGTTCCGAGGTGTACTTCTTGCCGCCACGCACTTCGGTGACCGACTCGGTCGGGATCAGCACCTTGCCGATCTTCTCCTGCAGTGCGAAAGCCTGCACCCTCGACTCCAACGACTCCTTCACCTTGCGCTCAAACCCGGAATAAGAGTGGATGATGTACCACTTCATATTCGGATTGCGAGGCGGCTCGCTGCTTGCGGCAACGGTCTCCGCGCTGGGTGCCTGCTCAGTACTGGGAGCAGCTTCGTTTTTTTCTTCGTCCTGCATGATCAAGTTAAGCTCCGGCCTGCGCTTCGACTTAGTGGTTCCCGAAATAGCTGAACAAGAACGTGACCCCCCTCAGGATCACGCCATCGATCACCCAAAAGTAAACGCCAAAAATGAATACCGTGACCACCACCACCGCGGTGGTAGCGCGCACTTCCTTCCACGAAGGCGCCGTGACCTTGCGCATCTCGGTGCGCACGTCGTTGTAAAACGACTTGATGCGCTCCGGCCAGGACTTGAGCCGGTCTCCGAAATTCTCTCCGGCGGTCACGATTGAGTTTGCCATCTTCTTCGTTTCCACTCCCATACTGCTCCTGGCCCTTCCCAGCGTCCTTCCAAGAATCTGGCAGGGGCGGAGGGATTCGAACCCCCAAGTCCGGTTTTGGAGACCGGCAGTTTAACCGTTGAGCTTACGCCCCTGTAAATCAGTACCCAGTTGCTTTACTTCTGGGTACTAGGTACTGGCTACTTCACTTCCTTGTGCGGCGTATGCTTGCGGCAACGGCGGCAGAACTTCTTGAACTCCAGCCGCTCCGTCGTCGTCTTCCGGTTCTTGGTGGTCGAATAATTCCGCTCTTTGCAATCACCGCACTGCAACGTAACAATCTCTCGGGGCATGAAAACAGCTCCTAAGCTCTTAACTGAAAAAATCTGTTACAACATCGTTTCGTGCTTGCCTGTTCGTATTCGAGTTCTGTCTTTCCCGCTCCAGACCCGCCAGACTTTGACTAACCCGCTCACGATCGGGCCCAGGAACCAAAGAACCAGTGCAGACAGGATCACAAGCAATGTCTTGACGAATTCCCAATCTGTCTTCGTCGGCACAAGGCTCCCCGAACCGACCGCCTACTGCACAATCTCCGCAATCGTTCCGGCACCCACCGTGTGCCCGCCTTCGCGAATGGCAAACCGCAACCCCTTCTCCATCGCCACCGGCGTAATCAACTCAATCACCAGCGAAACGTTGTCCCCCGGCATCACCATCTCGGTTCCTGCCGGAAGCTCGGCAACTCCGGTCACGTCGGTAGTCCGCAAATAAAACTGCGGACGGTATCCCTTGAAGAACGGCGTATGCCTCCCACCTTCTTCCTTCGTCAGGATGTAAACCTCCGCCTTGAACTTCGTATGCGGAGTAATCGATCCACCCTTCGCCAGCACCATCCCACGCTCCACATCTTCCTTCGCAATGCCGCGCAGCAGCAGGCCAGCGTTGTCCCCCGCTAACCCTTCGTCCAACTGCTTCTTGAACATTTCGACGCCCGTGACGACGGTCTTGCGCGTCTCCCGGAAGCCCACAATCTCCACTTCCTCGCCCACCTTCACCTTGCCCCGCTCAATACGTCCGGTCACCACCGTGCCCCGCCCCTGAATCGAGAAGATATCTTCAATCGGCATCAGGAACGGCTTGTCCAGCTCCCGCGCCGGCTGCGGCACACTCTTGTCCACCGCCTCCATCAGCGCGTCAATCTGCTTCTCCCACTTCTCTTCCCCATTCAAAGCCCCAAGAGCCGACAACCGGATCACCGGCACATCGTCCCCAGGAAACTTGTAGCTCTTCAGCAACTCGCGCACTTCGAGCTCAACCAGGTCCAGCAACTCCGGATCATCCACAGCGTCGCACTTGTTCAAAGCCACAACAATGTAAGGCACGCCCACCTGCCGCGCCAAAAGCACGTGCTCGCGAGTCTGCGGCATCGGACCGTCGGTCGCCGCAACCACCAGAATCGCGCCATCCATCTGCGCCGCGCCCGTGATCATGTTCTTGATGTAGTCGGCGTGCCCGGGGCAATCCACATGTGCATAGTGCCGGTTCGCCGTCTCATACTCGACGTGCGCCGTCGCGATCGTGATCCCGCGGGCTTTTTCTTCCGGCGCGTTATCAATGCTGTCGAAAGACCGAAACACAATCTTCGGATTGTGTTTCTGCAACACCTTCGTGATCGCCGCCGTCAACGTAGTCTTGCCATGATCAATGTGACCAATCGTCCCTACATTGCAGTGCGGCTTATTCCGATCAAATTTCTCTTTCGCCATAAAATTGCCGAGCCTCGCTATTCTTCAGTAATACTGATACAGCTTCTTAAATCTGTGCCGCAGCGCCGTGTCGACCGTTTCCAGCTTCGACAGATAAAACTCCCGCATCTGCGCCTGATCGGAAAGCGGCAGCGCCTGATACAACTGCCACGCACTCAAGTCCGACTTCGCCGCCGATCCACCCACCGCATCTTCCAGCACACGGGCCGAAAGCACCGCGTCAAACTCCCGGACGCGAATTCCCTTGCGATCCAACTGCTTCAGGAACCGTTCCACCTTCTCCGGCAGGAACGCCTGCTCCACCGCGGCTTGCAGCTTCGCAAATTCCTGCTGCTTCTCGATCTTGATCGTCGCCTGTTCGAAGCTCACTGTCCCCGCACCTTAACCAAATCTCTGGAGCGGGAGACGGGAATCGAACCCGCGACCAACAGCTTGGAAGGCTGTGACTCTACCACTGAGTTACTCCCGCCCTTACTGCCTCGACGCTCTTCACTCTTCACCAATCTCTGGAGCCGATGATCAGGATTGAACTGATGACCTCTCCCTTACCAAGGGAGTGCTCTACCAACTGAGCTACATCGGCCAAAACTGCCTTTCACCGCCCACTCACTCCGATTCGCGGTCGCGTTCCGGGTGCAGTACATCTTTGCGCCGCACCCAACTCTTGAACGCAAACAGCGCCAGAATCAGCAGCGTCAGCAACCGGATCCGCAAATCGCTCAGCGTGGCAAACGCCAGGGCACCCAAAACCAGGTACGCAATCAGCGCCACCGCCAAGCGACTCATAATTCCCGCCGCACTCGAAACTGGTACAGCATATCTGGTGCACAGGGAAGGATTCGAACCTTCGTACCTCGCTAGGAGGGACAGATTTACAGTCTGTTGGCTTTAACCACTCACCCACCTGTGCAAACCCGCCGGGCGATGCAGCCATTGCGCTTCATCCCGCAGCCAACTCGCGAATCCGGGGACCATGGCAGCACACTTCTACTCTGGCCCACCCAGCTACATTTTCGCAAACCAGACTGTCGCCACCAGACTTTCGCAATTCAGGGAAACCAAGAATCGCGCCCACGAATCTACCGCGCGAAGATCACTGCACGCCGGAATATTTCGGAATATATTTCCAGATATATTTCCAGATGAAGTGCGTTGGAAAAACCTGTTGCGCCACCTAAGAGTTCCGCTGCCTGCCGGAAGTTCGTTCTGACTTTCCTGATCTTCGTATCCTGGAGCTGGCGAAGGGATTCGAACCCCCGACCCTCGGTTTACAAAACCGATGCTCTACCGACTGAGCTACGCCAGCATTGCGGGGACAAGTGCTCTTCCGGGCACAAGTATACCCTTTGATCCCTTCCAGACGTCTGGGACAATTAACTAAGTTATCACAAGGGGTATTTTTCGCGCAACAGGCCTGTGTTCAGCCGGCAGCCTTCTTTGGGAAGTTCGGAGTAAAGATGATCGTCAATGAATGAGTTCCCGACTCGCGACTTCTGATCCTACCCTACCCACACAGTGTTATCATTTCCTCCCTGACCGCATCCCATGCGAATTAGGCCCACCTTCCTCATCGTTCTGGCGGTCGTGGTCATTGCCGCGTCGGTGACGCTCGCGGTCCAACTGCGCAAGCACGCTCCCCCTGAGCCCGCCCGGCTGTTGCCCGGGGGGGACGCATTCTTTTACCTCGATCTGGGCTGGGCCCGCAAAGCGAACTCGGGAAAGAAGCTGCCCCCCGTCAGCCACGATCCGGAGTACGAGCGCTTTATCCGCGAGACCGGCTTTGAGTTCGAACGCGATCTCGATAAAGCCGCTTTTGCCATTCACTACCCCGCCAGTTGGCCCGGCGGCGGAACCGGCGGAACCGCTCCAGAGGTACGGTTCTCTGAGGTTCTGGAAGGAAGATTTCAAGGCGAACGCCTCACCGCCTATCTGCGGCAAATTGCCCAATCGGTCGAAAACTATCACTCGGTTGACATCTTCACAATTGTTTTGGAAGGCAGATCGTTGCGGGTCGCGGTGCTGAGTGCTGATTCAGTGGCCGCCTCCAATCACGACGACCCTGCCGTCATTCGGGGAATCGTTGACCGGTCGAAACGGCTGGCCTCTCCCTTCGGAGGCCCGGCGCTGTTGCGGCAATATTACAAGCACGTTCAACTGGCCAGTCTCGCCTGGGTAGTGGCGCGCGTTGATCCTTCCTCACCCGAAGCGGGCAATTGGAGCACGATTTTCACCAAGCCGGCCACCCTCGTGGTTTCAGGAAGCTCTCTCAGCCCGCTTCACCTGCGCACTGACGCGGTTCACCTCCGCGCCGAAGCTTTCACCCAGACTCCCGACGAGGCGCGCGCCGTCACCGATAAGGTGAATGTCTTCGTCGCCCTGACCCGATCCGCCGAAACTTCTGTGGGGACCCACGGCACCGATGCCGATGTGAAAGCCTTCTTCGATAGTCTGAAAGTACGGGACGAGGGCGACCACGCCGTTTTGACCGCCGTCATGCCCTTCGGGTTTCTGCGCAAGATGCTCTCCGGATCTACGCCCGAGATGAGCGGACCCTCCGACGCGCCGCAGGCCCCAGCGCCCGCGAAATCTCGATAGTGCGAAATCGTCGGCGGGGTGCAACTAAACGCCTTTCCAATCGTCTGATTGCTTACGGAGAAGAACTCCGGCAGGTACAATTAAAGACGCATGTCGAGCCTTCCACTTCCCGATTGCCGCGTTTTTCGCCGGGCTCGATTTCCTTTCTCTCGCCCTGCGTGCTGCCGTTGGTGCCGGGATACCTTTCTCTGATCTCGGGCGCCGGCCTGGAAGAACTCAAGGCGCCTGCAGGCTCGCCTCATGCGGCGGGTGATGGTGAACTCCATTGGGTTCATCCTGGGCTTCAGCGTGGTCTTTATCGCGCTGGGAGCGGCGGCGACCGAAATCGGCCAGTGCTCGGGATTTACAAACACACGCTCGCGCGGGTCGCGGGCGTGATCATCATTCTTTTTGGATTGCACCTGACCGGCATTTTCAAGATCAAGGCGCTCTACACCGACGCGCGTCTGCATAGTGTAAAAGGCAGCAGCACTCCGGTAGGCGCGTTCGTGATCGGCTTTGCATTTGCCTTCGGCTGGACTCCGTGTCTGGGACCGATTCTGACCGCAATCCTCACCGTCGCCGGGAACAAGATACGCTGGTGAAGGGAGTCCTTTTGCTCGCGGTATATTCGCTAGGACTGGCCGTACCATTTCTGGTGACGTCGCTCTTGATGGAGCGCTTTCTCAAGTTCTACAGCCGCTTCCGCTCCCATATGCATGCTTTAGAGATAGCCAGCGGAGGCCTGCTGATCGCGCTCGGCGTCTTGCTGGTGCTGGGCCGTTTTACGTTGATTTCGAATTGGCTTTCGTTCCTGAACCGCTTCGCCCTGTGAATTCGCCGGTCAGTCAGTCGCTTCCTTCTAGGATCGTGAAGGGAGGTCGCGAATGGAGAATTCCCGTGAAACGTAGTCCGCTCGTCCTCGTGGTTGTGGCATTCGTGGTTGCACTCATGCTGTATTTCGGCTATCACAAGGCCCGCCGCACTGGCACGGGTTCGGCGCCGCGACTCGCTCAGTCCACCGTCGCTCCCGATTTCTCCCTTGAGACGCTCGACGGCAAAACCCTGCGCCTTTCCGACCTTCGCGGCAAAGCCGTGCTGCTCAACTTCTGGGCGACCTGGTGCGGTCCGTGCAAGATTGAAATGCCCTGGTTCGTCGACCTGCAGAAACAATATGGCTCGCAAGGATTGCAGATCGTCGGTGTCGCCATGGACGACGCCAGCAAAGAAGACATCGGCAAGTTCGCCAAAGATATGGGCGTGAACTATCCCATTCTGATTGGAAAAGAATCGGTGGGCGACCAGTACGGCGGCGTTCCCGCCTTGCCGGAAAGCTTCCTGATATCGCGCGACGGCAAGATCGTCGACAAAATCATTGGGCTAAGGGGCAAGGCCGACATTGAGGACGCGGTCAAGAAGACGCTCGACACCCAACCGGCAAAGAGCGAGGCGTCGGTGGACGTGGACAAAGAACGCGAAAACGGACCTGTTCCGAAGTAACGGCGCGCTACGCTGTGTTTGCGCTACTATTTCACAAGAAATGCTTCACCAGCAGGCATGACTCACAAAACGAACCCCCGATGCGAGAAGAAGCCAACGAAGGAATTGCTCTTCCTCGTTGCTTCGCTGTTGATCGCTCTTCCGGGAGCAGCGCAATCGCCGGGCAAAGCTCCGACCCTGAGCATTGCTGCGGTGCCGCTAACCACGGCTCAGCGCACCTCGCAGACCATGGTGAACCTGAATTTTCGCATCCCTCCGGGCTACCACATCAACTCCAACACACCCAAGTCGGAATTCCTCATTCCAACCGCCTTGAAGATGGACTTGCCCACTGACATCATCCTTGGAAAGATTGAATATCCTGCCGGCGAGGATAGGAATTTCCCCTTTTCGCCCGACGAAAAGCTAAGTGTCTATAGCGGAGACTTCACCATCGCCGTGGGAGTGCATCCGCTGCACTCTGTCGTGCCGGGAAAATACGTGATGCACGGCGTGCTGCGCTATCAGGCCTGCGACAATGCCGCTTGCTATCCTCCGAAAAATTTGCCCGTGAGTTTTGAAGTGAAAGTCGTGAAAGAACCGCCCGAGCACCACGCCAACCCCGCGCAGAGCCCGCACGTGCACAACTAGGATTGCTGTTAATCGGTGCGCGGTGTCGCGCTGGCGAGCGCGAGAACCGCTCCGGCAAACAGCATCGTGTCGAAGAAATAGTTGATCCCCTCAATTTTGACGCCGGTGCTCGGATCGGCCAGCACCGCAATCAGGATCGGCCCGTAAACGAACAAAACCAGCAGCACCAGCCACGTGCCCAGATACGTTGCCGCCATTCGCGTTTTTCTGCCTACCAGGATGGCCACCCCGGCGACGAAGAGAATCACGCCTGTCAGATAGCCGATGAGCAGGTGCGCCGGAATCCAGGCGGGCATGAGTTTTTCGAGCGGCACTCCCGGAACGTTCGCTGTGTGCAGAAAGTTCTCAACCCCAAAAAATATAGCCGCGATCGCGACCAGCGCGCGGCCCACGGCGATGAGCTTGCTTCCGCCTTGCCCGCCAGCTTGCTCGCGCATGGCTTCGCCCGCAAGAATCCACCCTCCGCCCGCGAATGACATTTCGCGGATAACGATTGTCCATGCAAACCGATCATGGGGGCTCGCGAGAGCGCGCGGGACATGCAACATCGCCACAAAAAGAACCATCATGATCCCGAACAGCAGGCCGGACCAGCGGACCTGAATTCTTGTGGCGATGCTCAACGACGCGGAGAGTAGCGCAAAGCCGACGAAATACGCCCAAAACAAATGCCACGGCATATACGAGGGCACGCCGAGCATGATGGATCTTGCGCCCGAAAGATGCTCCGCGGCGAAGACCGCCAAGGGAGCGGCGAAACACAAATTGCTGAAGGCCACGACCCTGTCGAGGCCGCGGGCCTGCGCGATATCGGTCTTCGCAGCCCACGAGGCAATCAGGAAAAGCAGGATGCCGGCGCTGCACATCGAGACCACCGTGCGAGAGATCGCAAAAAATGTGGCGAGAATGACTAGGTGCACGCGGCTTCACCTTTTCGGGGTTTGCTTCTTCTCCACTTTCGCCCAGGTATCTTTCAGCGCGACGGTGCGGTTGAACACCGGCTTGCCGGGCTTTGAGTCGGGATCGACGCAGAAATATCCCAGACGCTCAAACTGATAGCGACTGCCGGCAGCAGCATTGGCCAGCGACGGTTCCAGCTTCGCGTGCGTGATTACTTCGAGCGAGTTTGGATTCAGGTTCGCCGTGAAGTCTTGACCTTCCTCCACTTCGCCCGGGTTTTCCTTCGTGAAGAGGTTTTCGTAAATCCGCACCTCGGCGTCGATGGCCTTCGCGGCCGAGACCCAGTGAATGGTTGACTTCACTTTGCGGCCGTCGGGGGCATTGCCTCCGCGCGTGGCCGGGATCGTAAGTGCAATGCACTTCCACGACCTCGCCCTTCTCGTTTTTCGCGACGCTGGTGCAGGTGATGAAGTAGCCATAGCGCAGGCGCACCTCGCGTCCCGGCGAGAGACGGAAGTATCCCTTGGGCGGATCTTCGCGGAAGTCATCCTGCTCGATGTAGAGCACGCGTGAAAACGGCACTTTGCGCGAGCCGGCGCTGGCGTCTTCGGGATTGTTCACTGCATCCATCTCTTCGACCTGATTCTCCGGATAGTTGTCGATCACAACCTTCAGCGGACGCAGCACTGCCATCACCCGCGGGCTGCGCTTATTCAGATCTTCGCGGACGAAATGCTCGAGCATGGCGAGTTCGATCGAACCATTCGTCTTCGATACCCCAATCGCGCCGACAAAGTTGCGCACTGCCTCGGGAGTGTAGCCGCGGCGGCGAATACCGCCGAGGGTGGGCATGCGCGGATCGTCCCAGCCGCTCACCCGGCCTTCCTGCACCAACTGCAGAAGCTTGCGCTTGCTTAAGAGCGTGTAGGTGAGGTTCAGCCGGTCGAACTCGATCTGGCGCGACGGGAAAATGCCCAACTGCTGGATGAACCAGTTGTAGAGCGGGCGATGATCCTCGAACTCGAGCGTGCAGAGGGAGTGGGTGACGCGCTCGATGGAGTCCGACTGTCCGTGCGCGAAGTCGTACATCGGATAGATGCACCACTTGTTGCCGGTGCGGTGATGCTCGGCGTGCAGAATGCGGTACATCACGGGATCGCGGAAGTTAAGATTGGGCGACGCCATCTCGATCTTCGCCCGCAGAACGCGCGAGCCGTCAGGAAATTCGCCGGCGCGCATGCGCTCGAATAGATTCAGGTTCTCTTCGACCGAGCGGTTTCGATACGGACTATCTTTACCGGGCTCGGTGAGCGTGCCGCGATGCTTGCGAATCTCGTCGGCGCTTAGGTCGTCGACGTAAGCTTTGCCATCCTTGATCAGTTTGATCGCCCATTCATAGAGTTGGTCGAAATAATCGGAGGCGTAGAAAAGCCCGTCCCACTTGTAGCCGAGCCAGTTGACGTCGGCCTTGATCGAGTCCACGTATTCGGTTTCTTCCTTTTGGGGATTGGTGTCGTCGAAGCGAAGATTCGTATGTCCGCCGAATTCGTCGGCCAGGCCGAAGTCGATGCAGATTGCCTTGGCATGGCCGATGTGGAGATAGCCGTTGGGCTCGGGAGGGAAGCGGGTCTGCACGCGGCCGTTGTGCTTGTTGGTCTTCAGGTCTTCGAGAATGATGTCGCGGATGAAGTTCGACGGAGCCGGCGATGGCGAGGCCTCCGCAGCTTTTTCTCCGGCTTCGCTTGGGGGATGAGATGGAATCATTGCTCCTTGATCTTATCGCAAGCAGAGTAGCGGAAGGTCAGCTGACAAGGATTCTGGAAATCATGACTTCGGGATTTTCTTTGTGTCGGATTGCTTTGTCACTGATTCGTGATGGGGTCTGTGGATTGGCTTCGAGTTTTGACTTTGCTTAACCGGGAAGATGGCTGTTTACTTTGTGGTTATTAGGGGTACCCCCTCCCCCCGATCTATTGGGATCATGGTGTTAGCGTGAAATTGCAAGGCAATCTATCGGGCTCAGTAAGTTGCGGGCAAAATCTTGAGCCCAAACCATTTAGCCGGATTCTAAGGCGGCAAGAACCGCGATTCCGCACTGACCGGCACCGATGATCGGCTATCGAGGCTGTGGACGGCAAGGTTAGATGTCACATGTTTGCGGCGGTGCCGTTCGACTCGCCGCGGCAGTGTGCGCTCGGGAGATCCCTCATCCCGCTGGAGAGAACGCGGGACTTCGGGATGACGCCGCAGCTTACTGGATCTTCCCGACCGCCTGCTCTATCCGCTTCAGCGTGGTCTCCCGCCCCAGCACTTCCAGAGTCTCAAACAGGGGCGGGGCGTTCTTGCGGCCGCAAACCGCGACGCGGATGGGCTGGAACATTTGTCCCGCCTTGACTCCCAGTTCCTGAGCGGCCGCGCGCAGAGCCTGATCCAGCGGGTCGTGTTTGAATTCGACGTTGGCAAGCACTTCGCGGGCTCGCGTCAGCACCTTCAACGCCATGGCCATGTCCCCCTTCTGCGGGATGAGTTCGGCGGGATCATACGGCGGCAGTTTATCCACAAAGAAGAAGTCGGCCGCAGTAAGCACGTCACGCAGCAACTTAATGCGCTCGCGGATCAGCGGGGTGACCCGCAGCATCTTTTCCGGCGTGACATTGAACCCAGCGGCGCGCACGATGGGCAGCAGGCGGGCGCTTAATTCCTCCACCGGCAAACCGCGGATGTGTTCGGCATTGAGCCACACCGCTTTCGGATCGAATGTTTCCTCTGGCGTTGGAGCCGGTTCCTTGAAGTTCACCACCGCGTTCGAGCGATTGATGCCTTCCAAGGAAAACGCATCGACAAGTTCCTGCAGGGACATGTTCTCGCGGTTATCTTTGGGCGACCAGCCGAGCAGGCAGAGGAAGTTGATGAAGGCTTCGGAGAGGAATCCGGCATCGCGGTAGGTGGTGACGCTGACCACGGGACCGTGGCGGCGCTTGGAAAGTTTGGTGCCATCGGGGGCGACCAGCAGGGGCAGGTGGGCGAACTGCGGCGGCGTGAAGCCGGCGGCTTCGAAGATGAGCACGTGTTTGAAAGTGTTCGTGAGATGGTCCTGTCCGCGGATGATGTGGGAGATGCGCAGGTCGGCGTCGTCGGCGCAGGATGCCAGGTGGTAGGTCGGCATGCCGTCGGAACGCAGCAATGCGAAGTCTTCGATGTCGGCGGCGGACTTTACCTGCTCGCCGTAAACTGCGTCGGTAAATCGTACGTCTCGGCCACCCTCGCGCGGCACGCGAAAACGCAACGCAAATGGCTCTCCGGCTGCGGCGCGGCGGTCACTCTCCGCCGTGGAAACTTCGCGCGCGCCGGAATTGAAGAGCCAGGTTCCTTGCGCGCCGGATTTTTCGGCGTCCCCGGTGTGGGCGGGGGTGAAGTCGCGGTAGGCCAGGCCTTTCTCGAAGATCGTCCACGCAGTCTTGCGGTGCAAGTCGATGCGCTCGGATTGCTTGTACTCCTCGTCCCAGCCTGGGTTGTCCCAGCCTGAGCTCAGCCACTTCAACCCGTCGAAAATGGAATCAACCGAAGCCTGCGTGTTGCGTTCCACGTCCGTGTCGTCGAGGCGGAGAATCATGGTGCCGCCGTTGTGGCGGGCATAAAGCCAGTTGAAAATGAACGTGCGGGCGCTGCCCACGTGCAGAAAGCCGGTGGGCGACGGCGCGAAGCGCACTCGTGGCCTGGATTCAGGTGACGTCGAAGGAAGGGTTTCAGGCATAAGTGAAGAAAGTTCGATGGTATGGGTCCGAGAAAAGTATCGTCAAGCGGACCGAGTAAGCGATTTCTGAGTTAAGTGATTGATTCTAAGTATTCTAGGGTTCAGGCAAGTGTACTTAAATCCTGTTGTGTTCACACCCCTGGCTGTGAAAACATTAGGTAATCCACCTTCCCTGAAATCGCCGGCACCGATCTCCGCGGGAAGTCTTCGCTGGGCCTCATGAATAGTATCGCTACCAGCATCGTCATCATTCCGGGCGTGGTCGCTCTGTTGCTGTACATGCTGTTTACCTATCTCTACCAGCAGAGCCGCCAGGCCTACTTTCGCGCCTGGCAGATTGCCTGGGCCTGCTATTCCATCCACTATGCGCTGGACGCGTTCTGGTATTACGGGCCACCGTCGCCGGTTGCGTTCTTTTTCAGCTCCCTGTTCTCGGTAGCGATGGCGATGTGCATCTTTGTTTCGACACGCCTGATGCGCGGATCTTTCCGCTTCCGCTGGTATGACTGGGCCCTGGCTGCGGGCGGAGTTGCGGCGTCGTGCGTCGACTTGCGTATTCTGCTGGCCAGCGGAGTTCATTCGGGGCAGCGTTCGCTGAGCTTTGCCGTGGTCTTCTTGAGCGCTGTTCTGCTGTACTGCTCGGCGGCTTTCTACCTGTACGCTCATCGCAGGGGCTCGGCCGCCTTCAGACTGCTGGCGATTGCGCTGGCGCTGTGGGCGGTACTGATGACTTCGATTCAGTCCAGCAACCCCTGGGTGGAGATGTTTGGCAGCGTCGGCAACCTGCTTGGCCCGATCCCGCAAATGCTGCTGGGCATTGCGATGGTGATGGTGCTGTTTGAGAACGAGCGCAACGCGGTGCAGGAGAATACGCTGGCCCTCTCCACCTTGGGAGTGGATCCGCGGCGCTTGCTTTCGGCCGACGATTTGCTGCCCAGCATGCAGTCGGCGCTGGACCGGCTGGCGGGCGCCTTGTCCGCACGGCGGGCGGTGATCTACATCTCGGAGCGCTGGCGTGGCTTGTTGCCCTCGGTGGAGCGTGGATTTTCTTCGGAATTCCTGGAGACTCTGACCAGAACCGGAGCCGGGGAGTACATGTGCGAACAGGCCTATCGACAAGGTGGGCTGTTCACGGTCCACGACCTGGCCCATATGCCGGAGCCGCTGGCGATCGGGTCGACCGGGACATTCGCCGACTTCAAGAAGGTGCTCACTGAGGCCGAGATCCGCAATATGACCGCCGTGAGTCTGCAGACCCGCGAACACGCGTTCGGTGTGATTTTATTTCCCCATGCGGAGCGCAAAGCGTTCGGCGCGTCGGGTCCGCGTCTGATGGTGGGGCTGGCTCTGCAACTCGGGCTCACGCTCGAGAACTACCTGATCGCGCACGACGCCCACCGGCGCACGCAAGAATACGAGTTGCTTACCCAGATTGGGCAGGCCATCAGCTCACGGCTGGATCAGGATGAAGTGCTGCGAACCATCCACACCGAGCTGGGACAGATTTTCGACACCAGCAACTTCTACATCGCGTTTCAGGAAGGAGACGAGATCCGCTTCGAGCTGGAAGTAGAGGATGGCGGCGTTCTTCCTAAACGGTCGCGCAAGCTGGTGAATGCCTTCACCGAGTATGTGATTCGGACGGGGCAGCCGCTGCTGATACGGTCCGACCTGGAGAAGACACGGACGCGATTGGGCGTCACCTACCGGCCGGAGCATCCCGCCAAGTGCCTGTGCGCGGCACCCATTCTGCTCGGAAACAAGCCGGCCGGCGTCATGGTGGCGATGAATAAAGAACGGGAATTTGTGTTCGAACAGCGCGACCTGGACGTGCTGATGACCGCCGCGGGCCAAGTATCGGTGGCCGTCGAAAACGCACGCCTGTTCGCGGAGGAGCAACGGCGCTCGCGGCAATTGGCGTTCCTCAATAACATTTCGCGTACTGCGATCTCGAGCGACGACCCGGTGCACATGCTGGGACAGATTGTCGGAGAAATCCAGAAGAACTTCAGCTTTGATCACATTGGCATCGGCCTGCTCGATTACGGAACCAAGGAGATCGAAATTAAAGCGGAGGCTGGAGCCACGGCGCAAGCCAAGGGCAAGCGGATTCCGCTGGGGATCGGGATTCTGGGGCGGGTGGCGCGGACCGGTGAGCGCGCTCTGGTGCAAAACGGAGTGGAAGGCCAAATCGGCGCGATTCTGCCGGAGTCGCGGTCTGTGCTGTGTATTCCAATCACCTATGGCGAGAAGCTGCTGGGCGCGCTGAACATCGAAAGCAACAACGAGAACGCGTTTTCACCCCAGGACGTTCTCATTCTCAACACCCTGGCAGACCTGCTGGCCACGGCTCTGCACAATGCCTTCGTGTTCCAGAAGATGCAACAGCAGTCGATCACGGACGGTCTGACGGGAATCAAGACCCGGCGTTTCTTCTGGGAGTCTTTGTCGGCGGAGTGGAAGCGCGCGTCGCGCTCGGGACGCCCGTTCTCCGTCGTCCTGATTGATCTGGACAAGTTCAAGGAAGTCAACGACACCATGGGCCACTTTGAGGGCGACCTGGTGCTGGCTCGCGTGGGACGGCTGCTGGAGCAAAAGTCCCGGCAATCGAACGTGGTCGCGCGCTACGGCGGAGATGAGTTCGTCATCCTCATGCCCGAAACCGGGCCAGAGCAGGCCCAGGTGCTGGCCGAGCGCTTGCGGCAGTGGATTGTCACCGACCCCATGCTGAGCGAGCACCACATCACCGGCAGCTTCGGCGTGGCCAGTTTCCCGACCCATGGCTTCTCCATCGAAGACATTATCCGCGTCGCCGATGCGGGCATGTATGTTTCGAAACGTTCTGGCGGCAATCTGGTGTCAGCGGCCGAGGAATTTGCCGAGGGCGAGGAGTTCGCGTCTCAACGCCAACAAATTTCGAGCTATATCGAGGGCTTTCTACAGCGCGAGCACAACGGGCCGGAGCATCTGGAAGAACTGGGCGCGATGCTGGTGAAATTCTGTGGCGGCGAAGAGGATTGCAACGTTCCGCTGCTGAAGGAGTCAATTGAGATTCTCAGCCGGGCGGCCGAATCCCGTGAATTGCGCACCTCGGGCCACGGCGACATGGTGGCGCGCTATACCGAGGTTCTGGCGCGGGCGCTCCAGTTGCCTCCGGAGGAAACCACCGACCTAGTCTATGCCGCGCGGATTCACGACGTCGGCAAGATCTTCGTGCCGGAGCGCATTCTGAATAAGCCGGGGCCGCTCACCGACGACGAATTCTTCCTGGTAAAGATGCATGCGCGCGTTGGAGCCGAGATCGCCGGGATCCTGCCGCATAGCGCCCTGATGCGCCAGGCCATCGAGCATCATCACCAGCGCTTTGATGGTACGGGCTATCCCGATGGCGCCAAGGGTGAGCAGATTCCTCTTTGGGCGCGCATTATTGCTCTTGCCGATGCTTACGCCAACATGCTTACGGAGCAATCGATTGCTGCCGCCCGCACTCCCGACCAAGCACTCGATGAGCTGTCCAAGATGAGCGGCACCGCCTTCGACGGGATGCTGGTGCGGTTGCTTCTGCGCGAGTTGAAGTCGGAACGGGCGTCGTCAGCGAAAGATTAGTTTCTAAACGATGCGCCCGAATCGGAGGACCGCCTCCCCAGCCCAGTCGCGGCTACACGGGAAGTCCCTCCACGACGGAGTCGGCAGCAGCGGTAGGAATGATCCGACTTAATCGCCAACCCGAGGCCGCAAACAAGTCGCGAAATTGTTTCTCCGTGCGCTCGCAACCGCCCGGAAAAATCAGCATTTGCAGATCAAGGAACTTGCCCGGAGAGAAGTCGTTCCCAGGCTGAATGACGTTATCAACCACGAGAAGCTTGCCTGCCCGCATTGACGCCTTTTCGGCAAGCCGTAAGTATCTTGACGCACAGATCATCCGGCCAGTCATGAATGATATGTTTCATGATGTAGGCGTCGGCGCCCGCCGGCACCGAAGAAAACATATCGCCGGACGCAAGAGTACACCGCTCCATCACGTGCGTTAGCGGTCCATTCCTGCATCCATCGATCACGTGAGGTACTTCGTAAAGCGTACCTCTCAGATGCGGATTCCTCGCCAGGATTGTCGCCAGCAGAAGACCGTGCCCGCCGCCCACATCAACTATGGAACGGATGCCGTCAAAACTGTAGGCCTCGGCGACGGCGGGACCGTCAATCGTGGAAAGCGCAGTCATGGTGTCGTTGAAGATCTGCGCTTCCTCGGGATTCTGCTTAAAATATTCGAAGACGTGCGCGCCGTAAACCTGGTCGAGCGCTTGCTTGCCGGTGCGTACGCAGTATTCCAGCCGCGACCATCCACGACCGTGCCACTCCCTGCCGCCCATGATGGCGAGGGCCCGCAGGCTGGGCTTGGCGTTGCTGCGCAGAACCGCCGACATCGGCGTTTCAGAAAACGTTCCGTCAGACCGCTCCGCCAGCACTCCCACACAGGCGGTTGCCCGCATGAGGCGGTAAAGGGCCTGGGGGTTGGTTCCGGTCTCGGAGGCGAGTTCCTCGGCCGATCTGGGGCCAGCCTCAACAAGATCAGGGATTCCGAGTTGGGCAAGGCAGGAGACGGCACCCGCAACGTGGGCGCCATTCAACAGTTGTAGCATGCCGACGTGCGCAGGAGGAGCCTGGGTTTGCGTTGTCATTCTTTCTTCACCATGATTTTCTATTTCTTCTTTTGAGCCGGTACATCATACATCCGAACCATCGCTCCTGACCCGCCCACTTGCAAGTTGGAACCAGAAACTGGAAACTGGAAGTTATGTCCGTTCCCCTTTCTCTCTCCGGCAAAATCGCTTTGATTACGGGCGGTTCGCGCGGCATCGGCGCGGCCACGGTGCGCCTGTTCGCAGCGGCGGGCGCGAAGGTCGTGTTCAGCTATCAGAAGGCGCGATCCCAAGCTGAAGCTCTGGCGAAGGAATGCGGCAAGACGAACTGTCATGCGGCCGCCAGCAATCTGGACAGTCCGGACTCTGCTCGGGCCTTGGTTGCGGACGTCGTCAGGACCTTCGGGCGGATCGATATTTTGATCGCCAACCACGGCGTTTGGCCCGCGCAAGACGTAGCCATCGAGAAGATGACCGATGAGCAATGGCGCTCGACTCTTTCAATTAATCTTGACGCCGTGTTTGGCCTGGTCAAGCACACAGTTGCTCAGATGAAGGCCCAGCCGCGGACCGGCACCGCCGCCGGGCACATCGTGCTCATCAGCTCCACCAGCGGCCAGCGCGGCGAGGCGTTTCATTGCGATTACTCCGCCAGCAAGGGTGCGCTGATCAGTATGACGAAAAGCCTTTCCACGGAGCTGGCGCCGGCAGGAATCTATGTGAACTCCGTCGCCCCCGGCTGGGTAGATACGGATATGTCGAAACCGGCGCTCGACGACCCAAGAACCGGCGACCTGATTCGCCGGACGATTCCGATCGGACGCGCGGGCAAGCCGGAAGAGATTGCGGCCCCGGTGTTGTTCTTGTGCACCGAATACGCAGGCTTTATCACGGGCGAAGTCTTCAATGTGAATGGCGGAGCCGTGCTGGTGGGATGAGCCGGATGGCTGTGAAATTCCGAGGCGGCGCGGCACCGCCATCGCTTCTTTCTGCATCCAAATATAGCGCGGAACTCAGTGACAACCCCGCACTGCACGCCGCAGTCCGCAATTCTGCTGCAAGCAGCTACAATTTCCTGTTGGGCATCACACCGATCTGCTGAGTATGATCTGCTGAAGATGACCGGCTAAATGAAACATCTGCTTCTCATCGTTGTCGTGGCATCTGTGCTGGCGTCTGCTTTGGCCATGTTTGGCTGGGGTGGGCGCGCGGTTTCCGCCCAGGCAAGCGCGCAGGCTCCTTCACCATCCGCCGGCACAACCAGCCCGGCAACTCCCCCTTTGCAGGAAAACGCGCGGCAGGCACGCGTGCTGCTCGATCAGGCGATCCAGGCATTGGGCGGGCAGACATTCCTGAATATCCGCGGCATGGAACAGGAGGGACGTACCTACACTCTTTTTCACGGCCGCTCGACCAGCAACGGCGTGTTGTTCTGGCGATTTGTGGAATATCCTGACAAGGAACGGATCGAAGTCACGAAAGAGAGAGATGTGGCTTACGTATATAGCGGCAACAAGGGGTACGAAATCACCTACAAGGGCCCTCACGCCATGGAGAAGAAGGATCTCGATGACTATTTGCGGCACCGCAGGCTCTCTCTCGAGACCGTGCTGCGCACCTGGATAGACGATCCCGGGGTGGCGCTTTTCTATGACGGCAATGCTTTGGCCGGCAACCTTCCAGCCCAGCAGGTCACACTGATCAACGCAAAGAATGAAGCGGTAAGTCTCTATTTCGATCCGGACACGCATCTGCCTATCAAGAAGAGCTACAAATGGCGCGATCCGGTGGACAAGGATCGCAACGTGGAAGAAGAGATCTACGACAACTACAAGCCGGTACAGGGCGTGATGACGCCCTACAGCTTCACGCGTTACTACAACGGGGATATGCAAACTCAGCGCTTCGTGAATTCAGTTCACTTCAATCCGGAACTCGATGAAGCCATGTTTGATGCCAATTCTGGCTACAATCCAAATAAACCTGCGAAGAAACACTAAGGTAATGTCGGAGTTGGAACCCTCGGAAGCTTACCGATCCCAACATAACTGCCTGACTTGTCAGCGTTTAATGGATTCAAGCTTGATCAGGATGGTTCACAATCGGCTTTACGCCACGCACTGTGGTGTTTTTACCACAGTCAGGGGGTGGCAAGGTGGCTGTAATCTATTCATTCACCGAGACATACGCAAACGCCTTTGACTCAGGAGCAGACAGTCCGCTCAGCCGTGGCCTGCAGTGGAGTAGGACTCCACAGTGGCGCACCAGTCTCCATGCGAATTCTCCCTGCTTCTCCCGGAACGGGAATTGTGTTTCGCCGCATCGATCTGGACGGTTTCGAGATTGAGGCCATCAGCCGCAACGTCGCCCGCGTCAGCTACGCCACCAGTCTCATGAAAAAAGGAGTGCTGATCTCCACGACCGAGCACCTGCTCTCGGCGTTTATCGGTTTAGGCGTGGACAACGCCATCGTGGAGCTGGACAACCTCGAACTCCCCATTCTGGATGGCAGCGCCCTCCCGTTTGTCGAGTTGATCCAGAAGGCCGGCATCCGCAAGCAGCGCCGGCCCCGCAAGTATCTGAAGATTCTCCGAGAAGTGGAGATGCGGGAGGGCAACAAATTTATCTCAGTCTATCCCGCC
Organism: uncultured Acidobacteriaceae bacterium; assembly: GCA_963770235.1. Lineage (GTDB taxonomy): Bacteria > Acidobacteriota > Terriglobia > Terriglobales > Acidobacteriaceae > Sulfotelmatobacter. The sequence continues at coordinate 222,823 of CAVYOW010000020.1, read as the reverse complement.
GACAACTATTCGGTTTCTTACTCGATCAACTTTCCCCACCCGCTGATCGGGAAAGAGACTTTTCAGGTGGAGCTTTCCAACGGCAGTTACTTGCGCAAGATCGCGGGGGCGCGCACCTTCGGCTCGCGTGAGGACGAAAAAGCTATGCGCAACATGGGACTGATCCGCGGTGCGTCGCGGGAGAACTGCATCGTGCTGACTCGCGAGGGTGTCGAAAACGGCCCGTTGCGCTTTCCCGACGAGTTCGTAAGGCACAAGGTGCTGGACCTGGTTGGCGACCTGGCGCTGCTGGGCAAGCCAATCCTGGGCAAGATCGTGGCGGACCGCGCCGGCCACGCCATGCACACCGCGCTGGTTTCGCGCATCCTGCGCGACAAGACGCTGTGGGAGGAAGTAACGCTGCCGGAAGAAGCGAAAGACGCGGCAGGTGCCTACAGCGCTCACGCCACGGCCGGATCTTCGCTCTGAGTTGTGACGGTTCTGATCTGTGACAGTCCTGAGTAAGCGATCCAATGCGAGACAAACCCCAGACCTAAGACCCAAGATCCAGTCAGTCGGCAGGTTCGCAGGGAATGTCGCCGGCTTCAGAGCCGGGTTCGGGCTGTTCCTCGAGCAGTCGGTCCAGTTCGGCGCGAGTCTGGCTGATAAGGGTTGCGGCGAACTGGCGGGCTGACTTCTGTCGCTCCGCCGACAGATCCTTCACTCGCATGTTCAGCAAAACGATATCGTCCTCGAATCGGCGCAGAGTTTTCTGTACGCGGGCGATGCGGTAAGCGGTAGGAAGCATGGCAATGGCTCTCCAGTATCGCACCAGATTGCCACGCGCAGGCGCAGGCAACAAAGTTACAAAGTGAATACCTGGGAAATCAGAGCGGCGAAGTGACAGGTCTATTGGATGGCTTCGGACCCGGGATCTGCCGGCATCTCTTTGGAGCCGGGAAGCTGTCGTTCCATCTGCTCGTTGAGCCATTTCTCGAGTAGTTCCTGAGAACTCTGGGGCACGTTGAGAAAACGCAATCCGACGTGTCCTTGGATGTCGGCCCAGGTTACTTCGGCTTCCACGTTCAGAGCCAGTTTGGTTTGCGGCAGAGTGAAATGCAAACGGGGCTTAGCGCTCTTGGGAAGCGCCTGGTGCATAATGAGCGCGATCCCACCCTCGCTGACGTTCGTGCTGGTAGCTCTCAGTTCTTTGTCGCCCAGGACCACCGTGACTAGCATCTTGACCGGCTGACGGTAATAGCGGCGGCGTTCGCGTACCATGAAATTCAGTGCCGCGTGGAAGCAGCGTGCTGCATTCAGCGTGCTGATGGGCTTTTGCAGAACAAAATTGACGCCCATTCCGAAGGCTTCCTGCGTGGTGGTTTTTTTCCCGTTCAGCAGGGCAAAGGTTACGGAACCCCTGTTGCTGGGGGTCGCGCGCAACCCCTGCAGCACTTCCAGGCCCCCTTGCAGGTCGTCGCAGTCTACAATCACAGCATCGAACTTTTCTGCGATGAGCATCTCGCTGGCTTTCTTTGCTTCCTGGCAAACCTCGACCTCGATCGACAGCTTTTCCAGCGTCGGGCGGAGGACCCGGACCACTTCCGCATCGCGGCTCAGAAGCAAAGACTCCAACGTCATACTTTGATTCTAGCGTCCGCCGGAACCCGTCGAAAGGTGACCAAGGTACCGGGTTTTATGGGTGGGTATCAGACTTTGCGGCAAGAGACAATTTCCACTGGAAACCAGCGCAATAAAGCCTGAAACTAGCTCCGGACCATGCCCAACCTCGTCTATCTTTCGCTGGGATCGAATGTCGGTGACCGCGAGGCGCGATTGCGGGATGCACTGGTTAAACTGGCCACGATCGGCAGCGTGGTTGCGCTGTCGTCCTTCTATGAAACCGAGCCTGTGGAGTTCACCCAGCAGCCCTGGTTCTTGAATTGCGCGCTCGCGCTTGAAACCGGTAAAACTCCACAGCGGGTGATGGCGGCGATCCTCGGCATTGAAGAGGAGATCGGCCGGCGGCGCATGCAGAAAAAGGGACCCCGGTCCGTCGACATCGACATCCTGCTCTTCGATGGCGCAATCGTGGATTCATCAGACCTCACAATCCCACATCCCGCACTGCACCAGCGCCGCTTCGTCCTTGAGCCTCTGGCGGAGATTGCGCCGGAAGTTTTGCACCCGGTGCTGAAGAAGACAATCCGCGAACTGCGCGATGCGCTACCGCCAGGGCAGGTGGTGCGAAAGCTGCAGAAAACCTGAGTCACGGATTTGTTCTACGGCACTATGATCCGGCTGGCCGCTTCCTGCGGCGTGACCACGGCGGTTTCCTTCTCGGGAAATTGAGCGAAGAGAAAATCAATGAAAGCCCGTGATTTGGGCCGTCCCGAAGTGCGTCCGTGTCCCAGCCGGACCAAAAACACCAGAGCTTTGAGCACGTCGGAATCGCGCAGAGTGGAGTATCCCAGCTGTTTCTGTTCAGCCTCGCGATACTGCTTCAACATCTCTTCCACCTGAGCCGCGGCGGCATGCTGTGCGGCGCTGGTGAGCGGCTGCTCGTAATGCAGCCCGGAGTTCGCCAGCCGCTCATAACTCGTACACATCGCCGAGAGTGCTGCGATCAGATCGCGATCGTTCAGGGTGCGGTCGGCGTGAGCCGCTTTGGCCAGAGCGTAGCTGAGCCCCATGAGCAGGTGCTCGCGCTCGTAAGTGAATTGCTCCGAAATCTCAACCTGCAGGAACAGCGATGCGCGGTCGAACTGGTCGGCCGGACGCGGCTTTTCGTGTTCCCGCGCCTGCTGCAGATACGGGCAGTCGCTGGGACAATCCAGCGTCACCTCGCGCTGCTCGCCGCAACACTGGGGGCAGATGCGGCCATGCATGGCGGGACAGAAGCGTTTTTCCTTGCGAATCTCGCAGATCGCGCAACTCAAACCGAGTTCTCCTCTTCAAGCATTATGGCACCGGATGACGACAAGCTTGTGGCGATTCACCTTCGGCAATTGCCGGAAACGGCTCCGGTACCTATGTTTGGGCCGGTTCGGGACCTCCATCTGTGAATAAGCATGTAAAAATGGCCCTTTCCGAGTGCTCTCCGTATGGAACCCGCGTAAAATAAGGCTGTTTTCCACAGGGCAGTGGTAGTAAGATCAAGCCCGCTGGAATTAAAATTCGAATCTTTCCCGAGGAGGAAACAAATGGCTTCAGGTTTAACCAAGACTCAGCTCGTCCGCTATCTGGCCGAGAAAACTGAACTTCCCAACAAGACAGTGGCAGGATTTCTCGAACAGCTAGCCGACGTCGCTGTGAAAGAGACCAAGAAGAACGGCGTGTTCGTCGTGCCCGGCCTGGGCCGGTTGGTGAAAGCGCACCGCAAGGCCCGCATCGGACGTAATCCGCAGACCGGCGAGCCCATTCAGATCAAGGCCAAGACCGTGGTCAAGTTCCGCGTGGCCAAGGCTGCCAAGGACGCGATCGCACCCAAGAAGTAGTTTTGCATTGAGATTGATCCCGAAGGCCGGCTTAGGCCGGCCTTTGATTTTTCTGCAGGCTTTGAACCCGCTCCGCCTATGCTGAACTGGATCGTAATCGGAATCGGCGATATCTCCATCCGCCGCGTCATTCCTGCGATTCAGGCCGAGCCCAGAAGCCGGTTGTATGGTCTGGTCACGCGCGACCCGGCAAAAGCTGACTCTTACAACACTCGGGCTTGGACCACGCTCGACCGAGCTCTCTCCGATCCGGAGGTTCACGCGGTTTACGTCGCGACTCCCGTCTTTCTTCACGCGCCGCAGACCATCCAATCTCTCCGCGCGGGCAAGCACGTGCTGTGCGAGAAGCCCATGGCTATGAACGAAGCCGAGGCGCGCTTGATGGTGAAGACTGCGGAAGAGAGCGGACAGACCTTTGGCGTTGCCTACTATCGCCGGATGTATCCCAAGGTGCAGCGTGCGAAACAACTGCTCGCTGCCGGCGCCATCGGCCAGCCCGTCGTCGCCGAACTCACCAGCCACGCTTGGTTTGACGGAAAAAAGCTTGGCGAAAACGAGAGTCATCGCAACTGGCTGATCGATCCCGCACTGGCCGGAGGCGGCCCGCTCTACGATGTCGCTTCACATCGCATCGATGTTCTGAATTTCTTGTTCGGTCAACCCGGCCGCGTCACCGGTCATCTTTCGAACGCGGTTCATCACCACGCCGTAGAAGATAATGCGACCGTGATGATCGACTACCCCGGCGGAGTGCGCGGCATCGTGGATGTTCGCTGGCACTCGAAGGTAAACCGGGACGAATGCCGCATCCGGGGAACGGAAGGTGAAATGGAGTTAAGTCCGCTGAACGGTCCTGAGTTGATCTATCCCGGCGGACGCGAGAACCTGCCGCCCCACGCTAATCTGCACTATCCGATGATCGAGAACTTTGTGGATGCGGTGCACGGCAAGGCTCCGCTGCTGGCCAGCGGAGCTTCTTCCTTCTGGACAGACTGGGTCACGGAGCAAGCACGGTGGAAAAGCAGCGCGGTCTAAGGAGCCAATAGCCTCCACCCTTTACTTTCCATACTCGTTCCGCACCACCTCGCCGCCCTTCATCACAAACTTCACGCGCTCCAGAGTGGTCACGTCCTTCAGCGGGTCGCCATCGACCGCGACGATGTCCGCCCACGCCCCGGGCTCAAGGCTTCCCGCTTTCCCCGGCCACCCCAGCAGATCCGCGGCATTCACGGTGGCCGCCTGAATGGCCTGCAACGGCGTCAACCCCAGCTTGACCATCACGGCAAACTCATGCGCATTCAGGCCATGAGGATAAACCGCAGCATCGGTGCCGAATGCCACCTTCACGCCGCTGGCGAAGGCGTGGGCGATGTTCTTGCGGGCGGCTGGCATGACCGCCTTGGCCTTGCCCAGCAGGAAGTCGGGGACGTGATTTCTGTCGGCGTTTTCCATGAACCAATCGGCGAGGTAAAGCGTGGGCACAAGATAAGTGCCATTCTTCTTCATCTCGGCGATGTCCGCGTCGTCAATGTAGGAGCCGTGCTCGATTGAATCCACTCCCGCTTCCGACGCCCAGAGAATGCCTTGAGATCCGTGGGCATGGGCGGCAACTTTTCGTCCCAGGCGATGGGCCTCGGATACGATGGCCTTCATTTCTTCCAGCGTGTACTGCGACGCTTGCGGATCGTCTCCCTTCGAGAGCACCCCACCCGAGGCCATGAACTTGATCAAGTCCGCGCCATACTTGATATTCTGACGAACCATGTGACGGACGGCATCCACTCCATCGGCCACTCCGTCCGAGGTCGCGTGATATTCGAACGGCAGCAGGTTATTGTCCGCATGTCCGCCGGTGATGCTCAGCGGCGGCCCGCTCACCAGCATTCTTGGCCCAGGCACGTCGCCGGCGTTGATGGCGTCGCGCAAGGCAACATCGCTGTAGCCGGCCGCGCCCACATTGCGCACAGTGGTGAACCCGGCCTGCAGCGTAAGGCGTGCGTTCTTGGCGCCAATCAAGGTTTCGCGCGGAATGGAAAGGCCGAGTTGCTCATACCCGAACTTGGGATCCATGGTCAGATGGGTATGAGCGTCGATCAGTCCCGGCAGGATGGTTGCGTTGGGCAGTTCGATGCGAACAGCATCCACGGGTGGCTTTGTGTCCGCCGAGGCTCCGACGCTCACGATCTTCCCATCTTCGATGACCAGAGTCTGATCCGAAAGCAGCTTACCTGTCTTCACGTCGAGCACGCGCCCGGCATGGATAACGACGGGTCTGGAAGCTTGCTGGGCGACGAGTGAGGCGCTCAGGCAAAGCAGCGCGACGACAAACATACGGGGACCTTTGAATTTCTGCACAGGAGTTTCTCCTCTATTTAAGCGGTTGAATTGTACAGAAACCCTAAGAACGGCGGAAGAGGATCGACGTGAGCCCACAATGGCTACTTGCTCTTGCGAGAGCTTACATTGTGCTCGTTGTCGCTTAGAAGATAGCGAGATGGAACTAGCTCTAGCCGCCGGGCCCGTCGTTGGAGACGTATTGTTCGAGCGACTCGAGTTCACGGCTGAGGTCGTCGACGCGCCACTCCAGCAGGTTGCGGATGGAGAGAATCCCCAGCAGTTTGCCGTTGTCGTCGGCGACCGGCAGATGGCGGAAGTGGCGCTCCAGCATGGTGGTGAGCGCTTCGCCCGCCCCGGTGCGCCGGGTTGCCATTTCCACTGGCGTGGTCATCAGTTCACGAACCGGCGTGGTTTGCGGATCGGTGCGGCTGAGCGCCATTTTGCGCAGAACGTCGCGTTCCGTAAAGATCCCTGCAACCCGGTATTCGGAGTCGACCACGGCGACGGCTCCCACATGGTGGTCGAGCATCTTATTGATGGCGTCAGCTACGCTGGCTTCGAGCGGCACGGCCGCGATTTCCCGATCACAAAGTTCCAGCACGCTCATAAACACCTCCTCCGGGTCTCCGCAACAACGCCGAGCCGGGCCTGATCCGAATCAGAAACGGGATTGATGAATTATGCTCGCGGCGAAGCCGTTGTCAAGTGAATTGAAACGATCCGGGCAATCTTTAATTCGCCGGGGCAAGAAACGGGAATTTGCACCCCTCACGGTTTCTCGCTCTTGAAGACCTTGCCGTCTTTCATTACGAATTGCACATCTTCCAGTGCTTTGATGTCATGCAAAGGATCGCCGCTGACCGCAACAATGTCAGCAAACGCGCCCGGCGCAACCACTCCGATCTTTCCGTCCATCTCGAGCATGGTGGCAGCACGCGAGGTTGCGCTCTGAATGGCGTCCATCGGCTGCATCCCCAGATCCACCATGCGAGAAAACTCCTGCGCGATCGGCTCGGACCAGGGAATTCCGCCCATGTCAGTTCCGAAGACAATCTTCACTCCGCCTTTGAGCGCCTTTTTGAACGACTGCTCATGCACCGAAGCGCGCAGCCGGTCGCGCTGCCCGGCGGGCGTGTCCGCCGCGGCCCAGTCCGTGTAATAGACGCTGATCGTTGGAACGTACCACGTGCCTTGCTTCAGCATCTGGGAAATCGCCGCATCATCGAGATCAAGGCCGTGCTCGATGGAGTCGCATCCCCCATCCAGCGCGCGGCGCAGGCCAATGCCGCCATAAACATGACACGCAACTTTCTTGCCCCAGCCATGAGTTTCGTCCACGATCGCCCGTAACTCTTCGACGGTGAGCGTGGGCTGTGAGACCAGCTCGCCATTCTTACCCACCCACGAACGATGCGTCATGTAGACCTTAATCCAGTCGGCGCCATGATCGAGCTGTTCCCGCGCTGCCTTCCGCGCCTCCACTGGGCCGTCGACAATCTGTGCGCCTTTCGGCATGTCGAGCTCCGGGGCATAACCTTCCAGCGGATAACCGCCCGTGGTCGAGATAGCGCGAGTCGCGACAAACAAGCGCGGCCCCGGAATGTAACCCTTTTCGATGGCTTGCTTGATGCCTACATCGCCATACCCGGCGCCTTCAGTTTCTACGTCGCGCAAGGTCGTGAAGCCCTGCTCCAGCGCCCGCCGTGCGGACACCGTCGCCCTTGCCGCGCGCAGAGCGAGCGGTGCGTTCAGAATGTTCGCATCGTATCCACCCTGAGCGGGATCCTCGCCCTGCAAAAAGATGTGGGTGTGGGAATCGATGAGGCCGGGCAGGACCGTGGCCTTCGACAAGTCGATTACAGCTGCACCGGCGGGAATCCTGGCGGCCGCTGCGTCGCTGACACTCTCGATACGAGTGCCGTGGATGGTGATCACCTGATCGCGCCGCGGCGCAGCGGACTTGCCGTCGATGAGAGTACCCGCGTGAATGACGGTCCAGGATTCGGAAGCGCCGTTCTCTTTCTGTTGCGCGGCCGCCGAAATCACCACCGCAAGAAGCAGTATCCATCCGTAGTTCTTCATTCGTCGCTCCCCAAGCCGCTTCAAAACTTTGGAACCGTCGATTCTACTCTTGCGCCCCAGACACGTAAGCATCGGCCTCAATCTCCACCAGTATCTCGGGCGAGATGAGGGCGCTTACTTGAACCATCGAGGTTGCGGGACGTATGTCGCTGAAGAACTCGCCGTGAGCCTTGCCGATTTTCTCCCACTCCGCGATATTAATCACAAAGGTGCGAGTGCGAACCACGTCCTTCATGCTGGCGCCAGCTTTCTGCAAGGCGCTCGCGATGTTTTTTAGGGTCTGCACAGCCTGTGCATAGGGATCCCCCCCGCCCACGATCTTGCCGTCCGGCCCCGTCGCGGTGGTGCCCGACACGTGCACATAGGGCCCGACCTTCACCGCGCGCGAGTAACCGACAATAGGTTCCCAAGGAGCCCCGCTAGAGATATTCATTCTTTCCATTTGCCTGATTTCCTCCTTTGTAATTCATTCTATTCGCCACCAACGTGTTGTGATTAGCAGCCGACCCGTGCGTCTGCCAACAAAAACGCACGGAACATTGCAAGGGGTTGCACATTTCTAATGATTACGGAAAGTGATGGGCTCTATAAACAAAAGTCACTTGCGTTTGTGCCAGAACTGGGATAACTAGTTACTAACGATCATTGGAAAGCCCGTGAGCAACGCGGCTTTCAGAGCCCAAAAGTGGCATGATTCCGGAATCTCATCCGCTGCGGCAGCTGTTCCAGGAATTGGTTGGACGGCACTACGCCCAGGAGATTGGTATTCGGGATCCGCAAGTCGTTGCCTACGTCTCGCACTTGCTGGCGGAGTTCTGCGAGACCGATCAGTTGTTCAAGGTTCACGACGTTGCCGACCGCCCGCTGACCGACCTCGGCGAGATGCTGCTTGAGTCCGACCCGGTCTACGGTCCCGCTCCTTGTTTTGACCGCGAACGCCAGGTCCGCAAACATATTGGCGACTACGCGTTGTTCTTCACCGGGATGTTTCCCGAGAGCATCAACCACTTCCGGCTACGCCGCCATCGCCTGGAAAATTTTGTGGAGTGGGTGAAGGCAGGGAAAGAAAGCTACTACATCGTGTCAAAGTTCGAGAACTTCGAATACGCCAAGGTGGCGCCGCTTTTCGCTCACCTTTCCCGCGAGTTCGAGGGCTGCGTTTACGGCCTTAACATGGTGAAGAACGACCTGCAGGAGATGCAGCACCCGATCGTGCGCCGCGGCTGCGACCTGATCATGTAGTTGAGTGTGGAGCGGGCGACTTGCCCGCGAGGACCAGCGCCAGCCTGCCAGCCCTTCGCTTAGCCGACAGATCTCATATCCCCGAATCAAGCTACACGTCTGGGCGTCCGCCGATGCGGTAAAAACTGAGAGCGGCGTTCCCCTGCGTCAGTTTGCGGATCCTCCGCAGAGATCCGAATTCGTTTCCGGGATCGAACTTCTTTTCATGTTCGGCCACCACCAGCGACATAGCCCACACCAGCGATGAATCGGCGAGCGCCTTAAGGGTCTCTTCGTAGAAATGCTGCATTCGATAAGGCGGGTCGAGGAACACTACGTCGGCGGCGACATGCTGGCGTTGCAGTCGCCAGAGAACCCCGGAAAGATCATCCCGCAGAATTTTGTATCCGGCTACGATTCCCAGGCTCTGCAGGTTCTGCTCAATCAATTTCGCTGCTGCAGCGGAGGTCTCCACGAAGTAGGCTTGCCTGGCGCCGCGGCTGAGCGCTTCAATGCCCACTGCGCCAGTGCCCGCAAACAGATCCAGCCACACGCTGCCCTCCAGAGCCTCGGGGTTGCCGGCGGTTAGCACGTTGAACAGCGTTTCGCGCAATCGGTCGGAAGTAGGACGGATGTCCGTGCCCTGCAATGACCGCAGAGGACGCCCCCGGTATTTACCCGCGATCACGCGCATGGCTCTGTACCTTCGATTCCCGGAGCCAATATATCGGACCATGTAAAATACTTGTAGTAGCCCAGAGCTCATGCGAAGTTTTTCTATTCACGTCGGACGCCTGTTCGGAGTCGAGGTTCGGCTTCACCTGACGTTCCTCATTCTGCCGGTATTCGTTTTCTGGACGGAATACAACAGCCACGGTTCGGCCAACGGACCGCGGGACCTGGCACTGGTTGGAATCGTGCTGGCCTGCGTCGCGGCCCACGAAGCCGCGCACATGCTCATGGCCCGACGCGCCGGACTGATTCCCAAGGCGGTCATTCTTCTGCCGCTCAGCGGCGTAACCGTTTTCGATGAATCGCGGACGGAGCCGCGGGAGTCCGGTGCTGCGGCCTGGAAGCGGGATGTCCGCATCGCCCTCACCGGGCCGCTGGTGAACCTTGTGTTCGCGGTGCTGGCGGCCGGCGTAATCCTCGCGACGCTTCCCGGAGTAAAGCTGTGGGAGTGGCCTTTCTTGCAGCCCAGTAACCTGCCGCGCAGCCTGGTGTGGGCCAATCTTTATCTAGCAGGTTTGAATCTTCTGCCGGCTTATCCTCTGGATGGAGGCCGGGTTCTGCGCGCCTATTTCGCGCGCAGCATTGATCCCGCCGCTGCTACGCGGCGCGCTGTCTCCATCAGCCACGCCATTGCAATGATTCTGATGGTTGCGGGTTTGTTCAGCAATGCCTGGCTCACCATGGTGGGGATCATTATCTTTTCGGCAGCGCAGCTTGAGGAACGCGCCGTCATCTTCCAGTCCGTGCTGGACGACGTGCGCCTGGAAGAGGTCATGCTTACCGACTTCGCCACTCTCTCGCCAGCAGACACCCTCGAGGATGCTCTGGAAAAGGCAGTGCACTCCCTGCAGGATGACTTTCCGGTGGTTCGCGGCAGCGACATGGTTGGAGTGATTTCGCGGCAGCGCATTCTGGAAGCGCTGCGCGTGGAAGGCAACGGCTACGTCCAGGCGGTGATGAACAAGATCTTCGAAGTCTCGGTGCGGCAGGAGTCACTCGCTATCGCCTTCCGCAAGCTCACGTCGCGCAATCTCAGCATCATTCCAGTGGTCGAGGATCAGCGGCTGGTGGGCATCATCACGCTGCAGAACCTGATGCACTCGATGGCTCTGCTGGCGGAGAGCCGCAAGTTGCGGCGGGACGAGTCCAACTCCTAAGCATCCTCGCTCCTGGCTCAAAACAGCCGCACCGCTTTCGCCTGGCGCACTGCAGGAATCTCCTCCAGCTTCCTCAAGACGTCCTCCGGGACGCGTCCGTCCACGTGGACCACGGCAATGGCCTCGCGCGGCTCCGAGGATGCCTCGGCGCCGCGCCGTCCCAACGAGAAGTCCGCGATATTGATCTCGCCTTCGCCCAGGATCGTGCCCACCTTGCCGATCACGCCCGGCACGTCGCTGTTGCGCAAGTAGATCAGGTTGCGCTCGAGCGGCGCCTCCACGTCGATGCCATCAATATGAATGAGGCGTGGCGCGGTCCCGTGCAGAACTGCGCCCTTCACCATGTGTTCTTCCGTCGAACTCTTCAGGAAAACGGAAAGCACGCTGCCGGCGCCGCCGGTTGAAGCTTTCGCCTTATGCGCTTCATGGACGCGTAATCCGCGGAGGCTGGCAAGAGAGGCTGCATTCACCAGGTTAGCTTTCTCCTCCAGTGCCTGGTTGAGGATGCCCTTGATCGCGCCGTTGCGAATGAGCTCCGTCTTCCACTCCGCGATATGGCCGCTGTAGCGCAGCGAGATTTCTTCAATCGAGCCTTCGGAAATCTGTGCGAGAAACGCTCCCATCCGCTCGGCCAGAACGATGTAAGGCTGCATCTCGGCGTACTCCTCCGCCGAAACCGAGGGCACGTTCACCGCATTCTGGATCACGCCGTGCTTCAGGTATTCGCGCACCTGCTGCGCAATCTGCACGCCGACAGCCTCCTGCGCTTCGTACGTTGCCCCGCCGATGTGGGGCGTGAGAATGACATTCTCCATCGTCTGAAGCGGCGAGTTCTTCAAAGGCTCTTCGTCAAAAACGTCGAGCGCAGCGGCGGCAACATGACCTTGTTTCAGCGCCTGCACCAGATCAGCCTCACGCACCAGTTCTCCGCGCGCGCAATTCACCAGGCGGACGCCTTTTTTCATCTTCTTGAGAGAGGCCTCGTTGATCATACCCGCGGTCTGCGGGGTAAGGCCTACGTGCAGCGTGATGTAATCTGCGGCCGCATAAAGCTCGTCCAAGCTGACCAGGCGGATCCCTTGCTCCTTGGCCACACTGACGGAAACAAACGGATCGTGCCCCACGATCTCCATCCCGAAGGCTCGTGCCCGCCGCGCCACTTCCATCCCGATGCGGCCGAGCCCGGCGATTCCCAGCGTCTTGCCCCGCAGTTCCGTGCCTTGCAGCGATTTCTTTTCCCATCGCCCGGCATGCATGAGCGCGTCGGCGCGGCAGAGATGGCGAGCCATGGCCAGCATCATGCCCAGCGTTTGCTCCGCCACCGCCACGGCGTTAGCCCCGGGCGTGTTCATCACCGCGATGCCCTGGCGCGTGGCCGCATCCAGATCGATGTTGTCCACGCCGACACCGGCTCTACCAATGACGCGCAGCTTCCCGGCATGCGCCAGCAGCGCCGCATCCGCCTGCACCGCGGAGCGCACAATCAGCGCGTCGGCCGATTCGAGGTGGTCCGAAAGCCTGCCATCCAGCTGGTCTGCGGTGATGACGGTCCAGCCTGGCTCTTTAAGTTGCTCGACAGCGGCGGCTGAGACTTTCTCAGCAATGACGATTTTCAAGGAGAATCGATCCTTCTATCCAGGGCTTTTGCGCTGACAAAACATTGACACGAAAATGACACCCTTCTGACACTCCTGACGCGCCCCTCTCCTAAACTTCTCTCAATCGGGCCCCATTGCCCATAGGAGAACAGTTATGAGGACAGCGAAGTCAGTATTTCTAGCCGCGCTTCTCGCAGCAGGCCTGGCCTGCGGCTATAGCAAGCCGGCCACCACTCCCCCCGTAGCCGGAACGACGCCCACAATAGCCGAGCTCGCCCCTGCCAGCATGACCCACGGATTGCCGGCATTTACCTTGACGGTGAACGGCACCGACTTTAGCGGCAACGCCACCATCTATTGGAACGGCACGGCCGAAACAACCACTGTCGTAGCCCCGGGCACGCAGTTAATGACCACGATTCCAGCAACGGACATTGCTACTGCGGGTATGGCATCGGTGACGGTGACCAATCCCGGTACCGCCGGCGGCATATACGGCGGCGGCACGTCAGCGGAAACGTCGGCCCCGATGACGTTCACCATCAACTAGCCCAGGAGTGCATCACTCGCGCCACCTCAGGCTCCAACTGGTTGCCGTTGCCGGGACAGGCTGCGCGCGTACGCTTCCTGCGCCGCGCGCACTGCCGCTCCATACTCGACAGCTTTTCCAGTACAGCGCGCCAGCACATGCTCCAGCGCGCCCAGGATGCCGATCGTGTCCAGGTAGTCGTAGTAGCCGATGTGCGCAATGCGAAAGAGTTGACCTTTCATTTCGCCTTGTCCATTGGCCACCACGGCGTCGAACGACTCACGGAATTCTTTGATGATCTTGCCGGAGTCGAGGCCGTCCGGCGAGCAGATGGCCGTCAACGCTGCGGCGGGCGAAGCTGCATAGAGCTTCAGTCCCACAGCCTGTACACCTGCCCGCGTCATCTCGGCGCACATCTCAGCATTGTCGACCAGCGTTTCGCGTCCCTTGGCCAAGTCACCCTTGCCCATTCCCCGGACAAATTCCAATGCCGCTCCCAGAGCCGCAAATAGCGAGGTCGGCGGAGTGTAGGCGGATTCACCCTTGGCCGCAGCCTTGCGTTCTTTGCGCAAATCGAAGTAGAAGCGCGGAGAAGTAGTCGTATCCATCCGCCGCCAAGCCCGCTCGCTCACCGCGCAATACGCCAGGCCGGGAGGGATCATCAGCGCCTTCTGCGATCCGCCGATAATCACATCTACGCCCCATCCATCCACGTCGAGATGGGTCGTGCCCAGACCGGTGATCGCATCTACCACCAGCAGCGTGTCTTCGTTATTGTCATTGCCGGCGGCGCGCACAATCTTCGCAATGCCTTGCACATCATGCCGCGCGCCGGTCGAGCTCTCCGTCGCCTGCACAAACACCGCGCGCACGTCGGAAGTAAGCTTCGCGCGAATGTCATTCAACGAAAACGTCTCGCCGTAAGGCGCGCTCAACACCTCCACGTTGCAGCCGAACGCTTTGGTCAGCCCCGTCCAGCGCTCGCCGAACTTTCCCGCCGTAAGGACCAAGACTTTGTCGCCCGGAGATGTCAGATTCGACACCGAGGCCTCCATGACACCGGTGCCCGAGCAAGCCAGCACCAGCACATCATTCTGCGTACCGATGAATTCCTTCATGTCGGCAAGCACGCGCTGGAACAGCGCCCGGAAGTCAGCGGTGCGGTGATGCGCCGTAAAGGAGGCCATAGCCGTTTGCGCCGCCGGCAGCAGCGGCGTTGGCCCGGGAGTAAAAAGACGGTTCTTGCGCAGCATTCCGATGGGGTCCTGAGGATTCGGAAAATATGATCCTTCAGTAGTGTATCGGAACGCTGGCGTGTTCTGAAATGCTGACTCCAGTGCCTCATCTGAAAACGGCCCTGGCGGATGGCATCAGGCGCGGGTGGACTTCACGGCGAGAACTTCCGGCTTAGCAACATCCGGCGGTTTGGAAAAAAGATCCTTGGCTTTGGCGAAGAGCGCCTTGGCAATTTCGCCGTTCAGGTGGGCGTTGCGGCCGTTCTCATCGGCAAAAGTATCGAAGATACCGTATTTTCCGGGTCCCATTTTAATGGCGTACCAGCTGAGGGTTGCCGCTTCGCGCTCGGCCAGCGGCTGCGCCGACTTCAGAAAATCTTCTACCTCTTTTTCTTTCCCCGGCTTCGCTTCCAGTTGTGCCCAAATGGCGAGTCTGCTCATGGTTGCTTCCTCCTGAGCATAAGATGCCCGTCAGGGTCGTTTGGTGACAGGCCTGATCGGAGATTACAAGCCGTCAGCTTCTCAGTTCCTCCGATATAATTGGCGCAATATGAGCCTGGTTGAGCAGATCCAGAAAGACATTACCGCCGCCATGAAGGCACGCGCGGAGCAACGCCTCTCCACCCTGCGCATGGTCAAGACCGCGCTGAAGAACCGCGAGATTGAGAAAATGGCGCCGCTCGACGACAAAGAGTCCCAGGCTGTCCTTACTACGCTGATCAAGCAGCGCAAGGAGTCAGTCGAGCAGTTCACCAAAGGCGGACGCCAGGAGATGGCCGACAAGGAAGCCGCCGAGATCGTCCTGATCGAAACCTATCTGCCCAAAGCCGCAGGCGAAACTGAAATAGCGGCCGGAGTGAAGGCCGTGATCGCCGAGATGGGATCGCCGACCATGAAAGAGATGGGCGCCGTAATGAAGAACGTCATGGCAAGGTTCTCTGGAGCGGGCATACGCGTGGATGGAAAGATGGTCAGCGAGGCCGTGAAGCGGGAGCTGACGGGAAAATAGACCCACTCTGCACGCATGGTCACTTGCTCCTCTGCAACTCCCGGTATGCCTCGCTCTTCGAAATCCCACGCTCTTTCGCCACTTTCTTCAGCGCGGCTTTTTCATCGACCTTCTCTTCTGCCCTGATCTGCTCAACCCTCTGGCGGACGCTCATCCCCGGCACCGCGGCAGCCTGTGACTCTGCCTCGTCAGCCTTCCCAATCAGCAGCGTGATCTCGCCCTTAACCCCATCACGTGCCTTCAACGCCTCGAGAATCTCGCCGGCGCGCCCGCGCAAAAATTCCTCGTGCAGCTTGGTCACTTCGCGCGCGATCACCACGTGCCGGGCGTTTCCCAGAACCTCGACCACATCGGAAAGCGCCTCAATAATCCGGTGCGGAGCTTCGTAGAAAATCTGGGTGCGCGGCGAGGTCCTGATCGCCTCTAGCGCAGCCCGCCGCTCGCCGCGCTTCGCGGGAAGAAACCCGCTGAAGCGGAACGAATCCGTGGGCAACCCGCTCGCCACCAGCGCAGCTAGAAACGCCGACGCTCCAGGAATCGGCACCACCGGCAAATGATGCCGGATGGCCAGCGAAATCAGCCGGTATCCCGGATCGGAAATCCCCGGCATACCCGCATCCGTCACCAGCGCGACGCTCGCCCCTTCCTGCATTTCCTTCACCAGCTCCGCCGCGCGCGTCATTTCGTTGTGTTCGTGGTAGCTGATCGTGCGGGTTGCGATGCCATAATGGTTAAGCAGTTTCTGTGTCTGGCGCGTGTCTTCGCAGGCTACGAGATCCACTTCCTTCAGCACGCGCACAGCGCGCACGGTGATGTCTTCCAGATTGCCGATAGGCGTGGCTACAAGATAAAGCGCTGGCCCCGCGACGTGGGAGGATCTCTCCGACATGGCAGCGCTGCGGGCGGGCTCACGGCCAGCATCCTCCATGGCCGGAGTCTACCACCGCAGCTGCCGTAACTTCGTAGCCTCACAGGCCGTTGTGCTATGGTACGCACGTTCCAACCAGAGAGACTTCATCGTGACTGCCAACGATTTTCGCCGCTTGGCTCTTGCTCTTCCTGAAACAGCAGAACGCGCTCACATGGACCATCCGGATTTTCGTGTGTGCGGGAAGATCTTCGCAACCCTCGGCTATCCTGCAAAAGGCTGGGGGATGGTCAAGCTCGCACCGGAGCAGCAGCACTATTTCTTGAAGGACTATCCCGGCGTGTTCGAGCCGGCAAAGGGCGCCTGGGGACGACAAGGCGCCACCAGTGTCGACCTCAAGACCGTCGGCAAGGAAGCGCTACGGCGAGCAATATCTGCGGCCTGGCGCAACACTGCTCCCAAGCGCCTCGCGGAACTATTCCCGGAAGACACCTAGGTCCAAGCAATCGGGAATCCCAAACCCCCGTGCCTGCCGCCTCAATTGACGCGATCGAATCGCCGCCCCTAGAATCAAGATGAAGCTGATTTTTTCTTACAAACGTTTCAGAACCCATGCCTCTTTACGAATACGAGTGCGAGAAGTGCGGTCACCGCTTCGAGAAAATCCAGAAATTCTCCGACAAGATGGTCAAGAAGTGCCCGGAGTGCGGCGGCCGGGTTGAGCAAATGATCTCCGCGCCCGCCGTGCAGTTCAAGGGATCGGGTTGGTACGTTACTGACTACGCCAACAAATCCCACGCGCCCGGCTCTGACGGCAGCAGCAAGGACTCGAAGAAGGAAGAAAAGTCCAAGTCGGAGAGTTCGAAGGAAAGTTCCGCCAAGGAAAGCTCATCTGCGGACAGCTCCTCGAAAGCGAGTTCCAGCAAAGAGGGCTCGACTAGAGATGGTTCTGCGAGAGATGGTTCTGCTAGAGAAGGTTCGGCGAGAGAAAGCACGACAAGAGTAAGTTCGTCGCGCAAGCCCGACAAGCGGAAGTAGAAGCTTCCTACTTCAGCTCGCGCTCAAAGTGATCCTCAATCATGTGAAACAGATGATCGCGCGCGTCGCTTCCGGAGATGCCGTGGGTCTTGTTGGGATAAATCATCAATCGGAACTGTATGCCCGCCCTGATCAGAGTGTCGATCATCTGAACGCTGTTCTGAAAGTGCACGTTGTCGTCTCCTGTTCCGTGCACCAGCAACAGCGCTCCATGCAGATTGGCAGCCGTCTTCGTCACGTCGGACTGGGCGTACCCTGTCGCATCGTCCTTGAGTTGGCCCATGTAGCGCTCAGTGTAGATGGTGTCGTAATTGACCTGATCGGTCACGGGCGCCACCGCAACGCCCGCACGGAAGCAGTCTGAGTGCGTCATCGCATAGAGCGTCATCGAGCCGCCATTCGACCATCCCCAAATGGCCATGCGGTCTTTATCAAGTTGCGGGTACTGTGCGAAGAGCTGATCGAGCGCCGTCAGTTGATCCTTCAACTCGATCGCCCCGAACTCGTGGCGAATCGCAGTCTGAAACTTACGATCGCGTCCCGGAGTCCCGCGATTGTCGACGGAAAAGATTGCAAACCCCCGGCGGGCCAGAATTTCATCGAACGGGTCCGCCGGCTCTTTCAAAACCGTCTGCCCCGCCGGACCGCCGTAGATGTGCACGATCAACGGAATCTTGCCGCCGGCCGCAGCGTCCGGAGGAAGCAGCAAACGTCCGTAAAGCGTTGTGCCGTCCTCCGCTTTGAACTCCAGAAATTTCGGAGCCCGTAGTCCATATTCCGCGACCTCGTCGCGCGCGGCCCACACAGGAGCGCAAGAACCTCCTACGGCGCACAGCGACATCCGCGGCGCTGCAAGGGGACCCTTGAACGTCTGCTCGTAGTGCTTACCATCCTCGGAAAACTGCGCCGAGTAAATCCCCTCCTCATGAGTAAGCTGCTGCGCAGCAGTCCCATCCAGCTTCACCGAGAAAATGTGCCGCTGTCTGGGATCGTCTTTGTTGGCAGAGAAAAAAACCGTGCCCGCCGCTTCATCCACTCCGTCAATCCCCAGCACCTCGAAGTCACCTTGCGTGAGTTGCCGCTCCAGCTTCGCCTCCGCGGCCAGCGGGTTATGCTTATCGAAGCTGTAGAGGTAAAGATGCATGTTCCCGTCGCGCCAGCTCGGCCACAGGAACTCGCCACTGGAGTTCAGGAAGCGAACCTCCACATGGTCGAAATCGATCCATGCGCCCGGAGTGTTTTCGGTCAAAACGATCCGCGATTTCCCCGACTTTGCGTCCACAAAATACAAATCCATTTTGTCCTGGTTGCGGTTAAGAACCTCCGCCCAGATCACTCCCTCGCGGACCCAGCCAAACCGCGGGATGTATGCCTCCCCATCATTGGTCGGCGAATCGTGGTTCGCCGAATCACTGGTCAGCGAAATCCAGCGAACCTTGTCCCGGTTGGCATCCACCACACCCAGCTTCACCGCCGGGTTTGCGTCCCCCACTTTGGGATATTTTTCGTTGTCCACTGTCGGATGCGTCGGAATCAAGTTGACGAGGGGATAGTTCGGCACCCTGGTCTCGTCCATATGCAGGAAGACGATCTGCCTGCTGTCGGGCGACCAGAAATAATTGCTGCGCACGGCCAGTTCTTCGGCATAGACCCAATCGATGTCGCCGTTGAACAAGTTCTCCCCTGTGTCCTTAGTGAGCTGCTTTTCGCCCTCACCGCTCGCCGGCCGAACAAAAAGGTTGTGCTTGCGCACGTAAGAAACGTGGCTGCCATCGGGGGAAAACTTGGGGTCGCCGCTGGGATCGGGCGCCGAGGTGAACTGCACCGCTGTGCTTGTCGCCAAATCAAAAAGCCAGAGCTGGCCCTGGGAGTCGAAAATCAGGTGTCTCGAATCCGGCGCCCACAGATAGGCGGCTACGTGATAGCGCGTCAGGCGCTCTCTTTCTCGCTCATCCTTCACTTTGTTGGCGTCGGGCGCCAGCGAGGCCAGCTTGGCTGCGCTGATCAGAATCTTCTTCTCACCGGTGGCCGCGTCCACATACCACAGCTCACCGTGTTCTCCCTCGTCGTCGCGCTGCACGAACGAGAACTTGGTCCCGTCCGGACTCCACTCCATGTTTTCCGGAGCGCGCCCGGTCAGGCCCCCGGGCGCGAAAATCGCCTCAATGGTGAGCGGTTTCACCGGCGAGGGCGACTGCGCCCAAAGCGGCGCCAGCAAGCCGGTCAGAAGGATGAGAACCAGAATGGCGAATGAAATCAGCTTCTTCACTGTTAAACCCCAGGTGCTGAAGGTAAGAACAAAAGCGCACGGTGCGAACGAAGAGTTTACACCTGTAATGGCCTGGTGCGCGCCGAGACCGGCCAAACATCAAGAGAGGACTCGCGTTTCCGCGTGTTAGAATTGAGGCTGAGTTACCTCTGGATGCTTCTAGAAATAGAAAACCTGTTGCGCCTGCAGGAAGCGGACAAGGAAATCCGCCGCCTGCAGGATGAAATCAACGAACTTCCCAAACGCGTCGCTGCCATCGAACACAAGCTGGCCGACACCAAAGCTCAGCTGGAAAAGGCTCAAGCCGCGGTCAAAGCCGACGAAGCCGCCCGCCGCAAGTACGAAACCGCAATCACAGACCTCCGCAGCAAGATTTCCAAGTACCGCGACCAGTCTCTCGACGTAAAAACCAACGAGCAATACAAGGCGCTGTTGCACGAAATCCAGTTTGCGGAGAAGGAAATCGCCGCGACCGAGGATAAGATCCTTGAGTTGATGGTGAATGCGGACGCACGCGATAAGGAAGTTAAGGCTGAGCAAGCCGAACTGAAGGCGGAAGCCGCCGAGATCGAAAAAGAGAAGATTGAAGCCCGCCAGCGCACTGCCGAGGACGAAAAGCAGCTTGTCGATTGGCGCGGCAAGCGCGATCAGATGCGGGCCGGCGTCAATGAGGATCTGCTGCGCCACTACGAGCGTGTATCAAAATTTCGCGGCAGCGGCATCTCTGAGGTGCTCGATCACAAATGCATGGGTTGCCAGGTCATGCTGCGGCCGCAGACCTACAACGACGTGCGCACCGGCCAGCAAACCGTGGTCTGCGATTCCTGCCAGCGCATCCTCTACTTCAATCCAGCCCACGAAATGCAGGCTCTGGAGCCCGAACACAAGCGCTCCCGCCGCCATCATCCCAAAATCGACGCGCCCCAGGCCTGGTACTACCGTCAGGAATTCGCCGAGGCCGGCGAAGTTTTTCTGTGCCTGACCAATGCCGCGGGCCAGGCCAGCCGCCGCGTCTTCGACATGCATACCGGGCGGCTCATCGGCGACATCCTCGTCCGCGAGGGAGATTTTCGCCACGCCTTCCCGGAAGACATTACCGGTGCCATCCGCCTGAACGGAAACTGGACGGAACGTGAAATGGAAACCTGGGGCACCGAGATGCCCATGACGGCCTTAGATTCGCTGCACGTTGATCTGGAGGCCGCACAGTACGAAATGCGTACCCGCACTTCCGGCAAGGCCGAGAAGCCCGCCACCATTCCCACCGAGCAAGCCGCCAGCTAGCGGGTGCGTTTAAGATTGCTGCATGTCCAAGACGACCGGCAGTCCACGCGTCCCCGTCGTCAAGGTTTCTCCCCGCGGGGCATCCCGCCTGAAGGACGGACACGTTTGGGTCTACCGCTCGGACATCGTATCGGCCGAAGCCGTTCCAGCGGGTTCACTAGTCAGCGTTGTAGATCATCGCGGCAAATCCCTCGGCAGCGCGCTCTACTCCAGCTCGTCGCAAATCGCCATCCGCCTGATCTCGCCCGAGCCCGTCGCCGACTTCCCGGTGCTGCTTCGCCAGCGCATCGCCGATGCCATCGCCTATCGTGAGAGGATCGCCCGGGACACCAATGCCTATCGCGTCGTCTTCAGCGAAGCCGATTTCCTTCCCGGCCTCATCGTCGATCGCTACAACGACATTCTGTCGATGCAGATCCTCACCCAGGCCATGGACGCCGAGATCGTGCGCCAGACGCTGACTTCGGAGCTGAGCGAACGACTGCATCCGGCTGCGATCGTCGAGCGCGTAGACTCCCGCGTCCGCCAACTCGAGGATCTGCCGCCGCGTGCCTCCGGTCTGGTGCAGGGCGAAAAAGGTTCGACGATCTTCACCATGAACGGCGTCCAGTTCCACTTCGACGCTCTCGAAGGCCAGAAGACCGGAGCCTTTCTCGACCAGCGCGAGAACTACGCCGCCGCCGCCCAGTACGCCCACGGCGAGGCCCTCGACGTCTTCTGCTATCAGGGAGGCTTCGCCCTTCATCTGGTCGCGCGCTGCTCCCACGTCACCGGCATCGACAGTTCCCGGCCCGCGCTCGAAGTGGCGGACCAGAACGCAGCTCTCAACCGCCGCGATCAGAATCAACCGGAGATCGATTGGCTCGAAGCCAACGCCTTCGACCTGCTCAAGGACTACGCTGCGTCCGGCCAACGCTATGACACCATCGTCCTCGACCCTCCTGCCTTCGCCAAAAGCAAGCGTGACCTCGATGCCGCCCTCCGCGGCTACAAAGAACTCAACCTCCGCGCCCTGAAGATGCTCCGCCCCGGCGGCGTTCTGGTCACCTGCTCCTGCTCCTACCACGTCAGCCAAACCGATTTCCTGGGAATGCTAGCCGACGCCGCCCGCGACGCCCACCGCACCCTGCGCCTAACCGAGGTTCGCGGACAGGCAAAAGACCATCCCATCCTCCTAAACATCCCTGAAACGGCCTACCTGAAATGCGTAATAGCGATCGTAAGTTAATGAAAAATAAGCGCTTTTCTATGTTGACAATAACACACTCATCTTTTATGCTTCCTATGTGCTTAATATGCATCTAAGCTGGTGAACGGCACTGCCGAATTCCTAGAAATCAGCACAAGAAGGAGATCATTACCATGACCGTACTTACCCGTTTCGAGCCTTTCCGCGAGTTTTCCACCCTGCAGGACCGCATCAATCGCGTCTTCCGCGAGTCCTATGGACACGGATCCGCGGGCCAGGATGAATCCCTGACCACCTCGAGCTTTGCCCCAGCCGTCGACGTCTACGAAGACGAACACAACGTCACGCTGAAAATCGAGGTCCCGGGCATCGAAGAGAAAGACATCGACGTCCGCCTCGAGAACAACACTCTCACCGTTCACGGCGAGCGCAAGATCGAGAAGGAAGAGAAGGAAGAGAACTACCGCCGTGTGGAGCGCCAGTACGGCAGCTTCACTCGCACCTTCACCCTGCCCACCACCGTGGATTCCGAGAAGGTCTCGGCAACCTACGACAAGGGCGTGTTGAAGATCGCCCTGCCCAAAAAGGCCGAAGCCAAGCCCAAGCAGATCAAAGTGAACGTGGGCGCCGAGAAGACTCTCGATGCCAAGGGCCCAAGCAAAGCCGCGTAAGGCTTGTGTAAATGTGGGGACAGCGCCCTCGGCTGTCCGGCCGGGCGAAGCCCGGTCTACAATCTACGGGAGGCGGCAGAAACTGGCTGCCTCCCGTTTTCGTTGTAGCGCCGGCAGCCTGCCCTGAGCAAAGCCGAAGGGTCCCGCCGGCCGTCGTAATTGGAAATACGGAATTAGAAACTGGAGTTCACCATGCCCATCCGCTGGGATAAATTCACCGTAAAAGCGCAGGAAGCCGTCCAGCGCGGCAATGAGCTTGCCTCGGAGCACGGCAATCCCGAGCTGCTACCGGTCCACCTGCTCGCAGCTCTGCTAGAAGACAAAGAGG
This sequence comes from uncultured Acidobacteriaceae bacterium, assembly GCA_963770235.1. Lineage (GTDB taxonomy): Bacteria > Acidobacteriota > Terriglobia > Terriglobales > Acidobacteriaceae > Sulfotelmatobacter. Next base: position 199,800 of record CAVYOW010000020.1, on the reverse strand, counting down.
GCATCGTCGCGCCCGTGCTCGAAAAAATCGGCATCGGCCCACAGGCAGTTCTCAGCGACCTCTACCGCGAGATCGAGAAGCTCCCCAAGGTCTCCGGAGAAGCAACGCAGGCCACGATGTCGAACGCCACCAACAAGCTGCTGGAGCAGGCCTTCAAAGAAGCTTCGAACTTCAAGGATGAATACGTTTCCACCGAGCACCTGCTGCTCGCCATCACGCACCTCAAGCAGGACGCAGCCCAGCAGATTCTCGCCCGTCATGGCGCCACCCACGATGCCATTCTGAAAGCACTGACTGCGGTCCGCGGTTCGCAAAAAGTCACTGACCAGAATCCCGAAGCCAAGTATCAGGCGCTAGAACGCTACGCCCGCGACCTCACGGAACAGGCCCGCCGCGGCAAACTCGACCCGGTAATCGGCCGCGACGAAGAAATCCGCCGCGTGGTCCAGGTTCTCTCCCGCCGCACGAAAAATAATCCCGTGTTAATCGGCGAACCCGGCGTGGGCAAAACCGCCATCGTCGAAGGCCTCGCCCAGCGCATCATTTCCGGCGATGTGCCCGAAGTGCTCAAGAACAAGCGCGTAGTCGCACTCGACCTCGGAGCCATGCTCGCCGGAGCCAAGTATCGCGGCGAATTCGAAGACCGCCTCAAGGCCGTCTTAAAGGAAATCGAAGACTCGCAGGGTCAGGTCATTCTTTTCATCGACGAACTGCACACCCTGGTCGGCGCCGGAGCTGCCGAAGGCGCCATCGACGCCTCCAACATGCTCAAGCCCGCGCTGGCTCGCGGAGAGCTGCGCGCCATCGGCGCCACCACGCTCAACGAGTATCGCAAGTACATCGAAAAAGACGCCGCCCTCGAGCGCCGCTTCCAGATTGTTTTCGTCGGCGAGCCCAACGTCGAAGACACCATCGCAATTCTCCGCGGCCTGAAAGAGAAGTACGAGGTCCATCACGGAGTTCGCATCAAAGACTCGGCAATAGTCGCGGCAGCGACGCTCTCGCATCGCTACATCTCCGACCGCTTCCTGCCCGACAAGGCCATCGACCTCATCGACGAAGCCGCTGCCTCGATTCGCATCCAGATCGATTCGCTTCCCACCGACATCGATCAGCTCGAACGCCGCGCCACACAGCTAGAAATCGAAAAACAAGCGCTGAAGAAAGAGGACGACCCCAACTCCCGCGAGCGTCTGTACTGTCATCGAGAAGGAACTCGCCGGGATCCGCGAGAAATCCACCGCCCTCAAAGCCAATTGGAAAAAAGAGAAAGATCTGATCGCCCGCTCCCGCGAGCTGAAAGAAAAAATCGAGAAGCTCAAGATCGAAGAGCAGGCCGAAGAGCGCAAAGGCAACCTGCAGCGCGTCGCCGAAATCCGTTACGGATTGCTGCGGCAAGCCGAAGACGAGCTAACCCAACTATCCGCCAAGATCGACGGTAAGGCCACCGGCGCGCCGCGCATGCTCCGGGAAGAAGTCGACGAAGAAGACATCGCCCGCATCGTCTCCAAGTGGACCGGCATCCCCGTCTCCAAAATGCTCGAGGGCGAAGTGAAAAAGCTGGTCACCATGGAAGACCGCCTGCGCCTCCGCGTCATCGGCCAGGACCAGGCTCTCGAGCGCGTCTCCAACGCCATCCGCCGCTCCCGCGCCGGACTCAGCGATCCCAAGCGTCCCATCGGCTCGTTCATTTTTCTCGGCCCGACCGGAGTCGGCAAAACCGAACTCGCCCGCGCCCTCGCCGAATTCCTTTTCGACGACGAGCGCGCCCTGCTGCGCATCGACATGTCCGAATACATGGAGAAGCACTCGGTCGCCCGCCTGATCGGCGCGCCTCCGGGCTACGTCGGCTACGAAGAAGGAGGCCAGCTCACCGAGCAGGTCCGCCGCCGTCCCTACGCGGTAGTGCTGTTCGACGAAATCGAAAAGGCGCATCCCGACGTCTTCAACGTCCTGCTGCAGGTGATGGACGACGGTCGCCTCACCGACGGCAAAGGCCGCGTCGTGGACTTCAAGAACACGATTCTGATCATGACCTCGAACATCGGGTCCAGTTACCTGCAAGCCGACCACGTGCAAACGCCGGAAGAGTTTGAGAAGGCCAGCGAACAGGTCTTAAACGCGCTGCACGGCCACTTCCGGCCGGAGTTCCTGAACCGCGTCGACGACATCATCGTCTTCGCCCCGCTCGGCAAGGAACAGTTGGTCAAGATCATCGAACTGCGCCTGGAAGACGTGCGCCGTCTGCTCGCGGATCGCAAAATCTCGATCGAGCTCACCGACGCCGCCAAAGACATGCTCTTCACCCAGGGCTACGACCCCAACTTCGGCGCCCGTCCGCTTAAGCGTGCCATTCAAAAGCTGGTACAGGATCCGCTGGCTCTGAAGATCTTGGATGGAGAAATCCTGCACGGCGATCACGTCGTGGTAGATGCCGACAAGAAAGCCGGCAAGATGAAATTCGAAGTCAGCAAACGTGTCGGAGAGAGCGAAGCAACGAAAGCAAGACGGTAAAGCTTTACTTGCGGGCAAAAGCCTCGACCAGTTCGGGCGATGCGGCCAGGTACCACGCGACCACGATTCGCGCCATGATCTGGACGCCGTAGAAAAAGAAACGCCAAGTCAGATCCCTCGCGGCCGCAGAAACTGCCGGCACCGATCCCGCGACTCCGATTACCATGAGGAGAATCGCGCACCAGCGCGCCCAATTGCGTAGCCGATAAAGACCCCAGCCAACCAATGCCCATCCTGCGCCGACAGACAAGGCCGTCTGCGGTCCATTTAGTTCTCTGCCATAAGTAACGCCCGCCCCGAGCGTCATCGAAAGTGTTCCGGGCGCCACCAACTCAATCAAGCCGATCGTGACCAGATACCCCGCGACCAGAAAAAACAGGGCGGCGATCACCGTGACGCTAAGCGGGCGTTCCATATGGATGGTCAAGCTAGATCAAACAGCAAAACCTCAGCGTTCTCCGTGCCCTTGACGCTCAACTTCTTCTCCCCGCTGATGGCGGCGCCGTCTCCTTGTTCCAGCTTCTTTCCGTTCAACTCTACCGCTCCGCGCGCTACTTGCAGCCAGCCGTGACGCCCCGGGCCGAATTCATGAGTCACTTCCTCGCCCGGCTTGAGCAAGGAAGCATACAGCTCCGCATCCTGGTTAATCTTTACTGATCCATTGTGTGCGTCGCGCGAAGCAATCAACCGTAACTTGCCGCGCTTCTCCTCTTCCGGAAATGACTTCTGCTCGTAGCTCGGCTGCAGTCCGCTTTTCTCCGGCGTAATCCAAATCTGCAGCAAGTGCGCCGCCTCGGTGGTCGATGGATTGAACTCGCTATGCCGGATGCCGCTTCCCGCCGTCATGCGCTGTCCGTCGCCCGGCAGAATCACCGACCCCGTCCCCAGGCTGTCCTTATGTTCAAGCTTGCCGTCGAGAATATAAGTGATGATTTCCATATCACGATGCGGATGTGTCGGAAAGCCATTGCCAGGCGCGACCCAATCCTCATTAATCACCCGCAGCGACCGGAATCCCATCCACTTCGGATCCCAGTAGTCGTTAAAGCTGAACGTGTGGTGAGTCTTGAGCCAGCCGTGGTCCCCGCCGCCGCGCTCTTCACTCGCTCGAATCTGAATCATGGTTACCTCCCAGTAACTAACATGGTTATAACGACTTAGTAATCAACCGTTAGATGTTCCGCCCTTCCCAAAGATTCACGCGACCCCTCAACCGCGACACCGGCGTTTTCGTGGCAAACTAACTTCATGCCCAGCCTGACTCTCGGCGACTTCGAACTCAGCATCTTCTCCGACGGCACCTACCCGCTTGACGGCGGCGCCTTTTTCGGCGTCGTTCCCAAAATCATGTGGTCGCGTAAAGTCGTCGCCGACGAAAGGAATTACGTCCAGGCCGGCCTTAACTCGCTGCTCATCCGCACCGGAAAGAAAAACGTACTGGTCGAAACCGGCATGGGCAACAAGCTCTCCGATCGCATGATCAAGTTCTACGGCCAGCCCGCCCAGTTCCTCACAAATCTCACTGCTGCCGGCATCGCTCCGGAAGACATCGACATCGTCATCAACACCCACCTCCACTTCGACCACTGCGGCTGGAACACCATCCGCGACAAAGACGGCAAGATCGTCCCAACTTTCCCGCGCGCGAAATACTACGCGCCCGAAGGCGAATGGCAATACGCCCGCACACCCCAGCGAGCGCGACGCCATCAGCTACATCTCCGACAACTACGATCCGCTCGTCGAAAGCGGCCAGATGACGCTGCTCAAAGGTGGCGAAGAAATCGTCCCCGGCATCTCGGTGAAAACCTTCCCCGGCCACACCGCCCACATGCAAGCCGTAATCGTCGAAAGCGGAGGCCGCACCGCCTGCTACATCTCCGACCTCATCCCCACCACGGCGCACATCGACCTCACCTGGGGCATGTCCTTCGACCTCTACCCGCTGCAGACCATCGAGAGCAAGAAGCGGTACTACGCGAAGGCGATTCCAGAGAAATGGCTGACGGTCTTCACGCACGACCCGAAGATGCCGTGGGCGTATGTGGAGAAAGATGAGTTGGGGAAGATGGTGGCGCGTGAGAGTCTTGTAGCGCACGCGGTTCTTGAATCATCCTGGAGGCGGGCCGGAAAGAATTACACACCTTAAGCTTCGCGACAACCAGCGCAACCCCCAACAGATCAGTAAATTACGCAGTTTGGCACGCTTGTTGCCTAATCATTCCTGAACGCCGCATCGTCGAATCGAGCGCAGCTCTCGTCATCGGCGCCTGGTACGCCCAGACTGCCGCGTGCTGATTGTAGGTTCTCGAACCCGGGCCCCTAATTCAGTTGAAATAAAAACTCTGACGGAGGCTATGTCATGAAACGATTTCCTGTCATCAGCGCAACATTCCTTTCATTCGCTGCTGGCGGTCGCAATTCCAGTGCTTTGCCCAGCAGGAGGAACGACAAACCAGCGAGGAAGAAACAACACGTAGCCGGATGCCAAACCTCCCAAGCCGGAGGAGAAGCAGGTACAGCAAGAAGCAAAGCAAGCCAAGCAGGACGACAAGCGCGAGCACCAGGAGAAAAAGTCGACGAGAAGGCGCAGCGTTGCCGACATGATGCCCGCCGCATCTCCTGATGATCGGTTGCGCGCCCGGCCTTTGGCCATGAGCACACGTTCGTCGTCAATCGCGTCACCGTTCGGTCAGACGGCGCGCGCGCGCTTTCGCGCCGAAATAGCGGCGGTTAACTCGGTTCGTGATCGCTGACCCTTGGCACTTCAGGTCTGAGTCCTACACGGATGATTGCTACATTGACGTTCATCGACGGCACGAGTTGATTGCCTGTTCGATTTGGGCGCACCCCGGCGTTCGGATCGCGATCAGCGTGGTGTTCAACCGGATTGGGCAGAAGGGTGCCGCAGAAGTTGGCGCGGGCTCAGTTGTGGCCCGCGCCGAGTCTCTTCGACGAGCCTGCGAGTCATGCGACGCTCGCAGTCGACATTCACGCTTGCCGTAGCGCGTTCGACGGCGGCAGCCAGCCTTGCTTCGAAGAATTCCTCGACCCGCCCCAGAATCTCCACCGCACTCTTCGACTCGTAGATCGCCTTGCGCAGCCCCGCTCCGCCCGGCACGCCGTGCGTGAACCAGGAGGCGAACTGCTTCATCTTGCCGACAGCATCCGGCAGTTCCTCTTCAATCAGCATCTGGAAGTAAGTGCGGATCATCTGGTAGCGGTCAGCCTCGCTGGGCTCGTCGTAAGGCTTGGAGGCAGCTGAGGTTTCCATCCCCGCGCAATACTGCTGAATCTGCCGGAAGATCCACGGATTCGACGGCGCCGTCCGTCCGATCATCACCGCATCGCAGCCAGTCTGCGTAACCATGGCGCAAGCGTCCTCAGGCGTGCGGATGTCGCCATTCCCGATCACCGGAATCTTCACCGCGGCCTTCACCGCGGCAATCCACTCCCAGCGGGCGTTCCCGCTATACCCTTGTTCCCGAGTCCGCGCGTGCAACGCGACCGCCGCCAGCCCGCACGATTCCGCCATGCGAGCCAGTTCCACGCAAACGATTTCATCATCATTCCATCCCGCGCGAAACTTCACCGTGAACGGAACCTTCACCGCGGCTCGCACCGCCTCAAAGATGCGCCCAATCGCCGGCAGATCGCGCAACAGCCCCGAGCCTCCGTTGCACTTCACGACCTTCTTCGCCGGACACCCCAGGTTCAAATCCACCAGGTCGAAGCCCAGCCCTTCGACCATGCGCGCCGCCTCCGCCATCACCCGCGGATCGCTGCCAAAAAGCTGCGCCGAAATCGGATGCTCATCTTCATAGAAATGGAGATAGCGCTTGGCCTTCTGATCCTTCGCGCGCAGCACGCCATCGGCCGAGGTGAACTCGGTCATGATCAGCCCGCATCCGCCCAGGTTGCGGATGAAGCGCCGGAAGACCGTATCCGTAACTCCGGCCATCGGCGCAAGCACGGTTGCCGGAGCAATCTCGATCCCGCCGATAGAGACCCGAGCCGGAACCGACTCGCGTCGACACGGCCCGTGCGGCGACGGGCAGCTCGCCAGTCCGCCCAGAGTTGTCCCAGAACTTCTTCACGGTTCTATTCTACTTGGCCAGCCAAACAAAAGCCCCCGCCGAAGCGAGGGCTGAATTTCCAGGGTTATCCGCGCAAATCCGTGGCAAAGAAGTTAGCTCTTAGCCAGCTCGGCCTTGGCGGTTCGGTCTTGGGCGCGTTCTTCGCGTACTTGCGGCGGAAGCGCTCCACGCGTCCGGCGGTATCCATCAGCTTCTGCTTGCCGGTAAAGAAAGGATGGCATGCCGAGCAGATTTCTACGCTGATGTCGCCCTTATGGGTAGACCGGGTAACAAACGCATTGCCGCACGCGCAATGCACGCGCACTTCGTTATAAGCGGGATGAATAGCAGGTTTCATATGGGTTCAGACCTCGACACGAATCCTTAGATTCTACCGGAATGCCCCAGGATTCAGCAATCTCGGAGCTCTCACCTGTCAGCTATTAGCCAGCCGACTGAAAAGCTGAAAGCTGAGAACTGATACCTGACAGCCTTTCAGAAGCGGAACTGGTACGACACCTTCACAAAGAATTGCCGGCTGTCGTTGATATACCCCTTCGCGGTGTACAGTCCCGCCAGGCCCGCGGGGTCTTGCATCAGCCCGTGGTCCAGGTTCTGCAGGTCGCTGTTATAGCCCACATAAATCGCCGTGCCCGGATGCACCAGGTAGGTGAGCAGGAAATCGGCGTTGAACTGCTTCTCCGTCGGCAGGTAGGTATACGGATAAAACGTGTTGCCCGGCGTATTCGCCAGGACCGAGTTGTACTGCAGAATCACGCGCAGCGAAAGCTGCGGCGTAAACTGCCAGTTCCACTTGCTGCGAACAATGTGGTTGTTGAAAATGCCTTTCCCGATTGAGGTGCCCGGCGGGCGCCTGCGAGAGAGCAAAAAGATATTCGTTCTCCGTCGCCCGCAAGCGCTCAAACAGATAGGTATTTTCAATCTTCAACGGCTTCACGGGACGGAATGTCAGCGTCGCCGAACCCGTATCCAACCGCGACAGAAGAAACGGCGGCAGAGACTGTGGCAGCGCATTCGCCTCAGGCACAAAGTTCACTCCATCTCCCCAGGAGTAGTTCGCCGCTACCGTAACCTTCGGAAAGTAGCCGGTCTGGAACGTAGCTCCGCTGCGGTGTTCGTGGTAGTCCTGGTTCTGGGTTACACTCGGCAGACCGATGAACAGAAAATCCTGCGGCCGCAACCGCTCCCGCAACTCCTCATAAGGAAGCAGATAAAAAATCGTCTGTCCGCGCCCTTGAATCGCGAAATAGGGATCGTAATATGTGTCCAGCCGGTTCCCTTCATGGTCGAACACGTAGCGCTGGTTCAGCGAGGGACCCCAGTCCACGATCCAGCCCTTTTTCGGACGGAAGCGGTAGTCGATCGTCTGGTAGAGATCGCGGATGTCCACGCGGTTCACAAATCCCGGCACGGTCACGAACCCCGGACTGATGTCGTCGTAGATTCCCTCGTAGGAGAAGTGCAGCCCATCGCGTTTCAGATCCAGTTTGTCCGCCGGGCCCGCATAATAGTTGCGGTTGCCTGCGTTGCCGGTGTTGTCGTTCCCCGAGCTAAAGGGAAACAGGTTGTACTCGCAGGTGGTCTCCAGGTTGCCAGAAAGGATGCATTGAGTCCCTGCAAGTTGCTCGAACTTACTACCGCCTGGCCTTCCAACGTCCAGTTGGCATTGAACTTCAAGCGCGTGTCCACTCCACCCACGCGATTAAACTCGCCGGTCGTCGGACACTCCCATTCGGTGTAAACCGCGCCCACACTCGACTGCTTGAAGATGTCGCGGCTTACCCGCGCAATCGTGAAGTACGACCGAACTCCATAAAGATTGTCCGCACAAATAGGCGACGTAGCCGGGCAGTAGCTGGGCACCGCCAGCCCCGGCGCGCGGTCATCGCTCGTCATCAGACCCACCGAATACGGCCCTTCCTTCCCCGTCAGACGGATTCCCGCCGAAGGGTCCTGAATATTGCGCGTGAAAAACAAATCGAACGGCGTGCGAAAGAAATCTTCGTTCTCCAGAAAGAACGGCCGCTTCTCCGGAAAATACACCTCGAATCGCTGGTTCACCGTGATCTGCGGATCCTCCGACTCCACCTGGCTGAAGTCGGGATTCGCAGTCAGATCCAGCACAAAGTGGTCATGGATCACGAACTTCGCGTCCATCCCCGCCTGCCCCTGCGCCACCGCACTCTGAAAATACGGATTGTAGGGATCGCGCGTGTCCAGCGATCGAAACCCGCGCATGATTCCATATGGAATCAGCTCAATGCTGCGCCCCGGCGAAATTCCCTCCAGCCCATACAGCGTCGCAGCCTGTCCCAGCCGCCCTTCCACTCTGGATGAGATCTCTGGCCAGAATGAATCCTCATTCTTGCGAATAATGCCGCGATACAGAATGATTCCCCACTCCTGCTGTTTCGTCGTCGGAAAGCGCAGGCTCTTGAATGGAATCGCCATCCACACCACAAAACCGCGGCTGGTTACCTTGCCCCGCGAATCCCACACCGTGTCCCACGAGGTATCCCAGTTCCCGCCGGTCTCTTCCCGTGACGCCTCGGTATAGATCGCATCCCACTGCACTCCCAGCGGAGTGGTCTGAAACTCATAGGCTCGCCGCCGGTCATGAAATGTATCGAACATAACCGCGACTTCATCGTCGTCCGCAATATCTTCGCGCCGCGACATTCGCGCCCGCACTTTCCTCGGATCGTCGAAACACACAAACACGATATAAAGATTCTTCGGTCGTAGCCCAGATAGGCGGCGGTTTCTTCTGAGACTTTCTCTCCATCGTGTGGGTTGCGTTGCACGAAGCCCGTCACCTTCGCCATCTGCAGGGCGATCTCGCCCTCCGGCTTCATTCCTAGGAAGTCTTCCAGCGCTGGCGCGCGCGTCAAACGCGGAATGGTCAGCGCCGGGGGAGCAAGCGCGTGCGTCGGCAATGCTTGCACTTCCTGATTCCTGGTGACAGGTTCCCGGGACTGGGCCGCGGGTGGCGGAGTGGGCGGAGTCGTCTGGGGATTTTGTCCGGGCACACCTTGCGGCGTCGGGGCCCCTCCCTGCACCGCTAGGGCTCCCTGTGATGCCGCCGCACCCCATCCACACTCCGCCGTTCCCGGCAGAGTCAGCGCACCCGCCAGCAGAAACCTCAGAAACCTCTTGACTGGAAGACTCCGAGCGCGACCCGAGCGCAAAGCACCCTCACGGCTCCCCGTCTCTGACAAGGAATCCTGCAAGATACACCATGAGCCCGCCTCCTGAAGCAGAAAGGCGCTCCTCTAAGGTTTACCGAACAGTGTCAGGGCCTGGGTAAACGGCCGGCAGGCGGACGATCGCCCGAGCATTGACTTGCATTTCTCCGCGCCTCGGTTTGCCCTGAGCGCAGTCGAAGTGTCTCCGTGGTGGACTCAGAACAACGAACTTTGCCGCCGGCTCGGCGTAATCCCAAAATGCTCGTACGCCAGTTGCGTCGCCACGCGCCCGCGCGGAGTGCGGTTCAAAAACCCGATCTGCATCAGGAACGGCTCGTAAATCTCTTCAATCGCGTCCGGCTCTTCGGCCAGCACCGCTGCCAGCGTATTCACGCCCACCGGTCCGCCCTGATATTTCTCGATAATCGTCAGCAGCAGGCGCCGGTCCACTTCATCGAACCCGTATTTATCCACTTCCAGCATCTGCAGCGCGGCCTGCGCCGTCGGCAAGTCGATCTTGCCCGCTCCGCGCACCTGCGCATAGTCGCGCACCCGTCGCAGCAGCCGGTTCGCAATGCGCGGCGTCCCCCGCGACCGGCTGGCAATCTCGATCGCGCCCGGCGTCGTCAACTTGAACTCCCAGAATCTCCGCCGACCGCTCCACGATCACGCGCAACTCTTCCGGCGTATAAAACTCCAGCCGCAGCACAATCCCAAACCGCGACCGCAGCGGCGCCGAAATCAATCCCGCCCGCGTAGTCGCGCCCACAAACGTAAACGGCTTCACTTCCAGCGTGTGCGTGCGCGCCGAAGGCCCCTGCCCGATAATAATGTCCAGCTTGTAATCTTCCAGCGCCGAATAGAGCAGCTCTTCGAGCACCGGCTGCAGCCGGTGAATCTCATCGATGAACAGGACTTGCTTGTCCTGCATGTTGGTGATGATCGCCGTCAGGTCGCCCTTGATCTGCAACAGCGGCGCCGCCGTGGGCTGAAAGTGCACCCCAAGTTCGTTGGCAATAATGTTCGCCAGCGTAGTCTTCCCCAGCCCCGGAGGCCCATACAGCAGCACATGATCCATGGCCTCGCCGCGCGACCGCGCCGCCTCAATCGCCACCGCCAGATTTTCTTTGACCTTGGTCTGCCCGATAAACTCGCCCAGCCGTTGCGGCCGCAGCTTCAGCTCAAACGAAGAATCGTCCTCCACCGGCGCGGCCGACACCAGCCGCTCAGGACTGTAATTCAGGTTGGGATTGTTTCTAGCAGTAGCCACTCGCCGGATGTTACCACGCTGTACAGGAGGCAGGCACTCTGGTTTCCGGTGGGAACCTTGGAATTAAATACTTATATACTTTAGTCTACAATGGTATACTTAAACCACCATGGCACTTAGTATCAAGAGTCAGGAGACAGAGCGCCTGGCCCGGGAGATCGCGGCCAAGACCGGCGAATCCTTGACCGGCGCAATTCAGACGGCTCTGGAAGAGCGCTTGGAGCGGCTCAAACACCAGCGCCGGAGTAAGATCCTTGCCACCCAGCTGGAAGACATCCTCCGCCGCGTAGATCAGTTACCCATTCTGGATTCCCGCACGGCAGACGAAATCCTTGGCTACGACGAGCAAGGGCTTCCACGGTGATCTAAAAACCATGGTCATTGACACCTCCGCTCTCGCCGCCATCTTTTTCGCCGAACCAGAACGTCAGCGATTCCTCAATGCGATCACCTCAGCCGAAACCCGTCTATTGTCGGCCGCGAGCGTGCTTGAAACTGGAATCGTCCTCGAGGGCCGGCAAGGCGAAGCTGCTGGACGCGAGTTCGATCTCTTCGTCGTGCGCGCCAATCTCCAAATCGTCTCGGTCGATGCCGAACAAGCAGAACTTGCCCGCTCCGCATGGCGCAGGTACGGAAAAGGCCGTCATCCTGCGGCCCTAAATTACGGAGATTGTTTTTCTTACGCTCTCGCCAAATCCTCCGACGAACCGCTCCTTGCCAAAGGAACCGACTTCGCGCTCACCGACATTGCGGTCTGCAAGTAATGAGAAGGCGACAGATCCGTTCCGTAAATGACATCTACTTCGGATACCAGTCCAGCACTCGCACCTCAATCCCGGTCCCTTCCAACCCTTTTTGAAACACAGCGAGATCAGACCCGTGATAGTGGTACGGGATAACAATCTTCGGATGAAAGGCTTTCACCGCGTCAGCAGCCTCTTCCGGAGGCATGGTGTAAGGCAGATTCATGCACACAAACGCCACATCAATGTTCTTAAGCGCCCGCATCTCCGGAACCCCTTCTGTATCACCGGAAAAGTAAAAGCGCTTGCCGCCATAGGTAAGCACGTAGCCATTGCCGCGCCCCTTGTCGTGAAAGAATTTCCCCGGCGCCGGACCGCGCTTCAGGTTGTAGGCCGCGATAGCCTCAATCGTCCATCCCTGCCAGCTCTTCGTTTCTCCGTTGGCAATGGGCTTGGCGCTGGTGACAGTCGCGACCACCGCCGGCGCAGCCAGAATCTCCGTCTCTGCCTTGCTGATTTCCTTGATCGAATCCGGGATCCATGTGGTCGCCATGAATGTCAGTAATCAGAATCAGGTCCGCCTTTGGAAGCCCCGCCAATTTCGCAGGCTTGGCAGGATCCAGGTAGATGACCTTCCCGCCTGCCTCAATCAGCGTACTGGCGTGATAAAGCGGAGTGATCCTGACCGCCCCGGCAGATGTAGGAAAGCTTTGGGTCTCAGCGGCGTGCGCAAAGGTCGATAGCGCTAAAAAAGAAGCGAATACACAACAGACAACGATCAGCAGTGTTTTCATTATGAACCTCGAATACATCATCACATCTCGAATTGTCGTCCTGAGCCCAGCGTGATTGTCCGAGGGACGGTCTTGCGTGCCGCCCAAAGCCGTGCTTTCAGACTTCAGTTGCTGATTAAAATCAGCAGTCCAATCATGCGCAATGCAGCGTCGGTCATGACAGCCAGCATCAAAGCCAAAACAAAGCGACCGTCGCTCCGCAGCTGTTCCGGAATCACGCCCGCGCGCTTTGTCACTACTGTGTGCGCCCACTGGTCTCCGTACCGCTGTTCCTGATAAGTCTTTTGCATAGCAAGGTATCCAACCAAGCCGAAGAAAAGTGAGTCGATAAGGTAGGCGAGTTCCCGAATGATGGCTGGCACCATCCGGCAGCGCGTGCCGTTTTCCTGAACTACTACCACGGAGAGCAACCGCTTGCCCAATGTGCTTCCGTGCATGCTCACGCAAACCACGTTATAGGCCACAATGCCGGCCACGCCGGGGACGAATCCGAGGAGGCCCGGAACCCTATATCTCGCAAGCACCCACGCCGGTATATGACCGCCCGACGCTGCGAGCACAAGAATCGAAAACAGAAATCCCGCCGCGTATGTAACACAGTAATGCAGGACATAATCGATCAAGCGCGCCCCTGCTCGGGGCCAAAAGGTAACGCCCGCCAGACCAACTTCCTCCGTGGCATAGCCACCGAAAGAAAAAGTATGCGAGGGGGTAGAAGAGTCGGGAAACTCCGATAGGGGCGGGGACATCCGAAGACTCCTTCGGGCTCGCGATCGCCTTCCACGCTGATCGACCCGCGCCCTGGGCCGAGCCCGTCGCCAAAACTATACACGCGCTGTCAAGCATAGGACTTACGATGTGCTACTTCAGAAGGATTTTCAGTGGTCGAGTTCTGCGCGGCGACCCCCTTGCCTCTCTACTCCTCCTCTTCCTTCACCTCACCGCGCGCCGCCTTCGCCTTCTCAATGATCTTCTCCTGCAACTGTCCCGGCACCGTGTCGTAGTGATGCATTTCCATGTTGAAACTGCCGCGCCCTTGCGTCATCGAAGTCAGATCCACACCATAACTCAGCATCTCCGCCATAGGCACCTCGGCCTTCACCACGGTGTTGCCACCCTTGTTGTCCATGCCCTGAATGCGTCCCCGCCGGCTGTTCAAGTCGCCCATGATCGATCCCGCAAAATCGTCCGGTATCGTGATCTCAACCGACATCACCGGCTCCAGAATCGTGGGCTTGGCTTGCTCCATCGCCTTGCGGAACGCGATGCGCCCCGCCATCTGGAACGACATGTCGTTCGAATCCACATCGTGATAGGACCCGTCATAAAGAATCACTCGGAAGTCCACCACCGGAAATCCCGCCAGATACCCGCGCGCCGCCGCATCCTTGATTCCCTTTTCAATGGCGGGAATATAGTTCTTTGGAATTGCACCTCCAAAAATGTCGTTGACGAACTCAAACTGTCCGCCCCGCGCCATGGGCTCCATCTTGATCTTGCAATCGCCGTACTGCCCGTGTCCGCCAGTCTGTTTCTTGTGCCGCCCCTGTACATCGGCTTTGCCGCGAATCGTCTCCCGGTAGGGAACTTTCGGCGCTTTCAAAACCACTTCCGTGTGATACCGCTTCTTCAGCTTCGCCACCACCACTTCAATATGCTGCTGTCCTGTGCCCGCAATCAGAAACTCCTGCGTCTGCGCGTCGCGGAAAAACCGCAGCATCGCATCTTCTTCCATCAATTTGTGGATCCCCGGCCCCAGCTTGTCCTCATCCGCGCGGCTCTTCGGCTCGATCGCAAACGTAATCGCCGGCTCCGGCAGCTTCACTCGCGGATACAGAATCGGCGCACTCTTGTCTCCCAACGTGTCGCCAGTCAGCGTGTCTTTCAGTTTCGCCACCGCTCCAATATCTCCCGCATGCAGCTCGGTCACCGGCACCGCGGCTTTGCCCTGCATGATGGAAATATGCGACAGCTTCTCCGCCGATCCGCGCGAGAAGTTCTGCATCGTGGCCTCGTTCTTCAGCACTCCGGAAAAAACCTTGAAGTACGAAATCCTTCCCGAAAACGCGTCCGAAATCGTCTTGAACACATACAGCGACACCGGCTCCGCATCCGTTTCATGCCGCTTCGGCGCGTCTCCGTTCCCCGACGCAGCCGGTTCACCCTGCACCCACTCATGCTCCGAAGGCGCCGGAGTGTAGTCCACAATAAAATCCATCACCCGGTCAGCCCCAATGTTGCCCAGCCCCGAAGCAAAAACCACGGGGAAGAGTTTGTCCTCGCGAATCGCGTTGTGCAGCGCTGGGATCAAATCCTCTTCCGGAATTGTTCCCTTCTCGAAAAACTCCTCCATCAGCTTGTCGTCGCCCTCGGCCACCAGTTCCACCAGTTGCTCGTGCGCTTCCTGCACCTGCGCCTTCATGTTGGCTGGGATCTCCGTCTCCTTGCCTTTTCCATTCCCTCCCAGCTCGTAGGTGTAAGCCTTCATCCGCACCAGGTCGACCACGCCGCTCAAACTCTTCTCGCTCCCGATCGGCAGCTCAATCGGAATTACATTCCGCCCAAACGCATTGATCAGCGACTCCAGCACGCGCTCCGCATTCGCCCGGTCGCGGTCCATCCGGTTCACCACGATCAGCCGCGGAGTCTTGTACTCCTCGCAGTCGTTCCACACCCTCTGCGTCACCACTTCCACCCCGGCCACGCCGTCCACCACCACGATCGCCGCATCCACCACCGGCAGCACCATCCGCGCCTCGTGGACAAACATATTGAACCCGGGCGTGTCGATCACGTTGATCTTCGTCTTGCCCCACTCCACGTAAGCCGCGGCGGCCGCAATCGACATCTTCCGGGCAATCTCCTCCTCGTCGTAGTCGGTGGTCGCCGACCCGTCGTCCACCCGACCCAGCCGCGGCGTTGCTCCCGCCGTGTAAAGCATGGCCGACAGCAGCGAGGTCTTCCCCGCATGCCCATGCCCCACCATCGCCACATTACGAATGTTTTCTCCGGAATAGACTTTCACGAATAGGCTCCTTCGCAGGCGTGGAAAGAGAGAAGGCCCAGAATCAGAATCCAGACTTCAGAATCCGGTCTTCAGAATGAAGACCAGCGCAGTATACAGGCCAGCCCAACCTACCTGCCAAAACCTAGGATGCTACCACGTGCCCAGCAGACGCCTCAACCCGCGCCAGTTCGCAAAGAAGCAGCCGCCGGTGTATCATCCGTCCGCATGCTGGGAAACCGCACCAACGAGCAGTGGATCTCCCAATACTCCTCCAGCCATCAGAACCGCATAAACCGGCTCTGCCACACCCTGGGCATCCCAACAATCTTGCTCTCGGTGGCAGTTTTTCTAGCCAGCATCTTCCTCCATCGCCTGTGGCCCTACGCCCTAGCCCTCTTCATCCTCGGATGGGTTCTCCAATTCATCGGCCATGCCTTCGAAGGCAAGCCTCCAGAATTCTTTAGCGACTGGCGTTTCCTGTTCGTCGGCGTCCGCTGGTGGTGGGCCAAGATTAACGGGAGAGCTTGAGCCACTTGGTATTGAGTGAAACCGCATTGTGCAGCTCCGTGGAAGAGCTGGCTTTGTCATCCTGAGTGGAGACTCACGGTCCGCGAAGCGGAGCGCGTGTCGGAGTCGAAGGATCTCTAGCATCTTTGCGGCTTCGCAGGGATCTCCCACCACTGGCATCGGGGGGTTTCAACCACCTGCGAGCCGCCTCGTTCTTGCTTCGTCAACCGCAAGTTGGTAAGCTTCGAGCATTCGCAGGTCCAGGATGCATCGACTGATCGCCAAATTCCTCCTGCTCGTGGCGCTGGTGGGAAACCTCGCCCCGCTAGCCCTGGCGGCAACCGCCGCCCCGCTGCACGCATGCTGCGTCCGCAAGGCAGTTCATCGCTGCCATGATTCTCTGGCCTCAGAACAGGTCTCAGAAACCGCGCAGCTTGTCTTCCGCGACGCCGGTGGTTGCAATCACGACTGTTGCCGCGCCGTAACCACCACCCGATGGGCTCACGCCCAGTCGCGAGCGTCTGCTTCTTGCGTGCGGAATGTCGAGGCCTACCTCGGCCAGTCAAGTAAAGTCCCCTCGAACGCAGAAGTCTCCCGTTTCCAACCCACCCGCGCCCCGCCATCCTGCTGACGCTGTCTCCCAGCTTGAATTAATTCAGTCGACCTAACGCAGTAACGGCGCTTTTCGCCGGAGCGTGTCGCTGCGCCGATGAGGTCACTGCGCTGCGCCAGGCCGGTCCGCCCTAACCCGATGCAGAGTACGGAGACACTTATGAAACAGATTGCTAGCTTGACGGCAGTTGTTTTATTCCTCGGTGCCGCAGCATTTGCCACGATTTTCGGTTCCGTTCGCGGCGTCGTTCACGATCCTCAGCACCGTCCCATTCAAGGCGCGCACCTTACGCTGAAGGCTCAAAACTCGGACTGGACCAAGTCCCTAGACTCCGACGGTAACGGAGAATTTGACTTCACTTCCGTACCCATCGGGAATTACACGGTCACAGTCTCCTCGCCGTCGTTCCAGCCAACGCAACAAGCCGTGATTGTTCAGTCCGACACCAGTCCGGTGCTGCATTTCGAGTTGGCTATCGCAGGCGTGAAGGAAACCGTCGGCGTCTCGGGAACTCCAGTGGAGGCGACGATGGACAGTGTCACGCCAACCACGATGGTGAGCCGCATCGACATTCAGGAGACTCCCGGCGCAGACCGCACCAACGGCATGGAGATGATCACAGACTACGTGCCCGCGCGCCTATGTGACGCACGACATGCTGCATATGCGAGGCGGCCACCAGGTCGAGTGGCTGATCGACGGCGTCCCCATCCCCAACACCAACATCGCCAACAATCTGGGGCCGCAGATCGACCCCAAGGACATCGACTACCTCGAAGTTCAGAGAGGCAGCTACGACGCCGACTATGGCGACCGCACCTACGGAATCTTCAACATCGCGCCCCGCACCGGTTTTGAACGCGACAGCGAATGCGATCTCTGTCATCGCGCTGGAAACTTCTATCAAACGAACGACCAGATCAGTTGCGGAGGACACACCGGCGCGATCTGCTTACTACGCCAGCTTGAACGGAAATCGCAGCAATTACGGACTTCAGACCCCGATCCCGCAGGTCGATCACGATGCCGCCAACGGCATAGGAGGATTCGCCTCGTTCATCTTCAATCCCGATTCCAAAAATCAATATCGCGTGGTCGGATCTCTCGCGTCAGGACTATTACCAGATCCCCATCGATCCGAACTCCGGCAATTCAATCGGACAACAGCGATCTATCCCAGCTACGGCCTGCGCGATGGCGAGCGTCGAGCCCGATGGCTACGCGACCTTCTCATGGGTTCACACCTTCGACCCAAACACGCTGCTCACCGTTTCTCCCTTTTATCACTACAACGGCGCCGACTATAAGGCGGCGCCAACGATTTTCCCGTCATCTCGACCGTCACGCAGACCGCCACAGTATGTCGGCGTGCAGGCGCTTGAACGCCAACTTCCGGCGAAACGATCTGCAAGCCGGCGTCTACGGATTCTTCCAGCACCAGTACAACTACTTTTTCAACGAGTTCACCGACGGCACGTCCAAACGTCGCTCCCTTCTTCGATCGGAGTCAACGGCGGTGTCAGCCGCCTTCTTCATCAACGACAAGTTCAAAGTCACGCCGTGGCTGACTTTGATCGCCGGACTTCGCGAAACTGCATTTCAGTGGCCCCGATTTCCGAGCACGCCACCGATCCGCGCCTCGGCGCCGCGGTCCGCATTCCGCACCTGAACTGGATGTTTCGCGGATTCTACGGCTACTTCTATCAGGCTCCGCCACTTTCGACGGCGACCAGCCAGTTGCACAACTTTGGCCCCGCAGGGCTTTGCATGGGTTCACCCCGCTGCACGGTGAACGCGATATCGAATGGCAGTTTGGCGTCACGATTCCGCTACTGCGGCTGGACGCTCAGCGCCGACAACTACGAAACCCGAGCGCGCAATTGGCTCGATCACAACAACATCGGCGAGTCAAATATCTTCTGGCCCATCACCTGGGACTACGCCCAGATTCAGGGCTGGGAACTCACGCTGCGCTCTCCGAGCCTTTGCGCATCGTGGCCAGTTTCATCTCGCTTATGCCAATCAAATCGCGCAGGCAACCTCGCCTATCACCGGCGGCCTGATCTGCCCTACCACCCCGACGCCGTCCTGCGACTCGATATTCCCCCGGGTTTCGCCCGTCGACCACGATCAGAGAAACACTTGAACGTCGGCTACAACACCAGCCTGCCCTGGCACGCCTATGCCTCCACAAATGTCTACTACGGCTCTGGATTCGCCAACGGCTTGTACGGGACGCCGCAGGCGCATATCCCGGGCGACTATCTGCCCGGTCACACCACGTTTGATCTCGCTCTCGGGAAAACCTTCGCCGAAAAATACACTGTTTCCCTCACCGCCCTCAACGTGGCCAACCGCCGTGTACAGCTGGATAACAGCCTGACGTTTGGCGGATTTCACTGGAACGATCCCCGCCAAATTTATGTGGAATTTCGTTACCGTTTTCACTACTGATGCTGAAGGTATCTGAGTCCGCTGAGTTCTCATGTGGGGACAGCCGCCCTCGGCTGTCCGTCGTGCGCAGCTCGACGGTTTCTGATCTGACGAGCATGTCCGTCGTGCTAAGGACGAAGGATCGGAGATAATTAAGGACTGACTATGAAAAGCCCACGCAATTCATCGCAGCGTCTCGCATTGTTCTCTCTCTGCGCCCTGCTCACCTTCTCCGCCGCTTGCAACCGCGGAAAGTCAGCGCCCGGCGCCACGGATGCTCAATCCGCCGCCAAGCGTTATGCCCTTAAGGGAAAAGTCATCTCTATCGACAAGCAAGCCGGAACCGCCAACATCGACAACGAACCCATCCCCGGCTTCATGGACCCGATGGTCATGCCCTACGCCATCAAACCTCCCGCCGCGCTCGATCAACTCCAGCCCGGCGACACCATCACCGCCGACGTAGTCGTCCAGCCCGACAACACCTACTGGCTGGAGAACGTCAAAGTAACCGCGCATTCGAGTGTGGGGAAAACGCCAGGAGGCTAAAGCAGGTTTATGTTTTTGTAGATAGGGTTTGAAAGGCCACGGGATACAGCCGTGCCGTATAGTGCCCAGGAAATCGGGCCTTTAGCCCCTGAGGCAACCTGCAAACCACCGGCATGGCATTTATGAAACACGCCCTAAGAAAGGGGAAACGCGCATGAGATACTTTCTGGTTCTACTCGCGACTCTCGGGATCGTCGCTTCCGCTCTAGCCCTGCGCGAACATTACCGCACCGAGGGCGACTCGCCCTGCAGCATCAACGAGCGCTGGGACTGCGGCATCGTCAATCACAGCCCCTACGCAACCCTGGCCGGCATTCCGGTTGCCGTCCTCGGCATCGCCGGATATCTCCTCATGGGCGTCCTGGCCTGGCTCCGCGCCTATCGCGCCGCTGCTAGCCGCAGCACTCGCCGGCCTGGCCTTTTCCCTCTACCTGGCCCGCATCGAAGCCCACGTCCTCGGAGTCTGGTGCATCTACTGCGTAATCTCCCTCGGCGATATCTCGCTAATCACCGTACTGGCGCTAGGAACCACGCTCGCCTCGCAATTCCGCAAGACATCAGAACAAGCCTCGTAAACCAGGGCTCATGTGGGGACAGCCGCCTCGGCTGTCCAGCAAGCGAAGCGAGCGCGGGAGAGCCGCGAGCTCGCCAATTTGGGGTCTCGGACCTTCACCCATTCTGCACCGTCTCCTCCTTCGGCCACGCGAAGAACACCCGCGCCACCCATCGCAACACTTTCCACGCCACGGCCGCACCCACCCCAATCGTGCCCAGCCACAACAGCACTGCCGGAAGATAAAACACGAATGACGTCATCGCCATTCCGTAATTCGCCATCGCATCCAGCCCGTCGCGCAGCGCCAGCTTCATCTCATACAACGGACGCCAGTGCAGCCCAAACACCTGTGCCTCGGCTTCGGCCCGCAGCGAAACCGCAATGGTGACCGTCTCAGTCCGCTTTGCCAACGCATCAAACTCCGCCTGCTGCTGCTCGATCTGCCCCCGCACCTCGCCCAGCTTGTCGCTGACCGCGAGCGTGTCCTTCACCGTACGCGCCTCCTTCAGAATCGATAAATACTGCGCCTCTTCCGCCCGCAGGTTGCGCAGGTTCGCATCCTCATCCACATACTGCCGCGTAACGTCCCGCGCCTCCACTTTCTCGCTCTCCACCCTCAGCCCCAGCTTGCGAATCTCCGCCCGCGCCTCCTCAAACCGCCCCGCCGGCACACAGATCGTGAGCGAAGCCCCGCTCGCATTGGGTGCGCCGCTGATCTGCGAACTAACCAGAAACCCGCCCAGTCCCTCGGCCAGCTCTCGGATCTTCTCCGCGGCTTCCGCCGGTTTCTGCACCACCAGGTCCACCGAACTGTTGCGCACCATCCTGCGATCCGTCGCCGAATCCACCCCAGCTTTCGCCACCGTTGGATGCACGGCAGTGGAGAGTGACTCTACTGGCTGGCTGTAGGTCCTGGCCTGGTATGACGGTTCCTGATTGAGCCTGGCGCCCGGATCCGGCAGGCCGACTTCGCGCTTATCAGCCGACAGCCGATTCCTCATCAGATTCGGCACGCTTACAGCAACCATGATCAGGAAGGCCGTCCCTGCCAGCGCAATCCACCACGTGTTACTTCGTTTGTTGAGTGACTCAGCAACGCTAGACATATCTCTCTCCTCTGAGATGGAACGCAAAATTCAGCGAGCCTTGCACTGGATTTCACTGTCTTCCATCGCACTCGAGAGCTCCCGAATTGCCCGATTCCGCATTGACGAACCCGCACCATTCGCCTAAGATGAACGCGCTTCCGGTTACGCCCCCAACCGTAGGCCAGCGCACGCGCACGTGATCAGCCAGACATGATCGGCCAGACCGTTTCCCACTATCGCATTCTGGAACTGCTCGGTGGCGGCGGCATGGGTGTGGTCTACAAAGCCGAAGACTCTCTTCTCGGCCGCTTCGTCGCCCTCAAGTTTCTCCCGGACGATTCTTCCCAGGATCCCCAGGCTCTCGAACGCTTCCGCCGCGAAGCCCGCTCCGCTTCCTCCCTGAACCACCCCAACATCTGCACCGTCCACGAAATTGGCCAGCACGACGGCCACCTCTTCATCGTCATGGAGTGCCTCAGCGGCGAAACCCTGAAGCACCTCATTCAAGGCAGGCCGATGGAACTCGATCGCCTGCTCACCCTGTCGATCGAAGTTGCCGAGGCCCTCGAAGCCGCCCACAGCAAGGGAATCGTCCACCGCGACATCAAGCCCGCCAACATTTTCGTCACCGACCGCGGCCACGCCAAGATTCTCGACTTCGGCCTGGCCAAAGTCTCGCGCGCCGCCCGGCCCACCAGTGGCGAGTCGCAAACCCTAGCCGACGCAGCCGCCGGTCTCGATCTCACCAGCCCCGGCACTGCAGTTGGCACCATAGCCTACATGTCGCCCGAACAATTGCGCGGCAAGGATCTCGACGGACGCACTGATCTCTTCTCCTTCGGCGTCGTGCTCTACGAAATGGCCACCGGCGTTCTCCCCTTCCGCGGAGAAACTTCCGCCGTCGTCACCGAAGCCATTCTCAATCGCCAGCCCACCGCCGCCAACCGCCTGGTTCCCGAACTTCCTCCCAAGCTCGAGGAAATTATCAGCAAGGCGCTCGAAAAAGATCCCGACATGCGCTGTCAGACCGCCGCCGAACTCCGTGCCGACCTCAAGCGCTTAAAGCGTTCCATCGATTCCTCCCGCACCTCGGTCGTCACAGAAACTGAAACAGAAGCAGAAAAAGCTCAGCACTCTTCCTCCTCCGCGGCCATAGCCACGTCAGCCGCGCCGCCACAAACCAAGAAATTCCCCGCCGCTCTGATCTTCGCCCTGGGCGTTCTGCTCGCAGCCGGTGCCGGTCTCTACGCCGGCAAGAAATTCTTCGCCTCCGCTCCCGCAGAACCTCCGGTCTACCGTCAGCTAACGTTCCGCCGCGGCAGCATCCGCGCCGCCCGCTTCGCTCCAGACGGCCAAACCATCCTGTACAGCGCCGCCTGGCAAGGCAATCCCGTCGACGTCTTCACCGCGCGTCCCGAAGCTCCCGAGTCCCGCTCCATGGGCCTAAGCCGCACCCAGCTCATGTCCATCTCCGCCACCTCCGAGATGGCAGTCCTGCTCAATAGCAAAGCCATCGGCGCCTGGGTAAGCATGGGCACGCTAGCCCGCGCTCCGCTCTCCGGAGGCGCCCCGCGCGAAGTCCTCGAGCAAGTTCAGTGGGCCGACTGGGCCCCCGACGGCACCAGCCTGGCCGTAGTTCGCGACATGGGCGGCCGCAACCGCCTCGAACTCCCCGTAGGCAAGCCGCTCTACCAAACCGGCGGCTGGATCGGCCACCCCCGCGTCTCCCCCAAAGGAGACCTAATCGCCTTCGCCGACCACCCCCTGCAAGGCGACGACAGCGGATCGCTAGCAGTAGTAGATTTAGCCGGCAACAAGAGATCTCTCTCCACCCAGTGGTTCACCATTCAGGGACTAGCCTGGTCTCCCGACGGAAAAGAGATTTGGTTCACCGCCAGCAAATCCGGCACCGATCGCACTCTGTACGCCACGTCGCTAGACGGCAAGCAGCGCATAGTAGCCCGCCTGCCCGGCGCTCTAATGCTCCTCGACATCGCCAAAGACGGACGCGTTCTCCTGGTCCGCGCCACCTGGCGCCGCGAATTGCTCGGAGTCTTCGCCAACGACGCCAAGCAGCACGAACTCTCCTGGCTCGACTACACCTATCCCTCCGATCTCTCATCGGACGGAAAAACTTTGTTGTTCGACGAAGAAGGCGGCGGCGGCGCTCTCGACTACTCCAAGTCCGGAGGCCTCACCTACGCCGTCTACATTCGCAAAACCGACGGCTCCCCCGCAGTCCTCTTAGGAGAAGGCGGAGCCGTAGCGTTATCGCCAGACGGAACCTGGGCCATCGCCCAAACGCAGGAATCACCGTCCCAATTCAAACTCCTGCCCACCCGCGCCGGCGAACCCAAAGACCTCACCAAAGACAACATCAATCACAGCTGGGCTCACTGGTTCCCCGACGGAAAACGCATCCTCTTCTCCGCCGACGAACCCGGCAAAGGCGTCCGCTTCTACGTCTACGATCTAGCCTCCGGCAAAAGCCAGCCCATCTCCGAGGAAGGCGTCAACGGCACCGCCTTCACCATCTCCCCCGACTCGCAACAGATCGCCGCCATCGGCCCCGATCAAAAGGGATACCTCTATCCCGTAGCCGGCGGCAAACCTCAACTGATCAACGGCCTAAATCCCGGCGAGCAGCCCATCACCTGGACCGCCGACGGCAACTCTCTCTACATCTATCAACCGGGCGAACTCCCCGCCCGCGTCTACCGCCTCGACGTAAAAACCGGCCAGCGCACTCTCTGGAAAGAACTAATGCCCTCCGACCCCGCCGGCGTAGAAAACATCGGCCCCATCTACATGACCCCCGACGCCAAAACCTGCGTCTTCGGCTACCACCGAATGCTAGCGGACCTATATCTAGTAGAAGGCCTGATAAATTAGCCCGCCTAAACGTCTGTCGTTCCGATAACGAAACTCTGTCATTCCGACCGGAGCGAAGCGAGCGCAGCGGGAGTGGAGGAACCTGCTTCTTGTCTATAGTTTATGAGAATCGCCGGGCATTCGCCGGCCAGGTTCACACGTGAGAAGCCCAGGAAGCGGCGCTCACGCCGCCAAGGCACCTCCGGCTACCAATCGTTTTACAATGTCACGAACCGGATAGGCATAAAATAGTACCGTTTTCGAGTCCGGAAGAAGATTCGCGCCCAGTGGAAGGAGGTTCCTATGTCTCCCGCCTGGAAGAAATGCGTCTTTATGCGTCACCGCAGCTGCAGCCATGCTATCGATTCTCTCCGTAGCATGTGGCGGCGGAAGTGGTAGTTCCACGAGCGCTGCCATGTCGCAGGCCCAAGCCCAGGCAGTAGCAGAACAGATCTCACAGGCTATGGCTCAGGCTTTGGGGGTTGCAGTTCCCTCGAGCGTGCCCGCGACCAGCGGCGCTCGCCCGAGCCTGTCGACGGCCGTGAGAGACCTGCGGCCGGACTCCGTGGCCTGGATGCACCTCAAGCCCGACTGGCGAAACCTGCAATATTCCCATCTCCCTGATGGACTACCCCTGCACCGGCTCTAAAGGCGGGACCATTTCCGTCACCGGCGATATCGACGGCACTCTGAACAATGACGGTGCAGGCTCTTAAACGGCCAATTCACCATAACCCCGGCGAACTGCTCCGTATCCAACCTGGTGTTTAACGGTGACCCCAGCATCTCCGTCGACGGCCAGATAAACTTCACCGACAACGAAACTCCCACGTTTCCCAGTAACTTTTATGGAAACCGGCGGCATCTCCTACGGGCCAAACCCCTCCGGAAGCTGTCAGCTCAACGTCACGTACACCATAAATTCTTCTCTGAGCTGTACGATCAGCGGAACACTCTGCGGCCAATCAGTAAGCGGAAGTTGCTGAGGCGGAAGTTGCTGAGGATGGAGCAGGCCTTCAGGCCTGCGTCAAAGGACGCCAGGAAATGCCCGGGCTTCAGCCCCACTGAGAGATCGGGAAGGGCACGACTTCAGTCGTGCCGCCAAGATCCCACAATGACGTGGGCTTCAGCCCCTGAGGTACCCGAGCCAGTGCCCGACTAAATATCCAGATTCTTCACATCCAGCCCAAGCCGCGCCAGGTCGCCCCTGCTATCCGCCAGCAGACTCCACGCCTCCTTGTAACACTCGTAACAGTAGCTCTTTTTCTTAGTCGGCGGCACGACCGGGTTCAGCATGACGCAGGTAATTCGCCGGACGCCCAGCACCAACGACGCTGGGATCAGATACCACGCGTTGACCGGAATCACGTACGCGCCGAACAGGTCAACTTCTTCCAAAGTGTAGTCCTGCTTCTTCGCGTGGTTGGGCAGCAGCTGACAGCAATAGCCATCCCCACGCCGGTAGCTGGTCGACTTAACCTGCACCCGCAGAAAATTCGGCCCATGTTCGATCCCCACATCGTAAGCCCTGGTGTCTCCCCAAGGCTTGCAAACCGCGAACCGCCGCCGCGCCGCCTCCGCCATGAACTGCAACTCCGCCCACTCCCCACGTTCCTTATGACTCTTGAATCTCTCCCAATACTTCATCACCAAGCCCCCCTACACCGACCGGAGCGGCGCGCCCTTGTCATTCCGAGCAAAGTCGGAGCGAAAGCGACGGCACAGGGAGGAATCTGCTGTTTCGTCCCACCCAAAACGCCGCCCAAAAAACAAAAAGCGCGACCCATAGGCCGCGCCTTCGAAAATCTTTACCCTATATATATAGAATACCAAGTCGAGAGGGGTAAACCCGCCACCAAACCCAACTTTATATTCGCCTTCTTTCCCTCACCTTAGCCCCATTCGCGTAACTTCTACCTATTGACAAGATTTCGCGAGAACCACGATTTTTGGAGGTCAATCGACGAATGAAAATCCCTTCAGGGACGGCGCGCGATCCTTGTGACTGCGTCGACCGCTGGAAAAGAGGTCGGAGTGAGGCCCCGAGTCCGAAACCACCAAGATCGGGAAGGGCACGACTTCAGTCGTGCCGTAAGTCCAGCAATCACCTTCGGCTTTAGCCTCTGAGGTGTGCTCCTAATTTCGGGTGGCGCAGCGCCCCCAGCGCTGCGATTGACGAGGGTGGAGCAGGCCAGCATGTGCCACTGACCCTCGTCCTTGAACGGCATGGGCCAATCACGCTTGTGAATTCGCACCGTCAGCTGTTTCACAAATTCGCCAAGAGAAATGTCTTCGCGTGTCATAATGTCTCTCCCCGCCAGATAGTCACGCCCTTCGCTCCTCTTGCCGCCGGGTCTTAATTGTTCCGTCCCTCAGCATGCTCTCAATGCTACGAGCAAGCACTCGCTCGGCTGCATCGGCCGGATTCTTACCATACAAACCCGACAATACTAGTTGCTCCAGATGACTTTGAACAGTGCGAGTCGTAGAAATCGTGATCTGCACTGTATCGATCGTGTTTGCCGGTTTCGGCATAAGTATGGCATAAGTATGGCATAAGTATCATAGAAATTCATTCCCCTTCGTGAATTGTTCGGAAAATGTAACACAATGGCGAACAAAAGGCGAATCTAAAAGACTCATCCCTTTAGGTGTCCCTGAAGCCGGCACTGAACAATTCCTAAATATCCAGATTCTTAACATCCAGCGCATTCTCTTCAATAAACTTCCGCCGCGCCTCCACATCCTCACCCATCAGCGTGGTAAAGATGGTCTCGCACTCGGCAATATCTTCCAGCTTCACCGAAAGCAAAGTCCGCCGCTCCGGATCCATCGTCGTCTCCCACAACTGCGGAGCCGTCATCTCCCCCAAACCTTTATAGCGCTGCACATCATATCCGCGGCTGCCTTCTTTCTTCACATACTCAAACAGCTCGCGCGCCGTAGCCTTCTCGACCGGCTCGATCACGGCCTTGTGCTTGGGAGCAGCCTTCGCACCTTTCTTCCCCGCTATCACCATTCGTGCCCTCATCATCCGCAGCCTCGTCGCCATTGCCCCCAGCCGCGCCAGCCTTGCGTCACAGCTTCCACCACAAACGGCGGCTCCAGATAAGGCTCAATCTGCTTGAACTTCGAAATCAACTGCCGGCACTCCGCGCTCGAAGCCAGTTCCCAGTTGATCACATGCTCCGACCCCTGCGAGTTCACAAAGCGCACTTCCCAAAGGTTGTGCTCTTCGTCAAAGCGCGATTCCACGCTCTTGAACTTCCGGTCCTTCTGCAGCTTCTTCAGCTCCCGCTCCAGCCTCTCGATCTTCTTCGGCGGAGTCTTCTTGTCCCCCTCGAAATCCGCATGCTTCGAAAAATCCAGCCGGGGCAGCAGTTCAGTAACGCTCTCATCGCGCAACCGCTTATTCACCTTGTCAAAGAAGTTCAGATACTCCTTCAGCACCGTCATAAAGCGATTCAGGTTCGCGCCCTCCAGCTTGGCCGCGCCCTCGCCATAACGCACAGTCACCCCATCGGCCCCGCGTTTCAGAGTCACTTTGTCAAAGGCATCATCGTCCTTGATGTACTGCATCGACTTGCCCTTCTTGATCGAATACAGCGGCGGCTGCGCGATAAAAACATTGCCGCGCTTGATCAGCTCCTGCATGTGCCGGAAAAAGAAAGTCAGCAGCAGCGTCCGAA
Organism: uncultured Acidobacteriaceae bacterium; assembly: GCA_963770235.1. GTDB lineage: Bacteria > Acidobacteriota > Terriglobia > Terriglobales > Acidobacteriaceae > Sulfotelmatobacter. Next base: position 171,884 of record CAVYOW010000020.1, on the reverse strand, counting down.
TGTGCGACCCGTCCACGTCCGCGTCGGTCATCAGAATAATTTTCCCGTACCGCACCTTCGTAGGATCGAAATCATCCTTCGCAATCCCGGTCCCGAGCGCCGTGATCATGGCGCGAATTTCCTCATGCGCCAGCATCTTGTCGTAGCGAGCTTTTTCAACGTTGAGAATCTTGCCCTTAAGCGGCAGAATCGCCTGAAACCGCCGGTCGCGCCCCTGCTTCGCCGTCCCACCGGCCGACTCGCCCTCAACCAGAAACAATTCACACCGGTTCGGATCCCGCTCCGAACAATCCGCCAGCTTCCCCGGCAGCCCCCCGGAATCAAGCGCCCCTTTGCGCCGCGTCAAATCCCGAGCCTTGCGCGCCGCCTCGCGCGCCCGCGCCGCGTCCACCGCCTTGTTGATAATCTTCTTTGCGACCGCAGAATTCTGTTCGAAGAACGCCCCAAGCCTCTCATTGATGAAGGCTTGAACTACACCTGCAATATCGGAATTTAGTTTGCCCTTGGTCTGTCCTTCAAACTGGGGCTGCGACAGCTTCACGCTGATCACGGCCACCAGACCTTCGCGCACATCGTCGCCGGTCAGATTTTCCTTTGACGTCCTTAAACAAACCCATCTGCTGCCCGGCATAATTAATCGTCCGCGTCAAAGCCATGCGGAAGCCCGACAGATGCGTGCCCCCATCGACGGTGTTGATGTTGTTGGCAAAGCTGAACACCGACTCCGAATACCCATCGTTGTACTGCAGACCAATCTCCATGGCCACGCCGCTGCGCTCCGCTTCCATGTAGATCGGCTTGTCGTGCAGCAACTGCTTGCCCCGGTTCAGATGCTTGATGAACTCCGCGATGCCGCCGTTGTACTTGAACTCCGTATGCTTGGCCTCGCCGCTCTTAGCATCAGTCGAGCGCTCATCGGTCAGCGTGATCAGCAATCCCTTGTTCAGGAACGCCAGTTCGCGCAGCCGCTGTGCCAGCGTGTCGTAGTTGTATTCCACCGTGCCCGTAAAAATAGTTCGATCCGGCAGGAAGTGAACCTTCGTCCCGCGTTTCTTGGTGGCGCCCGCCTTCGCCATCTTGCTGGTAGGTTCACCCTTCGAATAAGTCTGCTGCCAGGTAGCCCCATCCCGCCAGATTTCCAGGTCGAGCTCTTCGCTAAGCGCATTCACGCAAGAAACGCCCACACCATGCAGCCCGCCAGAAACCTTGTAAGTCGACGAATCAAATTTCCCGCCAGCATGCAAGGTAGTCATCACCACCTGCGCCGCCGAAACTTTCTCCCCGTCAATCACCATGTCATCCACAGGAATGCCGCGCCCATCGTCAACCACAGTGATGCTGTTGTCGATATGAATCGTGACTTCAATCTTCGTAGCGAAACCCGCCAGCGCCTCGTCCACGGAGTTGTCGACAACTTCATAAACGAGATGGTGCAACCCAAGATCGCCCGTCGATCCGATATACATCGCCGGACGCATGCGCACCGCTTCCATACCGCCAAGCACTTTGATCGAGTCGGCAGTGTAGTCGCTGTTGCCTCCGCCGTTCCCGGCGGTAATCGGCGTCACAATTCCGTTTTTTGTTTTGGTTTCGACGATGGGAGTATTGATCTCTTTGGTGGCCATTCCGCTCCGCGGGAGAATGCCCCGACTTTCTTTCAGAACTGGGTCCGGCTAGACCTTGAAAACGAGCCCGAAACCCCGCCGCAACCCAGCCTCTGGACTGCGCCCACGAATAGACTTCAAGTGATTGAAATATCTTATACTTAGGTTCGTTTGGCGACTATCGAAATTATACCACGAAACCCCCATTTTTTCGACCTCGCAAAGACCCGGAATCGGCCCAGTAAACGTCCCATTTTGAACCCGTTCCAAGCCCACTCTAGCCGCTTCACCGCCAACGACCGACAGCGACCAGAAGACGGAAAAACTCGCTCCGCAAAGGTTTCGTTTTCCGGCACCTCGAACCAGTTCCCCGCCATCTAACCACCTGACCCTGATAAGATAGACGCACCGGAGTTACCGACCCATAAATGCCAGTACCCGTTTCACAGATGTGGACCGTTTCGTCCTACGTCCTGCGCCAGAAATTAGCCGGCCGCAAGCAGTACCCGCTCGTGCTCATGCTCGAGCCCCTGTTCCGCTGCAACCTGGCCTGCGCCGGATGCGGCAAGATCCAGTACCCCGCCCACATCCTGAAAAAAGATCTCTCTCCCGAAGAATGTTTCCGCGCGGTCGACGAATGCGGAGCCCCCATGGTCTCCATCCCCGGCGGCGAACCGCTGATGCACCCCCAGATCGCCGAGATTGTCGAAGGCCTGGTAGCGCGCAAGAAATACATCTACCTCTGCACCAACGCCCTGCTGCTGAAAGAGAAGCTGAATCTTTTCAAGCCGAGCAAGTACCTGACCTTCAGCGTTCACCTCGACGGCCAGCGCGAAGAGCACGACTTGGCAGTCTGCCGCGAAGGCGGCTACGACATCGCCGTAGATGCGATCAAAGAAGCGCTGGCCGCGGCTTCCGCGTCACCACCAACACCACGCTGTTCGACGGCGCCGACCCGAAATCCGTCCGCGCCTTCTTCGACGACATGATGGAGCTGGGCCTCGAAGGCATGATGCTCTCGCCCGGCTACTCCTACGACAAAGCGCCGGACCAAAAACATTTCCTCGGCCGTGCCCGCACCCGCCGCATGTTCCGCGCGATCCTGTCGAACCGCAAAAAGAACTGGCGCTTCAATCTCTCGCCACTCTTCCTGGAATTTCTGATGGGCAAGCGCACCTACCCCTGCACCCCATGGGGCATGCCCACGTACAACGTTTTCGGATGGCAGAAACCCTGCTACCTGCTCCAGGATGGCTACGCCGAAACTTTCGCCGAACTCCTCTCGACCACGAACTGGAGCAACTACGGCACCGAGTCCGGCAACCCGGCCTGCGCCAACTGCATGGTCCACAGCGGCTACGAAGCCTCCGCAGTAAACGCCACCTTCAGCTCACTAGAAGGATTCCTGGCCACAGTAAAAGCCACGCTGTTTGACGGCTATCGCGACGAAGAAGCGCTGCGTTTGCTCGACGAACCGCAAGCCCCGGTGCACCCGCTAGTCCAAATCGCGACCAACGATTCTCTGCAAGAAACCCGCGCGTAGAGTTATGACAGGCAAAGAATCCGGCCACATCGACCACGAAGCCGCCCAAGCCGTGCCCCACGCCAATCCCGACACTCTCGAAGTCGCTCCCGGCACCGCCCACGAAAAGCTCGAAGGCTGGATCCCGCAACTAGCCACCGAAGAAGAAATCCGCATCGCGCTCGAAAAAGCCTTCGACTACCGCGGCGACGTAACCATCACCCGCAAGAACGGATCAAAGATCGAAGGCTACCTCTTCGACCGACGCACCGCCGCCACGCTGAAAGATTCCGTAGTCCGCCTCTTCCCGAAAGACGCCAACGAAAAAGTCTCCATCTCCTACGCCGAAATCGCCGCCCTGGCCTTCACCGGACGCGACACCGCCGCCGGCAAGAGCTGGGAAGCCTGGATGAAAAAATACGCCCAGAAAAAAGCCGCCGGCGAAACCAACATAGCCCTCGAACCCGAACCCTTAGACTGACCTCCACCGGCAATCCAAATAAACTCTGTCATTCCGACCGGAGCCGGAGCGAACGCGACGGCGGAGTGGGGGAACCTGCTTCCTGCGTCCACCATCACGCTCTGCAGGTTCACCCATCACTTCACAGCTTTTCCACCCGCCACAAAACTCAACCCCTGCACCAACTCCTCCACCTCATCCGCCGTCCCCCCAATAAACGTAAATGAAACCGCATACCCGCGCGCCAGCACCACCAGCGTCGACTGCCGCATTACCCGCGACCCAACATCCTTCTGAAAATCTCCCCGCACCACCGTCCTAGTCCCCACCACAAACTCGTAAGGCTCCTCGACAACCTCGAACCCCTGCGCCACGGCCGCCCCGCTCACCGGCCCGAAATACTGCGCCGCATCCTTCAGCCCGGGATGCTCCGCCACACTCTCCGCCGCAATCACAATCGCCGCATTCACCTCCTCCCCCCGAACCTCCGGAGGCCGCGAAAACGCCGCCAGCAGCACCTTACTGCAAGTGTGGGGACAGCCACCCTCGGCTGTCCGGTCGAGCGCAGCTCGATCTTCTGTTGCGGGCGCCGTGTCGTCCTGCGCATTCATTTCCTCAGTCCGCAAAACCCATGCCGGCGGAATCTTGCACGTGAATCCAAACGCGGGATTGCGATAGACGCCGTTGCTTACGGTCCCGGAATCCAACGGAGAATTCGCGGACGATGCCGACTTTCTGACCTGCTTGGACGACTGGGAAGAGAGAGGAAGAAGAAGACTGCGCAGGGAGCGATTGCGCCGACGCGACGGCAATACCAACTACAAAGACAACAACAGAACACTCGGCGGAAACTCATACCACCATGTTACCCGAGCGCGCGTCGACCTAATTTCCTGAGAGCGTAAAATTCACCAGGATTTGCGTGTCCACGGCGACCGCTCTGCCCATTGAGCAAATAGGGTTTGTACTTCCACTGCTTCACCGCCTTAACAGCGGACTTCGCTAGCAATGGGTCTCGCCGAAACCAGCTCGACAACGGCTAACGATGTCCCCCTCGTTGCTGATCAGCGCATGCAGCACCACCTGGCCCTGAATCCGGTTCTCGCGCGCTTTCCCGGGTACTTCGGCTGCACCTTCTTAACGACCAGCCCCGCCGTAACACCCTGCGCCACCCGCACACGCTGCGGTAGCTCTGGCTGCTGCTGCGGCGACCTCGCTCTGCGCTGCAGCGGGCTGGTCCTGCGATCCTGAGCAGTGGCCAGTCCGCCGCGCCGCACCAAAAGCCGTAAAGGCGACGAGTGCCAGCCAATTTTCCAGCCCGTCATTCTACGCCGCCCGCCCCATCACCGGCTGTGTGCAGTGCGAACACCGCCGCGCCTCAATCGGAATCTCGCTCAAACATTCCGGACACTTCTTCGTCGTCGGATCAGGCGGCTTCTCTCCCCGGTTCATGCGGGCCACTAGCGCGTTCACCGGCGTCACCACAAAGAAATAAATCGCCGCGGCAACCAGCAGAAAATTCACCAGTGCGGTGAGAAACACTCCGTAAGGAAAAGGGGTCTCGCCGATTTTAATGCTCAGCGCGGTGAAGTCAGGCTTGCCCACCAGCAGCGCGATCAGCGGATTGATCAGCGACGCCACCAGGGAACTGACGACGCCGCCAAAAGCCGCGCCGATCACGATGCCGACCGCCATATCAACAACATTTCCGCGCAGTATAAACTTCTTGAAACCGTCAAACATAGACACCTCCCAAACAGATTGGCCGCCACTGTATGACAGGAAGACGCGCAGGTCAAGCCCAGCAGGACATTTGGGCTATCGGGGAAAATACAATTTGAAAAGGGAGGCCGTTCAGATGCGCATCGGCATAACAATATACCGGTACTTATAATCATCACCCTCAGCCGGCCGCAACTGCCCCGCCGATTGCGAATCCTTCAACTCCAGCCGCACTTCATCAGTCCCGGCAGCTTTCAAAAAGTCCACCAGGTACACCGCATTAAAGCCAATGGTCAGAGTCTCGCCGTCATACGGAGCCTCAATCGAATCCTCCGACTCGCCCGCTTCCGTCGACGAAGCCGAAATCTTCACCTCGCCCTTTTCCAGCTTCAGCCGCACCGCCCGCGAGCGTTCGTCGGCAAACTGCGCCACCCGCAGAATCGCCGAGTTCAAGTCGGAGTTGTTCAGCGTAATACTCTTGTTGTTGTCCTTGGGTAGCACTGCCTCAAAGTTCGGAAACTGGCCGGTAAGCTGCCGCGAGGTCAGCAGCCGCGATCCAATACGGAAGAATAACGTCGACTCATCCTTGGCAAACTCCACAGTCTCCGCATCCGTCGAATCCAGCAGCGACTTCAATTCGTCCATACACTTCTTCGGCACGAGAGTCTTCATCTCGCCCGAAACGCCTTCAAACTTTTCCCCGCTGCGTTCGCAATGCGCCAGCCGATGCCCATCCGTCGCCACCATCGTGATCGACTCCGGCTTCAGCAGCATCAGCGCGCCATTCAGCGTGTAGCGCGACTCTTCACTAGAAATCGCAAACCCGGTCCGCGCAATCAACCCGCGCAACACCTGCCCCGGAATCTTCACCACTCCAGCTGTAGGAAACACCGGCAAGCTGGGGAAGTTCGACTTCGCCATCCCCACCATCTTTGTGTTCGACCGCCCACAGCGAATACTGACCCAATGATTTTCCAGCAGCTTAATCGTGATATCAGCATCCGGCAGCAGCTTCACGTAGTCATGCAGCTTGCGCGCCGGAATCGTGCACGACCCTTCCTTCCTCACCTTCGCATTACACGAAGTTCGCAAACTAAGATCCAAGTCAGTCGCGGTCAGCGACAGCTTTCCCTCCGCGGCCTCGAATAAATAATTGGACAGAATGGGAATGGTAGTCTTGCGCTCAACTACACCCTGCGTCGCCGTCAACTCCCGCAGCAATTCAACCTTGCTGACCGTGATCTCCATCGTCCCCACCGCCGTCCCCACTGCCACCATCGCTTCCACCGGCATAAACTTCTTCTCCCCTGCCGCGTGCTACTTTTATTACTTCCCTTATATCAAATACAAAACCTATAAAACTAGCAGTAACAGTAGGCGTCGCGCAGAAGTGGAAAACTTTCTCAACCAGCCTGTTCTCACCACGTTAAACCAAGTCCCTTGATGTGAGAAATCCGTCCCCAACTTATCGGAAGCCCATGTAGAAGATTTCCGCTTCTGCTATTTCTCCCAACCCTTACACAGCGTCCACACCCCATTCACAGCTTGAGAAAAAGGAAGAGCGCATTACTTGGCGCAAAACGCCCAACACCCGTGCTTATCCGCCCAATTGCTCGGTCAGCTTATTGAGCAACCTGTTCAAATCCTTGTCGTTCTTACGAGCCTCTTCAATCTTCTCCACGGAGTGCAGCACGGTCGTATGATGCTTCCCGCCAAACTGCCGCCCGATCTCCGGCAGCGACGCCTCGGTCATATGTTTAGCCAGATACATCGCAATCTGCCGCGGATAAACGATCGCCCGCGAATTGTCTTTCGCCTTAATCTCCACCAACCGCAGCCCAAATTGCTCGGCCACCATCTTCTGGATCGACTCAATCGTGACCTTCCGCGCCTGCGAATCAATAAAATTCTTCAGCACCTGCTGCGCGTAAGGCAGCGTGATCTCCGCTCCAATCAGCGACGAATGCGCCACCAACCGGATCAGCGCCCCTTCCAGTTCCCGCACGTTCGACCGGATATTCTGCGCCACATACAGCGCCACATCCGTCGGCAGCGTCACCTTTTCTTGTTCCGCCTTCTTTTGCAGGATTGCTACCTTCGTCTCCAGATCCGGCGGCTGAATGTCGGCGATCAGTCCCCACTCAAACCGGCTGCGCAACCGGTCTTCAATCTCCGCCAATTCCTTAGGCGACCGGTCGCTGGCGATCACGATCTGCTTCATCGTGTCGTGCAGCGCATTGAACGTATGGAAAAATTCCTCCTGCGTCCGCTCCTTGCCCGTCAAGAACTGGATGTCGTCGATCAGCAGCACATCCACGCTGCGAAACTTATCGCGGAACGACGTCATCTTGTCGTAGCGCAGCGAGTTGATCATGTCGTTGGTGAATTTTTCGCTCGATACGTAGCAAATGGCCGCCTGCGGCTGCCGCCGCTTCACCTCGTGTCCGATGGCCTGCATCAGATGCGTCTTGCCCATGCCCACGCCGCCGTACAGGAACAGCGGGTTGTAGGCTTTCGAAGGACGCTCCGCCACCGCCTGGCACGCCGCATGCGCGAACTGGTTTCCGCTGCCGATCACGAACGCGTCAAACGTATAGCGCGGATTCAGTTGCGCCGCGCCATCCCAATCGAACCGCGCCTGCGCCGGAGCTGTCCCCACCGAAATCGGACCGGCCGACAGTCCGCCGTTGTGCCGCACCGTCATCGCCGCCGGATCGTCTTCCGGCGTCACGAACCTCACCTCGCTGAACTCCAGCCCCAGGTTATCGATCGCCTCCTGAATCAGGTCCCCATATTTGTCGACCGGCTGCCGGAACTCCGGCGTCGGTACCCGCACAAACAAAATTCCGCCACTGGAGTGGCTGTAGCGCGTCGGTTTCAACCACGTGTCGTAGGAGTGCCGGTTGATCTTTTTTTCCAGCGCATCCAGAATGCGCGTCCACGGATTGGGGGAGAGTGGCGAACCTTGAGCTGACATAATTATGAAATACTCGCCGCGGCGTCCCGGCGGCTGGCTGAGGGCGCCTGTCTAAGACTTAAAACTGCTGTTTACCTGCCTGCTGATGGAACTCTTAGTGTACTGCGGAATGCGCCACTTGTGTCGTGCGCGGTTGCCATTGTGTGAATGAGATTTTCAAACTCGACCGAGCGGCATAGTAGCACAAATTTTTTTCGTCGTGCGGAAATCTTCACGCACTAATTTTTCCCGAACCCTATTCGGAACCCGAAGCAGCGCGCCTGTCAAGTGTCGAGGATGTAACTGCAACGGCCACGGTGCAAACGCATTGTCATTCCGACAATATGAAGGTGGTGGGGCAATTTGAAAATCTTCAGCGCCGCGCCTCCGTGGAGTCATCCCGAAGTCCCGCGTTTTCTCCAGCGGGACGAGAGACTGCCCTGAGCGAAGCCGAAGGGGATCTCGCCCTCCACACACTGCCGCCCCGAGTCAAACCACACCACCACGTTCAAACCCCGCCCTTTGCCCTCACCCCTCCCCGTCATTTATACTCACTGTTTGCCCTAACACTGTCGACGGAATCAGGAGCAGCTATCTTTCATGCCCAAGCGTACATTCCAACCTAACCGGCGCAAGCGAAGCAAGAAGCATGGTTTTCGCACGCGCATGAAGACCCAGGGCGGCAAAAAGGTGATTTCCCGCCGCCGCGCCAAGGGACGGAAGCGGGTCTCCGTAAAACCCGGCTTCCGCGAGTAGCTTTTCTGGTGCCGCTCACTTCCACAGTCGAGACCTTCAGCCGCCCGTCGCAGCACGCAGGCATGCTGGCTAATGCCACGCTGGGAACTCGGCCCGACTTCGCCATGCCGCCAAAGCCAACAGCCCGATTCCCCCGCAGCGCGCGCCTCTTGCGCCACGCGGATTTCGAGCGTGTCTACAAACAAGGACGCCGCCACTTTTCCGCGTCCATCACCGTTTTCTACCTGCCGCGCCCGGAGCCGGAAGCGCCAGACCTCCGGCCTGCGCATCGGATTCACCGTCGGCCGCGCCCTGGGCGGCGCCGTTCAGCGCAACCGCATCAAGCGCCGCCTGCGCGAAGCAGTTCGCATGACGCGCTCCGCCCGCAGGAGTCGCGGCAGACGTTGTAATCAATCCCAAGAAATCATTGCTGACGATCGACTTCGCCGCACTGCGCAACGAAGTCAGCCGAGCCTTCGCCATAATCGAGCAAAAGCTGTCCGAGAAGTCGGCGCCGCAAGCGCCAAAAAACAGAATGGCCGAAAGCCGAAGGCCGAAGCCCGAAAGCCGCTCTTGAGCAACATTGCCAAATTCGTCACGCTGCAACTGCTGCGGGCCTACAAGTGGGCCGTCTCGCCCCTGTTCCCCCCAGCCTGCCGCTACGTGCCGACCTGCTCCGAATATGCCCTGGAGGCCGTCGAGCGTTACGGCGCCCTGCGCGGCGGATGGATGGCCTTCGCCCGCATCCTCCGCTGTCATCCCTTTGCCCGCTCCGGCTACGACCCGGTAGTAAAGCAGGCAACCGGCTGCGGAAAAATGTGATTCGGAACTGGAGCGACTCAAGGAGCGTAGCTCAGAGGGTGGAGCAGGCCTTCCAGGCTTGTTAAGGCAAGGCATTTAGATCGGGCTTTAGCCCCGAGGTACAGAGAGGTACTTTAAGAACTTTGGCCGACTATCAAAATCCTCAGCAGGAACCCGGCTCCGAGCGCCGCCTCCTCATCGTCGTTGTTCTGACGTTCGTCGTCCTCATCGTCTCCCAAACGCTGCTCAAGAAATACATGCCCCCGCCGCCCGAGCCGCAAAACAAATCCGCACAGACGCAGCCCGCAACCGCACCACCTCCCTCTGCCCCAGCCGCCATAGCCGCACCCGTTCCATCGACCACAATTACCAAACAGGCTTCCACCGAAACCGAAACCGTAATCGAAAACGATCTCTACAAAATCACCTTCACCAACCGCGGTGCCCAGGTCAAATCCTGGATCCTCAAGAAATTCGACAACGACGCCCAGAACGGCCCGCTCGAACTGGTCAACTCCGCCGCCGCTCAAAAATTCGGCTACCCGCTCTCTCTCTGGACCTACGACGAAACTCTGCGCAACCGCCTCAACTCCGCGCTCTACGTGGCTTCGAATGAAGGCAATCTCACGGCCCCAGCCACGATCACTTTCGAATACGCCGATCAGGATCTCGTAATCCGCAAGACTTTCCGTTTCGACCACACCTACGTCCTCAACGTCGAAACCTCCGTCCTCTACAAAGGCGCTGAAATCTTCGCCGCGCCCGCCTGGCCCGCCGGATTCGGCGACCAGGTCACGCCCGCCTCCTACGCCGCCTCCGGCATCGACTATCACAACGACGCCTCCACCGAACGCAGCGGCTACATCTTCTTCCCGAACTACGTAACGCGCCTCGGCGTCAAAGCCATCAGCGGCGGCAACACGATAAAAGGTCCATTCGAGTGGGCCGGCACCGGCGATCAATATTTCACCGCCATCTTCATCCCGGACGATCCCGCAGTCAGCCGCCATGGTCACGCTCCACTACGCCATGGAGATTCCCCAGAAACCCGGCTTCAATCCCATCGGCGCCAGTTCCAAAGACACCGCCAACGTAGATCTCCTCGGCGCGGCCGTCGGCAACCTCCGCGGCCCAACCACCGAGCGCATGTACGTCGGCCCCAAAGAGCTCGCCGTACTCGACGCCGTCCCCGTCCCCACCATCAAGAACGACAGCCCCGATCTTCGCGGCATCGTCAACTTCGGCTGGTGGGGCATCCTGTCGCGCCCGCTCTTCCTCTGGCTCAAATGGACCTACAACCACATCGTCCACAACTGGGGATGGGCCATCGTCATTCAAACTTTCATCATCACCATTCTGCTGCTCCCTCTGCGCATCACGCAGATGAAGTCGATGCTCAAGATGCAGCGCATCCAGCCCCAGATCAAAAACATTCAGGAGAAATACAAGAAGTACAGCCTCCGCGACCCGCGCAAAGCGGCAATGAACGAAGAGATCAGCGCTCTATATAAGAAGGAAGGCGTAAATCCCGCCGGCGGCTGTCTGCCTCTTCTAATCCAGTTCCCGTTCCTGATCGCCTACTACAGAATGTTGGGAGTCGCCCTCGAACTCCGCCACGCCCACTGGCTCTGGATCACCGACCTTTCCGCCGCTGACTGGGTATTGCCTCTCTTGATGGTAGTCAGCATGGTCGTAATGCAGCGCATGACTCCGCAAGCCGGCATGGACCCCGCCCAGCAAAAAATGATGACGATCATGATGCCCTTGATGATGGGCTTCATCTTCTTTAAGCTGGCCGCGGGATTGAATCTCTATTACACCGAGAGCAACCTGATTTCGATCGCGCAACAGGCTCTAATGAACCGCACCAAGCTAGGCCGCGAAATGCGCGAAATGATGGAAAAACGCGCCCGCAAGAAAGAGAAGTGACAATTAGCCGTTAGCCCTTAGCCTGAAGCGCGCAAGAGTCGCGGTGGTTGCGATAAGATTTGGTTTCAAGCGATAGGTTTACCCCGTGAGCCTCCGTGTCCTCCGTGGTTAAGGTTTTTTAAGGCGAAAGGCTAACTGCTAATTGCCAATTGCTATTGCTACGAGCGCCCCTATGGACAAACTAGCCGCCGCCAACAAGATCAACGAATTCCTCCAATCCGTAGTCACCAACGGAGGTCTCCACCTCAAATACCGCATAGTAGTCGACCCGCCCGCGCCCACCGACTGGGAGAAGCCCGAGATCTTCGTCGATTTCTCCGGCCCCGATTCCACGCTGCTTCTCGATCGTGGCGCCGAACTTCTCCGCGCCCTCGAACTCCTAGCCTTCGAAATTCTCCATCTACCTTCCGCCGAGCACGAAAAGATTTCCTTCGACTGCAAGAACCAGCGTTCCATCCGCCTCCAGGAACTCCGCATGTCCGCGACCGTCGCCGCCGAAAAAGTTCGCCAGACCGGAACCCCATTCCACTTCGCTCCCATGTCCTCCCGCGAGCGCCGCATCGTCCACCTCGCCCTGCGCGACCAAACCGACCTCCGCACCGAAAGCGACGGCGAAGGCTTCAACCGCTGCGTAGTCCTCTACCCCGCCGACTACAAACCCGCGAACGCCAAGCCAGCCCGCCGCACGTTGCCGTAAAAGTCTCCCTGTCATCCTGAGCGGAACAAGTGCTTGCGCCCTTAGCGCAAGCACTTGTTGTGCAGTCGAAGAGCCTACCCCGAGCGAAGCCGAGGGGATCCCTAGCAGCTTGCACCCCTGCCGGGCCTCTGCGAGGCGTTTCCACCACGGCCCTTTCTTGCTTCTTGCCCACGAGAACATGCAAAATAGATCGCACCACCCATTCACTCCAGAGGACCCCATGCATCTAGCGCGCCACGCACTAATCCTGTTCACACTCCTGCTCCCCATGCTGACCCTATTCTCCACTGCCCAAACTGCGCCACTAACCTATCCTCAAGCTCGCCGCAGCGACCAGGTCGATGACTACCACGGCACCAAGGTCGCCGACCCCTACCGCTGGCTCGAAGACACCGACTCCGCCGAAACTCACGCCTGGGTCGAAGCCGAAAATAAACTAACCTTCGGCTATCTCGACCAGCTCCCCTATCGCCAGGCCATCCGCGACCGCCTCACCAAGCTCTGGAACTACGAGCGCTTCACCACTCCCAGCCAGCACGGCGGACGCTACTTCTTCCTGCACAACACCGGACTTCAACAACAGAACGTCCTCTTCGTCGCCGAATCCCTCAACGCCGAGCCCCGCATCCTGCTCGACCCCAACACTCTCTCTCCAGATGGCACAGTCGCCCTCGCCGATACCGCCATCTCCGACGACGGCAAACTGATGGCCTACGCCATCGCTACCTCCGGCTCCGACTGGACCGAGTGGCACGTCCGCGATGTCGACACCGGAAAAGATCTCGCCGACGATCTCAAATGGGTGAAATTTTCCGGCGCATCCTGGGCCAAAGACAACCAAGGCTTCTATTACAGCCGCTACGACGAACCCACCGGTGCCACCCTGCGCGACGCCAATTATTTTCAGAAGCTCTACTACCACCGCCTGGGCAGCGCCCAATCAGAAGACAAACTGATCTACGACCGCCCTGATAACAAAGAAATGCTGTTCGCCGGCGACGTTACAAATGACGGCCATTATCTGATTATCAGCGTCGCGCAAGACACGTCGTCCAAGAACCGTCTCTATTACAAAGACCTCACTCAAGCTGATTCCCCGGTAGTAAAGCTGCTCGATGATTTCGACGCCCAATACGTATTTGTAGATAACGATGGTCCCGTCTTCTGGCTCCAAACCGATCTCGATGCTCCCCGCGGACGTGTCGTCGCCATCGATACCCGCCATCCCGAGCGCACCAGCTGGAAAACCGTAGTCCCCCAGGGCGTCGACAAGCTGGAGTTCTCAAACGTAGTGAACAATTCTTTTCTTCTCGGATATCTGAAAGACGCCCGCACCGAAGTCCGCGTCTACGATCTCAACGGCACGTTCCTCCACAACGTCGATCTGCCCGGCATCGGCACAGCCGCGGGCTTCGGCGGCAAACGCAAAGACAAAGAAACTTTTTACTCCTTTACCAGCTTCATCTCTCCCGCCACCGTCTATCGTTACGATCCCGTAGCCGCCAAGAGCGCCGTCTTCCGCCAACCCAAAGTCGACTTCGATCCCACCTTCTATGAAACCAAACAAGTCTTCTACGCCAGCAAAGACGGCACCCGCGTCCCCATGTTCCTGACGTACAAGAAAGGGACTAAAGCTCGACGGACAAAATCCCGTCCTGCTCTACGCCTACGGCGGATTCGATATCTCGTTGACCCCGTTCTTCTCCGTTCCAAATGTAGTCTGGCTCGAAATGGGAGGCGTCTACGCTCAGCCCAACCTGCGCGGCGGCGGCGAGTACGGCGAAGAGTGGCACCAGGCGGGCATGAAACTGAAAAAGCAAAATGTATTCGACGACTTCATCGCCGCCGCCGAATGGCTCATCACGAACAAGTACACGTCAACGCCGAAGCTCGCAATTCGCGGCGGCAGCAACGGCGGCCTGCTCATCGGTGCCTGTGTGACTCAGCGCCCCGACCTCTTCGGCGCCACGCTCCCCGAAGTCGGCGTAATGGACATGCTGCGCTTCCACAAATTCACCATAGGCTGGGCCTGGACCAGCGACTACGGCTCCTCCGACAACCCCGAAGAATTCAAAGCCCTCTACGCCTACTCCCCGCTGCACAACCTGAAGCCAGGAACAAAATATCCCCCGACTCTAATCGCAACTTCCGACCACGACGACCGTGTAGTCCCCGGCCACAGCTTCAAGTTCGCCGCGACCATGCAAGCCGATCAAGCCGGCCCGGCCCCAATCTTAATTCGCATCGAAACCAAGGCAGGCCACGGCGCCGGCAAGTCAATCACAAAGCTGATAGACGAAACAGCCGACACCTGGTCCTTCGTAGCCCGCAATCTGGATATGAAGGTAGCGCTGCAACCGTAGCGCCGTCCCGGCGGCCACGATGAACATGTGGGGACAGCCGCCTCGGCTGTCCAGCAGGCGAAGCGAGCGTCGGCCCCATACCAAATCTGTCATCCTGAAGGGTCTTGAGTGCATTCACAGCACATACATCCGAAGCATCCACCAGACAAGAAATATCGCGACGATGGCCCCGGCGATGTGAACGATCCAGTCGCCGGCTGTTTTCGGCTTCCCAAAATTGAACATGCGGCAATGGTAGCAGGCCCCGCTCCGGTGGCGATAAATCGCGACTGCACTCGTTGACCCGCAACCAGGCTCTAAGCGCGCGTCCGCGTTTACGACCCCCCAAGGTAACTTTCGCAGTTTTCCCGCCAGACGTAACCTGAAGAAGTTGAAGTACCAGGGACTAAACGAATGCGGAAAATGACGTGTGCTGCCGTTCTTGTGCTTCTGGCGATCAGCATGAGCACGACTGGTCGACCGGTTTTCGCGCAAGACGTGCCCGCGCTTTCCGTGGTCCCTACACAGGCCACGATGCTGGTAGGCGAGACACATACGTTCCGAGCTGTGGGCGCCGACGGACGCTTGCGGCACAATGTCCGCTGGAGTGTTTCTCCCGAACATGCTGCCAAGCTTACGGTGGCTGGCGATGAAGCGACCATCCAGGCGGAGGAACCATCCTCAACGGTGGTTCTGACTGCTTATGCCGACGGCAATTCTTCCGTAGCCAGCATCGAGATTCGTTCCGGCCCGTCCTTGCCCACCGGAACGATCAAGTGGTCTGTCAGCCACCTGCCCGGATGCAAGAGTACAAAAATGACCCAAGCGGTGCCCAGCGCAAACGGACCCGACATTTATGTGGAGGAGTCCTGTCCTGATGGTGCCTACGTTCGTGCCCTGACCGCTGATGGGCGTGAACTGTGGCGCAGAAGGCTCGGCGGCTCGCTGGCTCCCATGGCGCCGGTTCCCGCAGTCAAAGAAGAAACCCAGCCCGCGGAGCACATTAACTTGAGTACTCGCTCCCTGTGTGACGAAATCTCTTCCGGTATGACCAAAGATGGCGTCTCAAGGCTCGCCCAAGATCGTAACCTTCGGCTGGGCGAGAAAGAGCAGCAGAGTAATAACTGGGTGTTCGAAGAGCATAACGTTCGCTGCACGATCTTGTTTGGCGAAGCTGGAACCGTGGTAAAGAGCAAGAAGATCTTCTTTACCGACTAGCGAGCCGAAACGAAACGCCGCATGGAACCCGGCACCATCTTGGCTTGCGCCTTTGTGGCGCCAGGGCCACACTTGCGGGTTAGGAGTTTGAGGTGTTCGGCGGGAAGATAATTCCCCAGAAAGTTTCCGCCCCTCCGTCCCGCTCGACAAACTCGATTGCGTACGTGGAAACGCCTTCCAGGCCCGCTAACTGAGCAACTACGCGGGCTGAGAGCGCGGCCCCGTGCTTATTATCTACCGTGACGAACGAGCCCACCAGAAGCTCACGTCGGAGTTGAACGGCAGCCCCGTGCCGATTCAATTTCGTGGCCTTGGCCGGCATCGTAAAGGCACATTTCTGCCGATCTTCTCCGGATAATCCGACAGAAGCATGCAGCGCCATGCGATTGCTGCGGCGTTTTCCGAGCTGGCTGCGCGTGGCGGTTGCGTTAGCAGCGAGCTCCGGACGGTGCGATTTCGGACGACGGGTTCGGATGGAGGTTCGGATGGGGATGTGCAGGTTTCAGGTTCATTCTGATCGCGACATTAGAATGTGCTCCCGGTCGCTGCAATGTGCCGTTCGTCACCTCCCCAGGTTACCCCGCCGAACTCCTTGATTCTTCAAAGTAAGAAACGCATCACTGCACGCCACGAAATAGGACATGTACCAGAACCGGCAACGGAAGCCTGAATAGCATGGAATAAGGCCAATCCTCGCGCGACATTGTCCACGTCTAATGATGCCCGACGGTTGCATCTTGTAACCTCTTGATCCATTCTGTTCGCGTCTCTGGCGCCAGTTCGGGCACCTTCGCAACGTAATGCAGAACAAACAGATTGTGCTTTCCTAAAATAATCCTGGCGACCTCGTGCTGTTCGGGCCACCCGAGGCATGGCTTGGCTCGCCATTCGTACAAGATGCTGCTTTCATTCTGCTCGATTACATTCCATACCGTTGCGCCCGGACATTCCTTCTCCCTCTCAGCCTTCAGTTTATTCAGGAACTCTTCTGGAGTCTGCTTGCCTCTTGCGAAATTTTGGTAGGTAAACAACTCCTTCCAGTTATTGATGTCGTCTCCTTTGCGGACAAACTCGATCATTAGCTGTCGATTACCCAAAACGTGGCTACTTGCTTCTTTCCAGTCCGTGCTCAACTCAAAGCGCAGCTCCTCCGCACCCACCTGAAAGCGCAATTCGCCTGCCGCGGCTACGGGAGCTCCAACCCAACCGATGAGACATAACAAGCCGATGACCAGAATCAACGCCCTCGTCGCAACCTTTTTATGTCGCTGTCTCAGGTTAGCCATACTCGCAAAACTCCTTCTTCTGACGGCAGGTCCCTTGGCCGATTGCCGGAAGTAGCTGCTTTGGTTACAAAATAATTAATACTTTTCCCCGAGCATGTCCTTCTTCCAGATACCGAATCGCCTCAGCAACCTCGCTCAACCCGTAACGCCTGTCGATGACCGGCGTCACCTTTCCGATCTTAATGAGTTCGCCCACGGTGTTCAGATCCTCTTTGCTCGGTTTCGCCATGAAGAATGCGATCAGCTTTTGGCTCACGAACCATGACAACACAAGCGCACTGACCGAACTAGCGAGAGGGCGGATCATCCACACGTCGGTCGTTCCTCCAACCGGAACGTATATCCCGCTGGGATTTAAGACACGCCTGCATGCTGACAACGAGTGGTTCCCAATGCAGTCGAGCATTAAATCGTAACTCTGCCCACGTTTGGTGAAATCCTCTTGGGTGTAGTCGATGACATGATCTGCGCCGATAGATCGGACCATGGCCCCGCGGCCCCTGGTTGCTGAAACATCCCCAATTACACTCATTGACGGGCAATGACGCGACACCCAGCCCTTACCGTCCCTCATCCGCCGAAGGCCCATACACCGAAGGCACCGCCACATCATTCAACCGCAAATAAACTCCCAGCTGCGCCCGATGATGGATCACATGATTCATCATCATCCGCCGCATCGCCCCGAACCGCGATCCCTCATAAAACTTTCTTTCCCCCGCCGAGAGCGTCCATTTTCCAGCCCAACGCTCATCACTGGCCCCCGCAATCGCAGCCCGCGCAGCCGCAACATTCTTATCAAACAATTCCAGCACCTGCTTCCGCGACTCCGCCACGTTCGGCTTGCGCGGCGGTTCCCCAGCCGGACGCTTGGCGAAATCCAGAGCGTCCTCTTTCATTACGCTCACTCCCATCCCCGGCAGCTCGGCGATATGTCCAGCCAAGCGCCCCAGCGTCATCGACTTCTCATGCGGCTTCCACGTCAGCTTGTCCTCCGGAATTCGCTCCAAAGTCCGCCGCGCCGCCGCCATCTCCAAATCAAACTCCGGCAAAAACTCCGCACTAACGCTCATCGCACCCTCCTCACACACCGCTTTGGATGTGATGCACGACAATTAGCTTCTCTAAAGTTTGTCAGGCAGAAGTTCTGGACAACGAACCCACTAGGCCGGCTCGGCCGACCGAAATCAGTCGCTCCAGCAACCGGAATAGCCCCCGGAGATGTCAGGGCGCTCCACTATTACCAACCAGATGCGCACCAAGATTCAATTGAGCCGGCCACAAGAAATTCCACTTCGATCCGATCAGGTGCCAGTCAACCGATAAGACAACCGCCGTAAATCGCAATCGATCCCACCAGTTAACTATCAAGGTTCGTTCTAATCTGAATTACCCTGTGAACCTCTGTGCCCCCTGTGTTAAAAGGTTTTTCTCTCCAAAGAAAAAGAGCGGCCGCAAAGCCGCTCTCAATAGAACTGGGTACCAGGTACCAGGTACTGGCAACTACCTCCCCGCCGCCGCCCCCGCCGCCGCCGGCATCAACCCGGCAATCGTCATCCCTTCAATCCGCGCCAGCACATTCTCCACGCTGGCTCCCGTATCCGTGCAAGCATCCACATAAGGATGCCGGCTTCCATCCGCATGCATCACCAGCACGCTAGCCTCGGCCTGCGCCTTCTTCACCATGTAAGGCAGATGATGCCGGTCATTCCGGCTCAAACTCGGTCCCAGCACCACCAGGTCGAACCGGCCCTTGCCAAGCGCCGCTTCCACAGCCTTTCGCCCCACAGCCTTCTCCACGATGTGCCCGGCCTTCTCAAACGCCGCGGCCGTCCCCGCCTGTGCCTCCGCATCCCCCTCGCCATAAAGGATCTTCAACTTCGCTGCTTTCGCCATGAGTGTTAGTCCTCGCCACTCACGGTAGCAACGCCCCACCCCTCTGAGTACATCACCGAAGACCAGCAACAACCGGGGCCAATTCCCTCTATCCGGCAATCAGCTCTCCAAATCCTCTTCCCCTCCGCCGGTTTCGGCGCTACACTGTTTCCCCCAGAGGGGTCTCAAATGCTCCGCGCTCGCTTCGTCCTCGCTATTTCCCTGTTAACTCTCACTGCCATCTGCTCGGCGCAGGAATCCGAGCCCTCCACTGCCAGCTGTAATCTCGACGATGACCGCCAGGTTTACATCCGCTACAACCCCGTCAGCGGCAAGACCGAGAAACTTCCCAACGGCAAGCCCTGGGCTCCCGGCGGCACTCCCATGACCCTGTTCACCGAAGCTCAACTCAGCTTCGGAGGTGTTACCATCCCCGTCGGCGCCTACACCGTTTATCCCATTCCCGCCAAAGAATGGACTCTAATCGTCAACAAAAACGTAACCCCCGGCGCCGCCTACGACGAGAAGCAGGACGTCGCCCGCTCCCAAATGGAGACCGACCAGGTAAGCACACCATCCGATGCCCTCGAAGTAGCCTTCGCCCACGTCGGCGAAAAATGTACCCTCCGCATCTACTTCGGCAAAACCGCCTCCTTCGCCACCTTCACCGCCAAGTAGCGGGGGTCGCGTATCCAGATCAACGAAGGATTGTCATCCTGAGCGAAGCGAAGGACCCATGCACTTCGCCGCCGCCGCCGCTGCCCCCCGCAAGTGCTCGCCGCCCCAAAGTCTCAATCCACCCCAGTGACCAAAGTCCCATCCCTCCATAGTCCTTCCTGTCCTTGTCCCTCCCACCCCTCTTCAACGAAGATAATTAACGATTACTAACAACACAAAACCGTCCCAAAGTCTCCCCCAGACTGAGAACCTCGTGAAAAACCTGTCTCTAGCCATCTTCCTCTGCGCCACCATGCTCTCATCCGCGCAAACCGCGCCAGCTCCCGCAGCCTCCACCGTAACCCGCACCACCAAAGCGGTCCACTATCGCCTGCAAGGCGGCCAAACCAAAATCGATTTCCAGGGAACCGATCTCCTCCAGGGCGCATCCGGCGAAGCCCGCGTAGAAGGCAAAAAGACTAACTTCCAGATCGAAGTAAAATTCCAGAACCTCGAAGACGCCACCAAGTTCGGACTCGAATACTTAACCTACGTCCTCTGGGCCGTCTCACCGCAAGGCCGCCCCGTGAATCTGGGCGAAGTCACCATCGATCGCAACAGCAACACCGCGCACCTCAAAGCCGCAACCGACCTCCAGACTTTCGGCATGATCGTAACCGCCGAGCCCTATTTCGCCGTGACCGCTCCCGGCAACATGGTGGTAATGGAAAGCGCTCCCGTCGACGGTGCCGGAGGCGAAAACATCGAAGCCAAATATGATTTAGTCAGCCGCGGCACCTATTCTTCGACGAACACGCATATTCAAGACGCCATCTTCGGCATCGACAGCAAAACTCCGCTCGAACTTTTCGAAGCCCGCAACGCGCTCCGCATCGCCCGCATCGCCGCCGGCGACAAATACGCCGCCTTCATCATTTCCAAAGCCGGCCAGCAACTAATGCACGCCGAGGACGTCTACCGCCAAAAGCAGAACAAAGCCGCCGTAGAAGCCGCCGCCAAAGAAGCCACCGAAACCGCCGAAGAAGCCCGCCTGATGGCCGTAAAGCAAAAAGCTGAGGACGAAGCCCAGTCCGCCGCCGCCGCCCGCGAAGCCAAAGCCCGCGCCGACGCCGATGCCGAAGCCAAGCGCCGTGCCGAAGCCGAAGCCGCCCGTGCCGACGCCGAACAAGCCAAAGCCGAAGCTCTGAAGATGAAGCAGGAAGCCGAAGCCGCCGCCCAGGAAGCCGCGCGCCAAAAAGCCGAAGCCGAGAAAGCCACCGCCGAAGCCGTAGCCCAGCAGCAAGCCTTAGCCGCCGAAACCGACAAAGCAAAACAGGCCGCAGCCCAATCCGAATCTCTCCGTCAGCAAGCCGAAAACGAAAAGCAGGAACTCCGCGCCCGTCTCCTGCAACAACTCAATAGCATCTTAGCCACGCGCGATTCCGCCCGCGGCCTGATCGCCAACATGTCTGACGTTCTATTCCGCAGCGGCAGCTTCGAGCTCCTGCCCGGAGCCCGCGAGCGCCTCGCCAAAGTTTCCGGAATAGTCCTCGCCTATCCCAGCCTCCACGTAGCCGTAGAAGGCCACACCGACAGCGTAGGCAGCGACGACTACAACCAGCAACTCTCCGAGCGCCGCGCCCAGGCCGTCCGCGACTACTTCGTCCAGCAAGGGATTAAATCCGACAACGTAGAAGCCCACGGATACGGCAAGACCGAGCCCATAGCCACCAACGACACTCCCGAAGGCCGCCAGCAAAATCGCCGCGTAGAACTAATCCTCTCCGGCGACGCCATAGGCAACGCTGCCGACGAAGTAAAGCCCCAAACCGTAAGCGCAAACCACTAAGCCCCGCAAAAAACGCACGTAGCACAACTAGGTACTGGGTACTAGCTACTGGGTACTGGACCCCCACCCCCAAAAGTTCACCCCCAAACGTGCCCCAAAAACCCCATTCCCCACTTGCCCCCACACCCGAAACCCATTACCCTTATTCAGCATCTAGTAAGTAGGGCCCATGTTCACCCCGCACCCCAACCTCGCGGACGACGTTAACAACGCCATCATCCAGTCCGAAATCGAAGGTGGAGTCTTTCTCCACGACCTCCCACCCTCCACCATCTTAGAAATCCAAACCATGCACCACTGCTACACCGCCGTACTTCTAGGCGGCAGTGACGCTCTAATCTCTGGCCATCCCGAATTCTGTCCGAGCCCCGTACAGGTTGCCATCGCCGGTTCCACCTGGGGAGGCTCCATGCTAAAGCTCCAATACGTGGGCCGCGGCATGCACCTCGAATTTCACCACCCCGAATACGACACTCCCATTGTCACCTCACCCATCCAGGAAATCCGCGACTCCCACCCCGTCCCCGTCGCAGCCGCCTTCAACTCGTTAAGCTATTAACGCGAGCTGTGCCTGAGGGTGCCCCTCAGACCAGCCTGATCGAAGAATTGTCATCCCGAGCGTAGCAAGATCATTCGCTTTTTGAATGATCTTGCGAAGTCGAGGGACCTGCTGTTCGCCTGCGCCACCTCTGCCGCCAGTTTTTCAGGATGGATCCCTACTCCGTGGTAGATTCCGCTGTTCCGAGGTACAATCAATCGGCATCATGACCATCACCACCCGCGAAGTCAGCCACATCACCATCGTCGACATCACCGGACGCATCACGCTTGGCGACGAAACCGGACAGCTTCGCGACGCCATCCAAAAGCTCCTCGCCGAAGGCAAGAAAAAAATTATCCTCAACCTCGCCCAGGTCGATTACATCGATTCCTCCGCCGTAGGCGAACTGGTCAGCGGCTTCACCTCCGCCCGCGCCGCCGGCGGCGAACTAAAACTCCTCAGCCTCACCAAGAAAGTTCACGACATCGTCCAGGTCACCAAGCTCTACACCGTCTTCGACATCAAAGACGACGAATTTACCGCCATAAAGTCCTTCGACTACTTCTTCGCCAAATAAGCAAGAGTTTATGTGGGGACAGCCGCCCCCGGCTGTCCACGGAGCGAAGCTCCGTTGTGGGTAGCGCCCCGGCGCTTCAATCAGAGCACAGCCGCGTCTCAAGAGGAACCCCTGCACCACCGTGGAAGAGCGGCGCTTCAGCGCCGCGTAAAGGTGCAGAAAAGATCGGGGCTTCAGCCCCACCGTCCCATACCCGCGCTATACTCGTCGTAAATCGAACAAGAAATAAAGAGGCGCCTAATGCACAAGCTCACACTAGCCATCCTCCTGCTGCTCCCAACCTTCGCCCGAGCAGCCGACCCCAAACCCACCGACTACCCGATCACCATCCACGTCACTGCCTCACGCGTGATCGTCACAGCTCACGGTGCTCAAGATCTAGACGTCATCATCGACGGCAAAAAATATGAACTTCAGTCCTACCTCGGCGTAGGCGATCTACTGGCACTCGGTGACTACAAAGCCAAACTCGTTCTAAATGACCACAAGACCGACTATGATTCCCATCAAGCCTACGAGTTCCTGTTTTCCGACCGGAAAACCAGGAGGTTCGATGTAGTAGGCCATTGGGAGTGATCGACTCGTTCGCGCGCGTGAGAAGGGACTGAAGGATCAGCGGCCCCTGAATGACGCCGGCACAACCGTGGAAGACCGGCGCTTCAGCGCCGCGGGGATCGCTAAAAATAGAATCCATGGCTTCAGGCCCGGCGGCATACCGTGCAGCGTCCCAGAGCCCCGACTCGACCGCTGTCGTGATTCGCATCTGGTTTTTCGCTCGCAACTCGGTACTGAAGGTACTATCACTTCCCATACTCCCGCACCTCCCCATCCACCGACACCGCCACATACTTATGCGTCTCCACATCCCGAAACTGCACCACCTGATGTTTCTCCCGCGCCAGCTTCCCCCACCGGCTGGGCTTCTCGCGGTTCTGCTCAATCGCCTCAAACATCCGCCCATTCAGCCGAAACTGAACCATCCGCAACCGCCCGCTCCCAACACGCTTAACCGGAATCTTCTGCCCCTCCAGCAAAACAACTTCCCCATTCATCAACTGCGCCGCCACCGACCCCAAAACCCTCTCCACCTCAGTCAAAGTCATCGCCACCCGTCTCCAAAATTCCCGCCCCAACCCATCATAATCCGCATTCCCCAACCGGCCCACACCAGTCCCCGAAGGGGACGGCATTCACTAGCCCCGCACGTAAGTGCGGGGTAAGCAAGCAAGAAAGGAACCGAGTCCCGTCAGGGGCGGCACGAGTCTCTAGCTCAGACTCTCCAGCGGCACAAAGAACCCGGTTTGCCAGAACCAAACCAGTTAACATTCCGTACCTTTCCCACTCATCATTCTGAAACCACCCTGAGATGGGATAAGCCGCCCGAGAAATTCGTCGAAAAACAATCTCCCATCCCACTCTTACCACCTTGATTCCCGCCCGGCACCCAAAAAACAGCAAAAGGCGGCCATAGGCCGCCCTCCAAAACTGGGTACTAGGTACTGGCTACTAGCTACTGTACTAGCTACTTCTTCCCCGCAGCATCCCCGTAACCCGCTCATAATCATCCACGGAAGCATACTCAATCACAATCTTCCCCTTGCCATGCCGGTCTCGAATCCGAACCCGCATCCCCAAAGTCCGCTCCATATCCGTCTGCGCCGCCCGCACATTCGGATCCATCCACCGCGCCCCACCTTTTTTCTTCGCCTCTCCCGGCATAGTCTGCCCCGGCAGCAGCGGGAACGACCCGTTGATCCGCATCACCCGGTCTTCAATCTGGTCCCATTTCAGCTTGTGCGTCACCACTTCTTCCGCCACCAGCTCAATGTGCTCGTCATTCTCCAGCCGCAAAATCTCCCGCGCATCGCTGAAGCTGAGCCGCTCTGAAAGCAGGTACTCCATCACTTTCTGCGGCAGCCGCAACAACCGCATGTAATTCGACACCGTCTCCCGCGAAACCCCAATCCGGTCCGCAATCTGCACTTGCGTCAGCTTGAACTCCAGACTCAGCACCCGAAACGCCTCCGCCTGCTCGATCGGATTCAGATCTTCCCGCACCACGTTCTCAAGCACCGTCATCTCCGCCGCCTGCTGCGGCGATAGCCGGCGCACCAATGCCGGGATCGTCTCCTTCCCCGCCATCTTCGAAGCCCGCAACCGCCGCTCCCCCAATACCAGGATGTAGCGCCCTTCCTCCGCCCCCGGACGCACCACCACAGGCTGCACCACCCCATGCTCCTTGATCGAGTCCCGCAACTCCCGCAGCATGTCTTCATCAAACACATACCGAGTCTGATAAGGATTCTTCTCGATCACATCCAAACGAAGATGAGTAACCAGATTGCCAGCAACCCGAGTCTCAGCCACCGCCTGAATCGAAATCACCTCTCCCGGCAAAAGGTCGTCCGGCAACAACTCGTGTGGGTCGGACACTCCTGTCCGACTTGCCTCCATCTCCCCAGAAGCCGGCAACTCCGCAGACAAAGCCCCATCATCGGACAAAGGTTTGTCATTCCGAACGAAGTGAGGAACCTGCTGTTCGCCGCCGCCACCCCCGCCCTGGACAGAACCGCCCGTGCCGCCTGGAACCACCACCCGCGGCCCCGGCAGCAGCGACTCCAACCCCCGCCCCAAAGCCCGCCGCTTCTCCACCTTCTCCTCTTTCTTCTCGACCACTGGTCCCGCCAAATTCTCCGCCGCCGAAGTAGTAGTCATCAATGCTCCCTCTTTTTGGACTTATCATTCCGAGCCGCTTGCAGCCGCGGAACGCGGCGAAAGCGAGTCGAGGAACCTGCTGTCCCTTCCGTCACCACAACCACGCCCTCTTTCGCGCGCGGCATACATCGACGCACATCAATCTAATATATCGATGCATATCAATATACAAATCAAGCGCTGATCGCCGCAGGCGCCTCACCCGCTGCAGCCAGATGGCGCCCCAGCAGCTCCTTAGCCAGCCGTATATAACTCTCCGCACCCCGCGACCGCGGATCGTACATCAGCGCGGGCTTCCCATGGCTGGGCGCCTCCGCCAGCCGTATGTTCCGCGGGATGGTCGCCGCACACACCTTGTCCCCAAAAAACTTCCTGAGCTCAGCCGTGACCTGCTGCGCCAGGTTGGTTCGCTCATCCAGCATGGTCAGCACCACGCCTTCAATCTCAAGCCCCGGGTTCAAGGCCACGCGGATCCGCTCCACTGTGTCCAGCAGCTCGCTGATGCCTTCCAGCGCAAAGTATTCTGCCTGCATAGGAATCAGCACTGAGTCGGCCGCCACCAGCGCGTTCAGCGTGAGCAGGTCCAGCGCCGGCGGACAGTCGAGCACGATGTACTGGAAGCGATCGCGCAGAGGCGCGATCGCGTCCCGCAACCGATACTCGCGCCGCTCAGCCTCTACCAGCTCAAGGTTTGCCCCGATCAGGTTCTTGTGCGAAGGGATCAGCCAGAGCTGCTCCAGCTCAGTCACAGCCAGAGCCTCCTCGCTGGAGGCTGCGCCCAGCAGCAGATGATACGTAGAGATGCGTTCCGGATCTTTCATCAGGCCCAGGCCGCTGGTGGCATTCGATTGCGGATCGCAATCAATGAGCAGTGTGTTCACTTCAGCCGCGGCGAAGGATGCGGCCAGGTTGATGGCAGTCGTAGTCTTACCGACGCCGCCCTTCTGATTGGCAACAGCGATGACGCGTCCCATAAATTGTCGAGGAGCCAGAGCTGTTGGCAGAATAGTGCGATTCGCGTTTCGAATGCAAGGTCGAATTGACACGCGCAAGCCGAATTGTGTGCAAAACGCGTCCAATGTTCCAGTCGGAACATTCAGACGGTTTCTCCAGGTACTTCGTTGGGCAAGACCGCTTGAATGTTCCGGCTGGAACACATTGCTGAATGTTCCAGTCGGAACATATCGTCATAATGTTCCAACCGGAACATATCGCTGAAATGTTCCAGTCGGAACACTCGTGCGCTTTCGCAGCTATGATCTTGTGGCAATTGGGCCTCGGATGGCCATGCTTTCCACTTCGACGCTATTCTAGATCGATTCTTGATCGGGGTAGGCTTAATTACCCTTAGAGCTTGGCGTGCTTACTCCACTTGTTTACGCTTGTGGTTCTCGATGGCCGATCAGGAGTCGGCGTGATCTGGACTGAGGTGTAGGGATTGGTGGGTCCCAGTACAGGTTGGGGAGGTGGGAACGGGTTGCGTCTAGTTGGTTGGACGCTATGAGGAGGGCCAGGCGTCCGTTGGGCGCCAGGAGGGTGGCGGCTACTGGGAGGACTTTGGGCAGGCGCTCTACGGCTCGGAGGGTTACGACGTCGAAGGTGGATGGGGGGAGGGTTTCGGCGCGGGCGTTTTGTATATTGATGTCCGTCAATGTAAGGGCGCGGGCCAGTTCGCGGAGGAAGGTGGCTTTCTTTTGATTGGATTCGATCAGGGTGAGGGCGATGTTGGGGGCCCAGAGTTTGATGGGGACGCCGGGGAAGCCGGCGCCGGAGCCCAGGTCGGCTACTTCAAGAGCTTTCACCGCAGAGGGCGCAGAGGAAACACGAGGAAATAAATGGCGGGCGGCGAATAGGGATTCGCCGAAGTGGCGGGTTACTATTTCTTCTTCGTTGCGGACGGCGGTGAGGTTGATGCGGGCGTTCCAGTGGAGGAGTATATCGATGTAAGTCGATATACTTTGGAGTTGGGTGGCGGAGAGGACAGCGGGTTCCTCTCCGGCTTTCGCCGGTTCGGAATGACAAGGGGCTGATAAGAAGGGCTGGAGCAGTTCGGCGATGCGGGCGGGGTGCATGGCGAAGCTCGATTGTAGACAACTACAGTCGTCAGTCGCCAGCCAGCATGCGCGGGCTCACAGAGCTTGTAGGGATGCTTCGGCTGCATAGGGTCGTCCTTTGAACGATCCTACTTCGCTCAGCATGACACAGAGGGGATTGGGGACGCGAGGTGGTCGGGCTTCGCTCGACGGACAGCCGAGGGGCGGCTGTCCTCACATTTTGTGGGGCTGGCTATGTTTGGAGGGGTGTGGCAAGCTGGAGGGATGAAGAAACAATTGGCGGACCAGTCGTTTCATGATCGGCGGTATCAGGAGCGGAAGCGGGCGGAGGCGGAGCGGAAGGTTCCTAAGAAGAAGGTGGTTAAGCCTGCCGGCGAGTCGCGGGTGGCTAGTAGCTAGTACCTAGTACCAAGTACGCAGTCGTTTCC
Organism: uncultured Acidobacteriaceae bacterium; assembly: GCA_963770235.1. GTDB lineage: Bacteria > Acidobacteriota > Terriglobia > Terriglobales > Acidobacteriaceae > Sulfotelmatobacter. Next base: position 143,916 of record CAVYOW010000020.1, on the reverse strand, counting down.
GCTGTTGAGTGGGCTTGCGCTCCGGGCCGTGGTGGTGCCGGCGGGAAGCAGGTTCCTCACTTCGTTCGGAATGACAAGAGGATTGACGTGCGGGATTGACGTGGCGGCCGTTTGTTCTGTAGATTCTGTTTGGACTGAAGGAACTGATATGGCTGGTTTGACTGGGGTGCAGAAGGCTTACATCCTGCACTGGGGGGAGATGGGGACGCGGTGGGGGATTAACCGCACGGTGGCGCAGATCCATGCGCTGCTGTATTTGTCGCCGCGGGCCTTGCCGGCGGAGGAGATTGCGGAGACTTTGAGCGTGGCGCGGTCGAATGTGAGCACGTCGATCCGGGAGCTGGAGGGGTGGGGGATTGTGCGGGCGGTGCATGTGCTGGGCGACCGGCGGGAACATTATGAGTCGATGAAAGATGTTTGGGAGATGTTCCGGCTGGTGATTGAGCAGAGGAAGCGGCGGGAGATCGATCCTACGCGGGAGATGCTGCGGCGGAGTTTGGAGGAGCTGGATCCGAAGGAAGCTGGGGCGGAGTTTACGCGGGAACGCTTGGCGGCTATGGCTGGTTTTTTTGAGGCGGTGACGGAGTTGCATGATCAGATGAAGCGGCTGCCTACGGGGACGGTGCGGAAGTTGTTGCGGATGGGGGCGAAGGTTAGGAAGAAGTAGCTAGTACCCAGTACCTAGTACCTAGTTAAGACTGTGGTCGAGAATTTTGGCGGGCTGCGGTGTTGCGAGAGAAAATCCTATACGGCTGGCTTTCGTGAAGACGGCAGGGATGCTTCGCTCAGCATGACAAAGTATATTTTTCATTCTTACTAATTGAGGTGGTTGCGGCGATGGGGCAGGCGGGTGACGAGAAAAAGATTTGGGTTACTTTGAGCGGGTTGCCGTTGACGATTGAGTTGGAGTGGCCGTTTCATCGGTCGACTTCGGGGGCGGATTTCTGGGTGTTGCATGGGGATATCCGGCTGGAGAATACGGATGGGCTGCATGCGCCGGTGGCGGTGAATTTGTCGGCTACGGTGCGGGAGGTGGTGGCGTCGCTGGAGCCTAAGGATGTGGAGGCTCCGGTGATCAATGCTTTGCGGAAGGAAGTGGACCGTCATCAGATTGAGTTTGTGAAATCGGGGAAACTGAAGCCGGTGCCGTTTTCGAGCCGGCATTATGACTTCAAGCGGGGGAAGTGGGTGTTTGGGAAGGCTACGGATGAGGTGATCGCTACTTTTCTGGAGCGGAAGGTTTATTGGGGGACTAAGAGCAGTACCCGGTACCCAGTACCCAGTGCCCAGGGCGGAGGTTCCAAGGTTTGGATTGGGGATCCTACTGACGCGCAGTATCTGGAGACTACTGCTGAGCATTTGCTGGAGGTTGCGGGACGGCTGGCGGGAGGTGGGTTGATGCTCGTGGAGGGGGAGTGGGCTGAGGCTAGCTCGGGGTTGATGGGACGGGCGGAGAAATTTGAGGGTGCGATGCGGATGGCGGTGGAAGAGTTGGAGAAGAAGCACGCGTTTGAGCGCGGGTAGGGAGCGAGTTGCCAGTACCCAGTACCTCGTACCTGGTTGCGGTAGAGCGATGGCGTAAGGGGCAACGGCTTGAGCTGCAACACCGTTGTGGGGCGTGTGCATCCAAGGGATTTCAGCACTGGGGGTTGTGGTGGGGACGTCAACGTCAAAGGCTTTACCACAGTGGGCACCCTTCGGCTGGGCTCAGGGCAGGCTCGGGGCACAGGGTAGCGCCTGCTTTGTGCTGGTGATGATTTGTGCTGTGGCTTGCGGAGCTGGTTGGGCGCAGGGGAGTGAGGCTGGGCAGAATCCTGCACAAAATTCGGGACAGGCGCCGGGTGAGACGCTTCCGGATTCGCCGGGAGAGAGTGAGAAAAAGATCAGGACTGGGAATCCTCTGACCGTGGAATTGAAGCGGGCGCGGGATTGGGAGTCGGGGTGGATCGCGGGAGAGTATGTAGGCCGGAACCGGAAGCTGGTGGCTTTGACACGAGGGCAGCGGGAAGTGATTTATCTGAGACAGACGGTGATTACTCCGGAAGCCTACATGAAGCGGATGTTTGCGGCGGGGATTGACCAGGCGCGGGGGACGCCGCGGCAGTGGGACGACGGGTGGGCAGGGTATGCGGAGCGGTGGGGGTCGCGGGAAGGACAATTTATTGCGGCGAATTCGCTCGCGGCTTTGGGGAATGCGAAGCTGGGATATGAAGTGCGCTATGACCAGTGCAAGTGCAGCGGGCTGTGGCGGCGGACGCGGCATGCGATGGTGAGGAACTTTCTGACTTACGATCGCAGCGAGGAACATCGGAGGCCGCAGTGGGCGCTTTATGGAGGAGCGTTTGGGGGAGGGATGATTTCTACGGCCTGGAGGCCTAGTCCGAAAAACGCGTTTGCCAACGGCGGGTGGGCGGCGCTTGAGCAGGCGGGATGGGGGACAGTGTTGGATTTTGTTACGGAATTTTCGAGAGAGATTAATCGGAAGCAGGGAGTTAAGTAGTACCTAGTACCCAGTACGCAGTGGGTGGTCCGATTGAGCGCGGTTGTAGTGGCGGCGAAAAGCAGGTTCCTCACTTTGTTCGGAATGACAACACCTGAACCTTAGAAGATTGCGAGATTGAATTACTGAAGCAGCGTGCCTCCGTTAGTGGCGCCGTTGGGTTCTTCTTCTGGAGCCAGGACTACTGCTGCAGCTACGCGGTCGCCGGGCTCCATGTGGAGGAGGCGGACGCCTTGGGCGTTGCGGCCGGATTCGCGGATGGTTTTGGAATCCATGCGGATGATTTTGCCGTATTGGCTGATTAGCATTACTTGAGAATTTTCGTCTACCAGCGCTATCGCTACTACCTTGCCTACTCTCTCTGTGGTTTTGATGTTGATTACGCCTTTGCCGGCGCGGTTGGTTAGGCGGTATTCGTCGGCGGGGGTGCGCTTGCCGTAGCCGTTTTCGGTTACGGAGAGGATCAGGGTGCCTTTTTGGGTTAGGTCAACGGTTTCGCCGGGCGTGACTTCTGCTTCGGTCGCTGGCGCTCCCTGGACGGCCGAGGCGGCCGTCTCCACATGGTTCTTCTCTGTTCCTTCTGCGCCCGGTTTTGGAGTGACCGTCATGCCTACTACGTAGTCTCGCTCTTCTAGATTAATTCCGTTTACACCATACGCTGCTCGGCCCATGGGGCGGACGTGATTTTCGTCGAAGCGGATGGCTGCGCCTTCGTGGGAGGCGATGAAAACGATCTGGTTGCCGTTGGTGATGCGGGCGGCTACTAGTTCGTCTCCTTCCTCGATGTTGATGGCGTTGATGCCGTTGGAGCGGACGTGCATGAACTCGCGGAGCTCGGATTTTTTTACCAGTCCGTTGCGGGTGGCGAAGAAGATGTACTTGTTTTCTTCTTCGAGATTACGGACCGCTAGCATGGTGCGGACGGTTTCGCCGGGTTGGAGTCCGATTAGATTGCCGATGTGTTTGCCTCGACCGGCGGCGCTTACGTCGGGAATTTCGTAGACCTTGAGCCAGTAGACGCGGCCCTTGTTGGTGAAAATCATGATGTAGGCGTGAGTGGAGGCGATGAAGAGGTGCTCGACGAAATCCTCTTCGCGGGTCTTCATGCCGGTGCGGCCGGTGCCTCCGCGGCGCTGCATGCGGTAGGTGGAGATGGGGGTGCGCTTCATGTAGCCGGAGTGGCTGAAGGTTACGGCTACCTGCTCGTCGGCGATTAAATCTTCTAGAACGATTTCTGCGGCTTCGTCTTCGATGCGGGTGCGGCGTTCGTCGCCGTAGAGTTCTTTTACTTCTTCGAGTTCCTTGATAATTTCCTTGCGAAGCTCTTTATCGGAGGCAAGGATCAATTCATACCTGACGATCTGCTTTCTTATTGCCTCCAACTCATTCATCATCTCGTCCTGAGCCAGCCTCGTCAGACGATGCAGTTGAAGCTCCAGGATGGCGTCGGCTTGAATGGGCGTCAGAACGCCGGATCGAGTGAGCGAGCCTGTCTCCCGGAGAATCTTTGCCCAGCCCGTGTCCATGACACGCAGTTCGGCCGCGAGCAAGGCTGCTTTTGCTTCCTGTCGATTCGCTGCGGCTCGTATAAGCTTGATCACCCTATCGATATTGTCCAGCGCAATCTTGTAACCGACCAAAATGTGCTCGCGGTCACGGGCCTTCTGCAGCAGGAAAGCGGTGCGGCGGCGGACTACTTCGACGCGATGGTTGATGAAGTGCTTGATGGCTTGGATCAATCCCATTTCGCGGGGCTGGTTGTTGACCACCGCTAGCAGGATCATGGAGAAGCCTTCCTGCATGGCGGTGTGTTTGTAGAGCTGGTTGAGAACGATTTGGGGCTCGGCACCGCGCTTTAGTTCGACCACGATGCGCATGCCGTCGCGATCGCTTTCGTCGCGGATGTCGGAGATGTCTTCGATATCTTTGTCGTTGACGAGTTGGGCGATGCGCTCGACCAGGCGGGCTTTGTTTACCTGATAGGGGATTTCGGTGACGATGATGGCCTGGCGATCTTTGGAGATGTTTTCGATGGCGGCCTTGGCGCGCATGGTGAAGCGGCCGCGGCCGGTGCGGTAGGCTTCGAAGACGCCGGCGCGTCCGTGGATTACGCCGGCTGTGGGGAAGTCGGGGCCCTGGACGAATTTTAGAATTTCGGCTAGCTGGGCGTTGGGGTCGTTGATCAGGGTGATGGTGGCGTTGACGATTTCGGTTAAGTTGTGGGGCGGAATTTTTGTCGCCATGCCTACGGCGATGCCGTCGGAGCCGTTGATTAACAAGTTCGGGATTCTGGTGGGGAGAACGTCCGGTTCGACTTCGCTGCCGTCGTAGTTGGGGCGGAAGTCTACTGTTTCTTTGTCTAAGTCTTCTAAGAGTGCTGTTGCTACTTGCGCTAGTTTGGCTTCGGTGTAGCGATCGGCTGCTGGCGGGTCTCCGTCTACGGAACCGAAATTTCCCTGGCCGAAAATTAATGGGTAGCGCATGCTCCAGGTTTGCGCGAGACGGACTAACGCGTCGTACACAGCTAGATTGCCGTGGGGATGGTACTTGCCCATTACGTCGCCGACGATGCGGGCGCACTTGCGGGTGGCGCGATTGGGCTGGAGGCCCATCTGCTGCATGGTGTAGAGAATGCGGCGATGGACGGGCTTGAGTCCGTCGCGGACATCGGGCAGGGCGCGGCCGATGATGACCGACATGGAATAGTCGAGATACGACTTGCGCATCTCGTCTTCAATGTTGACGGGCTGAATGTGGAGAGCGCCGGGACTGCCTTCGCCGCCGCCGGGCGGTGGGGTCAGGGGGAGTTCGGGATTTTGATCGTCTGGCATGGGTTAGGTCTTGGGTCTTCGGTCTTGGGCTTCGGGCTTTTCTTTGCTGCGTTCGAGACGGCTAGTTTTTGGGCTAAACGGTTGCATTTGCAGGTGGTTAATGAGTTTTGATCGAAGGGTATTGTAGCACGTTTTCGGATGTGAAAATCGCGTCCAGATTGTTGCTTCTCGCGGTTCTGCTCGTGCTCTTCGGAGGTGCCCCCAAGGGCTAAAGCCCACGTCATCTGGAGCGGTCGACGCGGCGCTGAAGCACCGATCTTCAAGGTCACCGGAGCGTTCATTTTTTGGCGCTCGAAAGCTTGTGTGGCAAGTCGTCCGCCGAGGCCAACGGGAGGGGATTGATTTCTTTCGCCCCTTCGGGGCTTCTTGATTTTCGGAGTTCGTACCCACGGCTTGCGCCTTGGGCTGCATTCTTGCGCCGCTTCGCGGCTGTTCAGGGACGCGTGATGACTTCATTCGGCGATGAAGGGAGGATGAATTTTACGTTGCGCTTGGCGTTGGCCTCCAGGGTTTGAGCGGCGTCGACCGTGGAGAGGGCGATTTTCTTGGTCCAGTATCCGTCAGTGTAGTAGTCGCCGCGGGCGTAGAGGATGCCATCGGCGATGGCGTAGTCGCGGACTTCTTCGCTGTGGCCGTCGCGAAAGACTAGAAGCGCCGGGGGCAGGTCGCGCGCTGGAGATGGAGTGGTGATCGCGGGTTGCGGTTGCGCGGGGGCGAGCTGCAGGGCTTCGCCATTGGCTGGAGTGCGGTTGACTCGGACGTAGTGGCCGTTCTGGAGTTCGATCACCAGCGGCTGTGGGGTGGAGGGCACGGCGCCGGGATAATCCGCGGGACTGGCCAGGGCGCGTGCGGCTTGTAGAAAGATGACCGGCGGCTGAGAGGCTACGGGGTAGCCGGTGGAGTAGACGTCATCGGGATTGAAGGAATCGCCGAAGAACGGGAAAGGCAGGGACGTGTAGGCGTAGGATCGGCGGAATCTGGATGCGTATGCGGCTCGGCCGAAAGCGAAGCTGCCGGCGGGTAAGTTGAAATGCGGGATTGCTGGGTGCGGAGATGCCGCGTGCGCGGTTCTTTGGGCTGAGGCCGAGGGCGCGAGAGTTGTCAGGAGGGCGCAGAGAGCTGGCAGAAGACGGCGATGGAAATTTCCTGCTGGGGCGACTTTGCTGGCGGCATTTCGCGGGCGAGGGCGCCCGCGCCACATTAAGCCGGTGAGGAGTGCTGGTGAGCGCATGTCAGTTGGCCTGGGCCGAGGACGGCAATTCGAAAGCTATGCCGCGGTCGTCGTTTTGTTTTTGGGTGGCCGGGAGATCGAGGTCGGCTAGAGCGATCTTGCGGGGGTGTCCGGGAGTCAGATCGTAGAGGGTCTGGCTGACGATGGCGTAGTTATCGACCTCGAGTTGATGACCGTCTCTGAAGACCAGGATGGTGGGATCGATGGACGGTGCGGGATCGGAGTCCGCCGTGGACGAGTCTTCGTTGTTTTGCGCTGCTTCTGCCTTCGAATCGACCGGCGATTCAGAGCCGGGGGGGATGTAGGAATAAGGTCCAGCGCCGCGGCGATCGAAGACAGTGGGGCCGCCCTGGTAGTTGGGATCACTATCGTCGGAGGCACCGTTGTCGAGGACGTCTGCCGAGTACGGCACGGGAAACGCGTATGCGTACGGGAAGAAGAAACTGCCGGGGTAGGGGTGGGAGTGTGCGTTGTTGGGGGAACCATTCTTGTGACGCGGAGGATGGGCCGAAGAGGTTGCGCCCGAGTTTGCCGAGACGTGCGCGTGGCTGGCTGAGGTGGTGGCTGCGCTGGCCGCGTGACCGAAGCCAGAAGAAGCGGCTCCGTTGGCTTGAGCCGGGGTGATGGGAGCTAGAAGGAGCATCCCGAGAAGAGCCAGCGAAGCCGGAATCAGAGGCCGCACGAGAATATGATACTCCAGCGGATGGGTCATGGCGCATCTCCACTATCTAGAGTTTAGATCGCGGGACGGTGTGGTTGATGCGGGGGAATTGTAGAGAATTGTGATGGGCGATCCAAAAGGTCAGAAGCTTAAAACACGGCGGGGCAGAGGTTCACAGAGGAAAAGGTCTCCAGCGCGTTGCAACGCGTTGCCCGATTCTGATCAGGGGGCGGCTTGCGGGATTAGGACGGCGCGGCGGCGTTTCTTGAATTGAGATACGCACCAGGCTACTCCTGCGGCGAGAGCGCTGTAGGGAATGGGGCCCAGGCTGCCGCTGGTGAAGAGTCGGGCCGGGAGGTAGGTCAGCAGAAAGGCCCATAGGAAGATTTCGCTTTCCAGGACATAGCCGATGAGAGCGCCCGCGACGATGTAACAAAGCCGGATTACGGCCTGAGCAGCGAATTCGGCAGGGAGGCCGAGAGTACGGAGGGCGTGAGCGGCAGCGGGGGCGTATTCGAGGCGGGCGAAAACCGTCAAGGCGGCTGCCAGGAACGCTGCGGGTAAAAAACGTCGCGCTGAAATGCCCTGGGCAAGAGGATTGTAATAATTGCGGATGCCGCGCCTGTAGACTTTGTCGGAGAAGGTGTAGCTGTCTTCGCCGGGCAGAGGCTGGTAGCCTCCCACGGAAAGCTGATAGGCGCTGTATCGCTCATGTTCGCTTTGAACGTATTTGAAGATGCGGTCGGCGTCGGTGAGAGGGGCGACGGGGCATCCCATGGTCTGAGCGCGGGCGTCGTGGATGCGCTTCAACTTTGCGGCATCATCGATCTGGGGGCACTCCTGCAGCACCCAATAGGGCGGATTGTCGAGGACGTTCTTCAGTTTCATGTTGCGGGTGGTGAGAACGCGGTCGTCGGTGAAGCGGGTGTGGAAGTGTATTACGCAACAACTGGTGAAGGCTTGTTTGCCGTCGACGGTTTGGACCAGTTCCTGGATCGCCACCTCACAGCGTGAGCTCTCGGCAGGGTTGACGTACTGGCGCGTGAGGATTTTGCCGAAGTTGCTGATGAGATAGGTGCAGACTGGGCGGTAGTTCATGGCGGCCAATTTTTCGTCGTAGGGCGCGAAATAACGAGCTTGCGCTTGGGTGAGAGAGGCGTCGGGGACGTTTTGGATCTGGTAGCGAGCGGGGATGTGCGGCACGCTTTGGCGCATACGGGGCAGTGCTGTGACTAGGGTTTTGCCGGTCACGAAGAGGAATACCGCTAGATCGACATCGACTGGGAATCGCATGGATGCGTCTCACGGGGAGTTCTGATAGGAGCTTAGCAACGATAGGGAGGCGTAGCCGAGTTACGGAAGTGTTGTGGCGGGCGCAGGCAGCGCAGGCGCCTCGCTGCGCTCGGCTGGACCCCTCGGTTTCCCCCTCGACTTCGCTCGGGGCTTCGGCAAAACGGGCAGGCTCTCGAGGCGGCCGTCCCCACATGAGATCCGGCAATTATCCTTGGGGGACTTGGGTTAGGGCTTGGAGGTTCCAGAGGATGTAGGCGGCCAGGAGTCCCCAGACGGAGGCCGTTACCAGGGGACGGTAGGGAGTCTCCATCAGGTCGGCTAGAACGCCGGAGACGAAGATGAGGATGAAGGGGACGGAGGCCAGCAGGAATCCTGCGCCGGCTACGTGAGGGTGGGCCATGGCGAGTGCGATGAAGAGGAGGGCGATTAGGCCGGGAGCGGTGTTGCCGAAATAGCGGGTGCGGCGCCAGAGGATGTAGGTTGTGATGGTTACCGGGAGCAGCAGGGCCAGGGCGGGGCAGGCGCGCAGGATCTCGATGCCGATTTGGCGATAGACGCCGGGGACGGTGAAGCTGCGCCAGGTTGCTCCCCAGAAAGAGGCGTGCTGCATGGCTTCGGAAAAGGTGTGGAAGTGGAAGAAATAGGTAGCGAAGATTAGGGCTACGGCCAGGAGGGACGCGACCATCCAGATAGTGAAGGCTGCGGCGCGGCGGATGGGCGCGAGATAGAGCAGGAAGGCCAAGGCCAGGGGTACGACGATGATCATGGAGAATTGGGATCCCACGGCGATGGCCAGAGAGACGCCTAGTAAAACGATACGGCGCGCGTTCCAGAGAATTACTTCGCGGGGGGCGTAGAGAGTGTGGGCTACGGCGATGGCGGTGAAGATGGCGCCGAAGGATCCCCAGGCGGCGAGGATTTCAGGCTCGGTGTGCCAGACGGCGCTGGCCTGGATCATGGTGGGGGAGAAACAGTAGAGGGTCAGGGCGAGGAATCCTCCGGTGTTGCCGCAGAGACGGCGGGCTACGTACCAGAGCGAGGCGCCGAGGAAGAGTCCGAAGGCCAGGAAAGGAAGGCGCGGGAGCCAGCGCCAAGTGGAGGAAGATTGGGGATCGAGCCGGCTCTGGGGCGACGCCAGCAAGGGCGTGGCGGTTACAAGGTAGAGAAGTGGGGAGTGCTCGGTGTCGTAGCCGTCGGATTGGGAAAACTCGAGAGGAAGTCCGAAGGAGATATCGGGGAAAGGCGCACCGGCGATGCGGCCGCCGTGAAGTTGAAGCCATCCTGCGTCGATGCGGACGTCCTCGGAGACGCCGGGGGCTTTGGATGTGGTCAACTCAGAATGGACCAGCCAGGATGCCTGCGCCAGGAAAGCGAGCAGCAGTAGACCGGCTAGAAACTGCGGGCGGCCGAAGCGTTCGCGGGTGAAAAAACGGGTCATGAGGCAGGACAAGTGTTTTACCATGACCGAGCGTCTTTCGGAGAAACTTCTAGGCGGGGGAATGCTAGAGAGTAGTGGTGCGGGAGAGAAACAGCAGGTTCCTCACCGGGCCTTCGGCCCGATTCGGAATGACAAGGGTTTGGTTTGAAAAGGGTCAGGTTTGACAAAGGGTTTGGTTGGAATGGATGAGGAGACGGACATTTCGCCGAAACCGACGGGTCCAGCGCCGGAGTTTGCGGCGGCGGTGCAGCCATCGTATGTGTGGACGGTGTTTTTTGATGCGGAGGGACTGAGGCCAGGATGGGGGGTGGCGTTTTATGTGGCGATGTTTTATTTGCTGGAGTCTCTGGCCACGTGGTGGGCTGGGTCGCTGAATCTGGGGGCGGATGGGCTGTGGTCGATGATGCTGGAGGAATTTGGGGTATTTGTGGCGGCGGTGGTTCCGGCGCTGGTGCTGGCTAGAGTTGAGAAACGACCGTGGGGAGTGTACGGGTTGCCGGGACGGCGGGCGTTCGGGAAGTTGTTTTGGGTGGGCGCGGCGTGGGGATTCGCGAGCATCACGCTGTTGCTGGGAACGATGTATGGGCTTCAGGTGTTTGAGGTGGGACATCTGGCGATCCACGGAATGCGCAGTTTCAGGTTTGCGGCGTTCTGGGCCGTGTATTTCCTGCTGGTGGGATTGTTCGAGGACTTTCATTTTCGCGGTTATTTGCAGTTCACGCTTACCCGGGGGATTGGTTTCTGGCCGGCGGCGGTTTTGCTGTCGTGCTACTTCGGTTGGAGCCACCGCTTGAATGAAGGCGAGCGGTGGACGGGATTGCTGGCGGCGGCGGTGATTGGTTTGTTCTTTTGTTTGACGTTGCGGCGTACGGGGAGCTTGTGGTTTGCGGTGGGATTTCATGCGGCTTGGGATTGGGGAGAGACATTTGTTTATTCGGTGCCGGACAGCGGGACGCTGTTTCCGGGGCATCTGCTGAAGACGTCGTTTCGGGGGCCGGATTGGCTTACGGGAGGGATAGTGGGGCCGGAGGGGAGCTTGCTTTGCTTTGTGGTGATTGCGGTGGTGTGGGCGGTGTTTGCGAGGAGGTATCGGGAAGTGAAGTATGGGATGGGGTAGGAGATGCGCGTTCTGGACGGCGGTGTTCTCGCGGCAAGGGAATGAGGATAAGGACTTCTTCATGAGCATGAAATCTCTCTTCATCATCGTTGTCTGGTTATCGGCTGCGGGCGCAGCGATATTCGGGCAAACTGAAACCCGGCCGCGGGTTCGGGAGCTGGGAGTGGAAGTAGGGGTGTTGCCTCCGGGGCCGCTGAATGCGATCACTGACGTTGTGGGGGTCAAGGTTGGACAGACTACGCTGATTCGCGGGGACAACATTCGCACCGGGGTTACGGCGATTCTGCCGCATGGAGGCAATCTATATAAGGAGAGGGTTCCGGGCGCGGTTTTTCTGGGCAATGCGTACGGAAAACTGGCGGGCTCGACACAGGTAAACGAAATGGGCGAAATCGAGACGCCTATTTTGCTGACTGCTACAGATTCGGTGCCCAGGGTGGCGGATGCGGTCATCACGTATACGTTCAACCTCAAAGGAAATGAAAATGTGCTGTCGGTGAATCCGCTGGTGGGAGAAACGAATGATGGGTGGCTGAGCGACATTCGTTCCCGGCCTATCGCGGCCGAGGATGTGTTTGCCGCAATCAACAACGCAGCTGGCGGGCCAGTGGAAGAAGGTGTAGTGGGCGCCGGGACCGGCACGGTTGCTTTTGGATTCAAAGGAGGAATTGGGACCTCGTCGCGGCGCCTGCCGGTATCGTTTGGCGGCTACACCGTTGGGGTGCTGGTGCAGACAAATTTCGGTGGGAACCTGATTGTTGCGGGTGTGCCGATTGGCAACGAACTGGGACAGTTTTATCCGAAGATTTCCTCGGATGGAAGAGCTCCACGCATCGGGGCACGGCGGGAAGCGGTCGATGGCTCGTGCATGATTGTGGTGGCGACAGATGCTCCGCTGGATCACCGCAATCTGAGCCGGTTGGCGGCGCGAGCGATGATGGGGCTGGCGCGGACTGGATCGAGCGGCAGCAACGGCAGCGGAGATTACGTCATTGCTTTCTCGAGTTCTCCAGATGTACGAATCGAAGCTAGTGAGCCGGTATATCGACCTAAGGACTTATTGAGTAATGAGAGTATGTCTCCCTTGTTTGAAGCTGTGATCGAGGCTACTGAAGAGGCGATTTATAACTCGATGTTCAAGGCGCACGATGTCTCCGGGAACGGGCACACGGTTAAGGCCTTGCCGCTGAAGGAAACTATCGATCTTTTGAAAAAACATAACGCGATTGCTGCGGCGAAGTAGGCGGCTAAGCACAGGACGGCTCGCTGCGCTCGCTGGACAGCCGAGGCGGCTGTCTCCACATGTTCCCTTTTTGGAAAGTGTTCCTGAAAAACCTTCTGAATTGGTTTCTCCTAATCTTCGCCTGAGCCTATACTCTTTTTCATGACCGCGGAAACTGATCTGCTGACGCTGCTGCGGCGGTATTGGGGGTACAGCACGTTTCGTCCGCTGCAGGAGCGGATTGTGCGCAGTCTGCTGGCGGGGCACGATGCTTGCGTGGTGATGCCGACGGGCGGGGGCAAGTCTTTGTGCTATCAGTTGCCGGCGGTGGTTTCGGGAGGGACGGCGGTGGTGATTTCTCCGCTGATCGCTTTGATGCAAGACCAGGCGGCACAACTGGCGCAGATGGGGATTCCGGCGGCGGTGCTGAACAGCAGTTTGAGTGAAGCGGAGCAGGGTAAGGTGATGAGCCGGGCGCGGGACGGGGCTTACCGGCTGCTGTATGTTTCTCCCGAACGTGTCGCACGCGGCGATACGATGGGATGGTTGCAGAATGTGCCGATTGCTTTTTTTGCGATTGATGAGGCACATTGCATTTCGGAGTGGGGACATGAATTTCGTCCGGAATACCGGCAGTTGAGCCGGCTGCGGACGAAGTTTCCGGATCGTCCCATTGCGGCTTTTACGGCCAGCGCCACGCGGCATGTGCGGCATGACATTCTGGCGCAACTGCAGTTACGCAATCCTGACAAATACATTGCCAGCTTTTACCGGCCGAACTTGCGGTATCTGGTGCGGGAGTGTGAAGGGCTGGAGCAGATGGAACTGCTGGTGGAGGCGCTGCGCAGCTACTCCGGGAGCAATGTGATTGTCTACTCTCCGACGATTAACCGGGTGGAGGAGACGGTGGATTTTCTGGGAGATCATGACATTGCCGCCGTGGGGTATCACGGCAAGATGGGAGCTGATGATCGAAGACGGAACCAGGAACGGTGGATGGCGGACGAAGTGCGGGTGCTGGTGGGGACGATCGCATTCGGGTTGGGCATCAACAAGGCGGCGGTGCGGGCGGTGATTCATTTGTCGCTGCCGAAGTCGATCGAGCAGTACTACCAGGAGGCGGGACGGGCGGGGCGCGATGGCGAGAGTGCAGACTGCGTTTTGCTGTGGCAGAAGAAAGATGCGGGGCTGCTGGGGTTTTTTGCGAATCAGATAACGGATGCGGCGGAGCGCACGCGGGCCTGGGAGCGGTATCGGGTTATCCGGGAGTTTGTGGAGTCGAAGCGCTGCCGGCATCGGCAGATTTGCGGGCATTTTGGGGAGGCTGCGAAGTGGGAGAGTTGTGAGGCTTGTGATGTGTGCGGGAGCGCGGCGGAATGGATGACGGAGCCGGCGCTGGGCGTGAGTTATGCCGCGAAGGGACCTGGGTTGCAGCGGGCGTCGGCTGAGGTAGGAGTTTCTGCTGCGGATGCTGAACTGCGCGAATATCTTCGGGAGTGGCGGCGGACCACGGCTAAGGAACAGGGCGCGCCTGCGTTTGTGGTGTTGCATGACACGACGCTGGAGGAGATTTGCCGCCGGCGACCGTCGTCGATTGCGGATCTGCTGAACATCACTGGAATCGGTGAGCGGAAGGCTGAAGTGTACGGGAAGGGCATACTGGCTGCCCTGGAGCGCTACGACGGCGGTGCTCGAGCCTCGGCAGTTCCGGAAAAGAAGACCGCGCCTGCGCTGGAGACCATGCGTCTGCTGGTTGCGGGGAATAGTTTCGAGGACATCGCGAAAATCCGTGGACGGCAGTTGGCCACCGTGGTGAACGCTGTGGCGAATCTGGTGGAACGGGGCGATCTGGAGTTTCAGCCCGCGTGGATTGACCGGAACAAGCAGGCTGTGATCGAGGCGGCTTGCGCTCGCGTAGGGATTAACGGGCTGAGGCCTTTGAAGGACGCTTTGCCTCCGGAGATTACTTATGACGAGATCCGGCTGGTGGTGGCGCGGGTGCGGCGGGAGTTGAGGGTTAGTAAGGTGGATGTTCCGGCGTGATTCCGGGAACAGGAACGGTACCGGGACGCTCGCTGCGCTTGCTGGACAGCCGAGGCGGCTGTCCCCACATTGCCTCGCCAGGCTTTCCCCACATTGCCTAGCCGCTTAAGACTTGGCGAGCGGCTTCCTGGGCGGAGCGGATGCAGTCGGGGACGCCTATGCCGCGATAGCCGTTGCCGGCTAGGGCTAGTTTCGGTAACTGCTGGCGGAGGCGTTCGATGCGGTCTAGGCGCTCGAGGTGGCCGACGCCGTACTGGGCCATGGCGGACTTCCATTTATAGACGCGGGCGAAGAGAGGCTCGGCGCGGAGGCCGAGGATCTGCTGCAACTCGTCGCGGACTACGGCGATGATGGCGTCGTCGGAGAGCTGCCAGATTTTTTCGGCGTTTGATCCGGCGAAGAAGCAGCGCAGCAGGGCGCGGTCGTCGGGAGCGCGGTGGGGGAATTTGTTGTGGACGAAGGTTGCGGCCAGCAGGCGCTTGCCTTCGCTGCGGGGGACGAGGAAGCCGAAGCCGGGAGGGAGGGATTGGCGGACTTCGCGGTCGTAGCCGAGGCCGATGGTTATCGAGGAACGGTAGTTGATCGCGGCTAATTCTGCGGAGAGCTCGGGGCTGCTGATGGCCAGTAGCTTCGCGGCGGCGTGGGTGGGCACGGCGAGGATTATGGCATCGAAGTGGTCGGATTTCAGTCCGGCCGACACGACCCAGCCTCCGGCTTCTTGTTGAATTGACTGCGCGGACGTGTTGGTGACAAGAGAGGATGGGTTCAGGCGCGGGATAATGGTTTCGGCGAGCTGCTGCATGCCGTTCTTGAGGGAAGTGAAGAGCGGAGGGGCGGGTTGGTTCGCGGGGCGTGGTTTCTTTTCCTTGGCAGCCAGCATGGCGCGGCCGAGACTGCCGTGAGTGCGCTCCATTTCGGCGAAGCGGGGAAGAACGGCTCGGACGCTTAGGCTGGCGGCTTCGCCGCCGTAGATGCCGGAGAGAAGAGGGTCGGCGAGGCGATCGACCATTTCTGCGCCGTAGTGACGCTCGACCAGCGAGGCTACGCTTTCGTCGGCTTCGGCGGCACGCGGGGGATGGAGTAGTTCCTGCGCCATGCGGAGCTTGGTGGTCCAGGAAAAGAGCGGCGAGAGTCCCGTGGGCAGGATCTTTGTCGGGACCAGGAACATGAGGCCGTCGGGCATGGGGATTAGGCGGTTGCGGACCAGGATGTAGGTTTTGCGATCGGCATCGTTGGAGCCGATCAGCTGATCGCCGAGGCCGAGCGTGCGGCAGAGATCGGTGGCCCAGGGCTTTTCGGTGATGAAGGAGTCGGGGCCGGCTTCGACGATGCAGCCCTGGATGTGTTCGGTGCGGAGAACGCCGCCGAGGTTGGGCGAGGATTCGTAGAGAGTGTATTCGACTGCGCCGGCGCGGCGGGGTTCTTCGAGGGCGAAGGCGGCGGTGAGTCCGGAGATGCCGCCGCCGATGATGGCGATGCGAATCATGAATGCGGGCCTCGGGTCTTCGCAGCGGCTAAAGCTGCCGTTGATTTGGTAGAGCTTAACGTCGCGGCTTGAAGCCGCGACCTTCAAAACCGAATCACGCTGCCGAATATTCTTGCACCAGGCGGGCCAGGTTTTTCACGTTTTCTACCGGCGTCTCGGGGAGGATGCCGTGGCCTAGATTAAAGATGTGGCCGGGGCGTCCGGCGGCGAGTCGAAGAATGTGTTCGGCGCGAGACTTCAATTCCTTCCAGTCCGCGAAAAGAAGGACGGGATCGAGATTGCCCTGTACGGCGCAGCGGTGTTCGAGATCGCTCCAGCCCTGATCGAGGGGGATGCGCCAGTCGAGGCCGATGACTTCGGCTCCAGTTTGATTCATCGCGGGGAGCAGCGTCGCGCTGTCGGTGCCAAAATAAATTACTGGCGCGCCGGTCTTTTGCAGGCGCTTGACTAAGGCTGTCGCGTGCGGCAGGACGTGGCGGCGGTAATCCTCCGCGCTAAGGCAGCCGACCCAGCTGTCGAAAATCTGGATCACATCAGCGCCAGCGCGCACCTGGGCGGCGGAGTACTCCGCCGTGACATCCACCAACTTGCGCATCAGCGCGTCCCAGTCCGCGGGGGAGTTGTACATCATCTTCTTGGTGTGGAGGTAGTGGCGGGAGCCACCGCCTTCGATCATGTAGCTGGCCAGGGTGAAGGGCGCGCCGCAGAATCCGATGACCGGAAGACGTCCAGCGAAATGTTTTGCTACCAGGCTTACCGCCTCGGAAACGTAGCCTAGATCGGCGGCGCGGTCGGTGCGGAGTTGAGCTACGTCTTCCTGGGCGCGGATGGGTCTCTCGATGACCGGGCCTTCTCCGACGGAGAAATGAAAGGGCAGTCCCATGACTTCGAGTGGAAGCAGGAGATCGGCGAAGATGATGGCGGCGTCGACGTGGAGAATTTCAGCCGCGGTGATGGTGACTTCGGCGGCGAGGGCTGGTTTCTTGCAGATTTCGAGCAGGGAATGTTGCTTGCGAACGGCGCGGTACTGGGGCATGTAGCGTCCAGCCTGGCGCATGAACCAGACGGGAGTACGGTCGACCGGCTGGGACTTGCAGGCGCGAACGAAGATGGAATCGGGCGCGGACATGATTGGGTACGATGGACCGATTACTGTAGCATTTTTGTGCGGGGAGGCGCGCGCTGCGGAGTCGTAGTTGTGCGAGACTAACAATAATAGAAGATATCGGAACGGCAACGGCAGCTTACGCTGAGCAAGAAATCTTCAGGGCGGGAAATGGAAATGGCATGAGCGGAACGGCAATCGTAAAAGAGAAAGTGGAACTCGCAGTCGCGCATGGAACTCGGATGGCGGCGTATGTGGTGCGTCCGGAGCGGGGTGGGCCGCATCCAGGGCTGCTCCTGTTCCAGGAGGCTTTTGGCGTAAACCGGCACATCCGCAATGTGAGTGACCGGTTTGCCGCTGAGGGATACGTGGTAATTGCTCCGGAGCTGTTTCATCGCACGGCGCCGCCGGGTTTTGAGGGCAGCTATACGGACTTTCCTGCCCTAATGCCGCATTACCAGGCGGTGACCACGGAGACGGCCGAGTTGGACATACAGGCGTCGTACGAGTGGATGCGATCGAATGCCCACGTAAAAGGGAACGAGATTTCGAGTGTGGGATTCTGCATGGGTGGACGGGTTTCGTTTCTTGCCAACAGTATGGCTCCGCTGCATGCCGCGGTCTCGTTTTACGGAGGAGGAATCGCCCCGGGATTGCTGGACCGGGCGGCAAAACTGCAGGCACCGTCGTTGCTGATCTGGGGTGAATTAGACACGCGCATTACGGCGGAGCACCGGAAAGCCGTGACCGATGCTTTGAGCGCACAGCAGAAGGTTTATGTGAATGTTGAGTTCTCCCGTGCCGACCATGGATTCTTCTGTGACGAGCGAGCAGCGTATGAGCCGCGCTCGGCGGGGCAGGCCTGGGCTTTGACTTTGGAGTTCTTGCGCTCGTGAAGAAGCTGGGGAGGGTTGTCGCAGCGGCGGGCTGTCTGCTGGTAATGGGAGCGGCGTGGCAGATGCCGGGTCCGGGTGCCGGACTTGTCGAAAAGACTTCTCCGCCTACCTTCTATAAGGATGTGGTTCCGATCCTGCAGGACAAATGCCAGAGTTGCCACCGGAGCGGGGAGGCTGCGCCGATGGCGCTGGTGAGTTACGAGCAGACGCGGGGCTGGGCGGGGAAAATGGCGGATGCGGTGGAGATGAAGATGATGCCACCCTGGTTTGCCGATCCGCGGTACGGACATTTTGCTAACGATCCCTCGTTGAGTGCGGAGCAGATTGCGACTATCGCGGCATGGGCGAATGCGGGAGCGCCTGCGGGAGATGCGCGCGATGCGCCTACGCCACGGACCTGGAGTGGAGGGTGGAATATTCCGCAGCCGGATTTAGTCGTGAAGATGCCGAAGCCGGTGCAGATTCCGGCGCGCGGTGAAGTGGAATACACGTACGAGATTGCGGCCACACATTTTACCGAGGACAAATGGGTGCAGATGGTGGAGGTGCGGCCTTCGAGCGCGGCACATGTGCACCACGCGGTGGTGTACATCCGGCCTCCGGAGTCGGCGTGGCTGCGGCATGCGCCGGTGGGCGAGCCTTTTACCGCTTCGATGCTGACTGATCCGGAGGAACGGCGGCAGGCGCATGAAACTACCAGCGACCTGCTGCTGGTGTATGCGCCGGGGAGTGCGCCGGACCGGTGGGCGGACGGGATGGCGAAGTTTGTTCCGGCGGGATCGGATCTGGTGTTTCAGATGCACTACACGACGAACGGGGAGGCGGCGAGCGACGAGACCAGCGTGGGGCTGGTGTTTGCGAAGAGTCGCGCCGAAGCAGCGGGTGATCACGCTGCAGTTGAATAATCATGCGCTGATGATTCCGCCGGGGGCGGAGGATTTTCGGGTGGAAGTGCAGGGAACGCTGCCGAACGATGCAACCTTGCTGAGTCTTTTTCCGCATATGCATCTGCGCGGGAAAGCGATTTGAATATGACATTGTGCATGACGATGGGAGCGTGGAGACTTTGCTGCGGGTGAATTATCACTTTCACTGGCAGTTGAGTTACAAGCTGCGGAGCCGCGGGAACTGAAGGCGGGGACAAAGTTGCGGGCGGTGGCGTGGTATGACAATTCGAAGAATAATCCGCATAATCCTGATTCGGAGAAGATGGTGACTTGGGGCGATCAGACTACGCAGGAAATGATGGTGGGATTTTTTGATGTGGCGGTGCCGGCGGGGATGGATAAGTGGAAGTATTTTATTCGGGGCAAGGAGAATTGAGTAATTTGGTGATCGGGTCATTTTGCAATTGAAAAGCCTAGAGCCAAGTGGGCGCGGGTCCAGAGTTGCATACTGGGCGCTGGCTGTGGTGTTTCTGGCGGTTTATGTGGGGTCGATGTTCACGCCTGGGCTGCTGGATGACGCCGACAGCTCGCACGCGGAGGCGGCGCGCGAGATGGTGGTGACGGGAGACTACGTCACGCTGCATATCAATGGGGTGCGGTATCTGGAGAAGCCGCCGTTGCCCTATTGGCTGGTGGCAATCAGTTATAAGGTTTTGGGGGTGAACGAATTCAGCACGCGACTGCCGATGGTGCTTGTCGGTGATGTTGCTGGGAGTGCTGGCGTTTTGCTGGGGACGTCGCGCGTTCGGGGAGCGAACCGGGATTTACGCGCGGATTGTTCGTCTACACCTGCGCGGGCGTGTACCTGTTTACGCGGGTTCTCATCCCAGATGTGTTGCTGAGCCTGCTGATTGCGGCGGCTATGTATTTTTTCCTGACGGCGCTGGAGCCGGGAGCCGCGGCTGGCGATGGTACGCGGGATACGCGATGATGGCGTTGGGCGTGCTGACCAAGGGGTTGATCGCGCTGGTGTTTCCTGTGTGGGGCGGCATTTTTCTTTCTGCTGGTTACGGGAGAATGGCGGCGCTGGCGGGAGTTCCGGCTGTTTTCTGGCTTGGCGCTATTTCTGGCGATCGCCGCACCGTGGCATATTCTGGCTGGGTTGCGGAATCCTGGTACGGCGGAGCATCGCGGCTTCTTCTGGTTTTATTTCGTGAATGAACACTTCCTGAGATTCCTGGGGAGGCGCTATCCGCGGGATTACAGCAAGCTTCCCGCGACGCTTTATTGGACGCTGCATCTGGTGTGGTTGTTCCCGTGGAGTTTGTATTTGCCGGCGGCGATGAAGACTGCTGCGGACGCGTGGCGCGGGCAACGCAGCGGTTCGGCGGCAGTGCAGAGTGGCGGGAGGCGGCTGGACGATTTTGCTGCGCGAACACGGTTGCTGTGCTGGATATGGGCGGGAGTGGTGCTGATATTTTTTGCCCTCTCGACCAACCAGGAGTACTACACCTTCCCGGCCTACTTGCCGCTGCTGCTGTTGCTGGCGGACGGCGTGGCGCAATGCGAGCGGGCGGAGTGTGATCGCGGCGTGCGCGCGGGCTGGCTGACCACCTCGGCGGGTTTGCTGGCGGCGATTGGAGTGGCGGCAAGCACCATGCTGGTGGCGGGGCTGTGGCATTCGCGAAACCTGCCGTTTCAGCCAGACATTGGGAATGTGCTGGGCATGCAGGATCTGAACGCGTACACGCTTTCGACGTCGCACATTCTGGATTTGAGTTATGCGTCGTTTGCGGCGCTGCGGCTGCCGGCGGCGCTGGCGGCGGTGGTGCTGCTGGTGGCTCCGTTGACGTCGTTCATTCTGCGCGTGTTCCGGCGGCATTATTCTGCGACGTGGGTGCTGGGGGCGGGAATGGCGGTGTTCCTGGTGGCGGCGCATATTGCGCTGGGGCGGTTTGGTCCATATCTGTCTTCGAAGGAGTTGGCGCAGGAAATCGCGGCGCGGGCGCGGCCGGAGGATCAGGTGATGATTTATGGCGATCAGGCGTTTGGATCGTCGTTGCTGTTTTATCTGCGAAGGCCGATTGATCTGGTGGAGGGGCGGACGACTTCGATGTGGTTCGGTTCGACTTTCGCGGATGCTCCGAAAATCTATTTGAGCGATGCGGATTTGCAGCGGGATTGGGTGGAGAGCGGGCGGGTTTTTCTGTTTGTGCCTCCGCACGAAAAGGCGAGAGTCGATGGACTCTTGCCGACGAAGTTTGTCTTTGTCATTGCGGAGGCTTCGGGGAAGTACGTGTACAGTAATCAGCGGTGAGAGAGCTTGTTTTCGACATTTTCCTACTGAGGCTTCAATCGATGAAGAGGAAACTCGCGGTGGTTCTGGGGACGGTCGTGTTGCTGGCGATTTGTGGAGTGGTGATGGGCGGCGCGCAGGCGCAGTCGGGAGGAGCTCCGACGGCGGTTAACGCTGCCGGTCCGAAGAAGGCAGAGGAGCAGTTCAAGAATATTCAGGCACTCAAGGGCATTCCGGCGGATCAATTGATTCCGGCGATGCAGTTCATCGCGGCATCACTGGGAGTGGAATGCGAGTTTTGCCACGTGGAGGGCGCGTTCGAGAAGGACGACAAGAAGCCGAAGCAGACGGCGCGGAAGATGATGGAGATGATGTTCGCCATCAACAAGGACAACTTCGAAGGACATCGCGAAGTGACCTGCTATTCCTGCCACCGGGGCAGCACCGATCCGGTGGGGACGCCCCTGGTGATGGGGGAAGAGGCAAAGGGCCAGGGCGAAGCGAAGAAGGCCGAGGTAAAGGGCGAAAGCGTGGAAGGGAAGGACGCGAGCGGGCCGACGGCTGATCAACTGCTCGACAAGTATCTGCAGGCTGTGGGTGGAGCTGCGGCGATTGAGAAGATTACAAGCCGAGTGATGAAGGGAACGATCACCTTCGGCGACAGAAATGTTCCGATCGAGATTTTCTCGAAGGATCCGGACAAGCGAATATCGTTCACGCACACCCCCGACGGAGACAGCGTGACCGCATTTGACGGCCATGAAGGCTGGTTGGGGATTCCGGGGCATCCGGTGCGGGAGATGCACGGGCCCGATATTGACGCGGCGTCGATGGATGCGGATCTTCACTTTGCGACGCACTTGAAGAGGATGTTCGGCGAAGTGAAGGTGCGGGGCACGGAGAAGGTGGGTGAGCGCGACGCTTATCTGGTGGTTGGACAGCGCGATGGTAAACCGCCGTTGCGACTGTATTTTGACGAGCAGTCGGGGTTGCTGGTGCGGCTGGTTCGATATGGAGAGACGCCGTCTGGGGCTGATGCCCACGCAGATCGACTATGCAGACTACCGGGAAGCGGGCGGGGTGAAGATTCCGTTCCGCTGGACGCTGGCGCGGCCGGGCGGGCGGTTTACGATTCAGGTGAGCGAGGTGAAGGAGAACGTTGCGGTGGACGATGCGAAATTTGCCAAGCCCGCGGCGCCTGCCGGAGCAGAAGAGTCCGACGAAGTGAATGAGGAAGCGAGCCAAACGCGCGATTATTGTGTCGCAAAGAACGCGACACATCGCGCGGCTCGCCCGGTCCTTCGCGAGACAAAAGCGTCTCGCTCAGGATGACAAAGCCAAGCGCGCCCTTCGGTCGCTTGCTCGGGATGACAGTGAGTTTGCATAACAAATCCTGATAGGAAGGATAAATAGTTTCGATTTCCGTGAAGTGGCGGCAGACGATAGAGTGAGCGCGTGGCGGGTTGTGTTCGGATCAACGGGGCACTGAGGCAGGAGCGCTCTTGATGGGGAAACGACTGTTTAGAACAACATCATGACCAAGGTTGAGGCAGTCATCCAAAACTCCAAGCTGGAGGCGGTGAAGAGCGCGCTGCAGGAGATCGGCGTCGAGGGCATGACGGTGATCGAGGTGCGGGGGCACGGGCGGCAGAAGGGGCACACCGAGGTCTACCGCGGCCGCGAGTACAGCGTGGACCTGATCCCCAAGACCAAGCTGGAGGTGGTGCTGGCGGATGCCATGGTGGAGAAAGCGGTACAGGCCATTCTGGTGGCGGCGCGCACGGGCAAGATCGGGGATGGGAAAATTTTTCTGACTCGCGTGGATGACGTGATTCGCATCCGCAATGAGGAGCGGGGCGAGGGAGCATTGTAAGAAGCAATTTGGGTGAGGATTACAACGGCTGGGGAAAGAAGAAACATTCTGGCGGGCAGCGAACGGACGGCATCTTAACCGCAGCGTGTCACCAGCACTCTCCTAAAAGACATGTGGCGCGAAAGCAGCGAGCTTCGATTAAAGATCGTGGATTCAAACGCACATGGCCATGACGGCAGCGTCTTCACTGATCAGTGAACTGCGGGATGGTCTCGCTGAGGAGTCGGCGCGGACGGCACGGGACTTCGCAGAGTCGGGAGACGGGCGGGCCGCGGTTGCCGGGCGGACGCGCCTCATCGAAAACATTCTGAAGCGGCTGTGGGGGGACCTGGTGTCGGCCGATGACGCGGGGCCGCGGCACTTCGCGCTGGTAGCGACCGGGGGGTTCGGGCGAGGGTGGCTGTTTCCTTATTCCGATATCGATCTGCTCTTTTTGTATGCTGACCGCCGAGGCGAGGAAGCTCACAAGGAGGGCGTCCGGCGGCTCTCGCAGGAGTTGTGGGATCTGAAACTCAAGTTGAGTCCAGCATCGCGGACGCTGGCGGAATGCGACCGGTTTGATCCCAACAATACAGAGTTCACAATTTCTCTTCTGGATTGCCGCTACCTGGCGGGTGACCGGGAGCTGTTCGCGCGGCTGCACGACAAAGTGATTCCGAAGATGGTGATGCGGGAAGCGAAACCTTTGTTGCAGGGGCTGGCGGAGGTGACGCGGGAGCGGCATGGGAAATTCGGGCAGACGGTGTTCCACCTGGAACCGAATTTGAAGGAGACTCCGGGAGGGCTGCGGGATTACAACGTGGCTTGCTGGCTGGCGCTGATTTCCGCCGTGGGCAAGCTGGGGGATTGGCCTGATGCGAGCTCGCTGCGGGCGCCGGTGCGGAAGCAGCTGGAGGCGGCGCTGGAATTTTTGATGGCGACGCGGTGTTTTCTGCATTTCCGCCATGGGCGCGACGACAACGCGTTGAGCTGGGAGGCGCAGGACGAAGCCGCGGCGCGGAAGATTGGGGCTTCGGATGCGGCGGAGCTGACGGCGGCGGATTGGATGCGAATTTACTTCGGGCATGCCCGCGCGGTGCAACGCACGGTGATGCAGTTGCAGGAGGAGATTCCGGAGGCGTGGTCTTCGCTGCGGCGGCAATTTCAGGGTTGGCGGTCGCGGCCGTCGAGTCCGGACTTTTCGGTGGTGGATGGGCTGATTTTTCTGCAGCAGTCTTCTTCGCTGCAGGATCCCGAGATGCTGCTGCGGCTGTTTCACTTTATGGCGCATCACGGGCTGAGATTGAGCGCGACTACGGAGCACAGAATCGAGCAGGAGTTGCCGGCGCTGGCGGTGACTCCGCCGCGTGGGGCGGAACTTTGGCTCTACCTGCAGGAAACACTGCTGCAGCCGCATGCCGCGGAGGCCCTGCGGGCCATGCATTCGCTGCGTCTGCTTACCTTGCTGTTGCCGGAACTGAAGCCCATTGATTCGCTGGTGGTGCGGGATTTTTATCATCGCTTCACGGTGGATGAGCACTCGATTCTGGCGATTGAGAGTCTGCACCGGTTGAAGGAATCAAAATCGGAGTGGGACAGGCGGTATGCGGAGTTGCTGGGAGAGCTGGAGGATCCGGAACTGCTCTATCTGGCGCTGTTGTTGCACGACACGGGGAAAGGAGTGCCGGGCGGCAATCATGTGGAAGCGAGCCTGGAGATTGCCGGGCGCTGCCTGGACCGGCTGGACGTGGATGCGGGGGAACGGGCGGTAGTGTTGTTTTTGATCGGCAACCATCTGGAGATGTCGGCGCAACTGCGGCGGGACATTTTCAATCCGGAGACGGTGGCGGCTTTCGCGGAGAAAGTGGGCACACCGGAGCGGCTGAAAATGCTGTGCCTGCTGACTTATGCCGACATCAAGGCGGTGAATCCGGAGGCGCTGACGCCGTGGAAAGCGGAGAACGTGTGGCAGCTCTACATTGGCACGGCAAACTACTTGAACCGAAGCGCAGACCAGCGGGTGCACGATGCGAACGGAGAAAAACTGGCGCGCCTGCGCAGCCTGGCTCCGGTGATGAGCGCGAAGTTCAAGGAGTTTGTGGAGGGATTTCCGCAGAGATACTTGCGGGTGCACTCCGCCGAAGAGGTGATGCGGCACATGGAGATGGCGGAGGAGTTTGGCCATGATCCGGTGCAGGTGGACCTGAAGAGGGGCCGGCATTGGTATGAGCTGACCCTGGTCACGAAGGACCGGGCGTCGTTGTTTGCGACTTTGACCGGAGTGCTGGCGGCGTGGGGGATGAACATTGTGAAGGCGCATGCGTTTTCAAACCAGGCCGGAACCGTGGTGGATACGCTTTACTTTACGGACCGCTTTCGTACTTTGGAGTTGAACATGTCAGAGTGGGAGCGGTTCAAGCGGAGCATCGCCGCGGTCTTGGCGGGGGCGGCGGATCTGGATAAGATGCTGCGCGACCGGCAACGGAGCGAGAAGAGCGCGCGCGTCAGAGTTGTAGTGGAGACGCGGATTGACTTTGACGATGAATGTTCCTCGACAAGCACTCTGCTGCAGGTGATTGCCCAGGACAGGCCGCGGTTGCTGCACCGCATCAGTTCGTGCCTTTCGCAGCAGCGGTGCAATATTGAAATTGCGTTGATCGATACTGAGGGACAGATGGCGATCGACGCGTTCTATTTGACGCGGGAAGGAAAGAAGTTGACGGTGGAGATGCAGAGGAAAGTGGAGAAGGCGCTGGTGGATGAGTTGAAGAGTCTGGAGCTGGGGGGATAGACGGCTAGCCTCTGCGGAAGGTTAGGTACCTCAGGGGCTGAAGCCCACAATTGCAGGTGCTTTTTGACGCAGGCCTGAAAGGCCTGCTCCACCCACTTCTAGTTTTCCGTCTTCCATCCGCCGTCAAGTTCATCATCAGTTCGTGTTTGATTGCGTTTGCGATAGCAGACGAAGATCAGGCCGATGGTCATGAAGGTTGGTGGGGCGATGAGGATCAGGATGCCGCTCTTCAGGGCCTGAATCATGCGAGAGCCTGAGGCGGCGGCCTGGGTATAACAAAGCGCGCAACTCTGGGCGAAGGCAGGCGCAGGTGTGAGCAGGATGATTAGCGCCACCAGCACAAAGCCGCAAATCGCGATTGGCTTCCAGGGCTTCATGGCGGCTTTGATTACTTGGCCCATTTTACTCCGTCGACGAGGCGGAAGCTGTCGGTCCATCCGTATTGCATTCCCAGGATCACGGCTACCGTGAAAATAATGACGAACCACTTTAGCCCGCGATTCTCCGACAAGTGCATGAAGAACAAGAGCGCGAGGCTGGCCTCGATGATGGCAACGATCAGCATGCGCACAAACATCTGGGACGCGCTGATATCCTGATACGCGATGACGAACTGGATCGCGGCCAGGACCAGCAGGGAAACGTAGACAGCTATGTCTCTCCCGATTCCACTGCTCTTGTGCACTTCGGCGGTAGCCATAGAGTTCCTCCTACCCTTCTTGCCTCAGCGGGCCAGATTCAAAAGATAGACCAGCGGAACGACAAACATCCAAACCAGATCGACGAAGTGCCAATAGAGTCCTGTGATCTCGAGGTCGTCGGCCTGGTAGCGTCCACCCTGGTAGCGCAGCCCTACTGCTATTAGAGCGACCACGCCGCCGGTTACGTGCAGCAGGTGCAAGCCGGTGATGCTGTAAAACAGGGAGCCGAACAGGGGCGTGCCCCAGGGATTTTGGAACAGGGTGGCGCCTTCACCGATCATTCCCATCCACTCCCTGATGTGCAGAACGGCGAACAGGATACCGGCCACGGCGGTAATCATGGTCCAGCGGAACGCTCCGGCTTTGTCGCCCTTCTGGGCCGACTGCACTGCGATGAGCATGGTCAAGCTGCTGGTCAGGAGAATGAAAGTCATCAGCGCCACGTTGGTGATGCTGTGAAAAGGCCTTGGCCAATTGGGGGTCGCGTTGCGTATAAATCCGTAGGCGACCAGGCAGCCGGCAAAAGTGGCGCTGTCTGCGATGATGAACAGCCACATCGCCATCTTCTTGGCGGAAACCGAGAATGCGGGCGCGGTCATTAATTCCGTCGCTTGCGATCGCGACACCTGCCCGTGAATTGAAAAATCGGCTTGGCTCACGTTGCCTCCTACCTTTGACTGGGTTCGAGCGTCGTCGTTCGGAGCTCCGTTCAGAGCTTCATCCAAAGCAGCAAAAGCAGATACAACCACAGCACACCCATGAAATGCCAGTAACGCGAAGTGGCATCCAGGGTGCTTCGTCGCAGGACGGACTTATTCAGTTTCCAGATCACGCGGACCAAGCCGCCGAGCCCTCCGAAAACGTGCAGAGCATGAGCTACGGTCAGCACGTAGAAGAAGGAGTAGCTGATGTTGGTGGCGAGTCCGAAGCCCTGGGCCTTGAGTTGCAGCCAGGCAAAAGTTTGCCCGGCCACAAAGAGCAGGCCCAAGAACAAGGTTATATAGAGCCACCGCGCGGGATTCTCCCCGCCTTTGTCCTGTGGGCCACGCATAAAGGTTGCAATCCGGCGGCGCGACATTTCCAGAGTGACGCTGCTGGCAATGATCACCAGAGTGTTTAGATACAGAACCGGGGGCAAGGTGAAGTGCCGCCAATCGGTTGCATTGCCCTGACGAACGATCAAAGCGCTGGTGAAGGCGGCAAAGCTCATGGTGATGGCCGCCAGGCCTACCCAGATGCCCGTGCTGGCGGGGGGAGGAGAAGAGTCCTTGACCCGGCGCAAGTCTCCATTGGCGGGAACCAGATTCCGCCAGCCTCCGTTGCCGGAGCCCTGGGTGGGTACATGATCGAGATCGATTTTTGGCGGTTCGTGGACCGTGGTTGCCATACTGTTCTCGTTCCCTAGAAACCCTTACGCTCAGGGGCTAAAGCCCGGACACCTTAGATCTCTTTGCGGCCCGGCTGAAGCCGCGTACTTTCAAACCCGTCGGTGGACGTGCTCTCTAACTACTTCTCGTCGTCCGCGTTCTTGAGTTGCTCCGACGAGGTCTGCATAATGTAGTCGGCGCTGGCACCCTCGACGCTGTACTGATACGGATCGTGAAAAACCACCGGCATCTTGTCGCCGAAATTGTTGTGCGGCGGCGGCGTGGCTGTGCTCCATTCGAGCGATGTGCCTTCCCAGGGATTGTCGTTCGGAGGAATGGCGCCTTTGAACCGGCTGTGGATCAGGTTGTAAAGGAAAATCAGCTGAGCCAAGCCGGTGAACAACGCAGCCACCGTGATGAACTTGTGAACGGGGATCAGCGGGATCAGGTAATCGTCGGTGAAGGCCTGGTAGCGGCGCACGTTGCCGGCGATGCCCAGGTAGTGGAACGGCATAAAGATGCAGTAGGCGCCTACGAAGCTCATCCAGAAGTGGACCTTGCCCAAAGTCTCATTCATCATGCGGCCGGCCATCTTGGGAAACCAGAAGTAGGTTCCGGCAAAGATGCCGAACATGGCCGCGACTCCCATGACGAGGTGGAAGTGGCCGACCACGAAATAGGTGGCGTGCAGCATGATGTCGATGGAAGGCTGAGCCAGGAAGAAGCCGCTCACGCCGCCGCTGATGAACATGGAAACGAAGCCCAACGCGAATAGCGACGCCGAGTTGATCCGCAACTTGGAGCCGTAGAGACTGCCCAACCAGATCAGTACGATGATGGTGGACGGAATGGTGATGACCAGCGTGGGGAAGGAGAAGGCCAGCGAGGAGACAGGATTCATGCCGCTGACGAACATGTGGTGCCCATAGACCATATAGCTGAGGACGGCCAGGGCCCCCATGGAGTAAATGAGCACCCTGTGGCTCAGCATGGGTTTGCGCATGTTGGTGATGAGCACGTGGGAAACGATGCCCATGCCGGGGACGATTGCGATGTAGACCTCGGGATGTCCGAAGAACCAGAACAAGTGCTGCCAGAGCAGAGTCGATCCGCCGGAGTGCGGCAGCATCTGGTCGTTAATCACCAGGTTCGAAGCCACGAAGAAGCTGGTGCCGGCGACGTGATCGAGAATCAGCAGGATGCAGGCGGGCATTAACACCGCAAATGCCGTCAAGCCCATGATGGAGGTAATGAACCAGGCCCAGGCGCTAAGCGGGAGGCGCATCAGGGACATGCCTTTGCAGCGCATGTCGAGCGTGGTGGTGATGAAGTTCAAAGCGCCCAGCAACTGGCCGATGCAGAAAATGGCGATCGAAGTGGCCCAGAGAACCACACCGAGACCCTCACCGGGGCCGCCCGCGGAACCAATCGCGCTCAAGGGCGCGTACTGGGTCCAGCCCCCCAAGGTTGGTCCATCGCTGGCAAAAAATGAGGCGACGAGAACCCAGAAGCCCACGAAGGTGACCCAGAACGACATCATGTTGAAATGGGGGAAGGGCATGTCTTCGGCGCCGGTCTGGATGGGCAAAAAGAAATTGCCGAAGGCGGCAAACGGGGCGGTGGTGAGCACGAAGAAGACCATGATGGTGCCGTGCATGGTCATCAGTTGCAGGTAGTACTCGGGCGTCATGACATCGCCCGGGGCGCCGTTTTTGGAAAGCAGGTGCAGCCCGGGAATGGCGAAGCTGCCGAAGCCGAGGTGGATGCGCATGAGCCAGGACAAGAACATTCCGATGAGGGCGGCGAGCAAGGCGAGCGCGTAGTACTGTTTGCCGATGACTTTGTGGTCGAGGCTGAAGACATGCTTCCGAATGAAGCTGGTGGGAGCTCCGTGTACGGCGGGTGCGGACATGTCGTGCATTGTGCTCACCTCAAAAGAGATGTTGCGTCAGGGGCTAAAGCCCCGCTTTCTCTTTGGCCAGTTACGGCGCGGATTGAAGCCGCGCCCTTTCAAAACAAAGCCGCGCGCTTCGCAAACACAAACGGTCCATGAAGCGGACCTTCCAGTCTTTCAGCTACTGCAGAGCTGCCTGCTGCTTAATCCAGGTGTCGTAATCTTCCTGGGATTTCACCTCGAGATACGCCTTCATGTTGTAGTGCCCGAGGCCGCAAAGCTGGGTGCAGACGATTTCGTACTTCCCGATTTTCGTTGCCGTGAAATGAATGGAGACGTCCAATCCCGGAACGAAATCCTGCTGAACGCGCAATTCGGGAACGTAGAAAGAGTGTCCGACGTCCTTGGAGTGCATAAGCAGGTGGATCTCGCGGTTCACCGGGATGGCCATCTCAGCGGTGACGATGTCGTCTTTGGAATCCTGGTCGTTGGTGGTATCGAGGCCAAAGAAGTTGGCGTTGGACTCACTGATCTTGTCGGCGTGCAGCGGGCCGAAGGTTCCGTCGGGGCCGGGGTAGCGGAAATAAAATGCGAACTGTCCTGCCTGCACCTGAATCGGCAGCGCATCGGCCGCGGGTGGAGTGAAATAGACACTGGCCCAC
This sequence comes from uncultured Acidobacteriaceae bacterium, assembly GCA_963770235.1. Lineage (GTDB taxonomy): Bacteria > Acidobacteriota > Terriglobia > Terriglobales > Acidobacteriaceae > Sulfotelmatobacter. Next base: position 113,643 of record CAVYOW010000020.1, on the reverse strand, counting down.
GCCTTTACCCCGAACACGCCCAAGGCCAAACATTCGGTGCCTACCAACAGGAAAGCGGCGATCACCAATCCCGCTGCGCCGCCGGGGAAATGCTTAATTTTATCGCTGGGCTTATGGCTGGAGAACTTCCAGATGAAGAAGGCCAGCAGGAACTGAGAGGCCAGGAACGAAAGACCGGCTTCCAACATTGTATCCGCATACTGGTCATCGATCAGATGACCATGGGTAGAAATGTCGGGCGGCATCGGCCACATATGCATCACGATGGGAATCGCCGAAGCAATTGCGATCACAAGAGCGTCACCGCGAATATCTTCGCCATATCGTCCCGCCTTCGCCGGAATTAATCGGCCTCTGAATCGAATCGCCGCAGAGTCTAACCGCGGCGATTCGGTGATCCGGTTGTTTTGTCAATAACCCTGCAGCTCTCGTGGTTGCCTGCCTCTGGTTCTTTACTTCGCCTTAAAGGTGAAATCGGCAGTTGCCGCGGCTCCGGCGGCCACTGTCACCTTTTGCGTCATGGTACCGGCGGCTTCCTGCCACGCCGTCACCGTGTAGCTTCCGGGCGGCACGTTGTTGATGGTGTAGGAGCCGTTCTCATCGGTGGTCGCGTAGGGCCCTTTGACCACGGCGAACCAACCGTGCATCCAGGGATGGATGTTGCACTTGACTTCGATAAACTCCGGAGCTTTCCAGCTCTTCTCGACCGGCGGCGCTCCCGGCGGCTGCGACTGATTCCACGGGATATTGCCGGTCATCGGGTTGGGGTTGGGGTGGATGTTGTGGGCAGTCTGATCGCTGGTCGTCACCTTGAACGTCTGGCCCACATCCATGGCCAACACGTGCGGCGTGTACATGCAGTTCTTTTGATCGAACACCGGGATCGCGGTCGATGTAGCGGCGCTGCCGCTCCAGTCGGAGATATAGAGAACCACATTTCCGAGTCCTCCGTTGGCGCCAGTCACATAGGTTTCGAGGTGCGCGGGATCGGTGGCATGAGCCTTCGAGCAATAGGGGTCCTTCGACATGTCGATGCCCTTCATGTGGGGAGCTGCGCCATCGAGTTTGACCGTGCCGGTAATCTTGCCTTCTCCGGCCGCGCTGACCTTCTGGCCTAAGATCAATGCGGCACAGGATACTAAAACTACCAGCGATAGTACAACCGCGGAATTGTATCGATTCCTCATGGAAAGTCTCTCCTTAAGAACTACAACGGCGAACCTGGTTGCGATGCTCTCTCAGCGCCTATTGTTGTCCCACCGGGGCATTGGGATCAACCGGCTTCAGGGCTAGCTGTTTCGCCATTTCTTTTTCTTTGCTCTTCTGAGACATGAATGTTCGCAGATAGAAAACCAAGTCCCACGCCTCCTCGGGCTTGATGTTGTCGGCAAACGACGGCATGGGCGTGCCGTCCAGGCCAGTCATGAAAATCCGGTAAATATCCTGATCGGTCTCGCCGCATTTTGGGCGGGTTCCGTCCGTAAAGTTAAAAGCCTGGATGGGGCGGCCCAGATCATCGGTGAGGGTGGAAGCGGATGGCCCGTTGGCCATACCCTGGACGCCGTGGCACTTCCAGCACTGCACCCTGGCAAATACATCACGCCCGGCTTTGATGCGCTCGGCGGTGACTTCGGGCTCGGGAGGAATCTGGATGGGAGTTCCGGGCTTTTCATTTACCCAGCGCGGAGAGAAGTGCTTAACCCAGGCGACGAGGTCGGCGCGCTGCTGCTTGGTGAAGGTACTCCATTGCGGCATGTTCGAGCGGTCGAGGCCGCGAGCGATGGTATCGAAAAGATCCTGGTCGGTGGGCAGAGTTCCGGTCGGAGTGGAGCGACACTTGAATATACCCAATTGAAAGTCGCGGGGCTTGGGGAAGGCAGGGGGCTCCATCCACGCAGCACTTTCACCGTTTCCATCTCCCAGGTCGCCGTGACACATCACACAATAGCGCCGGTAGTCGGCCTTGGCGTCCTTGGCATGGCCAGTAATATTTCCGACATGGCTTTCCATGCCCATGCGCGTCTCCAAGTCGTACTGCGTGAGCTGAGCCCAGGAAGGCAGCGGGAGCGCCAAAACCGCAGCTGCGCCCAGTAAAAGCGACCACTTCCGCAAGCTTGTACGCATGTCTGTCCCTCTCTAGAAATCGAAGTCAAGTCCGATCAATATTTCGCCCGTGTTCAGGTTGGTAAGCGCTCCGGTCGTAAGATTTGGAGGCCCGGTACCGTCCTGGTGCAGCCAGTTGTACTCGTTGTGCCAGGCTAAACCGGCGCGGCTGGTCATAAACGGGTTGTAGCGGAAGCCGATGGTGTAGGTCGAGATGTTGCCCAGGTTAGAAGGCATGGCGGTTGAGAATCCGTTAGTGACTCCCTGTGGGCCAGGGGTATATCCCGCGCCGTTGGCCTGTTGCGACATTTTCTCCACCTCATACCGGGTGATGAAAATCAGCTGCGGACTGTAGATGTAGTGACCCTCAAAGGTGACGCCGTTCCAGCTCGGCGCCTGCGACCCCACCGGAAGAGTGGTTCCCGGCGCATTGTTCGGAGGAGCGCAGGGAAGAGCGACGGGCGGCGCGCAGGTTGTGCCTCCATTGCCGTCTGAGGCTCCCCCGCTGCCATAACCCTGCCCGAACCACGCGTTATCCGAGCCATGTTGCGTCACCACTGTAAGACCGACGTGGGGGCCGAAGTAGAATTGCCCGACGAAGCCTTCGCGGGTGAAGCTCTTGTTGCCGATTCCGGAACCGGGAATGGGATACCCGCCCGAAGTCAGGTAGTAGGTGGACGCTTCTCCGGCCATGAGGTAGAACCCGACCCGTTGCACACCCGCCCTGCCCGTGTCGAAAGCCTGGCTCCCGGCCACGAAGGCAGTGTAGGCGTTGGCTGTTGTACTCAGCTGCACGTTGCCATCACTAGAGCTGACAAGGGAAACGGAAATTCGCGTCCGATCGTTGACCGAGTGTCCGAGGTACTCGATGCCGAGCTGGTTATCCCCTATCTGCCCAAAAAAGTTTCCGTCTCCTTGCGGGATGAAGTGATAGGTCTGATAAACACCGCCGTTACCGGTGAGCGTGAGGATGCGCTTTTCAGAAAGCAGGTTGTCGAGTTCGAATCTACCCAGCTTGAAATTGAGCCAGGGGCTGTGAGCGATGTTATCGAAGCGCACAAAGACCTGCTCAAAGTGAAAAGCGCCGGTAGAGTCGGAGGACGGAAGCAGATAGAAGGAGATGTTCTTCTCCAGGGTTCCGCCGGTATGGAAATCGAGGCCGCTCAAGTCAAAGCCGGAACTGGAGATGCGCTGGATCGCCTGCCCCCGTCGGGCGCTCCGGCCGTGTAGGTGTCCACCTGTACCTTGCCGACGCTTACGCGGTGCCAGATCGGCGTAATACGGAAGACCACCGGCCAGTACGCAGGATTCTGCCAGATCGGGGCATCGCGATCATTCATGATCTGGTAGCCGTTGTCTTTGAACTTCTGGCCAAAGTAGTTGAGCATCGGCCAGGATTCGTGACAGGCCGAGCAGCGCAGCCCGTACTTGCGGGCGAAGGCCGGCAAAGCGTTCGCGGGCTGGCTGCAGGTGAGGACCACAGACGCGAGAACCACAGCGACAGCCGCGAAGGAAGTCGCGAGGTGCAAAACGTTGGGGAGATACAAACGACTCAAAACGCGCATAGCCGGACTCCTCGGCAAGATCAAACTACGATCGGATTTCTTGAAAACTAAACTTCTACCCAAGCCCAAGCCGCAGGTAATACCCAGCAATGAATGCCTTAAACGAGAGGTGGCTCCCATTCTTGGCGTGGCAAAACCGGGGACGAAAGGTTCTACCACCCTACCGGGGCCGAATCCTACTACCGCCGGTAGCTGAATTTCAAGAATATTTTTTACAAAAGTTTTACAAGGTAAACGTGACCGGGGGTTGCTTCGTGGACCGTTCGAGTCAGGATCCGTGTCAGAGTTGACAGGCTTGTGCCCAGAGTACGAGACTCTGGGGAGTCTGGAAGCGGAGGTTGCGGTGGAGTGCGTGGATGAGTGCTCGAAGCGGGCGGGCCGGGGTTCGCAAGAGACGAGAGCCCGGCGTTGATCGACGCGGCTGGTCCGCGGGCGCCTTGGTGGGTTCGCCCGCCGGGTTGTTTCTGCTGGTACTTGTGCTTTTGCGGCAGCGCTTCCGCTCGCCGGCCGCGAAAAAGATAAGGTGTCGTACGGCGAAGGCTTGATCGTCAACATTCCCCTGCCGGAGAGCGAAATAGTGCCGGTCGTGGAAGAAGTGGCGCAGAACGGCGTGATCCGGGGAACCAAAGAGTACAACAAGGACGAGTTCGTGAGCGGCGCGAAAGCCGCCACTACGTCGCAGGTATTTCCAGCCTGGAACGAGGGCGGGAAAGTCTTCTACAAAGTTCGCGAGCAGGCGCTTGACCCCCGCAACTTCAAGGACAGCAGCGACTCAGGAACCCTGGTTGTGCGCTATGTCGTAAAACCTCAGGGTGAGAAGAATACGGTATTGCGCATCGACGCACTTTTTAAGGAAGATTTCAGGCATATCGTGCACCCCTCAGACGGCTCGGTCGAAAAGAGCGAGTACCAGGACATTCGGGAGCACTTTGAGGCGGTCGAGCTCATGAAGAAGCAGAATGCCGAAGCCGAAGAACAAAGACAGCAACAGCTGGTGAAGAAGCGAAATCTTGCAATGCAAGCTGACGTACCGGCGGAGACGGCGCCGCAACCCGTCGCTCAAGCCACGGAGAGTCACGAAGATACTGCTTCGGTGGCCGGAGGCACGCAGTCCGCGAGCGAGAGCTCATCGAGTCAAACCGTGCCAGGACAAGCGTTGGCTGGGCAGACCTTGTCCGGGCAAAGCTTGGAAGACCACGTCAAGGATCTTCGCAAGCAGGTCGAGCGGCTGGTGAAGTCACCGGGCGCGCCGCTCAAATCGGCACCTTTCCACACGGCGAGTACGCTGCAGTCCTTACCCACGGGGACAGAAGTCCTGATTCTGATTTCCACACCCTACTGGTATGGCATTGAGACGCACGAGGGGCAGCACGGATGGATGATGCGCGACCAGTTGGAGCAGCCATGAAGGGTCGAGCAGCAGGGTTCGGTCGGGATTTCTCGCGGGCGCTCCGGGGGGTGGTCGTTGTCGGTGTCTTTGGGTTTTGTTGCGCAACGTGGAGCCACGGTCAAGGCAACGGATTGGAGCGGACTTTTCCGCAGTCCAAGGCCAAGGTGGAAAAAGCGCTGCAAGGCATGCAGGCCGCCACGGCGGGACGCCTTCCGGTGCTGGATGGTTTCGCGACTTCGGCGGATCATCCCCTGGACCGATATCAGCGAGGCTACTATCAGGCGAAGTTTCAGGTCACGGCGGCGCCCTCCGGGGGATCGACTGTGCGGGTGAGCGTGGAGGTTACGGCCTGGTACGCGGATCCGGTCGCTGCCCGGTCCGGATATCAGGTGTTGACGTCGAATGGCCGGCTGGAAGCGGACTTGCTGGATCAACTGGGGGATCGAACTTGCCGGCAAGGGACAGCAATTGGGCGCGAGTGCTCCGGTGAGTGCGGCGCCGAGGCCATTTCCGTCGGAGAAATCTTCTTCGGGCCGAACTTCGTCGGAGCAGTCTCCATCGGGGCAATCTTCTTCAGGGCAATCTGCGTCAGGGCAATCGGGTAAGACTCCGGACGCGACGGAACCCAGCATTTCGGCGCCGGTGCCAAGGCTTCCGGAGACGAGCGGCGGTTTCTCTTCGTCCCTGGCGCAGAGCCTGGCTGAACGAGAGAAGACTGGCGCTCAAACCGGGCAGAACAAACTTGACGAGGATCCCGGTGGCCTGCGAGCGGAGGTGGAGAGCCTGGAGGAGATTCTCAAGAATCAGTCTCATCCCAAGAATCTGGTCGCAGTGAAGAAGTCCGGGACTCCCGTGGTGGCGACGGCGAGTTTGACGGCCAAGACTCTGTTCCTGGCCAGCGCGCACGATGAGTTCGAGATGCTGGATTTCAATCGGGATTGGGTTCACGTGCGAATTTCCGGAATATCGCGAGGATGGATCTGGCGCAACAACCTGGAAATGCCGGACAGCGTTCCGGACAGTGAAGCGCCGGCGAGTGCGGCGCCGGGAACCGTGGCGGCGGAGCTGTTTCATGTGACGCGGGAAGAAACGGCGCCTTTCCCGGGAGATTGGGCCCCGCTGCGGGGAAAAAGCGTAAAAATTGTTTCGGTGGAAAAAATGAACGAGGCAGAGAAGGATGCAGGCCCTCAGCTCAGACTGGAGTTTGCGAAGTCCGTGCTCGACAAGGGCTATACGGATCTGGCGCAGAAGCCGCAGGAAATTGCGGGGATCGTTGTGATCTTCGATGCGGTTGACGGCGGGATGATTGCCGCCACGTACGCGACGCTTCAGCAATGGAAGGCAGGCAAATTGTCGGACGCGGCTCTTTGGCATCAGTGTTTTTTTGATCCGCCGGAGACCTTTAGCGCAGCTGGAGCTGCGGCGAGCCAGTAAGCGGGATAGCTGAGGTTTAAGATCCGCATCAGGAACTGTTTGCGGTGGTCGATTCGAGAGTTTCGACTTGACTTTCGAAAGCCATCGGAGTACCCATACAATTCTTGAGTATGCGGGCGGCTTTGTGGGGGCTATCCTCTTTGCTAGACTCAGAGGGCTTGTTCGAGCGTGAGGAAAGCGGTACGACAACCACACCACTGATTCTCCCATGAGCGCGATGACCCAACCACTGATCTTGTTTCGCAAGCAAGCAACGTCTCTCCTGCGCGACTATGCCGAATTGATGAAGCTGCGCGTGACCAGTCTGATTGTGATGACGGCATGGTGTGGCTACTATTTCGGGGCGCAGAAAGCCGGAGTTTCTTCGCTGTCGTGGGGGCTGCTGCACGCCTTGCTGGGAATCGGGCTGGTCTCGGGTGGAACAGCAGCGCTGAATGAAGTGATGGAACACAAGGTGGACGGGCAGATGCGGCGGACTGCGCAGCGTCCGCTGCCGGCGGGCCGCATGAGTCTCGGTCACGCCACAACGGCCGGACTGCTGGCTACTTTGGGCGGATCAATCTATCTGGCCGTCTTTGCGAATCCGCTGACCGGGCTGCTGACCTTGCTGACTTCCGTTGTGTATCTGGCGGCTTACACGCCGTTGAAACGGGTCTCGCCCATCTGCACGTTTGTGGGAGCTTTTCCTGGAGCTATGCCGGGAGTTTTAGGTTGGACGGCGGCGCGCGGCCGGCTGGAGTGGGGCACGTTGATTTTGTTTGCCATTCTTTTTGTGTGGCAGTTCCCGCATTTCTTTTCCATCGCGTGGCTCTACCGGGAAGATTACGCGCAAGGCGGGATTCGCATGCTGCCGGTCGTGGAGGAGGATGGACGGTCCACGGCGCGACGCATCCTGGCCTATTCGCTGATTTTGATTCCGCTCAGCGTTTTGCCCAGCCTTTTCGGGATGGCGGGGAAGATCTATCTGGTGGGAGCGGTGCTTCTTGGCGTCGCACTTTTCTATTTCGGCGCCCGGCTGGCGTTTCTCAAACTGCCCATCAACGCCCCACGATCCAAGATGCTGGCTCGTCATGTGTTGCAGGCCACGGTCATCTACCTTCCTCTGCTGTTTGCGCTGATGATGGGTGACGCGTCGCGGCCCTGAGATCGTAGGCGGGGATAAAAACGAAGCGCGGGAGTCTGGAATGATCCTGCTTACTGGATTGCGCTGCCGACCTGGAGAACACATTGCCGGCATTCGCCCCAATCAGCCGGACGGTGCTTGCCACGATGACGAGAACGACTGCCAGCATGACGGCATACTCAGCGACGTCCTGTCCTTCTTCATTTGACCAGAGGTTGATTAGAAGATTGCGCATAATGTTCCCCGGTTCAGACCGCTCCCGAAGTAGCCGGGGCGCTGGTTAGCGACTGTATGCTGGAAATGAAAAGATTCATTCCCCAGCCTTCCTTCTCCTGCGAAAAAGCCTGCAGGCCAACCTGGTATTCGCTTCTCCCATCCAGCAACTTTGTCCACACCACCGTGAATTCCATTTTGCGCTGGCGATAAAAAATTGTCAGCGTGTCGAGCACCTTCAGTTGGTGGCGAATCGATCCCAGCCGCGCCCCGTTCGCCGTGAGGTCGAGGGTGTGCGCCAGGATTTCAAACGATTTGCCGGAAGAGTCTGTTCCCCGAACTCGCACGGGAAGCACAGCCTGAATGCGATCTTGCCGACGGCGGTTGGTTTTGACACTGGTTGCTGGCATATGGGCCTGGAGACAGTCTGCGGCAAACCTGAGAGGATTGGAATAGCTCCGATGAGTGAGGCACGAAGGTAACCAGCCGGGAAGCTTCCGCCGGTGGATAGTCTCGGCCGGCAATTCCAGAGCGGGAAAGAACATCAAAATACAGAGAAAAGCGAGTTTAGCGGCGGCCTGTTCCGGCGTAGACTGGGAGCGGCTGTTCGGCGTTGAAGGGTAGGCATGCGGCGCACGTGGGTAACAAATCGGGTTACGGTTGCTCTGTTGCTGGGCTGGAGTCTGGCGGTCGTCTGCCAGACGCCTCTTCCGGGAGCTGGTTCCGGACGACCGTCGAATGCCGCGCCGAATGCTCCCCTGCCGGCCGAGCTAGTGGTCAGGAAACTTCAGGAGAACAACGCGCAGCGGGCCGCGGCGCTGGAGCAGTTCAACGCAACACGGGTTTACCGCATGCAGTATCGCGGCTTTCCCAGTGATCGGGATGCCGAGATGGTGGTCAACGTGACCTACCATTCTCCCGACAAAGAGTTTAGCGTGGTGTCTCAGAACGGTTCCAAGTTCATCATCGACCATGTATTCAAGAAATTGTTAGAAGGTGAGCAGGAAGCTGCGGATGAGGAGAACCGCCGGAACACGGCGCTGAGCACCGATAACTACGAGTTTACGTCCGCGGGGTACGAAACCACGCCGGAGGGCGCGCAATACGTCCTCAACCTGCTGCCCAGGACCAAGAACAAGTTTCTCTATCGCGGAAAAATCTGGGTAGATGCGAAAGACTTCGCGGTGGTGCGAATCGAGGGAGAACCGGCCAAGAATCCGTCGTTGTGGATCAAGAAGACGGAAGTGAAGCACAGATATGTCAAGGTGAATGACTTCTGGCTTCCGGCCGAGAACCATACGGAGAGCGTGATCCGGCTGGGAGGCCGAGCCATTCTTTCCATTGAGTACAAAGATTACAGAATTACAAAAGCTGCGCCGCTGCGCGGTAGTGAGACCGCGCGCGAAGACTCGAAGTGATCCGCGCCAGCCGGCTTCCCGCCAGCTTACCTTGGCAGACCACGGAAATGTATAGTGTGAATTGCGCGTCCTGACGATGAAGGCGGCAATCAGCCTGCGGACAACACGACTTTGATCGAGCTGATTCCATATTTCGTTTTGGGTGTGGCGCTGATTGGCACATTATCTTCGGCCGTGTTCCTTGGCCTGGCGCTTGTGGGAGTAATCCGGTTTCGCTCGGATGCGCGGAAGCAACTCAGTTCAATTCCGGACGATGCGCTCCTGCCTCCGGTTTCGGTGCTCAAGCCGGTGCACGGGCTGGAAGTGCGGCTTAAGGAGAACATTGAGAGCTTCTTCCGGCAGGACTATCCCGATTACGAAATTCTGTTTGCGGCGGACGAAGCGAACGATGCGGCGCTGGATGTTGTGCGGGAGGTTTGTGGCCGCTATCCGCACATCCGAAGCCGGGTGCTCGTAACGGGCACGCCCTGGCCTAACCCGGTGGTGTACGCATTTCATCGCATGGCAGAGGCTGCGGCGCACGACATTCTGGTTACCACCGACAGCGACGTGGAAGTGGACTCCGCGCTATCTGCGAGAGATTGTACCGCCGTTGCTGGACCCGAAGGTGGGCATGGTGACGTGTGTGTATCGCGGCAAGAATGCGGCGGGATTTTTCTCCGGGCTCACGGCTATCGGCATGTCGGTAGAAATGACAGCGGGAGTGCTGGTGGCGAATTTACTCGAAGGAATGAAATTCGGGTTGGGGCCGACGACTGTGGTGCGCAAGGATTCTCTGGCGCGCATTGGCGGTTACACCGCGTTGCGGGATTACATTGCCTATGATTTCGCTATCGGCAATTTGATGGCGCAGGCAGGTTACCGTGTCGTGCTCTCGGGCCACATTATCGATCATGTGGTGAATCAACCTTCGTTCCGGCGCATGTGGCAAAATCAGCTGCGCTGGGCGCAAACGACGCGCTATTCGCGCCCCAAAGGCCACTTCGGAAGTGGGCTGATCTTCGCCATGCCCTACGGACTGCTGGGATTGCTTGCGGCGGGATGGTTGGGACACTGGGGAATTGGATTCCTGCTGCTGGGCGCGGCCGTGCTGAACCGGTTGGCCGAAGCGTGGCTGGTGGGCTGGATGGTGGTGCGCGATCCGCAGATACGGCGCGCGCCCTGGCTGTATCCGCTGCGCGATCTGCTCGGTTTTCTGGTTTGGTTCGCCAGCTACCTGAAGCTGCGTTATGTTTGGCGGGACAGCCGGTTTGAGTTAAAGGGAACGCGCATCGCGTTGCGGCAGACTTCTTCGGATAGTCGATAGACTCTCCCCAGGTCGACGTTAGAAAACTATCCAGTTTCGATTTTTCCATGCGGAGGTTATTTTGCGCGTTCTGGTTACTGGCGCCGCGGGCTTTATTGGCAGTCATATGGTCGATCGCCTGCTCTCTGCAGGCCACAGCGTCGCCGGTCTGGATAACATGTCGACTGGACAGATGCGGTTTCTGGAAAGCGCGAGGGCGCATCCGCAGTTCACTTTCCATCAAGCAGACTTGCTCGAGCGGAAGTAGTCTGGCGCAGGCGATGGAGGGTGCAGAACTGGTGGTTCATTTCGCAGCCAATGCCGACGTGCGCTTCGGCACAGAACATCCCCGCAAGGATCTGGATCAAAACACGATCGCAACCTGGAACGTGCTGGAAGCCATGCGGGAACAAGGCTGCAATCGCATTGTTTTTTCTTCGACGGGATCAGTCTATGGAGAGCCGGAGATTTTCCCGACGCCTGAGACGTGCCCCTTTCCCATCCAGACTTCGCTTTACGGAGCTTCGAAGCTGGCCGCGGAGGGCCTGGTTCAGGCTTACTGCGAAGGCTTCGGACTGCAAGGCTACATTTTTCGCTTCGTATCGATTCTGGGAGAGCGCTACTCGCACGGGCACGTGTTCGATTTCTACCAGCAGCTTGCCGAGCACCCGGAACATCTCCATGTGCTGGGCAACGGACATCAGAGGAAATCGTATTTGTACGTGCAGGATTGCATCGACGCAATTCTTACCGCCATCGACCGGGCGGACGGCAAGGTGAACATCTTCAATCTCGGGACCGACGAGTATTGCGAAGTGAACGACTCCATCGGCTGGATTTGCGAGCATCTCGGTCTGCATCCGAAGCTCACGTACTCGGGAGGCGAACGTGGCTGGGTTGGGGACAGTCCGTTTATTCTGCTCGACTGCTCTCGCATCCGCGCGCTGGGCTGGCGGCCACAATTGAGCATTAAGGAAGCGGTCTTGGCCACGATCAAATATGTGAGCGCAAATCAGCTTACCGGGAAACCTTGAGCATGACGACGCCGTGGTGCGGGACTTCCGTGGTGTAGGAGTCTGCGATCGGGCCCAGATCTTTGTGGTCCAGCAGGTCTCGCAACTTTGCCGAGGGCTGCACACCGATCAGCTTGGAGTCGAGCCGGATTCTGAACGCAGCTTCAGTGCGGTTGAAGAGCCCAACGGCCTGGCTCCCATCGGCGAGCGGCTTCACCCAGATTTCCAGCGGTCCTTCCTCCCACACGCGATGGCCTTGCGCACCCTTGGGATCCTGATCGACGGCAATTACCTCGGAGTTGGTCAAGAGTTCCTGGGTTTCGGCGTTCATGGTGCGCAGGTCGTTTCCCGCGAGCAAGGGCGCGGCCAGGATTGCCCAGAGCGCCATGTGGGTGCGATATTCATCGCGGCTCATGCCGCCGTTGCCAACTTCCAGCATGTCGGGATCGTTCCAGTGCCCGGGGCCGGCAAATTTCTCGAGACCATTTTGCGAGAATCCAATTTCAGACATGCGACTGTAGTTATCACTAATGTCTCCCGTGGTGCGCCAGAGATTTCCTGTAGTGGGGCCCCAGCGCCACGGCGCCTTTACACCCCAGTTACAAATGCTGAAAACGATTGGCCGGCCAGACTGCGCCAAAGCATCGCGGATTTTTGCATATTGTACTTCCGGATCCAATCCCTCGGCGTTACACCAGTCGACTTTCACATAGTCCACGCCCCATGAGGCGTATGTCTCGGCGTCTTGAGCTTCATGCTCGAAACTGCCCGGCCGTTTCTCGCAGGTCATGCGGCCGGCGTCGGTGTAGATGCCAAGTTTTAGTCCCTTGCCATGGACGTAGTCGGCCAGGCTCTTGATGCCGTTCGGAAAACGTTGGGGATCGGCAACAATCGTTCCGTCTGCTTGGCGGCTCACCTGCCAGCAGTCGTCAATGTTGACGTATTGATAGCGAGCAGCCTGCATCCCACTAGTGACCATAGCGTCGGCAATCTCGCGGATTAGCTTTTCGCTCACGTTGCAGCCGAACTTATTCCAACTATTCCAACCCATAACCGGAGTGGGAGCGAGCAGTGCGGGGGACGAAGCGCCAGTCATTTGAGCTGCGGATAAAGCGCAAATAACAACCCCCACGGACAGGACCAGGATCAACAATGGAATAAAGCAACGGTTCAGCACGAATGCTCCTTCCTTCGGAGTGCGGTTCTGCAGATGTTCTGCGCAACATCGCGGCACCAGCCGGCGGCTTTTCTTGACATGCCCTCACGCGCATTGTACAACCCATGTGCCGTTGCCGGTTCGCGTGGCTGCGCATGCTGGCACACTCGACGTTGAGGAAGAGGTCAGGTCGCCGCCTGCTGTGGATTACGATGAAAAAGGGTCCACGGATGAGTTCATTCGATCTGAAGGCGCATCCCCATCGTCGCTTCAATCCACTGAAGCGGGAATGGGTGCTGGTGTCTCCGCAGCGGATGCAGCGGCCCTGGCAGGGGCAGGTGGAAAGCGTTCCGCCCGAGGCGCAGGCGGCTTTCGATCCCGACTGCTACCTTTGTCCTGGTAATGTGCGAGCCGGCGGATCGAGAAACCCTGCCTATACCGGAACGTTTGTCTTTGATAATGACTTTGCGGCTCTGAAACCAGAAACTCCTGCCGGGGAAATTCAGGAAAAAGGCCTTCTGGTCGCCCGCAGTGAAGCGGGGCGTTGTCGAGTGGTCTGCTATTCGCCGCGCCACGATCTCACGATGGCGCGCATGAGCGTCCCGGAAATCCATCGCGTGGTCGATACCTGGGCCGAAGAGTTCGGCGAACTCGGAGGCCAGCCAAACATCCGATCGGTACAAGTCTTCGAAAATCGTGGCGCGATGATGGGATGCAGTAATCCACACCCGCACGGGCAGATCTGGGCCAATCAAACTTTGCCCAACGAATTAGCGCAAGAACTCGCCGCGCTCGGGGACTACTACCGGTCGCATGACTCGACTTTGCTGAGCGATTACCTGGCGCTTGAAGCGGAAAAACAGGAACGGGTGGTGTGCGTCAACGATCATTTCGTCGTGCTGGTGCCGTACTGGGCCGTATGGCCGTTTGAGACGCTGCTGGTCAGCCGGAGATGTGTGTCAGCTGTGCACGAACTGAATCACGAGGAACGCAAGGCCCTTGCCGACATACTCTCGCAAACCACGATTCGATATGACAACCTGTTCCAGACTTCGTTTCCCTACACCATGGGTTTTCATCAGCGGCCGACCGACGGCGACGCTCATCCTGAATTCCATCTCCACGCGCATTTCTACCCACCCCTGCTGCGTTCGGCGACGATAAGAAAGTTCATGGTGGGATACGAAATGCTCGCCATGCCGCAGCGGGACATCACCGCTGAATCCGCGGCGCAATGGTTGCGCGATGTGCCCGCAAAGCATTACCTGGACGAATAGCCGGTTCGGCATGTGGGCTGAGAACCAGCTATACTCCTTCCGCCGTGAATGCACTACCGCAGAAGCCCGCCGCAACTCGGGAACAACGCCTTGTCCGCCTTGGCCTGGGGCTCGCCAACTGGAGTGAGCGATGGTTTCCGGATCCGCTGATTTTTGCGCTGCTGGGAATCGTGGTGGTATTTGTGGCGGGTCTGTTGCTTCATCAAAGTCCCGGCAAACTGGCCATCCAAGGTGGGAAAAACTTCTGGTCTCTTGTCCCTTTCACCATGCAGATGGTGATGATCATTGTGGGTGGATATGTCGTCGCTTCGACGCCGATCGTGTATCGCGTCATCCGGGCTTTGGCCGGAATTCCCAAGACGCCGCGGCAAGCTGTTGCCCTGATCGCACTTTTTTCAATGCTGACCTCGCTGATCTCCTGGGGATTGAGCCTGATTTTCAGCGGGCTCTTTGTCCGGGAACTGGCTCCTCGCGTTAAGGGAATGGATTACCGCGCTGCCGGGGCGGCAGCGTATCTCGGGCTGGGAGCCGTGTGGGCGATGGGGCTATCTTCTTCTGCGGCCATGCTGATGGCGACCAAGTCCGCGATGCCGCCGTCGTTGTTCAGCATCAGCGGACTGATCCCGCTGACTCAAACTCTGTTTCTATGGCCAAGCATCGTGACGACGGTCATCTTGATCGCGCTGTCGGTGCTGATCGCCTACTTGTCGACTCCGTCGGCAGAGAATGCCAGAACCGCCGAATCCTACGGCATCGAATATGAGCCGATTCGCTCCAGCCTCGAGCTCAAGACCAAACCCGGCGAGTGGCTGGAATACAGCCCGCTGCTGACGGTTCTGGTTGCCATGCTACTGTGCTGGTATTTGATTGACTTCTTCCGCCCATCCGCACAAGGCGTGCTGGCAAAGCTTGACCTTAATACTTACAACCTGATTTTTATCACGCTTGGACTTTTGTTGCACTGGCGCCCGAAGCGCTTTATGCGCGCCGTAGCGGAGTGCATTCCGGCCACCGGCGGAGTGCTGATCCAGTTCCCGTTCTATGCGGTAATCTTCGGGATGATAACGGGCACCGGGATCGCCGACGCGCTGGCGAAGCTCTTCGTTTCCATCAGTACTCATAACACGTACCCGTTGCTGGTGGCGATGTATTCGGCGGTGCTCGGCGTCTTCATTCCCTCCGGCGGCAGCAAGTGGATCATCGAAGCCCCGTACGTCCTGCAGGCCGCGAACCTGCACCAGGTGCATCTGGGCTGGGTGGTGCAGATCTACAACGCGTCGGAGGCACTGCCCAATCTCGTCAACCCCTTCTGGATGCTGCCGCTGCTGGGCATATTGAAACTGAAGGCCCGGGACATTGTGGGATACGGAATGCTGCAGTTGATGATTCACATACCGGTTGTGTTTTTTCTGTGCTGGCTGTTCGCCCGCTATATTCCGTACTTACCGCCCATGAAATAGCGGGCGAACGGGTTTCACCTTTGTCCACCTGGAACCCGACTTTAAAGCCCTGAAGTCTGGTAGCGCAGGTGACGCGCGAGGGTGAATCGATTCTGCCGCGTGGTGCGCTGGGTCCCGGAGCCAGCTTGGATGTAGCCGGGCCTGTCTGCACCCCAAGCAGGCGCGAATCAGCGCGATTTTTGGGCTGGAAATGGAGTAAAGTTTCAAAGCATATGAGTCGTTCTCGACCAGATTCGCCGGCGTTTAACCCCCTGGTCACCTTGGCCGGCGTCATTCTGATTCTATATTTTGCGCGCGCGGTTCTGATTCCCCTCGCTCTCGCCCTGACCCTCAACTTCCTGCTGACTCCGATGGTGATGTGGTTCCAGAAGTTTCCCATGCGGCGCGTACCTGCCGTGGCGCTGGTGATGCTGATTTCTGTGGCAGTCATCGGAGGCGTGGGCTGGGTGGTCGCCGATCAATTGCTGGAAGTCGCGAACGATCTCCCCAAGTATCGTTTAACTATCCACAATAAGATCGAAGCCCTTCATTTTCCCCCGAACAGCGCGCTCGAGCGCGGAGCGGAAAGCGTGAAAGAAATTGGCACGGAGCTCACGGACTCCGGGATCAGCCCAACCCAGCCAGCCGATTTGTCTGTACCAGGTTCCCAGGCCAGGACCGCAACGCAGCCCGCAGGGCCCGTACCGGTTCATGTTGTCACGGTTCCGGCAAGTGGTTTGCAATACCTTCGCGAGG
Organism: uncultured Acidobacteriaceae bacterium; assembly: GCA_963770235.1. Taxonomy (GTDB): domain Bacteria; phylum Acidobacteriota; class Terriglobia; order Terriglobales; family Acidobacteriaceae; genus Sulfotelmatobacter. The sequence continues at coordinate 97,471 of CAVYOW010000020.1, read as the reverse complement.
TGCTGGGTACAGCTCTCCAGCCGCTTGGGACGGCGGGCATGGTTCTCATCTTCACCGTGTTCATCCTGATCAAGCAGGTGGACCTGCGCAACCGCGTTCTGCGCCTGGCCGGCGTGGCGCAGTTGAACACCATGACGCTGGCTTTGGATGATGCAGCTAACCGCATCAGCCGCTACCTGGTGGTTCAGTTTCTGGTAAACGCCTGCTACGGTGTTTGCTTCGGGGCCGGCCTCTTCCTGATTGGCATTCCCCATGCCCCCCTCTGGGGGGTCATGGCGGGTGTTTTCCGAATCGTGCCTTATGCGGGTGTCTTGACGGCGACTGCTTTCCCCTTGGTGCTGGCTCTGGCGTTATTCAATGGCTGGGGACCGCCCGTCCTTGTCGTTCTGCTATTCGCGCTGCTGGAACTGATTGCAGTGAATCTTGTGGAACCCCTGCTGTACGGTGCGCGCACCGGAATCTCCTCTCTCGCTCTGTTGGTGACCACTGTTTTCTGGACCATGCTTTGGGGATGGGCCGGGCTGGTTTTGGCGGTTCCGCTTACGGTCGTTGCGATCGTACTGGGGCGCTATGTGCCGCGGATGTCTTTCCTCCATGTTCTTCTGGGCGATGAAAGCGCCTTATCCGTTGAGGCGCAGTTTTATCAACGTTTGCTGGCTCTGGACCAGGAAGATGCTCGAGCCATTGCAGATACTTATCTGAAAACTCACCCCCTGGTGAGGCTGTATGACGAGGTCCTGGTTCCCGCCCTCACCTTGGCCGAACAAGACCGGCACAAAGGCGCATTGGACGAGGCACGGGAGTCGTTCCTGTTTCTCAGCGTAAGCGAAATCGTTTCAGAGTTGGCGGTTTACCGGCCGGAAGAGGTCTCGGCAAAACCAAGAAGGCTGAAGTCGCGCTGGATCTCCACTACGCAGCGCGAGTTGCCCTCGAGCAATGCGGAGCCTGTGCCCTCAACCATTCGTATTTTTTGTCTGGCGGCGAATGATCAGGCCGACGAGATCACTTCTTCCATGCTTGCCCAATTGCTGGAGCGCGCCGGCCACGGCGTCCTTTCGCTGCCGGTTGGTTCCCCCTTCGAGGAAATACTGACGAATCTCCTCCCCGAACCCCAGGACGTGGTCTGCATCTCCGCGCTTCCTCCGTTCGCATTCGCGCAAGCCCGCACGCTGTGCCAGCGCATCCGGATACACTTGCCTCAGATTCGAATCCTTGCCGGCATTTGGGGATTTGCCGGCGACCTCGACAAAGCCAAGGAACGCTTTGGAAACACGCGGCCCGACCGAGTCGTGGCCTCGCTGGCGCAGGCGGTCGAACAAATTGGCGACTGGCACAATGCCACACTAGCGTCCGAAACGGCTACCCGTTCCGCTCTAGATCCCGCCCAACCCCGGTAAAGCTGACTTACCACGTTGAGATTTTCAATCTCATACCGTTTCGTCAGGTGCCGCATGACACAACTGGGACCCGACCTAAAGTCCTGAAGTCTGGTAGCGCAAAACTGCCACAGCCAACCGGTATTCATATCCGGCCTGTGCGTTTCCGATCTCGGCCTGGGTTTCTTGCAGCTGTGCCTGGCTGAGTTCCACGATCGAACTGAGGCCAAGCTTGTATCGGGTCTGGGCAAGATCAAGCGCCAGGTTCGCCTGGGCCAACAACTGTTCACTCACATTCACGCGGTCGAACGCCGTGCTTGCGGCCAGCCAGCTTGTGCGTACATCGCGCGAGATACGATTTCGAAGATCGTTCAGACGTTGCCGGGTCGCCTGCGCCCGCAATTCCGCCTCGCGCGACCTCGCGGAGTAAAGGAATCCGTTGAAGACAGGAATCTGTATGTTCACTCCCACGGCAGCGTAAGGTCCATAGACCTGATCATCGCGGACCGGAGAGTCTCCAAAAGCTCCGAGGGCGCTAATCGTCGGATAGAACTGGTCATGCTCCGCTCTGTGAAGCTTCTCGGCGGACTCCGACTGAAATTCCAGCGCAAGAATCTCGGGACGCTTGGCAAAAGCCTCGGTGATCAGAGGGTCCACCTCAGCCGGGGGTGGGGCCAACGGTTCCGTATCGTCCACAAGATCGAACGCTTGCAGGGTGGGAAATCCCAGAATTGCAGAAAGGGCCGCTACAGAAGCCTTGTCATTGTTCAACGCGTCCAGGTATAGGAGTTTTGCTTGCGCCAGATTCACGTTGGCGAAACTCAGGTCCAGATCCGACCTTAATTTGCTCTTGGTGAGAGCGGAAACCTGGTCCGATAACAACTGGCGTGAGGCTACCGTCTGCTCTGCTACTCGCAGCACGGCGTGAGTCTGCAACGCGTTGTAAAAGGTCTGGTCCACGGCCAGCAAAATGTCTTGTTTCGTGGCGGCTGCACTCTGTTCGTCGGCTCTTGCCTGAAGGCGGGCTCCGGCGACCAGGTTCGTGGTGTGCCCAAAGTCTGTGATGAGTTGGCTCACCGTAGCTCCACCGGCGGCTCGCGCGTAGACGATTGGATTGTTCAATGCGCCAGCAGTGATCCGGCTGTTGTTTTCAGCATCGACTGCCGTCAGGTTGGCATAGGTTTGTGGCCAGAGATTCGAGCGCACTTCCCGCGCCACCTGCTCCGAAGCCAATGCGCTGAGCCGCGCCACAGAAATTGCCGGATTATTCTTCAGCGCCAGCGCCTCCGCGTCTTTCAGGCTGAGCCTTCCACTGTTCGAGGATGGCGGGCCCCCCCCGACCAGTGCTGACTGCGCGAGGCTTTGGGTTGAGAGCGCCAGAGCGCTCAGCAGAAGCATTCGTCTCCACGTCATGCCGGCTGTTCCTCCTCTTTCTTGCTTGTTTCATCCTTGCCGTGGACCATCAGATAGACCGCGGGTACCAGAAAAACGGTGACCACCACCGAAACCGCGAGGCCGCCGATCACAGCGCGCGCCAGAGGAGCGTATTGCTCGCTCCCGGTCTCCAGGCCCAGGGCCATCGGAAGCATGCCCAACAAAGTCGCGAGCGAGGTCATGAGAATCGGACGCAGTCTGATCTTGCACGCCCGCACCAGTGCCTCCTGCAGCGAAAAGTCCTCCTTGCGCAACTGGCGTGCAAACTCGACGATCAGGATGCTGTTGGAAACGACGATTCCAGTCATCATGATCACGCCCATGAGGGACATGATGTTAAACGTGCTGTGCGTCAGCCAGAGAATCAGCACCACACCCGCCAATCCTGGAGGAATCGCAACCAGGATGATCAGCGGGTCGATAAAAGAAGTGAACTGGGACATCAGAATCAGATAGACCAGCACGATCGCCAGCACCAGACCGATGGAAAAACGTTTGAACGATTCCTGCATGCCGACCACGGACCCGAGCACTTCGACCCGTGTGTTTTCCGGTAACGACAGGTGCCTGACAATGTCGTTGACTTCACGATTGATTCCACCTAAGGCCTCGCCCGAGGGCATCACATAGATGTCGATGACGCGCTGCAGTTGATAATGGTCGACCTCGGTCGGAGTATTCATCGGCGTTATATCCGCCACGGATTGCAGGGGGGTGTAATTCTTGGCATTCGGAGAGCGCAAGGGGATTTGCTTGAAATCCTCCATGCTCATGTTCTGGATCTGCTTATCGAAGTACTGCACCGTAAGCATGTAGTTGTTGCCAGTCTTGGGGTCGATCCAGTAGCTGGGTTCAATCATGCCGTTGGAGGTCAGCGCGGTGATCACATTGTCCACCACCTGTTTCGGCGTGAGTCCAATCAGGCTGGCGCGTTCACGGTCGATGTTCAGCTGCAGTCCGGGATAGAGAAGGTTTTGGGGAATCAGCACGCTGCTCACGCCCTTGCGGCTCCGGACCTGCTGGGCGATATTCGTCGCCACTTTATAAGCTCCATTGAGATCGTTGCCCCTCACCTGGACATCGATGGGTGCGGGCAATCCCAGGTTGATCACGGAATCGACCAGCCCTCCTGCCTGAAAATATGTATCGAGTTCCGGCAGATCTTCAGACAATTTGCGGCGTACGCGCCGCATGTATTCGTAGCTGCCGACTCTGTGGTCTTCTTTTAAGCTCACCTGTACAAACGCCGTATCCATGGACGAGTTGCTGGTGTACATAGCGGAAAGATCGGGGGTGATCCCTATGTTGGAGACGATCATGCCCAGGTCGTGAGGGCCGATCACCTGGTGAATGTCGTTTTCGACGCGTGCGATGTATTGATTAGTGACCTCAAGCCGGGAGCCGCTGGGAGCTTTGATGTTGATGACGAACTGGCCAGGATCGGTACGGGGAAAGTACGCTGTCCCCACGAAAGGAAAGACTCCGGCCAGGATTAAGACGATACCAGCCGCAACCCACGCCACGGTTCTCCCCGGCCGGGCCAGAGCGCGAATCACCCAACGTTCGTAAAGATCCAGGAGTTTCTGGAAGCGCTCATTGAACCAGCCCAGAAACTTTCGGAAAATAGATCGCGTAGCGGCTTTGTTTTCTGGCGCGTGTTCAATCTCCTGCTCCACGTCCTCGAGGTGGATGAAGTGCGCGCAATATAGCGGCACCACCGTCATGGCAAAGATGTACGAGGCAAAGATCGACAGGACCACTCCCAGCGCGAGATCGATGAAAAGGTAGCGGCTGACACCGTAGAAAAGCGTTACCGGAAAAAACACGATCGAGGTAGTGGACGTGGCCGCCAGAACTGCCAGCGACACTTCCATCCCTCCCTTTTCCGCTGCTACTCTTGGGGGCTCGCCGATTTCCATGTATCGGAAGATGTTTTCCAGCACTACGACCGAGTCGTCAATCAGGCGAGAGAAAGCCAGTGCCAAACCACTCAGCAGCATCACGTTGATCGATCCGCCCATGGCATTCATCAGCAAAAAGCAAACTAAGGCGGAAAGAGGAATCGACAGGAGCACGGCAACCGTGGCTCGAGGGCTGCCCAGGAAGACGAGAATCATGATGCCGGTCAGCAGCAGTCCGATTCCACCTTCCTTCATCACATTCTTGATTGCACTTTTGACAAAGATGGATTGATCAAAGACAACCGCCGTCTTGAGAGATTTTGGAATGTCCAGCAGATTCTTGATCGACGCCTTGATTCCATTGACGATTGTGATGGTATTGCTGTCGCCGCCTTGCTTGAGCACAGGGATGTAGACGGATTGTTGTCCGTCGATGCGAACGATGTTGGTTTGAATCGTGCCCGAGTCTCTGGCCTCACCGACATCGGCAACCATCACCGACGCGTTGCCCACGGTCTTCAGTGGTATGCGGTTGAGCTCCTCGACGTTGGGCAACTGCGCATTGGCGTAGATGTTGTAATCTCTGGGACCGATGCGAACGTCCCCGGCGGGAAGAATCAGGTTGGAGTCATTCACCGCGTGAACCACATCCATCAAGCTGAGCTGGTGCGCCTCCAGCTTTGCCGGGTCCACATAAACCATGATCTGGCGATAGCGTCCGCCAAAGGGCTGAGGCACGGACGCGCCGGATACGTTCGCGATCTGGTTACGAACCTGGAATTGCGCCAGATCTTTGAGCCGGGTCTCATCCAGGCCTTCTCCTTTCAGCGTGACCAGGCAAACCGGAAGGCTCGAGGCGTCGAACTTGAGCACGACCGGCGGCAGAGTGCCGGGAGGCAGGCGCCGCAGGTCCGCCATCGCCAAATTCGCGATGTTGCTGAGAGCTGCGTTGGCATCGCTGCCCGGCTTGAAATAAATCTTGATCAGGCTCACGCCGGTCAGAGAGCGCGACTCGATGTGGTCGATGTTGCTGCCCAGCGTAAAGAAGCGCTCGAATGTATCGGTAATATCGGCCTCGACCTGCTCCGGCGGCATCCCCGCGTAGAAGGTCGCAACCACTACTACTGGAATCTTGATCTGCGGGAACAGATCCACCGGCATCCGAACCACGGTGGTCAAACCGACCACGGCGATCACCAGACAAAGCATGATCACGAAGAACGGGTATTTCAGGGCGAATCTCGGCATTACTTTCGCTCTCTCGTCTGACCTTCGGTTGCACCGGCGGATCCTGGCTCCAACTTTGGTCTCACTACTTCGCCGATCTGGTAGTCGGACTGACCGGCGCTGATCACTCGTTCATTTTCTGAAAGACCATGGAGTATCTCCACGCTGGCGGAGGTTTGCTCTCCTAATTCAACATTCCGCTTCTGTACACGATTCTGATTATCCAGAGTGAGCACGTAGTGATCATTGCCTGCCTGGATGACAGCCTGCACCGGAACCGTGAGCGCGTCCTTGTTCCCGCGCAACACGAGCCTTACCTCGGCGTACATGCCTTCCGTCAAAGTGTTTTGCGGATTCTCCACGTCGATCTCGGTGTGCATAGTCCGCGTCTGATCATCGAGTGCGTCGGCGAAGCGAGCCACGCGACCCTGGAAGTCTCGATTCAAATCGAGAACATGCACTTGGACTGTGCTGCCCAAGTGCAGGTCTGGCACGGCAGATTCGGGAACCGGAATCACCAATCTCAACAGGTACCACTCCGCCAGTTGCACCACAGGCTGTGATTGGGTCTCAGATGATGTTCCGGCGGAGATCAGGGCGCCAGTATCGACGTACCGCTTGGTCACTACACCCGCGAATGGAGCTGTCATGTGCGAATAAGCCTGCAAGGCGGACAGGCGGTCGAGAGTGGCTTGCGCCATTCCGAGCTGGTTCTGCGATTCCGCCAGAGCGGCGCGAGTGCTGTTGATCTGCGCGTCTGTCTCTCTATCTTTCGCCATCGCATCGTCCAGTTCCTGCTCGGCGACCAACCCCGGACGCTCCTCTGACGCCTGCTTAAGCCGCGTATAGGCTGCGTGGTAAGCCCGGTGCGTAGACTCCGCTCGTTCGATTTCGCTCTGGGCGCGTCGAATCGCGTCTTGACTACGACGGATGTCCGCCCGTGCTCCCATAACCTGGGCATCCAGTTCTGGGACCTCCAGAATGGCCAGCAGCTGCCCAGCCCTTACTTTGTCCCCCACATCCACAAACATATGGCGAATATAGCCCGATACCTTGGCGTGAACATCGACCTGCTGGAAGGGGCGGAATTCACCCGTGAGAGTAACGACGTTTTCGAGCGGGCTTCGCGCGGCTAATACGACTGGCGCGGACCGCTGCGCCGGTTCGTTGCCTTCTTTGGCATTCGCGTCGTCCAGCGAACGCTTCAAAAGCAGCCCGACCGCAATGACCACGGCAAGCGTTGCAACCACTCCAATCGCGATGTGTCTGCGTTGCAGCGTCATTTTCTCACTCCAAATCTGCACGCCACGAATGGTGAAAAAGCCCGCATGCTGCTTCCACCAGACTCATTCCTTTTCGCGAACTCGCACAGGTTTGCCCGAGTCGTGCCGGAGATAGATCACCTTAATGAGTTGCGGAGTTAGAGTCCAGTTGAGTGATTAGCTCCAAACAACGGGGAGAAGATCAGCAGGCAGGAGGTGGTCGATTGTAGAGATTCTCCTCGAGAAGGAGAGTTGGAAGGGGCGGTCCTGCCGGCGCCACACGGGGACAGAACGTGGGAACCTGCGCCACCGTGATTTTGGCCATTGGAACAGCCCAACGAACCGCATCGCGATCCATGTGCTGCCGCATACCCTGCGGCGAGTTGGACTGAACCGTTGTAGCGTGGGACGTTGTATCGCTGAAGGTTCGTGTAGCCAGCGAAAAGACCAGAGACAACAGGACAACGCTGACCAACGCCCAGCGCCACCACGGCACTGAACCAAGCGAAACGTCTCTGGTTTCCGCTTTTCCCACAACTACCTCAACATAATTATACAGACCACGCCCCCAGGAACAACATTACCAGCGGCCAATGGGACTGGGCTAATTTCCGGTACCGCAACCCCTGCCAGCCTGAGGCATCGATCACTGCCGTTTCGCCGGTTCGGAGTTCACCAGGGCAGCCAGAGGCGCGAAGTTGCTGCCCTCGAGAGAGTGATTGAAAGCGGGCAGATCATCTGCCAGCACTTTCCGATAGTCTGCATCCACTCCGGCCATTTCAGCTTCATACGTCGCAAGTAACTGCAGTTGGGTTTCGGTGGGCGCGAAGTCGGCACTTCCAGCAACGTCTCCGCCTCCGGTACCAACCTCAGCATTCAGCCAAAGCAGATTGAGATAAACCTTGTACGGCTCGACGAAGTACTTGTCATCGCTGTTCTGGAGCGCCTGGGAAACCAGCCTGTACTCGATCGCTTGGAGTTTCTTGTCCAGGTCCTCCGCAGCTTTCAGAATTTGGGCTTTTTGTTTTATCTGAGACTCATCCAATGCTGGGGGAGGGGCGGGTGCGGGCTCTGCCTCATCCTCGTCGCCTTGCTCGGCCAGGACGGGTTTTGGCTTCTCTTGTTTCTTTGGCGGCCGAAGCATGGCTTCGACAACCTCAAGTTGCTTGCGTAGCCACTCGATTTGGTTCACCGTGTCAGAAACTCGGCTGACGTTGTCGCAGATTCGGAGCAGAGTCTTAACCGAAAGGTCGACGTCGGCATCCGACCCCGGTGACCGGGGATCACGCAGGACCGTAAGAGATTGCGTGTAGGTCTGGCCCTCAAACTTCAGGCGCACCATATATTTTCCCGGGGCCACAATCGGCCCAACCTCAGATGGTTTGGTTCCCCAGTGAGTGATCGGTCGCGAGTCGGAATCGCGGAAGCGCGGTTCCTCCCAGATGTGCGGATTGTCGGGGGCCGCGGTCCGCAGGGCAATCACTCGCGGAGATTCATAACGCAGGTCCCACTTCACACGGTTAATGCCGGCGTGACCCTGGGTTTCGAGCTTTCGGATTACCTTGCCTTGCGAATCCAGAATCTCGAACTCGATCGGATTCTTCGCGTCGGTCTTCGTTTCGGTCTTCGTTTCGGTCTTGGGATCAATCTTCGCCTCGACCTTCGGTTCGGTCTTCAGCGAGAAGTTGAGCGTAGCCTGGGGAGCGCGGACAAAGCGGTACGCGGGGCGCGGTTCAAACAAGACGACTGCTGCATCCGGGCGATGTTTGGCGATTCGTTCGAGCGGCGTGATGTCGTCAAGAATGTAAAGTCCCCGCCCGTAGGTGGAGACCACCAAATCGTGAAACTGCTTCTGCACTACGGCCCAGGTCACGGGTGCATGGGGCAGCCCGGTTTGCAACTCTATCCAATGCCCCCCGTCATCGAGCGAGTAATACAGACCGTTTCCAGTACCGGCAAACAACAGGCCCGCGCAATTCGGATCTTCGGCAACGCTGCGTACATAAGACAAAGGGTGTTTGGGCAGATTACCGCTGATCAGCTTCCAGGTCTTCCCCAAATCGGTGGTCTTGTAAATGAAAGGGTCGCGATTATCTGCCAGATGGAGATCGACGCTGATATATGCGGTGGCGGCATCGAAGGCCGAAGGAGCGATGCTGGTAATCGTGCCCCACGGAGGAAGTCCTGAGATGTTCTTGGTGACGTTAATCCAGTTCGCGGCGCCGTCTTTCGTGTACCAGACCTGACCGTCATTGGTTCCGGCCCATATGAGTCCCTGTTGAATCGTGGAAGGAGCGATTGCGAACACGACTTCTCCGTAGAATTGCCCTAGATTGTCTCCGACAATTCCTCCGGAAGGAGCCAGGCGAGCCGGGTCTTGCGTGGAAAGATCCGGGCTCACGACCGACCAACTCTGACCGGCATTCGTGGTTTTGAACATCACCTGGCATCCGTAATAAACGGTGTTGTGATCGAAAGGGTCGATCGCCAGCGGCGGCGTCCAATGACAGCGATACTTGAGATCGTTTGGCGGCGAGTCCAAGGTATGCATCCAGGGGCTCACGGAGTGCGCTTCTTTAGTCCGCGCGTCCCAGCGGGTCACGGTGTTCCCGTAACACGTCGCCCACACTACGTTGGGATCGACTGGATCGGGAACGGTGAAGCCCGATTCGCAGCCGCCCATCTCGCGGTCCCAGCCGGTTTCCTGGGAATCCACGGGCACACTGGGGCCGCGCATGTTCCCGTCATCCTGCATGTTGCTGTAGAAGTAATAGGGAATTTGGTTGTCCACAGCGACGTGGTACATCTGGCCGATGGGCAAAGTAACGCGGTGAAAGCCGCGGCCGTGGACGGATGTAATGAGCATGCCGCCATCATCGGTGATCACAAAACGGTCGGGATTGGTGGGATCGATCCAGATGTCGTGTGTGTCTCCGCCCCAGCGGACTTCGTGAAAATTCTCGGCGCCATCCAGTGATTGGTGGAAAGAGCTGTTGGCTACCAGAACCTCATTGTCGCTGCCGGTCGACACCGCGATTCGAATGTAGTAGCCCGCGCGTCCAATCAGGGCTCGCTGGTAATTGACAGCTTTCCACTGTTCTCCCCCATCATCGGATCTCCAGACCGAGCCCTGGTCTTTGGTCTGGATCAATGCAAAGACGCGATTCGAATTGGTTGGAGCAACGGCGACATCGATCTTGCCCAGCGGGGCATGCGGCAGGCCGTGTTCTTCGATGCGCGTCCACTTCGTCCCACCGTCGTGTGATACGTAAACTCCGCTGCCCGCACCGCCGCTGAATTCGCCCCAGGTATGCATCTCCACTTGCCACATTCCGGCAAACAATGTGCGCGGATTGTGCGCATCCATGGACAGCCCGGAGCAGCCCACATTTTCTCCGGCGAAGAGCACACGCTCCCAATGCTGGCCGCCATCAGTCGTGCGGAAGACGCCGCGCTCCGGTTGAGGCCCGGTGGTTCGCCCCAAAACGCAGGCCCACACAACGTCAGGATTCGACGGGTGGATGACAATCCGGCCGATTCGGCCGGACTCCGGCAAACCCATGTTCGTCCATGTCTTGCCGGCATCGATCGATTTATAGATTCCATTGCCCATCACGTCACTGTCTCGGATTACCCAAGCCTCGCCAGTTCCCGCCCATACAGTGCTGGGATCGGAAGGTGCTACGGCGAGAGCACCGATGGCGGCGGCAGTTTGCTTCTCAAAGATCGGCATCCAGCGATTTCCGCCGTCTGTCGATTTCCAGACTCCTCCAGACGCTGCTCCGGCGTAATACACGCTGGCATCTCCCGGAACGCCGGCCACGGCGGCAATTCGATTCCCAACCCTTGGGCCTACGAAGCGGAATCGAAACTGGTCTTCCTGCTCGGAGTCCGGCTGTTGCGCACCTGCCGACACCACACTGCCCAGGATCGCAATCGAGGCAAAACAGAGCCTAAGCGTTCTGATGATGACCATTATTGGATTACCTCCGGTTGACCAGCGTGAATCTTACCTCATATGGATTTCGCTGTGTTTTCTGGCCGATGCTGTAACAGTTGTTTCTGCAATCGTTGACTTTCCAATTTCTTGACGACTCACGACACGCAAGGGCCGACAACCCATCCAGAATCGTCGCATCCGCCGCAAACGTGGTGCCTGGAATATAATGACGCGCACGTATGGCCCTAACCTCTGGCACGAAACTCGGGCAATGCGAAAATCCGTAATTGCGTGTATCGCTACATTGGGGTGATCAATGGATGCAGGGGATTTTTCTCGGCGTCAATTCCTGCTGCGGTCGGTGGCGGGGGCGGGCAGCGCGTGGCTCTCCTTAGCCTGGCCGGAAGTGCTGGCCGCGCAGCAGCACGCGCGTCACACCATGCGCGCGGTGGCTGCTGGCGACCCCGCGAAACTCGAATTCCTGACGCCGGCGCAGGCGGCCGACGTCGAAGCCATCGCCAGCCTGATCATCCCGACCACTGACACGCCCGGCGCGCGCGAGGCCGGTGTGGTCTATTTCATGGACAGGTCACTGCGCACGCTTGGCGCCGATGAACAAAAGAACTTCGCCGATGCCCTAGCCGCCGTGGACGCAAAACGCAAAGAGCTGTTACCCGCGTCCGCGGATTTTGCATCTCTCACTGCTGCGCAGCACACGGAGATCCTGAAGGCCATCGAGGAAACACCTGCATTCGAGATGTTCCGGTTCCTCACGGTTGCCGGATTCCTGGGCAATCCCGAAGACGGCGGCAACCGCGACATGGTCGGCTGGAAGCTCATCGGCTTCGACGACGCACCCACACATACACCGCCCTTCGGCTACTACGATGCTCAGTATCTCGACGAGCAGAAAGCCGCGGCCAAGGGAGCCAAACCATGACCCGGGGGATGCGCAGATTCAGCGCTGGCGAAGAGGTGGACTTCGCCATCATCGGCTCGGGAGCTGCGGGCGGCGTGCTCGCGAGAGAACTCTCTACGGCCGGCTTCCGGGTGCTCGTCCTGGAACAGGGGCCCTACCTGCACGAGGAGGATTTCCAGCACAACGAGTTCAAAACGATTATCCAACGCGCGCTCACCAACAACCCGAAGCGTCAGCCGGTTACCTTCCGCAAAACCGAGCAAGACAATGCGAAGCTGCACCCCACACTCCTGTACGGGCGCGTGGTAGGCGGCGGAACTGTCCACTTCACAGCGAATTACTGGCGCTTCCATGAGATCGATTTTATCGAGCGCAGCAAAAGAGGGGCAGTGGCGGGCGCCGCGCTGGCCGATTGGCCCATCACCTACTCCGACCTCGAGCCGTACTACTCGAAGGTGGAATGGGAAATCGGCGTATCAGGCCAGGCGGGCGTGAGCCCGTTCGATCCCCCGCGCTCGAAGCCCTATCCCCTGCCACCTCTGCCGATCAAATCCACCGGGGCGCTGCTGGAGCGCGGCGCTCGCAAAATGGGCTGGCACCCGTTCCCAGCTCCGATCGCCATTCTTTCGCAAAATTATCGGAACCGCGCGGGCTGCGTTCACTGTGGCTATTGCGAGCAATACGGATGTGAGGTGGGCGCCAAATCCAGCACGCTGGCCTCCGTAATCCCGGAGGCCGAGCGCACGGGGCGCTGCGAGATCCGCCCGGAGAGCTACGTGTACGAAATTCGCACGAATGCAGCCGGGCGCGTGACCGGAGTGGCCTATTTCGACGCGCGGAAGGGCGAGAATTTCCAGAAGGCCCGGGCCGTGGTTATCTGTGCCAACGGCGCGGAAACACCTCGCCTCCTGCTGATGTCGAAGTCTTCGCAGTTCCCGCACGGGCTGGCCAACTCGAGCGGCCTCGTGGGCCGCCACCTGATGTTCAACTCTTCCGCGTCCGCCTACGCTGAGTACGAGCATCCCCTCAATGAATACAAGAGTCAGGTGGTGACCCGTGTAGTGCACGACTTCTACGAACTGGATCCCAATCTCGGCTTCTGCGGTGGGGGCGGACTGGACATGCGCTTCGACATGCACCCCATTATCTACTCGCTCTTCGGAGTGCCGCCGGATGCCCCGCGCTGGGGCGCTGCCTACAAAGCCCAGATTCAGCAAAATTTCACGCGCACGGCGGAGGTGTTCTGTCACGCCACATCGTTGCCGGTGGAAACGAACAGTATCAGCCTGGACCCGGACGTGAAGGACGAGTGGGGGCTTCCGGCCGTGCGCGTCACCTATAAGGACCATCCCGACGACCTGAAGACCTGCCAGTATCTGCTCGATCGCGCCATGGAGATGCTGGACGCCACGCCCGCGCTCCGCAAGTGGAGTCGCCCGGTGAGCGAGCAGCAGTTCGGCGTCCACCTGCTCGGCACCTGCCGCATGGGAAATGACCCGAAGACCTCGGTGATTAATTCTGACCACCGCACGCACGACGTACCCAATCTGTTTCTGTGCGACGGGAGCAGTCTGGTCACTTCCGGCCGTGGCCAACCCACCATGACCATCCAGGCACTCGCCTTCCGCGCCGCCGATCGCATCGTCCGGCTGGCGAAGCGTGGCGAGTTAGGAACTAAAGCTTAAGGGTGGATTGTGGCGATCTTTACTGGTTAAGACGGGTGTCTCATCTTGTTCCGGCTGGGGTTGTTGGCTTACTCCGTACCCATCGGCCGATGGGATTACCTCAGGCCTTTCTCCATACTGAACTTTCTCCACAGTTCTATGGATAAAGACTCGTATTCTTCATTCGACATACTGTCAGCAACAGGGTCGTTGTCTGCGATCTTGCGGAGTTCTTCATAGTTCATTCGTGAATAGTCGGTCGCTCTTGTTTTTCTGTGTTGATGATCTTCAGCGCGTGCGGGATCCGAAATCCGCCACTTGCTGGCGATGTCGTTCTTACGCAGCTTAAATTCGTGCAGGACTTCGATGAGGGTCTTCGACCAGGCGGGAAAATGCCACTCCTCGACCTGGTACGCACCCCGGACATCGTCAGGAAGCAAGCTCTTTCCCAAGTGGATGACTCCAACTCTTCTTAACTTTGTTTCCTAAGGAGAGATTTACTGCCTGACCGCAGCCAGGTCAAGGGAAATGGGGTAGTTGATGATGACTAGAATGGCTCTCCCACGGCAAGAGAAGCTGATCTTAACCCGAGACTTTTGAACCGCATACGCAGGCAAACGAGGTTTTCACATCCCCAATCTGGATCGCGTATTTCGGATCGCAGCTTCGAGTCTTGGGAAGCGTTTCACCTCGGTCGCAATGCGATACCTTGCCATTCCGCGCAAGTGCCGCAGGGGAGAGGTTGTCAATGTGGCGTACAGAGTCTGGCGGGTGCCGTTCGCAAACCACTCTTTATAAGCCTCGGCTCCTAACCCCATGTCCACCACGCTAAACGTGCTCGTCTCGCACGCTTCGATCAGAATCTTCGCCAGCAGGCAATAGCCAGGAGAATTCTCTTCGTCTCGAGTGTCGAAGGTCGTCTGATACAACGACCAGCCTCCGTGAAATTGAAAACCATAGCTCCACGCAACCCGCCGCTCCCCGATCTTCAACGTTGTCAAAGTCACGATCCCAGTGTCAGCGAATCTTCGGGCAAGATCCTCCATAAAGAACTGACGCTCGGGCGCGGAGAGGAAGCTGACACCCTGTTTAGCCCGGAAGCGTGCCACTTGGATATCGACGAAATCCGGCAAGACAGCCTGAATCTGGGCCCACGACTTGAGATAGGCGCACGTCACCGGCCCCTCGCGCTCCATCGCCTTCAAGCACCGGCGGAGCTGTCTCTTGCGCGTGACAGTAGTCTTCAACTCCTGGCGTTGCGCTGCGGAACCCAGCTCTACCTGGGGACACAAGGAGGCCGGTCGAATGTACAGGTGAAAACCATATTTCTTTGCCGCAGACCGAAGCGCGGCAGGGGTCGCCGAGTCTGCTGGCAAACTGGCAAGCACCAGACTGCTCATTCCCAGTCGCTGAAGTTCAGCGAAAACCGCATCGACAAATTCTGCTCGCCGCTGCGGATGGCTCAGGAACTCACAGTAGTCCGCAGTAGTAGCATTCAGAAAGCTCGCATTTTGTTCGCCAAGGTCCGTCCCTAGGCATGCCACTCCCACCAGATCATCGCCGTCGTAGCCAAGAAATAGTAGCGGTTTCAGAGAGGCTTGATATGCAGATTGCACCGCGAGAGCCCATTCACAGGTGTAGAAAACTTTGGGCCGCTCCATCTGCAGGACCAAGTTATTCCAGCTCTGCTGCAGAGAAGACTCTTCCGGAATTTTCCTGAGCACAACGATTCGCAAACTTACTTTCCCCCGGTGGCTTCCACTCTGGAGAAGACATAGTAGTACCAATCCGTGACATAAAGACGACTGGCCTGAGGATAGTCATCCCCGAGAACACGGAGCAGATGGAAGCCGAATCGCTCGAGTTCTCGCTCGGCTTTTTCGGGAGTCGACAAGTGGATTCTCATTCCGCCATGGGCTGCGTCAATCAGGTATCCTTCCCCCCGCCAAAACGCACGGGTTGGCACTCTCTGCATGACCCGAGCTAGCGACCTCACGATCGATTGAAAGGCCGCGATCACCACCCGCAGGCCAGTGAGACTCCAGAGCAGCGGTCGATACAAAATCGAGTTACCGCCCACCAGTTGCTTCGCAAGGCCTTCCAGCCGCTGCGGATTCCACGATGGCCGCACCAAAATAGACCGCACATTGTGGGAGGAGAAAATCAGAACGCCCTTCAGTTTCAGCACGCGGTGAATCTCGCGCAGAGCGCGATAGCGGGATTCATCGGGAATCACGGAGTCCATGCTGTTGAAGGCCATCACCACAGCGTCAAAGCTTGATGCTGCAAATATCGAGAGGTCGGCGGCGCCTACATTTTCGAATTCCAGATTCGGAAACTTCCTTCGGCAAGCTGCAATCATTTCGGCAGCATAGTCAGCGCCTACATACCGGCTGGCGATCGAAGATAGATATGAAGTTGTCCGTCCTCCACCCACGCCCAGATCCAGGATCGTCATCCCCGGACTCAGATATTCATCAAACAACAGTCGCTCGCAGGGGGTGAGATAGTTCAGAGACGAATAGTATGCCGTGACCTCCGGGCTGTTGTAGGTATCAAGGTTCGGATCTTCCGGAATTTTTTTCAGAACCGTTGTGCGCACGGGTTTTCAGGCTTTCCTACCGAGAGACTGGTGGACTGGTCTAAAGGATGCCGCATTCTTGCTGGAGACGCAAGACACCCATGATTCTACCCTCCCACCGCGCGCTGCAGGCGGGCGTGAAGCCCACTCAAGTGGGCCGCGAACTCAGGAAGCGTTGTGTTCACGGTCACGTGGATTCGCGAAAGCGCAAACAGATTCGAAGGCCCCTCACGCCAATGCTCTACGTTGAGAAATGCACACGCGAACCCGGCTTCTTGAGCCAGGCCCACTTCGCGTTCTCCCATCGTGGAAGGGTTGCCAAAGGGATAAGCGAATGCCCAGACCGGCTGCCCCAACACTCGTTCTATGTCGTTCTTACTTTCTTGAATCTCGCGGCGTGCTTCCGCCTCGCCGCATAGCGACAAAACGGGATGTGACTAGGTGTGCGCTCCGATGATCATTCCAGCCTCAGCGAGCGCCCTCAGTTCGGCTACATTCAGGAGGCGCCATCGACGCTCGGAACGAAGTCCAGAATAAAGTTCGGAACGAGAAGCCTGCGTCGCGTCGCAGTTACCGCGCACCAGGGCCATCCAATCCGCACGGGCCTTTGCGTCCAATCGCGAGGCCCTTCTCACTGTGCTCCACCACCGGGCTTGAAAACTCCCTGAAGGTTCTGCGCTTTCTTCGATGGGAAGCTGCAACTCGAGTCCGTCCAGCGGCCTGCTGCGCATTAACTGGTAAAGCTCCTCGTACCAAAGCATGCCTGGTTTACTGCCGCACGAAGCCCCGGTCACGAAAAAAAGACAGGATACGCCCTCGCTTTGCAGCAATGGGAGCATGTCCGTCAACGTGTTTACCAGACCGTCATCGCAGGTCACAAGAACGGCACGCGGAGGGAGCCGCTCGCCATGCTCAACCCAGGCTCGAAAGTCCTCCGGGTGAATGACGTCGATAGTGACGTTTCAGAAATTGAAGTTGCTGTCGAAAGCTTTCGGGACGAACCAGGTTTCCATCGAGAAAAGCTTCGCCGCCGGAGTAGTCAGCGGGAACGACGCCATGATAGTTCACGACGGCATACCCGCCGAGTGGCGTAACCCAGTCCAGCCATCCGATGTGATGCAAAACCGGATACACCGCGTGCTTCAATATTGGACTAACGAGGCGCATCCTCTACGACCGGGTTACATTGTAACAACTCACTCGGCTTGACCGCCGGACCCGAGCCAGCGGCGGCGCCGAATGCGTTACACTCCAACCCAGGCTGGGAACATCCTGAGGGAGATGGTCAGGAGCATTCTGCCTCTCCTGCTGGTGCGAGATGCTGAATATTAAAAGGATTCTTCTGCCTGTGGATTTTCCGAATACTTCGCTGCGCGTGGTTCATCAGGCTGCGACGCTGGCTCACCACTTTCATTCTGAGATTTTGATGCTGCACGTCGTGACCGCCGAGAGCCAAGCCGCCGGCGTGCCGGAAAGCGGCCCGAAACTCGCTGCCGGGGATATGCTCGCTGAGATCGTTAGAGAGGCCGAAAAAAAACAGGACCACTCTCTCGGACCGGAGCTTGAAGGCCTTGCTATCGAACGCATGTTGGTGAAAGGCGACCCGGCCCCGGCGATTGTGCAAACGGCCCAGGTGGAAGAAGCCGACCTGATCATGATGCCGTCGCATGGCTACACGTTCAATCAATTTCTGCTCGGCTCGGTGACAGCGAAGGTACTCCGCGGGACCGAGTGCCCGGTCTGGACCGGTGCGCACGTGGAAGAATCGCCAGTCCAAGCGTTTGCGATCCGCAATATCCTTTGCGCAGTCGATCTCGGCCCCCGCAGCCGCCAGACTTTCTCGTGGGCCGTGCAAATGGCTGCCGAATTCGGCGCTCATCTTACACTCGCCCACATAACCGCCTCGGTGGAGGCTTGGGGACCCGGCGGCAGCTACATCAATCCCCGGTGGAAAGAGGCGCTTGTCGGCGACGCTGCTCAGCGTCTCGCAGAGCTTCAGCAAAATATGGGCACTAAGGCGGAGGTATTAATCGGCAGTGGTGACGTGCCGAGAGTTCTGAGCCAGGCTGCGAAGCAGACCAAGGCGGATGTGCTGGTGACGGGGTGCTACCCTTACGGCGGCAACTTGCGGATCCACGGCTACGCGATCATTTGCGCCCTGCCCATTCCCGTGCTGAGCGTGTGAAGGCCCTGACTCGTTCCCACTTCGGGCAATCGCTGAAGCAAGGGCATAGGGCATCACGATTACGAGTTGGAATCCCCGTTCCACAGCTATAATTTTGAACAATTCGGAGCCGACAAAGGAGACCCCTTTTGACCGTTGACACGAATGAAAAGCCCCACATCGAGCGTGGCCATCAACTCACGGCTTACGATTCGGACTCTCAAGGACATAAAGTATGGTGGATCGTCGCTGGGATCGTGTTGTTGCTCGTCCTCGTACTTGCAGTCGTGCTGGTACGGCGCCACGACGAAGACGAGAAAAAAGTCGCGCCCGCTCCGCCGAAGATAACGATTACGACCGCGACCGCTCAAAAGGGAGATATCGGCGTTTACCTCGACGCAATCGGTACGGTCACTCCGGTCTATACCGATTCGATCACCAGCCAGGTGGATGGCTTGGTCGTCGCCGTGCACTACACGGAGGGTCAGCTGGTAAGTAAGGGCGATCCGCTGATTGACATCGATTCGCGTCAGTACCGCGCAACTCTTTTACAGGCGCAAGGCGCCCTGGAGCGAGACCAGAATCTGCTCGCCCAGGCCCAGATGGACCTGGAACGCTACCGCGCCGCCTGGGCGCGCAACGCCATTGCCAGAAGCAACTTCTGGACGACCAGGAAAAACTCGTGCTGCAGGATCAGGGCACAGTAAAAAACGACCAGGGAACCGTGCAATTTGACCAGATTCAGGTCGACTACTGCCACATTACTGCGCCCATTGCTGGCCGCGTCGGTCTACGGCTGGTGGATCCGGGCAACGTGGTGCAGTCTTCGGGAGCCACCACTCTCGCTGTCATTACGCAGTTGGATCCCATCACCGTAATTTTCACAATCCCGGAAGATAGTCTGGGCCCGGTTGAGGCTCGACTGCAAAAGAAGGCTACGCTCGCCGTCGATGCCTTTGATCGCACGGCGCAGACCAAGATTGCCAGCGGGAAGCTGCTGACGCTCGACAACCAGATTGACACCACGACCGGAACAGTCAAAGCCCGCGCCGTCTTCGGCAATAAGAACGCGGCACTCTTTCCAAACCAGTTTGTGAACACCCGCCTGCTGGTGAATACGTTGCAAGGGGTAACGCTGATTCCGGCTTCCGCCATTCAACAGAATGGCCAGGCGTCGTTCGTATATGTGATTCAAAACAATATCGCTCATATGCGCAGCATCAAGCCGGGAGTCACCGACGGCGGTATCACGCAGGTTGACGGCATCAATCCCGGAGACGTTGTCGCCAACAGCAGCTTCGATAAGTTGCAGGACAAGACCGCGGTCGTGGTTTCGAACCAGGCTTCGACCAAGCCTGCCCCAGCCGGCACCAGCGGGAGCAGCGCCCCGTGAGTCCATCTCGTCCGTTTATTTTGCGGCCAGTTGCTACCTCTTTGCTGATGGCTGCAATCCTTCTGGTCGGTATTGTCGGCTATACCCAACTGCCGGTTTCCGCTTTGCCGGAAGTCGATTATCCGACCATTCAGGTGCTCACGTTTTATCCCGGAGCAAGCCCGACGGTGATGGCGACGACGGTCACGGCACCCCTCGAGCGCCAATTCGGTGAACTGCAGGGTCTGAGCCAGATGACATCGACCAGCTCCGGTGGCACTTCCGTGATCGTGCTGCAGTTCAGCCTCACTCTGAATATCGATGTCGCCGAGGAGGAGGTGCAGTCTGCCATAAACGCGTCGCAGAGTCTTCTGCCATCCATCCTGCCCGCCCCGCCCATCTACAGTAAGACGAATCCTGCCGATGCTCCCGTGCTCACCCTGGCCATTACCTCAAGTGCCATGCCGCTTTCTCAGGTCGAGGATCTTGTAGACACGCGCCTCGCGCCTAAGATTTCGCAGCTCAGCGGGGTCGGCCTGGTAACCATCAGCGGCGGCCAAAAGCCCGCAGTCCGAATTCAAGCCAACCCTGCAGCGCTGTCATCCTACGGCATCAACCTGGAAGACGTGCGCAGCGCGCTGACCCAGGCCAGTGTGAACGCCGCCAAAGGGAACTTCGATGGTCCGCGCCAGGATTATCAGATCGACGCCAACGATCAACTGGTCACCAGCGACGATTATCGAAAGGTTGTTGTTGCTTACCGTAACGGCGCGCCGGTGATGCTGACCGACGTGGCGCAGATCGTGAATGGCGTGGAGAACAATAATCAGGCCGCGTGGATGAACCAGACCCCAGCCGTCATCCTGAACGTCCAACGCCAGCCCGGCGCAAACACCATCAGCGTGGTCAAGAGCATCAAGCAACTCCTGCCTCAGCTTGAGGCAAATTTGCCCACGGGCATTCAAGTGACCACGCTGACCGATCTAACAACCGCAATCGAAGCCTCGGTTTCCGACGTCGAGTTCGAATTGCTGTTGACGGTCGGCCTCGTCGTTCTGGTCATCTTCCTCTTCTTGCGGAGCCTCTACGCCACCATCATCCCTAGCGTTGCTGTGCCACTTTCACTGATAGGCACCTTTGCCGCGATGTACATCCTGGGTTACAGCCTCGATAACTTGTCACTGATGGCGCTGACCATCTCCACCGGCTTCGTGGTGGACGACGCCATCGTGATGATTGAAAACATTGCGCGCTACATTGAAGCGGGCGATCCACCCATGGAAGCGGCGCTCAAGGGTGCGGAGCAAATTGGCTTCACCATTCTCTCGCTGACCGTGTCACTGATCGCTGTACTGATTCCGCTGTTATTCATGGGCGACGTGGTGGGGCGGTTGTTCCGCGAGTTTGCCGTGACCCTTGCCGTCACGATTGTCGTTTCGGCAGTGGTCTCCCTCACGCTAACGCCCATGATGAGTGCGCGAATCCTGCGGCACCAGCCCGAAGAGCAGCAAGGGCGCATCTACCGCGCCACAGAGCGTGCTTTCGAGGGGATGATCGCCTTCTATGGCCGGACGCTGAAGTTTGTCCTTCGCTTTCAGACGATTACGCTGTTGGTCGCGCTGGCCACACTGATGCTTACAATTTTCCTTTACATCATCATCCCCAAGGGATTTTTCCCGGTGCAGGACACGGGTGTCATCCAGGGCATATCGCAGGCGCCACAGACGATTGGCTCAAAGGCCATGGCAGCGAAGCAGCAGGAACTGACAAAAGTAATTCTGGATGACCCGGCAGTGGAAAGCCTCTCGTCGTTCATCGGCGCAGATGGGACCAACACGACGACGAACAGCGGCAGAATCTCGATCAATCTAAAGCCGCTCGACCAGCGCAAGTTGAACGCCTCCGACATAATTCGCCGGCTCAAGTCAAAGCTGGACCAGGTTCAGGGCATAGAGCTGTTCATGCAGCCGGTGCAGAACATTACTGTGGACGATCGCGTGAGCCGCACGCAATACCAGTACACGCTCGAAGACCCCGATGCGAATGAACTGAATGACTGGACCAACCTTTTCGTTGGGCGCCTGAAACAGTTGCCGGAGCTGGAAGACGTCGCTACCGATCAGCAAATGGGAGGGCTGGCTGTATCTCTGGTGATCGACCGGGTTACCGCCTCGCGATTTGGCATTGCACCCTCGACCATCGACAACACTTTGTACGACGCCTTCGGTCAGCGGCAGATTAACACTATGTATACCCAGGTGAATCAGTACCATGTTGTGCTCGAGAGTGAGCCGCAGTTTCAGCTGGATCCAAACAAACTGAACCACCTCTACATCCAATCCAATGCATCAGCGGGAGCGACTGGTGCGGGCGCTTCTTCCTCATTCGCGTCCTCCGGAGCATCCGCAGCTGGTTCGAATGCGCTGACGGCTTCAGCGCTCTACACTCCGTCGGCAAATACCCTTGCTCCTCCTGCGAACGCGCTTTCGCCGGCCGCGTCGTCGACATCGAATAATGGAGCAAACTCTGCGGGCGCTACCAGTTCAGCCTTGAGCAATGCTGTGCCCCTGAGTGCTTTCTCGCACTTTGAGAACACGACAGAAGCGCTTTCCATCAACCACCAGGGTCAATTTCCAGCCATCACCGTATCGTTCAATCTGGCGCCGAACGCCGCTCTGGGCGAGGCAATTACAGCGGTTGATACCGTGCAGAAAGATATGCACATGCCTGCCAGCCTGCAGGCCGGCTTTCAAGGCACGGCGGCATCCTTCACCAATTCGCTGGCCAATGAGCCTTTGCTCATTCTTGCCGCGCTGGTCACGGTTTACATCGTGCTGGGTGTTTTGTACGAAAGCTTTATTCACCCCATTACGATTCTCTCCACGCTGCCGTCAGCGGGGGTGGGCGCTTTCCTCGCGCTGATTCTCTTTCACCAGGATTTGAGCGTAGTGGCGATCATCGGCATCGTCCTGCTGATCGGCATCGTGAAAAAGAACGGCATCATGATGGTGGATTTCGCGCTCGAAGGCGAGCGGAAGCACGGCAAGAACGCGACCGACGCAATTTACGAGGCCTGCCTGCTCCGCTTCCGCCCCATCATGATGACCACGATGGCCGCGTTGCTGGCCGGACTGCCGCTGGCGCTCGGAACTGGTTTCGGTTCTGAGTTGCGCCGGCCCTTGGGAATCGCCATGGTGGGCGGATTGCTGCTCAGCCAGGCGCTTACGCTCTACACCACACCCGTCATCTACATCTTTTTTGACAATCTGGCGCATCGCTTTGGGCACAAATCGAAGCAGCCAGAAACCGGAAACCCAGAACAGGCAGGGCCGGCATGAACATCTCCGAGCCCTTCATTCGGCGGCCAGTGGCTACGACGCTGCTCACGGTGGCGGTTGCCCTCGCGGGGGCGATTGCGTTTGAGGTGTTGCCGGTAGCGCCCCTGCCTGAAGTCGACTTTCCGACGATTTCGGTCAGTGCGGGCTTGCCGGGGGGCAGCGCCGAGATTATGGCATCCTCCGTCGCCACACCCCTGGAGCGGCAGTTTGGTCATATCGCCGGGGTCACAGAGATGACCTCCTCCAGCACGCTCGGCAGCACATCGGTCACCATTCAGTTCGACCTCAGCCGCGACATCGATGGCGCGGCGCGCGATGTGGAGGCCGCCATCAATGCGGCGCGAAGCTATCTGCCCGCCAACCTGCCGGGCAATCCCACTTATCGCAAAGTCAACCCCGCCGATTCACCCATCATGATTCTCGGCCTGACATCCGACAAATTCGGTCCCGATAAGCTGTACGACGAAGCCTCCACCGTTCTGGCACAAAAGTTGTCGCAGATCCAGGGCGTGGGACAGGTCAGTGTCGGAGGCGGCGCGTTACCCTCCGTGCGCGTGGACGCCAATCCCACACAATTGGCCAGCTATGGACTTACCCTTGCGAACTTGCAGTCGGCGCTGAGCCTGCAGAACGCCGACCTGGCGAAGGGCCAAATCACCGACGGCGTGGTGACCGCGGACATCCTGGCCAACGACCAGATCTCGCACGCCGAAGACTACAAGCCCCTTATCATCGGTTATAAGAACGGCGCGGCGATTCGCCTGTCCGACGTTGCTCAGGTGACAGACTCGGTGGCTAACGTCCGTGCTGCCGGCTATTTGAACGGCAAGCGCTCGATTACGGTCATCATCTTCCGCCAGCCCGGAGCGAACATCATTCAAACGGTCGATCGCATCGTCGCGCAACTGCCGTCGATCCAGGCCTCCATTCCGCTCGGCATCGACACCACGATCGTTCTGGACCGCACCACAACCATCCGCGCCTCGGTCAGTGACGTGGAGAGGACGCTGCTCATTTCCATCGCTCTGGTCATCGTTGTGGTGTTTGTTTTCCTGCGCAACGCCCGCGCCACCCTCATTCCCGCTGTCGCCGTGCCAGTCTCGCTGGTCGGTACCTTCGCAGTGATGTATATGTTCGGATACAGCCTGGACAACCTTTCGCTGATGGCCATGACCATTGCCACGGGATTTGTGGTCGACGATGCCATCGTGGTGATGGAAAACATCGCGCGCCATCTGGAAGACGGCATGAGACCCTTTGCCGCGGCGCTGAAAGGTGCGGAAGAAATCGGATTCACCGTCTTCACCATCAGCGTTTCGCTGATCGCCGTTTTTATTCCTCTTCTGCTGATGGGCGGAATCGTGGGCCGCCTCTTCCGCGAATTTGCCGTTACTCTCTCGACCGCCGTTTTCGTCTCCATGATCATCTCGCTGACCACGACGCCGATGATGTGCGCCTACCTTTTGAGGAACGAGCGCGCAGAAAAGCACGGCCGCGTCTACATGGCCAGCGAAAAGTTCTTTGACTGGGTGCTGTCGTTGTATCGCGGCAGCCTGCACTGGGTGCTGGAGCATTCCACCCTCACCCTCATCGTGCTCTTCATCACCATCGCGCTCAATGTGGTGGTGAGTCTTCAAGATCCCCAAAGGCTTTTTCCCGGTGGAGGACACGGGAGCGATCACCGGCAGCGTCCGCGGCCCGCAGGATTCATCCTTTCCGGCGATGGACAACTCCATTCGCCAGATCGGCGCAGTCATCAAGAATGATCCTGCCGTCGCCAACGTGATTGCATTCACCGGTGGTGGCGGAGCCACCAATACCGGCTCTCTCTACGTTGCCCTCAAGCCGCTGGCGGACCGCAAGGTGAGCGCCGCCCAGATCATCGACCGTCTGCGCCCGAAATTGAACCGTTTGCCCGTCGCTTCTGCATTTCTCCAGGCCGTGCAGGATCTGCGCATCGGCGGCCGTTCCAGCAATGCCATGTACCAGTACACCCTCCAATCCGACAATGTGAAGGATCTTTCCAAATGGGCGCCGATCATACTGGCTGCGATGCAGCACCTGCCCGGCCTGCAGGACGTGAGTTCCGACCAGCAGAATGGCGGCCTCGATGAGGTGATGAACTATGATCGCGTCACTGCGGCCAAGCTCGGCCTTACCACGCAGTCACTGGACTCGTCGCTGTACAGTGCATTCGGCCAGTCGGAAGTGTCCATCATCTACACGCAGTTGAATCAGTATTACGTGGTGCTGGAAGTGGCCCCGCAATATTGGCAAAGCCCGGAAGGATTGAAAGACATCTACCTTCAGTCCAGCAAAGGCAACATTCCGCTGCTCACCGTGGCCAACGGCCAAGCCAATACCACCCCCCTGGCCATTAATCACACAGGATTATTTCCCTCCGTCACAGTGTCTTTTAACCTGGGACCGAACGTATCTCTGAGTGACGCCACTTTGAGCATCAGCCCAGATGCAGAAGCGGCTGGGCAGCGCCTTCCACGCTGCAAGGCTTTTATGCCGGCACGCTGCAGGCCTATCAGCAATCGCTGGGCACCGAGCCATGGCTGATCGCGACGGCGCTGCTGGCCGTCTATATCATTCTCGGCATTTTGTACGAAAGCCTGGTCCATCCCTGGACCATCATCTCCTCGCTGCCATCGGCGAGCGTAGGCGCGATGCTCGCTCTGCTGCTCTTCAAACAGGATCTGAACATCATCTCCATCATTGGCATTGTGCTGCTGATCGGAATCGTAAAGAAGAACGCCATCATGATGATCGATTTCGCTCTTCAGGCAGAGCGCCAGGAAGGAAAGAACTCAGCCGACGCGATTTTTGAAGCATGCATGCTGCGCTTCCGTCCAATCCTGATGACGACGATGGCTGCGTTATTGGGCGCTCTTCCGTTGGCTCTCGGGACGGGCACGGGCTTTGAGCTCCGCCGGCCGCTAGGCATCACGATTGTGGGAGGGCTGATCTTGAGCCAGCTGCTGACGCTCTATACGACGCCGGTCGTCTATCTGGCGTTCGACCGGCTACGGCTGTGGTTTGAGGGCAGAAAGGCACGCCAGCCTTCTCTGGCTCCGGAAGCCCTTTAACGCGGTGGGCTGGGATGAACGATTAGGCAGAAACGTTATGAAAATCTTCACGCGAAAACCAGTGAACGGCATGATTCGACTGTGTGCTGTCGCGCTTTTGTTGCTATTAGCCGGATGCGTAGTCGGCCCAAAATACCATCCACCCTCGCCGCAGGCGCCCGCAGCCGTTTACAAGGAATCACCCACCCAGTCCCAGGAAACCGGACTCTGGACGCCGGCACAGCCTGCGGATGCGAAGTTGCGCGGCAAGTGGTGGGAGATCTTTAACGATCCCGAACTGAACGCGCTTGAAGACCAACTGGATATCAGCAACCAGAACATCAAACAATCCTTCGAGAACTTCATGGAAGCCCGCGCCGTGGTGCGCGAGGCCCGTGCGCAATATTTTCCCACGCTGTCGGTCGCACCGTCGTTCAACCGCTCGCGAACCTCGGGGAACCTGAACACGGCCCCTGTCAATACCTCCGGCACGGGCACCGCTGCCAAGCAACTCCAAAGTACCGTCTACTCTCTACCGCTCGAAGCGTCCTGGGAGCCCGACCTTTGGGGTAAGGTCCGCAACACCGTGCGCCAGGCCCAGCACGCCGCCCAGGTCAGCGCCGCCGATCTCGAGAGTGAGCGTCTGACGGAGCAAGCCAGCCTGGCGGAGTATTTTTTCGAGATTCGCGGCCAGGACCAACTGCAAAAAATCTTTGACGAAACCGTCGAGGCAGACCAGAAGGCGTACGACCTGACGCGTGCGCTCTATGAAGCCGGCATCGACGACGAGATTTCTGTGGTCGAAGCTGAAACCACGCTGCACAGCGCGCAGGCGGGAGCAACCAACGTCGGAATCGCGCGAGCACAGTATGAGCACGCAATCGCCGTGCTCATCGGCAAAGCCGCCTCCGACTTCTCCATTCCTGTGAGGCCGATGACGGTTGCTCCACCGCCGATCCCGGTCGGAATGCCTTCGGAACTGCTCGAGCGCCGGCCCGACGTCGCCGCCGCCGAGCGCACGATGGCGGAAGCTAATGCAGTAATCGGCATCGCCTACGCGGCCTATTATCCGAACCTGACTCTGACCGCGGCAGGCGGCTTCGAAAGTTCCGCCTTTCACAATTGGCTCTCGTGGCCGAGCCGTTTCTGGTCAATCGGCGTGTCGATCCCTGAAACCGTCTTCGATGCCGGCTTGCGCCGCGCCACCGTCCAACAATACGTGGCGACCTACAACGCTGATCTCGCCGGCTACCGCCAGACCGTACTCACGGCATTTCAACAAGTGGAAGACGGTCTTGCGGAAGTCCGCATCCTGTCCAACGAAATCCAGCAAGAACAGCAGGCAGTGAATTCCGCGCAAACCGACCTCAAGCTTGAACAGGCGCGATACGACACCGGTGTCGATCCCTACCTCGACGTGCTGATTGCTCAGACCACTCTCCTGGCGGACCAGCAGACCCTGAACAGTCTTCAGGTGCAGCAGATGACATCCGCCGTCGCATTGGTGGAGGCTCTGGGCGGCGGCTGGGATCGTTCGCAATTACCGAACCCGCAGCAGGTAACGCAGAAACCGGCCAAGTCGGAGACGACCATCGAGCCGTAAACTAAAGGAATCCGCCATGGTCTGCGCGGCGGCAAACGGTTCACCGTGACATTAGAAACTGGACTTCCTGTTCAATTTCCGAG
Source organism: uncultured Acidobacteriaceae bacterium (assembly GCA_963770235.1). Taxonomy (GTDB): domain Bacteria; phylum Acidobacteriota; class Terriglobia; order Terriglobales; family Acidobacteriaceae; genus Sulfotelmatobacter. The sequence continues at coordinate 69,533 of CAVYOW010000020.1, read as the reverse complement.
ATCGCGATGGGTGCGAGATTTGCTTCAGACAATTTCTGATTAAGCCGCCGAAGTTTAGTTGTTTTAAACTCGTTCCATTCCGCAAGGGCAGCCTTGACCCGCTGGTCGGACTCGCTGTAGACGGTAATCGCCTGCGAAGGTATGGCGCGATCCCCGCCTTCAACCACACGCAGTGCATATGCCATATTGCCGAAAGCGTCCTGCAGGCCTGAGGTCTGTCCTGGACTGGCCCCCGGCCTGGTTTCTATCTTTGAAATTTCAGTTTGAGCATTCGCCAGCTCAGACTTAATGACCGAATCGTTCCCGCCAATCTTCTGTTCCAGATCGGCAAGGTGTTTCCGTAGCGAGGCGATTTCAGCAAGTGCGCGCCCCGCTTCCCTGGTTTCCGAAAATATCTGTTGACCGAGTTGCAGCTGCTGCCAAAGTATCTCGGGTGTGGCGGGGGAACGCGGATCCATGACGATCTCCAGAAGCTGAGTCTGCGCCTTTCCGTCAACTGTGAGTCTGACCGTGTAAATCCCTGGCACCGCTTTAGGCCCGCTAGGATTCCGGTATCCCGATTCTTCGTCTAGGCCCGGTCCCCCGGAGCTGCTCCAACTAAGATCCCAGACAAAGCGGTGCATCCCAGCATTAGTTTCAAGGACTTCTGGTTTGGGGAACCAGCGCTCGGCGATGGGAAGTGGCGGGTGATTTTCCGGATGTTTATCTTCCGAAGAGAATCTGTGGACGAGTTTCTGTTGCGCATCGATAATCTCCAGCGAGACGGTGTTGGCGGAGGACTTGAGGAAATAGTCGATGATGGCGCCGGCAGCTGGGTTCTCGGCCGTCGGTTCCTCCGGTGGAAGCGGAGTGCCGGGGAAGGAGTCGTTATCGATGCGAAATGCTCGCGCCGGATGGTAAAGCCAGAATGCATGATCCTTTTCGGCATCGAACGCCTGGCGAAGCGGCGTGATGTTGTCCAGAATCCAGAAAGAGCGGCCGTGCGTAGCGACTATCAGATCGTCGCCGTGAATCGTGAGGTCGCGGACGGAAGTCACCGGCAGATTAAGTTGTAAAGACTGCCAATTGCCTCCGTCATCGAATGATACGTAAACGCCTAATTCAGTCCCGGCAAAGAGCAGTCCTTTTCTTTTAGTGTCTTCGCGAATGCCGCGCAGGAAAGCATCTGCCGCAATGCCGTGGGTAATCAGTTGCCACGTAGCTCCATAGTCGCGAGTTCGATAAAGATAGGGCGTCTGATCGTCAAGCCGGCTGCGGTCTACAGCCGCGTAAGCAACCGCGGGATCAAAATGTGAAGCCTCGATTAGCGAGATCTTGCTCCAGGCTGTCAAGCCGGTGGGCGTGACATCTTTCCAGGTTTTCCCGCCATCGCGGGTGAGATGGATTAATCCGGTATCGCTTCCCGCCCAGATCGTGTCGCGGCGTAGAGCGGATGCCGCAATGGTGAACACTACGCCGTAACCTCGTTGCTTCGCGTTCTCGGACGTCGTCACCCCTTCCGCTTTCTCACCCAGCTGGTGTGTCGCTCCGGTGAGATCAGGGCTGATGGTCTGCCAGTGCAGGCCACCATCGCTAGTCTTCATCACATATTGCGTCCCCAGGTAGAGCGTTGTGGAATCAGCGGGGGAGAAAATGAGAACTGGAGTCCAAGGATCCCTATATTTACGCTGATTGATCTCGGAACCAAACGTCGGCACCGGCCACGGAGTGACATCCTGGCTAAGTCCAGTCCGTCGGTTGTAACGGGCAACCGTCCCGTAGGCTCCACTCAGATAGATGATGTTCGGATCCTTGGGATCGGGCGCCATGTAGCCACTCTCGCTTTCGCCCGCGGGAAACCAGTCGCGTGGAGTGATCTGATCATGATCAGTGCGGCTAGGGACGGCAGCGCTTCCGCTATCTTGCTGCGCGCCATACACGACGTAGGGAAACTGGTTGTCGGTGATGACATGATAGAGCTGTGCGGTGGGCTGGTTGTACCACGTGCTCCAGGTCTGGCCGCGGTCGAGGCTGACCGTAGCGCCCTGGTCCGTTCCGAGAACCATACTGTCGGAATTCCTGGGATCGAGCCAGATCTGGTGGTAATCGTCGCCGCCTGGCGCGCCCCGGACAATTGAAATTGTCTTTCCTCCGTCTGCGGATCGATAGAGAGCAACGTTCGGAATGTAGATCACATCAGGATTCTGCGGGTCGACGGTGATACTGTTGAAGTACCAGGCGCGGCTGGTGAGCCGAGGGTCTGCGTTCTCCAATGTCCAGGTATCGCCACCGTCGTCGGAGCGATATAAACCCGCCTTCTTTGCCTGAATGAGTGCGTAAACCCGTTTACCATCGCGCGCAACGTCGACTCCGATGCGTCCCCAGTCCCCTTCAGGCAGACCACTGTTGATATGAGACCAGGTTTTGCCGGCATCTTGAGAGCGGTAGAGGCCGCCACCGGGTCCGTCGATCGGAGCATAGGTACTCCAGGGAGGACGATGCGTATTCCAGGTGCCGGCAAACAACAGCTGCGGGTTGCCCGGACAGATCGCCAGGTCTGAAATGCCAATTTCAGCTCCTTCATCCAGAACTTTGGCCCAATGCGCCCCCCCATCGACCGATTTGTAAACCCCACGCTGCTCGTTTGGTCCATAAGCATGACCGAGAGCACCCACGTAGACCACTTTCGGATCTCGCGGATCAATCACGATTCGGCTGATTTGGCGTGCATCCTCTAAGCCTAAGTGCGTCCATGTGGAGCCACCGTCACTGGATTTGTAAACTCCATTGCCGGAGGACAAGTCGGAGCGAATATCCGACTCGCCAGTTCCCGCGTAGATCGTCTCAGGATCAGATGGTGCCACCGCAATTGCCCCGATCGAAGCTACCGGCTGTTTGTCAAAGATTGGCTTCCAGACCGCTCCGGCATCGGAGGTTTTCCAGACGCCACCGTTGACCGCGCCGAAATAAAAAGTTGTCGAATCGCCGGGCACTCCCGCGACGGCAACGGCTCGGCCTCCACGGAATGGGCCAATGAGTCGCCATTTGAGCCCACTTATCAATTCCGGAGGAACCGACTGGGCAAAGGTCGAGCCCGCAAGTAAAAGAAAAAAGAGCGCGATGAACTTCTGCTTGAAACACGTCCTAAGTGTGTGCAAGTAGCAATCCCTCAGAAATAACCAGTTTACTGGAAAACGCAATATTGAATTGTTCTGGGCGTGAACGCGGGCAGTCTACCGAATCCGCAAGGCCCATGATGCGGCCACCGATGCAGGAAGTGATGGAAGATAAATGTGTGAACAGCCTAGGACGAAAGGACGAACTTCCCCTACCACGCGGTTTTGGTTAATGGCTGGTGGCCCCGCTGTCATTACTGACCATGAGGCTCGAGACGTTCACCGGCTCGAAGTCCGATAAGGTGAGATTCGTAATGCACTCAAGATCGGTATCGTTCCAGCGAGCGTCGGGTGTACCGATGAGCCCCCCGCTGTCTCCGTTGTCGGCCAGGATAATGCCGTAGTTTCGGAAAGCGGTGATGATAATGGCCGCCTGCGGACTGGAGGCGGCACAAGAGGGAGTCGCGACGGAAGCTTTGAGTCGATAAATCTCGCCAGCGGGTCCTGACATGGTGCAGCTTGCCGGAGGTGAAGATTGCGAAATGAGCGATTCGACGGGAATAGAACTCCCTCCCGTCTCCGTGCAACTCCCCACGCCTGCCGTCTCCGTAGCCGGCCAGACCCAGTAGTTCAACATATGGTTGAGTGTGAATCGGATGGGATGCTGAATCGTGCCGCTCGGGGCGCTGGGTGTGCCGGCGCCGATTACCTCGTCGGCATTGGCGAGCAGCGGCCCTACGGGAAGTCCTGCAGCATCGGAAGTTCCCTCTCCTTGCGTTGTCAAGGCATTCGAAGATACGTCGGGCCAAAGCGCGTTCGAAGAATCGGTCCAGGGACCGCCTTCGTAGATTCCCTGCCACATCTCATAAAGAGCAGGGTTATTTCCACCGCCTGCCTCCAGGTAGACCAGAACGTGTCTATCTCCCGTAGAGTTGCTGGTGCCCTCCACCGGCGCATTCGCTGGAATTGGACCAGTGACAAAGTAGGATTGATATACGGTGGTTGTAACCGATACGTCCGCCTGGTTGTAAGGAACTTCAATGGCTGGAATTCCATTCGGGAAGGGAGCATTCGAATTGTTCCCGAAGAATGGCTTGACCGTCGCTGTTAAATAACCGCTGTACATCGGTGCTGCGGGAGAAGTATCCACGGGCAAGCTTGTCGTGGCTGCGTCCACTCGATGGTGAAAGATGGAAGTTGACGGAAAGATGTTCGCGAGAAACGCGTTGTTGCCGTTGACGGCGATGCTGATGCTCCGAGTCGCCTGCGCACTCGTCGAGTCGGTAACTACAAACTCTGGCGTGTAGCTGCCTTCGCCGCCGATCAGTGAGCTGCTGATGTTCCCCGTAGTTGCATCGAGAGACATCCCCTCAGGTAATGGAGGAAAGTTGGAATTCGTGCTTACGGAATAGGTGTAAGGCGGAGAGCCGCCGCTGGCGACTATCGTGCACCCCGCATACGCCTTGCCTTGTGTCCCGCCGGGGCACGAAGTGGTCGCTATCGCCAATGGCCCACCGGACGCTGCTACAGTGACCTTTGCCGTGGATGTGGTCGAGCCCGCAGCATCGGTCGCGGTAAGCGTGTAGGTGGTTGTCGCGGATGGGCTCACGCTCGTCGACCCGCTCGCGGATGTGGAAGTAAATACTCCCGGCGTAATCGCAAGACTGGTCGCACCGGTCGTTGCCCAATTCAGCGTGCTGCTGGAGCCCGAGGGAATGGTGTTGGGGCTGGCTGTAAAGGAGTTGATCACTGGCTTGCTTGCCGTGTTTACGGTAACGGTTAGAGTTGACGTGGTCGAGCCCGCGGCATTGGTTGCGGTCAGAGTGTAATTGGTCGTCGCCGTTGGGCTCATGCTGGTTGAACCGCTTGCCGACGTGGAGGTGAATGCCCCCGGCGTGATGGCAATGCTGGTCGTTCCTGTCGCCGCCCAACTCAGTGTGCTGCTTGTGCCGGGGTTTATCGTGGTCGGAGCCGCCGTAAAGGAAGTGATCGTCGGCGCGGAGTCTTTTCCAGGGGACGAAGTCGGCGACCCGCAACCCGACAGTCCGGAACAGGCGAATAGAATGAGGGCCAGCGCGCAAAAAGCCAGCCGGTCCCTGACCCTCGGATGCGCCTTCCCGCTCGCTTCAGGCAGTATATTGCCGTTCGCGCAATACTTGTAGCGGCCGCTCGGTGTCGAGGTCAGGTGGTTAGATGGGTTATAGTTATACGCGCTCATCCCCAGTAAACTTTATTGCCCACGCCGTCGTAGCTCTAGCTCTCGGTGGTCGTAGTCCCTTGGACCACCCGGGTCAGTACATAAATCGGGTCAAACGTGTGATTCGACGTAGCACCATTGGATTTGCAGAGAAGATCCGCTAAATTGCTCGTACCAGTCGGGCCCTGCTCTTCGTCCCCCTATGAAAATTTCTTGTTTCGTGAAAAGATTCAATCCTTGTCCAAATGAAGATCTTCCCCCTCACACCCGACCGGAGGCAGGTTCATTCTCGCTGCAAGGACCAGCCTGGCTCTATTCGAGGAGTTGTAATGCGGGCATTGCTCGCCGCGAGCGTTTCCGCAGTTTTCTTCTCCGTGGCTGCGCGCGCACAGCAGGCTGATCCGGCGAAGCCCGTGGTGGTGCAACCAGGTGCGCCGGGTGCACCAAGCAAACCGCTGCCGTCGTCGACGCGAGCAACCCTGCCACCGCGGTCGTCAGCGGACGTACAGTTCATGCAGGGCATGATCCTGCATCATGCACAAGCAGTGGAGATGACGGCGATGATCCCGTCGCATACGCAGAACAAAGACCTGCACTCATTGGGAGCGCGTATCAGCAGCTCCCAGTCGGACGAAATTAAGTTGATGAAGCGTTGGCTGGCTGCCCGGGGCGAATCGACTCAAAAGACGATGCCGAAAATGCCGGGCATGGATATGTCGCACGATGCATCGCACGATACCATGGCACTGATGCCCGGAATGCTTACGCCACAGCAGATGGAAGCGCTGCAGAAGGCGAGGGCCACCGAGTTTGACCGCTTATTTTTGGTCGGGATGATTCAACATCACAACGGTGCATTGACCATGGTGAAGGATCTATTCGACACCGCAGGCGCTGGCCAGGACGCCGAGCTCTTCGACTTTGCGACCGATGCCGACAATACCCAACGAGCCGAGATTCGGATCATGGAGACCATGTTGAAGAAAGAAATACCAGAGGAGAAACGATGAAGCGAGTGCCCAGTCTTGCCCTGTGTGTGGTGTGGATCGCTCTTGTTTTCTTGTTCTATGGGAACCAAATGCAAGCACAAGAGTCGCCCGCGGCTCCGCCACAGGAACAGGGGCAGAAGACCGCGGCCCCGTCATCCGAGAAGGACGTTAAAGGGGAAGCTGACGACGAAATGAAGAACCTGTTCGCTCCGGAGCCTGCCCCAACGCTGCCGCCGGGGATGACGGGTTCGGATGCGAATGATCCTCGCGCCAAGCTTGCACCGGGACTTTATGACGCGGGCGAAGCTTCGATGGGCATCGAGCACCTCCTGCTGCTCAAGAAGCCGGACGCGTTTCAACTCGGGACCACGGATCCCGATGATCCCAAGGTAGAAAAGATAGTTGGGCAGCTCGGCATGGGAAACAACAAAAAGCTTTCGAAGACAGCACACTTGCTGATCGCGCAACTTGCCTTTGCGAACTCGGACCTTGCCTTCCAAGGCAGCCACTTGTTCCAGGGGAATTTTTATGGTGTGAGCATTTTTGACATCGCCAATCCGGCCAACACGAAACTGCTGACGTCATTGGTTTGCCCGGGCGGACAGGGGGATGTGTCGGTGTACAAGAATCTGCTGTTCATGTCCGTGGAGATGCCGAACGGACGCCTGGACTGCGGAGTTCAGGGATTTCCCCCGGAACCTGCTCCGCCCGCAGACGAGGAGAAAGATAAAGGCCAAGCGCAAGACAAAGACAAAGTCAAAGATAACGATAAGGATACGGACCAAAGCAAAGACGCCGGGCAAAACAAAGACAAAGATGATCAGGGAAAAGAAAAAAAGCGCCACATCCCGGTGGCCCAAAAGGATCGTTTCCGCGGCGTAAGAATCTTCGATATTTCCGACATCGCAAATCCAAAGCAGGTTGCAGCGGTGCAGACGTGCCGCGGATCGCACACCCATACCCTCGTGACCGATCCGAACGACAAGGAGAATGTCTACATCTATGTGTCGGGAACCTCGTTTGTTCGTCAGCCCGAAGAACTGGACGGGTGCTCCGGGGAAAAGCCGGACAAAGATCCGAACACGGCGCTGTTTCGCATCGATGTGATCAAAGTTCCAGTGGCCGCGCCCCAGGATGCGAAGATCGTGTCGAGTCCGCGGTTATTTATCGATCCGCGCACGGGCGCGATCAACGGCCTGAATAACGGCGGTACCCATGGCAAGAAGGGCGCGGAGAAGCCGGCAGACACCGACCAGTGCCATGACATCACCGTCTACTCGGCGATCGGATTGGCAGCGGGCGCGTGCTCCGGAAACGGAATTCTGCTGGACATCAAGAACCCGGCAAATCCCAAGCGAGTGGATGCTGTAAATGATCCGAACTACTCCTATTGGCATTCGGCTTCGTTCTCGAACGATGGCAGCAAAGTCGTGTTCACCGACGAGTGGGGCGGTGGCCTGGGGGCTCGCTGCCGTCCAAACGACCCGAACAAGTGGGGTGCGGATGCCATCTTCCGTCTGAAGGACGACAAGCTGAGTTTCGCGAACTACTACAAACTGCCCGCCGCGCAGGGCGATACGGAGAACTGCGTTGCGCACAACGGTTCTCTCATTCCGGTTCCCGGCCGCGATATCGAAGTCCAGGCATGGTACCAGGGTGGGATTTCGGTGATGGACTTCACCGACCCGGCGAATCCCTTCGAGATCGCCTACTTCGATCGCGGGCCAATTGATCCGAAAGTGTTGATCCTGGGAGGCGATTGGTCCGCGTATTGGTACAACGGCTACATCTACGGTTCGGAGATTGCGCGCGGCTTGGACGTGTTTCAACTGACCCCGACAAAATTTCTGACGCAGAACGAAATCGACGCGGCCAAAGCAGTTCAACTAGCTGACCTGAACGTACAGGACCAGCAAAAAATCGAGTGGCCGGCAAAACTAGTGGTCGCGAAAGCATACGTGGACCAGTTGTCGAGGTCACAGGCTCTGCCCGCAAGCCGAATCGCAAGGCTGCGAAAGACCATTGCCGGCGCAGAGACGTCGCACCTGAACAAGAGCAGCACGGCAAAATTAAACGGCATGGGTTCTTCGTTGGAGAAGAGCGCAGCCACCGCGAAGACCCCGGCCGACTCAACGCGAATGCGTGCACTGGCAGACGTTCTGAAGCATCCGTCCGCTTGAGCCAGGATCGGAAATCTATTCCACCGACTTTCCTGGCCGAAAAACCGATACCTGGTTTCTACCCGTAGGCTTCAAGACAGTCTCTCCGGCTCACGAACCGCCTCCGCCAGGTCGTTCAGGAACATCGCCGCTCGCGTGCCGTCCACGGCGCGGTGATCACAGGACAGCGTAAGCCACATCATGGCCCGGATGGCGGGTTTACCGTCGACGGAAACCACTCGGTCGGCGATGCTGCCCACCGCGAGAATTGCTGCTTGCGGCGGCGTGATGATCGCGCTGAACTGATCCACGTGGTGCATGCCGAGGTTGCTGATCGTGAATGTAGCATCGGTTATGTCGGCGGGGCGCAGCTTCCGTGCCCGCGCGCGCTCGGCCACGTCGCGACGCTGCGCCGCAATTTCCGCCAGGCTCGCGGTGTGTGCGTTGGGGATCACGGCCGCGACCACGCCGTCGCTCACGGCGATAGCGACTCCCATGTTCACGTGATCGTGAAGACGGATGCCTTCCGCGGTCCAGCTTGAATTCAACCGCGGATGCCTTAGGAGCACGCGGGCCGCCAGCGCGATCAGCAGATCCGTGTGCGTGATGCGGATATGGTGCGTGCGCTCGATCTCCGGCGCCCGCTTTTCCCGGTATTCGTTGAGCGCGCTGGCCTCGACTTCACGCGTAACGAAGAAGTGAGGAACGGAGGTCCAGCTTTGCGTCGTGCGTTCGGCCATGAGGCGCCCGATCGAACTAGGGATCTCGATGCTGCCTGAATCTCTTGGGGCTGCGCCGGAAGCAACTAGCGCGGCCGCTGCCTGCACGTCGGACGCAAGAATCTCACCGCCGGCACCAGAACCGCGCACGGCGGCAAGGTCCACGCCCAATTCTCGCGCGAGCCGCCGGGCCTTCTGGGAAATCCTCGCGCCCTGATTCGCAGAAGGCCCCGGGGTGCTCACCGCGATGGGTGCAGGGCGTGACTCCGTCTTTCCCTGTAAACCTGACCGCGTCGCCGACGCAGTCGTTGTTCTTGCAGGCCCGTCCTCTGCGGGAGGCTTTTCGCCGGGAGCCACGATCCAGGCGATGGTCTGCCCCACGGGAATGTCGGATCCCGCCGTAGCGGCGATTCCTGCCAGAATCCCATCGGCGGGCGCTTCCACCTCGAGCACAGCTTTGTCGGTTTCTATTTCGAGAAGCGGCTCTCCCTTGGTGACACGGTCGCCTTCTTTTTTCCGCCAAGCAATGAGCTTGCCGGTTTCCTGGGCCATCTCGAGGGCGGGCATAACAACGCTGAAGGCCATATTGTTTTATTCGGGGAGGGCTACACTATGGCCTTCAATCCGAAACTCCTACGCGCTCAGTTTTCGCGCTGGCTTCGATCATGTCGATCACGCGCTCGCTGGGCGGTGCTTCAGTTTCTCGCGTGGTAGGCAGCGGTCCGTTGACCGTGAAATAATGCGCGCCCGCCACCAGCAGTTCTTCTGCCGGGAAACGGGTGATCACTTCGTGTCCCGTCGGCGTGACGACGATTTCTTCCTCGATGCGCGCTGCGCTCCAGCCGTCGGTCGAAGGCCAGAAGGTTTCGAGAGCAAACACCATGCCGGGCTCGATCGTGACTGGATGCTCGAACGAAACCAGGCGGCTGATCACCGGCTTTTCCCAGATGGCGAGGCCGATGCCGTGGCCGTATTGCAGCGCGAAACAGGACTCTTCGTTGGGGAAACCGAACTCTTCCGCTTTCGGCCAGACGGCCGCAATCTCCGCGGTGGTGCGACCCGGACGCACCAGCTCGATGGCCGCATCGAGATACTCGCGGCAACGCTTGTAGGCATCGACCATCGCGTGCGACGCGTAGCCGACCGTGAAACAGCGGTAGTAGCAGGTGCGGTATCCCATGTAGGAATGCAGAATGTCGTAGTAGACGGGATCGCCCGGCCGCAGCACACGGTCGGAGAACACATGCGGATGCGGATTGCAGCGCTCGCCGGAAATTGCATTCACCGCCTCGACGTATTCCGAGCCGAGATCGTAGAGAACCTTGCTGACCAGGCCGACGGCTTCGTTCTCGCGCAGTCCGGGCTTCATGGCGCGGTAGAGCTCGTCGTAGGCAGCGTCGACCATCATCGCGGAAGTGTTGAGCAGCGAGATTTCATCCTGCGTCTTGATCACGCGGGCATTCGACATGAGCTGCTGGCCATCGACTACCTTGATGCCCTCGCGTTGCAGCGCGAACAGCACCGGCAGCTCGATGATGTCGATGCCGAGCGGCTCTTTGTGCAGGCCGCGCATTTCGAGCTCGATGCGAATCTTTTTGGCGACATCTTCGGCGCGTCCCATCTCCGGCGTCATGGCGCCGCGCAACATCGAAATGCCTGCGCGCGAGCGCTCGCCGAGCCACGGGCAATTCAGTTGATGATGCTTGGCGGCGGAGCCGAAGTCCCAGAGGATGGGCTCGTCGTTCTGCGGCAGCAGCGTGAAGCGGTTGCACTTATCCTGCGCCCAGGAGCCGATGTGCGTCGAGGTGAGATAGCGCACATTGTTCATGTCGAAACAGAGCAGCGCGCCCATCTCGGACTTCGCGAGCAGCGCCTTGGCCTTCGCCAGACGCTCGCGGCGCAGGCGATCGAAGTCGATGCGCTGTTCCCAATCGACTGCCATGGTTCCGTGAGTCTTTAATGCCATAAAATCAGCTCCTAGCTTCTAGCTGTTAGCTTCTAGCTTGAACCCCCACCACGCCGGGCGTTATCAGGACGGCTTGCACATCGACCTCGCTGCGTCGAATACCGTTTGCTCCGTCGGAACCGTTGCATCTTCTAGCGGCGGAGAGAACGGAATCGGAACGTGCATCGCGCCCATTCTTTTCACCGGTGCGTCCAGATCGTAGAATGCGCCTTCGGCGATCACGGCGGCAAGTTCTGACGTGACTCCGTAGCGGCCGTAGCCTTCGTCCAGCACAATCACTCGCGAGGTTTTCTTCGCCGAATCGATCAGCGTTTTTTCGTCGAGCGGCCACGTGGTTCGCGGATCGACCACCTCGGCGCTGATGCCTTCCTTTTCCAGCAAAATCGCAGCGCCCAGCGCGACTTGCACCATGCTGCTGGTCGCGACCAGCGTGATGTCATCGCCGGCTGCGCTTCACATCGGCCACGCCGAGCGGGATGGTGTAATCCTCTTCCGGAACCGGGCCCTTCAGCTTGTACATCATTTTGTCTTCGAAGAAGACGACTGGGTTCTCGTCGCGGATGGCCGTTTTCAGCAGGCCTTTTGCGTCATAGGGCGTCGAAGGCAAAACCACCTTTCAGTCCCGGCACGTGGCTGAACCAGGCGTGCAGTGACTGCGAGTGCTGCGCGGCCGAGCGTCGCGTGGCGCCCAACGTAGTTCGCATCACCATGGGAACCTTCCAGTGCCCGCCTGACATGTAGTGGACTTTGGCCGCCTGGTTCACCATCTGGTCCATGGTGAGGGTGATGAAGTCGCCGAACATGATATCGACGACGGGACGCATTCCAGTCATCGCTGCGCCCACAGCCACACCGGTGAAGCCGGCTTCTGAGATGGGCGTGTCCACGACGCGCCCGGCGCCGAACTCTTCGACTAATCCGGAGAGAACCTTGAACGGAGTGCCGGCCTCGGCTACATCTTCACCGAAGATGCAGACGTGGGAATCGCGGCGCATCTCCTCGGCGAGCGCCTCGCGCACTGCCTGCGCAAATGTGAGTTCGCGGTCAGGCATAGACGTGCTTCTCCACTTCGTCCACGCTGGGGTAGGGCGCTGCGATGGCGAACTTCACCGCCGCATCCATGGTGGCGCGGACTTCCGACGTAATTCGATCGAGGGATGCGGCGTCGGCGTAGCCTTGCTCGAACAACCACGTCGATAAAACCGTGATGGGATCGCGATCGGCCTTCCAGTGCTGCTCCTCCTGCTTGGAGCGGTAGTATTCGCGGTTGATGTCGCCGACGTGATGTCCGCTGTAACGGTAGGTGTCGCACTGCAGGAATGCAGGTCCGCCTCCGGCGCGGGCGCGTTTTACCAGACGGGTCGCGACCTCATGGACGGCGCGCACGTCCTGGCCGTCCACGCTCGCGGCCTCAATGCCGAAAGCAGCGGCACGGCCGAGAATGGTGCCTGCCGTGGTCTCGGTGTAGTGCGTGTACTCGTTGTATTGATTGTTTTCGCAGACGTAGATCACGGGCAGCTTCCACAACTGCGCCAGGTTCATCACTTCGTAGAGCGATCCCTGGCCGAGCGCGCCTTCTCCGAAGAAGCAGACTGCAACGCGATCCGTGCCCAGGGTCTTGGCGGAGAAAGCCGCGCCCGTGGCGATGCCCACGCTGCCGCCGACGATGGCGTTGGCGCCGAGGTTGCCGGTGGCGGGATCGGCGATGTGCATCGATCCGCCTTTGCCGCGGCAGTAGCCTGCTTCTTTACCGAGCAACTCGGCGAACATGCGATCCGGCGACGCGCCTTTGGCGAGGCAGTGCCCGTGGCCGCGGTGCGTGCTGGTGATGTAGTCGTCGATGCGCAGAGCTTCGCAGATTCCCACGGCGACGGCCTCTTCGCCGCTATACAAGTGGGCGAGTCCGGGCATGAGCGCGCGGGTGTAGACCTCGTTCACCTGCTCTTCAAACAGACGGATGCTCACCATCTGACGGTAGGCGCGGAGCCACTTTTCCCGCCCGGCGGCGGTTTCCGGGCCCGCTTCGGGTTTGCGAGTAGCGGTTGTCATTTCTTTCTACCTGCCGCAGTGACTGGCGTCGCCACTCCTGACATGGCGGCCAGCACATCGAACATGCAGGCGAAGTCGTACCTCGCCCATCCCATGCCACGCGCCGCCGTCAGAATCTCATTGCTTACCGCAGTCGAAGGCAAGGGCACATCGAGCTGGCGTCCCAGATCCATGGCCAAGACCATATCTTTTTGCATCATGTTGATGTCGAACCAGGCTTCTTCCGGCTGCTGCAGCACGAACGGCCCGCGGTATTGAATCATGGGTGATGCCACCGCGCTGTGGGTGAGCACGTCGACGGCGGTTTCGCGCGCGATGCCGCTTTTCTCGGCCAGCAACACACCTTCGGAAAACGCCAGCATCTGCACCGCAAGACTCAGGTTCACTGCGATCTTCATGGCCAAAGCGAGGCCGTTGTCACCAACATGCGTAACCTTGGGGCCAATGTCGAGCAACAGTGGCTTCACCTTTTCAAATGTCTCGCGGCGTCCGCCGACCATTACTGACAGTTTCCCTTCCTGCAATGTGATCACGCTGCCGGAGACCGGCGAGTCCACCATGTCCGCGCCTTTCTCGCGCACTTTCGCGGCCAGCCCACGGCTCACGGTGGGACTTATCGTGCTCATGTCAATGAAAATCTTGCCCGCGCTCAGGCCCGCCAGCATTCCGTCGGAACCTTCGGTTATGGCAGCGACAGCCGCGGCGTTGGTCACCATGGCGAAAGTGAAGTCGGACGCGCTCGCGACTGCGCGTGGGGAGTCGGCCCACTGCATCCCTTTTGCAACCAGCCACTCTGCTTTCGCGCGGGTGCGGTTGTAGCCGGTGACGCTGTGACCTTTGCTGAGCAGCCGGTTCACCATCTGGCTGCCCATGACTCCTAAACCGATGAACCCGAGTTTCGCCATCCTCCTCGAACCCTCCGAAACACTCGCCGCGCAATGATCGGTACCTTGCGCGGCGGCCTTGTTAAGCGGTGATTTTGGAACCGGCCGGTGCGTGCTTCGCCGACGACTTGCCGCCGGAAGAAACCTGCGAATCCTGGCGTACTTGCTCGAGATGAGCACGCATGGCGCCACGCGCCATCTCCGGATCGCGCCGCTCGACCGCCTCCAGAATGCGTTTGTGATGAATCTGCCCGCGCTGCGGACCGCCTTCGACGTTGAAGATCTTGATCCGCTGCTCGCGCAGCAGGCCGACAATGGAATCGATCAAGGAAAGAATCAATGGATTGGCGACCGCCTCCGCCAGAGCCAGATGGAAGTCGAGGTCGGCCTCGATGTAGGCGGCTGGGTCTTTCTGCGAGCGGTCCATCATCCCAACCGCCTCGCGCATGGCTGCGAGGTCCTCTTCCTGCACACGCTCCGCGGCTAGGGCGGCGATTCCCGGTTCCAGGATCGAGCGCAACTCCGCCAGATGCGGCGAGCCGTCCTGTTGGCCAATCTTCACCATAAGGTCAAAAGATTGTCGCGCCGCCTGCGCGGTTCCGTCAGTAATGAAAGTGCCACGGCCGGAGTAAGCTTCGACCAGACCTTTTTCGCGCAACGTCTTGACCGCTTCGCGAACAGCAGTGCGGCTAACCCCGAGACTTCGCGCCAAATCACGTTCCGCTGGAAGTTGGTCGCCAGATTTCAGCGATCCATTAAGGATGGACTCTTCAATCTGCTGGACGATTTGTTCGTACAGCCGAGAGCTGCGAACAACTTTGTACACAGGGCATTCTCCCGCACGAGCCACTTTCGGGGAACTAGCGATGGTTTGGCTACTATACCGCAGGTCCAGTGCGGACGGAGTGGTTTCTGCGGCTTTGGATTGAGCAGCGAGCAAGCGTGGTCTTAAAGTATGGTGGTATGACAACTAAGGACATTAACACTTACCGCTCGTCGAATGCAAGCCGTATCAAGAGCCCAATTTCACTCGTGCGTTCGTAAGGATCCTCTGCGAAGTTTACCAAAACAGTTCCTGTGTGGAAGGAGAACGAGTATTACCGGAGAATTTGCTTGACTTGATTCGCACGGCAATGGTATGGCTGTCGGACCATCAAACGGAGGTCCCCGATGACATTCCGAAGCATCGCCATTTCCAGAGGTCACAGGACGACTGCAGGTACCCGAATTGTCTTCCTTGCTCTCGCCCTGAGCCTGATGAGTCCGTCCGCCCAGACGCAGTCGACCGCCGGGCGTCTGCTGGGCAGCATCACCGACCCGAGTGGCGCCTCCCTGACCGGCGCAACCGTGGTGGTCACTGACACGCAGCGCGGCACTTCGCGAACTCTCACCACCGACGCGTCGGGGGACTACGTTGCGGCCGACCTGATCCCGGGAACCTACAAAATTCACGTCGAAGCCAAGGGCTTCAAATCGGTGGAGAGACTCAACGTGGAGATCGAGGTCGCGACCGATGTTCGCGCCGACTTTGCTCTGCAGCCTGGAAGCGTTTCTGAAGTCGTCACCGTGAACGAAGACATTCCGCTGGTCAACCCAACCTCCTCCACACTGGGAGGAACGCTCAGCAACAAGGAAATCAACGACCTGCCGTTGAACGGACGCAACTACGAGAACCTGCTGCAGCTTCGCCCGGGTGTGGTGCGCTATCCCGGCGGAGGATTCTCCACGACCAGCAGCAACGGCCTGCGCGCCGAAGACAATGCTTATCTTGTCGATGGTCTGTTTAACAGCGAGCCCTTTTCCGGGCAGAGCATCATCAATGGAGCCGGCATCGCCGGAGACTCGGCGACCATCCTGCCCGTCGACGCCATTCAGGAATTCAATGTCCAACAAAACCCTGCCGCAGAATACGGCTGGAAGCCTGGAACGATCGTCAACGTGGGCCTGAAATCCGGCACCAACACGTTCCACGGAAGCGCCTACGCCTTTGGCCGCGATACGCCGCTTGATGCGCGCAATTACTTCAACTGCGCCTCAGTCACATCCTGTCCTCCTGGAGTCACACCGGCTCCGAAGAATCCGCGCAATCTGGAGCAGTTCGGCGGTACCGCGGGCGGAGTTATCATCAAAGACAAGCTCTTTTACTTCGGCGCTTACGAGGGCCAGCGTTATACCGTGGGCAATTCCGGGTACCTTTCAACCTGGGCCACAATCCCGCTGCCCACACCTGCCACACCGACCTGTACCGTTCTGGCTGCAGGAGATTGCGCCAACAGCATCCCCGACGCGATTGCCGATGTCTTTGCCCAGGGAAAAACCGTGAGCCCGGTGAGCCTGCAGATCGCAGGCTGCACTTTTACTCCACCCAACACGGTGACCTGCAACGGCAAAGGCTTCCCGACGAATGCCGGCGGGGGCACGACGATCGCATACGGTTTGGACAACTCCGTGAACACCGACGATGGCGTGGGCAAGGTCGATTATCAACCGAACGCGCGCAGCATGTTCAGCAGCATGTATTTCTACGGCGACAATTCAGGCACAGTTGCCGACGCCCAGGAGGTGCAGCCGCAGTGGCTGACTCTGATCCACACGCGAGCGCAAGTGTTTGGCGAGAACTGGACCTATATCCCTAACCCGAATTGGGCCAACGAGGCCCGCTTCGGCTACAACCGCCTCTATCAGCCGACGTTCACCGACGATCACAACGTACCGGCATCGTCTTATGGATTGAACACGGGAGTGACCAACCCGCTCTACGCCGGATTGCCCCGCATCAACATTGCTCCCTTTTATATCTTCCCGCAGGAGCTGGGCGGTTTTAACTGGCCGAAAGTGCAAGGACCCGACACCCGCGTTCAGTTTATCGATCACGTTTCCTACGTTCACGGCAAACACGCCATCAAGTTCGGAGGAGAACTGCACCGCGATGCCTTCACCGGCGGGGCCTACGGCGGCGTTCGCGGAAGAATCAAGTTCGGGTTGGGCGGCCAGACTCTGGGAGGGCCCTCCGTGGGTGGCATCGAAGATTTCTTCGCCGGTTTCTCGTCGCATGCCCAGCTCCTGGTCGGAGACCCCACGCGCAACATCCACGACTGGGGCTACGCCGGTTTTCTGCAGGATGACTGGCGAGTCACCAAGACACTTACGGTGAATCTGGGAGTGCGCTACGAGCTGAACACCGTGATCAAGGAGCAGCACAACCTGCTGGGCAACTTCAGTCCCACTGTGGGACTGGAACAGGTTGGGATGCAAATCAAGTCTCCATACAACGGCGATCACAAAGATTTTGCTCCACGTATCGGCTTCGCGTGGGACACAACCGGCAACGGACGAACCGTGGTGCGCGGCGGCTTTGGCTTGATGTACGAAACTCTCAACTGGGAATCGTTTCTCGCCCTCGAGAACTCTTATGGGTTGTCGACCGTCCCGACCGGAGCCATTATTGATGCGGGCGGGGACACGGCGGGAGGCACGATCGCAGTCGGCACCGAAACCTTTTCCGGCGCCGATCCCAACAACGGCGGAATTAACTGGGACCCTGCGGTCACCGGAATCGCCGGAACCGTATTTCCCACCACGCCTCTCAATTGCTTCGCCAACCCTTGCAACATGATGGGAGTCGATCCCAACTTCAAGACTCCTTACATGTCTGAACTGGACGCTGAACGTGCAGCACTCGTTTACCCCGGGCCTGTCGCTGGAAGTCGGTTATGTCGGCGACCACGGACAGAGATTGGCCGGCATCCGGGACATCAATCAGGTCGATCCCGCCTTGGACGACGGGTCGGAACAGCTCGGGCGGCCATTTACCTTTAGCTGTCCGACTCCAGTTGGCGGCGGTGCTGGCGGGCCCTGCTTCCCCTACCTGGCCCAGATCTACCAGATGGGCAACATTTACCGATCGAACTACGATGGGCTGCAGGCCACCCTCACTTCGCGCAACTACCACGGTCTCAGCATGGTCGCGGGCTATACCTACTCGCATGCGCTGGACATGGTCGGTGCCAACTGGGACTTCGGCCAGGGCAATGGACTCCCTACCGACAGCACCCACTACCAGCGAGAGTATGCCAGCAGCGACTTCGACATGCGCCACCGTTTAACCGTTTCGCTCACCTATCTGGTCCCGGGGAGGAATGGCGCCGCGCAGATGCTGAAGGGTTGGCAGGTCAATTCCATTATCACCGTCAACGGCGCACAGCCGCTGGGGCGTGATGGACGCGGGCGACGACATCAGCCGACGGGCGAGTTGGTCGATCGCTGGGACTTCTCTCGGGAATCCAAAAGACTTTAAGCCCAGGACGACGGGAATTCCGTTCTTTCGACCTGGGACGCCGGTCGTATCCAACCGATCCGACCTATGCCATCAACAACCCGCTTTGTGCGACATCCGCCGCCCAAATGTGGATTGACGGGGCAGTCTGTCCTAGACAGTTCTGCCCTTGGCTGTTACGCCGAGGGCAACGCGGCTCATTATCCCGCCCGCCGCCGGGCACCGAAGGCACGATGGGCCGCAACATTTTCCGCGACACCGGATTCCGAGATGTCGATCTTTCGCTCGCCAAGAACTTCAAATGGGGCGAACGCTTCGGGGCGCAGTTCCGGGTCGAGTTCTTCAATTTCTTCAACCACCCTAGCTTCGCCAATCCGTTTGGCGGGCAAAATGGATGGGGACACAACGATCCTTCCGGCGGGCCGGGCGTCTTCGGCTGTTCTTGCGCTACGCCGGACGTGGCGGCGTCCAACCCGGTCATCGGGTCCGGCGGCAGCCGCGCCACGCAGTTGGGGCTGAAGCTGACGTTCTAGCCGCGTGATCGGATTTCGGGGCGAAGAAGGCCGGGCGCAATTCCGTCCGGCCTTTTCCCTAGATGGCTCCCGATTCGCGAGCTGGAAAGAATGGCATCAAGTTATGAAAACAAGAATCCGAGTTTTCTTTCGCAGCTTTTCTCCTGGTATCGTTCGCACTCATTTACGGTAGCGCTTCCGCTCAAGAAACCTCTGGGAAAAAGAGGAGCGGCGCGAGCGCACCATCGATGAGATCAGGGTCGAGGCCATCCGTCGCGCCGAGGTGGGGCAGTACCCGCTGATCGGGCTTGATCCCGGCGACGTGAAAGAGGCTTTCGAGAGCATCCACACCAGCGACAAGGATGAGTGGGCCGCAGGATTCATGCACGTAGCCGATCGCTATTTCAACGAAGCAAAGTCACTGGAGAAATCTGATCCGGCGAAAGCGAATGCCGACTACATCCGAGCGTGGCGGCTTTATTCGTTCGGACGCTGGCCGATTCCGGCGTCTCCAGGCAAGCAACGCTCGTATGAAAAAGCTCTCGAAGCATTTCTCGCGCATGCACGTTTCTTCGATCCACCGCTCGAAGTCGTCCACATTCCTTTCGAGGGAAAAGAAATCATCGGCTACCTGCGCTTGCCCAAAGATGCAAATGGTCCGGTGCCTCTGGTAATTGCGGTGAATGGTCTGGATAGCCGCAAAGAAGATCTGGCTGAGAGTTTTGGGGCGATCCTTCCCTTCGGAATCGGCTATCTCGCGGTCGATGGCCCCGGAACCGGGCAGGCGCCGATCAAAGTCAGTGAGACTTCCGAGCGCATGCTCTCACGGGTGCTGGATTATGCGCAGTCACGGCCGGAGATCGATAAGAACCGCATCGCCATGCACGGCGTGAGTTGGGGAGCATACTGGGCCACGAAGATGGCGATCGTCGAACGCGCCCGGCTGCGTGGAGCCAGCGCACAGTCTCCGCCGGTGGACAGGTTCTTCCAAAAAGATTTTCTGATGAACTCGCTGCTGGGCAATCGCGAATACTTGTTCGATCAGGTGCCCGCGCTCATGAACATTCTGGAAGGCGTGCACACGCTGGAGGAAATGGGCGATTATCTGCCCAAGATGTCGCTGGTGCAGCAGGGGCTGCTGGGCAAGCCGATGGCGCCCATGCTCATTCTTGCCGGGGTGAACGATACCCAGGTTCCCATCGAAGACGAATATCTGCTGCTGAGCAAGGGCGATGTGCCGAAAGAAGCCTGGATCAATCCTCACGGCGGACATCTCGGGCGGCAGGTTGGGGTGTGGCCCGATCCGCGGATCTTCAAGGAAGTGATTATTCCGTGGCTGGTGAAAACGCTGCAGGCTTCGGCGAAGTAGAAGTAGAAGAAGAAGTAAAGAGATCGTCTTTCCAACCATGTCCGCTCCCGTCGCACCTTCAGAGTCTGACGCCGTACCCTCCGCGGATCCGCGCCGCCAGCCGTTCTACGCGTCTCTGTGGGTGCAGGTTGCCTTCGCCATGGTGGCTGCTGTGGCGCTGGGATATTTCGCTCCCCTCCGCGCCGTCGCCATGAAGCCTCTGGGCAATGCGCTTCATCCGGATGATCACCATGATCATCACCGTGCTGATCTTCTGCACGGTGGTCACCGGCATAGCCGGTATGCGGGACTTGAAGAAAGTGGGCCGGGTGGGCGGCAAGGCGCTACTCTACTTCGAAATTGTTTCGACGATTGCCCTGGTGGTTGGGCTCATCGTGGGCAACGTGGTTCGTCCCGGCAGGGGCTTCAACGTGAACCCGGCATCGCTCGATGCCCGGGCCGTCGCTGATTATGCCGGTCAGGCCAAGGCCCAAAGCGTCACCGAATTCCTGATGCACATCGTCCCTACCACGGTGACGGATGCTTTTGCCAAAGGCGACATCCTCCAGGTTGTGTTTGTCTCGATTCTGTTCGGCTTTGCGTTGGCATCAGCGGGACCGCGCGCGAAACCTATTGTGGCGCTGCTCGAATCTCTGACCCACGTGGTGTTCCGCGTCGTGAACATCCTGATGCGCTTCGCGCCGATTGGCGCCTTCGGCGCGATGGCTTTCACCATCGGCACGTACGGGTTCGCTTCGCTCGGGCCGCTGGCCAGGCTGATCGCCACTTTTTGGGTGACTTCTATTCTTTTCGTGCTCATCGTTCTGGGCGCGATTTGCCGGGCTGCCGGATTCAGCATCCTCAAGTTTCTGCTGCACATCAAGGAAGAGATACTGCTGGTGCTGGCCACCAGTTCGTCGGAAACGGCGATCCCAACATTAATGGAGAAGCTGGAAAAGCTCGGCTGCTCGCGCTCTCTAGTGGGCCTGGTGGTTCCGACGGGCTACACTTTCAACACTGACGGCAGCAGTCTCTACATGACGTTGGCGGCGCTGTTCGTTGCCCAGGCCACGAATACTCACCTGACCTTGCTCGACCAACTCACGATCTTCTCGGTCGCCACACTGACGTCAAAGGGAGCGAGCGGAGTGCAGGGAGCTTCTTTCATCGCACTGGTCGCTACTTTGTCGGTGATTCCGACGGTTCCAGTGGCAGGGATGGCACTCATCCTCGGCATCGACCGCTTCATGAGCATGTTCCGCGGGCTGGTGAACATGATCGGCAACGGCGTCGCCACGCTGATTGTCGCGCGGTGGGAGAATGAGCTGGACCGGGAGGCGCTGCGGGAAAGGCTGGCGTGAGATTCCGCCGACAAGAGGATTGATGCTTTAGACGTTCGACCCTAGAACCGGAAGCGACGGGCGAACCAGCAAACTAGTGAGAGCAGACTCCCTCCAGTTTCGAGTGATTGACAAGCTTCGTGCAGCGAGAGTAGCGTGGCCTCAATTTGCTGTAAACAGCGCCTTAAGCCAGGAGGCTGGAGCATGTTGTCCAGAGTTTTCTGCGCAGTCGTAGTTGTGTGGGTGGCGTCGACTTTTGCGGTGGCACAAGACCCCACCAAGGTAGAACCCAAGCATTACAAACTCGACTTTGAGAATGACCATGTGCAGGTGGTTAATGTCCACTATGGTCCTCACGAAAAGTCGCAGATGCACGACCATCCTGGTGGCGTCTCCGTCAGCGTGTCGGGAGGACACCTCAGATTCACTGACCAGAACGGTAAAGTGACGGAAGTCTACGCCAAGGCGGGCGAGGCGCGATGGTTCCCGCCCTTCAAGCACAAGGTTGAGAACCTCGGCGACGAGCCTTATAACGGGGTTTACATTGGCATCAAGAGCACGGTGGCCGCGTCGGCCTCTGATCCGAAACCAGGTTCTCCGCTGGGCGCCGAGCAGTTGGCGAAGCTCCTGGCGGACCAGGCTCTGGCGGACTACGCTCCGACGATGGCGAAGCCCTGAATCAGACGCAGGATGTATCCACTTTTGCTCCAGGTGAAGGCCTCAAGCCCAAGGGTTCTGTGCCAGGAGTTGTTAAGCGCCTACCTAATAAGTGAGCTGGTGGGTGAACTGGCGGAGAGGCAGGGATTCGAACCCTGGGTACAGGTGTTAGCCCGTACAACGGTTTAGCAAACCGCCGCATTCGGCCGCTCTGCCACCTCTCCGGCGAACGACTTTTCACTAGCTTAACACAGCCCTCCCTGGGGCCGGTTAGGTTCGAACCTGTTCGGGTTTCGTAACAGGATTAACTTTGTAGTACGGCGAGCGCAAATTGATGAAAAACTCCTTAGCAACTGAGGGGGAGGAGTGGATCCGAAAGACTGCCAGCGCTGCGGCGGTACCGGATATATTGCGCGACCTGCGGACATCAGCGGTAAGTCCGAGGGCGTTGCGTTTATCCGCTTGAAGTGTCCGGCCTGTGCCGGCAGCGGACGGAAAAATTCAGCGCCCCCCACGACCGCGGGCTGACCGCACGGCCTGTGGTGCTTGCGAAAACGTACGAGCCCGGGGCGTCACGCTCCCGCCGTGAAGTGGCGATCCGGGCCGCACGTTTCCCTGAAAACATTCACGAAGCGCTTCAGGCGATGCCCGCGGCTTTGCTGCGGACCCGGCGCCGCGAGGAGAGCCGTTTCGATCCGGTTTCGTCCTGCGGCTTTTGCACGGTAGAGGGCTTTGTCGGCTGCCTGGATGACTTCTTCCGCAGATGGATTCTCCCGCCTCGAAGTTGCCACTCCGATGCTTGCAGTCACCGAAAGTTCGTCTGACCGGGTGACGCGAGAAAGTTGCCGGATCGCGTGGCCGGTTTGGGCGCGGCCGCGGGCGCGCTGGTTGCGGCGGTCGGGACCGCGCGCCTCCTGGCGGCGGTCGGGCCCGCGCAAGCGAAGCTTGCTGGCCTCGATGTCGGCGCGCAGCTTTTCCAGATGGTCCAGAATCTCGGTGGTGGTCTTGCCGGGAAATAGAATGGCAAATTCTTCTCCGCCGCAGCGGTAGGCTTGTCCTCCGCCCGATACTCTCGCCAGCCGTGAAGCCACCATGCGCAGTACCTGATCTCCGGTGTCATGGCCGTAGGTGTCATTGCATCGTTTGAAGTGATCGATGTCGACCATGGCGATGGAATAAGGTAGTCTGCAGTCGAAGCAGGGCGTCCTGGAAGGCGCGGCGGGAAGGCAACGTCGTCAGTTCATCGTGAAAAGCGAGGATGTAGGAAGTTTCGACGACGGCGCCTGCCAGGATAAAAGCCGCGGCTGCGAAGTAAGCCGTGGGGATCCGTCCCACACCTCCAAAACAGAGAGCGAGAAAGCAAGCCGCCAGCGCCCAGAGAAGCCCGCTCTCCGCGGGCTTGTGGAACAACAGAAAGCGCGTGAGCAAGATTACCGCCGCGGCTGCGAAGGCAAGCAGGGTGGCGAAAGGCAACGGAGCCGGCAGCACAGGATGGTGCAGAGCATGTTGCGCGGCGGCCAGGGGCTGAGGCCGGCAGAGCACGGCCACAACGACTGCCTGAACCAATAGCAACAGGGTCGGAGGCGCAACACTGGAAAAGGAGAATCCCCGTTCTCTGTAAAGCGAGAGAAGAACGAAGTCCAGAGGCAAGAGCAGGCCGACCGCGGCCAGCGCGGTGCTGCCGGGACCGCTGGTTACGACATGTCCTGAAGTGAAGGAAGAAGTGAAAGAAAAAGAAGAAGAGAAGTAGAAGATTGCCTGTTGGGCCAGGAACAGAACCAGCAAGGCGAAGAAGATGCGGCTGGAATGAAACCGCCAGGCCAGCAGCAGTCCCGCGACCAACGCGGTGTAGAAGGCGTAAGTGACGATTGCCGGGCTGGGCGCGACCAGGCCCGTGTGCAGCAGGGCCGCGACGGCCAGCAGACAAATGCCGGGCGTGAGCAGGGACTTCATCGAAGTGGTCTGCAAAGTGTGGTCTTTCTATTATCTCTGGAGGGTGCGGGCGGGAGTAATTGATTGATTGGGTTCGGCGGGGTATGGGGATTTATCTCTCCTCTTCAATCCCCTGCGCGCTCACCGGCGGCGCCCTCCGGAATCTTGTCAATAGGCAAGAACTACACGATCGAGCCTAAGTCGCTCACGATAATGGAAATATAATCCCCGGAAGTGTGGCGGGATCACCCTATTCAAATTGATATACTGAAGATATAGGGTAAGAATTTAGGAAAACGAGGCGCGGCCCCAGGGCCGCGCCTTTCCTTTTGGGCGAAATGAGGCGCAGGACATGCCTAAGTGCAAGGGATTCAGAAATTTCAAACAGCGGGGCGAGTGGGTGGAGCTGCTCTTTATGGCGTGGGCTCTGCGCAAGGGGCTCAGGGTGTCGAAGCCGTGGGGAGATTCGTCGGCTCACGACGTCGGGATTGAACACGGACGGCAGCTCATCAGGGTGCAGGTGAAGTCGACGAGCTGCAGACTCGCCAACGGCTATCTCTGCGGATTCAGACCCAACCAGAAGGGCAAACCCTATACAACGCGTAAGGTCGATTTCTTCGCGGCCTACATCGTCCCCGAAGATGTGTGGTACGTCATCCCGGCGGCCGTTGTCTTGAAGACCAAGAGCCTAAGCCTGATGCTATGCCCAGTCCAGCCAATGCGAAGGGACTGCTATAAGTATGAAGCCTACCGGGAAGCTTGGAAGCTGCTGCGGCTGAAGCACCGCCGGTGACCCATCGGGAACAAGCGCTGAAGCGGTCAGTCACAGGAAAATCACGAGGAAAACGTAACGGATCGACCCTCCCTAATTCACAGGGGTGTACCATTAAACTATTGACACAGGAAGACGACAGACTACTATCAGTATTCGGAAGTCCGAACAAATGGCGAAAGAAGGTGATTGAATAATGGCGGATCGCAAACAATTCATCGGAGACATAAAGACTGACCCTGAACTCCTGAAAGCACTTGAAGCGGCGCGGCAAAAACCAGTCACGGAAGACGAATTGCGCGAGCAGAGAATCAGCTTTGCATTTGGCAATGCCCCAGCCAGTGCCAAAGGTATTACCAAGGAAAGCGTGCGTAAGGCGTCCGAGCACATTCGCCTGCTGCCGTGAATTTTCCATTTCAACGCGGCCCGCAGAGGATTACGGGCCTCGTCTTTTATACGAATGTCGGTACGCGAAAAAGATAACCCCGCGCTCTACACACGGATTCAGGAACAGAATCTTCTGAGGCAGTACGACCTCCTATCAAATTGCGTAGAAATCGGCTTAGAAAAGCAAATCGAAGCGTTTGATAAATACACTTTGTGGGCACTCAACTATGCCGCTGTTGCGAATATAGCTCAGTTTGGGGGACGATACCGAGAAGAACCGATTTACGTAGGCAAACACACCCCACCACACTTCAACGATGTCCCGAACTTGATGGATCGCTTCTTTTCGCTCATTCACGAAAATTGGACCATCGTAGACCACCCCACTTGGTTGGCAGCTTATGCTCTCTGGAGACTGAACTGGATTCACCCCTTTGTCGAAGGGAACGGACGGACTGCCAGAGCGGCTTGTTACTATTTGATCTGTCTGAAGCAAGGGAAACTTCTCCCTGGTAAGAAAATTGTTCCTGAGCGTATCCGAGAAAACCGACAGCCATACTATGACGCTCTTGAGGCTGCCGATCGAGCATGGGACGAAGGGAAAGCTCGACGTGTCAGTGATGGCCAAGTACCTTGAAGACCTCCTCAAAGGACAACTCACGGAGACATAAAGTGGGCTGTGCACGTCCGCGTGAATCATTTGGGAGGCCTGCACGAATTCCTCCAGCACGTGGTTGAACTTCTCCGGGTCATCGACGAACAGGGCGTGGCCGTCGCCGTCGAAGCGCTCCAGTTGGACCTTGTCGCCGAGTTTTGATTTCAGGTAGTCGGCGCTCGCTTGCGATTCCGGCTGGTACATAAAGAGCATCGGGCCGATTCACTTCGGCTCAGGCCCGCTGAGAAATCTTTTACGGCCAGCATGTCGTAAATGAGCACGACGGCGGTATCGGCCGGGACCTGGACGGAGGCCTCGACGACGCGCTTCAGGTAGTCCTCCGGCTGTGGCTTCTTGTACATGCGTGCGGACAAAACCGTCGGCTTGTTTCTGGCGATCCTGTTGGAGCTGGTTCATCCATCCGGAAATGCCGACGAACATCTCAGGGCTGGGCTTGTCCGAGAGAAAGCCGTCCACCAACACTAACCCGCCAACGTTATCGGTGCCGAATTGCTCGACATATTTGATCAGCTCGCCGCATGCCATGGACCAGCCGACCAGGACCGGCCGCTTCAGGCCAAGTTGATCGACGAGTTCCTTGTAGTCGCGGGAGCGGGTTTCGGGGAGGTGGCCGTACGTTCGGTTTGTCGCTCTCGCCCTGGGAACGCGGATCGACGGCGATCACGTGGTAGCGCTTCGCGAACTCGTCGATTTGCTTTTGCCAGATCCAGGCCGGCATGGTCCAGCCGGGAATGAAAACGATGGGGCGGCCGCTGCCTGCCTCGAGGTAGTGAATGCGGATGCCGTCGGAAGTCCTGAAAAAACCGGTCTTGGTTGTTGCTGTTGCCGTTGTTGTTGCCTGCGCTATGAGGCTCGGCGCTGGCACGAGGCACAGCAGAATTGCGGCTAATCTGGTTCTCATGTGCTTCTCCTTATTATTATGGAGCTTCAAAATTATTATGGAGCTTCAAAACGGGCTTCCTACGCATAGAGAAACGGGCGGTCACCGTGGCTTCTCCAGAAGTAGGCCAGGATGATCACGCTTGCGACTGCGGCGTAGGCGCACCAGAGCGAGGTGAAGGCGTAGCGCTTGACCTCCATTACAACCAGGAGAATTGCCAGGTTGGCTGCGCCGAAGATGATCATCGGCCTGATCTTCGAGAAGAATAATGATCCGCAGGTTGCGATCACATAGACCACTGCAACCGCCTCGTTGTTGGTCGCCTGATTGATGTAGACGATGCTGTTTGCCTTGACGTAGATCTGCGTCGGGAACGCCGTCAGCGCCCACAGTATGTAGAGTGTGGTCGCTGCGCCGAGCACGAGGAACGGGAGCATGCGCTGGCGGCTGTTCGCCGTGGGCTCGAACAGAAACACGCTCAGCGGCAGCAGGAACGGGAGCAACCCCTGGGCATAGAGCATGAACGCCGCCCCCATGTTGTGGGCCACCTCGGGCGAGAGAATGCCATCGAGTCCGAGCCAGACGAATCCCTCAATGAACTGATGAATGGCGAATAGACAGAGGGCAGTGCGGCAAAAAGCAGTTCGCGGCGGTGCTTCACCCTGGTCAGTGTGACTACGCCGACGGAGGCCAAGACTCCGCTGCCGACAAAGTTCGCTGTGGCTGAGAAGCACATCGGTCGCTTTCTCCCCTGCGACATTACACCGGTCATCGCGGAATACAAAACACTTCGTAATCCTGTCATCCCCATGCCCAGTTGCCAGTATCTAGTACCCAGTTGCCAGAAAGAATTGACTGGGTACTAGGTACTGGCAACTACGGTACTGGCGATTCTAGGCTTCCTGCTTTGAAACCCTCGCTCCGTTTCTGGAAACACTCACCTTTCGTGCGGAATGGGTTTCGGTTTCAACTGAGCTTTCTCTAACTAGAATCGCACTGTGATTAAGGCCCACTTATGCGGATTCTGATTGCCGAAGATGATGCGGCTCTGGCCGGATTTGTGCGCCAGGGGCTGCAAGGGGAGCACTATGCGGTGGACGTGGTGGAAGATGGGGAGCAGGCGCGGGCCATGGGGAGCGAGTTCGACTACGACCTGGTGATCCTCGATCTGAACCTGCCGAAGCTCGACGGAGTGAGCGTGTTGCGGCATCTGCGGCTGAAGCGGCCGAGCCTGCCGGTGCTGGTGCTGACGCAGCGCAGCCGGGTCGAAGACCGGGTGCAATGTTTGGACACGGGAGCCGACGATTATCTGCCCAAGCCGTTCTCCTTCAGCGAACTCTCGGCCCGCATCCGGGCGTTGCTGCGGCGCAGCCATCTGCCGTCAGAGTCGGTGCTGGTGGTGGATGACCTGCAACTGGATCGCGTGGAACACCGCGCCGAACGCGCGGGCCGGCGGATCGAGCTTACGTCGAAGGAATTTGCGCTGCTGGAGTATTTGATGAGGAATGCAGGCCGGCAGGTGTCGCGGGCCATGATAATCGAGCACGTCTGGAACCTGACCTTCGACACAACTACTAACGTGGTGGATGTTTATATCTTCGGACGATGGCAAAAGGTCGAGTCGTTACGCGGAGCAGTCGTCAGTCTGGGTTTTCATCACGTCAGCGACATCGCCATGTCGTGCGGCGTTTTGAACATGCTGCCGGGGGACAAAACCAGCATGGATCCAGTGGTGTTTTGGGAGCACTCTCTGGGATGCGCCCTGGTCTGCCGCCACCTGGCGCGCAAGATCAATCTGGGTGATCCAGGGAAGGCCTATCTTGCAGGTCTTCTTCATGACCTGGGAATCATCGTCAACCTTTGGGTCTTACCCCAGGAATTCCGGCTGGCCTACGAAATGGCCAAGGCCGAAGGGATTCCCCTGCACGAGGCTGAGCAAAAGACCCTGGGATTCACACACTGTGAAAGCGGACGCCTGCTCGCCGAACGCTGGGTGCTTGCCCCGGCCTGGTCGAGGTCGTCACTCATCATCACTTCGCCCCAGAAATCGTCCGACGATTCTGGCTTAGTGGCCTTGGTGCACATCGCCGACCTGCTATGCCGCATGAGCGGCCTGAACTATGGCTATGTGGAAGAGCGGCAAGTGAACTTGCTCGAGGACGAAGGTTTTGCACTCCTCGCCCAAGGTTCCACATCCGTAAAGGATTTTGACTGGGCCCGCCTCACCTTCGAGCTGGATTCCTATCTGGACGAAGTCCACAGCCTGGTCCGGGCTATCTACCGCACATGAACAACGAACCTGGCGAGTCGCGAATCAAGGTGCTCATTGTGGACGACAGCGCCTTCATGCGCATGGCACTCTCGCGCATGGTGGCCTACGATCCCGGCCTTTGGGTCGTTGGCACCGCAGCCAATGGGACGGAAGCCCTGCAGAAAATCGTGACCCTCGATCCCGACGTCGTTACCCTCGATGTGGAAATGCCGGGTCTCGATGGCCTGGAAACCCTCCGCTGCATCATGGCCCAGTTCCCGCGCCCGGTTATTATGGTGAGCTCGGCCACTCTGCAACAGGCCGAAATCACTTTCAATGCGCTTTCAGCGGGGGCCTTTGACTATGTTCCTAAACAGCTCTTGCCGGGCTCTTTGGACATTCATCACATCCGTGAAGATCTGGTCGCCAAGATCAAGGCGGCTGCAGAGTCGCAGCATTCGCGGGATCGTCTCGGCCTCCTGCGGAAGCCCCCGCGGGCGGCGGGTCCGCCCCCGCGGAAGGTTTCGCACTCCGTCCCGGCGATTATCGCGCTCGGGGTATCGACCGGAGGCCCTAAAGCGTTGCAAGAAATGCTCCCGACTCTTCCCGCCGACCTTCCCGTTCCAATTCTGATTGTGCAGCACATGCCGGCCGGCTTCACCGCTCCTTTTGCCGAGAGGCTGAACAACCTTTGCGCGGTTTCCATATGCGAGGCTTCCGACGGAGAAGTGGTTCAGCCAGGGGTGGTTTATCTTGCTCCCGCGGGATTTCATATGACAGTGAACCGTCCGAGCAACGCGCGCATGCTAATTTCCCTCTCGGGCAAAGCGGAGAATCAGCTACACGTTCCTTCGGTCGATGTCATGATGCAATCCCTTGCTTCCACATTTCATTCCCAGGCCATGGGAATCATCATGACCGGTATGGGCTCAGACGGCGCGCAGGGAATGAAGGCCATTCATCGTGAGGGTGGTCTCACAGTGGGCCAGGACGAGCCCAGTTGTGCGGTCTACGGCATGCCTCGGGTTTGTGCGGAGATGGGGATCCTCGATCGGGTTGTGCCACTCTCCCAGATTCCCCATGAGATTCTGCAAGCCACGCGCTACCGGAAAGCGAAGGTGATTTAGTGCGTCCTCCCAAATCAACCGGCTTGTCCAATACCTCGCGCACCTTCCTTAACAGCATGCGGGTCGAAAAAGGCTTGGCCAGGTAATCCTTGCCGCAAGCAGACAACTCACAACAGGCGAGTTGTTCCACATAGCCGCTCATGAGCAGAACCCGGTGGCGGGGACAGAAACTTTCGAGGTCAGCCGCCAGTTCGAGGCCGCTCATCCCAGGCATCACGATATCGGCAAGAAGCAGATCGAGGGGCCAGGGGCATTCGCGATAAGCTTCTAACGCATCTGCCGCGCTTCTGGCAATCACTAGTTTGTATCCCGCCGATTCGAGGACCTCGGCTGTCACCTTCCGTATGAACGCTTCGTCTTCTACCAGCAGAATGGTCTCCGGCCCACCCCACTGGCCGGCCGCGGCGAACGCAGAGCCAATGCCGGGCAGAGTCTCCGCCTCCGTCTCTTGGATTACAGCCTGGACCCCTGTACAAGAACTCAAGTCTTCAACTCCTGGATGGCTCTCCATCTAGCAGCTCAATTGCCATCCTCTGTCTTCGGCGCAACACGGCTGCAAGAGCAAAGATCATCAGTCACTTAGCTCTGCAAAACGCATTGTGTGAGCGATGACTCTCGCCCGACTTCGTCACCCATTCCGGGAAACGCAAGCGCGAACGAGTTCCGATCCGGGAGATCGTCCGGCAATTGCTCCTCGCGAAGTCTTGACCGTTTCGTTATTTTGGACTGGTGAGGATGGTTCCGGCTGGATCCAGCAAAAGCTTGTGTGTTCCCAGCGGGGTAGATAGGCGAAACGAAGATTCCCGCCCGTCGGCAAACACGCGCCCCACCAGCACCGGAGCCTTGCCAGAAACGACTGCATAGATAGGAACGAACGTCACCAGATCTTCCGGCGCGTCCTTCTGCAGTATCACCCCGCTTACAACTGTAGCGTTCGCCTTGGCTGTGAATTTGACACCCTGCAATTCCAGCTTGGGCAGGGCAGTGCCGTTTACCCACCCATCCAGAAACCAGTCTAGCGAAGCTTTGCCTTCATATCGCAACGCGGGCGGTAGATCCTCCGCAAAAACGTTCAGCAGTTCCCGCGTGCTGATGGTTCTTCCTTCGTAGCGCTCGCGAACTTTGCGCAGAGACCGCACAAAGGGTTCTTCCTCGATCCTGCCGCTCGCATCTTTTCTCCCCGCCATTCTCTGCGGCTTCCTGCAACATCGAGCGCAGCATGTGGAACAGCCACGTCCCCCGTCCGTAACTGATGGCTTCGTAACCCTCCGGGAAGTGAGACGAAAAAAGACGGCTTCCCAGGGTCACGGGTCCCGCATCCAGGGTAGAGTCGCCGTCTTTGTTCTTGTCAGCCAAATCCTGCCGATATTTCTCCATGACCTGGTGGAAGCCCACCGGATTTTTCTCCTGCAGCATCATCAACGAGCAATAATTTGCCAAGCCCTCCGAAAACCATTGATCACGATAGGTGGCCCATGTGATCAAGTCTCCCCACCACTGATGTGCAGCTTCGTGTGCGGGGATCAGTCGTGTAATTAGCGCGGCGGCAGCGTTCATGTGCAGACCTTCGCGCTCTGTTTGATCCAGGAAAGCATAGGAGGACAGGAAGATCAGCCCAGGCCAACCCTGGCTCTGGCGGCCCGGCAACTGAGTCAAAGCCAGTTGACTGTAGGGGAACGGACCGAATCGGTCGGCATAGTAACGAATGGCCCGAGCAGTAACCTCCGCCACGGCCGTCGCGTTCCGCGCGGGCGAAGGCGAGAGCGGAGCTTCCAAACGGGGTGGGGCGTGTGGCCGGTTAGTGGGACTCGGATCTATTTGCAGGGCTGGTGGCGGAGGGTTGGGGAAGTCTCGTTCCACAACGCCCGTCGCGTAGGTTTCCACCAAGACGTTTCCGGCTTGCGCCGCACCTCGAACATACTTGCCGAGGTTGAATCCTGCCACCGGAATGGGCCGCTCCGAGACCCAGTGCGCCACCTGCTCGTCCCCGGCGTTCTCCGGCGAGGTTTGTGAAGGCCTGGTCGAGGGCGCGGAGAGCGGCTCTGGTTTGCCCGTCGCCAGAAGGGTCCAGCCCGGCGGATAGTGGAAGGTAAGATCGAAATCGGCCATGGCCATTCCGCGATTGGGGTACCATGTGCCGCGCTCCCCGACGTAGAGCAGGCCTTTTCCGGCCTCAGCTAACACTTCTCCACCGTAGACGAACCGCAGACTAATCTTTTGTCCCTTCCGCGCCGGTTCAGGCAGAATCACGGCCACCAAGTCGTTGCCGCTGCGTGCCAGCCGCGTGCCTTCCACGGCAGGGTTGTGGATGAATTCCACCGCTCTCCCGTCGGCCTCAACCGTATGGACCTGCAGAAAGCGCGATAGTTCGAACACCAGAAAGCGCGATCCGCCGCGCACCACGTCGAGCTGCAGTGTTACCTCCGCATCCAATTCTTTGGGCGGTTTCACCTGGGCATTAATAACGTAACTGCGCACG
This sequence comes from uncultured Acidobacteriaceae bacterium, assembly GCA_963770235.1. Lineage (GTDB taxonomy): Bacteria > Acidobacteriota > Terriglobia > Terriglobales > Acidobacteriaceae > Sulfotelmatobacter. The sequence continues at coordinate 36,838 of CAVYOW010000020.1, read as the reverse complement.
TGAACCGGATCTTCCCGAGACTCCGTTTCCGCCAGCAATGTCTGAGGGATCTCTTTCTGAGCCACAGGGCTCGGTCTTCCACTCTCGGTCGCGAATGAGGTCCAGACGTTGTAATAGACGGTTCCATTTTCTCCATTCTTGCGTTTGTCCCGCCTGGACCTGTTCCACTGACATCGAGTCGAAAAAGATGTCGAAAACGCCGAGTTTGTTCCCCTGCAGGCGGGCGTGCAGGAACCGATCGTCGGGATCTATGGCGCGCGTGGCGGGCGAGTCTTTGGAGGTGCTCGCACCTGCAATCGGCAGTGTCCCGCTGAAAGTCGCCAGCGACCTCATCGCGTCCGCCTGCGCCAGGGTGCGGGCGGTCTCGTCCCAGCGGGTGACAAACTCTTCGGCATCTTCCGGCGCCCTGAGACCCGGCTGCAACTCAGCGGCAGTATTGTCGTTGAAGCGGAAGTAGGCGGTCGAGAAGCGCTCCTCCAGAATTGCCATCCCCGTGAACAGGCTCATCGATCTTCGTTCTACGTCTGTTGGGCGGGGTTAGCAGCACTTCTCCATCGCCCTCAAAAAATGCTCCGGTAATTCTGCCCAGCACATCCTTCGTAAAGGCGATGGAGCCATCGTCCAGAGTGATATGGATCGAGGATCGGTCCAGCGACGCCCCCCGCACCTTGAATACCCGGCCAGGATCCAGCTCGACACTACTGAGCTGCAGGTAGAGGGACTCAGCCGGTCCAGGTCGCCGTGCTTGTGCCGAAGCTGTCTGCGCCGGAACGGTCGGCGCGGGAACGGCCTGTGCACCCCATGCCGACGGGAATGCCGAGGCTGCGAGGCATGCGGCCAGCATCATGCCTACTCTGCGTGGTATTGCTGGTACTTTCGTTACGTGGGTGCGTGCGCTCACTGTTGCTAGAATGCGCTTCAATGCGGCTTCGTGTCACTACTCTGTTAGCTATGATGCTCATGCTTGCCTCCGCGGCGGCATCGGCTGACACGATCCATTTGAAGAATGGCCGCACCATCCTCGCTGACCACGTCCGTGAAAATGGCACCCACTACGAATACGACATCGGCGACGACAGCTATGCCATTCCCAAGAGTGCGGTAGACCATGTCGAAACCGGCGGCATGCCCGCGATTACCTCATCCGGCGCCACCAAGAGTGGCGGCGATCTTCCGGTTTTCGTCCCGGTGGACAGTCTGGCGAACGAAGGCGACCTTCCCAAGACAATTGTTAAGGATGGCAAGGTTGACCCTGACGCTCTTGCGAAACTCGAAGGCAAAGGCAATGCCGAGTTGAGCGCCACGGCCGACTTCATTGCCGGCAAGTTTGAATTCGAACACGGCAACATCGAGCAAGCCCGCCGCTATTTCGACAGCGCCCTGCGCTTCCAGCCGGAGAACTCAACCGTCCTTATCTATTACGCCGCCCTGCTGGTGCGCACCGGGAACCCGTCGCAGGCGCTGACCTATGCCCAGCGCGCGGTGCGAGCCGCGCCCGAGTCGCCCGATGCCTACACCGTTCTCGGCTACGCGCAGCAGGCCTGCGACCGCACCAAAGACGCCGTTGCCTCGTGGAAGCATTCCCTGGAACTGCGTCCCGATCCAGCCGTGCAGCAATACCTGGCAAAAGCGCAGCGCGAACAGAATGTCGAGACCGATTTCGCCCAGCGCGAAAGCAGCCATTTCGTACTGCACTACGAAGGCAAGCAGACTTCCGAAGCATTCCGCGGACAAATCCTGGCCGCGCTCGAATCGGACTACGACGATCTGGCGCGTGATCTGGGCACGCCGCCGCGCGACAACATTCTGGTGACGCTCTACACCGAGCAAGCTTTCTTTGACGTGACCCGCGCGCCCTCCTGGTCGGGAGCCCTCAACGACGGCAAACTCCGCATCCCCATCAGCGGCCTCAGTGCCATGACGCCCGAATTGGCCCGGGTTTTGAAGCATGAACTGGCCCACTCGTTCATCAATCAGCTCTCCGGCGGCCGTTGTCCGCCCTGGCTGCACGAGGGCATCGCCCAGCTGCTTGAACCGAAATCCCTGGGCAGCGATGGGCACCAACTGGCGCAGTTATTCAAGTCGCAACGCAACATCCCGCTGAATGTGCTGGAAGGCAGTTTCCTGAGCTTCTCTGGAGGCCAAGCCTACCTGGCCTACGCGGAATCGCTGGCCGCGGTTTCCTATATCAACGATTCCTACGGCATGGGCGACATCCAGCGAATTCTGCAACGCCTCAGCCAGGGTAGTTCCACCGAAGCCGCGTTGCGTGCGACCATCCACTCCGACTACGGCCAACTCGAATCCGAGGTCGGCAAGTACCTCAGCGACAAGTACGGCAGCGACTAACCACAAGCATTCTGCATAGCCGGTTCGACCCATTTGCCCGCCGCCATCTCTTGTGCTAGTTTCGCCTCTGAGTCTACGCGTCGAATGTGCCCTCTATTTCGCTCCCGCACGCCCGAGCCTCCGCCGGCGGTGGAGCCTGTCCCGAGCGAGTTTCCCAAGATGGAGGGCGCGGAGATTGCCGCCACCACCTACGGGCAAAGCGGGTCGCCGGCGATTTCTACGACTCCCTGCGAGTCAGCCCGGAGCGAATTTTGTTCGGCCTGCTCGACGTTGCCGGACGTCGCGAGAGCAATCAGCAGATCCTCTCGGCCGCACAGAAGATCTTTCGCACTCTCGGCGCCGAACTCTTTGCGCCGCCTGACATCAACGAATCCGAAGCCATGACCACACTCTGTCTCCGGCTCAACCGCGGCATCATGGAAGCCGCGGCGGGCGTTCACTCCTGCCCGGCATTCGTCGGCTGCTACCACGAGAGATTCGGCACTCTCTGCTACACCAACGCCGGGCACACTCCGGGACTCCTCCGCGACAGCACCGGCATTGTCGAACTGGCGTCCACGGGCCTGCCGCTTGGCCTTTTCTCCCACGCCACCGCGGACGCGCCCACCGTGGCTCTGGAGAAAGGACGCGGTTCTTCTGCTGGTTTCGCGAGGAGTGGTTGAAGGCAAGTGCAAAGAGGACAAGGCTGACGACCTGGAATTCGGCCTGGAGCGCGTTAAAGAGCGTCTGCAGGCCAATCCTTCTCGCAGCGCCCAGGCTCTCAGCGCATCCATTTTGAATGCGGTTGGAGAGTTCACCTGCGAACCTCTGGTTCCGGACGACATGACCGCCCTGGTCTTTGTGCGGACCGCCTAGAGACGCGTCCCCAGCAACCTGCCAAACGCGCGAGCGCATCAAACTGTGCGGCACCGGTGCGCGGCCGGAAGTAGTAAAATAGCCAAAAGGCCTTGGCCCACAAGTCCGGGGAACATGGCGGCCCACCGAAAATCCTATGAAGAGACTGATTCTGATACTCATTGCTATGGCATGCCTGCCCGCACTCGCTGCGGGCCAAGTGGTCGAAGAGATTGTCACCCGCGTGAACAGCCAGATCATTACCCGCTCGGAGTTCCTGCGCAGCAAAGATCAGCTCAGGGATGACGTCAAGCAGCAGGATCCGGCCAACGCCGACAAGCTCTATGCCGAGCGCGAAAAGGACGTCCTGCGCGATCTCGTCGACCAGCAGCTCCTGCTGGAAAAGGGCAAAGACCTCGGCATCACCGGCGACACCGACCTGATCAAGCGCCTCGACCAGATGCGCAAGGACATGAAGCTGGAAACCATGGAAGAGCTGGAGAAAGCCGCCACCGCCCAGGGCATCTCCTACGAAGACTTCAAGCAGAACATGCGCAACCAGATCATCACGCAAAAGGTGATCGGCGAAGAAGTCGGCTCTCACCTCAGCATCACGAAAGAGGAAGAGCAGCAGTTCTACGACGAACACAAGAATGAGATGGAGCAACCCGAATCGATAAAACTCAGCGAGATCCTGATTGCTCCGCAGAAGCCAGCTTCCGATAAGTCCGCCGCCGGCAAGCCGGCCCAGGGCAGTTCCGCTGAAGCCTCAACTACGGGCGGTGACAATTCCAAGAATCAAGACGCCTCCAGCGAAGCCGCCAAACAGGCTGCAGAGGCTGCCGCTCTGGCGGCGGCCGAAGCCAAGGCCAATGATGTGCTCAAACAGATTCGCGCCGGAGCCAATTTTGAAGACATCGCGAAGAAATATTCCGACGGTCCCTCGGCAGCGCAGGGCGGCGATCTTGGAGTGTTCAAGCGCGGCGCTCTGGCCAAGGAGCTTGAAGACAAGACCTTCGCCATGAAGTCCGGCGAAGTCACCGACGTGATCCGCACCAAGCAGGGCTATGTCATCTTGAAGGTTACCAGCCACCAGGTGGCCGGCATTCCGCCGATGAAAGATGTCGAGCCCAAGATCCAGGACGCCTTGTACTATCAGAAGCTGCAGCCCGCGCTGCGCGCGTATCTGACCAAGCTGCGCGAAGAGGCCTACATCGACTACAAAGAAGGTTACGTCGATTCCGGCGCCAGCCCGAACCAGACCAAGCCCATTGAAACCGCCACGGCCAAAGCGGCCGACAGCAAGAAGCTGAAGAAGAAAAAGAAGCTGGGTATTCTTTAGCTGTACTCGCCGAGTTTCCAGCTCTGCCATAAGGTGTTCCGCCCCTTGCGACGCCGTTGCGCTTTCTGATTTACACTGATGAAGAGAATGAAAGAGTTCTACATCAGCGACTGCATTCGCCACGAAAACAAGATCATCACCTCCAACTTTGTCGTGGTCAGCAAGCAGATCAAGCCCAAGAAAACCGGTGAGCCCTATCTCGCTCTAACCCTCGGCGACCGCAGCGGGCAGCTCGAAGCCAAGATGTGGGACAACGTGGAAGAAGTGCTCAATGCCTTCGAGCAGGATGACTTCCTCAAGATCAAAGGCCTGGTCAACAAGTACAAGAACCGCTTCCAGCTCACCATCCACAAGCTGCGCAAGCTGGGCGAATCGGAGATCGAATTCTCCGACTATCTTCCCAAAACCACCAAGAATATTGACGAACTCTGGCAGACCCTGGCCGACTTCGTCGCGTCTTTTCAGAATCCTTATCTCAAGTCTCTGGTGCAGGCCTTCATGTCCGACCCGGAGATCGCGGCCGCTTATCGCAATGCTCCCGCCGCCAAGACCCTGCACCACGCCTACATCGGCGGCCTGCTCGACCACGTGGTCTCGCTCTGTCGCTCCTGCGATCTGATCTGCGGAAACTATCCTCAGGTCAATCGCGATTTGCTGCTGACCGGCGCGTTTCTTCACGACATCGGCAAGATTCACGAACTGGCCTACAATCGCTCGTTTTCCTACACCACGCGCGGCCAGTTTCTCGGCCACATGGTCATCGAACTTGAGATGCTGCAAGCCAAACTCGCGCTGGTCCCGGACTTTCCGCCCGAACTCAAGACTCTGCTTGAACACCTCATCATCAGCCATCATGGCGAGTACGAATTCGGCTCACCCAAGCTGCCCATGTTTCCCGAAGCGCTCCTGCTGCACTACATGGACGACCTGGATTCCAAGATGGAGGCCATGCGCGCCCACTTCGAGCGCGAGGCCGACCTGGAGAGCCCCTGGACCAGCTACAACGCCTCGCTCGGTCGCCCGCTGCTGAACAGCGCCAAGTTTCTTGCCCCGAAGGCCGCCGCTCCTCCCGATGATTCTTCCTCAGTCGCTGAAGTTGAGGCCGAAGCCGAATACGCCAGTGAATCCCGAAGAGACCCCGACACTGCCCGGCTTTAAGCCTTAGCTCCGAGGAGTACGCCACCACCATGCTCGACTTCAGCCGATTCGAACTTCTCACCTTCGATTGTTACGGCACTCTCATCAACTGGGAGGAAGGAATTCTCCGCTGCCTGCACCGCATCCTCGCGGCCCACGGCAAGGACATAGACGATGCCACGATCCTGCGGCTCTACGGCGATTTCGAAGCCCGCGCCGAGCAGGGAGACTATCGCCGGTACCGCGAGGTCCTTCAGTCCGTAGTGCGGCAGTTCGGAGAAAAACTCGGATTCGCGCCTTCCGACGAGGAAGTCCGCTCGCTGCCTGAATCCCTGAAAGAATGGAAGCCGTGGCCCGACACCGTGGCCGCGCTCCGCGAGCTCCACAGCCGCTTTCGATTGGCCATTGTTTCCAACGTGGACGACGATCTCTTCGCGGCCACCAAGCCTCAGCTTGGAGTGGAGTTTGATCAGATCATCACGGCCCAACAGGCAGGAGCCTACAAGCCGTCAATGAAGATTTTCGAACTCGCGTTGAGCCGCGTCGGCGTTCCCGCCCACCGCATCCTGCACGTCGGCCAGAGCCTCTACCACGACGTGCTGCCCGCCCAGTCGCTCGGCCTGGCCACGGTCTGGGTCAACCGTCCATCGGCGCGGACCGGCGTGGGCGCAGTCAAGGCAGCTGAGGGCCGTCCGGACTTGCAGGTTTCCAGCCTCGCGGAGCTTGCCGCCGCTTTGCGCCCCGTCGTGAGCCTCTAGAAGTTGGCTGGAATCTTCACAACCCTCTTCTGAATCGCCCACATCACCAGTTCAGCCTTGTTGTGGATGCCCAGCTTCCGCATCAGATTGAACTTATGCGCGTCCACGGTCTTGCTGCTCAACCCCAGAACCGTGGCCGCCGCGCGCACCGTCTTTCCCTCCGCCAGCAGCTTCAGCACTTCCCGTTCGCGGGCGGTGAGAGAGCGTTCTCGCGGAAACAGCGTTTCGGTGGAGGGTTGCGGATCACGCCGCCAGTAGGCTTCCGGCTGGTTCATCGCAATATCGTTCGTCGCAGTATCGTGCGTGCGATCGCCGCGGTGCAAGTTCCGGACCATCTCCACCAGCTCTTCCGCGGAAGTCTGCCGCACCGCGCAGCCTCCCCCTGGCGCTCGCAGGCCCCGGAACGGGGAAATGGTCTGTTCCTGCATGCTCAAAAACACTATCTTGGTTTGGGGAGATTCCTGCAGCACAAGAAGCTCCGCTTCGGCCGCAGGCAGCCCGAACGTCCCGGCATCCGCGACCAGCACATCCGGCCGGAGCTCATAAACCTTGCGCAGGCACTCCGCCGCGTTGCCGGCTTCGCCGACCACGTCAATGTCAGGCTCGTCTTCCAATAAACGCCGCAGACCTTGCCGCAACAGAACATGGTCGTGCGCGAGCACACAGCGAATCTTCCTGCCGGGAAAAATTACTTCCTTTGAATCTGTGCGTGGGGGCACACAGTATCTCCTTAGTTCGGCCAGAGAGTTTGCAAAATGACGCGGACGACTGGGCGGAACTCAAACGACGAAAATAATACGAATCGTTAGGTCATTGTAGCAATCATTTCCGCTCCTGCGCAGATGAAATCTACGGGAGGGTGCCTTTTCTTGCCACCTGTCCGGAAACGCGGTTCCTTCTCAGCCCGGAAACTCCAGAGGGACGCCGCATCAGGTAAAATCGAGCACTTATGCTGCGCTACTTCACTGCCGGAGAATCTCACGGCGAAGCTCTGGTCGCTTTCCTCTCGGGCCTGCCCGCCGGGCTCAAAGTGGACCAGGCCTTTCTCGACCGCGAACTCTGGCGCCGGCAGCAGGGCTACGGCCGCGGCGGGCGCATGAAGATTGAGCGTGACACGGCTCACATCCTCTCCGGCGTCCGTCACGGCATGACGATAGGCTCGCCCATTTCTGTCCAACTGGAAAACCGGGACTGGAAAAACTGGCAGGAGTCCCTGCCCGTCGGCGAAGGCGACCCAGCCCGCCACAAGCGCGTAGCGTCTCCCCGGCCCGGGCACGCCGACCTGGCAGGCGCGCTGAAGTACAACTTTCCCGAGGCCCGCTATGTCCTGGAGCGGGCATCCGCCCGCGAATCGGCGGCACGCGTCGCCATCGGCGCCCTGGCCAAGACTTTTCTGCGCGAACTTGGCATCGAAGTTCTCAGCCACGTCGTCGCCGTCGGCAGCGTAGGCTTGCAGCAAGAAGTCCCGTGGGAGCAAATTCAGGCTCTTTACAATCAGGAAGAAATTCTGCTGAATTGCGCCGACCCGGAAACCGAGCAGCGCATGAAGGGCGAAGTCGACAAAGTCCTCAAGACCGGCGACTCGCTGGGAGGAGTCTTTGAGGTGGTTGCTCACGGTGTCCCGCCCGGCCTGGGCACCTACGCGCAATGGGACGAGCGCCTCGATGCCCTGCTAGCCGCCGCCGTCATGTCGCTGCAAGCGGTAAAGGCGGTCGAGATCGGCTCCGGTGTTACCGCCGCCGCTTCTCCAGGCTCAGCCGTGCACGATGAAATTGGCTACGACAAGCCGGCAGGCTTCAGCGGTTTCACCCGGACTCGCAACAACGCCGGCGGAATCGAAGGCGGCGTTTCCAACGGACAAGAGATCCGCGTGCGCGGCTATCTGAAGCCGATCTCCACCTTGCGCCGTCCGCTGCAATCGGTCGATTTCTCCACACGCCAGCCCGTCAGCGCCGCGTATGAGCGCTCCGACGTTTGTGTGGTCCCGGCCGCCGGAGTCGCAGCCGAGGCCATGGTTGCGCTTACTCTTGCCCGTTGCGCTCTCGACAAATTCGGTGGCGACTCCATGGGAGAAACCCTGCGCAATTTCCAGGGTTACTGCTTGCAACTGAAGAACTACTGATTGCAACTGAAATGATCTATCCCATCGTTAAGTTCGGAAAGTCCGTTCTCGAGAAGCCGGCCGAGAAAGTCACGGTCTTCGACGAAGAACTGAAGAAACTGGTCGATGACATGTTCGAGTCGATGTATGCTGCGCGCGGTGTGGGCCTGGCCGCGCCGCAGATCGGAATCTCGCGCCGCATCGCCGTCGTCGATGTCACCTTCAAAGAGGACCCCGACGCCAAACTTGTCGTCATCAACCCGGAAATCATCCACAAAGAAGGCCGGCACGCCCAGAGCGAAGGATGTCTCAGCATCCCCGACTTCCGTGAAAACGTCACGCGCGCCAAAGTGGTCACCATTCGCGCCCAGGATTTAGCCGGGAAGGTCTTCGAAAAGACCGGCGACGACCTGCTGGCCCGCGCCTTCCAGCACGAAACCGATCACCTCAACGGCAAGCTCTACATCAGCCACATCAGCGCGCTAAAGCGCGACCTGATCAAGCGCAAAATTCGCAAGCTGGTCAAAGCGGGAGAATGGTAGGAGAAAGTTGTAATTGGGTAATTTTGCAATTTGGTAAGTTGTTGTGGACGTGATCGGTCGATGCGATTCTCAATTACCCAATTACAAAATTACCCAATTACCAAATGCCCTCATCCCTCAATCTCGTGTTTTGCGGCACCCCTGGCTTCGCCGTGCCCACGCTCGACCGGCTGGTCGAGGCTGGATTCCACGTTCACCTCGTAGTCACGCAGCCGGACCGTCCCAAAGGGCGCGGCCTCGAGCTGGTTTCCTCCCCAGTCAAACAGCGCGCTGTGCAGTTGGGATTGCCGATTGTCCAGCCTGAGAGCATCAAGAACAACGACGATTTCCGCGCTCAACTCACGGCCCTCAAGCCCGAAGCCATCCTCGTGGTCGGTTACGGCCGCATCATTCCGCAATGGATGCTCGACCTTCCTCCTCTTGGCAACATCAACCTGCACGCCTCGCTTCTGCCGAAATACCGCGGCGCCGCACCCGTCCAATGGGCGATTGCACGGGGCGAAACCGTCACCGGGGTCACCACGATGAAAATCGACGCCGGCCTCGACACCGGTGACATCCTTCAGCAACAGGAAATCCCCATTGCTGCCAACGACACAGCAGAGACGCTAGCCCCGAAGCTGGCGGCCGCGGGAGCGGACCTCATTGTCGAAACCCTGCGCGGATTGCGGACCGGAAGCGTCCATCCCCGACGGCAAGATCACACGCAAGCCACTCTGGCGCCCGTTCTCAAGAAAGAAGACGGCCTCATCGATTTCTCGCGCCCAGCCACTGAAATCCTGAACCGCATGCGCGGCTTTCAACCCTGGCCGGGAGCATATTCGAGGTTCCGAAACAAGAACCTGCAAGTATGGAGAGCGGCCGCGCTCGATCGCTCGCTGCCATCGTCTGAACTGCAGGTGGAAGGCGATCATCTTCTTGTCGGCTGCGGCCAGGGTACCGCGATCGAGCTCCTCGAACTGCAACTGGAAGGCAAGAAGCGGACCCTCGCCGCCAGAGTTCCTTCGCGGCTACCGCCTGCTGCCCGGCGAGAAGCTCGGCGAGAAGCTCGACTCGTAAGACGGCACGAATTTCTGCTCCGCACCGGGCGCTTCCGTCATACTGGCCACAGTGAAACCTGGATCTCGAGATTCGCAACCTGCAGTTTCTCCAGCCCGTGCTGCTGCATTCGATATCCTGCTTCGCATCGAGCGCGAGTCTTCTTACGCCTCTGAACTTCTTCATTCCCGGACTTACGCCCGCCTGTCGGTTGTCGATCACTCGCTGGCAACAGAATTGGTTATGGGCGTTCTGCGCTGGCGATCGCTGCTGGATTCACAGATTGCCACAAGCTCTGCCCAGCCACTCTCCAAACTCGATCTCGAGGTTCTTACCTCACTTCGCCTCGCGGCCTACCAGCTCGGCTGGCTCACACGCATTCCCGCCCGCGCTGCCATCAACGAAAGCGTAGAGCTCGTCAAGCGCGCCCGCAAACGTTCCGCCGCTCCCTTTGTCAATGCGGTGCTGCGGAAACTCGGCGCGAACGTCTCCCACGCTAATGCCCTTCGGCAACCCACGATCAGCGCTGCTTCGATAGAAGCGCTCGCTGCCAGCAGTGCCCACCCGCTGTGGCTCGTCGAACGCTGGACAAGGGCCTACGGACTCGATTCCGCCTTTTACATCTGCCAGTACGATCAATCGGTTCCCGTGACCAATATCCGTCTTCGTAGCCCTGAAGCAGAAGCCCAGCTCCGAGCCGAAGGAGTCGATCTCGCTCCCGGTGCTCTCCTCGCCTCCGCACGACGAGTTCAGCACGGGGACATCACGAGGTCTGCCGCTTTTCAGGCCGGCCTTTGTGTCATTCAGGATGAAGCCTCACAGCTGGTCGCAGCTCTCGTCGGCCACGGCGTCCGCGTTCTCGATTGTTGTGCGGCTCCGGGAGGAAAGACTCTGGCCATCGCCGATCGTAATCGAGCCGCTGACGTTACTGCCGTCGAGCTTCATCCTCACCGCGCACGTCTGCTCCGAAGACTGCTGAGGTCAAATGATCCACAAACTGAAGTGGAAGCCGGCAACATCAGCGTGGTGGCCGCCGACGCACGGAATCTGCCCTTTGCCGCGAACTTCGACCGAGTTCTCGCCGACGTGCCCTGTTCCGGAACCGGTACGCTCGCCCGCAACCCCGAAATCAAGTGGCGCATCGTGCCCGAAGATCTCGCCGATCTGGAAGCCCGGCAGCTGGCGATTCTTAGTTCAGCAAGGGCTCATGTTGTTGCCGGAGGCCGTCTGATTTACTCCACGTGCTCTATGGAGAGAGAAGAAAACGAGGACGTCATCGAGCGCTGGTTGGCAGAAGACTCATCGTTCCGCGTCCTCGACTGCCGAGCTGAACTCAAGCGGCTTCAACGGGACGGCGAACTAATCTGGCCGGACCCTTCCTCGCTTACTCGCGGCCCCTACCTGCGCACGCTACCCGGCGTTCACCCGTGCGATGGCTTCTTTGCTGCGATCTTGGAGAAAACCTAGCGTGTCCAAGCCTGACTGGGAGATGATCCGCGAATCTCACCGTACTTCGAAGTTCACCACCGCTCCCGCCAGAACCTTCTGCCCCGGCGGAGGCCACTGCGTAACGATCATGCTGGCCGGCGACGGTTGCGGCGGAGGCGCCTCGGCCGGAGCAGCACTTGGCACTTCTGCGTTCTCTGCCGGCGGCGGTGCCATGCTCACGGTACCCAGTTTGAAGCCCGCGTCCTGCAGCGCGTGGCTCGCACTGCCCAGCAGTTGCCCCAGAAAACTCGGCATCACATACGCTGGCGGATCGGGAGCAACCGTCACCAGCAGGCTGGTTCTCGGCGCTGCCACCTGGCTCGCATTGGCCGGCGGGCTCTGCGCCAGCACCTGGTCGGCGGGCGTTCCCGGCAACTGCATCTCTGCGGTCGAAGCCACTTCCAGACCGCGCCGCTGGATGTTCCATTCTGCTGCCCGCTCGCTTTGCTTGGTTACGTCTGGAATTACCACGCGCTGCGGCCCTAAACTCAGCGCCACGCGCACCTGCCATCCCCGCCGTACCTTCGCCCCTGGCAGCGGCAACTGGGTCATGATTCGTCCCTCCGGAATCTGCGGGCTGTAATACTGCCGCTCCACTTCGATCTGCAACCCGAGCCCGGCAATGGCTCGTTCCGCTTCCGAAGGCGTGAATCCAACCACGGCAGGCACCTCGACTACCTGGCCATGAATGGCAAATCGCATCGCCGTCAGTGCCGAAACCAGTGCCACAACTACCAGCACCAGCGCTAACACCGCAAACTTGAAGAAAGGCTTCATAAGACGAACAAGATTATGGTTGGACCAATCATGCTCAGTGTGTCTCATCCGCGCCTGGCGACGTATCTGGCGTATCCACTTTCTGTACCACGGTCACGGGTACGTCCGGCGCTGCCTGGAACTGCCCCGGATCTTTCCCCGCCATAGCTGTATTCATGAAGTTCATCCAGATCGGCAGCGCCGCGTGCGCTCCCGTTTCCTTGGCTCCGAGGGATCTCTTCTCGTCGAATCCCATCCACACGCCGCAAGTCATCGTGGGCGAGAATCCCACAAACCACGCGTCCGTGAAATCGTTCGTGGTACCGGTTTTTCCGGCGATCGAAAAGGGCATCTTTGCTGCCGCCGCCGCGGTCCCGTGCAGCACAACCTCCCGCAGCATCGAAGTCATGATTCGCGCCGTGCGTGCGCTGATCACATCCTTCACCTCAGGATAGTCCTCCTCCAGCACCCGCCCCTCGTAGTCGGTCACCTTCGTGATGTAGCGGGGCGTAACGCGCACGCCGTCGTTCGGAAACACGCTGTACGCCGAAGTCTGCTCGATTAAAGTGATTTCAGCCGAGCCCAGAGCCACCGGCAGATACGGCGGCAACTTGGCCGTGATTCCGAAGCGTTCGGCGTAATCAATTACGCTCTTGATCCCAACCTTGTTAGCGAGCTTCAGCGCTGGAATATTCCGCGACTGCGCCAGCGCGCGCCGCAGCGTGATGATCCCTTCAAACTTTTCGTCATAGTTATGCGGTGAGTAAGGCCCGGAGCCGGTTTCGAAAGTGACCGGCTCATCCAGGATCGTGTCATTCGGGCTTCCGCCCCGGTCAATCACGGTCGTGTACACATAGGGTTTGAACGACGATCCTACCTGCCGTAACGCCTGAGTCGCTCGATCGAATTTCGATTCGCTGAAATCTCGTCCACCCACCATTGCCTTAATGCCGCCCGTTGCGTTGTCAATCGCCATCAGCGCACCCTGCGCGCCAGAATCCTGTTCCAAACTCACTCGCGCCGACCCGTTGGCGTTCAGCGCCTGCATCTTGACGTAGCAAATGTCTCCCGGCCGCAACAGATCCTGTACCTTGCCCCGCGTCCAGGCCACGTCCGCCTGTCCCAGAGCCGCCGCATAGCGCCCGAACTTCAGCGTCGCAATCCCAACTCCAGCCGAAGTCACCAGCGCGTGGACGTATCCGTTCACTTCCGGCTCGTCATCCCAATCGGGATGCTCATACTTGTCGATCGCGCTACCTTCCGCCACCACGTTCTCCAGATGGCCCTGCCATCCATGACGCCGTTCGTATGTCGCCAAACCATCCAGAACCGTCTGGTTGGCGGCCTTTTGCAAATCGACGTCTAGCGACGTATAGACCTTCAAACCGCCTTCATGTACCTGGTCCGCCCCATACTTGTTTTCCAGGTACCGTCGTATTTCCTCAACGAAATAGGGTGCCAACGAGTTGGGGTCGTGCGCCAGATGCAAAACCACCGGCGCCGATCGTGCTTCCTCCGCCTGGGCCGCTGTAATCTTTCCGTCTTCGAGCATCGCGTTGATCACCAGATTCCGGCGCTTCATCGCGCGGTCCGGATGATTGATCGGAGAATAGACTCCCGGTCCTTTGGGCAGGCCCGCCAGCAGTGCAGCTTCCGCCAGCGTAAGTTTTCGCGCCGCCTTGCTGAAGTAGAACTCCGAGGCCGCCTCGAACCCATACACTCCGTGCCCCAGGAAAATCTGATTGGCGTACAGCGCGAAGATTTGCGGCTTGGTGAAGCGGCGCTCGATCTGAACTGCGAGCATCGCCTCCTGCACCTTGCGATGGAACGAGCGGTCGGGAGAAAGAAACAGATTGCGGGCCAACTGCATGGTCAAGGTCGACGCCCCCTGCACCTTCCCGCCGGACTCAATATCTCGGTACGCCGCGCCTACAATCCGCCAGAAGTTGATTCCCGAATGCCGGTAGAAGTCCTTATCTTCAATCGAGACCAGCGCATCGCGCAGCACCGGGGCAAAATCATCGTAGCTCGCTACTACCCGACGCTGCAGGGCAAATGATCCAATCACTCGCCCGTGGTCGTCATATAGCTCCGTGATCGAACTGGGGCGGTAGGCCTCCAGTGCTTCTACCTGCGGCAAATCTGTGGTGTAGACCAGCAGGAGGCCGGTCGTCGCGCCCACCAGAGCGGAAACCAGTACCAGCAGGGCAAACAACACCTGCCCCACAAACTTCCGCCCGGCAATCTCCACCGGCGGAAGATCTTCATAGAGCGATTTCATGGCGAGATGTGATCAGGATAGCAGGGCGCCAACCGCCTCGATAGTCGCAAGCGCAGATCGAAGTGAACGGTCGTTGGTGTTGCGGGCTGAAGCAGGCGCAAAGAAATTGCGCACCTTGCGGTGCGCAATGAAATCCCCAGGCAAGAAACAGCGACTAGCTACTCCGGCTCTTCAGCACCTCGACAGCCTTGCGCAACTGATCGTCCTGCGTGTTCTTGGGCTTGGCTTCTGGTTCAGCGGCGGCAGGCTCCTGGTCCTCATCTTCGGAGATCAGGTTGTCCGTGTCGTCGGCCACCAGTACGTTGGGGGTCACTGCGGTTTCCTGAATCGCCTTCCCGCTCGGCGAATAGTATTTCGCCACAGATAGAATCAGCGCCCCACCATCCGGTAGATCAATCGTTTTCTGCACCGATCCGTCACCGAAAGTCTTGTCGCCCACCACATCGCCTCGGGCGTTCTCCAGGATCGCCGCTGCCACGATCTCAGCCGCCCCAGCCGTCCCCTTGTTCACCAGCACAGCGACCGGAAGAGAAGTCACGGCCCTCGCCGCATC
The DNA here is from genome assembly GCA_963770235.1 of uncultured Acidobacteriaceae bacterium. GTDB lineage: Bacteria > Acidobacteriota > Terriglobia > Terriglobales > Acidobacteriaceae > Sulfotelmatobacter. The sequence continues at coordinate 21,659 of CAVYOW010000020.1, read as the reverse complement.
CGCATTGAACGCCTCTCGCGGAAACTTCTGTCCTTGCAGATAGGTGATCGTGCCGTGGTTCAGGAAAAGGTTGGCCGTGGCGACGCCTTCGCTCTCTTCCCCTTCCGACGTGTTCCGCAAATCCAGTACGAGCTTCTTCGCTCCTGATCTTTCCAGCGACTTGATCTTCCCGGCGATTTCCTGCGCCTTGCCCTTGGTCAGAGCGTCCACTTTCACGTAGCCGATGCCGTCTTCCAGCATCTTGTCGGAGACCGGAGGAATGCTCACCACATCCCGCGTGATCGCCATCTTTTGTGGCTCCGCTCTCCGTGCCCGGACCACCGAAACATTCACCGTCGAGCCTGGCGTGCCCGACAACGCGCTGCGAATTTCCGGCAGAGACATGTCCCGTGTGCTCTGGCCCTCAATCGATTCGAAGATATCCGTCGCCTCAACGCCTGCCTTTTCCGCCGGCGATCCCGGCAGCACCGAGATCACGTCCGCGTATCCAAAGCGTTTGGAGACAGTCGCCCCGATCTCTCCCTTGGCCTCCGACTTATGAGCCTTGTAGGACTTGTAGGCCGCAGCCGTCAGGTAGCTGGAGTTCGCATCCAGCGATTCCACCAGACCGTGCAGCGCGCCGTCTGTCACTTTGGGAATGTTCGGGTCTTCCACGTACTCGCTCTGTACGCGTGACAATACCTCGCTGTAAACCTGCATTTGCCGGTAGGAGCCGTCGTTCGAGGAGGCATGCACGCCCCCCAGGGAGCCGACTACGACGAATAACAGCACGGCAAAGGACGAAACCAGAATCGCTGCTTTAATTTTCATGGACATCGAATTCTTCTTTTGGAAAGGACTCACTTCCTGAGGAGCTATTTCCATTATATCTTGTAGATGCCGCTTTTTGTCTCCTGGGTGCCCAGGTTCAATCCCCTTCAGTAACTTCGGTGGAAGGCGGGCTCCCACACAAGAGTTAAGACGATCCGGCGCCAGTTTCGTCACCCGGCGGCTAAGCCGGTGGTTTAAAGTTCAGAGTGATCACGCTCTGTACTGATACAGCGCGGCCATTCATGGAATAAGGCTTGAAACGCCACTGCTTTACGGCATCGATGGCGGCCCGCGCAAACACCAGCGATCCCTGCAAGAACTTCGCGTCCTGCACCGCGCCATCACGCCCGATAAATACCTGCAGAACCACACTGCCTCGTTGCCCGCTGGCTTTCGCTGCGTCTGGATAAACCGGATCAACGGGTTGAACCAAAAGCCCCCACGTCGCTGACTCGGACAGATTCACGGGCTCAATGGATGACATCGCAGCCTCGGCCGGTTTGGCGCCGCTGGCCTCAGGAGTCATCGAAGCCATCTGCGATTTCAGGCTCGACGGAATGCCCGCGGTATCTCCGCCAGAACGCTGCAGGCTGCGCCGCAGCGAGCCCTGCACCGGCGGCAGGACCGGGCGCGCCGGCGCATTCGGCTGTACGGGCGCCGCGGCGGGTGCCGAACCGGGCGATGTTTCTGCCGCATTCCCCGGCACACCGCCGCCGCTCGCCGGGACCGGATCCTTAACTTGGCCCTCGCCAACCTGCGCCTGTCCGCTCTGGCTTTGTCCAGGCTGGTTTTGATCAGGCTGGGTTTGGCTAGTCTGATTTTGATCGGTGGGGTTGTTCTCGGTTGCAGTAGATGCCGCCTGCCCGCCGTTCGCCTCAGAACCCTTCTGTGGTTTCGCCGTTGGATCAACCACCGGAAGCACACGAATCTGGGAAGGATCCGTCGTTGCATCCGGAATATTCCCCACCACCGGAAGGTTGTACTCATCACCCGACTGGCCAAAACTGTCGTGCTGTGCGCACGGCCTGTGGAACAGGGGCAGGCGGCGGATTGAGCCAACTGCCTCCGGCACGCATGGCATTCCGGTAGACGATCCGTAAACTTTGGCGGGTTCGGGGTATCGCTACCACAGCCACACACGCCGCCAGTATCCCCATCAGCAAGATCCTGCCCACTTTAGGACGCGGTTCTTGTGCCGCCGGGGCGCTCTCTTCCGGTTCTCCCGATATGTACGCGAAAAGAGCAGCTTCGGGTCCTGATTCCGGTTGAGACTCCTTCTTCGCAGGTTCCTTGATTTCTTCTGTGACAGGTCCCGCCGGCTTTACCCCTTGCGAGGGCGTTTCCGCGTAGGACAGCAGTTCGCTCTTCGACGGAGCATCCTCTGGCGGCGCTGGCGCCGTTCTCGTCAGACGGGCCTGCAATGCTGCCCATCCCGTCAGCGGTTCCTGTGGCTCGGGTTCCGGAGCCGGAGGAGCTTCCACGGCAGCGGCCATCGGCTCCAACTCCGTGAGCGCGTCAACTTCCGCAGCTGCGGACTGGTCCATTGACGTGTGAACTTCACTTTCCGTGTCAAATTGCGCCCCGGGCCTGGAACTCCCTGATTGGAGGAACTCTCCCGCCCGAAAGGTTTTCTCCGGTGCTTGGGTTACACTGGCCGGCACGGCAACCGAGCCAGCCGACGCCGCGGCCGCCAAAGTGGTTGTTTCTGGCGCTCCTCGTTGGGCCACTGGCGCGGGTTGTAGCGTTCCCGGCTGCTGTTTCGCTCGAAGCAACTCGCACGCCGTACTCATCGTGTCGCGCACCTGTTCGGTGCGAATCGGTTTCACCAGAACTGAATTGGCCCCCGCCTGCAGCGCCTCCGGCAGCCTGGCATCATCGCTCACAATTGCCAGAGTCAACGGGCGCTGCGCCGCTTTCAATTCCCGCGCCGTCTTCAGCAGGAATCCGGCCTCGGGTTGATCGTCCCAGTCGGTGATCACGATTTGGAATACTTGGGTGGTAACCTTCTCCACCGCATCCACAGCGCTCTGGCAGTACTCTCCCTCGATCCCCAGATCGGCGAGCACCTGCCAGATGGGCTGGACCATCTCCTCATTGGACGAAAATAGGAGGCAGCGTAAGGGCATACTATTCCAGCCTAAGCAGGCGCGGTAACCACGGCAAGTTACCGAGGTGGGCAACTGCGCTGACCTCAATTTGCCGAGGGACATGTCCTCAGGTCACCGTTCGCGATTGTCCGCTCCGCGCGGTCGCGACTGTGATTTAGAATGCTAGGTCCTCCTTCGTAGAGACGTAGCGTGCTACGTCTCTCTCGCGGGCGCATCTGCGGTTTCAAACCTGACATGACCCTGCGCGAACACAACTACTGGCTCACCACGGCCCAAATTCCCCGCACGGATGCCTCCCGCTCCCTACCCAGCCGGGTGGACGTCGCCGTCATCGGTGCCGGCTTTACCGGTCTCTCCGCCGCCCGCACCCTTGCCAAGCGCGGCGCCACAGTTGCCGTACTCGAATCGGAAACCATAGGCTGGGGAGCCAGTTCCCGCAACGGCGGCATGGTGCTTACCGGCATGAAGCTGGGCGTGAACCAGCTCATCTCCATGTACGGACGCGATCTGACCCGGCGCATGTATGCCGCATCGCTCCAGACCATCGATTGCGTCGAGCAGATTGTCCGCGATGAAGCCATTGACTGCGACTTCTCCCGATGCGGCCACCTCGAAGTGGCCTGCAAGCAGAAGCATTTCGACGACTACGCGCGGCAGGTGGAAGTGATTGCCCGCGAATTCAATCACCAGCTGCGCGTCGTGCAGAAAAACGAATTGAACGCTGAAATCGGGTCAAACATCTACTACGGCGGCATGGTCGATGAAGTCAGCGCCGGACTGAATCCAGCGCGCTATGTCGCTGGCCTCGGCCGTGGCCGCGATAACGGCCGGCGCGGAAATCTTCGAGCACACGCGCGTCGAGGGCCTGCAGCGTGAAGCGAGTCAGGGCGAATCAGTCTGGAAGATCGTCACTTCCGGGGCCCGCTGTGGGCGCGCGAAGTCTTCGTCGCAACCAGCGGCTACACCGGCAAAGCAACTCCCGCGCTGCAAAAGCGAATCATCCCCATCGGCTCGTTCATCATCACGACCGAAATCCTGCCCGAAGCTCTGGCCCGCGAACTCAGCCCGCGCAACCGCATGATCTACGACTCCAAGAATTATCTTTACTACTACCGCCTCACGCCCGACCGCCGCATGCTGTTCGGCGGTCGTGCCGCATTCTTCCCCGAGACTGACCAGACCATCCGCCGCAGTGCCGAAATCCTGCGCCGCGGCATGATCGACGTCTATCCCCAACTCCGCGACGCCAAGATCGAATACGTCTGGGGAGGCACGCTCGACTTCGCCTTCGACATCATGCCCCACGCCGGCCAGATCGACGGCATGTACTACGCCGTAGGCTACGCCGGACACGGCGTCGCCATGGCGACGTATCAAGGCCAGAAGATGGCGCAGTTAATCGCTGGAGATAAGCCGGACAATCCCTTCGTAGGCATCCCATTCCCCGGCGCGCCGCTCGGCTTGTACAACGGCAAGCCGTGGTTCCTGCCGTTCGCGGGTATGTGGTACAAGTTTCTGGATTGGGTGAGCTAGATTCAGCCCGTGTGGGGCGGACACTCCTGTCCGCCTGGCCGCGCCATGCTGTCGAAGGCTCTCCTCGCTGTGTCTGCGCCGAAGATATACATAGGCGTTTGTATATCTAGCGCGAACGGAAAGCAACAACCGATACACCATCGGTCCCAGCACCATCGCGATCGCCCCGCCAATCAATGCAAAGCGGTCGCTGCCCAGCAGCGCGACCAATGCCATCACCACCGGCGCGCGCCACCACATAGAGCAATCCCACACGCCCGCCGGGAATCAGAAACGCTCGCGGCATCTCCGGCCGCGTGCGCCGCAGCTTCCACGCCGAGAGCACCGTCAGCACCGTCGTCGCCGAGCGCAGCCAGATGTACACCGAGATAAGCTGTCCAAGGCTCTGCCACGCCAGCAGCGCATAGATGACCGCCGACACCACAATCGCCAGCCATGGCGTGCCATAGCGCGAATGCTTGCGCGTGAGCGCCGCGGGAAGATATCCGTCTTCGGCCATGGCAAAAGGCATGCGCGTCGTCGTGAGGACGGTGCTGTTGAGCAGCGCGACGTTGCCGACCATCGCCGCCAGCGTCATCCAGGTGCCGAGCCACGGACGCCCACGGAACGATCCACCGATGATTCTCGCCGCGTCGGAAAAATATCCGGTATGCCACTTTTCCCACTCTCCCGCCGAAGCCAGCCCGGCCAGCGTAGGCAGAAAGTACGCTGCAATCGAAAGCGGCACCACCAGCGCCAGCGCCCGCGGATAGGCCCGTTGCGGGTTCTCGACTTCCTCCGCCACGGTCGAAAGCTGTTCGTACCCCGAATAGAGCCACAGGCCCAGAGCCAGTCCCACGCCGAAGATCTTGAACGTCGGCTGGTGCGGCGGAATCAAGGGAACAAACGGATTGTGATGCCACTTGGTGAAGGCGATCACGATCATCGTCATCACCGGCACGAAGATGAAGATCTCCAGCGCGGTCGCGACCTGCCCCACCATCTGGATGCCGCGCACGTTGATCCAGGTAATCACGGCAATCAGCGCCAGGGAGACGAGATAGTGCTTCCATCCCGTGATCCCGGGAAAGTAGTACACCAGGTAATCGGTGAAGAGAACGGCGTAGGCTCCGCCCAGCAGGAACGACGCCGACCAGTTCCACCAGCCTGCGAGGAATCCCCAGAAGTCGCCGAAAGCCGCGCGGGTCCAGCGGTAGAAGCCGCCCTCGACGGGCATGGCGGTGGTCAGCTCCGCCGACACCAGCGACACCGGAATACACCAGAAAAACGGCAACACCAGCAGGTAGATCAGCGTCATCCCGGGACCCGAGGTGGTGACCATGTCCTCGAGTCCGAAGGGCCCGCCCGTGGTGTAGGAAAACATCACGAAGACGAGATAGAAGAGCCCGGCTTTGCGAAGGGCGCACGAGTTGCCGTTAGAGGAGGTCAAAGGAGTGTGGATTTCGAAAGGACTATGCCGCCAATACTCCCGTCAGCGCGCCTTCCAGTTCCAGCAGCTTGCGCTTCACGTCGAGGCCGCCGCCGTAACCGCAGAGCGTACCGTCGGAGGCGATCACGCGATGGCAGGGCACGACAATCGCGACCGGATTGCGATTGTTGGCCATGCCCACGGCGCGAAACGCATTCGGCTTGCCCACAGCGCGGGCGATGTCGGCATAGCTGCGCGTCTCTCCATAAGGAATCGCCAGCAGCGCCCGCCAGCAGGCTAGCTGGAAGTCCGTGCCGCGAAGATCGAGCGGGAAGGTGAACTCGCGCCGCTTGCCAGCGAAATACTCTTCGAGTTCACTGACGTAAGGCCGCATCCGTCGAGCGGAATTCTCGAACCTGAAGCCCTTCTTCTCTTTCTCTTCGCGAAGATGGCGTGGGTTCGGGCGAATCGATTGCTGTCCCGGCAACCTGGCGTCGAATTCCAGTGCAACCAGTCCACAGCCGGAAGCCGCCAGAAACAAAGGTCCAATCGCGGAATTCATGTTTGTGCAGTGAAAGGTCTCCATGAGACCTGATCCTCCGGCAGAGACAACGATAGCAGACGCCTCCGGACTCAGTCGCGTCCTGCTAAAGATATTCACTCGGCTAGTCTTACCGAGTCTGACCGGAGTTGACAGAAACCGGTTTTTGGCCCAAAGTGTGTGCGGCGTGCTTATGCCCCTACCTCCATCCCCCATGAAGAAGGGCCTTTTCATCATCGTTGCCGTGGTGCTGGCCCCGGTCCTGCTCGTGGGAGTGGTCGCGCTGGCTGCGGGGGACTGGCGGCAGATCGGCGCTACCCCCGGCGGCGATCAGGTTTTGGTCAGCTCGGTCAGCGTCCCAGAAGAACGGTCTGCGCACGGCCTGGATTCGCGTCGAATACAAAGAACCCACCAAACTGCCGCAGGGAGGTCCGTTCGTGGAACTGCGCGCCCGGGTTCGCTTCAACTGCGCGAGCGGCAGCACGATGCCGACCGTTGTTGCGAACTCGGAATGGTTCTACTCCCGCGACCAGCGGCAAACTTGTGGTCAGCAAGAAGACTCACCGCGACGATCAATTCGGGCAGGTTGCGGAAGGTGATTTCGGCGAGATCGCCGGGACTTTGTGTGTAAGCAGAAATGAAAAAGCAGTGGCCAGTGGTGGGTGAATCAGTGGCCAGTAAGAACCTACAAACTCCCTCTAGAGTTGCATCGGCCAAACCGTAGTGAACTTCTCCCACTTGCTACTGATCTTACTGACCACTGACCACTGCCTCTAAGATTTCCACAGCCTGGCACCTCGGTAACTCCCCCACCCACTTCCGCAGACGCTGCTTCCGTCATATGCTGATAACGAAACTGCAGTTGGCAGTAGGCCGCTGCGACGTTACTCCCTCAGTATGGATTCAGTTCATCTCTATTCGCTGGTTGTTGCCGGCGGCAGTGCCGCCGCTCTGGGCGCCTACGCGCTCTTGCGGCGCAAGCCCAAGGGGCCGGCCGAACTGGAGCGCGAACGCCGCACCTGGCTCGACGGCATCGGGCGCATCACCGACGGTACCGTCATCGATGTACAGGAATTGCCGGTCAGCAACGGCCATCACGCCGCCGTGTTGCTCATTTACAAATATGACGTCGCGGGCGTTTCCTACGAGTGCTCGCAGGACGTCACCTACCTGCGCCAGTGGATCAACCTGCATTCCTGCCGGCTCGGCCTGCCCACGTCCGTGAAGTACGATCCACACAATCCCGGCAACTCGCTGGTGGTCTCGGAAAGCTGGATGGGGTTGAGACAGTAAGCAGCTCTGCCGATTCCGCGAAGAGGTTTCAAGGTTTCGTGTTTCAAGGTTTCGAAACCTTGAAGCCTTGAAACCTGAGAAACCTTGAAACCTCGGCCTTTCAGATCTGGTAGTCATCCTGAAACAACTCCTGCGGAGAGATATTCGGCGTGGGCGTCCCTTCGTCGATCGTGACGTTAGGCTCCGCGCCCAGCGCTTCGTGGGAGTGCTGCTGAAACTTCTCGCGCAGCTCATGCACTTCCGCAGCCAGCTTGATGATTACGTCCGACAGCGGGTCGCGGATGTCCTTGGGGTCGGTAATTACCACGCGTTTGCCGTCGCGCAGAACAATGTGTCCGGGCACGCCCACAATCGTGGAATTGGCGGGCACGCTCCGCAGCACGACTGAGCCCGCGCCCACGCGGCAGTTGTCCCCAATCGTGATGTTGCCCAGCAGCTTGGCGCCGGAGCCGATCGAGACGTTGTTGCCCACCGTGGGGTGCCGTTTGCCTTTCTCTTTGCCGGTTCCTCCCAGCGTCACACCCTGGTAAAGCGTGACGTCGTCGCCGACGATAGCGGTCTCGCCGATCACCGTGCCCATGCCGTGGTCGATGAACAGACGCCGTCCAATCTCCGCGCCAGGGTGAATCTCAATGCCGGTGAACAGGCGCGCCACCTGCGAAACGAATCTCGCCAGAAAGCGCATGTGGTGGCCCCAGAGCCAGTGGCTCATGTGATGCGCCCACACTGCGTGCAGGCCCGGATACAGGATGACGACCTCGAAGTAGGAGCGAGCTGCGGGATCGGACTCGAAGACAGCAGCAACGTCCTCGCGCACCGAACGGAAGAAGCGATCATGAGGCAGTTCTCGGTTCTCAGTTCTCGGTTCTCAGTAAAACCCTTTAGAATGCTTGCTTCTCAGACGGGCACCACACCCTTGCTGAGAACTGAGAACCGGGACTGAAAACTCTCTTTCTTCTTCCTCATGAACGTAGCCTAGCGAGGGAAAGAGTGCAAGGGCAAGAAACTGAGAACTGAGGTGTTCCCTAGCTGCCGGTCTGGAAGCCGCCGCGTGACGGCGACGGTCATGCGGAGGTATTTATAAGGATTAACCGGAGTGTCGTTGATGCGAACTTCGTAGTGAAGGTGAGGCCCGGTGGAACGTCCGCTGGAGCCCACGTAGCCGATCGTGTCGCCGCGATGGATTTGCTGTCCGGGTGTGACCGCGAAGCCGGAAAGGTGGCCGTAGCGGGTGGAGATGCCGTGGCCGTGATCCAACATGATGGCCTTGCCGTATCCGCCCAGGAAATCGGCGAAGGTGACCACGCCATCGGCGGGCGCGACCACCGCGTGGCCGTAAGTGCTGCCAATATCCACCCCGCTGTGAAACGCGCCTTCCCCGTTGAACGGGTCGATGCGCTCCCCAAAGCTGGCCGTGACCTGGCCTTCAACCGGCCAGAGGTTAGGTGCGGAGTTCGCCCGGAACCAGTCGGCCGTGGTGGCGTTGCGAGTCATGCCCAGGCTGATGCCAACCGTGGTAGCACCGGTAAGGGCGGAAGTGCGCAAAGCGCCCAACTGATCGAGCGAAGAACTGACGTCAGCGTCCTGGATTTGCTGCTGCGAGGCCGTGACCAGCGCGGGCTGCGACTTCAATCCGTAGAGAGCCGATACTTCACTGGCGATCGAGCCCAGAGAAGCCACCTGCACGTCGCGCTCCTTGGCCACCTGTTCCAGCTGGGAATAACGATCCTTGAGCTGCTCTTTCTCCGTCCGCAATTCGTTGTAGCGCGAGACCTTGAGCAGCATGCGCGCATAAGAGCTGGCGATACCGGTCAGGCTGAGGAATCCGATAGCGGCGCCGACCACGAACACATACAGATAGTGGACAGGGATGGGAATCTTGCGCAACTGGCCGTCATCCCCGCGAGCCACAAAGAGTATGTAGAAGCGTTTTCGCAAATGCCTTCCTTCTTCAGCTTGAAATGTTCTTCCGCGTTTTAACGATCAGGGCCGGAACTCCAGGCAAAGTTCTGAGGTTGCAGAAAGCCTGTTCGGACCACCTGATCTTTTCGGGCTACGCTTCCCCTCTTGGGAACGGAGACTTCTAACGTGCCCTTCCCCTACCGGAACCGAGGACCCGGCCGAAAACCTCTTGTCTGCAATTCCCACGGGATGCAGAACTTACGGCTTGTCCAAAGGGTACTGCACTTCGCTCGGCCAAAGGTTTTGTGAATGACTGGTAAAAGGTAACAAACTAGGTTCCCCCTGTCAACGACGCGGCAGGGCCATTAAGAGTTACTTAAGGCGCGGTAATCGAATGTAACCAGCGCAAGGTTACCGGAGCGGATGGGCACCAGCCGGTATTGACCAAGGGGCCCACAAAAGGCGTCTGCATTCGGGGCGGGAAGATCGACCCCGAATACCGGCCGACGGCGCCCGTTGCTGAATAAGGATGCACAGATCGAGTATCGCCTGGAGTCCACGGGGACGCTTGGCAGCACTGATAGCTGACCTCGCTTATAGTAGTTGCCGTGGTAATTGCCGAAAAAGCGCTGATTGCCCAGGTTCGCCGCATGGCCGGGCCGAGGACAAATCCTGCCGTTCTGACTGGAATTGGCGATGACTGCGCCGTGCTGCGACTATTTCGGCGATCTGGCAGGGGCGGAGATAGGAAACGAGGTGGGGAAAACGACACGCTGGTCACGACCGACTTCACCCTGGAGGGCATCCACTTCCGCCGGGACTGGCATTCCCCGGAATCGGTTGGGCACCGCTGTCTGGCGCGAGGACTGAGCGACATTGCGGCTATGGGCGGGGAACCCGTGGCGGCATTTCTTTCGCTGGCGCTGCCGCGCGACTTGCCACCGCGCTGGGTACGCCGCTTTGCCCGCAGCTTGATCAGCCTGGCGGAGAGATACGGAGTGACCCTGGCAGGCGGCGACACGTCTGAGTCGCCCAATGGAATTCTGGCGGATATCGTCGTGGTGGGAACCGTGCCTAAAGCGCAAGGCCGTGCTGCGCTCGGGGGCGCGGCCCGGCGACCGCATTTATGTGAGCGGAGAACTCGGCGGGTCGGCGGCGGCGGTCTGGCAGATGTGGAAAAAGCCCAAGCGCAAAGCTCAATCCGCGGGAGTATCCCCGGCATTTCTTTCCCGAGCCGCGAATCGAGCTCGGGCGCGTTCTCCGGGAGAAAGGTCTGGTTTCCGCGATGATCGATACCAGCGACGGCCTTTCCACCGACCTGGCCCACATCTGCGAAGAGAGCCGCGTCGGGGCGGAACTGCAGGCAGAAGCCATCCCCCGGGCCGGCGTGGGCAAACCGTCGCGGGAAGTCGATCTGCAATTCGCGCTGCACGGTGGAGAAGACTACGAACTGCTGTTCACCGCGCCCTCGCGGCAAGCGAATTCCATCCCGCATTGCCGGAGTGCCAATCACCTTGATTGGACACGTCACACGGTTCCAGAAGATATTCCTGATGAATGAGAGCGGGGCAGGCCGGGAACTTAAACCGCGAGGCTGGGAACACTTCCGCAAGTAGTGGTTACTTAAGTGGCCTGTCACCATTAGTGTCTATACCCTCCGGGGAAAAACGGTACTAGAGTAGGGGCATGTCGTTCTCCCGAGTTGTCTCCCTTCGCGTTTTGTTTGTCGTGCTGGCGTTCGCCGCCGCATCTGCTTCGTTCGCTGCGGACAAGAAGCAACCGCCTCCGCCGCCGGCGCACGCCACCATGCCTTCGCCCGCGGTCACCGATGAGTACATTCACAAAGAGTTTGGCGACAACTGTTCGGTGATGTCCGACGAGCCACAGTTTGTCGGCGATCTAGATGGCGACGGCGTAAACGATCTTGTAATTGCCGCCCGCTGCAAGAACCCCCTGGCTGACCAGTCTGAATACGCTTTTAGCGTGACCGATCCGTTTGACAGCTATCTGGGCTACGGCAATGTCAAAGTCACCTCCGGGTTTGCCTCGGACGATCCCGAGCGAAAAGGGATTTGTCTGCTGATTGTGCACGGCGTGGGCCCTGAGGCCTGGCGTTCCGACAAACCGAAGCCCAAGTTCGTGCTGATTAACCTGCCCTTCAAAACCCTCACCGTAAAAAGGCTGGCCATGAAGAAGAGGACCGTGCTCGGAGTCTACATGGAAGAAAAGGGCGAAGGCGAAGCGACCGCCTCGGTGGTCTTCTGGGATGGCAAGAAGTATCGCTACCAGGTACTTGGATCAGACCTCGAGTAAGGTTCGGCAACGATCTCCAACCGCTCAGAGTTCCATCAGTTCGGACCCCGTCGCCTGAGGGATTCCACGGGTGCGAGTTGTTTCTGCTGCCGTATTTGTTTCGCAACCACGTCGCCGCCACTTTTGTACACTCTGTAAGCCCTTGAATAGCTCTTCGAGCGGATGACTTTGTAAAACCGTCCGTCTATGAACTCAATTGCGCAATTGTTCTCGATCGCGATGCCGATGCCCCCAGTCTTCCGAATCATGGCCCGGAAGTTGTTTCTTCGAGGGACTCCCCGGGTCATGCCGTTGTAGTGCGGGCAATGTATCCCGCTTATAAGCCCTAAGCCCCTCACGTTTATGTAGTTCCACTTTCGCGGGTTGTAAAAGGACATCGAGTCGGAATGTCCGGAATCGAACCAGCAGATCGAGCCCGCACTGGTGCCAGAAAGGACAGTCCCATTCTCATAGGCCGATACCAGAAGTTTGTCGACGCCGAGACGCCGCCAAAGACGCATCATCATCAACGTATTTCCGCCGCCAACGTAAATGATATCTGCCGTCGAGATCTTCCTCCGGATCTGCTCCTTGGAAGGCCGCTCTTTGATGAGGAAGAGGACGTCGGTCCTGCATTTCAGGAATTTGCCGAAATACTCCTGGACGGCCTGCCAATAGATTTCGGAGTCCGAGCTCGCGGTTGGGATAAAAAGAAGCTTTGGACTTTTCTTGTTCGAGAGCCGGATAATCTCTCGATCAATCGCAACGGTGCCCCTTGTTCTTATCTCCCCGCCGCCGATGGCAACGATCGTCCTTGGCATACGTTCATCTTAGCCTGTCTCCAGGCGCACGATCACCCAGCTCACACACCTGCCCGCCCACCTACCCGCTATAATCCTTCCGCACATGAATCTCGACGAAAAGCTCGCAGAACTAAAGAAGCGCAACCAGCTCGCTGAAGCCGGCGGAGGCGAGAAGCGGCGCGAGCGCCAGCACAAGGAAGGCAAAATGTCGGCCCGGGAGCGCATCGAGTTCCTGCTCGACGACGGCACCTTCGAAGAGACCGACAAGCTGGTCACCCACCACTGCAGCGACTTCGGCATGGCCGAGCAGAAGTTTTACGGCGACGGCTTTATCACCGGCTACGGCCGCATCGAAGGCCGCCTGGTCTTCGTCTTTGCGCAGGACTTTACCGTGTTCGGCGGATCGCTCTCGGAAACGAACGCCGGCAAGATCGTCAAGATCATGGACTTGGCCGCAAAGATGGGTGCGCCGGTGATTGGCTTGAACGATTCCGGAGGCGCTCGCATTCAGGAAGGCGTGGCGTCGCTGGCGGGATACGCTGACATCTTTCTGCGCAACACGCTGTATAGCGGCGTAGTGCCGCAGATTTCAGCGATCATGGGCCCCTGCGCCGGAGGCGCGGTTTATTCGCCCGCCATCACCGATTTCGTCCTGATGGTCGACAAAACTTCCTACATGTTCATCACCGGGCCTGACGTGATCAAAACGGTGACGCACGAAGAAGTCACCAAAGAGCAGCTTGGTGGCGCAATGACCCACAACGAAACCTCGGGCGTAGCGCACTTTCTGGCGCACGACGACGCCGAGTGTCTGTCGATGGTGCGCGAACTTCTGAGCTTCGTGCCCTCGAATAATCTGGAAGACCCACCGCGCAAACCATGCACTGATCCAATCGACCGTGCCGATGCCGCGCTCGACAAGATTGTCCCCGCGCAATCGAATCTTCCCTATGACATGAAGGATGTGATCCATGCCGTGGTCGACGACGCCTACTTCTTCGAGGTGCAGGAGCACTACGCCAAAAACATTGTCGTCGGATTCGCCCGCATGGACGGACGCTCCGTGGGAATCGTCGCCAACCAACCCGCCATGCTGGCCGGAACGCTCGACATCAACGCCTCGATCAAGGGGGCGCGCTTCGTCCGCTTCTGTGACTGCTTCAACATCCCGCTGATCACGTTTGAGGATGTTCCGGGATTCCTCCCCGGCACGGCGCAGGAATACGGCGGCATCATCAAGCACGGCGCGAAGCTGCTCTACGCCTTCGCCGAGGCCACAGTCCCCAAGATCACCGTAATCACGCGCAAAGCCTACGGCGGCGCCTATTGCGTGATGGCGTCAAAGCACATCCGCACCGATGTGAACTACGCGTGGCCGACGGCCGAGATCGCAGTCATGGGCCCGGAAGGCGCGGTGGATATCGTCTACAAGCGCGAACTGGACGGGGCAGCCAATCCGCAAGATCGCCAGGAATTGCGCCAAAAAAAGATCGAAGAATTCCGCGACCGCTTCGCCAGCCCCTACGTAGCCGCCGACCGCGGCTTCGTCGACGCCATCATCCAGCCCCACGAGACCCGCAAGAAGCTGATTCAGGCTTTGGCCATGCTGGAGACCAAGCGCGACAAGAACCCGCCGAAGAAGCACGGGAATATCCCGCTGTAAACGAATGCGCGCTGAACAAATCTTGAAGGGGCGGGGCGAACGTGGGCAAAAAATAAGAGTTCCGAGGTGGTGTTGGGTCCATTCGTCTCGGCCAGTAGCTCGCGTTTAGACCCTTGCTTGACCTGCTATCGCAGCTTCCCTTGCGGGGTGCCACGCGCGATCTTCGCTCGGGCTCCGGGCTTACCGCCAACCGGAAAAACCTACCCAACGCCTCGGAACTCTATCCTGCCTTCGACGTTTCTTCTTGTTCTCCTCGACCAGCGCGTTGCTATAGACCCTTGCTTGCCCTCCCTGCTCATTTTCATGAAGAGGGTGACTGCGCTTGAGTCCCGGACGCGGCACCAACCGGAAAAACTTTAGAAGCTGTCAAAGAACGATTATGGTTCTACTCTTTCTATTTTCAGAGTCAATGAAAACTTTGCGTTTATAACTCGCGTATTTTCAGCCGAGTGCAGCCCGTCCACAGGAAGGTGACCGGAATTGGTGCAGGGGCGGAACAAGTTCGCGCAGAAGGCGCGTCAGACGCGGGTTTTCGTGGTTGCCCGTTGGCGATGATGGGGGCTCGGCGTTTCCGGCGGTCGTTTCGTGGCTTGTGAAAATCACGCAGAAACCCTGCTGGACAATGGATTCCTCACACGCCAGCTCTAGTGTACGACCCGCCGGAACTCAATCGATTTCGATCTTCTCGTCGAGAAGTCGCTTGTCGACCTCCTCGGAGCCGCCGAGTTCAAACGAATTGGTGATCGCCGCTTTCCCCTTCTCCACGCTGGTGATGACGTAGGAGCAGCCGATCCAGTGAGCTTCGGCCAGGTCGGTCGGCGACCAGCGGGCGGGATGGTCGGGGTGGGAGTGATAGAACCCGATAATATCCTCACCGCGCTCGCGGCCCTCGCGCTGAATGCGCACCAGTTCCCGAGGATCGATGTTGTAGCGGTTCTGGGGCGAGTCAATGCGAGTGTTGCCGCAGCGCGCCGTCGAGGTCACGATGCGAATGCCGTCGTCGTCCACGCGGCCGAGCAGCACGCCGCAGCACTCGTGCGGATAAGTCTCTTCGCCGTGGCGCGCGAAGAGCTTCATGGTCTTTGGTTGTAATCTTCAGCATCGATGAATGTTCAAGCCGGGATCAAATTTTGCCATCAACGAGGAGCTTCAACGCTTATTTGAGCGACGTTCTTCACCGGAAAATTTACTGAGTTTGCGATGAAACAAAGATGGTGAGCCTGTTCGTGGAGCGATAGAGCCTTGGCCTCGTCAGAGTCTTCTGAAATCGTTACATGGGGATGCAGAGTTACCTCGGCAAATGCCGCTGAGCCATCCGGGCGTTCGTTCATCACGCCCCGGGCGTCGTCCTGATATTCGGTGACTACTATTTTATTGACGGCACAGAGGTGAAGGTAGGAAAGCATGTGACAAGCCGAGAGACTTGCGACCAGGAGGTCCTCGGGATTGTACCTTGATGGGTCGCCGCGAAACGCCGGGTCAGAGGACGCCAATACCGGAGGCTTTCCCGGAGCTGTGATCGTGTAGTCGCGCTTGTAGGCTGCGTATGTCTTTGTGCCTTGACCTTGATTTCCGGTCCACGCAACTTGAATCTCATAGTTGTGCTGCTTCATGATCGCTCCTTAGGAATTGTGTGGGCCAGATGCAAATAACTTACCCTTCGGTCCAGAATCTCTCACTCAAATATTTGTCGCCGGAATCGCAGAGCATGGTCACGACTACGGCCTGCTGCTCTTTCCCTAGTTCAAGCTGCTCGGAGATTTTCAGGCTCCCGACGATGCCGGCTGCGGCAGAGATCCCCAGCAGCAGTCCGCAATCGCGGCCGATGCGGCGGCACATGGCATAGGCATCTTCGGTTGCGATCTCAAGATTCTCATCGGCCAGCAGCGGGTCGTAGATCTTGGGGACGATGGCGCTGGCCATGTGCTTGGCGCCTTCAATGCCGTGAAAGGAGGAATCGGGCTGCAGCGAAATGCATCGGATTGAGGGATTGAGTTCCTTCAGACGCCGCGACGTGCCCATGAATGTACCGCTGGTGCCGAGCATGGCCACAAAATGAGTGATCCGCCCTTCGGTTTGCTGCCAGATTTCGTTGGCTGTGCCCTGATAATGAGCCCTCCAGTTGGCGTCGTTGGAGTATTGATCGGCGTAGAAATATAAATCGGGATGCTTGGCCGCAACCTCGCGCGCCATGCGGATGGCGCCGTCGGAACCCTCGCCAGGGTCGGTGTAGAGAATGTTTGCGCCATAGGCGCTCAGAATCTTTTTACGCTCGGCGGAAACATTCTGCGGCATGCACAACGTGACCGGAAATCCCTCAGCCGCGCCCAGCATAGCGTAGGCAATACCGGTGTTGCCGCTGGTGGCGTCGAGCAGAGTTTTGCCGGCGCTGAACTTACCGCTGCGGCGGCCTTCGGCAACGATGTTGGCTGCGGCGCGGTCCTTCACGGAGCCGCCGGGGTTGTGCCATTCGGCCTTGCCCAAAAGTGTCACGCCCGGCAGGTGGTGAGTGAGCTGATCAAAGCGCAACAGCGGAGTATTGCCGATGCGATCGAGCAGACTCTGCCCCGGACGCGGGATGGCGGGTTCCGGCGCATGTTGCGCCGAAAACGTTTCCGCGTCATTGGCTGAAGTCTCTCCCATATCGAACTATTCACTCGTGACTATCGTAATATGCACGAACGAGCGAAACACGCTATGTAGTATGGTGTCCTTAGATGACGCAGATTGCAAGTCGATGCAGTGCTAAAAACGTAAGCAGCGCACAGTTTGGGCGCGGCCTGCATCTAAATAGGGAGATTGGAAACTTAGAGAATGTCGAAACCAATAGAAGCACGAACTTACGAGGAGGCGCTGGCCTGGTTGCGCGATCACGGTTTCGATGTGCTCGAAGCGCCAGGCACCAACGGGCGCATTTTCCTCAGAAAGTACAACGTCTCGGCCGCGATTCAGAAGACAGCCGAAGATGGCGTGAAGATTTTTGCCTATCCCGGATACCTGATCGGCAGCGAGATCTCGAAGCTGGTCAACCGCGGCTACCAGCAGTTCTTGAAGAATTCGAAGACGGAAATCCCGGCAACTGCCGACCACCTCAAAGCCTTGCAGTCGTTTGCGGAAGAGCTGAAGGTCGCCCTTGGACTGCCCAGCCTATACAACGAGTCGCTGGGAACGGTGAGCGACTCCTACCACTACGATCGCCTCAAGGACGACGACAAGGCTCTGGTCGATCGGCCGAAGCGTCCCTGGGAAGTTGCCGGCAAAGCGGTCGCCGTCAAGAAGGGCCGGGCGTAAGTCTCAAGAATCGCCGCTCCGCGCGTACAAACCCATAACCTTGCCATTCCGAAGAGCGCAAGCGACAAGGAAGCCAGGTTCCCTCGCGCTCGGCATAAGCCCAAACAGCGAAAACGGCAGGGCCGATCATCCCCTGCCGTTCTCGTGGAATCCAAGACTCTTTGAGTTTCAGTCTTAAGTTTTAGCTACTTCTATTTTCGCTACTTCTTGTTGACGGTTTTCTTCAGTTCGGCCCCAGGGGTAAACTTCGCGACCTTGCGGGCAGCGATCTTGATAGTGGCGCCGGTTTGCGGATTGCGCCCATTCCGCGCCTTTCTCTGCGATACCGAGAACGTGCCGAAACCTATCAAAGCCACTCGATCCCCTTTTCGCAATGCACCGGTAATGCTGCTCACCGCGGTATCAATCGCTGTCGCAGCCTGCGCCTTGCTGATTTCGCAAGCGCCCGCGATCTTGTCAACCAGATCCGCTTTATTCATAGTTTCTCCTAGCAGGTCTCGTTCATACCCAGCCCACACCGGGACGACAAAAGTTGTGACTGAGTTGGGAAACCTGACGGCTGGTATTCTCCTCTCTCTACAGAGAATGTCAACTGTGAAAATCCGCGCCCGAAGCCTGTTTCGCATCCCCCTGTCCCGGATTGGGGCTGAGGGGGCGGGTTCTGGGGCCGGAACGGAGTCGGAAAACGGCATTCCGAACTGCGCGCGTTGCCAAAATGCAAGCCGGGGGCGGTTTTCCTCCGCCCTCCACAGCCTTGGCCCTCCCTTCACAGTTTGTACACAGGCGTCTGCGGTTTCGCACTTGCGGGAAGCCGACGTCCGGGTGCAAAGTCCAAGTGATACAGTTTAAGAGTCCCGAATTGAGAAGGTGGATTTGAGAAGCACCCAGGAAGCAGGGTTGAAGTTAGTTAAAACAGACGCCGATGTTTGCCCGCTATGCCAGGGCACGGGTTGGAAGACGCTTCCCGCCACCCCCGGCGCGCCCAGAGACCAAGACAAGAATGAGAATAAGAATGATAAGAGTAAAGACCGGCGAGTCACGCGCTGCGATTGCCAGCTCCAGGCGCGAGGTCAGGCTCTGCTGGCTGCGGCACGCATCCCGCGGCGTTACGAGCATTGTGAGCTCGCCAGCTATACCACGGACTTTCCGGGCGCCCATCCCTCGCTTGCGTTTGCCCAGCTTTCCGCCTTCAGGTTCGCGCAGGAGTACGACCCTCGCGATGGCATGGGCCTGCTGATCATCGGCCAGATCGGCACCGGCAAGACTCATCTGGCAGTTGGAATCACCAAGGAACTCATCCTCACCAAGGGCATTTCCTGCCTTTTCTACGACTACCGCGAACTGCTGAAGGAAATCCAGAACTCGTACAACGCCGCGGTTCAGGCCACCGAGTTGGACGTTCTTCGTCCCGTCTTTGAAACCGACGTCCTGGTTCTCGACGAACTGGGCGCGGTGAAGCCCACCGAATGGGTTTGGGACACCGTCAGCTTAATCCTGAACACGCGCTACAACGACAACCGCACCACGATCATTACGACAAATTTTGAAGATCAGCCGGCGGCGGGCGCGAATGGCTCCGTTTCTCCAGCACGAGCCGCCGCGCGCTCCGAAACTCTCGGCGACCGCATCGGTGAACGAATGCGTTCCCGCCTGCACGAAATGTGCCGCATCATCAAAATGGAAGGCGAAGACTTCCGCCAGAAGTTCCGCAGCGCCAGCTTCCGGTAGGTCGTTCACAACGGATCTGTTGCGGCGCGATCTACGGTAAGAAAGGAGCAACCATGCGCTGGTACCACTATGTGGCGTACTTCTTCGGGGGCGTATTCCTTGCGAACGCCTTGCCCCATTTCGGCAACGGAATTTCGGGGCATGCCTTCCAAAGCCCTTTCGCGTCGCCACCCGGGGTAGGCTTGTCCTCTTCAGTGGTCAACGTCCTATGGGGACTCTTCAACCTTGCCGTCGGCTACCTGCTCGTATGTCGCGTGGGCACCTTCGATCTGTGCAAGACCTCGCACGTGCTCGTCCTCGGGGCAGGCATCCTGATCATGTCGCTCAACCTTGCCCACTACTTCGGACGACTCCACGGGGGGCTGTGAACTTCTTTTTCAATAAGATCTGTGGTGAAGAGTTGCTTACAATGTCCTGGTGCTGACCGAGTGCCTGGAATTCACGCCTGAGCGCGACGCGGAGATCTTCGCCGCTGTCCCGCCTGCGCCGGCCGTGTTCCTACTGCGTGGCAACGACGCACGCGCCGAGCCTTACGTCAGCAAGACCGCCAATCTTCGCCGCCGTCTGCAACGCTTGCTCGGCCCAGTCGAAGAACGCACCAAGAAATTAAATCTGCGCGATCGGGTCTGCTCAATCCAGTACGGGCCGACCAGTTCCGACTTCGAATCCGGCTTCTTGCTTTACCAAGTCCTGCGCGAAACTTTCCCCAAGACCTACGGCAACCGCATGCGCTTCCGCTTCGCGCCGCTGGTCAAGCTGCATCTCGAGAACGAATACCCTCGCGCCTCCATCACCACGCGTCTGGGACGCCTCAAGGGCCGCGCACTCTACTACGGACCCTTTCAGTCCCGCAGCGCTGCCGAAAAGTTCATGAACGACTCGCTCGACTTCTTCAAGATGCGCCGCTGCGTCGACGATCTCCATCCCGATCCCAAGTTTCCCGGCTGCATCTATTCCGAGATGAAGATGTGCCTTGCCCCCTGTTTCAAGGGCTGCACCGACGAGGAATATTCCGCCGAAGTGAACCGCGTGCAAGCTTATTTCGATTCCGGAGGAGAATCTCTTGCCCGGGAGTTCTCGGCGCAGCGCGACACCGCATCAGCCAATCTCGCATTCGAAGACGCAGCATCCATTCACGTCCGCTTGGAAAAGCTGAAGCCTGTCGCAAGCCAGTTCCCCGAGATTGTCCGCCGTCTCGACCGGTTTTCAGCGCTGATCGTTCAGCCCAGCCCTCTCGCGGACTCGGTTAAATTCTTCCGCGTGGACGGCGGAGCAATCGCGGGGCCAGCGGCATTCTCGATTCAAGCTGCCGAGCATACAAAATCACAATCCATGGAATCGCGGGTGCAGGGAGTCCTCGATTCGTTCCCGCCGGCGAAAGCGCGGCCCGCGCTCGAAATCATGGAGCACCTTGCGCTCGTCAGGCGCTGGTATTACCGCGGCCGCCGCATGGGCGAAATATTCCTGGTGGATGACAAGGGTGTTTTCCCCATGCGCCGCATCGTGCGCGGCATTGGCCGCGTGCTGAGAGGCGAAGGGCCGGAAGCTGATCCCTCCGTCTGGACGCAGACCAGAGAGGGAGCAACGGAAATCCAAGGTTGAAGAAGGAAGGTCGACGAAGAAAGAAGGAAGAAATGGCGATCAAAGATTCACACGACAAATCTCTCCGTGAACACGTACTCTACCTTCTCAACGGCGGCGGCGCCCACGCCCGGTTTGACGACATCGTGAAAGACGTGCCGGAAGATTTGCGCGGCGACAAGCCCAACGGATTCCCGCACTCTGCCTGGATGCTCGTCGAGCACCTACGCCTGGCGCAGTGGGACATTCTCGAGTTCAGCCGCAACGCCAAACACCCATCTCCCGACTGGCCCAAGGGCTATTGGCCCAAGACGCAAGCACCGCCGAATGTGGCCGCATGGAACAGAAGCATTCAGCAATTCCGCAAAGACCTGAAGGCCATGCAGAATCTAGTTGCAAATCCCAGAACCGATCTGTATGCCCGCATTCCATGGGGCGACGGCCAGACCATCCTGCGTGAGGCTTTGCTCCTGGCCGACCACAACGCCTACCACCTGGGCCAGTTGGTCGACGTGCGCCGTCTGCTGGGCGACTGGAAGGGCTGACGCCGAGCTTATCGCGTGTCGTTCAAGAATGAGCCGGCCCTTTTCGGGCCGGCTCGATTGCATCGCCAAACTGATCAGTAGTTCATGATCAGTAGTTCAAGGCGCCACCGTTATGCTGACCGGCGTCTCGTTAGTGAGTGATCCGGAAGTCCCGATCAACT
>CAVYOW010000019.1:0-40264 GCA_963770235.1 uncultured Acidobacteriaceae bacterium | reverse complement strand
GCAACCTTCCCATCGCTGGCCTGGTGCATCAGGTGGACTTCCATATCGTAGGGCTTGCCGTGAATGTACTCTTCGCTGGGACGGTGAAAGTGGAACTGCGTCAGTTGGTAGCGCGTGTCTCCCACCACCAGAAAGTTTCCGCTTCCCGGCGCGTCGTGGTAGTTCACCCGAATCGTGTAACCGTTGTTAATCAGATATCTGAGCGGGCCGCTTTTGTATTCGAATCGCAGGGCGGGGAGTTCAGCTTTCTCCGCATGTTGAATGTCGATGGGAGACTGTTCCTTCCCGGCGCTGCAGGCCGCGTAGTCGGTATTGAAGCTCGCTCAGTGTTCCACCCCTTTTGCACCTTCATACTCCCATCGCGTCTTCCACTGTGCGTGCGGACCCTCACGCACCAGGATCGCTGCGACCACCAGCAATGCAAACGTCATCCAACCTTTTCGCATATTGCACCTCGGCTGAGGGGGCTCTCCTGCCGGCCCATGACGCTATCGTCGGCATTATCTTAACTGGATGCCGACCCACGCGTCGCGGTTGTCGGCGGAGTGCACCCGTTTCGGTGAAGCACCAAGCGAAACCCTGTGGGCAAGCCGAAAGCGCTGTCACGCGCTGCGATAACCAAGAATTGCGCCCATGTCCCCGAAGCGACTGATCCGTCACGCGAAAACTGAGTAACTTCAGTACATCTCCAAAGTAATCAGCGCAGGACAATCGCCGACCTCGTTATGGAGTCATTACGCTTAATGCCCCGCGAGGCCCTGAACTTTAGTTAGCAACATACATCGCGACATCCGGGTTCAACGAATACGCCCATGTAGCGCGGGCAGACGGGGAGATATTGCCGTTTTGGGGCCCCGGCACAAGGAAAAATAACTATGTTCTTCGTTCAACATTTCGCAATCTGTTTCCGCAGCTTTGATCATGCTGCCGATGATCAGCCGCCCAGTGCGCAGGCACAAATCGTCGTCGGTGTTTCGATTCACCTTGCTCCTCCGGCTTTGCCGGTTTATGAGCAGCCGGCGATTCCGGCGGCGGGTTACCTCTGGACTCCGGGCTACTGGTCTTACGGGGATGCGGGCTACTTCTGGGTTCCGGGCGTGTGGGCGCAGCCTCCCAGCGCAGGTCTTCTGTGGACCCCTGGCTACTGGGGTTATGAAGGTGGAGTGTACGGCTGGCACGGCGGCTACTGGGGACCGCATGTTGGGTTCTACGGTGGCGTTAACTACGGCTTCGGCTTCGGCGGCGTCGGCTTCGTCGGCGGCGAGTGGCGTGGTGGAGTATTCGCTAATAACAGTGCCGTGGCGAACTTTGGAAGTGAACACATCACGAACTGGTACCGAGAACCGCACCATCGTGACGGAAAACACCGTGGTGAACGTCAACCACGTGAGCTTCAATGGCGGCGAAGGCATTCAGGTGCATGCGTCGGCTACGGAGATGCAGGCGGCCAACGAGCACCACTTCGAGGCCACTGCCGACCAGGTACAGCATGAACACTTTGCCGCACAGGACCGCGCGCAACTGGCCTCAGTGAATCAAGGACGTCCGGTAACCATGGCGAGCGCGAACGTAAACGCGTATCACCAGGTGGCGCAGCAGCACGCGCAATCGCAGCCCATCTCGGCGGCCGATCGCTCGGTGGGGCGCAACTACAATCCCAATACCCGTGAGGCCAACCAGGACCAGCGCATCGCCAACGGCTTGCGCAGCGGTCAAATGACTTCCGGCGAGGCAGCGCGCGCTGAGCAAACGCAATCCAACATTGATCAGCAAGTGCACAACGATCGTGAAGCGAACGGTGGCAAGCTCACGGGTGCGGAGCGTCAACAGATCAACGGCGAGCAGAATGCCGCCAGCCGTCAGATCTACGACGAAAAGCACAACGCGAACACCGTGAAGCCGAACGAAGTCGATGACCGGGAAGCCAACCAGCAGCAGCGCACCGCCGAAGGGCTGCGCAGCGGCCAGATGACTTCCGGCGAAGCGGCCCGGACCAACCAGAACCAGGCCAATGTCGCCCAGCAGGTTCACGACGAACGTACCGCTAACGGCGGCGCCTTGACCAAGCAAGAGAAGCAACAAGCCAACAAGGAAGAAAACAAGAACAGCAAACAGATCTACAACGAGAAGCACAACAACAACAAGACGAAAGCTGCCAAGGAGCGCGACTAACAAACGAAAGCAGCACCATTAAGATGGAACGGCCGCCATTGCAGGCGGCCGTTCCATTTTGTACTTTGCTCGGCGCGCGTGGCCGACTTGAACCCGGTTTTGGCTTGCGTGGTCTCTGTGTCGGAGCCTGCCCTGTTCTGCCGAAGCCCCGAGCGAAGCCGAGGGGGAAGCCGAAGGGTGCCTCTGTGGTGAAAAAGCTTTTTCTTGCGACCCACAATCGCGCGGCTAGGGTCCGCGACCGGCTGCACCCGCTGCTATAATCAAGAATTGCGCCCATGTCCCCGAAGCGACTGATCCGTTCCACAACCGTTTTATCCATCCGCCGCAACGGCAGCGTAGTCCTGGCCGGCGACGGCCAGGTCACGCTCGGCGAGTCCGTCATCAAACACACGGCAAAGAAGATCCGCCGCCTCTACAACGACAAAATCCTCGCCGGATTCGCCGGTTCCACCGCCGACGCCTTCACCCTCTTCAGCCGCTTCGAGTCGAAACTCGAGCAGTACCACGGCAACCTGGGACGAGGCGCCGTAGAACTAGCCAAAGACTGGCGCACCGACAAATACCTGCGCCACCTCGAAGCGTTGTTGCTGGTCTGCGACAAAGAACAAACCTTCCTGCTAAGCGGACAAGGCGACGTAATCGAACCCGACGGCGGAGTAGCCGCCATCGGCAGCGGCGGCCCCTACGCGCAGGCAGCAGCCGAAGCGCTGGCCCGGCACACGCAACTAACCGCCCGCCAGATCGCCGAAGAAGCCATGAAGATAGCCGGCAAAATGTGCATCTATACCAATGACGTGTAACGATCGAAGAACTGTAAAAAAGTGGTCAGTTCAGGATCAGTGGCCAGCAAAGAGCGCCCACTGATCACTAGTCTAATTTTATGGCCATCTATTTACCCAGCACCGCCGAAGAAGAACAACTAGCCCTCGACGAACTAACTCCCCGCGAAATAGTAGTCGAGCTCGACAAACACGTAATCGGCCAAAAAGACGCCAAACGCGCCGTAGCCATAGCCCTCCGCAACCGCACCCGCCGCCAAAAACTAACCCCCGACCTAGCCGAAGAAATCATCCCCAAGAACATAATCATGATAGGGCCTACGGGGGTGGGGAAGACGGAGATTGCGCGGCGGCTGGCTAAGCTGGCTAATTCTCCGTTCTTGAAAGTTGAGGCTTCTAAGTTTACTGAGGTTGGGTATGTGGGGCGGGATGTGGAGTCGATGGTGCGGGATTTGGTGGAGATTGCTATTGATAATGTGCGGGAGGAGAAGCTGGAGGATGTGGCGGACAAGGCTGAGCTTAATGCGGAGGAGCGGCTGCTGGATATTCTTTTGCCGCCATCTCCACCGGCCCGGCCTGCTGAACCTACTACTGCGGGCGGAGTGGTGATTGATGGCAGCACTGCTTTGGCGGAATCTTCTTCGCGGACTCGGGAGAAGTTGCGGCAGCAACTGCGCGAGGGGAAGCTGGACGAGCGGCAGGTTGAGATTGATGTGCGGGAGCGGAATTTTCCTTCTTTTGAAATTATGACGAACCAGGGTGTTGAGGAGATGGACATCAACATCAAGGACATGCTGCCTAACATTTTCGGGCAGCGGACCAAGAAGCGGAAGATGAAGGTGAATGAGGCGTTTGAGTATCTGATTCAGGAAGAAGAGCAGCGGCTGATCGATATGGATCACGTTACGCGGACGGCGATCGATCGCGTGGAGAATTCCGGGATTGTGTTTCTGGATGAGATTGACAAGATTGCGGGGCGCGAGGGCGGGCATGGTCCGGATGTTTCGCGGGAGGGCGTGCAGCGCGACATTCTGCCGATTGTTGAAGGCACTACCGTTAACACTCGCTATGGGATGGTGCGGACCGACCATATTCTATTTATTGCTGCCGGGGCGTTTCACGTTTCGAAGCCTAGCGACCTGATCCCGGAGCTGCAGGGGCGGTTTCCGATTCGGGTGGAGTTGCAGTCTTTGACCATGGAAGATTTTGTGCGCATTCTTACGGAGCCGAAGTCTTCTTTGGTGAAGCAGTACACGGCTTTGCTGGAGACTGAGGGGGTTAAGCTGGAGTTCACTCCGGAGGCGCTGTCGGAGATCGCGCACTTTGCGTTTCGGGTGAATGAGAGTACGGAGAACATTGGGGCGCGGCGGCTGCATACCATCATGGAGCGGGTGCTGGATGAGCTTAGCTTTGATGCTCCGGAGCGAAAAGGCGATCACGTTGTTATCGACGCGGATTACGTGCGGAAGATGTTGACGGACATTGTTAAGGATCAGGATTTGTCGAGATATATTCTGTAGGCGTGGGCGGCGTCCGGCATAGCAACGGCGCAAGGGATGGGCCACCTGTGGATTTGTTGAACTGCAAGAGTGGGGCCGCCTGCCCGAAGAGGCAGCGCGCTAACATTGACCCGCAGGAGGTCGAGCATGGCAACCAAGCGTGGCTCCGTGCGTGTGGATTACGAAGGCATGAGCGTTAAGAACGAGGAGTCCGTGCGCATCGTAACTCGTCAGGAGGCCCAACAGCTGAAAAAGAGCAGAGAGGGCTACTTTTTCTCCAACGGGCAACTGTTCATGCTCACTCACGTTCCGCTCTGATGATCCGGTCTGTGTCGTCCCCGACGAGTGGTCGCATGAGTGTCTTGGAGGCGATGGGCCGCTCGGAGTCTCTGCTCTTAGCAGTCCAGGAGTGCCGAAGGGCCTGGAGCGTTGTTGATTGGATCTGAAGGCAGGCGTGAGAGCTTCTGCCGTCCCCGGGACTCGGTTCCCATTTTGTGAGCTTACCCCGGATTTACGTCCGGGGCTATCGTATGCCGCCCTTGCGGGGGCTGGGGTGTGATGATCCGTTCTGTGTCTTTCCCCAACCCTGCGACCCCCAAAATCCCTTGCTGCAAGAATCGCTCCATCCAAAGGAAGAGTTTGACCTCGGCAAGAGACGTAGCAAGCTACGTCTCTACGACAAAGCATCCCTGCTTGCTCCCATGCGGTCTGGTATTCTGCCTTCGATCATTCCATGAAAATCCCTGATCGATCGCGGATTGCTTCTCTGATGGTTCGCGAGCAGAAGAAGTTTGTGGAGCAGCGGCCTAAGTCCAAGGCGTTGTTTGAACGGGCGCGGAAGTCTCTGCTGGCGGGCGTTCCCATGAATTGGATGGTGAAGTGGGCGGGGGCTTTTCCGCCGTTTGTGCGGGAGGCACAGGGGGCGCACTTTTTCGATGTGGACGGGCATCGCTATTCCGACTTCTGTCTGGGCGATACCGGGAGCGATGACCGGACACTCGCCGTTTGCCACGGTGAAGGCAGCGGAAGAACAGTCACGGCGCGGGATCACGTTGATGCTGCCGGGGGAGGACTCCATTTTTGTGGCGGAGGAGTTGCAGAAGCGGTTCGGCTTGCCTTACTGGCAGTTTGCGCTTACGGCGACCGACGCTAACCGATTTTC
The DNA here is from genome assembly GCA_963770235.1 of uncultured Acidobacteriaceae bacterium. Lineage (GTDB taxonomy): Bacteria > Acidobacteriota > Terriglobia > Terriglobales > Acidobacteriaceae > Sulfotelmatobacter. The sequence continues at coordinate 34,652 of CAVYOW010000019.1, read as the reverse complement.
GATTCGTTTAGCGCGGCAGATTACGGGGCGGCCCGAAGATTCTGGTTTTTAACTGGTGCTACCACGGCACGGTGGACGAAACCTTTATTACGCTGGGGGCCAACGGCGCGGCTGAGGCGCGGCGCGGGAACATTGGGCCGCCGGTGAATCCGGCGGTCACTACGAAGGTTGTGGAGTTCAACGATGTGGGCGCGCTGGAGCGGGCGCTGGCCGCGAGCGACGTGGCTTGCGTGCTGGCTGAGCCGGTCATGACGAATGTCGGGATCGTGCATCCGGAGCCGGGATATCACGCGGCGCTGCGCGAGCTTACGCGGAAGTTTGGGACGCTGCTGATCATCGATGAGACGCACACCATCTGCGCCGGGCCGGGTGGATATACGCGGGCGGAGAATCTGGAGCCGGATGTTCTGGTGTTTGGGAAGGCGATTGGCGGAGGGATTCCGGGAGCGGCTTATGGTTTTTCGCAGGAAGTGGCGGACCGCATTGTGCACAGAACTGGCGGCAGAAATCTGGAAGACTGCGACGTGGGCGGCATTGGCGGGACGCTGGCGGGCAATGCGCTGTCGCTGGCCGCAATGCGCGCTACTTTGACCAAGGTGCTGACCAAAGAAGCGTTTGACCGGATGATTCCGCTGGCGGAGCGGTGGACGGCGGGCGTGGCCAAGGCGATCGCAGAGGCCGAGTTGCCGTGGCACGTGACGCGGCTGGGGTGCCGGGCGGAATATTTGTTTGCGTGCGCAAGCGCCGAAGAATGGCGCGCAGGCGCATGACGCGATGGACTTTGAACTCGAGCGCTTCATGCATTTGTATGCCATGAATCGCGGGATCCTGCTGACGCCGTTCCACAACATGGCGCTGATGTCGCCGCAGACCGAGACTGACGACGTGGACCACGCATACGAAGGTGTTTCGCGAGGCGGTGAGGGAACTCGTGCAATGATCGGTGCGCTCAGCACCTCGAATGCTGAGAAGAGTTAGAATCACGGGAGTGCGGAATCGCAGCTGGCTTCGTGGCGGCTCGTTCCGAGAACCGGAGATGGTTATGGCAGAGCGCAATGCGACCGCGGAAAAACGACGGCCTGATCCGAATGAAAAGCTGGTGAAGATTTTCGACAGCGAAGAGGAGTCGGAGGCGATGGTGGTGAAGGGACTGCTGGATTCGGCGGGGATTGAGAACGATCTCGCTTCCGCCAGCCTTTTGCAGGACGCGTTTCCCGGGCTGGGGGGAATGATCATCCTGGTGCGGGAAGAGGATGCGCAGAAGGCGCGGAGCTTGATTGCTGAGTACCGGCGGCCGCCTGCGGCGGATGATGATGAGACTAAGGCTTAAATATTCTGGAAAGAATTCCCTCAGGGGCTAAAGCCCCGTCTCTGTGATCTTGGCGGCACGACTGAAGTCGTGCCCTTCCCGATCTCTCAGTGGGGCCCGATTCTAATGTCCTGAACGCGGGCTTTGGAGGCGCGGGCGGCAAACAGCAGGTTCCTCCTCTTCCCTTCGGGAAGGCTCGGAATGACAAACACTTGGGGGGTCGGAATGACAAAGCGGAGGAGGCTCTGCGGTTCGTTCCCTACGTTCGTTCCCTACGGAAGACCTGGCAGTGAAGGGGTGACGGAGTGGCCGTCGAGGTAGAAGGTGACGGCGCCGTTGAGATCGGTGCGGTAGACGCGGACACCGGAGGCTTGCAGGCGCTCGAGAACTTCAGCTTTCGGAAAACCGAAAGAGGTCCGGAATCCAAGCGAGATAACGGCGTAGCTGGGTTTTACGGACTGCAGAATCTCTGGCGTAGTGGATGTGGCGCTGCCGTGATGACCTACCTTTAATAAGTCAGCATGGGGATGGTGCAGGCTGGCGATGCGGCGCTCGACTGCTTTTTCGGCGTCGCCCTCGAGCAGGACGGAAGTGTTGCCGTAGCTGACTTGCAGGACCATGGAGTCGTTGTTCCTGGGTTCGAGTCCGGTGGGCCAGTCCTGGGGTGGAAACAGCACGTCCACCTTGGCCCCGCCCAGATCGAATTCGTCTCCCTCCCAATGGCGGACTACTTTGATTCCCAGGGCGTGGGCTTCAGCGATCAGGTTCTCCAGCGCTCGACTTGGGGGCAGCAGGCCTATCCATAATTCCTTCGGGCGAAAATCTTTCAGCACTGCCGGCATGCCGCCGATATGGTCGGAGTGGCCGTGGGAAATAGCGACGGCGTCGAGGCGGGAGATGCGGCGGGTCCAGAGGTAGGGCGCGACTACATCTTCTCCGAAGTCGAGTTGGGAGCCGGCGCCCCAGATGGGGCCGGCGGCGTCGATTAGCAGGGTGCGGCCCTGGGGCATTACCAGCAGGATGGAGTCGCCTTCACCTACGTCGATGGAAGTTACTTCGAGAAGTCCTGCCCGGGTTTGGGGTTTGGGAGGAAAGAAGGCTAACGCCAGCGACGCAATCAGCACTGCAGTGAGCCCTGCGAGTGCGAGCGGGGCGCGGCGGCGGGCGCACAACATCGCCAGGACGAGCGCGGCGGACGCTGCCGTCATCATAATTAGAGAGGGTGTGGCTACGCGAAGGTCGGCCAGGCGCAGGCCTCCCAGGCCGTGGACGGTTCCTGTTATCGCTTGCAACGCGAAGGTGGTTAGCAGCGCTGGAAGTTTTGCGAGCAGGGGGGAGATATAGCCTAGCGTGATGGTTAGGATGGCAGCGGGCATCAGGAGCTGCGTGAGGGGAACGACGGCTACATTGGCGGGGAGACCGATGGTGGTGGCGCGGTGAAAGTAATACGCCATGGGCAGGGCCAGTCCCATCTGCATTACCAATGACACGAGCAACAACTCGAACGCGGCCAGGAAAATGACGGTCATGCCGCGCACCAGGCGGAGCGACCACGGGCTTCCGATTAAACGCTCGAGCTGCCGGGCAATCAGACGCAGATCCAGGCGGAATTGGGCGACTTGTGGAGGCAGCGAGGGGCCGTAGTCGTCGGCTTCCCAGTGGGTGAGCGCCTGGCGGTAGGGGCGCGACGTGCGCTCGATGAGAGGCAAGCCGATGGCGGCGACGATCAGGACGCAGAGAAATGTCATCTGGAAGCTCGCAGTGAAGAGCTGGCGGGGGTCGAATACCAGGAGCCCTAGAGCAGCTGCGCCCAGCGCGTTAACCATGGCGCGCTCGCGGTAAAGCAGGCGCGTGCTCAGGTAAATGGCGCACATCAGGGTGGCTCGCCACACGGGCGCGCCCACGTCGGTTAGAAAGGCGTAGGCGATGCAGAACAGGATGGTGAGCAGGGTTGCTGGAATTTCGCCGAGGCGGCGGCAGGGTCCAAAAAACTACGAAGGCCAAGATGGTTACGTTCATGCCGGAAACTACCAGGATGTGATAAGTACCGGAGCGCTGGAAATCGACGCGGGTGTCGCGGTCGATGAAGGCTTCTTCGCCGATGACCATGGCGTCGATGAGCGCGGCTTGCGGCGGAGGCCAGAGCGCATGGACCTTGGCAATGATGCTCGCGTGAAGGCGGGTTCGCAAGAGTTCGACTTTGTTGCCGGCGAAGCCGGGGAGAACTTCGACGTCTTCTTGTTTTGCCGAGCCCAGGGCTGAGATGCCGTTTGCGGCGAGGTATCCCTGATAATCGAATGCTCCGGGATTGCGGAAGTTGCGGGGCAGCTTTAGCTTGACGGGAAGGCGGAGGCGTTCGCCGTAGTGGAAAAGACGCATTGGGGTTGCTTCGGCAGCTTGCGGGACGGCGTCAGGGCGAGCGCTGTAGATGCCGAGGCGCACGCCGGAATGCACGACGATCGGGTTTGCCATTTTCGGCGACGATTGCTTCGGTCTCGACGTCCAGGCTCTGTCTGATTTCGTTGGGAGCTGCTTCGCGGAATCTGCCTTCGCGGATGACGTGTGCGGTCATCGCGACTGGCTGGCCGTCGGCGAAGGGCTGAAGGCTGGTATCGAGAGGCTCGGCGGAGCCTCGCAACTGGATGTGGAGCGCTCCCGCGAGGAAGAACGTGCCCAGAGCGAGGCTCGCTGCGAGCCACTTGCGTCTGGGCACGAAGTACAGGCCTGCGACGAGAAATGCTACGGCTGCGGCCACCCACCATGACGCAGGGCGCCAGGCGTGAACGCCGGCGACAATTCCCAAAGAATAAGACAGGGCGGCCCACAGCATTGGTTGGCGGGTGGGCTTGCGTTGGAATTCAAGCGGGCGGGGCGCAGATGGCTTCTGGATTAGGGGTAGGGGCGGCATTCAATTGACCGGGGAGCGCGTGCGTGTTGACGGCCGTCGGGACGCCTCGCTGCGCTGGGCGGGACAGCCGAGGCCGCTCTCCCCGCATATGGGCAGCCTGTGATCAGAATTTCCTGGAGCGCGCTGTCGGCTCAGCGTACCAACTGCAAAACCGTTTCTACGTGGTAAGTTTGGGGGAAGAGGTCGACCAGGTGCACCTCGTCCACGTGATAGCCTGCCGCTTGCAGTGGGACCAGATCGCGGGCCAGGGTCGCGGGATCGCACGACACATAGGTCAGCCGAGGCGCGCTGGCGTTCGCCAATGCGCGCGCGACAGAATCTCCCAGGCCGCCGCGGGGCGGGTCCATTACTACCAGATCGGGTACTACCAGATCGGGTACTACGAGGCCGGGGTTGGGGACTTTGGCCAGGTACTGCTCCGTCGTGGCTCGAACCGCCTTTCCATTCACGGGCAGATTGTATTGAAGATCGCTGGCGGCTGTCTGTGACGACTCGACAGAAATGACGTGACGGATGTTACAGGCCAGGGCTGTGGAAAACAATCCTACGCCAGCGTAAAGGTCGAGGGCGAGTTCGCCGGAGCGGCCCGCGGTAACGACGTTGACGAGTTCATCGGTGAGGAAGCGATTGGTCTGGAAGAATGCGCCGGCGCTCACGCGGTAGGCTGCGGCCTTCGTCTGGTAAGTTAATTCCGAGGCGCCGACTGCGACTAGCGCCTCCTGCACGCCTTTTTGCGGCTCGCGGAACGCCGCTACACCTGCAATCTCAGGCATGGTTGCGCACAGTTCTTCGGCCCATGCTCGGACTGCGGCTCGGCGAGCTTCGGGGGCGCACAGGAGATCGAGGAGTAATTTTGTGTCGTCTGCATTGGCGAAGAACTCAACCTCGCGCACACCTTCTACGACTTTGCCTGCTCGTCCCGCCTGCCACAGCGCTGCTATGCCGCGGTTGATGAGCGGCGAGCTGATGGGACACTCTTCGACCGGCAAAAGTTCATGCGAGGAGAACTTGAAATATCCGGCCGCGAATTCAGGCTGGGTCCGGACCTGCAGGCGCGAACGATTGCGATAGTTCCAAGGCGGCGAAGGATGCGCCTGAATTTCGCATTGGAGTTCTAGCTTGGCGATGCGGCGCAGGTTCTCGCGCAGGATTTCTTTCTTGATCTCGAGTTGATGCTCATAGGCGGCGTGCTGATAGTGGCATCCGCCGCAGCGGGTGAAATGTGGGCACGGTGGCTGGATGCGGTGCGGGGAAGGCTCTACGATTGCTTCGGCGTGGGCGCGCGCGAACCCCGGCTTTTCCTCGGTGATCGCGGCCTCGATCTTTTCTCCGGCCAGGACGAAGGGAATGAAGACGGCCTTGCCGCGGCTGCGGTCTTTACTGTCCGCTGATCCGGCGGGAAGGCGAGCCAGGCCGTCGCCGCCGTAGATGAGCTTTTCAATGTTCAGGAGCAAGAGTTGATTCTACGGCATGGGTGATGGCTAAGCTTTTGCCAGCGAAATGTGTTCCACACACTCTCAGCCGACTATGGCGAGTGAGCTTTTTTGCTCAGATTTGTACATCGCCGAAGTGGGAGAGTGTCTGGCAGGACTGTTTTGCCAAGGAGACTGGCTGCAAGGCCGGCCTTGTCCGAAGATCGGCCCTCGATCCACGCAACCGGTGTCAGCAAATCATCGGGCAAGCGAGGGATGATGGGCCACGAGGAATCACAATGCACATTCGTTTCGTTCGTACGCTGTTGTTCGGGCTGGTCGTGCTGTCGATGTCGGCAGCAGCGTTGGCGCAAATTGGCGTGGCCATTACGATTGGCCCGCCCCCGCTGCCGGTCTATGAGCAGCCTCTATGTCCGGACGACGGGTATCTGTGGACGCCTGGCTACTGGGCCTACGATAACGACGTCAGCGATTACTACTGGGTGCCGGGCACATGGGTGATGGCGCCGGAAATCGGTTTTCTGTGGACTCCAGCGTATTGGGGTTGGGGCGGCGACGGATTTGTTTTCTATGACGGCTACTGGGGTCCGCACATAGGCTTCTACGGCGGGATCAATTATGGCTTTGGGTATTTCGGCGTGGGCTTTGAAGGCGGGCGGTGGGATAACGGACGCTTTTTCTACAACCGTTCTGTGAGCAACGTGAACATCACGAACATTCACAACGTTTACAACACCACCGTGATCAACAACAACGTGAGCCACGTCAGTTACAACGGCGGTAACGGTGGAATCAGCGCGCGTGCGACGCCTGAAGAAGAGGCTGCGGCGCGGGATCGGCACGTGCCGCCGGTAGCGATTCAGACGCAACATGCGCAGGCGGCTCGAGCCAACCCGCAGCAACGCGCGTCGGCGAACATGGGCAAGCCAGGGGTCGCGGCGACACCGAGGCCCGGAGATTTCAACGACCGCGCTGCTGTACCGGCCAAAGAGGCGGGAGCGCCTTATACTCCGGCTAATCGGGGAGGAAGTCAGGGGCGTCCTGAAAACAACGCTGCTCAACCCAGCGCCGCCATCCATCCGCATGACCTTCCGGCGCTGGCACCGACTGCTCCGAATACGGGCAATCCGAAGCTGGACAAGAAGTACCAGCAGCAGCAGCAAAAGCAAATCACGAAGCAGCAAGGGGAACGAGACAAACTCCAGCAGCAGCAGGACCAGGAGCACCTGAATCTGGACAAACAGAAAGCCAGTGACGCGCAAAAACAACAGGTGGAGCAGCAGCACCAGCAACAGACACAGCAATTGCAGCAGAAACATCAACAGCAGACGCAGCAGTTGCAGCAGAAACAGCAGCCAGCAAACCGGGGGCCGGCCAGGGGGTAGGAGCGTTTCCACGGCGGAAAAACGCTAGTGGTGCAAACCGATCAGGCCTATTTGGGCCTCACAGCGCTCGCCCTGCAGCCGCGCCTGAGGCCCAGGCCCACTGGAAATTGAAGCCGCCGAGATGTCCGGTTACGTCTACTACTTCGCCGATGAAGAACAGGCCGGGAACTTTGCGGCTCTCCATTGTCTTGGCTGAGAGTTCGTTGGTGTCGACGCCGCCTGCGGTTACTTCGGCTTTCTCGTAGCCTTCGGTTCCCGCTGGTGAGATCGCCCAGGCATGCGTCTGCTTTTCCAGATCCGCGAGTGCGGGATTCGTCCAGGAAGTGGGCGCGTGCGTGTCCAGCCAGCGATCGGCGAGGCGGTGGGGCAGATACTTTCGCAACTCTGCTCGAAGTGTGCTCAAGTTTCGCGGCGTCTTTGGATCGCGAAATGCAGCTGTAATCTCGTGGCCGGGCGCGAGATCGATCAGGATGGACTGCGATTTTTTCCAGTAGGAGGAAATCTGAAGGATTGCCGGGCCGCTCAGGCCGCGGTGCGTGATTAGCATCTTCTCGCGAAACTGCTGGGCGTTGCAGGAAGCAATCGCCTCCGCGGAAACTCCCGCCAGACTGCAATAGCGGGAGCAATCTTCTTCGCTCAGGATCAGGGGCACGAGTCCCGGCCAGGGCTCGCGGATGGCGAGGCCGAATTGCCGGGCCAGGTCGTAGCCGAACGATGTGGCACCGATCTTCGGAATCGAAAGACCGCCGGTGGCGACCACCAGGGCCTCGGCACGAAACTCCGCGTTCGGGAGCGCGCGCGACGAACTCCCTCGGTCGTTCGACTTCCTGAATCTTTGTGTTCAGGAAGATGCTTACTCCGGCGTGCTGGCATTCGGCTTCGAGCATGCCGAGGATGTCGCGGGCGGAGCGGTCGCAGAAAAGCTGGCCCAGAGTTTTCTCGTGATACGGAATGCCGTGCTTTTCAACGAGGGTGATGAAATCCTGCGGCGTGTAGCGGGCCAATGCTGATTTGGCGAAGTGCGGATTCGAAGAAATAAAATTCTCTGGCTGACAGTGAAGGTTGGTGAAGTTGCAGCGTCCGCCGCCGGAGATGAGAATTTTCTTGCCCAGCCGGTCGGCGTGTTCGAGGACCGCGACGCGGCGGCCGCGCTTGCCGGCTTCGATGGCGCACATCAAGCCCGCCGCGCCGCCGCCGAGAACGAGTGCATCGAAGGAATGGGTCATGAGCTAACGCGCGCTTCCCTCAGGGGCTAAAGCCCGGTTGAGGTGGAGGCTCTACGCGGCGCTTAAGCGCCGCTCTTCCACGTTACTGCAGACGTCCGTGAAGAGGATAGATCACATATAGAACAGGCTGAGGCGCGGCAGGCCGTATTTTTCCAGAAGGCGCTTGTGGACGTATTGTTTCTGGAGCTGCTCGATCTGTGCCGCCGCCATCTTGCGCCGGTAGGGCGCGAGTTCGCGATCGGCCTGGGCGCGCACGGTTACGATTTCTTCGTCCGGAGTGGCGGCGAGCAGAGCGGCGAAAAGTTTTTCCTCCAGCACGGTGAGATGGCGCTCCAGGTCTTCCAGCCTTGACGATACTTTGCTGCTCTCTGTTGCTTCCGCCAGTTTGCGGAGCGTTGCAGCGGACTCTTCCGCGACTGCATGAACGGAGATTCCCGCACTGTGCGGGAGCTTCGCCGCCTCGAGCAGATCGGCATTGCGGCGCAGGAAGGCCGCGATCGCTTCCGGCTCAAAGCCTCGCCCCGCGTTTGATTTAGCCGATGCTGGTTGATCGGCAGCTACGCCGACTGCCGCTTCTTTCATGGCTTCCGCGGCCGCCAGCACTTCCTGCGAGCAATAGGCCAGACTGTTCACCTTCCTGGTTTTCGAGGGACGCTGATCGTAGCGGTCGAAGGCGGCATCAATGCCGCGCAGTGCGGCTTCGAGGGGGATGCCCGCGTCTTTCCAGGTTTCGATCAATGCCCAGTCGAGCGTGGTAAGCAGCAGGCCGCCGCCGCGGCGGCGCAGGAACTGCTCCTCAATTTCGGTGAAGTAGTTGAAGTAATTGAATTGATTCTCCACGGTAGTTCAGCGGGCGGAACGTGGAGTGGCGCGTTCGGTACCGCCGGGTTTCGCTTTGGGCGAGGCCGGTTGCGCAGTTTTGTGTGGGAGTGCAGGCCGCGCCGCTGCGTTTCGCTCCCAGATGATGCGCAAGCCTTCGAGAGTTAGAAAATCGTCGATAGTTTTGATGTACTTCGATCCTGTACCGATCATCGGTCCCAGGCCGCCGGTGGCGATCACGCGCGTCTCTTCGCCCAATTCGTTGAGCAGCAGCTCGAGGATGCCATCGACCAGGCCGAGATAGCCGTAGTAAAGGCCCGACTGCAGACTGCCAACGGTGTTGGTGCCAATTACGCGCGCCGGCTTGCGGATCTCGACGCGCGGCAGGCGGGCGGTGCGCTGAAAGAGCGCGTCGGCCGAGATGCCGATGCCCGGGGAAATCACTCCACCGAGATACTCACCCTTGGCGGAAACGCAGTCGAATGTGGTTGCAGTGCCGAAATCGACGATGACGCAGGGGCCGCCGTACTTTTCGAATGCGGCCACGGCGTTTACGATGCGGTCCGCGCCAACTTCCGCGGGATTGTCGTAGTGCACGGGCATGCCGGTTTTGATACCCGGCTCGATCAGGAGCGGCTTGGAGTTGAAGTAGCGCTCGCAGACCTGCCGCAGCACGGGATCGAGCGGCGGGACCACCGAGGAAATCACGATGCCGTTAATCTCCGAGGCTTCCAGGCCGGCCATGGAAAATAAATTGCGGAACAGGACGCCGTACTCGTCCACCGTGCTGCCTTGCCTGGTCGCGACGCGCCAATTGGCCACGAGGCGTTCGTAGCGGGGAGGGCCGTCGGCGTTGCCGTCGGGAGGCTTCTGAGAGCGAGCAAAAACTCCCAAGACCGTGTTCGTGTTGCCGACATCGAGAACGAAAAGCATGATTGTTATTCTCTGAACCAATTAGTCATGCAGAAAGCGAGCCTCAGGGGCTAAAGCCCTATTCTTTGACACTTGGGCGGTACCGCTGAAGCCGTGCCCTTCCCAAGACCCATTCCTCCAAACTCACTCGCCCTGAGATGTTCTTCAGTTTCACTTCTCCCTTACCGTCCCACTCAGTACCGTTTGCAATCCCTGCGCGGTTCGCACTTGCAGGAAGCCGCGCTCATCCAGGCCTTCCGTGGTTCCTTCAATTCTCGAACCATTTTCCTCGAGGCGAACTTGTTTTCCCCTTACCCACGACGACTGCTCGGCGAAGCGGCGCAAAATCGACTGGCGCGCGTCCGGCTGTTCAATTAACAGACGATATTCCCGGTCGAGCGATTTTAGCAAAGCCGCGGTCATCTCCACTCGCGACCATTCGCTTCCGGTCACCAACCGGAGCGAAGACGCCTCGCTCTCCAATTCTTTTGGAAAACTCTGCTGGTTCACGTTGATTCCGACTCCGACGACGACATAGCGCACCCGCGTGGCTTCGGCGTTCATCTCGGTCAGGATGCCGCACACTTTTTTGCCATCGATCAGCACATCGTTGGGCCACTTCAGGTCGGCACTCACGCGGGAATCAACTTGCTCAATCGCGGCGCGCACTGCCAAGCCCGCCGCCAGGGCGAGCACGAGCACTTCGGAAGGCGACAGCGCAGGACGCAGCACCACGGAGCAGTAAATTCCAGCCGAACGCGCCGACTGCCAGGAGTGCGACCCGCGGCCGCGGCCTGCAGTCTGCTCTTCAGCAAGAAACACGCTGCCTTCGGGGGCGCCCTCGGCCGCGGCAGCCATGGCTGCTGTGTTGGTCGAGCCAATCTTGTAATAGTGATGAAGCTGAGTGGCGAAGATGGTGCCGCGCAGCAAGGGTCGCAGAATTTCGGGCAGCAGCAGATCGGGAACCGACCTGAGCCGATAGCCCGTTGCCGGATGACCGGCCACATCCACGCCCAGGCCGCGCAACTGCTGAATCAGCCTCCAGACCTCTGAGCGGTTCGAAGAAATCTCCTGCGCGATCTTGGTTCCGCTCGCGACCACCGTCGCGTGCTCCATCAACAGGCGCACGATGCGGCCCAGGCGAACGTCGGTGGCTTGGGAGTGCGCGGCGGACGCCGCCTTCGACGGGCTTGGGGCAGATTCCGCACGCGAAGGTTGGCTTCTCCGAATTGTCGCCGTCTTCTTGATGCAGGGATTATGCGGGAATTTGCGAGAAACGACAATCACGAGGGTGCACTTCATTCTCCAGGCCTGCTAGACTCGTCGAATGATTACCGGCACTCACGTTCTGTTCTACAGCGAGAAGCCGGAGGCTGACCGCGTGTTTTTCCGCGACGTTCTGGGGCTCAGTTCTATCGACGCCGGCAAAGGCTGGCTGCTTTTTGCGTTTCCGCCCGCGGAGGCCGGAATCCATCTCACCGATAGGGAGCGCCTCGCGCTGATCGAGGGGGGCAGTCCGCTGCCGGGCGCCGAAGCCTACCTGATGTGCGACGACTTGCAGGCCGAGATCACGCGACTGCGAGCAAAGAAAGTAATTTGCTCAGCTGTTGAGACCACGCCCCGGGGAATCAACACCACGTTCCGTCTGCCCAGCGGCAGAGTGTTAGGAATATGTCAGCCGACCCCCCCGACGGCGCTCGATCTAAAGGCTAAGTAGGGCGGAATCGGGTACAGATCTAAACGATCTAGATTATTACCCAGGCCGGCACAACGCGCAGGCTCATGTCGACTGCCTGGGGCGAGTGGGTCAGCAGGCCTACGGAAATAAAATCGACACCGGTTTCGGCATAGGCACGAACATTTTCCAGGCGGATGCCGCCCGAACACTCGAGCGGAACGCGGCGCCCCAGATGGGTGCAGCGCTCGACGGCGCGGCGCACTTCCTCCGGCGGCATGTTGTCCAGCAGAATGGCTTCCGCCCCACAGGCCAGGGCCTGCTCGAATTCTTCCTGGGTGCGCACTTCGACCTCGAGAATCTGGGAACCGCGGCGGTTGCGCAGGGCGCGTTCAATTGCGGGCACGATTCCGCCCGCCAGAGCGATGTGGTTGTTCTTGATGAGGACGCCGTCGGAAAGATCGAGGCGGTGATTCTGTCCGCCGCCGCAGCGCACCGCATACTTGTCGATCATGCGCAGACCGGGAGCAGTCTTGCGGGTGTCGAGAATGCGCGCCTTGGTGCCGGAGACGGCGTCCACGAACTTGCGGGTCAGGGTGGCGATGCCGCTCATGCGCTGCAGGAAGTTCAGGATCACGCGCTCGCACGACAGAATGACCCGGGCGTTGTGGCGGATCACCGCCACCGACTGCCCATTGTGCAGGCGAACGCCGTCGAAAATTTCAGGATGCGTAGTCACTTCGTGATGCGAAGTTACGGCACCGTCGAGCGCAGCATAGATTTCGAGAATGCGCGCCACACACCCGATGCCGGCCAGAATGCAGTCTTGCTTGGCGAGAATGGTGGCCGACGCACGCTGATTGGGATCGATGCAGGCATAGCTGGTGGCATCGCGCGTGGCCCGGTCTTCGAGCAGCGCGTTCTCCAGAATCGCGGTGAGGCGTCGGCTGTTAAAGTCCATAAAGCAGTGGCCAGGGGCCAGTGATCAGTGGCCAGTTTTCAGCTATTGGCTCCTGGACGATTCAATTCGTCCATCTGGCTGCTTTAGCTTTTCGATCAGACTGATCGAGATCTTGCGCGCGTCTGCGTAATCCCCTCAACGACATTTGCCGGAGCTTTCGCTAGGAATTGTTCATTGCCCAACTGGCGCTGGTTGTTGGCGAATTCTTTTTCGAGTCTCTCCAATTCTTTCTTCAAACGCTCGCGCTCGGCCGCAACGTCGATCTTCTTCTCGTAGATTACGATGCAACATCGAAACGCGCTGTGCTGCGCGCGCCAGCGTGCCTGGCGAGGAGCCGCTGATAAACGTAATCTTCTCCACGTTCGCCAGACGCTCCACCGCGACGCGATTCTGCTCGATCATGGCGCGAATTTCGGTGTCCGTGCGCAAACACCTCGATCGGGCACTTTTACCTTGGGCTCGACCTTCAATTCGGCCCGGACATTCCGTACGTTGACGATCAAGTCCTGCAGGATCGCCATGTCCGTTTCGGTCGATGTCCTGATAGACGAACGCCGGAGCGACTCGACCTTGAGCAATAATCGCGCTTCCCGTATCACGCCTGCGAGAACCAACGACGCTAATCAGCTTGGCCTTTTCGCTAAGAGGATATGCGCCAGTGCAATCGACTTCAGGGCGGCTTCCCTTCATAGATCGCTTGCCAGATCTCTTCCGTGATAAACGGCATCACGGGATGCAGCAGACGCAAGACGGCCTCGAATAAGTTGACGAGATTGCCGCATGCGACACTCGCCTTGGTTTTGTCCGCGTCCTCTTCGAAGTTCAGGCGGGGCTTGATCAATTCCAGATACCAATCGCAGAATTCGCCCCAGAAGAAATCATAAATGCGGTTCGCGGCTTCGTGGAAGCGGTAGGCTCTCGAGGGCCTCGTTCACCTCGGCGGTCACGCGATTGAAGCGCGAGAGAATCCAGCGGTCTTCGAGAGTGTCCGGCGTTGAAATCCTGCAACTCCCGTGTCTTTGGCAAGGTCTCGCGGAGTCGAGGCCTGCCTCGTCGACCACAAGCCCGCGCCACATTCGAGCCGATCCACATTCATGAACATGAAGCGGGCGGCGTTCCAGATCTTGTTGGCGAAGGCGCGATAGCCATCGGTGCGGCTCTCGCTGAAGGCAATGTCGGTGCCGGGCGCGGCCATGGCTGCCAAGGTGAAGCGAGTCGCATCCGTGCCGAAGCGCTCGATGATCTGCAGCGGGTCGATCACGTTGCCCTTGGTTTTCGACATCTTCTGCCGATCAGCGTCGCGCACCAGGGCATGGATGTAAACCTGCCGGAAGGGCACGCTGTCGTTCTTTTTGCCAGCCCAGCCGCTGGCCTTCTTGATTGCGGGATCCTGCTGGTGTCCCTGCATGAAGTGGCAGCCGAACATGATCATGCGCGCGACCCAGAAGAAAAGAATCTCATAGGCGGTGATGAGCAGCGTGGTCGGATAAAAGACCGCCTGGTCGCGCGTTTTCTCCGGCCAGCCCAGGGTCGTAAACGGCAGCAGCCCTGACGAAAACCAGGTGTCGAGCACGTCGGAAACTTGCTCCAGCTTTGCGCTGCCACATTTCGGGCAGGTACTCGGAGCTTCGCGCGCGACGATTACTTCCTTGCAGCCGTCACAGGTCCACGCCGGAATGCGATGGCCCCACCACAACTGGCGCGAGATGCACCAGTCGTAGATGTTGTTCATCCAGTTCAGATAAATCTGTTTGTAGTTCTCGGGAACGATCGTGATCTCGCCGCTTTCGACGGCCTCGATCGCCTTTTCGGCCAGCGGCTGAATTTTGATAAACCACTGCTCCGAAAGGCGCGGCTCGACCACGGTGCCGCAGCGGTCGCACTTGCCGAGGGCGAGCGTGTAGTCTTTCTCCGCGACGAGAAACCCGCCGGCTTGCAGGTCCACGAGCACCATCTTCCGCGCTTCGTAGCGATCGAGGCCCGCATAGGCGCCCGCGTTCTGGTTCATGCGCGCGTGCTCGTCCATGACGTCAATCTGCGGCAGGTTGTGGCGCTTGCCCGCCTGGAAATCGTTGGGGTCGTGCGCTGGCGTCACCTTTACGGCGCCGGTTCCGAACTCCGGTTGCGCGAGGTCGTCGGTGATGATGGGAATCTCACGATTCATCAGAGGCAGCAGGGCATACTTCCCATGCAGATGCGTGTAGCGCTCGTCTTTTTCGTTGACGGCAACGGCCGTGTCGCCGAGCATCGTCTCCGGGCGCGTCGTCGCTACCGTGATGAACTCGCTTGCTCCAGGCTTTCCTCCGACGATCGGGTAGCGAATCTCCCACAACTTCCCGGCGACCTCTTCGTGCTTCACTTCGAGATCGGAGATTGCCGTCTCGCAGCGCGGACACCAGTTCACGATGTACTTTCCGCGATAAATCAGGCCTTCTTCGTAGAGCCGGACGAACACTTCGCGCACCGCGCGCGAAAGATTTTCGTCCATGGTGAAATATTCGCGGTCCCAGTCGACCGACGCACCCAGGCGCTTCATCTGGTTGAGAATCGCGCCGCCGTAGAGCTTTTTCCATTCCCACACGCGCTCGACGAATTTTTCGCGGCCCAGGTCGCGGCGCTTTTTGCCTTCTTTGGCGAGTTGCCGCTCGACCATCATTTGTGTAGCGATGCCGGCGTGGTCCGTGCCGGGCAGCCACAGGGTGATGAAGCCGCGCATGCGATGCCAGCGCACGATGATGTCCATCTGCGTCTGGCCGAACATGTGCCCCATGTGCAGCTGTCCGGTGACATTCGGCGGCGGCAACAGCAGCGTGAATACCGGACGCGTCTCCCCGGGTGGTGGCGTGGGCACGGAGAAAAGCTTTTCTTTGATCCAGTACTCGGCCCAGCGCGTTTCGATCGCGCCTGGCTCGTAGGATTTGGGCAATTCGTGCGGCATGGGGAAGTCAGCAGCTAGCAATTAGCCTTTGGCAGTTGGCCGCGGACCGGTCAACCGCGCACCGAGGGCGTGGCGTTTCCGATGAGGCCAAGTGCTGAATGCTGATCTTACAGGCGCGAGAAAAGAAGGGTCAAACGGGTGACGGGGTTATACACTTGAGGGAAAATTGCTACACCCCTACCCCCCCCAGTGGGTATGGCGACCGGAACCGGGGGATTCGCGTTTACACGAGTGCGCGGTGCGGACGCGGAGCGGGGTGTGGGAGTGCGGGCGGGCGAAGTACGCAGGTGAATGTGAGGGAGCTTCACGGACAGGGACGACAATCCGGGGACAGACGGGACTGCCCCTTTTTTCCTTAGTCCTCCACGCACGTTTTACTGCAGAAGGAATGATTGGGGAAAGGCGGAGCGCAACACGTGGGTAGACCGGGGCCGCATTGGCCCCCAATAGGAGTGCACGCCGGCTGACCAACACCAGTCCCGCTGAGCGCTGCCGTCTGCGGGCTGCCTTCAGCGTTGTCGGTAATGGAAAGGTTACTGGTAAAGTCACCCTCGGTAGTAGGATCAAACGTGACGTTGATCGTGCAAGTTGCACCGGCCGCAAGGCTCGAATCACACGTGTTGGTCTGGGCAAAAGGAAGTGCCACAGCAATCCCAACAATGCGGAGTGCTGCCGAACCAGTGTTGCTCAACGTGATGGCTTGCCCAGCGCTGGCTGTGCCGACAACCTGATCCCCGAACGAAATGGCAGCGGTGGGTGACCCGCTGACTGACAAACTAGCCGTGGGGGATCCGCCGCAGGCGGCCAACAGGAGTATGCCGCATATTGCAATGCAAATTAGTCCGCCGTTTCTCATGGCAGCCTCGCTTTTCTTTCGAGGTTCGCGAACCGCACCGTACGAAGACTAGTATCGAAGGCGAACCGTGCGCGCCACATTGCTCGATTGCCCTCACCCCGTCAACCGGAATGTTGCCGGACTCGGGCTGACCTCGGAAACCCTTTTTTGCCAGGGAGTTGGCGTTGCTCCTGAACTGTGGTCCCCGACTTGCGCAAAATGTGATATATTTTCGGGCGCGGTATGGGGGAGGTTGTGGCGTGGGCGCTCCTTCCAATGGCCACTCCCGCTTGGGTTTCGGTCTGTTCGAAGCTGACCTTTCTTCCGGAGAGCTCTGCCGGAAGGGGCGCAGGGTGCGTATGCAGGAGCAGCCGTTCCGCATCCTTGCCATGCTGCTGGAGCGGCCCGGAGAAGTAGTCACCCGCGAAGAAGTGCGCAAACAGCTCTGGCCCGACGGCACCTTTGTTGACTTCGACGAAGGTCTCGACACCGCCCTCAAGAAACTTCGGTATGCGCTGGGCGACTCAGCGCAGAATCCTACTTTTATCGAGACCATCCCGCGTCGCGGTTATCGATTCATTGCCCCTGTTACAATCGCCGATCCCGAACTGCCCTTAAAGATCACCGATGCTCCATACTCCTCGGTGCCCTCGAACTCGTCGGTCCCCGGCGAGCGTAGGTCGAAATACCTCCCAGCCACGATTGCCGTGGCGCTGGTGCTGGTTACAGCTGTGGGGATCTACCGCTGGAAGTTCCGCAGCCACCCTTTAACCGCCGAGACGATGGAGATCACCAGGCTGACGGATTCGGGCAATGCCACATACGTCGCCATCTCGCCCGATGGCCGCTACGTCGTGCATGCCTTGCGCGTCGGGGAAAAACAGGGTCTGTGGCTGCGCCAGGTGGCAACCCGCAGCGACGTCCAGATCCTGCCGCCAGAGGCCACCGCTTTCCATGGCATCTCCTTTTCACCGGACGGCAATTACATCTATTTTCTCCGCGAGCTTGCCGATGATCCCGGGATCAAGTACCTGTACACCATGCCTGCGCTGGGTGGTTCGCCTCGCTTGCTCATCAAAGATGTCGATTCGCCAGTCAGTTTTTCGCCGGACAGTCGTCTTCTTGTGTTCACACGCGTGATCCCAACCAGAAGCGAGATAGAAGTACGTATCGCGAACGCCGACGGCAGCGGCGATCGCTTGCTCGCCGACCTGCGGGGGACCTGGGGCGGGCCCCAAAATGGGGCGACTTGGTCTCCTGATGGACGCACCATTGCCGTTGCGGCGTCGCGGATCAACCCGCTCCGCTCCGTGTTGTACACGATATCCGTCAATAACGGCAGTGTGGAGGAACTGTACCCAAATCCCGAGGAAATCGGACGCCCGCTTTGGCTGCCGGAGGGAGATGGCCTCCTGATCGTAGTGAACGATTCCAACGAACATGGGCGGCTGTGGACCATTCCTTATCCAAAAGGAGTCCCGCGGCTTTTGCGCAACGATCTCGCGAGCTTCGATTGGCAAATAGATGCCACGCGAGATTTGAAAACCGTGGCAACGATTACGTCCGGCATAGTCTCCAACATCTGGGTGGCGCCTTCGACTGATTTGTCGGCTGCGCGGCAGATCACCTCAGGCGAGCTTGCGATGCTAAGTGTTGCAGGATCGCCGGACGGAAGAATCCTGGGGAAAACCCAAGATGGCAAGCTCTGGATATTGAACGCCGACGGAATGGAGCGCACGCTGTTGTTCGGCAGAGCCTATGTGGAGGCACCCATCGCATGCGGCCGCTTCGTGTTGTTCGTTGCCGACGGTGACGACTCAACCGACGTAATACGTGTGGAGACCGATGGCACAAACCCTACCGCCCTGGCCACAGGCGACATGGGATGGTCGGTGGCTTGTTCGCAACACGGACGCTATGTTTTCTATAACCGGGTGGGGGTACCGCAGACTATCTGGCGGGTGCCGATTGATGGCGGTCCGTCAGCCAAGGTCGCGGACGTTCTCGAAGATGGAATGATGGGCAACCTGACAATCTCGCCCGATGGGAAGCTGCTGGCTTATCCGTTTGAAGAATATCATCCGGTTCCCAAAATGAAGCTGGCGGTCATTTCGATCGACGGAAAAGCGCCTCCCAGAGTGCTGGATGCACCGGGAGGCGTCTTCGGTCAGGTGTCTATCTCTTGGTCAGGCGATGGCAAGGCCCTGCAGTATCTTCTGACGCTCAACGGAGCAACCAACATTTGGCAACAGCCCATCGCAGGTGGAAAACCGACGCAGCTGACAAAGTATACGTCTGGAAAAATCTTCAGATTTAACTGGTCGCTCGACCGCAAGTACGTGCTGCTCTCCCGCGGCAGCATTACCAGCGATGTCGTTCTGCTGACCAATCTCCGCTGACTCCAGGCCTGACCCTCATAATAATTTAGAGACTCGGAAAGCTGGTTCTTGCCTGCTAAACTCAGCAGTCATGAATTTTCTTGCGCGGCAGAAGAAACTGCGGGGGCAACTTGCTTCCGCAGGGCTGGATGCTTTGCTGGTCAGCCATCTTCCCAACATCCGATATCTTTGCGGATTTACCGGGAGCGCGGGTTTCCTGCTGGTGACGGAAACCGGCAGCGTTTTCTTTACCGACGTGCGCTACGAGACGCAGGCGCGGGACGAAGTGAAGGGCGCAAAAGTGATAATTGCGCGCAAGGCTGTGGTGAACGCGCTCGGGGAGTGGATTGGAGGACGCGGCAAGAGAACCAAGGGATGGACGGTCGGGATTGAGGCCGAACACATGACCGTGGCCGAGAGGAAACGGCTGGCGGATCTGCTGCCTTCGGGTTTGCGGGTGAGGAATGCGCCTGCGCTGGTGGAGCGGGCGCGCATGGTGAAGGATGACGATGAACTGGGGCTGATCCGTGCGGCGGTGCAGTTGGGAGCTACTTTGTTCGAGCGGGCGCTCGCCGTATTGAACCTGGGAGTGAAAGAATCCGAGGTGGCGGCGGCGATGGAGTACGCGGCGCGCCTGGTGGGAGCGGAGGCGATGTCGTTTCCTACGATCATCGCTTCGGGAGCGCGGTCGGCGCTGCCTCATGGTCGAGCCACGGAGCAGGCCATCGCGGCGGGCGGATTCGTGGTCTGCGATTTCGGTGTTATACTCGCTGGTTATTGTTCGGACCAGACTCGTACTGTGTGGGTGAGCGCCGCTTCAGGTGCAAAGGAATCAGGTGCGCCGGAAAAGGACGCGCGCCACGCGTACGAGGCGGTAAAAGAGGCACAAGAGGCGGCGATTGCCGCGGTGCGACCGGGCGTGAGCGTTGGGGAAGTGGATGCGGCGGCGCGGAAAGTGTTGCGCAAGGCTGGGTTAGGGCGGTATTTTACGCATTCGACCGGGCATGGGGTGGGCCTGGAGATCCACGAAGCGCCCAGGGTTGCGGCCGGGCAGAAGGAAGTGCTGCAGCCGGGCATGGTCATCACGATTGAGCCGGGAGTGTACTTCCCCGGCAAATGGGGTGTGAGGATCGAGGACATGGTAGCCGTCACCGAAGGCGGCTGTGAAGTGATGACTCCGACCAGCAAGGAGTTTCTGGCAATTTAGGTGAAAGGTCTTGGGTGTTAGGTCTTGGGTCTTAGGCTCTCGATTTTTACCTTGGATCTTTGCCTTTGATTTTTGCCTTTGATCTTTGGCACCAGCTCAGAGGCCTGACCTAATACCTAACACCTGAGACCTGAAGCACGGTCCCACCGACACGAATGAATCAAAAAGAGCTGAAAGAACTGATTGAGTTCTTAATCGAAAAAGACATTGCCGAGTTCGAGTTGGAGCGCGGGGATGTCAAGGTGAAGATCAAGCGGGCCGGCCAGCACACGGTGGTGCAGACGCGCGCGGAAGTGCCCTATGTGGCCGTGACCGTCCCGCAGCCGGGTGCGCCTGCGGTTGTGACCTCATCTGCCGCACCGCCGGCAGCGCCGGTCGAGCCGGTTCTGGAAGAAAACCTGCACATCGTAAAGTCTCCGATCGTGGGGACGCTCTATGAGGCGCCCTCGCCGGGCGCGCCGCCTTTCGTCAAGGTGGGGGACATGGTTGAGGCGGGGCAGGTGTTGTGCATTGTCGAGGCGATGAAACTGCTGAACGAGATTGAGTCGGACGTGGCCGGCGAAATCGTAAAGAAGATGGGGAGCAATGGCCAGCCGATTGAATACGGGCAGGAGTTGTTTGCCATAAGGGCGAAGAAGTGAAGCGTAGTTAGAACCGGGCGCGCACCTCGCGCGCCTTTTTGCGTCTGAGGAGGCGCAGTGAAAGCCGGGCTGCGCCGGCGGATGCCGAGGGCGGCTGTCCCCACATGTGGTCTGAGATAGTTGGGCTGCTCCAACACTTGATCTAAATGTTCAAGAAGATACTGATTGCGAATCGCGGAGAGATTGCGCTGCGCGTCATTTGCGCGTGCAAGGAGCTGGGCATCCGCACGGTTGCGATTTACAGCGAGGCGGACCGCCATTCTCTGCCGGTGCGCTTTGCCGATGAAGCCATCTGTATTGGGCCGCCACAACTGGCGCTGAGCTATCTGAATATTCCGGCAGTGATCAGCGCGGCGGAGATCGCCAACGTGGACGCGATCCATCCTGGATACGGATTGCTGGCGGAGAATGCCAACTTTGCCGAGGTCTGCGAAACCAGCGGGATCAAGTTCATCGGGCCGCGGCCGGAAGTGATGCGGCTGATGGGGGAAAAAGAAAAGGCGCGCGCGGCCATGAAACAAGCGGGCGTGCCGATTCTGCCGGGCTCGGATGGAATTATTGCCTCCGAAGGCGAAGCGGTGGAGTGGGCGCGGCAGGTGGGCTTTCCGGTGATTGTGAAGGCGTCGGCCGGCGGTGGCGGACGCGGCATGCGCATCGTGCGCAGCGAAGAGGAACTGCCCGGGCTATTCCAGGCGGCGCAGGCCGAGGCTGCGGGCGCCTTCGGCAACGGCGACCTTTATATGGAGAAGTATCGTCGAGCATCCGCGGCACATCGAGTTTCAGGTGCTGGCGGATGAGCATGGGAATGTGGTGAGCCTGGGCGAGCGAGAATGTTCGATCCAGCGGCGGCACCAGAAGTTGCTGGAAGAATCGCCTTCGACGCAAGTCACGCCGGAGTTGCGCGATCAGATCGGCGCGGTTTTGTGCAAGTCGCTGGCCGAGATCGGCTACACCAATGCGGGCACGATCGAGTTCCTGATGGACCAGGACCGCCGGCTGCATTTCATCGAGATGAACACGCGGATTCAGGTGGAGCATCCGGTGACGGAGATGGTCACGGATGTGGACTCTGGTGAAGAGCCAGATCATGATTGCCGCGGGCGCGCACATGCGGGACGTGCTGCAGGGGCCGATTGTGCACCGCGGGCATGCGATCGAGTGCCGGATCAATGCCGAGCATCCCGAGAAGTTCACGCCGTCGGCGGGAAAGATTACTTCGTTTCAATCCGCCGGGAGGCACCGGAGTGCGCGTGGATACGGCGGCGTATGCCGAGGGCGTGATTCCTCCATACTACGATTCGCTGATCGCCAAGTTGATCGTGCGCGGCAAAGACCGCAACGAGGCGATCTCGCGGATGACGCGGGCGCTGGAGATGTTCATTGTGGAGGGGGTTTACACGACGATTCCGCTACACCGCAGGATTCTGGCCGATCCGGACTTTCGGGCCGGGAATTTTGATACTGGGTTCATCGAGCGATTTCTGGCGAAGAACGGCAAAAAGGATACGGCGGCGTGATCTCCGTTCCGCGTCTTTATCCGATCGTGGATGCGGCGTTCTTTTCCACGACGGAAGACTTAGCTGCTTTTGCTGGGGAGCTTGTCGCTGGCGGGTGCACACTGCTGCAGTACCGCAACAAGAGTGGGAACGCGCGCGCGATACTGGAGCAGGCACGCGAGCTGCGCTCGCGTTGTCGGACAGGAGTGTCCGCCCCACACGTGCCGAAATTGATGATGAACGACCGCGCTGATCTGTGCCTGATCGCGGAGTTTGACGGGGTCCATGTTGGGCAAGACGATCTCTTGCCGGAGTCGGTTCGAGGGATTATTGGTCCAGAGCGCTGGCTGGGAGTTTCGACGCATAATCAAGAGCAGTTGCAGGAATCGGACCTGACCTCGGCTGACTATCTTGCTTTTGGACCTGTATTTTCGACCTCCAGCAAAGACCGGGCTGATCCCGAGGTAGGCCTTGAAGGGGTGCGCCTGGCGCGACAATTGACTCGAAAGCCGCTGGTCGCCATTGGGGGAATCACGCGTGCCAACGCGGCTTCGGTGATTGAGGCTGGGGCGGATTCCGTGGCGGTGATATCCGATCTGTTACGGGAGCCTCGGAAATCAGCAGAGGAATTTTTCCGCATTCTGAGGTAAAGTCATGGAGCGATTGGAGTGGCGTCTTCGGTGAGGGCAGCAGGCTCTCACGACAGCCGGCGGGGACGCCGGCGCTGCAAGGCTTAGGAGGGATCCTGAGTACACCGACAACGCAGCCAGCCGCGAGCAGCGACTGGGAAATTCATAGCCATCAAGATGGGGAGCTGGTCAAGGGGCTGGGCCTGACTAGCGCCACCATGCTGGTTATGGGGTCGATGATCGGCTCGGGTATCTTTATTGTTTCGGCGGAGATTGCACGCGAGGTGGATTCGCCCGCGTTGTTGATTGCGGCGTGGGCGGTTGCCGGGTTTATGACCATCGTCGCCGCCCTCAGCTATGGCGAGTTGGCGGCGATGATGCCGCGAGCCGGCGGGCAATACGTTTATCTGCGTGAATCGCTGGGGCCGCTGTGGGGCTTTCTCTATGGCTGGACCCTGTTTCTGGTGATTCAGACTGGGACAATCGCGGCAGTAGGCGTAGCTTTCGGCAAGTTCCTGGGCGTTTTCTTTCCTGCGGTTTCTTCTTCCAACTGGATTCTGCACATCTGGAAAGTCCCTCCGATTCGTCTGGGACCGATGGTTCTGGGCAACATGGATGTGGGAATCAACACGCAGAATCTGGTCGCCATCCTGCTCGTAGTGTTCCTTTCGGTGGTGAATATCTTCGGATTGAAAACCGGAGCGCTTATCCAGAATGTGTTTACGGCGGCCAAGGTCTCGGCGCTGCTGGGACTGGCGTTATTCGGCATTGCGCTGGGGCGAAATGCGCAGGCGCTCGCTACCAACTTCAGCGGACATTTCTGGCGGAATGCCGGACTGGGCGCGCAGCATGCCGTGCAAGTGGGCGTGGGTGGGCCGATTGTGATGGTGGGCACGCTGACGATTCTGGCCGTGGCACAGGTGGGATCGCTGTTTTCAGCCGATGCCTGGAACAACGTGACGTTTACCGCGGGTGAGGTAAAGAATCCCAGCCGAAATTTGCCCCTGTCGCTGGGGCTGGGAACGGGCGTGGTAATCGCGCTTTATATCGCGTGCAACTTTATTTATTTGATGGCCCTGCCGCTCGACGGAGCGCCGGGCGCGGCGACGATTCTGGGACGAGGAATCAAGTATGCGGCCGAAGAGCGCGTCGGTACGGCGGTGATGACGCAGATGTTCGGCGCCGCGGGCGGCCTGCTGATGGCGGCGGCGATCCTGATTTCCAGCTTTGGTTGCAATAACGGTCTGATTCTTTCCGGCGCGCGTGTTTATTACGCCATGGCGAAGGACGGCCTGTTCTTCCGCAGCGTTGCCAGGCTGCATCCTACGTATAAAACGCCGGCGGTTTCGCTGATGGTGCAGATGGCGTGGGCCTGCCTGCTGTGCGTTTCGGGCAGCTATAACCAATTGCTCGAATACGTTATTTTTGCGGTGTTGGTCTTCTACATCCTGACCATTGTCGGACTGTTCGTGTTGCGGCGGACGCATCCCGATGCCGAGCGGCCGTACCGGGCGGTGGGTTATCCGGTGCTCCCTGCCATTTATATTGTGATGGCTTTGTTCGTCGATGTCGTACTATTGCGCTACAAACCGCAGTACTCGTGGCCGGGGCTGATTGTCGTGCTGCTGGGCATCCCGGTATATTACGCGTGGTCGAAAAGCGCGGAGGCAAAATGAGCATAGAAGTGGCCCGCCAAAGAGAAACGAGAGGAATGCCAAATCTGCTGGCAACCAAGCCGCTGAACCTGCTGATGGAAGAAGCCCGCGAGACGGGCGAGCACAGCCTTAAGCGGACGTTGGGTGTTTTCCAGCTCACCGCGTTAGGTGTGGGCGCCATCATCGGGGCGGGAATTTTCGTGATGGTGGGGCTGGGCGCGCAGTATGCCGGTCCAGGGCTCACATTGTCGTTCGTTCTCTCTGGGTTGGGATGCGCGTTTGCGGGGCTGTGCTACGCAGAGTTCGCAGCCATGATTCCGCTGGCGGGCAGTGCTTACACCTACGCCTATGCCACGCTGGGGGAATTGCTGGCCTGGATCATCGGCTGGGACCTTACGCTGGAATACGCCATGGGCGCCAGCACGGTTTCTTCGGGGTGGTCCAACCACTTCATCGAACTGCTAAATCTCGTCCACATCAAGATGCCGCTGTGGCTGTCCTACGATCACTGGACGGCGCTGAAGACTGCCGAAAATGTGATTGCGCGTCAGATGGCGCAGGCTGCGAACCCGACGCTAGGGACAACTACCCAAGCGTTCCTCGATAAAGTTAGTGCGATCGTGAGCGCGCAGTCGCCAGAACTGTTGCAGCGGGCGCACGAACTTCTGGGAGCGCCACAGCTGTTTGGGGCGGAGATCGGTTTTAACCTTCCGGCCTTTCTCATCGCGCTCGTGATTACGGCGATTCTGGTTCGAGGCATCAAGGAGAGCGCGAGGTTTAACACCGCGATCGTTGTGATTAAAGTTTCAGTTGTGCTGTTTGTGATCGCGCTCGGATCTCACTACATCAACCGAGCAAACTGGGGGACGGACTGGCACTCCTACGCGCCGCACGGCTTCGCGGGAATCGGAGCGGGCGCCGCCTACATATTCTTCGCCTACATAGGCTTCGATGCAGTTTCAACCACGGCGCAGGAAGCGAAGAATCCACAGCGCGACCTGCCCATTGGCATGATCGCATCGCTCGCGGTCTGTACGGTCTTATATATTGCCGTGGCCGGCGTGCTGACCGGGATGGTGCACTGGCAACAGATCAACATTGAGGCGCCGGTCGCCGTTGCATTCCTGGACCGGGGGCTGCCCATCGCCGCGAACATCATTACGCTGGGGGCGCTGGCTGGGCTCACCAGCGTGATGCTGGTAATGTTACTCGGACAAACGCGAGTGCTTTATTCGATGGCCAACGACGGCCTTTTACCCAAGAAATTCTTCGCTGCCGTTCATCCCAAGTTCCGCACTCCCTGGAAGAATACGATTCTCGTGGGCCTGCTGGCCGCGATTGTGGGCAGCGTGACGCCGATTGAGAAGATTGGGCAAATGGTGAACATCGGTACGCTGCTGGCGTTTGTGATTGTATCGATTTCCGTGTTGGTATTGCGCTATACGAATCCCAGCCAGCCGCGGCCTTTTCGGACGCCGTGGGTGCCGCTGGTTCCTATCCTGGGCGTGATCGCGAATGGTTACATGATGATCAAGCTGGGTAAGTGGAACTGGATTCGGCTGGTTGTCTGGCTTGGCCATTGGACTGGTCGTGTACTTCACTTACAGCGTGAAGCACAGCCGGGTGCAGGCTCTGAAAAGCAGTGACCAGTGATCAGTGGCCAGTGGCCAGTGAGTTCGACAGGCTCTCCGCACTGCGCGGAGGGCCTTTTTGTTTTATAGTCAAGCGGTCAGAAGTCAGCGACCAGGAAACGAGGCGAGAGTTTCACTAACCACTGACCACTAGCCACTGACACTTGTCTTATGAAAATCGTTTCCGCAGAAGAGATGCGAGCCATTGATCGCGCCACCAGCGAGCGCTTCGGCGTGCCTTCGCTCACGCTGATGGAGAATGCGGGCGCGGCCGTGGCGGATTATGTGCTCACGCATCATGCTGCGGCCGGGCGCATCGTGGTTTTCTGCGGCAAGGGGAATAACGGCGGCGATGGCTTTGTGGCGGCGCGACGGCTGCATCAGCAGGGGAAGAAAGTGCAGGTCATCCTGCTGGCGGACCCTGCCGATGTGCGGGGCGATGCGGCGGTCATGTTTGGGAAGTTGCCGGAGCCGGCCATCGCCGTGCATTCCAGCGAAGAGTTGAAGAGTGAGCGGGTGCGGTCGTCGCTGCCGGCGGATTTGTATCTGGATGCGGTGCTGGGCACCGGGTTTCAAGCCTCCGGTGAGCGGACTTTATGCGGACGCGATCGCGATCATGAATGCGAGCCAGGTTCCGGTGATCGCCGTCGACATTCCCTCTGGCGCCGATGCGGACGCGATGGGTCCGCAAGCCGGGACGATCGCCCGGGCCGACGCCATTGTTACTTTCACTGCGCCACGTCCGGCGCACGTGTTCAGCATGTTCACGGCGGGGCCGACCGTTGTGGCTGAGATCGGTTCGCCGGAGGCAGCGATTGTTTCGGCGCTGCAACTGAATGTGATCACCGCGCGTGATGTTGGACCACTGATCGGGCCGCGCCCCGCGGAATCGAACAAAGGCAACTACGGGCACGTGCTGGTAGTGGGAGGGTCGCTCGGGAAAGCCGGATCGGTGGCGATGGCAGGGATGGCTGCCCTGCGCGCGGGGGCTGGGCTCTCGACGGTTGCAACACCGAGGTCCGTGCTGGGAACCGTGGCCGGATTTCATCCTGAGTTGATGACGGAACCCCTTGCCGAGACGGATGCGGGCACGATCTCAACCAGCGCGCTCGATCGGCTCAAGGAGTTGGCGAAGGGGAAGAGCGTGCTCGCGATCGGGCCGGGGATTTCTCGGGATCCGGAGACTGCGGAATTAGTTCGGGCGCTGGTGGCGAGACTTGAAGTCTCCATGGTCGTGGATGCCGATGGCCTGAATGCGTTCGAGGGCCGCACGGATGAATTGAAGATCACTGGCCGGACACTGGTGATCACTCCGCATCCGGGTGAGATGGCGCGTCTGGCGGGATGCACGATTGCCGATGTGCAGAGAGATCGATTGGGAGTGGCGCGGAAGTTCGCGCGCGAGCACGAACTGATCGTGGTGCTGAAAGGGCATCGCACGCTGGTGGTGCAGCCGGACGGTGAGGCCTGGGTGAATACGACGGGGAATCCCGGCATGGCAACCGGCGGCACGGGAGACATCCTGACAGGGATGGTTGCGGGAATGATCGCACAGCATTCGAAGGATGCCTTTTCGGCTGTGCTCGGGGCGGTGCATCTGCACGGGCTTGCCGGCGACGTGATGCGCGAAAGAGTGGGCGAGCATTCGCTGGTGGCAACCGATCTTCTGACGGGACTGCCCGAGGCGTTCCGGCGCACGCGCGAAATGGCGGAAGAGAAGTTGGTGTGTTGGTGAGTGGCGCGCGCGCAGCGTAAGTTTTTTTGTCCTTCCGGCCATTTATGAGTTAGTAAACTATCGCGATGTGCTTGATAGCGCGGCGGTTGGATCGCTGAAACGCCGCGCCTGGCGCGGGAATCCGGCCATCTGCTTTCGTAACCTGTTAGCGGCTCGTGCCCGCGTGCCATAGTGCAGACAGCTTATGACCCACTTCCCTCAAGCGCACCCTTCGCGGCGCGCGGCCCGGGTCCAGCTGGGCGAATCTGTCCTGGCTGCGATTCGTTTAGAAGATGGCCGGCGCATTAAAGCTAAACTACAAACCATTTCGGCGACCGGCGGACTATTGCAACTGCCGCGTTCGCTGGGAGCCGGTTCCTTCGTCGAACTGGCGTTTCAAACGCAATCGGGGCCGGTGCATGGCATGGCCGAAATCCTCGCTCCGATGCGGAAGACGACCGACGGAGTGCTGCAACCGTTCCGCTTCGTCGCGCTTGAGGATGACGACGACCGCCGGCTGCGGACGTCGCTCGATCACGTGACGGACCGCGACGTGCTGAAACTCAAGTCAGTGGCCTACAGCGCGCGGAGGACGATCTAGTCCGCTCTCGCTATACTGGTCGTGGTTCGCGCACCACGTGGCTGCGACCGACCGGGAAATGACGCGAGAGATCACCACACATTCGCCGGAGGAAACGATCGCCTTCGGACGGACGCTCACGGAGTTGCTGGCGCCGCCGAAGCTGGTGCTGCTGTGCGGCGATCTGGGCGCGGGAAAAACCACGCTGGTTAAGGGAATCGCCGCCGGGTTCGATGCGGCCGAAGAAGAAGACGTCACTAGCCCGACGTTTACGCTGGTGCATGAATATCGCGGGCCGCGCGCCACTCTCTATCACATCGATCTTTACCGCGTTGATACGCAGCGCGAATTGGAGACCTTGGGGCTCGACGATCTGCGGTCTGAGGGCAGCGTTTTGCTGATTGAGTGGGGAGAGAAATTTGCGCGACTGCAGCGCGAGCGGGATGTGGAGATTTCTTTGGAGCGCGACGGGGAGAACGGGCGGCGGATCAGGATATCCCAGTAGTTCGTTACAGCTAACACTTCGGGACCGGGATATATAGAATCTCGTTTTTTCCTACCATGTAGAACTTCTGCATAGGAGGAGCAGTTCGAATGAAGGCTGCTACATCCGGACCCGATGGCCTTGACCGGCCGCAACTCACGGCGAACGAGCCGCTCTGGCCAAAGTAGATCGAGCAGTCCCGCGAGAACGAGCGGTTATTCAACGCGTCAGCATGCTCAAATGCTGGGAGTTTTCCTAGGTCTGACATGCTCGACGGAGCGCTGCCAAACTTTGACTTATAGAGATCAGGCATAGCGGCAACATACGACATCTCCGCCTCCGTTTCCCTGTCTCCGATGCTCGACTTGTCTACGGCGCTGGAACACGCCCCATGACTACCTGCAGCAATCGCGATGATTTCCGCCTGCGGCAAGAGTCTATTCAGCAGTCCGGCCAATGGAAGCTCGATGTGCATGTGTCGCAGAGACCATCGTAGGTAAGCGCCTAAACCCACAGCCGCCAGTACAAGCCCCAAGGCCGTCGTCGCAAGAACTTTAGCAGGCTTGCCCACAGCGCCTTTAACTCCTCAACGTACGAAATTCTAGCGGGACTGAACTAGATACGAAGGAATCAGAATCGTTCGCGCACAGGCCAGGGGTGCGCTCCATTCGCGGATCATCGAAAAAAGGACGGCAGCGGCAAAGAGCGCGAAGGTGAGTTGGTTCCTTCTCATCGCTCCCATTATGACATGTGGAGTCTCGGATTACGCCGCCAAAACCTTTAACCACGGGGGACACGGAGGCTCACGGGGTAGAACGCTGAGAACCGAGAACTGGTTTCAAAAGCCCATGATGTTGTAGCCGCAGTCTACGTAGATGACTTCGCCGGTGATGCCGCTGCTGGCGTCGGAGGCGAGGAAGACTCCGGTCGAGCCGACTTCGCTCACCTCGACGTTGCGGCCGAGCGGGGCGTGCTCGGCGTGGGCTTTGAGCATATCGCCGAAGCCTGAGATGCCGCGCGCGGCCAGGGTTTTCACTGGTCCGGCGGAGATGGCGTTCACTCGAATTTTCTTCTTTCCCAGATCGTAGGCGAGGTAGCGCACCGAGCACTCGAGACCAGCCTTGGCTACAGCCATCACGTTGTAGCGGGGAACGACTTTCTCGGAAGCGTAATACGTCATAGTGAGGATCGATCCGCCGTCTTCCATGAGCGGGGCGGCAGCTCGGGCGACTGCGACCAACGAATAGACGCTTACATCGAGCGCGATGCGAAAGCCCTCGCGCGTGGTGTTGATGAATTCTCCCTTGAGTTCGTCAGCGGGCGCATAGGCGACCGAATGCACCAGCGTGTGCAGCTTGCCGTGACGTTCTTTGAGCGTGGCGAAGAGGCGGTCGATCTCTTCGTCTTTGCTGACGTCGCACATGTAAGCCTCGGCGCCAGGCAGAGAGAGGATGAGATCTTTTGCTTCCTGCTCCAGGCGCTCGTTCTGATAGGTGATGGCGAGCTTCATGCCGGCGGCGTGCAGTCCCTGGGCGATCGACCAGGCGATCGAGCGCTTGTTGGCGACTCCGAAAACGACGGCGTTACGGCCCTGCAGGTCAGCGGACATGAGTGCTCCTTGGAATGGGAAAGAATAACAGCAGAAACGGTGGTTTACCACGGAGGCACAAGGTACGCAACGTTGACGGTGGCCAGGGTCGCGTTTCTGGCTAACGCTCCCCGATCATGCCGAGGGAGATCCCTCCGCGCGCGAAGCAGAACGCGCGCTGTCGGGATGACATCGCGATGATTCCTCTGTGTCTTGCGTGGTGAATTGATCTCACTTCGCCGCGCCGACTTCTTCCACCGCGTTTGCCTTTCCCACCGGCCAACTGGCGGCCACGAACGACAGCCCGTAAACGCATGCCAGGATTGCGAACGCTGCCACCAGGCTGACCTTGTGCGCGACCGCACCGACCGCAAGGGCAAGCACAAGCTGGAGGAAAGTGCCAAAGAAATAAAACGCGTTCTGCACCCGTCCCATCAGATGTGGCGGGACCATTTCCATCAGGCTGGTGTTCATGGCGATGCCGCCGACGCCGCGCGCCGACCCCATCACTGCATACAGCACGATAGCTGCGACCAGCCAGTGCGAAACCGGAGCGCAAATCACGGTCGCGGCGATGATCGCCATGGAAAACGCCACCGAGCGGCGTCCGCCGAGGCTGGCGATTACCGCGGGAGCGTACAACGCGCTCAGAAAAGCGCCGGTGCCCCATCCGGCGTTGAGCCATCCGTAGCCGACAGCGCCGGCGTGAAAAACGCGCTCGCTCAGCGACGGAGTGACCACGACACCGGTGATCATGGCGCCGAGAAACAAGGCCCAACTGATTCCAAGCAGCACGACGGCGCGGTGGTCGCGCAGAAAGTGCAGGCCCTCGAGCATCTCGCGCCAGAAGCGCTGGAACTGAGTTTCAGCGGCACGAATGTCGGCACGCAGCTCTTCAGGACGCAGCACGACGTGGCGTCCCTTGCGCACGGCGAAATAACACAAGAACGAGACCACGTAGGTGGAAACGTCGATCAGCAGCACGCCGCCAAGGCCGATGTGGTTGTACATGAAGCCGACGAGCGAGCCGGCGATAAGCCATCCTCCCTGAACTCCGGCTAGAAGAAAAGTATTCGACTGGACGAATTGACCCTCAGGCGTGAGTTCCTGGATCAGCGCGGTGATGGTGGGCCAAAACATCCAGAAGCCCGCAGCGACGAGGGTATTCATCAGATAGAGTTGCCAGACTTGGACGTGGTGCCGAAAGGCGAGAATGGCCACGATCACGATGATCACGGCGCGCAGGGCGTCGAGCCACATGACCAGGAGGCGGCGATCTTCGCGGTCAATAATCACGCCGGTGAAGGGAAGCATGAGCATGGCGGGGATGGTCTGGAGAACTGCGAAGGTGCCGAGCGCCATCTCCGAGTGCGTCGCCTGCAGGATGTACCAGGCGACGGCGGCCGAGTTCATCCCACTGCCCAACATGGAGATTACGTTGGCGGCAAAGACGAAGCGCAGCGAACGCTGGCCGAGGATGGCGCGCATTCCTTTAATTTAACTGAAGTCCGGGAACCAGTGGTCAGTGATCAGTGGCCAGTGGCTAGTAAGAAGGCCTCTGTTGTTGCTTCTACTGACCACTGACCACTAGCCACTGGTTGTTCTTGCTTCCGGCCACATTCGGCGCTAGGATTCGCCTGCGGTTGGAAGTGGAGATCCCATTCTCGACGAGGGCGGAGGTGACCAATGAAACGCTATGCAGGGTTGCTGGTGCTGGTTGCCGTTTCCTTCAGTTTTCTGTTTCTGGCAGCGCCAGCGAACGCACAGGGGAGGATTGAGATTGCAGCAGGCACGCCCGAAGACCAGGATCTGCAGGCCATTGCGAATGAGCAGGACGCGGCAAAAAAGCTCGTCATGTACCAGGAGTTCGTGCAGAAGTACTCGTCAAATCCGGCGGCCGTGGCTTATGGGAACTGGCAGATTTCGCAGGCCTACCAGACCTCCGGCGACTTGAACAAAGCGAGCGAGTACGGAGACAAAGCGCTGGCGGGGGCTCCGCGGAACCTCGACATTCTGGTCTCGCAGGCCAGCATCGCGCAGCAGGCGAAGGACAATACGAAGTTGATGGATTACGCCGCGAGGGGCGGGGAAGTTTGCAACTCCATCGGCAAGCAGCCCAAGCCGGAAGGCATGAGCGACGAAGATTTCAAGCAGCAGGTGGCGAATGACAAGAGCGCGGCCAGGAACAACTGCGATTTTCTGGAGTCGGCGGGCTTCAATGTGATTGCCAGCGAGAACGACGCGAAGAGCCGGATGGCTGACATCGAGAAGTACTCGGCGGCGTTTCCGGATTCGAAATTTCAGGATCAGGTTTCGAGCTATGCCATGTATACGCTGGGTCCGGGCCAGTTGAACGACCAGGCGCGGCTGTTTGCCTATGGAGAAAAGACACTGGCGGCGAATCCCAACTCGCTGCCCGCTTTGCTGCTGCTGGCAGGATCTTATGTTGACGATGCCAAGCCGGGCAGCTTGGGCAAGGCGATTACCTACTCCCAGAAAGCGATCGCGGTCGCCAAGGCGGATGAACCGGATGCCGACAAGTCGCGCAAACTGTCGGCGGGAGTGGCGCATTCGACTCTGGGGTATGCCTACATGAAGCAAGACAAGACGGCGGCGGCGATTCCGGAGTTGAAGTCGGCGGCGGGACTGCTCAAGGGCCAGGATGAACAGCAATACGCCATTGCCCTTTATCGTCTGGGTTTTGCGTTACGCCAAACTGAACCGGGTGAACGAAGCCCGCGATGTGTTGACGGAGGCGGTGAAGATTTCTGGTCCGGTGCAGGCGGTGTCGCAGGATCTGCTGACCAAGGTAAATGCGGCGCGAGCGAAAGGGAAGTGATGCGAGCGCAGAGAGTCGCAATGAGTGATATGGCGATAATGAGATGGTCCGCCGCCGAGTTAGCCGAGACCAATCGGAGTGATGATTGGGCTTGGCAAAAGCCAAACGGAGGATCGTCATGCAAATTAAGTCCATCGGTATCGATCTAGGCAAGACCACTTTCCACCTCGTCGCACTGGACAGCCGTTGCCAAGTCGTCGTGCGAAAGAAGTTTTCCCGACCACAACTTTTGCACTACACGGCGAATCTGGCTTCCTGCCTGATGGGGATGGAAGCCGGCGTGGGGTCGCATTTTCTGGGGCGAGCGCTGCGCGAACAAGGGCACGAGGTGCGATTGATTCCGGCGCAGTTTGTGCGACCGTTCGTGAAGTCAAACAAGAACGACTACTGCGATGCGGAAGCGATTGCCGAGGCGGTGGAGCGCGAGAACATGCGTTTCGTACCCATCAAGACCGAAGACCAGCTCGACTTGCAAGCTCTGCATCGAGTACGCGAGCGGTTGGTGTCGCGACGCACCAGTGTCATCAATCAGATTCGCGCGTTCCTGTTGGAGCGCGGGATCAGCTTTCGGAAAGGACCGGCCAGCCTGCGCCGACAGATGCCGGAGATTCTGGAGAACGCCGACGAGAAGCTGACGGCCCGCATGCGCAGTCTGTTGGATTTTCTTTGGCAGGAGTGGAAACATCTGCAGCTGCAGATCGAGAGCTTGAGCGAGGATCTGGAGGAGATCGCGAACCGCGACGCAGCCTGCGTTCGGCTGCAGCAGATTCCAGGAGTGGGACCGCTGGTGGCGACCGCTGTGGTATCCGCCATCGGCAACGGAGCCGCCTTCCACAAGGGACGACAGTTTGCGGCCTGGCTCGGGCTGGTGCCGCGGCAATGGTCAACCGGAGGGAAGCCTAAGCTGCTGGGCATCAGTAAGCGAGGCAACCCTTACCTCCGCAAGATGTTCATCCATGGGGCTCGGGCCGCGGTGCTGCGCGTCAAACGCGAAGGATCGTGTCTGGGACAGTGGATGAGCGGCTTGGAAACCAGAGCAGCCCGCAATGTCGTGATCGTGGCGACCGCCAACAAGCTGGCCAGGATCAGTTGGGCTGTGCTGTCGAGCGGGAATGACTATCGTCCGATGCACTCAGCTGTGGGTTGTTCCAACTAGACGAAGTGACTTGAAACTCGCTTCTCAGAAGTCTGCAGAAGAAAGGAAGGACGAAAATACAGTCAAACGACGTGCCTGAGAACCTGGGTCGTAACAAGGTCTTTAATGACCGTGGCGATTATTAAGGACAGGCACGTGCGGATCATCATCATGCGCCCGGAGACCATTCTCCATCAGAGGCCGGATACATTTTCGCAGACTGCTTCTCGTCCCAACTAATTCCTCTTGCAGTTCGGCGGCGGACCATACATGT
>CAVYOW010000018.1:0-142416 GCA_963770235.1 uncultured Acidobacteriaceae bacterium | reverse complement strand
ATGATCATGATCTACTCCTGTCTGCCTCAACCTCACTGACCTACCACACACACCTCAATCCACCCACACACACACACACACACACCCACACACCCACACACACACACACACACTCACCACACACACACACACACACACACACACACACACACACACACACACACCACCATCAATCACACACACACACACACCAACACCCACACACACACACTACCACATCTCCATACTACCACACACACACACACACACACACACACACCTACAACCAACAACACTACACACACACACACACACACACCACAACCACACACACACACACACACACACACACCACACACACACACACACACACACACACACACACACACACACACACACACACACACACACACACAACACACACACACACACACAAACACACACACAATCACACACACACACACACACACACAATCCACACCCACACACACACACACACACACACACACACACACACACACACACACACACCACAACACACACACACACACACACACACACACACACACCATGCCACCCAGCACCATATACTACTACAGTCACCTACTACTATGCCTACAGGCCACCATGAGACGCCACCATGCTACAGTACCATGCTACCATACACCATCATCGAGAGACCAGACGACTCAACCACCGAATCCACCAGAACGACCGACTCATTCATTAATTCCACCAATTTCACTCAATCGACGAACGATG
Organism: uncultured Acidobacteriaceae bacterium; assembly: GCA_963770235.1. Taxonomy (GTDB): domain Bacteria; phylum Acidobacteriota; class Terriglobia; order Terriglobales; family Acidobacteriaceae; genus Sulfotelmatobacter. Next base: position 141,675 of record CAVYOW010000018.1, on the reverse strand, counting down.
ATCGAACGAACCGACCGAACGGATCTACGCTCGGGGCAATTCGAATTTTTTGATCAGGAGACAGAGGCCTACAAGAAGAATCTGGCCGAAGCCGAGGCGAAGCTCGAAGACGTTCTCCAGCGAAGACGGCGGCGTCGCTCCCCAAATGGCAAGGGACATCACGCTGCAGAAACTGAGTGAGTTCCGCGCCAGCTTGCAGCAGACCAGAGCCGAGATCGCGAGTACCGAAGAGAGGATTCGGGCGTCTGCAAAAACAGGCGGATACCACCCCGCAACGTTTGACCACGCAGGCAAGCCAGACCGACGATGCCCAGGTTATGCAGGGCCTCAAGAACTACTCTGATGAACCTGGAACTGAAACGCACCGAGCTGTTGACCAAGTACCAGCCAACCTATGCTCTAGTGCAGGAGGTCGATAAGGAAATTGCGGACGCGCGGGCCTCAATTGTGAGCGAGGAAAGCAGACCCATCCGCGCAGGAAACCACAGACCGGAACCCAACCTACGGCTGGATCAATGAAGAACTGGCCAAGGCGAAGGCCGACTACAGCGGTTTGCAGGCACGTGCGGCCGCGATCCAGGCGATTGTCTCCAACTATGAGACAAGGCACGCCAGTTGGACCAAAAAGGACTCGTGCAGCAGGACCTGCTGCGCACGATGAAAACCGACGAGGAAAACTATCTCATGTACCAGCGCAAGCGCGAGGAAGCTCGCATGACGAATGCGTTGGATCAGACCCGTATCCTCAATGTGGCGATTGCGGAACAGCCCAATGCGCCGACGCTGCCCTCGAATTCTCCTTGGACGTCGTTGCTCGTGGGTGGTCTGCTCGCGGTTGTAGTCAGCCTGGGGACGGCATTTACCTTGGATTACATGGATACTTCCTTCCGAACTCCTGCGGAGGTGCTCAGCCGAGTTGAATATCCCCGTGTTGGGGACAATGTCGCTGAAGCACAGCGGCTTCCATAGCCGCTGGAACGGTAATGGCAACGGCAAGGCATAGAGTTGAAGTGGACTCTCGCGGAAGACGGCGGGGCCGAAGCCACAGGTGACGAGTCGGCCGTTTACCAGAAGCAGGGGAACCTCTGAGATTCCAGGACTCTTGCCGTTTCGAGCGACTGCTGTTGGAATAAGGTATTTAGGAGGCCAGGTTGAGCAGAAATTTCGAGCTGTTACAACAAGCTGGCGGCATGCTGGAGATGCCGGTGTCGACCGGAGGAGGCTACGGAGCCACTTCAGTATGCCCATGGTAGAAACCGGACCATCCACTCCTGCGCTGGATGTTGCCGGAAAAGTGCGGGACGAAATCGCCAAACTGGTGCTCAATCTATTCCTATTGCCGGGGGCGCAGGGTCGGCGGCAAGTCATTTTTGCGGGCGCGGAGGCGGGCGCCGGATGTAGTTGGATGTGTGCTCGCGTCGGTGAAGTCCTCGCCTCTCAAGTCCGCGGGTCGGTCTGCGTTGTGGACTGCAATATGCGCTCTCCCGGTTTGCATCGACAATTTGCGATTGACAACCACTTCGGGCTGTCCGATGCTCTGCTTCGATCTGACCCTTTGCACCAATATGTGCGCCAGCTCTCGCGAAGAAACCTATGGCTTTTGAGCTGTGGGTCGACCACTGAGAACTGGCAGGAAAAAGTGGCATCAGGAAGTCTGCGCCTCCGCCTGGCTGAGTTGCGGGCTCAGTTCGACTATGTGCTCATGGATGTAGCTCCCACGAACACTTGCAACGACGGCATCGTTCTGGGCAGCTCGTCCGATGGCATCGTGCTGGTTCTGAAGGCGAACTCCACACGACGGGACATTGCGCGGAAAGCATTGCAAGAGCTTAAAGCCGCCAATATACCGATTCTCGGAGCGGTCTTGAACCAGCGAACATTTCCTATCCCGGACAACATCTACAACCGGCTCTGAAACTACAACTAACCGTCGCTTCTCTCCCCGGATTTCGACCCGATAGCCTACGCTTCGGATTTCCTGCAATTGCTATCGGCGCGGCTGTTTGTGAAACGGACTTGACCCTCGCTGTGAGGAGCTAGCATGATTCAGTCTTAGGCGCGAGATTCTCTTAAGCGCACTCAAGTTGTTCGACTTGGCGGTGCTGGTTCTCGCCTTCGGACTGGCTACGGTGCCTGCGTTGGGCGTGGGTCACACAGTCTCGGTAGCCGACTTTTTCTCAATGCGGGTGAAGGTCGGGAACTGCTTCATTTTTCTTGGCCTGATGATTCTGTGGCACACCTTATTTTCGATCTGTGGTCTATATCAGTCGCACCGTCTCTCCGGACCGCGCCGCCGAAATCGTCGACGTTGTGAAGGCAACCTCGCTTGGAACCTTGTGCCTGTGGGGCGTGTCCCTACTCTTTCACATCCGTATGGCATCCCTTCGCTTTCGTGGTGGATTTTCTGGGTCCTCAGCACGCTTATGCTGGTTTGCAGCAGGCTGGCGCTGAGGGCTGTGCTGGCGCAAACCCGGTTGCGCGGACGAAATCTTCGTCACATGCTGATCGTGGGGAGCAATGCGCGAGCTGTCCAGTTTGCCGATAAAATCCAGGCTCGACCCGAACTGGGCTACCGAGTGATTGGGTTCGCAGACCAGCCATGGGATGGAATTGGCCAGCTCCGCAAAAGAGGCTACTCTCTGGCCTGCAACCTGGAGAGCCTTCCCGAGTTTCTCCGCAAGAGTGTCGTGGATGAGGTCGTGATTGCTTTGCCGATACGGTCATTCCACGACCACGCCTCTCGAATCGCTGCTTTGTGTGAAGAGCAAGGGATTCTCTCCCGGCTCCTGACCAACATCTTCAACCTGAAGCTGGCTCACTCGCGCGCCGAAGAACTGGAAGGGGACTCGTGGATTACACATTCCACCGGGGTCAGCGAAGGCTGGCCTTTGGTGTTGAAACGAATACTGGATTTCTCAGTCGCGCTCTTAACCGTGATCATCGTCTTCCCGGTCATGCTTCTGGTGGCCCTGCTGATCAAGATCGCGTCTCCGGGTCCCATTCTCTTTCCGCAGAAGAGAGTCGGCCACAATAAAAGAAAATTCACGATGTATAAGTTCCGGACCATGGTCGTCGATGCGGAAAAGCAGATGGAACAGCTGCAACACCTGAATGAAGTCAGTGGGCCGGTGTTCAAGATCAAAGACGATCCCCGGATTACTCCGATCGGGAAATTCCTGCGAAAGACGAGCATCGACGAGCTGCCGCAGTTGTTCAGCGTGTTGAAGGGCGACATGAGCCTGGTGGGCCCGCGTCCGCTCCCGGTCCGCGACTACGAAGGCTTCAACGAAGATTGGCAACGCCGGCGCTTCAGCGTGAAGCCGGGAATCACGTGCTTGTGGCAGGTTCAGGGCAGGAGCTCGATTTCGTTTGAAAAATGGATGGAGCTAGATCTTCAGTACATTGATAAGTGGTCCCTGTGGCTCGATCTCCAAATTCTGGTGCAAACCATCCCGGCCGTGCTCAAGGGCTCGGGCGCTGTCTGACCTTCGCCTGAGTTTCTTGGGAAGGCTTTCCTTTCAGGTCAACTCACCCGGCCGCGATCGCTTGTCTGCTTTTCCTCTTGCGGGAACGGATGCATCAACCTAATCATATGCGCCTCGTTTCACCCGACCACCCTACGCGTCGGGACGGGCGTTTTCTTGAGGTGAACAACACGAACTCCGGGGGCACGCTGCGCTGCGAAGTCGTAAGCGATTTCAGCGGAGCTGGAGAAGATTGCGGCAGATTGGGAGCGCTTGTGGCAAAGCGACTGCCGGGCAGAGATTTTCCAGACTTTTGCATGGGCCCGAGCCTGGTGGCAATCGTACGGTCATGATTTCACGCTTTGCTCCCCGATCGTCTTTGAAGGGGACAAGATCGTTGGCATTCTTCCCCTGGTGAAGCGCGGCAGAATCGTCCAGTTTCTGGGCATGCCGGAAGCCGACTACACCGATCTGCTGTGTGAGGAAGGGCGAGAGAAAGAGGTTCTCACGGTCGCACTGGGAGCGCTCTTTCAGTCGGTCAAGCACTGGGACGAGTGCATCCTCCAACACCTTGCGAAAGACGGCCGGGTTGTACGCCATTGTCATGAGTTGCCTCGTGACTTGCGCCGGCGGATGAAACTGGTCCCGGCGGGACGCTATCAAACGATCCTTCTCGAGGAAAACCGCGAGGAGATCTTCAACTCGCTGCTCGGGAAGCACCATACCCGGCGGCGCCACAATAAGTTGAAGAAGGCCGGCCAGGTAACCCTTCGCCGCCTCCTGACAAGTCAGAGGCCCAGCAGCATCTCGACTATTTCTTTCTCCATCACATTCGACGTTGTGCTTTGCTGGGGAGGGAAAGCACTTGCGCCCGGCCTGAGTTTCGTCAGTTTCTGCGAGCCATCGTTGAGGAAGCTCGATCCGAACGGCAGGTTGCGTTTCGAAGTTCTGGAACTGGATGGTCGTCCTTTCGCGTGGCACTTCAGCTTCCTGGTAAATGGAAAGTTCCTCCTCTATCAGCACACATTTGATTTGGATAGCTGGGACTATGCCCCCGGCGAGGTGCTGCTCTCCCATCTGCTGCAGTTCGCCCAGGAAAACGTTACGCGGGAATTCGATTTCGGGTCGGGCGACGAGGCCTACAAGGGCCGCTTCGCCAGGCACACTCGAGAAACATTCTCACTCTACGTCGAACCCCCGGGTCTCAAGGGCAGGCTCCGGGGCATGGTTCCGTGCGGGCCAAGGTTATTTCTATCCTGCTGCTGAGTCATCTCCAGCAAAGAGCTAAAACCCATAGCGGCACGTTTCGACTGCTGCGGGGGATTCGAATATCGACAAGCGGCGTTCACGAGCCGGATTCGGCAGGCTAAAAAAGAGGGCAGGCTGTTGCAGTATGGGCTTCGCGGGATCCGGCACAGTTGGTTCGCAGCGCTGTCTGGGGTAAAGAGGAACTGGACGTGTTTCCCTGGGAAAGATTTGTGGGGCCCGACGGAGGGCCTGCTCGGCGACGGCTCCGGTAATGACGAAGTAGAAATTACAGCGGGACGGTTTGGCGATCTGGTTGACCTGGCCACGGAACGTCCGGACGCCGTCGTCGCGAACCGAACTTCCAGGATTTCGGCAACGTCTGAAGAAAGGCGACCGGTTTATACCTTGGCTCGGAAGTCGGTCGGGTGGTGCTTCTGGCTTGGACTTCGACCAATGCGGATGATGCTTTGTCCCGCGAACTCAGCCAAGCCACAAGCTCCTGACCGGCCAGCGCTAGTGATGTATGACTCCTGGACTGAGCCGGGTCTGAGCGATGGTGCGCTTACGCCGGCAATTTCTGTCGGTTCTGAGGCGTTGAAGCTGCCAGCAAGAAACTTGACCTGTGGATCCGCTGTCGTCCGGATCAAGTGACATTCCGAACGGAACTTGAACATCAAGGTTTCCTGCCCCAGTATCGAATCGTCCGTTACAGTTTGTTTCACTGGCTCCGGTGGACTCGGTTTTTCCAGACGAAGCAGACAGTCGCTGACCCATCGCTAGATCAGTTGGCTCAGCATCTTGCCAAGTGAGTCGTAGGTCCGACGTGCCGGTGGGCTCTCCCGTCGAAGGGTTCTCAAACCAGTTCTGCCGGGAACACCTCAGCTCCCCATCGAACACAAACCAAAGGGTGATAAAAGCATGTTGAGAAAGTCTATAGAGAAAAGCAGTCCGAGTCTGTCAGACGGACCGTTGTTTGTAGTGGGCGTTCCGCGCTCTGGGACCTCATTGCTATATGCCTTGCTTAACCAGCATCCACAGATCGCGTTGCTGTATGAGGGCGACCTGCCGACGTTGTGGCCGCTTTTCCTGACGCGGAGAAGTAAGTCGCAGTGGCTGGAGAGATGGAATTTCTGGAACGGGTCTATAGAACGCCATCAAATCGATACCAGCAGAATGCCCTCCGATGTTTCGGACATCAGGACGGCCACCGAGACCGCCTATCGGCAATACGCGGAGAAAAAGAACGCTTCTATCTGGGGGTGCAAATCTGCGAACCAATACGACTCCATGGTTCGAGTGGCGGCCCTCTTCCCGAATGCCCGGTTTGTGATAATTCGGCGGGATCCCGCAGATGTATGCCGCAGTATCATACGGGCCAGCGAAGACTCTGCGCATTTCAAACAAAAAGGCTTAACGCACCGAGCCTTGATGGGTTGCTACCGGCTGGAGGTGGAACGAGACCGGCTCTCGCGGCGCGGAGTTCGGGTTCACGTACTTCAGTATGAAGACCTGATATCTGCTCCCGCTGACGAATTGAGAAAAATCTGCAGATTCCTGGGGATTCCGTTCCATTCCAGCATGGCTTCCCTTCAGAACGCGGATCGTTCAGCAGTTATCGAGGGGGCGCACCACACTCTGGTGAGAGGTGAAAACATTGTGGCTTCTCGCCACCAAGTGGAGGTGCTTCCTGTGAAGCTTAGAAGGAAGATTGAAAGATACAAAAGCTCTTGGCGACAGAAGCATGTCGACTTGGCACATTTCCGGTCTTCGGAGGAAAGCGATCTGACCACGCCGGCACTGTTAGAAAGAGCCTATGACCAGCTTCTATATCGCTTTCTACGAAGTTGGGACTTGTTCGTTGTTTTTGCCTACTGCTTTGGCCCCGTAAAGTTGCTAACGGCATATCGTGCGTGGAAAGGCGACCGCTATTTGATGCGGTTCGCATTTGCCAGCAATTGTGCGGGAGATGTGCGGGAAGTTGCGACTGGCCCCGCACAAAGCCCGGTTGGTGCATCCCGCAGCAATGAAATATGAGCCACAACTATACAGCGGTCGCGTGATGTTCTTCGAATCACAAGACTGGCCAAGAATACCCTGTTTCTGCTCTGATGAACGATCTTAACGGGAGACCATCCATCGCTTCGAACCCAGAGTCAAGTGGCGTCCTGCTTACAAGTGAAGACGCTTCGCAGGGACTTTCTGCGTCTGCCCTGGTTCGCCCGCCATTGGTTGGGCCGATACCGCTGTCTATCGCACAGCAGCAGGTTTGGTTACATGCGCAACTTGCCGCTGGCGTTCCACTTTACAACGAGATCCTGATTCTTGAACGAGTCGGTCCCCTCGACCAAGAGGTACTCGAGCGAAGCTTTGGAGAAATCATTCGTCGTCACGAGACGCTGCGCACAACGTTTGCCGTCGAAGACGGGAACCCGGCGCAGGTAATCGCCGAGCCTCACCGGATCGAACTGCCGGTCACGGATTTGACCGGCGTGCCCAGCCAGCGGCAAAAGGCTTCGGTCTTGGGTATTGCGAACGAGGAAGCGCGACAGCCACTCGACCTGACCAACGGTCCCCTGATCCGAGCTCGCCTGCTGCGGCTATCGGAACAGAATCACATTCTCATCGTGACGCTGCACACGATTATTGCCGACGAGTGGTCGTTGAGTATTCTTGCCCGGGAACTCGCCACGCTACACGAAGTGTACTCTGCCGGCGAGCCCTCTCCTCTCGCCGAATTGCCAATCCAGTATGGGGATTATGCGCATTCGCAAAGAGACTGGTTAGAGGGGGATGTTCTCGACCGGCACATCTCCTATTGGCGGAAGCGACTCGTTGACCTTCCAGTCCTGGAGCTACCCACGGATCGAGCCCGGCCGGCTGTACAGGGATTCCGTGGTGCACGAGAGTCGCTGCAACTCTCAAAAAGCCTGAGCGAATCACTCAAGGAACTGAGCGAACTAGAGAGAGCACCCCTTGTCGTGACGCTCCTGGCCGCATTTCAAACGCTGCTGTCACGTTACGCCGGACAGCGCGACATCGTGGTTGGTTCGATTGTCCCGGGCCGCGAGGGAGTTGGTGCGGAGAATCTGATTGGCCTCTTTGCTCACACTGTGCTCATTCGCACCGAGATCGAGAGAGATGCTACTTTCCGGGAATTGCTGTGGCGCGTGAGGGATCTCTCGCAGCGCGACTGCGAGTATCAGAACATGCCCTTCGACCGCCTGGTCGGCGAGCTCCAATTGGGGCGCGATCTGAGCCGTAACCCTCTGTTTCAAGTGCTGGTTTCCCTTACACCTGCGATGTCCGGCGCTCGAAATGGTTGGGAGGTAGTGAATCTCGAAGTGGATGGCGGTGCGGCGAAGGTTGACTTACAGCTACAACTCTACGACAGGGCGGCGGACGGGATCTTCGCTCGCTTTACTTACAATACCGACATTTTTGACGCTGGCACGATCAGCCGGATGGCTGGTCATTTTCAGACGTTGCTTGAGGGCGTTGTCGCCAATCCTGATCAGTGTCTTTCTAAATTACCGCTCCTCACCGCGGCAGAAACACATCAGCTGCTCGCGGAATGGAATGACACGCGAACGAACTACCCCAAGGATTCCTCGCTTCATCATCTGTTCGAGTCACAAGTCGAGCGAACTCCGGAGGCGACCGCGGTAGTGTTTGGGACCGAGCGCCTGACCTATCGGGAGCTGAACCGGCGAGCCAATCAATTGGCACACCATTTGGTGAGCCTGGGAGTAGGTCCGGATGTGCTGGTCGGTATCCTTGTGGAACGCTCGCTCGAGATGGTCGTGGGGTTGCTGGGAATCCTTAAGGCGGGCGGCGCCTATGTGCCGCTGGACCCGGCATATCCAAGCGAGCGTATTGCTTTCATGCTGGAGGACTCCGAAGTGGCGGTTTTGCTCACGCAGCGCCACTTGCTGGAGACCATTCCTGATAGCCGCGCCAAAGTCGTTGTTCTGGACGCCGACTGGCATGAAATCGCAAAAAAGGAAGCCAAGAATCCAGTCCACGGAAACAGCGCGGAGAACCTCGCCTACGTGATCTACACCTCAGGATCGACCGGTAAGCCTAAGGGAGTCCAAATTCCGCATCGCGCGGTGGTCAACTTTCTTACCTCGATGAGTCAGCACGCCGGGGATGACCGAAGCTGATCGACTGCTCTCCGTCACGACCCTCTCTTTTGATATCGCAGGTCTCGAAATCTATTTGCCTCTAATCGTCGGAGCATCGGTCGAGATCGTCAGTCGTGAAGTGTCTTCTGATGGATATCAGTTGCTTTCAAAGCTTGCCAGCTCAGACGCGACAGTGATGCAAGCCACGCCTGTTACATGGCGCATGCTGATAGAAGCGGGCTGGAAGGGCACTCCGAATTTGAAGATTCTGTGTGGGGGCGAAGCCATTTCCCGCAAGCTTGCCACGCAATTACTGCAAAGCGGCGGTTCTTTATGGAACATGTACGGTCCAACTGAAACCACCATCTGGTCGACATGCGCCAGGATCGAGTCTGAACACGAACCGATCGTGATCGGCCGGCCGATTGCAAACACTGACATTTTCATACTGGACGAGCTTCTCCAGCCGGTACCGATCGGTGTCGCCGGCGAATTGCACATCGGTGGTGAAGGCTTGGCGCGAGGCTATCTCAAGCGGCCCGAGCTGACTGCGGAAAAGTTTATTGCCAGTCCATTCGCACAAGACCGGGATGCGCGCCTCTATAAAACGGGGGATCTGGCGCGCTATCGTGCCAATGGAGATATCGAATGTTTGGGACGGATCGACCATCAGGTGAAGCTTCGCGGATTTCGCATCGAGTTGGGTGACATTGAATCGGCACTGAGACAACATCGCCGTATTAACGAAACGGTCGTTGTCGCGCGGGAGGACACGCCCGGCGACAAACGCCTGGTGGCTTACTTTGTCCCCTCGCAAGAAACCGCGCCAACAGTTGGTGAGCTGCGCGAATTCTTGAAAGGGAAGCTGCCGGAGTACATGGTGCCGTCAGCCTTTGTAGCGCTCGAAGCAATACCGCTGACACCGAACGGAAAAGTGAACCGGAGGGCGCTTCCGGGTCCGGAGCAGAAGAGCCTGGCGCCGTCAGAGAATTTTGCCGCGCCAAGAAATAGTCTCGAGTCCCAGCTGGTAACGATCTGGGAGAACGTTCTTGGTGTTCGGCCGATTGGTATCAGGCAAAGCTTCTTTGAGCTGGGTGGAAATTCACTGGTCGCAGTGCGGCTCATGCACCGTATCGAGCAGGCATTTGGAAAGCACCTGTCGATCGCCACATTGTTCCAGGCCCCGACCATCGAACAATTGTCTGTGATTCTTCGCCAGAAAGGATGGTCGCCCGCATGGTCCTCGTTAGTGGCAATTCAAACTGGCGGATCAAAGCCTCCTTTCTTCTGTGTCCATGGAGTCGGAGGTAATGTGCTGCGTTTTTACGGCCTCGCACAACATCTCGGTACGGATCAACCTTTTTATGCGCTGCAGGCGCAAGGGCTGAATACGAGTGATCCATGTCACACACGAGCGGAGGACATGGCGGCGCATTACGTCAAGGAAATACGCAGCGTTCAGCCGGAAGGGCCTTATTTTCTGGGAGGCTACTCTTTCGGCGGCTTGATTGCCCTTGAGATGGCCCAGCAACTAACCGCCCAAGGCGAGGAGCCACCCCTCGTTAGTCCTGTTTGATACATTTTGCACTGCTGCACGAGAGACGCCACTTTCCCAAAAGCTAACTACTTTCTCGTCTCCATTCCTCAATATCCTGCGGATTTCGGGGTCAGAAAGGCGGGCGTATCTTTTGCGAGTTGCCCGAGCCCCACTGCGTGCAATTCACTGGGGATGGCACGTGGCGAGCCTGCCACAGAGGGTCAGGAAGGTCCGAAATGCCTGTCTCAGGGCTGCAAGATACTACATGCCGCGAGCTTACCGTGGACCAGTCATTCTGTTTCGGTCGAACCGCGACCCTATAGGGGGATCTGGTGATCCCTACGCGGGCTGGAGCGAATACCTTCCCAATGGACTCGAGGTCCATGAGGTAGACAGCGATCACGACAACATTCTTCTGGAGCCGCAAGTTCAATTTGTGGCCGAGCAACTGAGAACTTGCCTGAACGAGGCACAAGGAACCGATCAAGCCAGTAAGCCGGTGCATGCGATACAAACATTGATCGCGAGCGGCCAACTCTTGGCTTAGTTCCGAATAGAGTTTTGGTGGCACCTGCTCCAGCTCCGGATCTTGTTCTCAAGCAGACGAGCCAGCGAGGCCCACTTAGCGACGCGGAGATTTCGCTCGCAAACCTGCCCATTGGAAAGGACGGTCAAGTGACCGGATTAGGACTTCAAGAACCCACACCACTCGCCAAGCCTGTGTCAGGAGAAGGCGCTGCCGGCCGATTCCCTCTGAGGAATATCTTGTCGATCGATCGCGCGGGTATGGTGCGGAAGCTCATTCCCTGGGTGATGAAGGGGGGGCTGGCCATACTGGACCAGGGACTCTTCGCGGGATCTAATTTTGTGATGAGCATTCTGCTGGCCCGGTGGTTGGGGCCCGATCAATATGGAAGCTACGCGGTGGCGTTCGCGGTCTTCGTGTTCATTCTAGTGGTGCACCAAGCCTTGCTGCTAGAACCCATGTTGGTGTTCGGCAGTTCAGACTATCGTAATTGTATGCGGGGTTATTTGAAGGCCTTGCTGGTACTTCATTTTGGCATGACCTTGGCCATCGTCATCGGTTCTGAGTGTGTTAGCGGGTTTTGCGTTTAAGACGGGGCAGGCGAACGGTTTGCCCGGCGCGCTCGTCGGAGTCGCCTTCGCAGCGCCTTCGATTTTGCTGCTCTGGATAGTCAAACGAGTCTTCTATATAAAGCTTACCCCAGCGCCCTCCGCAGCGGCAGCGTTTCTCTACTGCGCTCTGACCATGGGAGGTCTGGCGCTGGTCTATAAGCACAATCTGCTTTCACCCCTATCCGCATTTCTACTCATGGGACTCGGGAGCTTGGTGACGAGTGGCGTACTCCTCGCTTATCTGAGATTGCGGCTTTCGTCGAGCGAAGATGCACCTGACCTAGCGGCCATTTGGCGTCGGCATTGGCGCTATGGGCGGTGGGCTTTAGGGGCGAACTTCATGATGTGGATTCCGCTAAACGTTTTCTACCCGCTCCTAAGTAGTTTCTCTGGTATGGCGCAGGCGGGCGAACTGAAGGCCTTGATGAATTTTGCTTCTCCGGTGAACCAAACTGCCGCGGCGATTAGCCCTCTCATGCTTCCTCATGCCGCTCGGACGCTACGGGAGAAGAGGCGACGAGGGCGTCAGCACCGTTCTGATACAACAAACTTTTCTGAGCATTTCTTATACAGTCCCCTACTGGATTGTGCTCCTTCTGTTTAAGGCGCCTGCTTTCCGACTGCTTTATTCCGGCCGGTACACGGAGGTCGCCTATTTGCTGCCCATCATTGCGTTGGCATGCCTGTTCAGCAGCGCGTTTTTCGGCCCGGCAAATGCGTTGCGGATCCTGAACTCTCCAGGGCTGGTTTTTGCCGCCGTTTCCGTTTCGAGCTGTGTCGCACTCGCAGTCGGCGTTCCTATCAGTTTGGTTCTGGGAGTAAAGGGGGCGGTATGGAGCATGGCTTTGTCGGAAGCACTGGCCTTTGTGGCGGCTGTCGTCCTGCTGCGCCGCAAGGCCCGCAAGATCTCTGAGGCGGCGCTAACTGTACCGTGCAGTTCCCCATTACGAGGCCTGGACACCGAAGTCAGTTAGGCGACAATCCTAAGAAAGCATTCCATGAAATTGCCTGAGATAGCGGCCAATTCGAGCGGCAGCTTCAAATCGACGTCTCGCTTCACGAGAATTGATCTACGCTCGGTCGCCTGGTTTTCGCTGTTCGTGTTGGTAGGCGGCTGGGGAATCATTCATCCCCTGGCGATCGTCTATTGTCTTGCAGTTGCAGTTGCATTGGGTTTGTGCCGGATCGTAATTCTTCATGTGCGGCGCGCGGGCCTGGAAGTTTGGCAGGTCCTCTTGCTGATTGCTCTGAGTGGCTACTGGTTGTTGAATTATGGATTCGAGAATCTGACTCTTCATATCGGCGGGTTCCCGATAATCATCGGTTACGTACTGGTTTACGCCTCCTTGGGCTTGGTAGTTCTTTCCCGTAAGCGGTTGATCGCAATAGCGATGAAGGAACCTGCCGTGCTGTGCATGCTGGCGTTGATTGGGCTTACAGTTTTGCACCTCGTCCGGGACATTCCTTCGTACGGAATCTGGGCTCTGCGTGACGCCACGATGTGTCTCGACGGTATGTTCATGCTGCTGGGGATGGCTTGGGCGAGGAGGAGCAATAGCCTCGGTTTCCTGACAAAGTGGATGATGGTCGTTTTCGTGCTGAACATGCTGTACAGTCTTACCTTCCCTTGGGGTGAGAAGCTGTGGTCCTGGTCTCCTCAAAGCGGCGTTTTTCTCAAGGTACCAATAATCGGAAATTACAATGGCGCGGGTGACCTATTGCTGACAGGCGCTGTGTTTTGCATCTGCGTCGGCGTCTACCTGATCAGGCGCCCGAGTTGGTTGATGCTCTTTCTGGCCCTGGTGCAATTTTTGGGAATTGCGATCACGCAGGACAGGCGGGTTTACGTGGCAACTGCGACCATTCTCTTGATCCTTGTCCTGTTAGGCGAAGGCAAGAAAGTTGCGAAACTTCTGATTGTGGTTCCTTCAGCCATAATCGTGATTTTCCTGGTGACCACTGTCGGGGGTTTAAGAATAACGGGCCGCATCGGCGAGGTAAACCTCGACTTTTTCAAAGATCACATTCGGAGCATTCAAACTTCTGAGGGAACACCAGGAAGCAGCGTTGAGAGCCGCTTCGACATGGCGGACCAGGCACTCCAGCATTTTTTCGTGCACCCGGTGGTAGGTGTAGGGTTCGGTCAACCCCTGATTAGCGATACCGATCTCAATACTGGCGCGGTTACGCGAATGCCTCACAATTCGAGCTTAACCTACCTGACCAGGCTGGGATTGATTGGTTTTGCGGTTTGGATTGCCTTTCATTTCTTCTTGATAAAAAAATTCATCAACGCGCTTCGCCAACGAAGAACCTGCGATGACAAGGTGCTGTCCGCCTTCATGTTGTGGCTTTTTCTATTTTACGTGCTAGTCATGATCGCTAGTCTGGTGGAGGCCCCTTTCGAGTTTCCCTCGGGCGCCATCCCATTCTATTTCTTCATGGGTTTGGCTCTCGGTTTGATGCGGTGGCAGTTGGCCGATAAGAACAAACGCGAACCCCGCCCTGCCGTGTTCGCGAGTGGCGCGGAGCTAAACCTGATCAAGTCAGCTCCGAGCAGGCAAGTTCGCATGAAGAAGCCCCAAATGCAATCCTCAGATTTTGGGATGCGGTTGCGAGACCTTTAGAACATGCCGGATATTGCAACGAAAGACACTCTTGCCAGCGTGTTCGCAGGACCAGATGCTATACCCGCATACAAGCGTCTACGAAAGTTTGCAAACGGGCAAATGCTGACAGTTGTAACTACCAGCTGGGATGACGGCGACCGCGCGGATCTGAGAGTTGCCGAGATGCTCCGATCCAGAGACATCCAAGGGACTTTTTACGTTCCTAATACTCGCTATGCTGCACATCCGTTGCTTAGTCCCGCTGAGTTGAAGACGATATCGTTCGAGGGTTTTGAAATCGGCGCTCACAGTGTTTCACACAAACTCCTCTGGGGACTATCTGCGGAGGAATTGGCGAGGGAAGTAAGCCCCTGCAAACCCTTTCTGGAAGACATCATCGGGAAGGAAGTTCGAATGTTTTGTTATCCGAAGGGTCGGTACGACGCGAACGTTATCACTACCCTGAAGGATGCGGGCTACTGGGGAGCGCGAACGGTCCGCATGCTGGCAACGCGGCTGGAGTTCGACCCCTTCGAAATGCCGACCAGCGTGCAGATAGTGCCGCATCGGAAGTACAACTACCTCAAGAACGTGGCGAGGGCACGAAAACTGGAAGGTCTTCAGGCTTTTCTGCGCCACGTAACAACGCTCGACAATTGGCTCGAGCTCGGCAAAAAGCTCTTCGATTCAGTATTGCAAAACGGCGGAATGTGGCACCTGTACGGTCATTCGCACGAGATCGAAAAACTAGGTCTGTGGAAAGATCTGGAGAATATGCTGGACTACGTGGCCAAGCGGAAGGGTGTCATGTACGTTCCAAATTGTGAGCTGATCCGGCTCTTAGCTCCGCAGGGCAGCCATGCCAGGAATGGAAAATCGTGAAGATAATCATCGTTCATTGTGAGTACCAGCAGCCGGGCGGCGAAGACGTGGTTTTGGAGCAGGAGCGCCAGATCCTGGAGCGCGCTGGACACCAGGTTGTGCTCTACCGCCGAAGCAATCTTGAGGTGGATTCCTATCCCGGCGTGCAGCGGCTCGTGCTGCTAAGAAAGGCTATCTGGAACGGCGACACTCGAGACACATTTCTTGAACTGCTGCGCGCGGAGAAACCCGATGTTGTTCACGTTCATAACACCTGGGTAATGATCTCGCCCTCGATCTACTCGGCTTGCTGGAAAGCAGGTGTACCCGTAGTCCAAACGCTGCACAATTACCGGCTTATGTGTCCGGTTGGAATTTTCTTCCGGGATGGCAAAGTTTGTGAAGAATGCATGGAACACTCTTTGTTGCGAAGCCTGCGAAATCGCTGCTATCGCGACTCCCGTTTGGAAACCGCGGCGGTCGGCATGATGCTGGCTGTGCATCGCACTCTCCATACATGGGAAAGGGAGGTGCAATCCTTCATAGTCCCGACGGAGTTTGCACGGAGTAAATTTCTGCAGGGTGGACTGCCCGCCGACAAAATATTTGTCAAACCTAATTTCGTGACCCCTGACCCGCTGCCCCGTACTGGAGATGGAAAATACGCTATATTTGCGGGCCGCCTTGCGCCCGAGAGGCGGGTTAATACGCTTCTGAATGCTTGGGCCAGGCTTCGCAGCCGCATCCCTCTCGTAATTGTTGGTGGAGGACAACAACTCGATCAACTGCGTGGGAAAGCCAGCCTGCACGACCTCGATATGGTTAAGTTTACGGGATTCCTGGAGCACCAGCGAACCGTTACAGCTATCAAGGGCGCTCGCTTTCTGATTTTTACCAGTGAATGGTACGAGACCTTCGGCCTCACTTTGGTGGAAGCTTTTGCCTGCGGCGTCCCGGTTATCTGCTCCGGAATGGGCGCGATGAAGGAGATCGTGGACGACGGCCGCACCGGCTTACACTTCATTCCCGGCGACAGTCAGGATTTGGCGGAAAAAGTCGAATGGGCTTGGAATCACCCTGAACGGATGCGGCAAATGGGAGAGGAAGCCCGGCGGGAGTATGAAAACAAATACACTGCGGAAACGAATTATCCCCGCCTGATGGAAATCTACGAGCAGGCGATTTCGCGGCACGCGTTGGAATCCCCTGGACTCGGCCGCTCAAGACCCGCCGAGGCGAGTTCGGTGACCGTTCCCGAACCGGCCTTGACCGAAAATGTCAACCCGGTCCCCGCGTCCATCGATCCAGCCGAGAAAAAGATCAAGCCATTGAGAATCGTTCTTGCTCACAATTACTATCAGATTCCCGGAGGTGAAGACGAAACCCTCCGGAGAGAAGGCGAGTTGCTCCGCGCGAATGGTCATTACGTAGCGGAATTCATTCGGCGCAACAGCGAAATTAACTGGACCCACATCGTGTCAAAGATTGCTGTTGCTGCGCGCACAGTTTGGGCGGGCGACAGCCGGGAAGCCATGTTGTCTTTCCTGAAAGAAGAGAAACCCAATGTAGCCCATTTTCATAACACGGTCCCCCTTATCTCCCCGTCCGTCTACTACGCTTGCCGGGATGCAGGCGTGCCAGTCGTGCAAACTTTGCACAATCCCCGACTTTTCTGTCCGGGTGGCAATCTCGAACGCAACCATCGACCCTGTGAGGATTGCAAAGGCAAGAAAGTTGCGTGGCCGTCCGTCTTACACGCATGTTACAGACAGTCGCACATCCAGACGGGCGTTGTGGCGGCCATGTTGGCGGTGCACTGGCAGATGAAGACGTGGGAGAAGATGATTTCTGCTTACATTGTGACGACTGAGTTTTACCGCCGCAAATTCATCGAGGCAGGTTTTCCGGCGGAGAAGCTCATGCTGAAGCCTCATTTTGTCGAGGATCCTGGGATCGTGCACCGCGATGGCGGCTACGCTGTGTTCGTTGGCCGACTGTCGCCCGAAAAAGGGGTTCCAACTCTGTTGCGTGCTTGCGAGAAGCTGAAAAAGATCCCGATCAAGATTCGAGGGGATGGGCCGCTATTGCCGGAAGTGCAGGAGGTCGCGCGCAAATCTGGAGGAGCGGTGGAAATTCTGCCCCGTCTCGATCGGGCGGAACTGGACCAGCTCATAAGCGGCGCTCGATTCTTGATTTGGCCATCGGAAGGATGCTACGAGACTTTTGGGTACGTTGCCGTTGAAGCGTTCTCATGCGGCGTGCCAGTTATCGCCTCCCGAGCCGGGGTTGCCGAAGAGATTGTGACCGATCAGCAGACGGGGTTGCATTTTACCGCCGGCGACGCGGAAGATTTGGCTGCGAAAATCAATTGGGCATGGTCGCACCCAAACGAAATGGAGGCAATGGGCCGAGCCGCCCGCGCGGAATACGAGGCCAAGTACACCGCCGAACGCAACTACCCCATCCTGATGGATATATACAGCCGCGTTGCATCTGGTGTTTCATCGCAACACACTGAAGCCGTTCCTGCCAGCAGTGAGGAATTTTCAATCGTCTAAGTAAAGCGCAGCCCATCCCCACTTTTGGAAAATCTTGAATCATGCCAGTTGAACCTGTTCTGACCGAGCCGCGAATGAGCGCTGCGAATGAAGTCGTGCCCCAGACGCTCGGCCATGATCGAACGTCCAACCCTGAAAAGGGCGGTCTGGCGAAAGTGCGCTGGTACTTGTCGCGGCTGGCTTCGATGCAGCCGGCCGAGATCGCGTGGCGCGCTCGCTCGGCGACTACCCTGCCAGTGGACTGGGCCCAATGGAAGAAGCAACCTGCCGTGCCAACTGCTTGCTGGATGCCGCTGCAAGCTGCGCTCCTATCCCGTAAAACTACACAGCAGGGGGGCACTGATGCAGCACATTCATGTGTTCGATCTCGAGTTTCCCGTGGGATTCGAGTTCGACTGGCATCGTGACTACTGCAATGGATGGCAGGTCGAGCGCAACTTCGCCCCTGCCCTGAACATCCGCGATACCGCGCGTTGTGAGCGACATCAAGTACGTGTGGGAGCCTAACCGATTCCAGCACCTCTCCGCGTTGGCGTTTGCCGCGAACGCCGAAGAGCATACGGACTATATCGTGCGGTCGCTCGACTCCTGGCTCGACGCTAATCCGTATCTTTCTGGCGTCAACTGGACCAGCAGCCTGGAACTGGCGGAGCGCATCATCTCGTGGGCACTTTTGTATCCGCGCATTGCGGACCAGGTCGCGCGCGATCAGGATTTCCGCCGACGCTGGCTGGACTCGATTTACCTGCACCTCTCCCGGATCACGCGCAAGCTGAGCCTTTATTCATCGGCCAACAACCATCTGATCGGGGAACTGGTCGGTCTTTTTGTGGGGTCGTCCTGCTTCGACTTCTGGCCGGAATGCAGACGGCTGGCGCACGCTCGCGCACAGAAATTGCTGGAGCGCGAAATTCGTCTTCAGGTTGGGGAAGACGGTGTGAATCGCGAACAGGCGATGTCGTACCACCTCTTCACCATGGAGCTGTTCCTGCTTGCCTTCGCCATCGGCCGCAACACTGGATTTCCCTTCAGCGATGGATATGCGGAGCGGTTGCGCGGGATGGCGACATTCCTCGAGTGCGGTAGTGACCGTCGAGCGGAGACCTGCCATGGTACGGCGATTCCGACGATGCGCGTGGGTTCGTGTTGTCGGAAGACGAAAACGCGCTGGAAGTTACGATGCAATTGGCGGGGCTGCTTTTCGGCGAACCGCAGTGGCTGCGTTTCGGCAATACTGCCACCGCGGCGGCGCGAGCGCTCGTTCCCGATCTGCTTCCGAATCTTGATTGCTGCCTGCAACAGGCCGTTCAACCACGAGAGCTGTTTTCTGACGCGGGGCTGGCTTGTGTAACGCACGCACGATGGCAGCGTGACGGCTTCTGATGGATTTTGGTCCGCTTGGGTTCACCAGCACGGCCGCGCATGGCCATGCCGACGCACTGTCGATTTGGCTGTCCCTCGACGACGAATACTTCCTGGTCGATGCCGGCACCTATTCCTACCATTCGCATCCTGACTGGCGGACGTTTTTTCGCGGCACCGCAGCGCACAATACCGCACGCGTGGACGGCCGGAACCAGTCAGAAATGGCCGGTCGCTTTCTGTGGAGTGCAAAGGCGAAGGCGCGCTTGCTACGGTTCGAAGAAAACTCCGAACAAGTGACGATTGAAGCGGAACATGACGGATACGTCCGCCTAAACGATGCCGTGATCCACCGGCGCTGCGTCGGTTTCGACCGTGTGACCGGGAATGTCTCATCGAAGATAGCTTTCCGATGCGCCGGCCGGCACGAAATCGAGTTGTTCTTCCATATGCATGAAGACGCCGACGTTCTGAGCGTCAGTGATGGCGAAGCTCTGGTGAACTGGCATGGGCGACGCATCGTGTTTTCTTCGCCAGATCGTAATGCCCGCTGGGAGATCATCCGCGGCTCTGAGACTTCCCAGACTCGGCTGGCGCTCGCGCCGGTTCAACCAAAAACAGCCCATCGCCACGCTCCGCATTTACTCACTAATCGATGGCCCAACCACAATCCGCACTCATCTGAGGGTCAACTCATGAATATCAGCATCGTCGGTCTCGGCTACGTAGGCGCAGTTTCGGCCGCTTGCCTGGCCGACATGGGGCACCGCGTCTGGGGTGTTGACATCAACGCCGAAAAAGTACGCATCATCAACGAAGGCCGTTCTCCGATCGTCGAGAACGGTCTCGCCGACAAAATTGCGCACGGAACGGCAAGCTGGATCTGCTGTGCGCCACCATCGACATCGAGCAGGCGTTGCGTGAAACCGAGCTGTGCTTCGTGGCCGTAGCCACTCCGAGCCGCCCCAATGGGCAGATCGATCCGTCGCATCTGTTTCGCGCCTGCACTCAGATTGCACTGGCCCTCGCGAAACTCGACCGCAAGCAGATCGTGGTGATCCGCAGCAGCGTGTTGCCGTCCATCTTCGACGAGTGTCTGCACGATATTCGAGTCGAAAGCCCCGGGCTTGGTGGAGTTGTGCGCCAATCCGGAGTTCCTCCGAGAAGGAACTGCCATCCGCGACTTCGAGGAGCCGCCTTTCACCATTCTTGGCACCGAAACCGCGGCTGCCGAAGCAGACTTTGCGCTCGCTTTATGCCGAACAGTCAGCCCCGATTTTCGTGCTTGAGCCGAGAGAAGCGCTGATGGTGAAGTATGCGAGCAACGCGTTCCATGCCCTGAAGGTTGCCTTCGCGAACGAAATCGCCGCGGTCTGTCAGCAAGCCGGAGTGGACGCGGAAGCCGTCATGAACGTCTTCTGCAAGCGATACGAAGCTCAACATCTCGCGCGCGTTATCTTATGCCGGGCTTCGCCTTTGGCGGCTCGTGTCTGCCCAAGGACGTGCGTGCCATTCTTCACGCGGGCAAAGAGTCGCGACCTGCAACTGCCGCTCATTGCAGCCATCTTGTCGAGTAACGAATACGTAATCGAACGCGCCTATCGAAAAGGTTCGTGCCACCGGGAAGCGCCGCGTCGGCCTTGATCGGTCTCAGCTTCAAATCGAACACCGATGACCTGCGGGAAAGCCCGTTTGTCGAACTGGCCGAGCGATTGCTGGGCAAAGGGCTATGAACTGAGCATCTACGATCCCAACGTGATCGCCGCGCGATTGACCGGCGCGAACAAGGAATACATCGACGGCGTCATCCCGCACCTTTCGCGTCTGCTGGTGCCGTCGCTCGACGAATTGAGCGATGCCGAGTTGCTGATTGTCGGGCACCATTTCGACGGAGTCGCGAGTTGCTGGAAAACACGCGGCGCGTCCGTCATTGACCTGGACGAATACCGAGACGAAACGCGGGGCCGCGCGGATCAAAGCGAGTTGGTGTCTGCAAATGGGAACCAAGCGCAACATCCTGATCATCGTGCAGAACCTGCCGGTGCCATTCGACCGGCGCGTCTGGCAGGAAGCGACCAGCCTGCGCCGCCACGGCTTCGGAGTGGCCGTCATCTGCCCGAAGAAGGGAAAATGCACTGCCAGCTATGAGCGGCTGGAAGATGTGGATATCTATCGCTACCCGCTGATTTATGAGGCCAACAAGGGCGTGGCCGGATATTTCGTTGAGTTTGTATATTGCTGGCTGGCTTCTCTCTGGCTGGCGCTGAAAGCCTACGCGCACCGGCCATTTCACGCCATTCACGCCTGCAATCCGCCCGACACTTTTTTCGCGCTGGCGCTGCTGTTTCGGCCCTTGGGAGTGAAGTTCGTTTTTGATCATCACGATCTATGCCCGGAAATGTATCGTCGCCAAGGGGCGCAGTCGCACGGGCATGCTCTACCGCGGCCTGGCTGATGCTGGAACGGATGACGCTGAGGTCGGCGGACGTGGTCATCGCGGTCAACGAATCGCACAGGACAATCGCGCTGCGGCGAGGTGGCATTGCCGAGGACAACGATCACCGTGGTGCGGAGCGGTCCTCGACGGGGATGGGCCGACATCCACTCCCCGTGCCCCGAACTGAAACGTGGCCGCCAGTACATGGTTATGTACCTGGGCGAAATGTGCGAGCAGGACGGCGTCGATCACTTGCTGCGCGCAATCCAGACTTACCGCAGCATCGCTCCCGACGACACGCTCTTCGCATTTGTCGGCGGCGGTCCCGATCAGCCGCGCATGAAAGCCATGGCCGAGGAGATGGGCCTGGGACCGGTGGTCCACTTCACGGGTCGCATTCCGGACGAGCAGTTGTGGGCATTATCTTTCCACCGCTGACCTGTGCGTCGATCCCGACCCCTTCACCGAGTGGAGCAATATGTCCACGATGAACAAGATCATCGAGTACATGGCGTTCGGCCGGCCGATTGTGGCGTTTGATCTGGTCGAACACCGCCGCTCCGCCGAATCGGCGGCCGTCTACGTCGAAGGAAATGATGATGCTGCGCTGGGGCGCGCGATCCGGGAGTTGCTGCTCGACGTCGAACGCAGGCAGAGCATGTCGCAGTTCGCTCGCACCCGTTTCCGCGAAGATCTGGCGTGGGAAAACTCCGAGCAGCGACTGATTGCGACCTACCGGCAGTTACTGGATGCGGGGTTGTCAAAGATGGTGGTTAACGCCAGACCCCAGGAGTCTGTAACTGGCTGACAGTCCTACGCGCCTAGACGGGCTTCACGCTTGGGCCCCCCGCATTGCTCCTGATTAGGTCGCCCTGCGCTTACAATCTGATTCAATTTTTCACTTTCTGATGATCTGCTCGGTGCTGGAAAGGAAAGAGAAGACGACATGAGAAATATACGATTCCGGTTGTTAGTTTTTTGCGCCTTGGTTGTGGGGATGTTTCTTGCGGCAGCGTCTTTGAGTTGGGCGCAGGGCCAATCGCAAGGTCCTGTCGTGGTGAAGGCCACAAAGCATGCTTTCGCGCCTCCGCTAAGCCAGCTCGTGCCCATTCCTCCGCCGTCAGGGCAGATGAGTTCGCTTGAGATCCTGACGACGATGACCGGTTGCCGATACATGGGCCGCGCGCCACCAGGCCGGTGCGGGTCAGTCGATTCAGTCCTTCAGGGATCGGCCCAAACTAGTCCTAGCCTCGCGCTGCGACTCTTTCCACAAATTCGGGACTGAACATTCTCGGCGTCGGATACGGCTTTCCTGGTTACAGCAATCAAGCTATTGTTTCCGACTCCAACGCGGCCGTGGGATCGACGCAGTTTGTCCAGTTTGTTAACCGAGTCCTTTGAGGTGTTCAACAAATCCACCGGCGCTGTGGCCTATGGCCCGATTACCGGGAATACCTTGTGGCAAGCTCTGGGAGCGCCTTGCTGCATACCGGAACAACGTACTCTGACGAAATCGTCCAATTTGACAAGCTGGCAAACCGCTGGGTGATGATGATGCCGGTCTGGTCCAACCCCAATCAACTGTGTGTTGCCGTCTCAACCACATCGGACGCAACCAATGGCGGATGGAATCTCTATGTTTTCCCGACACCCCAGAGGCTGAGCCCGACTACCCCAAGTTGGCCGTTTGGCCGGATGGTTACTACGTGACTTATAACCAAGGCAGATGATCTTGTGTTCGCGGGTGCCGCCGCCTGTGTGTTAGACCGCAATAGTATGTTGAACGGATGCGGCGGCCACCATGCAGTGTTTCACGAACATCCGCACCTCTTACGGCGTCCTGTTGCCTGGGGACTTGGACGGGACCACCGCGCCCCCGACCGGCTCGCCGGAGTACTTCCTCAATTTCGACGGTAACGATCAATCTCTCGACCTCTGGCAGTTTCACGTGGATTGGACGACCCCCGCCAATTCCTGGTTCGGGACCTCATCGACGAATCCCAACCCCACGAACATCCCGGTGGCGGCATTCACTGAGGCTTGCGGCGAGACCGTCGCGGAACTGAACTATACGACCGGCGCCTGCATCCCGCAGACGGGAACCACGCAAGGGCTCGACTCGTACGGAGACCGCCTGATGTACCGGCTCGCCTACCGCAATTTCGGAACTTACCAGGCTCTCGTCGCCAACCACACGGTCACCATCGGGACAAGCAGCAGCCAGACTGGCATCCGCTGGTACGAATTGCAGAACACCGGGTCAGGTTTCGGACTCTACCAACAAGGGACGTACGCGCCGGATTCCAACTATCGCTGGATGGGCAGCATCGCCATGGACAAAGTTGGCGACATAGCTTTGGGTTATAGCGTCTCCAGTGCTACCATGAGCCCTTCGATTCGCTACACTGGCCGCGTGCCCAACGGATCCGTTGGGTACGATGGAGAGCGAGATCGATGTTTTGTCCGCGGCGGGCGTTGCGACTGGTTCGCAAACCAATACCTACCGTTGGGGCGACTACAGCAGCATGGCGATTGACTCGACGGACGACTGCACCTTCTGGTATACGACCCAATATCAGACGAGTGCGCGCTCCCCATTGGAGTACTCGAATCGCCTCGTTCAGCTTCCCGTCCTGTACCCAAACTTCAACCCTCACCGTGAGCGAAGTGGGGCAGGGAACCGTGACCAGCTCCGACGGCCAGATCGACTGCGTTAATGGCAGCGGCTCCTGCAGCGCCGTTTACGCGGACGGAACTGCGGTTACGTTGACCGCGACCGCGGCGAGCACTTGGACATTTTCAGGATGGAGCGGGGCCTGCAGCGGGACCAATCCTTGCCAGGTGACGATGAACAGCAATCTGAGTGCGACGGCTACGTTCACTTCGTCGAACTACACGCTCACCGTGAGTGAGGCGGGACAAGGAACTGTGACCAGCACCGGCGGCCCGATCAACTGTACCAACGGCAGCGGTACGTGCAGCGCTGTTTACGCGAGCGGCACTGCGGTTACGCTGACCGCGACTGCGGCCAGCGGTTGGACATTTTCGGCATGGAGCGGGCCCTGCGCGGGAGCCAATCCTTGCAAGTTGGTCATGAACAGTAACCTGAATCCTAAGGCTACCTTCACCGCCAACACCCCCTGGGCCATTGTGAACAAGGCGGGGAAAGGTGGGGTCACGAGCCTTACCGATTCCGGCAACCGGTTCCGGGCATTTGATTGCCGTGGCACTGATGTTCACTGGGGCGACCTCGGTCGCAAGCATTTCGGACAATGCTAGTAACACTTATGCTTCAACCGGCGCTCGAGGTGTTTCCGGCAATTGGTCAACGGAAATCTGGTACGCCGTCAATTCGAAGGCGGGTGCCACCGTTGTTACTCCTACGTTTGCCGGTTCGGCTCCGTCGGTTCAGATGGCGGTTTGGGAGGTCTCAGGGCTTTCAGCCGCGGCCCCGGACGCAAAGAACGCCTCGACTGGAACCCTGACCCTCAGTAACACTCCTGGAGCGGCGGTCACAACCACGCTGGTTGGGGACTTTGTTGTGTCCATCATGTTAGCCAGCACTGCGAACCTCAGTTCAATTACTAGTGGCAATGGGTTTACAGACGATTTCACATTGGATGGAAACGGGTGGGCGCATATTACGAGCACTTCCGCCACCGCGGGTACTCAACAGGCCAGTTGGTTTACGGCGGCTCCTTCGGGCATATACATAAGCAGCACCGCTGCATTCCATCACTGACTCCCAGGCTTGATTTAATAGAGGTTCGCCCTCGGTTGAATCGGCTGCCGTCTACGTTGCCGCCGGCGTGGAGGTCGAGCCATTTGCGGGTCGGGATCTCGAGTTTCGGCATTTGACCGGAAATGTCGGTGCGGGAGGACGATCCAGGAATCGCTCCTCGATGCCGGACCAAAAAGACCATGTCTGCGTTTGCTCACCAACGCTTCCCTGAAGTGCTGGGGCGGGAGAACCGGGCACCCGAGCGGTTATGTCACTGGGGATTGCGATCGGTGATTAGCTCGCGTTCTCGGAAATGTACAAGCACGGATCAACAAGTGCCTAACCACAACTAGCACACAATATACATGCCATCGATAAGTCAATTGCGGGTCGAGCTCCATTGCCACACGATCTATTCCCACGACGGCCACATCGAGTTCGATGGGCTGCTGCGGACGGCCAGGGGAAAGCTCGACGTAGTCTGCCTCACCGACCATGACACTATCGAAGGCGCTCGTGAATTTCAGAAGAGAAGTGAAGCCCGCAATGCTGATCTCAGGATCGTGATTGGGGAAGAGCGAACCTTGGCGGATCACAGCCACGTGATCGGCCTGTTCCTGAAAGAGGCCATCGCTTCGGACACTTTCGGAGACGCCGTCCGGGAAATCCGGGAGCAAGATGGTCTTTGCATTATTCCCCACCCCTTTCGCCATCGCGATGGCGTCCTGCGTGATCGGCGCGAGGAGTTTGGAAGGTGTTTCCGGATTCGAAATCTTCAACCCGAAATGCTCGCTTGAGGAAAACCAGAAAGCGCGGACCCTTTGTGGTTCTGGTCCGGCTGCGGTCGGGGGCAGTGATGCGCACTATGAATGCGACTTGGGAGAATGCATCAATTTCATTCCCTACGCCGGCGATGTACGGAAAAGCCTTGAGCGTTTCCTTCACGGGCATGGACAATACCGAGTAGTGGGCGTGCCGCAAAAGAACGGTGGCCCTGGCCGACAGTATGCGCCCCTTTATTATCGTGTGAAACCTTACGTGCGGCTTCCACGCCCACTCGTGCCTGCAGCGGGCAAGTTATATCGTGCGTATCGAAACACAGCATCACGTATGGAGACCCCCGGAATTGGAGATCAAGTATGTCAGTGAATAAGAGCCTGGCTAAGAACATCGTCGCGACTGCACGGATATTGGATTTATAAGAATTTTCTCCAGCCGATCGCAATTCTGGCCTGAAGAACGTCGTCAGAAGTATGTGATGGACAATTTGCGGCGCACCCTCGTTCGCGCCTACCAGGGAACGGCGTATTATCGCGAGCAATTCCGGAAAGCCGGCTTCGACCCGCGCACGGACCTCCGTTCACCAGAGGACCTGAGCCGCTTGCCTCTGCTCACCAAGAATGATGTTCGGCAGAACATTAACGACATTATCGATCGCCGGTTCGAGACCGGAAGCGTCCTGACTCACACCAGCGGGTCTACGGGTGAGCCCTTGCCCATGCGCCTCAACGAGTATTTCATGGCCTTCGACAATGCCTGCCTTTTCCGGCACTGGTCGTGGACGGGCTACACATTTGGTCGCGCGGATGGCCGCGCTGCGAACCTATGTTCCCTCCAAGGCGAGTGACCCGCTTTGGCGCTATGACAAGCTGAAGAATACAATGTACTTTTCCGCTTACCACCTGACCCCGGCCAATTGCGGTGAATACGTCGATCGCCTTCTTGAGTTCCGCCCGGAGTTTATCAAGGCCTATCCTTCTTCCATTGCTGTGTTTGCGGAGTTCGCCTACGCCTACCGAGACAAGTTTGATTTCTTGCGCGGAATTTTTACTGCTTCTGAAACTTTGCTCCCCAGCGAAAGGGATCGGATCGAACGCACATTCCACAAGAAATTGTACAACTGGTACGGAATGACAGAACCAGCGGTGATCATCACCGAATGTGAACAGCACGAAGGCATGCACATCAACTGGGAGTATGGCTACCCCGAGTTCCTGCCTTCCAACGATTTGGAGCCCAACGAGTTTCGCCTGGTCACCACGAGTTTTCATAATCCGGTGATGCCGTTCATCCGTTATGAAACCGGCGATATCGTGCGACTGTACGACGCACCCAGAACTTGTCCCTGCGGCCGCAATATGCCGCTGGTGCAATCGATTGTTGGGCGCAAGGATGAATGCATCATCATGGACGATGGGCGGCGACTCCCTTCAATCAACTTTTACTCACTATTTCGTGAATTCCCCGAGATTCTGAAGTTCCAGATCATTCAATATGGGCGCACCGAACTCCTTTGCAAAATCGCTATGCGGCCAGAAGCCCAGCATTCCTACTCACTCACTGTGAAGTTGCAGGAGGGGATGCGACAGCGGGTTGGTTCGAAAGTAAAGCTCGACATTGAATACACAGACAAGTTTGTGACCAACTCAGACGGCAAGACTTTGCCGATCGTGCGCAAGCTGGGGACTCGATCGATCGAAGAGATTGACGAATACAAGATTTCATCACAGCGGGCCTGGGAGATCGAGTCGCAGGGTGAGGAAGTATTCAAGCTGGATTGGAACGAAGCGGACACGATACCTTCGCCAGCGGTGATGCGCGCGCTTCAGGAGCTTTTGCGAAATCCCCACTCGATTCAC
This sequence comes from uncultured Acidobacteriaceae bacterium, assembly GCA_963770235.1. GTDB lineage: Bacteria > Acidobacteriota > Terriglobia > Terriglobales > Acidobacteriaceae > Sulfotelmatobacter. The sequence goes on along the minus strand of CAVYOW010000018.1, from coordinate 113,978 downwards.
TGGTATCCCGAAGCGATGTCCAGAGAATTGATCGCGGCGCTCGCGAAATACTCCGGCTTACCCGCAGAAAACGTACTTATCACGCATGGATCGGATCTGGCGCATGGAACTGGTCGCCACCTGTTTTGTCCGTCCGGGAGACAAAGTTTTGATGGTTACGCCGAGCTACGATAATTTTCGAGCGGTGGTCGAACAGCGCGGCGCAGAGACTGTTAAGTTCAAGTATCTCGGCACAGAACCGTTCCCAGTAGCAGAATTCGCGGAAGTTCTCCGGCAACATACGCCGCGACTGGCTTACATTGTCAATCCAAACAACCCGATCGGTTACACGATTGGGCAGGACACGATCCAGGAGTTGCTGGACTGCTGCTCGCAACTCTCAACGATTCTCGTGGTCGACGAGGCGTACTTCGAGTTCTGCGGCATCACGGCAGCAGACCTGGTGTCTCGATCCCCCATTTGATTGTTACACGTTCGTTTTCGAAGGCATTTGGATTGGCAGGCCTCCGCCTCGGTTACTTGCTGGCCGCCCGTCAAATCATGGCTGTTCTCAATCGGGCGAATAACCCGAAGAGCGTAACCAGCTTCGCAAAAGTCGGCGCCCTGGCTGCGCTGCGTGATTTTGCTCACGTTCAGAGCTATGTTGAGGAGGTCACGTCAGTCCAGAGCGGAATATGAGAAGCTTCTTCAGCGCCATGGGATCAAGTACTATCCCGTCCGTCCAGCAATTTCATCTTGTTCCAGTATGACGATCCCAATGCGCTTGGTTCGAAGCCTTGAGAACCGCAACATATTTGTGCGAGACCGGACTTCCCAATTTGACGGCGTAGGACACGTGCGCGTGTCGATCGGCGGTAAGCAAAGTACGAAGGTGGCCCTTGAGGCGTTGGACGAATACTTCAGTGGTGGTGCGAATCAGCCCGAGGGACCTGGAGAGACGCTTGTCACGCTGTCCCCAATCAGATCTTGATCGCCGACAACAACCCTTCGGTTCAGGAAGCAAAAGAAGTGAAAATGAAAGTTTCCAGCTCAGATCCGGCCGCTACACTGCGATCACAACATTAGAAAGGGACCTACTGATTGCTTCAGATAATCCAGTACCAGAAGACAGGTGAGATCACCGTCGATGAGTTGCCCGCGCCGAAACTTCGGCCGGGTAGCGTGCTGGTCCGCAACGTATTCTCGCTGATCAGTGCCGGAACCGAACGCACCTCGGTTGAAACTGCGCAGGCGTCCATGATTCAGAAGGCGCGCTTGCGGCCAGATCTGGTCCGCCAGGTGCTCGACAACGTTCAATCGTGAAGGCCTGCTGGCCACGTACAAAAAGGTGCAGGACCGGCTCGACAATTTCAAGGAGCTGGGCTATAGCTCGGCGGGCGTCGTCGTCGAATCCGCGGTGGACGACATTCAAGGTCGGCGATCGCGTCGCCTGCGCGGGCGTCGGCTATGCGTCGCATGCGGAGATCGTTTCGGTTCCGCGCAATCTGGTGGTCAAGATGCCGGATGAAGTCGGTTTCGACGAAGCCGCCTTCACCACGGTCGCCGCGATCGCTATGCAAGGCGTGCGCCAGGCCGACGTCCGCGTGGGCGAGCAGGTTGCCGTCATCGGTCTGGGGCTGATCGGCCTGATCACCGTTCAGCTTGCTGAAGGCGAGCGGTTGTCGCGTAATTGGGATGGATGTCGCTTCGAAAAACTTTGATCTGGCCCTGACCCTCGGATGTGATCGCTGCATTATCAGCAACCACGATGCTTTCCTGGAGGTGCAAAGCTTTACTCGTGGTTATGGCGCGGATGCGGTAATCATCACCGCCGCCACCACGTCGAACGAGCCGGTGGAACTGGCCATCCAGTGCGCCCGCAAGAGAGGCACGGTCGTCGCTGTCGGAGCAGTCGGAATGAACATTCCCCGTTCGCCGTTCTACGAGAAGGAAATTAATTTCCGCATCTCCTGCTCCTACGGCCCGGGTCGCTACGATCCTGACTACGAGGAGCGCGGGCAGGACTATCCGCTCGGATTCGTTCGCTGGACCGAAAACCGCAACATGGAAGCTGTGCTGGACATGATGGCGCAGCGGAAGCTCAACGTGGAGCCCCTGATCACGCACCGCATCCCAGTCGACGAAAGTCTCCGGGCCTATGACATCATTACCGGCAAGATGCAGGAGAGCCTATCTCGGCATCCTGATCCAGTACTCCGATCCGAGTGACACCGATTTCGGTCACCCGTCGTATCGAGTTGCGCAGCGCGGCGCCGGCCGGCCTCGGAACGCAAAGCGGTTCTGGGCTTTATCGGAGCCGGCAACTTCACCCAATCCATGCTGTTGCCGCCGCTCATGAAACTTGGCTCCGCGTATGCGCGGGCTCGCCACCAGCAAGCCCGTGAACGCCAAGAACACGGCGAAGAAATATCAAGTTCGAATTCTGCGCCACCGATGCGACCGAGATCATTCATGACAAGGATGTCAATTTGGTCTTCGTCACTTCGCGTCACGACTCGCACGCGCGCTATGTCAGCAGAGGCGCTGCGCGCCGGCAAGAGCGTGTTCGTCGAAAAACCGCTGGCGCTGAACAACGAGGAACTCGAACTCGGTTCTGGATGCCTACGCCGAAGCTGAACGGGCCGGAACCGCGCCGCTCCTGATGGTGGGCTACAACCGGCGTTTTTCCGAGCCGGTGCGCGCCATCCAGCAATTGTTTGCCGGACGAACCGAGCCGCTGGCCATGCACTATCGCGTCAATGCCGGCTTCATGCCCTCCACGCACTGGATGCAGCATCCCGAACAGGGCGGACGCTTCATCGGCGAAGGCGGCCACTTCGTCGACGTGATGCAATTTCTCTGCGGTGCGCTTCCCACCAGCGTTTACGCGGTCGCTCCCACCGACAGTGCGCGCCGCTACAACAACGACAACGTTCTGGTCTCGATCACCTTCGCGGATGGTTCTGTCGGCACGATTCACTACCTGGCCAACGGCGCCAACGCAGTCGAGAAGGAATACCTGGAAGTGTTCGGTGACTCGAAGACGGCGCGCATGTGGAACTTCAAGAAGCTCGAATGCGCGGTCGGCCGGAAGAAATCAACCACGTCGTTCTCCGGAGACAAAGGACACGCCGCCGAGATGAAGGCGTTGCTTGACGGTTTTGAATCCGGCACCGGTTCGCCCATCAGCATCGAATCGCTGGCCGCAACCTCGCGGGTCACGTTTGGCGTGATGGAATCAGTCAGAACCGGCCAAGTGGTACCAATTTTGCCGTTCAGCTAGAACTCTGGTGCAACAAGCTAGATCGCTCCGGGAACCGGTGTGAGCGTCGTGACATTGGATCTCATTTTTCGACTTGAACGCCGCTCAAAAGAAGAACCGCGTCGGTCCTCCGGAGGATCGACGCGGTTCTTTTCTGTGTGGCGCGGTAACCTCTGCACCACGGCTCAGTTGTTGTGTAATGTAACCGCATAGCAACTGCGGATACCCTCGTTGCTGTAGGCCATTGCTGCTACGGTGTGCGTCCCGCTACTCCCGCTCCAGGCGAAGTTGAATGGCGATTCCGCAACTGTCGTCTGCAAGTTCCAGTCGACGTAGAATTCCACCTTACTGATTCCGCTTGCGTCCGACGCAGTAGCCGTTACTGTGGGATTGGTTACAGTTGCTCCGTCTGCCGGCGATGTGATCTTCACGGTCGGGTAGCCCACATTGTACTTCGTGTCTACGGTGCCATGCATATCGGCGCCCTTCGCTTGATACTGGCTGAAGGTGAGGCGAGTGTTCTTTCCGGAGTTGTTGTTATCGTAGATGAAATTCCTCAGGGAGGTGCTTGGCACGTGATAGGTGTTGAAATCCGGGGCTGTGTTGTCAATGAAGAAATTCGGCTCGTTCACGATGTCACTTTGGTAGAAACCGACCCAGCCAGCGGCTCCCGAGTCCCAAATCACCGTGTTGTGATGGAAGTCGTTTCCCGTGGAGACCAATCGCTCATACGGGGGATAGGTATTAAATCCGCGGTTGCCCGATTCTACGGCCCAACCGTTTGCGTGTGGGGCATTGGGAATTTCTATTACGTTGCAGTAAGCATTTACACCCACTGAACTGAAGCTGCCCGCGTTTTGGTTCGAGGTAGCCGGTTCGGTTGGCAGGTTCGCCCCGTTTCTCAACACAATGTTGTTCCGAATGATGGCTGAGGTCAGGCTGATCTCGTATCCAATGCCACCTCCGCTAGCGTTGTCGGTGACCGTGTTGCCATCGACCAGCGGCGATTGTGCGTCCATGTCGAAGTGAATGCCTTGCCCGTCATTGTTCGTGATCGTGTTATCACGGATGACAGTGCCCGTGCTTGAAGAAACCTTGATTCCTCCAGACCCGTACCCAGGGAGGAAATGAGCATAGTTATTGTTGCTGATTGTGTTTTTGCTGATCACAATACCGTCGGAAGTGGATCGAGTCGTGGAATTCGTTGCCAAACCACCCATAATCCCAATCTCGCCGTTGTTGTGAATGTAGTTATTGAGAATCTGCATTCCGAAGGAACCCGACCCCACTCCCGTGCTATGGTTCAGCAATATTTCGCAATTCTGGACCGTCCAGTTGATTCCCTGTGTCAGGGATGCATTTCCTGTTATTCCAACCGTCGATGTTAGAGACGGCACAGCAAATTCCTTAATTGTGAGGCCACTGATCGTGACGTTGTTGGCCCAGCCGCTGAACGCACTGGGAACTACGCTCGTCTCAACCACATGCCCTGCCGGGTTGTCGTGGAAGTAGATGGTGCTGCTCGCGTAGTCGAACCACCACTGGCCACTCGCGATTGTCGGCATTGAAGCCGAGTATAGATGGGTATAGGGCACACCATCAAAGAACAAGTCTTCAGGATAGATACAGCCTGCAAAGCCAGGCTGACACCGGGTGGTGGCAATGGTTATCGCACCCTTTTGCGTCTGGCCGGTCACGCTATAGTTCGTTCCGTCGAAGGTGGCTAACGAACCAATGAGCTTGGACCCACTTAGGATGGCGGGGCATGAAGTTGTCGGTGGCGCACAGGCGGTTTGGCCGATGAAGCTGTCGCCATTGGCCGGAGTAATGGGTTCCGTCAGCCGGTACGTCCCTGGATAGATAATGAAAGTTGTGCCTGCGGGAGAGGCATTCACCACGCTGGGGATATCGGCCCCGGGATGAATGTTAACGGTGCCGGCTTGGGCCACGCCTAATCCCCAAAAGGCAATAACGACTAGAGTGGCTAAGATTTTGATGGATCTGTCATACCAGACGGTTTGGGGGAACACGACTTGGCCTCCTGAAAAGTGCTCAGAAATCGATTTGGACCGCACTGGGCAACAACGTTAAGTGAGAAGTGCGGCATCCTCGTTAGGGTCCTACGTACCGGGTGGTTTAGGAAGATTCCAGTAGTGCATGGCTTATATCGTCCCTCCAGACAGTGTCCTATTTGCTGGCCGTTGCCTTCGCGACGGGAGGGGCTTCCAGAGCTTCGCAGGGCCTGAGCCCCTCTTCTCAGGGGAACCCGCGGGGGATGGGTTGAATCTCGGTATCGGCCGCTTCACTCTTCGGCGATCTTCGAGGCATTCTCGGGGCGATCCGCTTTGTCTGCTTGTGGGCAGCACTCGCTCTTGGGTTGCTGGCCAATAGGGTGTCTTCCGACGTGTAATTCTCAGCAATTGCCCAGCGGTAGCAGGGCTGGTGAGATAGGATGGAAACTAGGATGGAAACAATGAAGGTGGAAACTAGGATGGAAACGATGAAGGTGGAAACCGGGATGGAAACAATGAATTGGACGGCGTCAGGTGTGGCAATGCGGCCTCGAACGCAGTTCCTTCGCGCACTGGTCTCTGCGATCGAGGCCTCTCGTATGTCCCTCGATCAGCACGTGCTGATCGTGGGCGGTAGCGCAGAGGACGAACAGACCCTTCGGCAAGCGGGATTCAAGCATATCGTGAACTCCAATCTTCCGACTGACATGGACCGGCTAACCGCGGGCGAGTATGCTCCCGAAACACAGCATCTTGCGCTTGATGCCGAACAAATTGAACTCCCTGACGATTCCTTTGATCTTGTTTTCGCTTCCGAGGTTTTGCATCACTGTCGTTCGCCGCACCATGCCCTGTGCGAAATGCTTCGCGTAAGCCGGAGATACGTCTTGTTCATGGAGCCGAACGACTCGCTGGCCATGGCGGCCCTGGTGAGGATGAGGTTCTCGTTCCCCTACGAACTTCCGGCTGTGGTTGCACATGATTATCGGTCGGGTGGGCTTCGCGATTCCCATATCCCCAATTTCATTTATCGCTGGAACTGGCACGAGGCTTTTAAAACCGTATCCGCCTGCATACCTGAGCGCATTTTTTCCGTGCACGCATATCCTTACTGGGATTTCGGCTTGACCAAAAAGGATTTGGACTTGAGGAAAGAGACTCGCCTGGGCAGCATTACTTCGGTAATCGGCGCGGGCAACTTCATCTCGTTGCTGCAGGTCGCACAATTTTTCCTGAACTGGATACGGCCCCTCCGCAGTCAGGGCAACAAGTTCCTCTGCTGTATCGAGAAGAGCCCGGACCTGAAGCCTTGGATGGCACGTGACGGCGAGGAAATCGTCTTCAACCGCCAGTTTGGCAAATAGCAGCAGATGAGCGGTGGTATGGAACCCCGGCAACCGCTCGCGGATGATTTCTGCGCCCACGCACTGGCCTCTCTTAGGTGAGTCGTGCGCTGTGACCCCCAACTGAGCGCCCGGTCATTTGCGGTTCGTGCAGCTGCGTTTCGACAAGTGCTCTCCTTCATACAATCTCCACTGCTCTTCTTTTGCGGTCATTAGAGATGATGGTAATATGACATCGTGATCTCGCGGGTGCGACGGGTTGGGGCGGGCAAGCAGGAAACGATCCAGTGATCCGCCATCCAATGACCGCAGGCCTTCCACTCAGTGTTCTTCTATTGAGTTTGGTGAGTTGGGCGCAAGTGACTTTGCATCCGACGGATAACGTGCCCAACTTAGTCAGTTCTAAACCCTCCGGCACAACCTTCCTGTTTACTCCTGGCATTTATCGTTTATCTCAGTCCATCATCCCGAAGGACAACGATCGGTTCATCGGCCAGACCTCGTGCACGCCGCCTACTACCTCCTGTCAGGCCATTGTTAGTGGTGGAGTCGTCATCGGTGCGTCGGCCACGTTCGACGGCACGGATTACGCCGTGGCCAAGCAAATGCAAAATGGTCCACGCGGCGTCCCCAAGAATTGTGATCCCGGCTGGACGGGCTGCGTGTACGCCGAGGACTTGTTTTTCGATGGTAAGCCCTATAAGCATCTAGACTCGCCGACGCGGCCTACGATCGGCCCCGGTGAGTGGTGGTTCGATTACGCGAACCACGTCATCTACTTCCACGACGACCCATCCGGTCACACGGTCGAGACCAGCGTGCTCGGCACTGGCTTTGGCGGGACTGCAAACAACGTCACCATTCAATACCTCACGATTGAAGAATTCAGCGCTCAGATTCCGCATGGAGCGATCGGTGCTTACCAGGGTGTGAATTCGCTTACCGCAGGAGCGAATTGGACGATCGAGAACTGTGAAATCACGCTTAACCATGCAATTGGCATACGTATTGAGTTCGGAATGCAGATCTTGAACAACTACATTCACCTGAACGGCGAAAATGGGATTGGCGGGGGGTTAGGAAGTCCCGCTGCGCCGGCCACAGCGTCGACCCCCTGTGCGTGTACGGTCCAGGGCAATACAATCACCGATAATGACTACGCTCATTTTAATCCGGGCTTCGGCGCGGGTGGGATCAAGTTTGGAACGATAACGGGGGGCACGATTCGCGGCAATACCATAAGTCACAACGAAGGTTCGGGCATCCATTTCGACATGTGGGGTCAGAGCTGGCTGGTGGACGGCAATACCATTACCGACAACTCGGATGGAGATGGGTTGGTGGACGAGATCAGCTACGGAACCTCCACGTACCGCAATAACATCTTGCTGCGAAACGGTACCCAGTTGAACACTCCCTATTTCACCTTTCAGCTCGCCGTGCGTGCCAGCTCCGGGGTGGATGCCTACTGCAACGTACTGGAGATTCCAAGCGGGCACGGTGTCGGCGCCTGGGCGATAAGCTCGACTAACCGTGGGTCCAACGCTTATCCACCCTACCAGTACATGGCAACTACGGGTAACTCCTTCCATCACAATACAGTGATCTGGGACCCTGGCGCGGAAGGACCAGCCGGCTTTTGGCAGAACGACCCGACAAGTCAGCCTAACTTCTTTGCCAGCAATGCGCCTCCGGATTACAATGCTTACCATTCCTCTACAGCCTCGGCTGCCAATTTCATCTACGACAATGACAACACCCATAGCAACACGCGCAAGACCTTCGCCCGTCATAAAGCCACTCGAGCGGATCTTCATAGCACGATGGACACGAACAACACAGGCGGGTATCCCAGGATCTCGATTACCTCGCCCAGTGACCAATCATCGGTCAACAGCCCGGTTACAGTTACCGCCGCAGCATCGGACAAAAGCGGAATCAGCAAGGTGGAGTTCTATGTCGACTGGACCTTGCAGGGGACAGTTACAGAATCGCCATTCAGTTTCAACTGGACCAACGGGACCACCGGATCGCATACGGTAGCAGCGATGGCTTACAATAAGAACGGGGTCCGCGCTTGTTATGCGATTACGCTAAATGAATAGTAGCCAGCCTGGCGGTTCGTAGTTATGATTTTACAGATAATACTGTCGAGGATCGCCCCCCGACACACCGGTAACGCGAGGAGAATCCCCCAATGTGCCATCGCGTCTTGTCGTGCCGTCACCGTCTCAGCGCGACTTCGTTCAGCGGAGATATAGGGTCGAGGCTGCGCCTTGGGGAAGCCGGGCGGTCTATCAGGCGAGGGTTTGTTTATGCCGCCCTGCTGTCGGTATTGCTCGCAGCTGCCTGCCCCTGGACGAACGCTCAGGATCCGAGCGTCGTAGGGCAATTCTCTGCGGTGATGAGTTGGCCTTATAATCCCACGCATGCCGTTTTGCTACCGAATGGGGAGGTACTGTGGTGGGGTTCGTTCAGCGCTGGCGGAATAACAAAGATCTGGAACCCGGCTTCCAATACCAACACAGCGGTAACACTGCCGGGGTACAACATTTTCTGCGGCGGCCATTCCTTAATGGAGAGCGGTCAGGTTTTTGTCACGGGTGGAGACTGCTGCGGATAGTACCGGGATGCCGAACGCCTCCACGTTGACCCGGTGAGTGGGAATTGGACGTTTCTGCCCAAACATGAATGCCGGCCGTTGGTACCCGACCAACACCGTGCTCCCCAACGGGGATATCCTGGTAACCTCAGGCGAGATCAGCCCAGCGTTAGGAAATGACACACTGCCGCAAGTCTGGCAGGTTTCCAGTGGCACATGGCGAAATCTGACCACAGCGCAGTTCCTTCTGCCACTTTACCCGGAGATGTATGTGGCGCCGAATGGCACCCTTTTCTTCGCCGGTCCGACCCTACGCTCTCCGAATACCTCAATACCGACGGTACGGGCAGTTGGACGATCGGTCCCAACCATGCAGTTCGGGCATCGCGTGGCTACGGCCCTTCTGTCATGTACAACAACGGCCAGATCATGATAGTTGGTGGGGGCGCCGCCAACGGCGACTGCGGAAACATTAACCTGAACGCCACTGTTCCGGCCTGGACGCTACACCAGTTCGATGTCGTATGCCCGGCGCCACGCGAATGCGACGTTGCTTCCAGACGGAACCGTCCTGGTGACAGGGGGAACGAGCGGCGCCGTGTTCGACGATTATACGAATCCCGTATTTCCCGACGAATTGTGGAATCCAGCCACCGGGACCTGGTCGACTATGGCTAGCCTGAGCGTCTATCGCGGGTACCACTCGGTGGCTCTGCTTCTGCCCGACTGGTCGTGTGCTCTCTGGGGGCGGGCAGTGTTTCGGCAGATCCACCCTGCAACCGAACAGCGCAGAAATCTTCTCGCCGCCCTACCTGTTTGCGGGAGCCACAGCCGACCATTACCTCAGCTCCCGCGAGCATCGGTGGGGGGCAGACTTTCTTCGTGGCAACGCCCGATGCCGCCAATATCACCCAGGTCAGCTGGATCCGGCTCGGCGCTGTGACTCATACTTTCAATCAGGAACAGCGCATCAGTTTTCTCAGCTTCAGCCAGGCGACAGGCGGCCTCAACGTTACCGCGCCACCGAGCGCGAATCTGGCGCCTCCCAGGCTACTACATGCTCTTCCTGCTGAGCAGCGGGGTCCCGTCCGTGGCCTCGATCATCCAAGTAGATAACTCTTCGTTTGCTCAGAGTGGACCTGCCGTAAGCTTGTCCCGGACCGCGGAGTGCCTTCGCGGCAGACGTTGGTGGGAACCACCACTGCCTCGAAGGCGGTGACGCTGACAAATCTGGGGACTACGCCAGTCACCATCAACTCCGTTACCGCCGGGCGCCGACTACACCGTCACCAGCAATACCTGTGGCGGTCAGCTTGCGCCCGGCAACTGCACGATCAATGTTGCATTCAAACCAACTACCGGAGGGCAGCTTAACGAATTCCTCACGATTAATGATTCGGACTCGAGCAGTCCTCAAACGGTTGCCCTGAGTGGTATTGGCAAGGCGTTGAAAACGTCCGTCACCACGCTGAATATGGGGACCCACCTGATTGGGGTGACGAATGGCACACCCCTTCCGTGACACTGACCAACGTGGGTACGACTCCGATCAACATCACTAGTATCAGCTACCCCAATCCCGAGTTCAGCCAGTACCTGCCGAGTTCCACCTGCGGTGCGTCGCTTCCGGGATTAAGCACGTTGCCAGGTGTTCTCGATTTTCACTCCTAACGCCCCCGGGCCTCAGACCGGTAGTATCAGCGTAGTCGATTCCGATCCCAGCAGTCCGACGCACGGTCAGCTTGACCGGAGCTGGCCTTGCCCTCAAGTTCTCCCGCACTCAACGTGATCTTCGGAGGTTTAAACCTTGGCCTGACTCATAGCCCAGTTGCGCTCACCGTGACGAATCTCGGCCCGGTCACCGTAAACTTCTCCAGTATCGCCATCGGTGGCACCGAACCCGGGCGATTTCGGGATTCAGACCAACACCTGCGGAACAGCGCTCGGCGCGGGTACGAACTGCGCCTTGGGAGTGACGTTTACACCGCAAGCAGCCGGCGCCCGGTCGGCCACCCTCACGCTTTACGGATGATGCGTTCGACAGCCCACAGAGTGTATCGCTTGGCGGGCATGGTGTAGCCGTGCTGTAAAGCATTGCTGTGACCCCGGCTCAATCTTCGGTGGCCATCGGTGGCACACAACAATTCACGGCGACCGGGACATACAGCGATGGCACCAACAACAATCTCACCGCCTCTGCGACCTGGAGTTCCAGCAACACCGGCATCGCCACCGTCAGCAACACCAGCGGCTCTCAGGGGCTGGCGACGGGCGTGGCTCTGGGTGCTACCACGATCACAGCGACCGTGAATTCCATCAAGGGCTCGACCTCCCTGGCCGTGCAAAACGGCACCACCACGGTGGTTGAGCTCGAACAACAACCCGTCCACTTCGGGTCAAGCGGTTCAGTTTACCGCCACGGTCTTGCCCAGCACGGCTACCGGGACGGTGCAGTTTCTGGACAGCGGCAACCTCTTGGGTACGGGCACACTGAGTGGCGGGACGGCGAGCTTCACGACCAGCTCTCTGACATCCGGGTCGCACAATATTACGGCCGTGTACATGGGCGACACGAACGACACCGGCAGCACGTCGGCGCCCTTGGTGGAGATCGTGAACTGATGACCAAGCCGCTCGGGACCAGGGTGCGGCTGACGAGGTTTGCAGTCTGAAGGAATGAAATGAGAACAGAATTTTCGATCAGTAATGCACTCCTCGCGGTATCCGTCACATGTGTGCTCGGCAGCGTGGCATGGGCTGGCGATAGTTACACCGTGGTTGAGCTCGCTCCTCTGCGGCCGAATGGGAGCAGTGTGGGACGGCAGATCGATAGCGCTGGGGGACGAGTCGTAGGCAAGTCCGGCTTGACTCACGGACCCGACACGCGCGCCTTTGTTTGGAGTCCTGCCACCGGCATGCGTGATCTCGGCACTTTCCCGGGAGGAGATTACAGCGAAGCTTTCGGGGTGAATGATGCAGGTACTGTGGTCGGCGGTTCCAACACTCCAAACACTATGTGGGGATTTGTCTGGAGCGCCGGGGAAGGAATGCGCGAACTGAGTCCGCTACCGGGAGATGTCGCCAGCCGCGCCTTTGCGATCAACAACTCGGGGCAGATCGTGGGATATTCGAGCGGGAAGCACGGGGTTCGTGCCGTAATATGGTCTGCCAAACTCGAAGTGCGAAGTCTGGGAACCCTTCCCGGTGGGACCTCCAGCGAAGCCTATGCCATCAACAATGCGGGACAGGTCGTCGGGATGTCGACGAGTTCGTCGGGCACGCGTCCCTTTCTGTGGACCAGCCGCGATGGAATGGTCGATCTTGGGATACTGCAAGGCAGCGAATCGTGTAAAGCCATGCGCATCAACAATGCCGGTCAAGTGGTGGGATCTTGCACCCTGGGGGCCGGAAGCCGTGCTTTTCTTTGGACGAAGGAAGGCGGCATGCAGAGTCTGGGTTCGCTGGATGGCACCGCGTACGCGGCGGCACTCGGAATCAATGATTCCGGACAGGTGGTCGGCGCTTCGCAGACCTCGCTGGGCGCCCGTGCTTTCTTGTGGACCAAGGCCGGCGGATTGCAGGATTTGAATTCAATGATTCCTCCGACGCAGGATGTGTTGTTAGTACAGGGTCTTCATATCAACAACCGTGGCCAGATTCTGGCGGTGGGGGGGATCCATCATGATCTTACCCATGATCGGGAGGCACATATCGATGAGGGACACGCCGGACCCATGCACGTGTTTCTCCTGACGCCGGTCAACTCTCCTCATTAAACTGAGCGGCTCCCTTATTTGAGACACCTTGACCGTCAGTTTCCGGCGGAATCTCCTATCTGAGGAAGGAAGCTTCGCCGCGAAAAGGGAGCGGTTTTCTGTGGAGCGGAACTGTAGTGGTTGCCCCACGTTGACCTTTGTAAATCGCCAGCCTAGTATCCGGTGAGTGACCGTCCCCACTCCCAAATTGGCCAAGTGCTCGGCCATTACCGCATCGTCGAACACATCGGCGCCGGTGGCATGGGAGTGGTGTTTCGTGCGCGCGATGAGCGACTCGATCGCGACGTCGCGCTCAAGACTCTGCCCAAGCTGGCGCTGCTGAGCGAACCGGCACGGCGCCAGTTTCGCCGAGAAGCATTGAGCCTCGCCAAGATCACCGATCCCCACGTCGCGATGGCCTTCGATTTCGGCCAGGACAACGGAACCAACTACCTCGTTACAGAATATGTCCCCGGCTTGACCCTCGACGCCAAGCTTGCGGGCCGTCCGCTCCCGGAGGGGGAGCTTCTTCAACTCGGCAAGGCAGCTCGCGGCTGGCCTGGAAGCTGCACACAAGGAAGGTGTGATTCATCGCGACCTGAAGCCGAGCAACTTGAAAATCACGCCGGATGGCCGGCTCAAGATCCTGGATTTCGGGCTGGCCTACATGTTGGGAACTGAGACAGAATTGGCGGGCGCGGCTACGCTTACAGAATCCTACTCGGACGCAGGCACACTGCCGTACATGGCGCCCGAGCAAGTCAAGGGACAAAAGCCAGATGCGCGCGCGGATGTGTGGTCGGCGGGCGCAGTGTTGTACGAAATGAGCACAGGCAAGCGGCCGTTCGGAGATCTGACGGGTGGGCGTCTCATTGCCGCGATCCTCGAACAGGCACCCGTAGCGCCACGCGAGGTGAACCCCAAGATCACGGCAGGGTTGGAGCTGGTAATCCTTGCGGGCCCTGCAAAAGGATCCTAAGGAGCGCTACCAATCGGCGGGCGATCTTCGCATCGACCTCGCTAACCTGACGACCGGGACGATGCCGATATATGCCGGCAAGTGCGCTCGCTGAGCTGGCGGCGTTGGCTGCTGATGCGCGGCGGTTGTTGTACTCATCAGTGTTGGGGCGTGGTGGCAGCGTCATCGAGCAGAGGTTCCTCCGAAAGAAACGATGATGGCAATTCTGCCGTTCGAATCAGTAGCGAACGATGCGCCAACGAACGCACTCGGCCTCGGGCTGACCGAGACCCTGACGGCGAAACTGGTTCAAGCCGTCGATAGCGGACACCTGCAACTGGTCTCGACCCGCGAACTGATCGCGCAAGGCGTAAGAACCTCCGACCATGCGCGGCGCGAGTTCGGCACCGACCTCGTGCTCGAAGGCAGTTTGCAACAGGACGGCGCACGCATTCGCATCACGTGGAGCCTGGTCAATCCGCGCACGCACACTCAGATCGCCGCTAACACCCTCACTGGGGACGCTAACGACATCTTCGGATTGCAGGACCAGCCTCGTCGATGAAGTGCTGGAAAAATCTGCCACAGGCGGTCGATCCCGGGCGGCGACAGGCCTTGCTGGCACGTCCGGACACGAAGCCTGCCGCCTACGACTTTTACCTTCGCGGTCGGGGATACCTGGAGGACTACCGCGCGCCCGACAGCATCGAGAATGCTATTGCGCAGTTCGAACAAGCGATTGCTGTGGACAGGAACTATGCACCTGCGTACGCGGCGATGGGGCTGGCTTACGCTGCCGGCTTTCAATGGAAGAACCGCGGCAAGGACTGGCTCGACAAAGCCAAGACCCAATGCGAGACGCGCGCTCGGCATCAATCCGCAACTGGCGGAAGGGCACACTTGCCTGGGCCACGTCTATTTCTCCACCGGGCGGGACGAGGAAGCGGTGCAGCAGTTCCAGCTCTCCCTCGATCTCGACAACACCAGTGACGAAACGCTGCGCCTCTTGGCGGCCGCGTATCAGAGACAAGGCAAGGCGGCGGCGGCGGAAGAAGCCTACCGCAAGGCCATCTCTCTTCGCCCTAACTACTGGGGTGTGTACAACGCCTTCGGCACTTTTTACTACAACCAGACACGCTATGCAGACGCAGAGGCGATGTTTCAGAAGGCAGTCAAACTGGCGCCGCTGAACTTTCGCGGATACTCTAACTTGGGCGCAATCTATCTTCTGCTCGGTCGCTATGGTGAAGCAGTGGATGATCTGAAGAGATCCAACGCTTTACGTCCTTCCTTTGAATCATACGGGAACCTGGGGGCCGCTTACTTCTATATGCGGCGCTATCAAGATTCTGCCGAGAATCTGCAACAGGCGCTGAAGATCGACGACAAAGACTGGTTGAACTGGGGCAACCTGGGAGACACTTTATATGAGATCTCCGTCTCGGCGTCAGGACGCGCTCAATGCATATCGCAAGGCGATCGATCTGGCCCGGCCGCGACTTGAGGTGAACCCCAAAGGACGCTTTCGCCCTGGCCTTCACCGCGGACTACTACGCCATGGTCGACCAAGAGCCGCAGGCGCGAGAACAACTGGCGCGGGCGCTCGAGATCGCACCGACGGATGCCGATGTCTTATTTCGCGCCGCTATTCTCCACAACCACTTCGGAGACACAGAGAAGACGCTGCAATTCCTCAGCAAGTCGGTGGCGGCGGGTTATTCGCGGACTGTGATTCGCGACACGCCAGATTTCGACCATCTCAAAGACGACCCACACTTCCACGCTCTCCTGCCGAAGAGTTAGCTCAGGGCGTGGTCGAGGGAACGACATGAACACCGGGATCGGGGCAAGTCTTGCCGCCATCCTGGACCAGGTTGTACGGATACACGCACAGGCCCGCGCTGATCCCACCAAGGCTATTGCACCAAAAATCCCCTGTGACTTTCTGGCCCTGTCCGGTGGAAACCGTGGACGAGGGAATGGGCTTGCTCTTGCTGAAGTTGATCGAATACTTGTGACTGTCGGTTGGATCAAGGGTCCAGGTGAGGGTGTCGCCTCTGGAGACTTGCACCGTGTCCGGATCCGCAGCGCAGTTGCTGATCTTAACCGTGTTGGTTTTCAGTTCTGGACCCTTCTTGACATAAGCGCCACGGTCGCAACCGAAGATGCCAAGCAGCGGGACAAATAGCAGCCAGCAACCACAGATTCTGAGGGCTCTCATAACTATGCTCTCTTTCAGACGGGGGACTTGCCGGACGGATAGAAATTGTCGTGGTCGCGTGACGCAAAGTCAAGTGAGCTACGGAGGAGGTAGCCGCTGGTACTTTGACCGCCGAATTCGTACGGGGGCCTTGGAGCACAATAATTACCGAATACGGGTGCCACCTGGCCGGGAACAAACTGTGGGAGCATTCAGACCCGAACGAGAGCACACTCTCCGGTTGACAGAAAAAACGCGCCAGAATCTTCCCTGGCGCGCTTCAGGAGGAAGGCGCCACTTGCCACCTTCCGCGCAACTCCCGCTTCACTCAGCTTAATCCCCGAAGTCGGTGCAAGAGCACGCACCAGTGCCGCTGCCCAGCGACAGCACCATGGCGCAGGTTTCTTGGAGATTGAAATCTTGCTCCTCCGGAGACAGGTACGAATCCGTCAGAGTCGTCTCTGTGAGGCTGAACACGCCCGCGGTTGCTGTCCTCTGAACGTGAGTGAGCCAGCCCTTAATTCCACCCTCTGTCGAGTTTTCGTACCCAGCGCTGCAGCCCTTGGGGGGAACAGTACTCGAAACCACCTTGATGATGCCCCGGGTGGGCTTGGTGCCATGATCCAGGATGTTGCTAATGAGGTTTGTGGTGACGGAGAGGTCGAGGTACCCATTGGCGGTTATATCGCAACTGCAGCATTCCTGCATCTCTTCGGCGTTGTCGAAGACATAGATGTTCGCGCACAGGTCTAAGGTGTCATCGTTGCCGTCGTTGGTGAGCCGCAAGTGGGCACTCGGCGAGCCTGATGCATTGGCATTCGTAAAGTAGCCCACGTCGTAGTAAGCGTCTTGAGCCGCGGCGGTACCCACTCCGAGCACCAAAGCGACGGCCAGCAGGGAAAGCAGTGTACAACCAAGCTTATTCATGCGAATTCCTCCTAAACTCGTGCCTAGGGCCGGGGGAGCCAAAGTTACACTTACGAAAGACTCTAGCCGCTAATGAAGTTATTGCAATCCCCCAAGTGGCTTAGTCCAAGACAGCGGAGCTACGCCGATTGGGCTAATCTCACCCAGCGCCCCGATCCCACCAGTAGAGTTGTCCCTCGCTTGCGGCCGGGTACTTCCCACGCGTCTGCGCGACAAGTTTCCAGCTCCAGCTCCAGCTTGCAGTTCATGCGCCGGAGCAACCCTAGTTTTGCCGGGCTTAATCCCCGGCGTCGGCGCAGGAGCAGACGCCAGTGGGGAAACCCAGCCAGTGCACAAAGAAGCAAGTCAATTCCAGGTTGAAGCTTAGCTCCTCCTGGGAGAGATACGCATCCGTCAGAGGGGTCTCGGTGATGCTGAACGTGCCCGCGGTTGCGCCTTTCTGAATGTGAGTGAGCCAGCCTTTAATCCCATTCTCTGGAGACTCTTCGGTGGGGTCGCAGGTGCCGCTGGGAGGAACGAAACTGGAAACCTCCTTGATGATGCCGCGGGTGGGCCTGGTGCCGTGATCCAGCATGTTGCCGACGAGGCTTGGAGTTGACGGTGAGGTCAAGGTATCCGTCGGGTGTGATCTGGCAGCTGCAGCATTCCGCCATCTCTCCTTGGGTGTCGAAGACATAGAGGTTCGCACACAGGGGAGCGGCGGAATCGTAGCCGTCGTTGGTGAGCCGCAAACGGGCACTGGGCGCGCCCGCTGCGTTGGCATTGGTAAAGTAGCCTACGTCATAGTTGTAGTCTTGGGCCGTGGCGGTACCCACCGCGAGCAGCAAAGCAACGGCCAGAAGGGAAAGCAGTGTACACCTAAGAGTATCCATGCAAACTTCTCCTTAGGTAGCGCCGATGGCCGGGGGAGTCAAAGTTCCACTTACGAAAGACTCTAGCTGCTGATGAAATCTTTACAATCCCCCAGGTGGCTTAGTCCAAAAGACGGCAGGGCTACGCCGATTGGGTTAGTCCCACGGGCGTGTTAATCCCACCAGAAGAATTGTCCGCTGTTTGCGGCCCGGTACTTCCCACGCGTCTGCGCGGGAAGTTTTTCAGCCCCAGCTTGCAGTCCATGTGCCGGAGCAACCGCCGATAACTGTTGAGAACCGGCGTTCTCGACGGGTCAACGAGGACATGGCGATTTCTCGCCAACGGACAAACGAACAATCGGAGTCGGCTTAGGTGCCTTGATTACACGTGTGAGATGCGGACGAGTCTTAGCCTGTTGAACGATTTCATAGAATGCGGCTGACCGTGGCGCGACTGAGTCCAGTCGCGAGAGCGATGCGCACTCCGGTGCAGCGCCGCAATTCTCTGCCTGAAGCTGGCTATGGGATCACTGCCTGCACCGGCGTCGAGCGCGTACTCTCCTGTCCGCTGGAATTTACCGACGTGGCAGAGTAGTAGTACGTGTTGCCGGAGGCGACTGTGCCATCGGTGTACGAGGTGTTCGCCTCCATTGAGGAATTAAGCCTGGAATACGTTCCATTCGCGGCGGTGCTGCGATAAACGTTGTAGCCGACTACGTTCGGGGTAGAGTTCCAGAAAAGGTTGACGCTGAGGTTCTGCGCCGCCATGCCGGTACCCGTGAGAGGTACGGCCAGCGCGAGACCATAAGCAAACAGGCTGCCTCCGCCCGCGCCGGCCGCTTGTGGCGCGAAGGTGATGTTCACCGTCACGCTCTGCCCTGCGTTCAGTATCAAAGGAAGCGTGGGCGCACTCATCGAGAATCCGCTGCCCGTTATGCCGAGTTGTGAGAGGGTTCGGCTCGAGGAAAGAGCGTTCGTAATCACGACTGGCACCGTGGAGCTGGATCCCATCACCACCTGGCCAAACGACACAGTCGAAGGACTGGCAGTCGAGAACGCGCTGGGCGTGCCTGCGCCCTTAACCGCAAGCGCAAGTGTGGCGTTCGATGCATCGCTGGAGAAGCTGATTGTCGAATACGTCCATCCTCTCGCCGTGGGAGTGAAGCTTACGCTCAGATCAACACTCTGTCCCGGAGACAAGACCAACGGCAGCGTCAAACTGGAGCTGGTGAATTCGGAACTGCTCGCAGCGACTCCGGAGACCGTTACACTCGTCGCGCCATTATTCGTCACGGTGACCGGCAAGGTCTGAGCGTGACTGAGGACGACAGCGCCAAAGTTGAGATTCGCTGGTGAGCATGTGAGTTGCGCGGTGGCGCCTGCGGTCACGGGCATCGTAGCGAAAAGCGCTATCGCGATACCGATTGTTAGAAGGCGAACCGTACGGATTGCTGGAGGCTGGATGATGCATTGGGGGAGTCGCATACTGCTTAGTTTGATGGTCTTGCGCCCAGGAGACCAGATTCCGGAAGTACAGCAACTCCCCACTGTACGAACGGACAGGAGTCCCAAATCAGGAGTTGCGCATGAGTGGTCAACCTCTCAATCGAGTGCCATTTGGCTCGGTTTGGGAGGCCACAGCCCTGAACCACCGCTTCCTTTTGGGCCTTCCCAGCCGAGGTTTCGTTGCCGGGCCCTCCAAATCGGTCGACGCCGGAGGTTGCGATCAGCTGGCGAGTCCGATGTTCCTGCTCGCCATGTCGACGATGGCGCGCCCAATCAGCAGGGACGCGGTCGCGGCTGGAGACGGAACGTTCAGAACGTGCAGCATCTTTTCCGATTGCACAAACTGGAAATCATCCACCAGAGTGCCGTCGCGCCGGAGTGCCTGGGCGCGAACCCCGGAGCCGCCGGGGACCAGATCTTCGCTCGCGTACCTCCGGGACCAGTTGCTGCAAGGCGCGAACGAAGGCCGCCTTGGAAAAAGACCGGTGGACTTCGTCGAGTCCGCTCCGCCAATGCTTTGCGGCCATTCGCCAGAATCCCGGAAACGCGAGTGATGAAGCCAGGTCTTTCAGGTTGAAGTCGGTGCGCCGGTAGCCCTCGCGGCGAAAGGCGAGAACGGCGTTGGGGCCGGCATCGACGCTACCGCTCACACGGCGCGTGAAATGAACTCCGAGAAAAGGAAACCGCGGATCGGGGACGGGATAAATGAGGGCTCGCACCAGCGACGAACGCTCGGGAATGAGATCGTAGTACTCGCCGCGAAAGGGAGCGATCATGACCTCCGGTTCATCCCCGGCCATGCGGCTGATGCGGTCGCTGAACAATCCAGCACAGTTGATCAAATAAGTTGTCGAGAATACTCCGCGCTACTGGTCTCGACCACGACCTCACTCGGGAGACGCCTTGATCCGGTCACGTCGGTGGAAGTAAGAATGTTGCCGCCCCGCGCCCGAATCAACTCCGCGTATTTCCCGCAAACCGCGGAGTAATCCGTGACGGCGGTCGAGGGGACGACCAGGGCGCGCAATCCGCTGGCGTTGGGTTCGAGATCGCCGCAACTGTGCCGATCCGATCAATTGCAGCCCGGTGACGTCCGTTCGCCTCGCCTCGGCTTCGCAACTCTTCCAGACGCGGCAATTCTTCTGCGCGAGTGGCCACGATGACCTTGCCGCAGACCTGTGCGGAATGCCATGCTCACGGCAGAACTCAATCATGGCGCGGGCCCGCCTCAACGCAGAGCCTGGCTTTCAGCGATCCCGGTTTGTAGTACATCCCGGAATGAATGACGCCGCTGTTGTGACCGCTCTGATGCCGGCCCACACGATCTTCCTTCTCGAGCAACAACGGCAGAAGGCGCGGAAATCGCCTGGTGATCTCGAGCGCCACGGCGAGGCCGACAATCCCTCCGCCGACGATGATGACGTTATGGCGGGAGTCAGTCATGACCGATGATCGCGCTGCGACGCTCCAGCTTGCAGCGCATCTCCGCTACTAATTCACGATCAGAGTTATGGTGGAAGGCGCTGGATGACTCAGGGTGCCCGACGTGCCGGTCACGGTGATGGTATAGGTGCCGGGTTGCGTGCCTTGCTGCTGGCCGCCACCACCACCACCGCCAGCACCGTCAGTGCCGCCGCCATTGCGTCCTCCTCCTCCACAAGATGGTAGCAAGAGTGCCAGCAGAAGCAATCCCAGCAGAAAAGCGGGCAGGGTGAGCCTTGTGTGCTCTTTCCGGCGTCGGGTTACAAGTAGCACGATCCCGGGCAGCGTCAGACACAAAGCGTAAAAGAAGACGGCACGGTGCGACCGGGGTAGAGAAAGGTTGGCTGAGTCGAACGTGGTGGTGATGTTCATCACCACCGCAGCAGAGCTGTTGCCTGGCGTCACCGGGTTGGGAGTGAAGTTGCATAGCGAAATCACAGGGGCGCCAGAACAGGAGAAAGTTACAGCATTCGCGAACGAGACGCCAACCGGCAGCACGCTGAAATTGTAGCTGGCCGATTGTCCTGAGGCGATGGTCTGGGTCGCGGGCGTGGGCGAGCCCAGGGTGAAATCCTGGATTACCGTGAGCGGCAGTTGCAGGGTCTGGTTTGGCTGTCCCGATGAGTCAGTCACGGTCACGTTGATGTTGTAGGAGTTAACGGGCTGCGGCGCGGCGCTGTTTGGGACATTGACCGTAAGAGTTAACGCGGCCGTGGTTCCGGCGCTGATCGGTATGGGATTTCCGGGCGTAACCGAGCATTGACCCGAAAGCGCGCTGGCATCGCACACGGCGTTGACCGAGCCGCCGTAGTTCGGGGTCACGCCCACGTTCGCAGTGGTCTGTGAGCCTGCATCAACGGCGGCAGGAAAGGCTTGAGTGGCTGCAAGCTGAAAACTGTCGGCTTGGGCGGGCAGCACGGTTACAGCAATCGGGAAGTTATGGTTGGGTGTGCCGGATGTGTCCTGCGCAGCGAAAATTATGTTGTAGACGCCGACGGCAGTGCCACCGGGCACGATGATAGTTGCGGCAACGGGCACTTTAATTCCGGCGTTCACTGAAATCGGATTTGCTGAGGATACATTGCACTTTGCGTTCGCGATTGCACTGGCATCGCAGCTGGCGTTGACCGATCCAACGTAGAAAGTGGAAGGAGTGATGGTAAGGGCTGCGGTGCCTTGGGAGCCGGCATTGATGCTTAGCGGCGCGCCCGAGATTTCATAGTCCCCGACGTTAAAGGGAATGGTCAGCGCATGCGTTGTCGAACCCGACGTGCCCAGGATGGTTAGCTGGTAGCTGCCCGCGCCCAGGGTTGCGGCGTTTACGGTGACGTTTGCCGTTGCAGGAAATGAGCTCACCGAAGCTGGGCTTGGGCTGCAACTGCCGCTTCCGGAGACCAGGGAACACGACAGGTTGACGGTGCCGGTAAAGCCGTTTATCGAGGCAACACTGATTGGTCCCTCGGTGGTGGTGCTTCCTGCGTTGACCGTGGGGAAGGGGTTAGATTCCGTGAGACAGAAATCAGGGTTGCTGTTAGGCAGCGGCAAGTTGAACTGCCATACCCCACGACCGTAGGTGGAAGCGCGCAACAGCTTCTGGCACGGGGAATTGAAGATCCCCAGGGCGGTCACGGCCACGTTAGGCAGAGACCCGGTTGAGCCACGTACCTCGGCCCATTCGCCAGTTGACTCGGCAGCTGACGTGGAACTCTGGAACACGCCGACGTCGGTCCCCACGTATACAATCCGCGCGACGCGGTCAACGACCACAGCATTCACTGGAGAATCGGGAAGCGGAGCCGTGCCTCCGGCACCGGTCCAGTCCGTCCATGTGGCCCCGGCAGTTGTGGTCAGCCATACGTGTCCGGGGCCGCCAGTGAAACCCATCACGGCGACGTAGGCCGTGTCGCCGGTTGCGTCCGAGGCATCGATCGCAACGCTGGAAATCGGGAACTGGTTGGGATTGATACTGCTGCCGCTGGGGCCGTGCAGGGTAACGTTGGCGAAGGTGGAAACGGTACCGGAAACCGCAGTCGCATTTGTCGTGGCCCAGACATTCCCCCCGACGGGCGTGGATAGATCGCTCGGGCCAAGGCCGTCGGTGGTGGCATAAATTACCTGTGAGCCATTTGCGTTTGTGGCACCGCCAGCAGCCAGGGCGCGAACCACATTGACCTCAGTACCGGCGCACGTGCCGGTGCCGAGGGTATCGAAATTGGGGCTCAACAGTGTAAACGCGCCGCCCGACCGCGGCCCGCTCCACACCCGGCAGGTTCCCACCAGCAGCGACGTCGCCGACTGGGGATCGAGAATGTAAGGAAAGTAGAATGCTCCGTCGTCGCCCCCGACGCTGCTGCTGCTGACGACCACATTGAAGAGCTTGTCGTCGCAGCTCACTCCAGACGAACATTCCTGAATTGTCAGCGTGCCTGATCCCGTGTCCGGATTCGAGGCAAACCAGTTGCCGGTGTTGGAGTCGATGGCGTTGTAGCCGCCATCGCCGCCCAGCACATTTCCCCAACTCGAGCTCGTCGTGGCCGTCGCGGTTGCCGGGGAGCCGTTATCCTGCGTGCCTCCCAAAAGCGTATTGGGATCGATCGCATGTTGGGAGAAGCTGACGAACTGGGTCATGGAACCAAGGTTCTGATTGAGGTCGTCGAATTGATTCGTGCCGGAACATAAGCCTGTGGCGAGCCCGGTGAATCCATCTAGCGCGCGGTAAATTCCGCCGTCGTTCGCGAAATACATCAGGTCTGCTCCTGACGACGGGATGGTGTACGCCAACGCGTGCTGGTCAGGATGCACGTGCGCGAGGGCTGATAGCGGGTCGCAGCCATAGACGTGCGTGAGATTCATGAACGGCGTGTTGGCACATGTCGGGTTGCCCGTAGTTATGGAACACTTGTAGAGATTGATCGAACCCGCGTATAGATCGGTGGCCGCCGTACCGTTGGGAACGGCCAGGAGTTCCAGGTTGTAGAATCCCTGCTCCACCCCGCAGCCGGGCTCGTTGGAGCCGCAGTTGATGATGCCGCTGTCGCTGATTTGCGTCCACGAAGCGCCGCCGTTTGTGCTTTGCCAAATGCCTTGATCTTCCGGATTGTCAGTGGAGCTCAGGGAAACAAACCACACGTACATCTCATTGCGTCCCGGCACGACGGTGATTTCGCCGCGATAGATAGGGCAAGTGGTGACGTAGGTTTGAGGACAGGCGGTCGTGCTCAGCGAACCCGCGCCTGGCTGACTAGCCAGGAGCGTCCAGGTTAGGCCGTCGGGAGACGAGTAGAAGCCGTGATAGCGCAAAGCGGCAAAGAACAGACCCGCAGCAGCGTTGTACACCACCGAAGTGGCCGAGGTCGCCTCGCTGGCTCCGGAGAAGAGAGCATTGTAAGTCCAGGTCTGGCCGGCGTCGGTGGAAGTATACAGGCCACGGTAGGTATTGCTGGTCAAAGCGCCATCGGTTACGCCCTCCGCCGTGGCGGCCATGGCTGCGACTACCGTGCCCGTCTGCCCGCTCGGCAGTGCTGAAAGCCATGCGTGTGGCGCCGAGGCCGCTGAAAGAGAAAGCGCCGCCGTTCGCGGTGGGGAGCAATGCCCAGGTGTTGCCGCCGTCGGCGGAACGCAGAATACCGAGGCCAAAGTACGAATCGGCGGAGTTGTCCGCCTCACCCGTGCCCACCAGAACCACGCTCTGCGTCGGATCGCTGTTTCCTGGCTGAATCACAATCGAGCCGATCGAGAGTGTCGCCTGGTCGTCGGTGAGGGCCGTCCAAGTCACGTTGTTGGCTGTGCCGTCGGCCGCATTGACTGACTTCCACACCCCGCCCTGCGCTCCGCCGATATAAAGCGTGTTGCCGGTGGGATCCGCGGGATCAATCGCGACCGCAGTCGCCCGTCCCGAAACCTGGTGGTAGTCCTGGAATCCGTCGCCGGTAGCGTCGGAGGCCAGCGGCACCGGGCCCAGCGGCGTCCACGCGCCCGCCGGTGGAGCTTGAGAATTTGGGTGGGCCAGGCCAGCACGGGCCAGGCGGGCGCTGCGTGCTAGCATCTTGGCTTGATAGGCGTGGTAGCGCAGTTCGGAGGAAGACTTCCCGGGGATTACACGACCGCGCAGGAACCATTCCGAGCGCTCCTTTTCGTGATCGGAATCCGCATCGGCGATGGGCGTTTCAGGCACAGTTTTTTTGGCGCCCTGGGCTTGTGCGATAGAGAGCAACGAGAATGGCAAGACTACGAGCAGGGAAGCGCGAACGGCGCGGCGGAACCTGGGAAGGGTCATAGACGCTGAACTATATTGTTAGAGCTATGTTGTTAGTATCGGAGGGTCCAAAGGCACGGGTCAAAGCAAAAAGCGCACCCCAAGCCCGCTGCAGACCATTTCGGGAAGTAGAAGGGACGGCTTGTCAGCGGCGAATAGACGATTGCCACGGATTCTGCGCGCGGCGCAGGATGGACATCGTGCCTGTACAATCTCAACGGATTCTCGTATCGATTGCGAGTTGCTTCGAGGTGCCTTCCCATGTTGATGCGGCGTTTTGTATCACTAAGTTTGATTGCTTTTCTGGCGCTGGCATCCGGGGTCTCGATCCCGCGAGCCGAATCGGCCGATCGCGAGATCAACGTGGCCGCGGCGGCGGATTTAAGCTCCGCGCTGCAGGAGGTTGCCACCAACTACGAAAAGCGCACCAGCGTCGTGGTAAAGCTTTCTTTCGGCGCTTCCGGCGCGCTGACTCAGCAGATTCAGAATGGCGCGCCCTTTGACGTTTTCTTCTCAGCGGACATGGATTACCCCAGGCAGTTGATCGCGGGCGGCCAGGCCGAGAGCGCAACGCTGTATCGTTATGCCGTGGGGCGGTTGGTGCTCTGGGTTCCGGGGGATTCGCCGCTCGATGTCGAGCACAAGGGCATGGATGTGCTGCTGGATCCGTCCGTGAAAAAGATTTCAATCGCGAATCCGCAGCATGCACCGTACGGCCGCGCGGCTGTGGCTGCGCTGAAGCATTACGGTCTGTACGAAAAGGTGTCGGCGACCGAGCTGGTGCTGGGAGAAAATGTCTCGCAAGCGGCGCAATTTGTAGAGTCCGGCAATGCGCAGGCCGGGTTCGTTGCCCTGGCGCATGCCATGGCGCCCGCGATGCAGGGTAAGGGGAGATACTGGATGGTCCCGGCCGAGGCATATCCGCCGCTGGATCAGGGTGTGGTACTGATTTCGCGCTCGCCCCACCGGCAGGATGCAGCGGCGTTCCTGGAGTACATGAAGACCGCGGAAGTTGCCGGGCTGTTGCGCCGCTACGGGTTCAGCTTGCCGGCCGAGATACGACCAGAAAGACGAACTGAAGTAGGGAACTGGCGAGCAAAAATGGCCATCAATTGGCAGGCATTCCGGCTCACCATAGAACTGGCGGTGGTGGTGTCGGTCATCCTTTTTGTGGTCGGCCTGCCTCTGGCCTATTGGATCGCCTTCTCGCGCTGGCGCTGGAAATTCCTCGTGGAAGCGCTTGTCGCCTTGCCGATTGTGCTGCCGCCAACGGTGCTCGGTTTTTACGTGCTCGTCGCCCTCGGTTCGCGCAGCCCGCTAGGGCCGCTGGTGGCAGTCTCTGACCGGACACACCTTGGCGTTCACCTTCACCGGACTGGTGATCGGCTCCATCCTCTACAGCCTGCCGTTCGCGGTGCAGCCTTTCGCGGCGTCTTTCTCCTCGGTCGATCGGAAGCTGCTGGCAGCCTCGGCCACGCTGGGAGCCTCGCCATTACGCACGTTCTTCCGCGTAGTGGTTCCACTTTCCGTGCCGGGACTGGTCACGGGCTTAGCCCTGGCCTTTGCTCACACCATGGGCGAGTTTGGAGTGGTGCTGATGATTGGAGGCAACATTCCGGGAGTAACGCGCACCGTCTCGATTGATATTTACGATCAGGTAGCAGGCGTCCAACTACGCCGCAGCCAATGCTATGGCGTTGCTGTTGCTGGTCTTCTGCTTCGTCGGTGCTGACGGTGGTCTACGGTGTGAACCGGGCCACACCGAATCGGAGTGCGCCGAATCGAAGATCGTCGAATCAAAGATCGACGAATCGCGAAACCTGGACGATGGGTCCGGTCAAATAAGCGAGCCTCGATGCCCATTCCTGCGGAACCAGGACCCGCCAACCCAACCCTGAGCGCACGCATTCGCAAGACCTTCTCTTCCGCAGAACGCCCATTCTCTCTCGACGTAGAGTTCAATGCCGCGCCCGGATTCACCATACTATTCGGACCGTCGGGATCGGGCAAAACCACAGTACTCGACTGCGTGGCTGGTCTGGCGGCGCCGGACGCGGGGCGAATTGTCGTAGGTGAGCGGGTTTTGTTTGAAGAGAGCACGCAGGACGCGAATGCTCGCGTGGACGTTCCGGTTGCCAGGCGCGGCGTAGGATACGTCTTGCAGGATCTCGCGCTCTTCCCGCACCTGACGGTCGAGCAGAATACGGAATACGGCCTGGCGCATCTGCCGCGTGCATCGCGCCGGCAGAGGGCCGCGGCGATGCTGCAGGAGTTCCGCATTGACCACTTGCGCCAACAGCGCCCGGCGGAGATTTCAGGTGGAGAACGCCAGCGTGTGGCACTGGCACGAGCCCTGGTGACCGACCCGTGCGTGCTCCAGCTCGACGAGCCTCTGGCCGCTCTGGACGCGCCTACCAAGTCGAAGATCCTCGACGACCTTCGGCGATGGAATCAGGCGCACCGCATCCCGATTCTGTATGTCACCCACACCCGCGAAGAAGTGATTGGGCTGGGCGAACGCGTGCTGGTGATGGAAGAGGGCCGCATCGTCGCGCAAGGCGCGCCGCATGAAGTGCTGGGCGCTCCAGCTCCAGGAGACCGTGGCGCAGTTAGCGGGTTTTGAAAACATCTTTGACGCCACGGTTTGGTTGGTGCACGAGGATCGTGGCACTATCACCTGCCGTTTGCCGGGGAACAATGCAGGAAGCTTCATTCTTCTGGAAACCCCTCTGATTCGAGCGGAATCAGGCGCACGACTGCGGGTGGGAATCCGTGCGGGCGACATCCTGCTGGCCGTCGGCAAAGCCGGTCGGTCTCAGTGCCCGCAACGTGCTTGCCGGACGGCTGGTTTCACTGGAAAGGCGCGACATGATTGTCTCCGCGCGCGTGGATTGCGGCGTCGAGATGGAGGTCCACCTGACTCTGGCAGCGCGCGACGCTTTGGAGCTTACCGAGGGCCGAGAGGTGTGGCTGGTGATCAAAACTCACTCCTGTCATTTAATGCGGCCTTGACATATAATGCCCACCGTCCGGAAGGTTCCGGAGCGAAGGCGGCGGAGACCAACCGAAAGTCTCCGCTTCGGCCCTCGTAAATTGCGAGCACGCTCCCCCACATCCATTGCAGGAGTCGTTTCGTGCAGTCTGCGCCTCAGTCTCTATCATTCAAGTGCCTAAAACGTCTGCTTGCCTGTTTGGTGGCCTTCTGGATGTGTGGGGAGACTGTTGCCCTCGCCCAGGTTAACTCGATGCTGAATGCAGGTCCGGATCGGGTTTGCTTTAATGGACTTCTCGGAAATGTACCTTGACCAGATGAACCGGAAAGCGAGGGAGGGCGAGAAGCAAAAAGCGCAAGATAAAGAGCTGATTGACTCCGGTGTGGTATCTGCGCTCGACCTCGAAGCCCCCATGAGAGCTGTCGAGGAGTTCAACCACGGCAGCTCCCTGATCAAGGCCCAGAACTCGAAAGAAGCGATCAAGCATCTGGAGAAAGCGATCGCGGATTATCCCAAGTTCGTTTCGGCCCACATCGGCCTCGGGCTCGCCTATGCCGACCTGGAGGACACGGGTCGGGCCAAGAGTGAATTCGAGGCGGCTGCCAAGCTGGACGACAAGTTTCCAGGATCCTTCCTCCATCTCGGTCAGTTGGAATTGTCGCTAGAAGAGTTTCGGCGACGCGCAATCAACTCTGGAGAAAGCTGCGCTGCTTCGCCCCAAGGACGCCAGAATCCTCTCGATTCTGGCGTACGCGCAAAATGGAAACCATCAATACCAACAAGCGGTAGCAAACCGCCCAGCGAGTGCATGCCCTCGACCACAAAGGGATGGCGAATGTGCACTACGTAGCTGCGGCCGCGGCCTTGGCTCTGAACGATTTCGAAACCACGGAGCGTGAGCTCAACTTCTTTCTGAGCGAAGACCCCACCAATGCGTTCGCTCCCGTCGCGCGGCAGAATCTGGCTGCTCTTGCGCACAACCAGGCAGTTCGGGCAGCGGGCGCGCGTACGGCGAATTCGCAGCCAAGCTACCACTGAGGTATCTTCTTCGCAGGCAACAAACCTTTCCCAACACTGATCGATTGAAGGCGCAACTGAGCGCCGCGGGCGAGGAATCCGATGCCGGGACCTGCGAAAACTGCGGCACCCTGGCCGAGGCAGACGCCCCTAAAAATCGGCGGCGCCACCGCCGCAACTTCGGACTATGCCGCGGAGTCCTTCGGCTCTTCGCCCGGGGAGTTTTACGATTCGCAAGAGTGTAGACGATGTGGCACTGTTTTTCTCCGTCAGCAGCCATGGACACATGGTGAACGATCTGGAGGCGTCCGAACATCCAGATCCGTGACGACAATAAGCCTCCAGAAAGGGTCGTGCAATTTGCCCCGCAGTCGAAGCTTCCTTTGCGGCTGGCGCTGCTGGTAGACACTAGCGGTTCTGTGCACGACCGGTTCGCGTTCGAGAAGGGTGCTGCCACTAAGTTCGTTCAGAAAGTGCTAAGCAATCCCTCCGACCTCGGGTTTATAGCAGGTTTTGCGACCGAACCCACCGTGACCCAGGATTTCAGTTCGGAACCCGTCGCACTGGGAAATGGGATTGACAAGCTCAGCAACGGAGGCGGAACAGCTGCTCTTTGACGCGGTGTCTTTCGCGTGCGAGAAGCTGGCAGAGTATCCCGAGAGCGAGCGGGTGGCCAGAGTCCTGGTGATCCTGAGCGACGGCGAGGATAATTCCAGCCACAGCAGCCTGAAGCAGAGCATCCAGGTTGCGGAAAGGACGGGGGTGACGATTTACACCGTCAGCACGAGAGAGGACCTTGGCGACAAGACAGATGCCGACAAGGTGTTAGAGGTTCTGGCGGAACGCACCGGAGGCGAGTCGATGTTTCCCGGCGATTTAGGCTCGCTGGGCTCCTCTCTTGATAAGCTGCGCGAGTTGATCCGCAGCCGCTACTTCATTGCCTACAAACCTGCCGATTTCCAGCCGAACGGAAGCTATCGCACGATCAGCGTCATCGCCGAGAAAAACGGCAAGCGTTTGCAAGTCCGGGCTCGCAAGGGCTACCACGCTCGCCTGGAAACGATTCCCAACTGAGCGGAAAAACGCGACGCTTCCTCCACCCGCTCCATCTCAATCACAGCAACCCACTGTCCTCGTCGTTGTTCCGAAAATACGATGCGGCCGCCGAGAATCGGCGCCACGGCGGCCGGCGGCAGGTCGCGGTGAAAGCCGAAAAAGCGAGCCTTCAGTTCTGTCCAGGTCCGCCAGTGATCCCATACCGCGGGCCCGGGCTCGTATCTTCGTGGAGAAGACCAGGGCGACTTCGTAGTTCGAGCGCAAGTCGGCGGCGGAAAGTACTTCGTTCAGCGAGAAGTTCTCGATGCGCACCACTCGCATCGGCCGCGTAATATAACCGAGCCAGGGGCGGGTTATTTCGTCTGACGCGGGCCACGCCGTGAGCACCCGCGCCATGGGGTAACGAGCCTCCAGGAAGCGCTCGCCATCTTCATGCAACACGATGTAATCCCGGTAGGCAAGATTGTCCTCAGGCGAGAATCCATAGGGAGGATTCCAGAACCAGGCGGCAACGAAGGCCAGCGCAACACACGCTACTGCCGCGCGCCAGAAGCTCAGCCGCCGCCACAGCGTTGAGACCGAGACAATAATGACAAGAGGCACGGCGGGAAGCATATAACGAGCCAGAACCGCGCCGCCGATCAGCGCCATCGCCACCGCATAAGTGAGCATGACGACGTAGAAAACCATTTGCACCGGGATGCTGATCCGCGAACGCTCGCCAGCGGAATCCCGCCGCGGGGGCAGCAGACTCACTCGCAAGCAGCATCGCCAGCGTCAAGACCCACAAGTGGAGATAGCCGCTGACCTGCCAAAGCCGCATAGCCAGCGCGAGAAGAAACCGGGTGAAGCTGAGAGTTGCTGCCACGTTGTAGCGGAAGAACTCTGGATTGCCGAAGACGTATCCGGTGCGCGCGTAGTGATAGGCATACCAAAGACCGAGTGGCAACGCCGAGATCAGCAGCGAGGCGATTTGCCGCAGGGAACTCGCTCTCGATTCGCGGTCAGCGCCCTCCAGCCACAGTTTTCGCTGCGAACTCTTACCCGAAGCAGGCCGATGACCTCCCACGCAGCAAGCGCCACGGGAGCGAGAATCGCAGTTTCCTTCGCCAGGGCTGCGAGGGCGAACCATAGAGCTGTTGCGACGGCTTCACCTTCCACATAGGCCGAAAGGGCCCAGAAGGTAAGCCCGGCAGCTGCCAAGTCCACCTGCGCCAGAGAGCTTTGCGCGAAGAACACGGGATACAGCGCGGTGCAAAGCGTGGACGCGATCGCAACCTTTGTGTTGGCGACGCGTTCAGCCAGCCGAAACACACCCAGAAGCGAGAAGGCGGCGACGACCAGCATGGCTGTCCGTGTCACCAGAGGAGCGTAGCCCACCACTTTCCACCAGAGCGCCAGCCAGGCCATCACCAGAGGTGGGTGCGCGTTCGAAACCGTGGAGTGAGGAATCAGACTTCCCGTGAGCAGGAGATCGCGTGCGGCCGGAACGTAGTAGCCGGCCTCGTCCCAGAAGTAAGGCAACTGCAGCAGAGGCGCGTGCAGCAGAAAGATGAATACAAAGATGACTGCAAACACCAGGGCCGGGTAGGCGCCGTGACCATTGTGCTGGACTGCTCCTGGTCAGACCGGTGATCTCTCAGAATTCCCTCCTGGCGCCTTTTCTAGTGCACCGGTCCAGTCGGAGTCAGGCGCGGGTCGAGTTTGATCTCGCCGAAGGCGCTCTCGTAGCCGGCCACGTTCTGCTGCAGCAATCCGAGCAGGGCCTTGGCCTGTTGCGGGCTGAGGTAGATGCCCTGGAAGTTGCGAATCTCGACTTGAGTTTCGGTCTGCTGTTGCAGGGTGCCGAAAACCATGAAGAAGTCCCAGACATTCACCCGCATCTGCACGCTGTTGGCGTAGGCTTCGCGGTAGTCGGGAGCATTGATCAGCTTGACGTTCGGTTGCGCAGGAAGGCTCATAGAAAGGCAGTGTAATGACTTAGGGGCCGCGAAGGGAAGCCACGGCGGTGGAAATTCTCTGCTCCTGGGGCGAAACTCATGGCCCCGGCGCTCGGAGCAACAAGGTCCGACCGACAAAAAATGTCATTCCGCTTTGCAGGTTTCTGGCTGAATGCCCTCGCAGGGCGTGCCGCAGAAGGTCATGGACGTTGGCTACTTTGCTGAAACCAAAGGGGTTGTAGGATGTCACTACAAGTGTCGTCTGGTGTTTAAAGTGCGACACTCGAAACGGTTCCTAAATTGATTTTCTTGCGAGTCACACTATGACCCATAAGCCTGAAGACAGGGCCATTGAAGAAATCATTCTCCCCGAGAACCTGCTCCCGTCTGGGATCGGTGCTGGGGGAAGGCGTCACTCCGCTGGACGTCAGCATGGTGCTGGCGAAAGTGTTTAAGGTCCAGTATGCGGAAGTCGCGCTGCTGCGCCTCGAAGGCGGCCTGCTCAAGTTCGTTTTTCCTGAGCACCTGCGGACCACCGGCGCGATTCCGATTTCCAGCAAGGCGGTTGCCGCCCATACCGCGTTGAGTAAGAAAGCCGAGATCTTCAACAATTTTGCCCGGGTAAAGCACGCCAGCATCTTCGAAACCATCAAGCCGGTCGGAGCTGAAGCCGAGGATCCGGCGCCGCCAGCACCCATCCAGAAGCTGATGTCGGTGCCGATTCTGGATCAGCACTTGACGGTGCTGGGCGTCATACAGATCTCCCGAAAAGGCTTGGATCCGCGATTCACTCAGGACTTCAGCCGCGAGGATCTGCACGATCTGGAACTTGCTGCAGGAGTACTGGCTGCTTCGTCTGTGATGCTGGCCAACTGAAGATTCCACCGTGTGAAGAGACCGGGTGGTCCTGCACCTGGCTCATCAAGAAAACATCTGAGCCTTAATGCAGCGGCCCGGCTCGTTCCAGTACCAGCCCCCGTGCCGCACGAACTGCCTGCACCAGTTCGCGAGCCGCCTCCGTGATCTTTGCCAGATTTCCATCGCGCACGGCGGCCGCATTCACCAACTCTCCACCCACCCCCAACGCGAACGCCCCAGCTGCAATGTAGTCGGCAGCATTCGATGCATTCACACCGCCGGTCGGAATCAAGGCAGCATGCGGAAAGGGGCCTCTCAAGGACTGCAAATACTTGGCACCGCCAACGTTTCCGCAAGGGAAAATCTTGATCAGCTTCGCGCCGTTGTCCTGGGCATGCATAAGTTCCGTGGGGGTCAACGCTCCGGGGATTGCCAGCTTGGCGCAAGCCTGCGCCACCGCGAGCACGTGGATCGAAAGCCCCGGACTCACCAGAAACTCGGCTCCGGCGCGAATACATTCCTCGGCCTGTTCGCCCGTTGTAACCGTGCCCGCCCCAATGAGCGCCGTGCTTCCATGTTCCCGCACAACGTGCCGAATCACGGACGTTGCATTGGGAACAGTCATGGTTATTTCGAGAATCGGAATGCCTCCGGCACAGATGGCCTCAACAGCCCGGGTCGCATCTTCGACCGTTGCGGCCCGTACCACGGGCACGATCCCGATTTCGCCGATCCTGCGAATCACTTCCTCGATGGTCATAGGGTGGTCTCGTGCTGTCCGTTCCATTGCTGATTCTCAACCAATGTTCTCACCATGCTCTTCAACGTGCGATGCGCGCGGTTTGCGCCTTCATCGCTTGCAATACTTCATCGAGCGTCGCCATCGAGGTATCGCCCGGCGTGGTCATTGCGAGCGCGCCGTGCGCGGCGCCGCAATCGACGGCCCATTGCGGTTCTTTCCCCGATAGAAATCCATAAATCAATCCGGAAGCGAAGGAGTCGCCTCCGCCCACGCGGTCGTAAATCTCCAGATTCTCGCGAACCCGCGCCTGGTAGAACTCGCCATCGGAGTAGCACATTGCTCCCCAGTCGTTCAGAGTGGCCGACTTTGCATGCCGCAGCGTGGTGGCAATGACGGCCAGGTTGGGGAACTCCCGCACCACTTTTACGATCATTCTCTTGAAATTGTTCGGATCGAGCTTGGAGTGGTGTTCGTCGAGACCTTTTACCTCAAAGCCCAGGGCCGCCGTAAAGTCTTCTTCATTCCCGAGCATCACATCCACCAGCGGCGCCAGCCGCCGGTTCGTCTCCTGCGCTTTGGATTTCCCGCCAATCGACTTCCACAGTGACGCGCGGTAGTTCAGGTCGTAGGAAACGACCGCGCCCGCACGCTTTGCCGCTTCCATGGCTTCCTGGGCGACGAGTGGGGCGGTGTCTGAAAGCGCGCAGTAGATTCCGCCTGTGTGAAACCAGCGCGCTCCGTCCTTGCCGAAGATCTGCGCCCAGTCGATTTCGCCGGGCTTCAGTTGGGAGACCGCCGTATGCCCGCGATCCGAACATCCGAGCGGCGCGCGCACTCCAAAACCTCTCTCGGTAAAATTCAGCCCGTTGCGGACGGTCCGGCCCACTCCGTCATAAGGCACCCAGCGCACATATTTCTGGTTGACGCCTCCCTGCAGCATCAAGTCTTCAACCAGACGTCCAATCGGATTGTCCGCCAGAGCGGTTACGACCGCCGTGTCCAGCCCAAAGCAACGCCTCAGGCCGCGGGCGACGTTGTATTCGCCTCCGCCCTCCCACGCGCGAAAATGCCGGGTCGTCGAGATGCGCTCGTCGCCCGGGTCGAGCCGCAACATGACTTCTCCCAGGCTGACCAGGTCCCACATGCATCCGCTCTTCGACTTGATGTTCAGTTTCGGCATGATCTGATTTCACAATCTCGCGCGCGCCACTGGTGATCGCCTGCCAGACTGATCCGACAGGTGTTTGGAGCCCTGAATCTGCACCGTGCCAGGGTTAGCGGCAGAAACTCTAAGCTGGCGCGATGGATCCACCACCAGCCAGCTCAATGCACCCACCACGCACAACCCCGCCGCCACCAGAAATGAAGTTGTCCAGCCGAATCGCGCAGCGATCCAGGGTGTGAGCGAAGCCGTAAGCGCTGCCCCAATCTGGTTCCCCATATTCATGAAGCCCGAGACCGAACCCGAAGACGCGCCGGCAATATCGGCCGTCACCGACCAGAAAGAACTCTGGGATAAATACAGCGCACCGGCTCCACCGGCGAGCACTACGCTGGCGAGCCGTGCGCTTTGAACCTGCGAGCCGCAGGCGATGAATATTCCTGCCACGGCGATCGCGAATGCGGCCACGCCACACCGCCCAACCCGCGGCCCTTGCCACTTCGTAAGCCGGTCGTTGAGAGCTCCTCCCAAAAGGCAGCACACCAGCATGGCCAGAAAGGGCAGCATGGTGTAGAACGCGCTCGCCTTCAAATCCAGGCCACGTACTTTGGCGAGATAACGATAGAACCAGCTGAAGAAAATCCAGGCCACGTAGCCATAGCAAAAGTAACTGAGGGTAACGGCCCAGACTTCTTTGCTTTGCATCACGCGCCGCCAGGGTATCAGCGCATTCGGATCATTCTTCGATTCCGCCTGCGTCAACCCGGAGCGAATCAAAGCCAACTCGTAGGCAGTTACGCCTGAATGTTCCTCGGGGGTGTCGCGAGCGATCACGAACCAGACCGCTCCCGCCGCAAATCCGATAAGGGAGCACACCCAGAAAGACGTCCGCCAGCCGTAACGAAGCATAATCTGCGTGATGAGCAACGGGGTAAGACCGGCCCCCGCTCCCACTCCGGCGAAAATCCAGCCATTCGCAATCCCGCGCTCCGAAGTCGGAATCCAGCGCGCAATGAACTGATTGGCGGAGGGATAAATCACCGCTTCACCCGCACCCAGAAGAAATCGGACCACCACGAAAATAAAGAGCGCGCCTGCGATGTGTGCCGGGACCATCGCAGTCAAAGCAGTGAAGATGCCCCACCACACGACACCCGCGGTCAGCACCCGGCGCGGTCCGAAGCGGTCCGCCAGCCTTCCGCCCACCGTCTGGAACAGTGCGTAACCGACCAGCATGGCGCTGAACACTTTGCCCAGCTGCACATCGCTAAGATGGTAGGCCTCGGCGATAGATCCGCCGGCAATGGAAATGTTTACCCGGTCGAGATAAGACACGGCGCTGAGGATGAACAGCCAGAACACCAGAAACCAGCGGACATGGCTTGTTCTCGCACCGTTCATCGCAGGGGCTTCCTCGCTTACGCCGCGTGTTCGCGCAGAAGGCGCGAAAGTTGCTCGGCAACAATCTTGTCTTCGCCGGGTTGCAGCATGAACGAGTTCATGGATAGCCCCGGTCGTTCTTCGCCGCCGCCAATCACAATGGACGGCTTTGAACTGCGCAGCAGTTTTGACGCCTGCTGAGGTGTCAACGAAATGCGCGCCGCATCCCAAGTGATGCTCATGTGCGGCACGTGATTGGCGATGTCCGGGACAAAGAAAGACGTGCTAACTCCCGGAACCTTCTTGATCTCACGCGAAATCCCTTCCAGCCGCTCCTGCCATTCCTTGGCCAGAGCCTCATGGTCCTCCGCGAGAAAAAGCTCGAGCGCCTTCACCATGCCCACGATTTCTTCTTTGCCCACCTTCTGGCTGCGGCCGAGCGTGTCCTCGTGCGGACTGTTGTTGAGCAGTGCATTTGCCACCATCTCCTTGCGCCCGATCAACAGCCCGGCGCATTGCGGTCCGCGAATCGCTTTCCCGCCGCTGAAGGTCACCAGGTCGTAACCCATGTTGGTGTAGTCCCAGAGATGAGACACCGGCGGCGTATCGGCCGCGGCGTCGTTCATGCAGGGCATGTTGTATTGCTTCGCCAGCTTCACCCACTCCGTCCACTTTGATCTGTCCGGCAGCGTTGGCGAAGTTGGAGAAATGCATCATCGCCGTCCGCTCATTCACCGCAGCTCGCAGTTGATCAACGGTTTCGATCTCGATGAGCTTGATTCCCGTGGACCGCAACTGGTGATCAAACGGGATTGCGATGCGATTTCTGGATGATCACTTCCGACTTCATGCCGGTAAGATCCGGCAATTGCCGGATTAAGGCCTCGTTCCCGCCCGTCAGAATGCCCGCCAGACCTGATTGAATCGCCGCCGCCGCGCCCGACGTCACCAGCGCGCGTGTAACCCTCCGGCAACTTCAGCATTTCCGCGATCCGTTTTCCCGCAGCCACCTCTAACTCCGGCATACTTACAAAATGGCGCCCAGCCATGGTCATCACGGCTTCGAGCTCCGCGTGGGGAAGGGAACCGCCCAGCATGGTCATGGTCCCTTCGCAGTTAATCACCGTTGTAACCCCGAGTTCCTCATAGGGATTGCCGGTCTGTCCAAAGCCGCTAACCGGCGCGCTCGCGCCCAGCGCCCGGTTTCTGGCAAGAAGCTTGCGCGGCGCCAGCATCGAGACCCGCAATCACTCCCACACTGCCGAGAAAACTGCGGCGGTTCCACTTTGATTTGAGTCGCATGAGCGAAGCTCCTTTGCCGTTCACTTGACGGCGACTGCGGCGATGCAATTGATTTCCACCAGCGAGTCTCCCGGCAGCGCAGCCACCGCGACGGTTGTGCGCGCCGGTCCGCCGTGCGGAAAATAGGTCGAGAACACCTTATGCATTCCGTCCCAATGTTCAATCTTCACCAGGAAGACATTCAATTGAAGAATGCTGTCCATGGTTCCTCCGCCAATTTCCACATGCTTCTTGATCTTGTCCATGACCATGTGGTGTGGGATTCAATCGTCCATTCCTTGGAGTCTCGCGTATCGTGGGCACCCTGCCCGGCGACATAAATCAACCCGTTGTGGACAATCACCGGCATGATGACGTCTTTCTCGCTGCCCGGTTTGCCTTCGCTATTCAGCTTGCGGATTCCGCCCGCATCCGGCGTGGCGGAACCTCTGAGCCAATGCACGGTTAGGCAACAACGGCGGCGGTAACTCCCAAAGCGGAAAGCACGGAAGCGAACCGTGCGGCAAACGTTCTGCGAGTGAAAGTCAAATTCATATATTCTTCCTCCAAATTAGCCTTCGAGATCCGGCGCGCCGATCAAGGCAACGCAAAGCTGAAAACGTCACTACCCGCGGCAATCGCCACATACTGTTTGCCGGCGACTGCATAGCTCATGGGCGACGCGCTAATGTCCTGCCCGGTATTGAAGTGCCACAGCGCCTTGCCACTTTGCGCGTCCACCGCCTCAAACGAGCCCGCATCGTCCCCGAAGAACACCAGGCCGCCAGCCGTCGCCATGGTCCCAGCGGAGGAGCGTCCTCCGCCGGTTTGCGGATATTTCCACGCAATCGAACCCGTATCCAGACTGAACGCGACCAGAACCTTTTGGGAAGCTTCGCCCGGAATGCGCTTTACTCCCGTCGAGTAATAGCCCTGACCCTCCTGAAAAGGTTGCGGCTTGAAAAAAAAGGTTTCGCATTCCTCCAGCGCCATGAAATAAACCGAATGGGTGGACTCGCTATAGGAAGGCGCGAACCAATTCGTGGCTCCCGCGAAGCCGGGGCAAATCCGCGTTCCGTCCGCCGTGGGCTCGATGCCGGTCCGCAAAGGCCTGCCGTGCGCATCGATTCCCTTCGCCCAGTTCAGCTTCTCCACGAATGGCGTTGCGGAAAGAAACTTTCCGTTCGTGCGATCGAGCACATAGATGTAGCCGTTGCGGTTTGCCTGCACCAGTAGTTTTCGCGCCTCGCCCTGATAAACGGTATCGATCAGCATCGGTGTCTCAACCGCGTCGAAGTCGAACAGATCATGCGGCGTGAACTGGAAATACCACTTCAACTTTCCGGTATCCGGATCCAGCGCCAACACGCAATCGGTGTAGAGATCGTCTCCCGGGCGCACGCCGCCCTCGAAGTCCGGCGCGGGATTGCTGGTGCCCCAGTAAATCGTGTTGAGCTGCGGGATCGTAGGTTCCCGGCATCCACGTAGTTCCGCCGCCATGCAGATAGAGTTTTCCGGGCCAGCTTTCAGACCCGAATTCGCCGGGACCCGGTATCGTCCAGAATCGCCAGGCCAGCTTGCCGGTCAGCGCATCGTAGGCGGCAACAAAGCCCCGCACGCCGTCGTCGCCGCCGGAGGTCCCCACCAGCACTTTGTCCTTGACCACGAGCGGCGCGCTGGTGGCGCCGTAGTTCTTGTTCCAATTCGCGTAAGCCACGTCCCAGATAAGATTGCCCGAGCGCGCATCCAGGCAGAGCAGATGCGCATTGTCCGTTTCCATGTAAACTCGGTTGTGCCACACCCCGACGCCGCGGTTGATGTGCCCCGCCGCGTCGTCGATCAATCCTTCCGAAATCGGCCACGAATGGTGCCACACCACTCGTCCGGTACGGGCGTCGAGCGCAAAGGCATCATTCGACGCGGTCACGAACATCATTCCATTCACCACCAGCGGAGTGACCTCAAGCCGTTTCGTATCGCGCGCATGAAAAACCCACTCCGCGCGCAGTCCCGCGAGATTGCCCGGATTGATTTCCGCAAGGCTGCTGTAGCGCCGGCCGGAATAGTCTCCGTTGTAGGAAATCCAGTTCGCCGCGGGTGGCTGAACCAGAAGATCCTCAGACCGCACATCGATTGCTGTCGATATGGTTGCTGGCGGATCACTTCCGGCCCGAGCTGCCAGGCAGGTGAAAACGACGGCGATGAGCGCTGCCATCCGCATGCCACGTGGCTTAGAGAGGTTTCGCAAGCGCTGCCTCCCCGGCACTGTTTTTTCGCAGTGGCGAGCGGTAACCGGC
Organism: uncultured Acidobacteriaceae bacterium; assembly: GCA_963770235.1. Taxonomy (GTDB): domain Bacteria; phylum Acidobacteriota; class Terriglobia; order Terriglobales; family Acidobacteriaceae; genus Sulfotelmatobacter. The sequence goes on along the minus strand of CAVYOW010000018.1, from coordinate 74,120 downwards.
GGTCCGATACCCCAACTCGCGCGAGATTTGCAGTCCGGCTGTCTGAATCAACGGCGCGAGCTGCCGCAAACGGGTAACCGCCATGCGCACCACCGGCGCGGTAATGCTGAGGCTGGCATTCACGCCGCCGGCGTGATCCCAGATGGGAGCAGCGACGCATCGTATGTGGAGTTCGTGCTCCTCCAGATCGCAGGCGTACCCGTTCTTTCGAACCCGGTACAGTTCAGCGTCCAGCTCCTGAAGATTTCCCACCGTGTTCGGCGTCAGACACTTCAGTCCCAACTGCGGCAGAACTCTTTCGCGCTCGTCGTCCGGCATGTACGCCAGCATAACCTTGCCCACCGCCGTGCAGTACAACGGAACGGCGGCGCCGATGCGGGAGTGAATGCGCAACTGCTCGGGTGAATCCAGCTTCTCGACGTAAACCGCGGACAGCCCGTGCCGCACCGTCAGATGAATGGTTTCGCGCGTCTGCCGGTTCAATTCCTGAAGATACGGCAGGCTCACCCGGCGAATATCGAGTTGACCCAGAGCCGCCTGGCCGATCGCGAAACACGCGATTCCCAGGTGATACACGCCGTCCCCGCTGCAGTTCAAAAAGCCCGTACCTTCCAGGTTCGCCAGGAAACGGTGGACCGTACTCACCGGCAACCGCGACCGGCCCGCAACTTGCTTTGCCGTGAGCCCATCGCGGTGACTCGCTGAAGAGCTGCAGAAGACGCAACCCACGCTGCAGCGCCGTGATGTTGTAGCTTCGCTTTGGAGTATCAACCATGGGAACCGAACAAGATCAGCCTTTCATACAAAATGAAAGTGCGAATTATCTGATGAAAGTCGATTTTATGCAATAGATCTCTTTTCCTCCTCTACAGCCTTCCAAACTTCTTAACCGCCTCCACAATCGACTTCATCTGTTCGATCACCGCATACATCGAATGCTCTTTGAAATCCATCTGTTGCGCGAGGGCTAACACTTCCTGCGCCCTGGCCCTGGGGACAACCACGACCCCATCGCTGTCCGCCGCAATAATGTCGCCGGCATTGACGGTCACGCCGTCGCAGGTCACCGGAATCTGCGATCCTCCAAATCGATAGTGATGCACCGAGGTCGACGGCACGATGCCGGTCGCATACACGGGAAACCCGATCTTGCGCAAATACGCCACGTCCCGCACTCCTCCATCGATCACGGCTCCCGCATATCCGCGCGCTGCCATGGCGGTGCCCATCAGTCCGCCCATTCCCGCAATGTCCTCGCCGTCTTCGACCACCATCACGTAAACCGAATCGGTGGATCCCTGATCAATGGCCGCCAGCATTCCATTCAGCGCGGCAGGATCGCTATTGCCCTCGTCTTTCTTGAGCAGGACCGTTCGCGCAAAGCCGGCAAACTTTGTAGTTAAGATCGGATGCATGCGATGACTCATGTACATACGCTTGCCCGTCAGTTGCTCCAGAGCATCGGAGACCGAAGCCACCTCGACGCGGCGAAAATCCGCAATCAAGGCGTCCGTCGGTCGGCGACGCACTTGCTCCGGCAACCGCCTGCGCCCGCAGAAGTCTGGCTCCGCACAGGATGGTCGCCCAGAAGGCCGATGGATACCAGAGATGCTGCGATGGTGTGGGATTTCACAAAGCCGCGAAACTTGTTCATTTCGTCCTCCTGGATGTATATATGTGCGCGGACTCTAACACTGTTTTTCGTCGGGTGGAAGAGCCAATCCATTTATCGCAAAGGGGAACGGAAAATGAAAATGACAATGCAGACCAGAGCAGTCCGGTTGTTTCTGTGGGCTTTCGCGATCGCACTAACCGTAGGCGTTTCCGTGCAGCCGGGCCACTGCCAGGAACGGAAAGCAATCAATCTATCCCCCGCCAGAGGACTTCCTTTCAGCGACGGCATCGTGGCCGGCAATACTCTCTACATCGCGGGCCAGGAGGGTACCGACGATTCCGGCAAGCTGGCGGCAGGAGGCATTGGCCCCGAGACCACCGCGGCCCTCGACAATATCCAGAAGGTCCTCAAGGCCGCTGGCTTCGAACTGAACGACGTGGTCAGCGTAACCGTCTACCTCGCCGACATTCACGAGTTCCCCGACATGAACAAGGTTTACAAGAGCGTCATGCCTGACCCTAAGCCGGCACGCGCCACCATTCAGGCGGCGGCCCTGGTCAACAATGCCCGAATTGAAATCTCGGCCATCGCAGTGAAACAGAAGTAGCTCGTACTACTGTTGCGAGGCGGGTATTCGCTGCCGCCGGAGAAAGTGTGGCTCATGAAGCAGGAATTGCTTTTCTTGATCTCACCTAGAACGCAAAAAAGGTTGACATGCCTACTGCGCTTGAGATAAACCGTGGTCCATAGTGTGCATTGGATTTTCAAAACTCAGCAACAGTTTTCATCAGATGAAAATAGAGAGCGTAGGCTGTTGAATCGGGCGAAAGCCTCTTCAGGCAGGAGATCAGCTATGCGTAATCATCGGTGTGATGCTGTCGCAGTGCTGGCGTTCGTGCTTTTCGCAGTTGCGCTGGCGTCGGCAAGCATCACCGGCAGCATCTCCGGCGTGGTCACCGACAAGTCGGGCGCCGTTGTTTCCGGCGCTACGGTGGTTGCGACCGACACCCTGACCGGGGTCCAGACCACTCAGAAGACCGACTCCAAGGGCTTCTACAATCTTCCAACGCTGGCCGTCGGCACCTATGACCTGGAAATCAAGCAGGTCGGTTTCAAGACTTACCGGCAGACCGGGCTCGTGATCGATGCCAACTCGGCGCTTCGGGTCGACGCCAGTCTGGCCATCGGCTCGATCAGCGAGAAGATCGAAGTCAGCACCGAAGCGGCTCAAGTGGAGACCCAGAGCACGCAGATGGGAGAAGTCATCGAGGGCTCGAAGATGACCTCCGTACCGCTGAATGGCCGCAGCTATCTTGATCTGCTGGCTCTGCAGCCGGGCGTTTCGCCGTATAAGAACACAGATCAGATGACGAATGGAATCGGCATGGATCCAACAACGGTATCCGGCGATCTAACCAACGGAACTCAATCCGTAGACGGTGGCCGAACCGGTTCGAATGGTTTCATGGTGAATGGAGCCGACGCGGAAGAAGGGGTACACAACGGGGCGGCCATCGTTCCGAATCTCGACTCCATCTCCGAATTTCGCATCATCACCAATAATTTCAACGCCGAATACGGAAACTTCAGCGGCGGCCAGGTCAATGTCGTCACCAAGTCTGGAACCAATCAGTTTCACGGCGACCTGTTCGAATTTCTCCGCAACACCGATCTCGACGCGGCGAACTACTTTACGGGGCGTGGAGTCTTTATTCAGAATCAGTTTGGTGGAATCTTCGGTGGGCCGATAAAAAAAGACAAGATCTTCTTTTTTGGCGACTATCAGGGAACCAGACAAATCCTGGGCCAGTCGCAAAGCTTTCCCGTTCCTTCCGCGCAAGATCGTATGGGCATGTTATCGGATGAAGCTAGCGCCTTCGCCCCAGGGACGGACGCTAACGGCAACCCGGTCACAAGTACGGTCAACGGGTCATATTGGGCGGGGACTCTGTTGGGACCGCGCTTGGGGTATGCGGTCAGCAGTAACAGTGAGCCGTATTACTACTCCGCAGGGATGGTTAATCCGGCAACGATCGACCCTGGCACAAACGGTCGGGGCATCCCATATACGACAAGCTGCACCAGCAACGTCTTTGTCCCCTTCAACCCGTTGACCCCGACGACCCCAATCATCGGGATGCGTTTTCCCCAGTACACCCACAGTTGCCGGCCCTTACATTCCGCCGGCAGACTGGGATCCCGTTGCAACGGCCACCCTGAAATACATTCCCCAGCCCACGACTGGCTTCCTCCTTAATGGAGGCCCGGCTTTCGAAACCGCGGCCTATAACGGGAAACTAACGGACAACAAAGGCGGGATTCGCCTGGATACGAACACACACTACGGCACTTTGTTCGGATACTACTTTTTCGATCAATTCACAAGCACCAGTCCCTATGCCCAGGGCATCAATGTCCCCGGCTTCGATAGTAGCGTTCTGGGTCGTGCGCAGATGATAAATCTCGGGCTGACAACCACCATCAACAACTCCACCATCAATGATGTTCGTCTGGTGTATCTGCGTAACCGTTACTTCGGAGGAGTTCCCATTGGCGGCACGGGCGTTCCGTTGACGTCTCTAGGCTTCACGGCTCCTGCAGGTACAGGCGCCGGTCTTCAACGGCGGTATCGCCACCATCAATCCGGCACTGGAAGGGGTTCCATCTCTATTCTTCAATAATTACACTTTTGGGCTTCCACAAGATGCCTTGCGAGAATTCAACAACACGTTCCAGGTTCTTGATAATTTCACAAAAATTGTAGGCACCCACACCCTCCAGTTCGGCGTAGACGTTCATTACGATCAGATTAACGAGCGCAACTACGACGATGTGAACGGGGCATATGGTTTTAATGGGCAAGAGACAGGCCTGGATTTTGCCGACTTCCTGATTGGCGCCCCCCAGAACTTTACTCAGGCCAGCCAGCAGCTTCTTGACTCACGCAGCCGATACTTTGGAGGTTATGCGCAGGATAGCTGGCGCGCGCGGCCAACCCTGACCATCAATTTCGGTCTTCGCTATGACATTATGACGCCCTGGTATGACACTCAGAAAAAGCTGGAAACCGTAATCCCGGGCGAGCAGTCCGAATCCTTCCCGACTGCGCCGACAGGGCCTGGTAATTCCAGGAGATCCGCACGTGCCGTCAACCTTGGCCCCCACTCAGTACCACAACTTTGCTCCCAGAATCGGATTCGCGTATTCGCCGGATAACACAGAAGGCTTGCTCGGCAAAATTTTCGGTGGCCCGGGTAAAAGCAGCATTCGTGCTGGCTACGGCATCTTCTACAGTTCCATTGAAGACGCCACCGGCTTCGTTGAAGTTGGGGATGCACCGTTTGGCTTGTATTATTCTTCCCCGGTTCCCACACTCATGGAAACGCCATTTATCGATCGTGCCACGGGGAATAATGAGGGACAGAAATTTCCCTTCGTGTTTCCTTCAACCAACGTATCGCCACAAAATCCAGACACCACGTTTAATTGGGTGCAAGCCACACCGATTTCCGGGTCTGACTACTTAAATCCTCACGACAAAATACCGGACGTGCAGGAATTTGAGTTGTCCCTGCAGCGTCAGCTGGGATCGTCCACGGTGTTGAGCGTCAGCTACGTGGGATCGGTGGGCCGGCACCTCTTAACCTTCGAAGATGTGAATCCCGGCAACCCCGCGCTCTGCCTGTTCTTGCTGAAGCAACCCGGCGTAATCTTAGTCCCAATCCAACAGTCCGTCATCGTGCGGCCCATCTGGCGAGGATCCAGGTTCAGGCTCGCGCCATACGTACTGGCGACCGGAGTATCTCGCTCCCGGATTTCCCGGGGTGCCTTCCTTTGCCAGCACCCGCCTGCTCAGGGGGCTGAATTCACCTACCACGAATAACTTCGGCAGCAACGCCGACATGAAAACGGTTGCCAGCTCCAGCTTTAACTCCCTGCAGGTAAGCCTGAAATACAACCAGAAATACGCCAATTTTCTGGTGGCTTACACCTATGAAAAATCGATCGACAACGGTTCGACGTCGTTTGATGCAACCAATGTGTTTAACTCCAGATTAAGCCGCGCCTTGTCGATTTTCGATGTCCCGCAAGACTTAACGGTGAGCTATACAGTCCAGATGCCCTTCGACAGGCTCACTGGCGGCTCTGCTAGGAGGCTCACCGCGGGATGGGCTTTGTCTGGTATTGCGATATTCGCCAAAGGTGAGCCCGTCCAGCTAAGTGAATCCGATGACAACTCGCTGAGTGGAACTTTCGATGCCACGATCGACGAGCCTCAGGTTGTTGGCGGTCCTCTGTTTGTAAACCGCAATCCGCGCTCGGGACAACCCTATTTCAACCCAAACTACTTCGCTCCAGAGAACCTTGGGACGGTCGGAAATGCCATGCGCCGGTTCTTTAGTGGGCCGGGGATCAACAACTTTGACATGGCCTTGCTGAAGGATACGCAGATCACAGAAAGTATGCAGGTGCAGTTCCGTGCCGAGGCGTTCAATGTCTTCAATCACGCCCAGTTCATGAACCCATCGGGAGTGGTCAACAACACAGGACAGGGCGGTTTTGGATTTGTGACTGGCGCCCGAGATCCACGCATCATGCAACTCGCCTTAAAGTTCTTGTTCTAGGTTGTGTTTCGCCAATGCTCTCAAGCCCCAGATCACGTTCCGTGCTGGTGCTGGTTCTGGCGGCGTTGTGGGCGGCCCATGGCCTCGCCGCCTGGTCGCAGGCCCCACAGCAAGACCCACGGCAAAAAGCCGCCAAGCCGGTCTCGTCACCAGGCAAACAAACCTTCACGTCGACCTGTGCCAACTGCCACGGCCTGGACGGCCGAGGCGGCGAACGCGCGCCTAGCATCGCCGAAAATCCAAAGGTGCAGCGCCTTTCCGATGCTCAGATCGCTCACATCGTAGAGAATGGCATTCCCGGCACCGCAATGCCCGCCTTCCACTCCCTTGAGACTTCTGACGTCAAAGCGGTAGTAACCTACCTGCGCACTCTGCAGGGGACAAAGCGAACGGTGAAGCTGCCCGGTGATCCAGCCCGCGGAGAGACAATCTTCTTCGGGAAGCCCGGATGTTCCAGCTGCCACATGATCGCCGGTAAAGGCGGTTTTATCGCCTCCGATCTGTCCGGCTACGCTCGCACGCACGCCGTGGAGCAGATTCGGAGCGCGATCACCAATCCCGCACCCGGCAACAACCAGCAGGCGCGACTGGTGACCGCGACCACTCGCGACGGGACGAAAGTTGTGGGCAGAGTTCGCAATGAAGACAATTTTTCGCTGCAGCTCCAGGCGCTGGACGGAACGTTTTACTTCGTGGCTAAGTCCGATATCGAGGGGCTGGAATACAATTCGCAAACCCTGATGCCCTCTGACTACGGTTCCACTCTCAATCCCGACGAATTGAATGATGTCGTCAGTTATCTGATGAAGCTGGCGAACGTCAGCGGTGCGGGAACTCTCAAGAAAGAGGATGAATGGGAGGAATAGGCGAACGGGATCTCTCCATGGTCAACGCTCAGAGAGAGAGAGGTGATTCAACAGTGACATCCAGCGTTTCATCGAGAGAGAAAGTCGTTCTAATGAATCGCAGCATGAAAATCCTGCAGGTCCTCATCGTCGCAACCGTAGTGCTGATCGCCGTGAGAGCGTCAGGTTTTCTAAATGCCTCTGGCGCGCCTCGCGGGTTTAAGCTGCAAGCCGAATCGCCACTGTTCTGGGATCTGGTCGATCACAACGCCAAGCTCGAGGTCGTAGGCACAGGCTTCGGGTTTACCGAGGGCCCGGTCTGGGACGAGGCGGGCTTCCTCTACGTAAGCGACGAAACCATCAACAAGATCTTCCGGCTCTATCCCGATGGCAAAAAGGAGGAAGTGATTGCGCTCGGCGACCCCGATGGCAATACCTTCGATCGCCAGCACCGCCTGATCGATTGTGCCAGCGTGTTGCGCGCCATCATCGAGGTAACTCCCGACGGAAAATATAAAATTCTGGCGGACCACTACGACGGCAAGAAACTGAACAGCCCCAACGACGTCGTCATGGGCCCGGATGGGGCTCTGTATTTCACGGATCCGACGATGGATCTGGTGGCCGGCGAAAAGCAGGAAATCCCGTTTCAAGGCGTCTATCGCCTGGACGACAAAGGTAATCTGAAGTTACTCACCAAGGACCTGACGCAGCCGAACGGCCTGGCCTTTTCGCCCGATGGCAAACGCTTCTACGTCGACGACAGCGAACAAAGAAACATCCGCGTGTATGACGTTGCTGCAGACGGAACCCTCACCAACGGCCGCATTTTCGGCGAGGAGCCGGGCGGGAAGGCCGATGGCGTACCCGATGGCATGAAAGTCGATACCAACGGCAACCTCTTCGTCACCGGGCCCAAAGGCATCTGGGTCTGGGACGCCAAAGGCAACCATCTCGGCACCATCGTCATGCCGGAGCAGCCGGCAAATCTGACCTGGGGCGGCAAAGACTATCGCACTCTTTACATTACCGCCACCACGTCCGTGTATCGCCTGGAGATGAAGACCCAAGGCTTCGTGCCCTACCAATGAAGATGCGGCCGAGAGAAGTTAACGACGAGGCCACCTTGGTGCGAAAGGGGGGACTCGAACCCCCACGGTTTTACCCGCCAGATCCTAAGTCTGGTGCGTCTGCCAATTCCGCCACTTTCGCATGGTCACAATTATACAAAGTGGAGGGAGTTCTTTCGGAGTGTCCAGCGGAACTGAGTACTCAGGTGGATACGCGCGACTGCCCGCATCGAGCAGTCACTAGGAACACAGCCGCCCGCGGTCGACACGATTGTCCAGGAGCGCTCACCCATCGATCGGGCTACTGCACTGCGTTCAGTCCCTGATAGATGAACATGCCGGCGAGCACCAGCAACAGCACTCCAGAACCCGCGCCAGCCACCCAGACCGGGACCGTGAGCCGGTTCACTTTCACCAGCAGTTCCGTCTGTTCCTGCTGCATATGCTGGCTCGCGTCGTCGAGATACAACGACTCTTCCTCGTGCATGGTCAGCGTGCTGCGGTAGATTAGGAGAATGATCAGGCCGACGGTGAAAACACCCCACACGATCGCAAGCCAAAGCGTTAAAGGAGTCCACGTCCACGTCATAGGCCACCTCGACAGTTTGCAAGCCTGTTGGGCAACTCCACCCCATCGAGGGTGGGGGTCTTAGCCCACAATCCTCGACCTGGAGGAACGGCCTAACCCAAACATTATAGACCCGTTGGCAAGTATCGCGGGAGAGAATCGTCACGCGGAGGCTGGGCATCCAAACATCGAGGTATTGGTAGGCCAGTGCCATCATCTCGCACCTGCCAACGGCTTGCCGCCCTCTGCTATAATGTAGGTACTTTAGAGCCAAGGAGATAGGAATGGCCACGACAACGGTCCCAGAAGTGAACACCAACGTCCCGGAAGTGAAGAAGACTCCGCCGGTTTCGCTCACGGCGAGCGCAGTTTCCAAGGTGAAGGAGATCATGGGACAGCAGAACCCCGTGCCCGCCGGCCTGCGCATTGGCGTGGTCGGGGGCGGCTGCTCCGGATTTTCCTATTCCATGCAGTTTGAGAACGCTGCCGGAATGATGGACAAGACCTTCGATATGGAGGGACTGAAGGTGTTCGTCGATGCTACCTCTGTGATGTATCTGAATGGCTGCATCGTGGACTACGTCGAAACCCTGGAAGGCGCCGGTTTCAAGTTCGAGAATCCCAACGTAAAGAGCACTTGCGGCTGCGGATCCTCGTTCAGCGTATAGGGTTCGGAGTATAAGCTCTCCGTTTCCGGGCAGACTCCGACGCGAAGACATTTCGTAAAAGTAAAACGGCCTCATCCCACGATGAGGCCGTTTAACGTTAGCCGAGAGACAGTCGATTTCGAACCGCCTCACTGCTGTTGCGGCGGATTAGAGGGCGGCTGCGAAGGCGACGATGATCCGCCAGGATTCGCATTATTGCCGAAGCCTGAAGGCTGCCCGAAGGGACTGCTATTAGAACCGCCGAAGGGACTGCTGTTGTTTCCCGCCGGTTGCGCACCATTCAGCACGGGCTGGGTTCCGAATCCCGCCAGTGGAGGCTGATAGGGCGTGGTGATCAGGCCGCCGCGATCGGTCGTGGGATCGTACACAAACTGCCACTCGTTATACTTTTTCTTGTGATTGAACTCGCGAATTGTGGTTTTCTTGCTGACGCTGGCCACGCCCACGATCGGCCCGCCGACGACCAACTGCTGGCCGCTTGAGCTGTCGTTTCCCTGCCGTGCCCTGGACCTGGGACGAAGCCTGAGTACGCATCAGATCCTGGGACTGAATTCGTTCCCTGCTGACCCGGGCCGTTCTGCGAGTTGGAGCTTGCTCCGAACCCACCGTTTGAGTTTCCGCCGGATCCTGACGTCTGCGCGAACACACCTGAACTGTTAACTCCGGAGCTGTTACTTCCGGAACCGCCAAATCCCGAACCACCGAATGCCGAACCGCCTAATGCCACGGACTGCCAAATACTGAGCTGCTCGGCTGATGAACCGTTCACTCCCGCAGGAGAGCCGGCAGGGGTTGCCCCCGGAATGCTTCCACCACCAATACTGAAGCCGCTGCCCAGCGTTACACCCGGTTCACCGTAGTGGAGCAGTCTGAAGTCCTGGTTCTTGTTGAGCGGGTCTTTGTAATGCTTGCGCAGGTAGCGCATATTGTTGGTGTTGTCGAGATCCTCCAGCTTCGTGGGGTAGCGTCTGATTTTCTTGAAGTAGGCTTTGATGGCGCGCGAGTATTGCACTCCGCGGTGGATCATTTCCTGTTCCTGATCCCGCTGCATCTCAAACTTAATTGGGATAATCACTCCCATGGCGAATATGGCCATCAGAGCGACCACGAGAAGCAGCGTCAGCAGGATATATCCCTTTTCCTGGGGATGACTCTCCCGGCGACGAGAGCAGACCGCCGTTCGCGGGAGGCGCTCCGAGTCGCTGGTTTGCGCTGCAAGCCTGTTCACGACGGGTTCCCCTGGGTCAGCGGTATGCTCTGCGGCGGGCCGCTGACCACCAAGTCCTGGATCTCGACCGAGGTGGCAGAGATTCGCACAACCTTGTAGCGGCGGTCGACAATCTCGCCCTCGCCCGCGATGAAAACATCATCGCCCTTGGAAAGAAAAACTTTCTTAGGTTCTCCGGGACTGGTTCGCGAAACCGAAAAACTTGAGGGGAATCGGAGGCGGCGGCGCCTGCTGCGGTATCTGGATCATCGCCACTCTTGTCTTTATCATCCTTGCCCGGACAGTGCCGTTCCTCAGCGGGATGGGAATCACCGCATCCGCCTGCGACACGAAAATGTTTCTTCCCGAGCCTTCGTACTTGATCTGCTCCGTCGAGGCCAGTTGCTGCAGGTGCAAGGTGGGGTCGAGGCTCTGCGCCGGGCGCTCTTTTTTGGCCGATGTGGACCCTGAACCATGGTGCGCCGCGGGATGGGCAGCATTCGCCGCCAGACCGCGGCGGGTCGGTCACACTTGTCGCCGAGCTCGTCGAAGCGATCGTCGAGGACGAAGGCATGAACTCAGTAGCCGATGATGACCAGTGCCACTACTCCCAGCGTGGCCGCCACGATCACCTGCTTCCGGTTTTCGATTCCCAGGTTCACTACGCGCCCGCCTTCAGATAGGTCTCAAGTTTCATTTGCAGCTTGATCGGGCCCTTCTGTTCGCCGGCCAGCGTGATGCTGCTGATGATGAAAAACATGTCATCGCGTTCCAGCGCATTGATAAACTTGGCCAACGAAACGTAATTGCCCGAGAGGTTCGCTTCCAGTTCGACCGGACGCAGTCCGCCGGTCTCCTCATCGTCCACCTTGTACTTGGCCTGCTCGATCGTGACCCCATTGGCGGCGGCCAGCTTGCCGAATTGCGTGGGGATCTGCGAATCCTGGGCGGGAAAGCGTTTTTTGTAGAAGTCCGTGATCTGCTGGTTCGCCGTGATCACTTTCTTGTCCAGATCCTTCAGCGGCGCGACCTGGCAGGGTTTTCAGCTGCAGTTCGGTCGCGCAACTGGTTCAGTTCCTGCCGCCGCGAGTCGGTCGAGCCCACCAGCGGCGAAAACAGCACCGCCGCAGCCACCACATCCACGCCCACCAGCACCGCCAGGGCGGTCTTGATGTTTTTCCGGGTCTGCCGCAGGTCTGGCATCAGGGCGTGCTCCGCTTGGGAGTCTCCGTCTTCGGAGTGGGTGCGGGCGCCGTCGGCGGCTCCGGAATGTAAATCCCGTCGATGGCGAACTGCACGCTGTCTCCGCTGCCCGCTGGTCGCCGGACTTTCCGTCTCGACATAGGTCTGCGTGAAGTGTCGCGAATCTTCCATGCGGCGCGCCAGTTCGAGGGCTCGGTCGCGATCGCCCGCCACCACCATCTTCAGCGTGAGTTGATTGTCCGCATCCAGTTCGGGATGAATCGAAACCAGGTGGACCCGCGCGGGCATCACTTTCTCCAGATCTTCCAGCACACGCGTCCAGGAAAGCGACTTGCGTTCGATCAATTCGTTGAGAAACTGCGACTGGTCGCGCGTAGTGCGATTCTTCGGCTGGCTGAGAAACGCCTCGGCCTGCTGGCGGGTCCGGTCGCGCTGGGCGATCTGGGCGCGCAAGTCGGCGATCTGGGCGTGGTCGCGCCGGGCCGCAAACCAATCCGTAACCGTGATCGTCAGCAGCACCAGCGTCAGGATCGCTGCCACCGCCAGAGCCGTCCCCCAACGCAGCCAGAACTGCCGCGCGTCTTCGTAGGGCTGGCTCGCGAGATTGATGTCGAGGCGCATAATTTAACAGTTCCAGTGTCCAGTGGCCAGTGATCGAGTGGACCAGTGGATCCACCCGAGCTTGCTGTTTACTGGCCACTGACCACTGAGCGCACTGGCCACTGCACTTACGAAATCAAGCTCCCACCACTCCTGCCATTCTCCAGCGCGGCACCGAGCCCCCGGTGCTCGCTCCCAACTGCGAAGAACTCACCAGTTCCTGCACCTCCGCGCCGGTCTGCGCGCGCAGCGCGGGAGCGGCGCTGCCGGTGTCGGAGATTCCCGCTACGAATATCTTTTCAATATTCAGATGATACGTGTCCTGGAAGAACACCACCGAAGGGTAAACTTCCTCGGCCAACTGCTCCCCGTAATCGTAACCCCGCGCGTATTTTCGAGGGTGCGGAAGAGCTGAAGCTGTTCCCCATTGAGGATCGCGATGCTGGTCGTGCGCGCATCCACCTTCACCACCAGAGTGGGACGCTGTCCCTCCGCGACGCCCAGCGCTGCCAGCATCGAAGGCAATACCACGCCGGGGCTGAATCCGGCATCGCGGAACGCGGCCTCGTAGTCTTCCACCACGCTGGCCAGAGCCACCGCGGCCACCACTCGAACCCCATCACTTGATTTCTGCGCGTGGTAGGAAACTCTGGCCTTGTCCACGTCGAACGGCAGAGATTTCTTCAAACGAAACCGCACCACGCTGGCGGCTTCCTCGGAGTCGCTGGGCAAGGTATCGAACTCCAGCAGCACCACCCGCACCGCGGCGTCCGGGACCACCGCGATCACATCGTGAGAGCGTCCCGCCACACTGCTCCAGGGTCGCTTGCATCGGCCGCACTCACCGCATCCCGCTGGCGCAAGTTGCCCTCGACCAGGTCCGGAACCACGCTGCCCGGGCGCCAGTTCGCGCGCGGCGCAGGCTTCCAGGCTGCGGCCATCTTCGGCCAGCCGCCCCACCAGCACGCGGTCGGCGGCGATCTCACACGCCAGCCTGGGTTTCGCCGGTTGGATCCAGAACTCATTTCAGGAGTCAACTCTCTTAAATCAGTGGCCAGTGACCAGTGGTCAGTGGCCAGCAAGTCGGAACTCGGTCACTGGACACTGAACCTTTCCGTCACATCTGTCTATAATTCAAACGCGATCGCGTGTTAATTGCAATACCTGAAGGATCAGTGCAGCCACCGGTCAGTCGCGGACTCCGTAACTGGCCACTGATCACTGACCACTGGCCACTGCTTCTACCGCATGGCCTCGATGAAGGTGACCTTGTTGATCTCTTTCAACGTGGTCAGGCCGAGCCGGACTTTATCCAGCGCCGACTCGCGCAGGAAACGCATTCCTTCTTCCCGCGCGGCGCGGCGGATTTCCGACGTCGGCCTCTTCGTCAGAATCATTTCCCGGATGCGGTCGCTCAAATCCAGCAATTCGTGAATCGCGGTTCGGCCGCGGAAGCCGGTGCCCGCGCACTCGATGCATCCCGGCCCTTCATACAATGCCACCTTCGACCACTGGGCGTAATCCAGTCCGCTGGCCTCCAGCACCTCCGGCGGATAATTCACCTGGGTCCGGCAGGATTCGCAGATCAACCGCACCAGGCGCTGCGCCAGAATGCAGTTCAACGCCGAAACAAAGTTATAGGGTTCGACGCCCATGTTCAGAAAACGGCCGATCACGTCGACCACGTTGTTGGCGTGGACCGTGGTGAAAACCAGGTGGCCGGTGAGCGCGGACTGAATGGCGATCTGCGCCGTTTCCGTGTCGCGGATTTCGCCGACCATGATTTTGTCCGGGTCGTGGCGCAGAATCGAGCGCAAGCCGCGGGCGAAGGTCAGTCCTTTTTTCTCGTTGACCGGAATCTGCGTGATGCCGCGCAGCTGGTACTCGACCGGGTCTTCAATGGTGATGATCTTGTCTTCGTCGGTCTTGATCTCGTTCACCGCGGCGTAAAGCGTTGTGGTCTTGCCGCTGCCCGTCGGTCCCGTGACCAGCACCATGCCGTAGGGTTCTTTGATGTAGCGGCGGAACTTGCGCAGATCGTCTTCATCAAAACCAACCACGTCGAGCGTGAGCGTGCGGAACTTCTCGCTCATCGACTCTTTATCCAGCACGCGCAGCACGGCGTCTTCGCCGTGAATCGAGGGCATGATGGAGACGCGGAAGTCGATGGCGCGCCCGTTGTACTTCACCCGGAAGCGCCCGTCCTGCGGCACGCGGCGCTCGGAAATATCCAGCTCGCTCATGACCTTGATACGCGAGATCACGGTCGAGTGATGTTCTTTGCCGATGGGCGGCATGGCCTGCGTCAGCACGCCGTCGATGCGGAACTTGATCACCACGGAATCGTCGCGCGTTTCGATATGAATGTCAGAAGCGCGCCGCTGCAGCGCGGTGAAAATCGTGGTATCGACCAGCCGGATGATCGGGCTGGTGTCGCCCGCCGCCGTCAGCTTGTCGATGGTCAGCGTCTCTTCGGCGCCCGTAGCCTCGTCTTCGCGGATGATCTGGAAGCCTTCGCTGGCCTCTTCCAGAACGCGCTGCGACTGCTCCGTCTTCTTGAGAATGTCCGAGATCTGTTTCAGCGTCGCCACTTTGGTGACGATCCGCTTCTGCAGCAGCAGGCTGATCTCGTCGATCATCATCAGCTGGCTGGGATCGGCAATCGCAATGGCCAGCTTGCCGTCCGCCGTCTCTTCCAGAGGCACGAAGTTGTAGCGGAACATCAGCTCAGGCGAGAACTTCTTGAACAGCTCATGGTGAAGCTGGAAGTCGGTGAGATCCACAAACTCGCAGCGGTAGCGCCGCGCCACGTCCTGGGCGCGTTCCAGGTCGGTGATGGGATTCCCCGTCGTCACCACCTGTCCGCCGTTCTCGCCGTTCACGAAAAGTGATTTCTTTTCCGCCATCGCCATTTCTCAAATCCCCGCTGCTGTCCCCCGTAGAGCTCAGTGCGCTCCCTGCATTCCCAAGCTGAAGATCGGCAAATACAGCGAAATCATCACCACGCCCACAAAAACCGCCATGATGATCAGAATCAGCGGCTCAATCAACGCCATGGAAGCGCTCAACGCCGTCTGCACGTCTTCTTCATAGAACTCGGCCACCGAATTCAGCATCGCCGGCAAAGCGCCCGTGGATTCGCCCACTTCGAGCATCTCCACCGCCAGGTCGGGAAAGATATTCTGTTCCTCCAGGCTGCTGGCCAGCCCCTGCCCTTCGCGAACTCTGACGCTCGCCCGCATCACGCCCTTCAGAATGCGGCGGCTGGACATCGAACTGCCCGCCGTTTCCATCGACGGCACCAGCGGCAGCCCGCCCTGCAGCAACGTAGAGAGCATCCGCGAAAAAGTCGCCACCTGGTGCTTCAGCCGGATACCGCCCAGCAAAGGCAGGCTCAGGATCACGCGGTCAATCTGGTCGGCGCCGCTATCCGTCTTCCGCCATTGCCAGAACAGAAACCCAGCCAGCACCGCCCCGATCACGAAAAAGGGAAAGTATTTCTGCGCATTCACGCCCACCGCCAGCATGAACAGCGTGATCGCCGGCAGTTTCGCGTCCAGGCTGTTGAACAGCTCCGCGAACTTAGGCACCACATACGTGAACAGAAACATCACCATGATCGTCACCACGGTGACCAGCAGCGCGGGATAGATCAGCGATACCGCCAGCTTCTTGCGGAAGCTCATCGCCAGGCGCTGAAAGTTAATGTAGCGGGTCAGCACTTCATCGATGTTTCCGCTCTTCTCTCCCGCCATCAGCGTCGTGGTATAAATCTTCGGCACCACGGCATGTGCCGCGAAGGCATCCGACAGCAACTCCCCGCCTTTCACCCGTTCCCGCACGTTCTCCAGAATCTGGCGCAGATTTGCATCTTTTTGCCGCTTGATCAGCAGATCGAGCGAGTTCAGAATCGGCAGCCCGGCCTTGATCAGCGTCAGGAACTGCTGGTTGAACACCAGAAACGAGCTTTGCTTCAGCTTGCGCCCGCCGCGCATCGCAAAGCCGCTGGAGAGCAGTCCCTGGGGCTTCACCCAGTGCACCAGATAGCCCTGCGCGGCAAACCGCTCGCGCACCTCGGCCACGGAATAACCCTGCTCCACCTGCTGGTGGGTGTGACCGCGTTCGTCCGCGATTTTTACGACGAATTCCGCCATTTCCCCGTTCTTCTTCGCCTCCCGAGCCGCGCGCACAACTCTCTCGACTCAGTCTAACATTCCTGCTTCCGATCCCGGCCTCAGATCACCACCACCCCGGGCGCTCCCAGTATCGCAAGTAACCAGAAGATAATTGCCGGGAAGGGCACGGCAGGCTCGGGAAGAGCACGGCTTTACCCGTGCCGCCAGCGGCCGTCAAAAGAACCGGACTTTAGCCCCTGCGGGACGGCCGCCCCCGTACCGGTTTTCGTTCCGGCGACCCAAGAACTTTAAGGTTAGTGAAATCAATTAGATACAAATGATCGTCGCAGCCAAAACCTCAAGGTCCAATTCCACCCTCAACCGTCTCGGTCCCCGCCGGCGGACTGAACTGGAACCGCCCCTCCGGGATGCCACATCCTCCTTCTGGTCGCTGAACCGGTACTCAGTCACCGAGCCATCCACTTCATCGATCACGATGCGCGCAATCCGATGCTCCGGAGTCACCTCCAGCAAAATCTCGCTGACCCGGTCAGCCAGAGCCTGCGGCACCCCCCGCAACACAACATCCCCGGCCGCCACCGGTGCCACATCCGGAGCCAGCGACAGCCCCTGCAACTCCTTTTCCAGCTTGCTCTTGCCCAGCAAAAACGCCAGCGGAGAACGAACGTCGTCCAGCTTCCGGGCCTCGGTTTTGCGCGCCTGCCGGTCGTCAGGGACGTAAAACCACGCATCTTTCCCGTCGCTGACAAACAGCTTCTCCCTGGGAGAACGGTACTCCCACCGCATCTTGCCAGGTTTTTTCAGCCCGCCCTTCGCCAGCCAAAGCGTCCCCGACTCCGTCCGCTCAATCCCCGCCCCGCGATACTCCTCGGTAAACTCCGCCTGCAGGGTGCGCAGGTGGTTGTAATGCTCATCCACTGCCTGCGCGATGGAATGGACATCCTCGGCAACGGCGCCAGCCAAGGCAACCACAAGCAGCAATAGTGAGCCAACAAACTTGATCATCTCTCCGATTCTACGCTGAGATTCTGCTCTTGTTCTACACATACAATTGTGTAACAATCTACACATGGCCACCAATCTAGCCCTGGATGACAGTTTGATCGAGGAAGCCCGCCGCGCCGGCGGTCACAAAACCAAGAAAGAAGCGGTCACTGCCGCCCTAGCCGAATACGTGAAACGCCGCAAGCAGCTTCGTATTCTGAAGGCGTTCGGCTCCATCGATTTCGATCCCGGCTACGACTACAAAGCCGAGCGCCGCAGAAAGCACTCCTGAATATGTTGGTCTTGGTTGACACTCCCGTCTGGTCACTGGCCCTCCGTCGGATAAGTACGAACCTGAACCAGCGTGAGCAGCGCCTGACCACCGCCTTGCAGGAACTTATCCGCGATGGCCGCGCCCAGCTCCTGGGTCCGGTTCGCCAGGAATTGCTTTCCGGCATACGCCAGGAACCCAGCTTCAGGAAATTGCGCGACCACCTGCGCGCCTTCGACGAACCCCGCATCGAGGTGACCGATTACGAGGAAGCCGCCCACATCAACAATCAATGCCGCTCACAAGGCATCGCCGGATCGGCCATCGACTTCCTGATCTGCGCAGCGGCCTCTCGCCGCGACTGGCAAATCTTCACCACTGACCAGGACTTCACCCGCTACGCCTCAGTAATCCCGTTGAAGCTCTATCAGGTGAACTGAACACAGTGAGCAGTGCAGCCATCAGCATGCTCATGTGGGAACAGCTGCTGCTCGAGCAAAGCGAGGCCCGGATAGCGGTTGCCTGTGCGGAGCGGGACCCCTGCCCGCTCCCTTTGACCTTGACCTTACGTCTTAGCGTCGCCTGTGTCCCAAGACCTTGTCATTCCGAAGCGCGCCGCAGGCGGGCGAGGAACCTGCTGTTGCATGCGCGCCACAGCCCATGCGGAGACAGCCACCTCGCCAGTCCGTTCGAGCAAAGCTCGACGGATTCTTTCCTCGCCGGCGAATCGCTTAGAATAAGAACGCACGCAGAATGTGATCCTGCCCATGAACGATGACGCCATCACCATCTCGCCGGGACCGCGCTTTCGAACGGCCATGATCCTGGCCATCGTTGCCGACGCACTGCAAATCATCGTCTTCCCTGTATTCGTCGAAGGCGCCATCTCGCCAGCCGACGACATCCTCGATCTCGGCATTGGAGCCGCGATGATCAACCTTCTCGGCTGGCATTGGGAATTCTTGCCGACGTTCCTGGCCAAGCTCGTGCCCGGCGTTGATCTAGTTCCTTTCTGGACGCTGGCGGTCGCAAACGTCTATCGCAAATCAAAGCGGATGGCAGCGACCACGGAAGAAAGCCATCAGGAACACCCCAAACTGGAAGACCCGCAACGTCCCTGACGTTTTCCTTGAACTCCTCCGATGTTGAAAATCGCCGACGCTTATCGTCCGGAGGGGCCAATTCCCGAATGACTGGAAAGCGCCTGAGGTTACGTGAACCATCGTTGCTGTGCTGTGCTTGATTAGGCACGCCAAAGTGGACTGTTTGGGCCCAGACAGTATGATCGGGACGCTGCGACGAGAAATGCATGCGGCCTACAAAGCGATGTAGTAAATCACCGAGATATCTTGTGCATCGACGTGGTCGCGACGTTCGTGCTTGCCGGGGTATTTTACTCCTATCTGGGCGACGCACTCAAGCCAGGCATCTCGATCTCGCTGGCCTGTGCATGATCAGGTTGTAGATGACCTTACAGCGCGGCTGATTCGAGAAGTGCACTTGACCGCTCCCCGAGCGACTGGCCAGCCGCATATCGCACCATGGTGACCGACGGCGAGAGGCGCGATGCTCATCGCTGGCGACCATCGTGACCCTACAAAAGACTTGGCAAAGCGCTGATAGTGTCGACGATCTGAAGCTCCCAGGTCGAAACGTCGGACGGCGATGGCGCCGCGAGAAAGCGCGCTATTGACCGTAGATCCTCAGGGTCAGACGGTCTGCGCTTGTGATGCTTCGACACGCCCGCAAGGGGCACGATCCGGTTCTTGACAAGGTCAGGCGTATCGAGAGGTTCTACGGTGCTTGACGGTACGGAAGCCTCGTAGTCGCTGGGTCGCATGCCCATGACTTGCCGGAGCTGCGATGCATCCCAAGGCAGCTCCACGTCGGCGAGTCGCCCGGCGTAACATCGCCATCTACACTCATCGAAACCGGTTTGAGGATTGGCCGCATCCACGCTTATACCGCCGCGATCCCACCGCAAGCCCTAATCCAGCTCCCTAACCCAAATATTCCTGAAGCTGATAGGCGGACTCGGATCGCCGTGGGCCTGAAGCTTGATGGGTGCACCGTCGAACTTCTTGTAAAAGGGCTGGCCGATGTACCGCGTCTCGCCCTTCAACTCGAAGTGGTTCTCGACCAGCACCCCGTTGAGGAACGCGGTGACATAGGCAGGACTCTTCAGAGAGCCATCCGCATTGAAGATGGGAGCCGTCCACACCACGTCGTAGACTTGCCACTCCCCGGCCTTGCGCATCGAGTTCGCCAGCGGAATGCTCTGCTTGTAAACGCTGGCCGCCATGCCGTTGACATAGGTCTTATTGTTGTACGAGTCGAGGATCTGCAACTCATATCCGGCGTCGCCGGGGCCGGTCGAAGCCAGGAACAGTCCACTGTTGCCGCGCAACTGACCTGAACCAGAAATGTTCTCGGGAATTCTCCATTCCATGTGGAGTTGATAGTTCTTGAAGCTGCGCCTGGTCTCAATATTCCCCGCTGACTTGTTCACTGTGACCACGCCGTCGGCAACGATCCATTTCGCCGGGGCAGACCGGTCTTGCGCAGACACCCACTCGTTCAAGCTCTTCCCGTCGAATAGTATGACTGCGTCAGAGGGAGCCGTGCCGCAGTCGGCGCCCGGCGTCACCACTTTCGGCTCCGGCTGCCAGACCTCCGTGTCTTCAGGCTTACCAGCCTCTTGACCCGCCGTCTGCGCTCCGAGACCAAGGCCAGTGGCGACGACGAGAATGATGGCGCCAAACATCGTTATCAGACCGAACCTTTTCATATGTCCCTCCGCCTATCGCCCCTGAGGGTGTCGCATCTTGCCGGCGAAGTCAATCAATGTAAACGCCCGTCAGCAGCAGCGATCGGCATCCAGCTTGCTATACTAACTCCGAAATTCCGCTTGGAGGTGTTCATTGCGAATCCACGCCTTGAGGATTTTGACGTTTCTGCTGGTGTATGTGGCGGCAGTTCCCTGCGGGGCACAGGATAAAGTGACAATCCTCTACGATGCGTTCGGGGAATCGAAGGAACTGACGAAGGATTGGGGATTTTCTGCTCTTGTGGAGCACAACGGAAAGCGAATTTTGTTCGACACGGGGAATGATGCCGCAATTTTTGAACACAACGTGAAGGCGCTGGGCGTGGACCTGACGAAACTGGATTTTGTGGTGATCTCGCACCGGCACGCAGACCACACGACGGGGCTGAGATATGTGCTGAAGGTGAATCCAAACGTTACTGTGTATGTACCCGCGGATGGGGGGAATGGATTTGGGGGACCTCCGTTTCCGAAGACGTTCTTGCGGGCGGATGAGAGCTTGCCCGCGAAGATGCGGTATTTCGGGGGCACGAATCCGGAACATTTCGCATGGGGCAAGCTGTATGACACGGGAAATTTTGTGTTGGTGGATCAATTGACGGAAGTATCGCCGGGGATTTTCCTGGTGCGGACCGTTTCGCAGAAGAAGGGAACGCTGGAGCTGCCCGAATTGACGCTGGCGATCAAGAGACCAAACGGATTGCTGCTGGTGGATGGGTGCTCCCACGCGGGGATTGAAGCGATTCTGGAAGCGGCAAGCGCGGTCGATCCAAAAACGGAGATTGTGTTTGGGGGATTGCACCTGGTGACGACGCCGGTGGAAGAGATTGATGTGCTGGTGGAAAATTTAAAGACGAAGTGGAACGTGCAGAGGATTGCGCCGGGACATTGCACAGGGGAACCGGCGTTTGCACGACTGAAGAAGGCGTATGGGGAGAACTATTTGTATGCGGGGTTGGGGACGAAGATCGAGCAGTGAGAATGGCGCACATCCCTGATCGGCCGCAATCGAAACGTTAAGCACGGCAGAAAACGGTCGTAAACATTTCCACAATTAGAAGCTAGAAGCTGAGAACTGAAGGCTGAAAGCTGCTCAAACCTTCTTCGCAATCGCACAGTACAAATCAATCGCCTCAGCCAATTGTTTCTTCTCGATAAACTCGCCATCAGTATGCGCGACGTGAATCGATCCCGGACCAATCAACAGCGGCTCGCCCCAATTACTGAGCCGAGGAATGTCAGTAGTAAACGCTGCGATCATGGTCGGCCAACCCTCAACCGTGCGCAGCCGAAGAAAAGGCAGTTCGAGAGGGAACTCAACCTTCACCGCATCGCCCGCAGTCTCAAGAATCTGCCGCCGCAGATCCTGCGACGGACCCACCAGGCGATAGAGCAAGTCCGCGTGAGCATAATCAGGAATCACATTGGGCGCTCGACCGCCCTCGATCAACCCAATGTTCAAAGTGCACGGACCAACTTCCGGATCGGACGGCAATGGCATCGCCCGCAGCCGAGCGAGAGCTGCAAGAAGCTTATCGATAGCCGATTCGCCGAGTTCAGGATACGCGGAATGCGCCATACGCCCAGATGCCGTGACTTCAACTCGCAGCGTCCCCTTCGAAGCCAGCGCGATGCGGTTCTCGGTTGGTTCGCCGTTGACCAGGTACTTGCAGTTCTTTGCTTCGTGATTCGATCGCTCGCTCTCAGCGTATTCGTTAGCCACTTTCGCGCCCAGGCTGTCCCGTTCCTCTCCCACCACGAACAGCATCCCGACGTAAACACCTTGCTGGCGCAAACGTTCCGCGGCGGCGATCTGCGCGGCGATGATTCCCTTGGCGTCGCACGAGCCGCGCCCGTAAATGCGGGCAGCATCTTCGGAAGAGGGAATGAAGGGAGGAACGGTATCCAGATGCGTGGAGAAAACCACCGCCGGACGCGGCTCTTCCGGCGATGTAGCGTACACATTGGCGCGATCGCCTTCTACCGGCATCTTCTTCGTCTGGTAGCCCAGCCGGCAAAGTTCTCGGTAGAGAAACTCACCCACCGCGGCCTCATTGCCGGTGATGGATTCGATATCAACCAACTGGCGCGTCAGCGCGAATGCGTCCATAAGGGAAGGATAAACTACAGCTTCGCTCCAGCGGTGGCAAGTGGCGTCAATCATGTAATCTGGAAGACAGTGATCGCCCAGAACTCAACCATCAAATCGCTCTTCCTCGAAGGTCCAGCGGGAAGGCTGGAGGCGCTGCTCAATGCAGGCGCGGAGAATGCAACGCACGCGGCAGTGGTCTGCCATCCCCATCCGCTGTTTGGCGGGACGCTGCATAACAAGGTTGTGTTTCATACCATGAAGGCGCTGAACAGTTTCGGTTTTCCCGTGTTGCGCTTCAACTTTCGCGGCACCGGACTGAGCCACGGAGAGCACGATCACGGCAATCGCGAAGTCGAGGATGTTCGGACAGCTCTTGACTGGCTGGACACGGAGTTTCACCTACCACTGCTGTTTGCGGGATTCTCTTTCGGTGCCGCCGTCGGGCTGCGGGCCGCATGTCCCGATGCGCGGGTGAAGGCGTTGATCGGCGTGGGAGTCCCGGCGATTCCGGTGGCCGCCGACACGGAAGCGCCGCGGACGTATACGTTTGATTTCCTGCGCGAATGCACGAAGCCAAAATTGTTTGTCAGTGGAGCGCGCGACCAGTTTGGTCCGCGACCGAAGTTGGAAGCTCTGGTTGCGTCGGTTCCAGAGCCCAGGAAACTTGTGTTGATTGAAGGCGCCGATCACTTCTTCGAAGGACGGTTGCGCGAACTTCGGGAGACGATTGAAGGTTGGGTGCGGCAAGAAATCGTGCAAGATCTGTCTTTATAATCCTGCCCATGTCTGACGCCAACCCCGAGTCGCAGCTTCACAAAATGCGCGACACCGCTCGTGAAATCTTTCGCTACGCGCTGACCCAGGCTTCGATTGCCAATGCATTTTCGCGGCACGTGCATTGTGAGCGCGGGGTGTTGCGCGTCTGCGAAGATCTGTACCACCTGCACGCATATTCGCGCGTCCTGGTGATCTCCCTCGGCAAGGCCGGACACACGATGGCCGAAGCCCTGACACAGCAAGTCGGCGAATCTTCTTTGGAAGGCATTGTGGCCAGTTCGGTTGAGCCGTCGGCGCAGGTGCGTGGCTTCCGCTA
Organism: uncultured Acidobacteriaceae bacterium; assembly: GCA_963770235.1. Classification (GTDB taxonomy): domain Bacteria; phylum Acidobacteriota; class Terriglobia; order Terriglobales; family Acidobacteriaceae; genus Sulfotelmatobacter. The sequence continues at coordinate 50,316 of CAVYOW010000018.1, read as the reverse complement.
CTTTCGTGGAGGACATCCCGCTCCCAATGCTGAATCCATTCGCGCGGCCAACGCGATTCGGACGGCGCTGGATGCGCAAACCGCCGCGTCTCTGGTCATATTTCTGCTCAGCGGCGGAGGATCGTCGATCGTGGAGAAGCCCATCGATGACGAGATCTCGCTGGACGATCTGATTGCGACCTATCGCGCTCTCGTGCATTCGGGCGCGCCCATCGCCGAAATCAATGCCATCCGCAAACATCTTTCCGCGGTGAAAGGCGGACGGCTGGCGCAGGCGGCGTTTCCGGCCCAACAGGTTTCGCTGCTGGTCTCCGACGTCCCCGACAATACTCCAGATGCTCTGGCGTCCGGCCCGACGATGCCCGACTCAACCAGCGTGGAGGATTGCTATCGCATTGCCGAGAAGCATGGCTTGCCGCCGCAGTTCCCGCCTCCAACGCGCGAGCTTTTTGAACGACACGCCCTGGAGGAGACGCCCAAGTCCGACGACCAGGCCTTCTACCGCTCGCGCTGGTGGACGATTCTTTCGAACCAAACGGCAGTTGAGCAAGCGAAGGCAGCGGCCGAGCGCGCCGGGTTTGCCGTGCACGTAGACAACTCTTGTGATGACTGGGATTACGAGCGCGCGGCCGAGTATTTGCTGAAACGATTGCGCGAGCTACAGAAGGAATGCCCGCGCGTATGCCTGATTTCCGGCGGGGAAGTGACGGTGAAAGTAACGAACGGCGGCATCGGCGGACGCAACCAGCAGTTTGCGCTGGCGTGTGCTGAGAAGATTGCAGGAGAGAACATCACGGTGCTCAGCGCTGGGACCGACGGAGTAGATGGCAACAGTCCGGCAGCCGGCGCTGTGGCGGATGGAACCACCATCGCTCGTGCGCAGTCGAGCGGTTTGGACTTCCGCACAAGTCTCGAGAAGTTCGACGCCTATCCGTTCTTTAGCCTGGTAGGCGATGTTCTCGAAACCGGTGCCACCGGGAATAACCTGCGCGACTTGCGTATTCTGTTGGCTTATTAGGAACAAACGAGTTCAAGAGCATCGGGCTGCGCGGAAGGACGGCCGAGGGCGGCTGTCCTCACACGCGGCGTTTCAAAGGCGTGTCATCGCAGCTTCGCGTACTCTGCCTGCGCTTGCTTCAGGATGGGGATGTCGGGGTCGGCGTCTTTCCAAAGACCGAGGAAGTCGCGATAGGCGTCCCGCGCTTTGGCTGAGTCGCCGCTGCGAGCGAAGGCGCGAGCCCGTCCCAGATGCGCCAGAGGGCCCAAAGGGGAATTTAGAACGATGCCCGGGTGATTGAGGAATTTCTGAAATTCCGCTGCCGCTTTACTCGCGTCACCAGTCACCAGATAGGCCTGGCCGCGAACGTACGCGGGATAAAGTGTGAGCGCGGAAGAATCCCCTAATTCAAGCGCGGTAGCAGGCTCCAGATCGTCGATGGCTTTCGATCCCCTCCCTTGGCGGAGATCCAGCGCAGCGCGAATGACGGGGAGCCAATATCGTTGCACAAAAGTGTCCTGCGGATATTTCTTGTCCAGTTCCTCACTGAGCTTCTCTGCCTGTTGCAGGTCGCCAATTCGGGCCGCGACCAAAGCCGCCAGGACTTGAACGTCTTTGCCTGAACTCATCTTCTGGGCTTGGAGAAGGTAGGACCGCGCCTGCAAAACAAAACCAGCTTCGGCTTCGCGAATAGAGTCCGTGGCCAGCCAGCTGGCCGCCGATTCCTTGTCTCCCTCATGCACCACCAGGTCCCCAGCCACCCGGGAAAGATCCCGAGCCTTCTGGAAATGGCCGTAATAAGCCTCTGTCTTAGCCTGCTCGTAGAGTAGCAGCGACTGCGCCCCAGACACTTCTTGGGCTCGCGCGAGAGTGCGCTGCATCTCCCCACTGTCTCCGCGCACGAACGCTCTCCAGTAAGCAGCCTGGAGCAGGATGTCCGTTTGAAATTTTCGCGTATCCGCTTGCGCCAGAACCGCGCCTGCATCGTCGAGGCGGCCTGCTGCGATTAGGGATACGGCAAGACTGCCGTAGGCATTTGCTCTTGTGGGGTCCAAGCGAATGGCGGTCCGGAACATGTCGATTGACTTGTCGTAAAGACCCAATTCGCCATAGATAGGCGCCAGATGGTTCGGAATCCCGGGCTTCTCCGGGTAGTTCCGCGCCCACACTTCGTAGACACCGGCGGCTTTTTCCATATCGCCGTTCACGTATTGGTAGTAGCGCGCTTCGATGGAGACTTTTTCGGATTCCGTCACCCGGTCTCTAAGTTCGTAAGCCTTGGTTGTGTTGCTGCTCGCCAGGTCGTCCTCCCCGAGGTTGTGATAGATCGTGGCGATCGCCCCGTACGCCATGGCGAAATTCGGATCGAGATCAAGCGCTTTCTGGAAAAGCGGGAGTGAAGCGCGGTCGCCTTGTTTGTCCCAAGTGGCAAGAGCTGTGCTATAGGCGTTGAAAGCATCGAGCGAAGAAGTGGTGGCCTGTTCGAGAGGAACATCAAACTTCTGCACCGTCGCCAGCGATTCGCCCAGTTCGCCGCGGAGTTTGGATGCCGCTCCGCCCAGCGCCTCCAGCACCTTTTCCTTGGACGCCGCCGTCGCCTGCTCCTCGGCCAGCGTGTCTCCACTCTGGCAATTCACAGCCTTCAATCCCAGCACATATTCGCTTCCCAGACTGCCAATTGACCCGGCCAGGTAGGCTTTGCTGCCGGCTCGCCGGCAAAGGTCGCGGGCCACCTCGGGTGTAAGTTTGGTGTCAGCCGGACGGGTCATCAGTTGCAGGGTCTTCGCAGCCTGGCTGTCAGAGAGCACGTTCAGGAAAGGCGATTGCCGCAGGGAGACGGTGAGCGCCGTCTTCAGCGTGTCATCAAATACCGCATCGCCCGTGGTGTTCGCAAAGTCGGCGAGAACAATGGTGTCCTTCTCGGTCAGGTGCTTGCTTTTTTGCGGGCGGAAGTAAAGTCCGCCGGATATGAGCATGGCGGCCAGCAAAATGGGAACCGCAATCTTCCAGAACTTCGCAAGCCGGCGCGCTGGAGTCTCTGACACCGCCCCCATAGCTGAGCTTACGGCAGCACTGTGTCCGCTCTCGGAGTCCCGCTTCAGCCGTTGCAAATCGGTTCGCATGTCGGCTGCGTGCTGGTAACGCAGGTTGCGGTCTTTCTCCAGAGCCTTGTTGATGATCTCTTCCAGCTTGGGCGGAAGGTCGGGGTTCAGCCGCACCGCAGGCACCGGGACGCGGTTCATGATTCCTTCCGAAATCACTGCCGAGGTCTCACCGCGAAACGGTAAAGTTCCAGTGGCCATTTCGTAGAGTGCCGCGCCAAAGGAAAACAGATCGGTGCGTGCATCCAGTTCCTTGCCTCGCACCTGCTCGGGCGACATATAGGACACCGTGCCCAGTGCGGTTCCCGGACTGGTCAGATGGGGTTCGTCGACAGTCCCCGGTAGCGTGTTTTCCGCGGCATTCTGGCTCGAAGAACTGCTCGGGATCGTGACTTTGGCCAGACCGAAGTCGAGAACCTTGGCATGACCGCGCTTGGTCACAAAAATGTTTGGCGGCTTGATGTCCCGGTGGACGATGCCTTCTGCGTGGGCTGCGTCGAGCGCGTCCGCAATCTCAATGGCAAGCGACAGAATCAGCTCGGTTTCCAGGGGACGACCCGCAATCCGGTACTTCAGCGTGACGCCGTCCAGAAACTCCATGGCGATGAACGCTTGCCCGTGCTGGTCGTCAATTTCGTAGATGGTGCAGATGTTGGGATGATTCAACGCCGAGGCAGCCTTGGCTTCGCGCTGAAAACGGGCGAGCGCCTGCGGGTCTTTGGCTACGTCATCGGGCAGGAACTTGAGGGCTACGAAGCGGCCGAGCTTTACGTCTTCGGCTTTGTAGACCACGCCCATGCCGCCGCCGCCCAATTTCTCGACGATGCGGTAGTGCGAGATGGTCTGGCCGATCATGCTTGCCAATCAGGAAGTGGGCGCGCCCCGTGGGGACCATATTAGGGGCCAAACTGCGGCGCGTCAACGCATCAAGCGGCTTCGCCCTTGACCTGCACTCCCGCCCACTTTTCGAGAAGAGTAAGAGTTGCGGCGTAGTCGAGATCGCGGTGGCCGTCTTCCGTAGCCATTTCGTAGATCTCTTCCACGGTTTCGAGAGCGGGCAGCTTTACGCGGGCTTCTTTTGCGGCTTCGAGCGTGAGCAGGATGTCTTTATGCATCAGGCGCAGAGGAAAATTGGGCGTGAAGTCGCGTTGCAGGACGAAGGGAGCTTTGTATTCGACGACGCCGGAGCGCACCATGGTGGCTTCGATCAGCGACACCAGTTGCCGCGGGTCCACTCCGAGTTTGGTGGCGAGGGTGAGGGCTTCGGCGAAGCCCTCGAAAATGAGAGCAATCTGCAGGTTCATCGCTAGTTTGGTGGCCTGGCCCTTGCCGGTCTCGCCCATGCGGAAAATCTTCTTGCCCATGGCCGCGAACAGGGGATTGAGGCGATCGATGGTTGCTTCGTCTCCGCCGACCATGAAAATCAGCGTCCCATTGCCGGCGCCGATCTTCGATCCGGTCATGGGAGCGTCGACGTAGGCCACGCCGCGGGCGCGAACCCGCTCGGCGAACTTCACGGTGGCGGAAGGCGAAATGGTGCTGGAATCCGCGATGATCATGCCGTCGGCCAGCGACTCCTCGACGCCCTCGGGGCCAAACAATACCTTCTCGACCGCGGCGGTGTCGGAAACGCACAGCCAGACGACTTCGGCTCCCTGTGCTGCCGCGGCCGGAGTGGGAGCGATGCCCGCACCTTCCACCAGTTTGCCGGGGGTGCGGTTCCAAACCGTGACTTCGTGGCCGGCCTTGACCAGATTCGTGGCCATGGCGTGTCCCATAATTCCCAGACCCAAGAAAGCGACTCGCATTTCTGAACGTTCTCCTCGTGAAGAAAGGACCTTTCGGATTAGATATGAGCGAGCAGGATCGAGGTCAAGCAAGCTAGTCTGGACTCGACTCTCGAATCAAGTTCGTTCGTCTCATTTGGCGGTGCGACTCCGCGCCGGAATCGAAGTTGGTGGCCTGGGGGAACCGTAGGAATTACGCGCCTTTCTTTTCTGGTCTGAACTAAAATAGAGCGGGCTGGCAGCACTCATCAAATCGACGTACGGCATCTTCAGGATGATCAAACAAACGCTTCGCAATCCGGCGCTCCGCAAGCGCGCGTCGCAGTTCGGGCGCCTGGTGCGGCACTCCGCCGTGACTCCGCTTTGCGGAGAGACGCACACCCCGCGCCTGGCCTCGAACGGCGAGCTGGGCGTTACTTTCATCGGCCACTCCAGCTTCTTCGTGCAGATCGGCGGGCAGAGCGTGATGATCGATCCGAACTTCGCGCGCTGGCTCTTTGTGCTGAAGCGGCTGCGGCGTCCCGGGCTGCGAGTGCGCGATTTGCCGGCCATCGATCTGGTGCTGGTGACGCATGCGCACTTTGATCATCTGCACCGGCCGTCGTTGCGCGCCATCGTGCAGAACAATCTGCGCACCCGCGGAACCGCACCGGCCATCATCATTCCCAGCCATGTGACGGACCTGATCTCCGATCTCGGCTTTTCCGAGATCATCGAGCTCGACTGGTGGAACAGTTCGCGGCACGGCAGTTTGTCGGTGACGCACGTTCCGTCGCGGCATTGGGGAGCGCGCATTCTCAAGGATTCGCACCGCGGCTACGGCGGCTATGTGCTGCAGGCCGGGAAGCACTCGGTGTATCACGCCGGCGACACGGCCTATTTCGCGGGCTTCCGCGAGATCGGCCGCCGCTTGTCGCCGGAACTGGCGCTGCTTCCGATTGGCGCCTACAACCCGCCCAGCTTCCGCAACGTGCATACCAGTCCGGCCGACGCTACCCGCGCCTTCCTCGACCTGAAGTCGCGCTGGATGGTGCCCATGCACTATGGAAGCTTCCGGCTGTCGCACGAGCCGGTAGATGAGCCGCTGCAACTGCTGGAGCAGGAAGCGCGCTCGGCGGGGATCGAGGACCGCGTAGTAGTGCATGGAAGAAGGAGTCACCAGATTCTTCTGATTGCGCTAGCCGAGGAGCGAGTTTCAGTTCACGATTCAGTCTCGGCCCTTGAAACCGAGTTGAAAGCCGCTTGTAACACTCCTTTGACAACCGAGTCTCGCGCTTTTTGGTGTAAACTTCGTGCCGCCGGATTTTCCATTTCAGGAGGACGAATCATGACCGTTGAAGCGATTCCCAAGGGTTACCACACCATTACTCCATACATGACTGTCCGCGACGCTGCCCGCGCCATCGAGTTCTACAAGCAGGCGTTTGGCGCGGTGGAAAAAGGCGTCATGAAAGGACCGGACGGCAAGGTCATGCATGCCGAGCTGCGCATCGGCGACTCCATCTTCATGCTGGCCGACGAGTTCCCGCAAATGGGTGCTTTGTCGCCGCAGTCCACTGGCGGCGCCGGCATGGGACTGCACATTTATCTCGAGGATGTAGACTCGGCGTTTGATCGCGCGGTGAAGGCCGGAGCCACCGTCGAGATGCCGGTCGCTGACATGTTCTGGGGCGACCGCTACGGCAAGCTGGCCGATCCCTTCGGCCACAAGTGGTCGATTGGAACTCACAAACGCGATGTGACGATGGAAGAGATGGAAGAAGCCATGAAGCAGATGCCGAAGAGCGCTTGAGAGTTTGGTCGAATAAGTGACTTGTAATTCTGTTCGTTCGGGGGCGCGGCTGCGGTCCGCGCCCCGCTTTGTTACCTTCCTTCGGTACCTCCGTAATGCCCGCCCATCTCGCTATTACACAAGTATTACAGTGCTTTACCCCGGTCCCTTGATACGTTAGATCAGGCGGTAGCGGATTCGAGACCAGCCGAACGGGGAACTACTTTGGAAATGCAACTGGAAAGCCTGGAAAAACGGCAAGCTGCAAACGGCGAAATCAACTGGGTGACCGCGGTCTTCATGGGCCTGTTTCACGTCGGCGCCGTCGCGGCGCTTTTCTTCTTCACGTGGAAGGCGTTGTTCGTCGCCATGTTCCTGTGGTGGGTTTCGGGCAGCCTGGGCATCGGCATGGCTTATCATCGCCTGCTCACGCACCGCGGCTACAAGACGCCGAAGTGGGTTGAGTATTTCCTGACCGTCTGCGCCACGCTCGCCCTCGAAGGCGGACCGATTTTCTGGGTAGCCACGCACCGCATTCATCACCAATACTCGGATCAGGATGGCGATCCGCATTCGCCGATCGACGGCAAATGGTGGGCGCACATGGGCTGGATTCTCATGGGCAAGTCCATGCACCATGACACGACCACGCTGGCCCGCTACGTTCCCGACCTCGCCAAAGATAAATTTCACGTCTGGATTACGAAGTATCACTACGTTCCCATGATTGTGCTGGGCGTCATCCTGCTCGCCATCGGCGGACTTCCATTTCTGATGTGGGGCATCTTCATGCGCACGGTGGTTGGCCTGCACGCCACCTGGCTGGTGAATTCGGCCACGCACTCCTGGGGCACGCGCCGTTTTGCTACGCGCGATCTTTCCACCAACAGCTGGTGGGTGGCTTTGCTGACGTTTCGGGGAAGGCTGGCACAACAATCACCACGCGCATCCGACCGCGGCGCAGCACGGCTTTACCTGGTATGAAGTCGACATGAACTGGTACGGCATCTGGGCGCTGAAGACGCTCGGGCTGGCCTGGGACGTCAAGCGCGTGCGGCTGGCTGACCTGGAGAACGGGTTGGTTGCTGCGCCGAACGGACGGCTGGTTACGGCTGGTCTGGCTGAGGGTGCGGCGGCGGGCGACTAGGCGCTAGTCGACTGCACTGTAGGTTATCTGGACATGAACCCGCCTTTCCGGCGGGTTTTTTCTATGGGCGGACGAAGCGGCTCGGCTAACGTGCGCACAAGAGCCGGTTGGTGTAACTGCCCGATTACAGGTCAGCTCAGGTAACAGGTGTGCTGCATCCGTCGAAATCACAAGACTGCTCGTTTCTCATGCGAGTGACGATCGCTTGCGATCACTTGCCTACTTGATCGAGCCTCAAGGCGTCAGGCGAAATCAGCGTCGTATAGGTCTAGTGTCCGTCCCTTCGACTGCAGTCCATTTGCGGCGCTGAAACGAGCCACTCGGACTGCGCAGCTCCACCTCGTGGTCGGTCTGGCTCCGAAGCAGAACGCATCTGAGCCTGTCGGCAGCCATCCTGCGTTCGGCTGCAGTCTGTACGAGATATGCCAGGCGTCAGCTGTGCGACCCTCGGAGCAACCACCGTGTTTCTGACGCTGCAGCCTCACGTTCTGGCGATTCATTGCAAGCTGTTGGCTTAGGACTGTCAACTGGACAATGTGGCGAGCGTCCATCATTGGCAGTCCAAGAAATGCCGCATTGGAACTAGCTACTGGCCGATTCCAGTGCCTGCTGCGCTTCAATCGTCGCGGTTGACCGAATGACGCTCAACCGTGAGCCGGCAACAAGGAGATGCGCGTCTGGCGTCCTCCTGGTTACCTGTTTTACGTAACCCTCGGCCGCGAACGCGGTAAAATCAGCCTGACGCCATGCGCATCACGAGCCGCCGCGGAACCATCGTCTTCTTCCTGATCCTGGGCATCACCCTGGTGGCGCTGGCGGTTGCCCTCAATGTTGGATGGATCATCCTCAACTGGCGCGAGGGAGTGCTGCTGTTCTTCGGCGTCATCTTTTTTGCGCTGATCATCGCGGGGATGATCGTCAACACCAGCTTTCTGGTGCGCGAGCTTCGCCGCAGCGAGCAGCACGACAGCTTTATCAACGCCGTTACTCACGAACTGAAAACGCCGGTTGCTTCCATTCGCCTGCATCTGGAAACCTTGCAGCGCCGCGACTTGCCGGAACCGCAGAAGCAGGAGTTTTACCGCGTGATGCTCAGCGACACCGATCGCCTGACCGAGACCGTGGAGCAGGTGCTGCGCGCCGGCCGCGCCGGTGACAAGAGAGCCGGACGAGAGAAATCCGCAGTCGACTTCCGCCAACTGGTGCGCGAATGCATGGACGCCGCGCGGACCCGCCATCATCTGCCGCTAGGAGGCGCTCCGCTACGAAGAGGCTTCGAGCAATGGCGCGGGGTTGCGCGTGCTGGGCAGCGATGAAGACCTTCGCACCGCCGTTTTCAACGTCCTCGACAACGCCATCAAGTATTCCGGCGAGCACGTGGATGTGCGCGTGCGCCTGGCTGTGCCCGACGAAAAGCGCGTCGTGCTCAGCGTGCGGGACCACGGAGTCGGCATTCCTCCCGACGATATGAAGAGCATCTTCAAACGCTTCTACCGCGTCAGCCACCGCTCGCTGGCGCATGTGAAAGGGACCGGGCTGGGCCTCTTCATTGTGAAGTCGATTGCGCAAAAGCACGGCGGCAGAGTGTTTGCCGAAAGTGCGGGCGAAGGCCACGGCACCACGATTACGATGGAACTGCCGAGGTCGTTATCATGAAGGAAATCGCATGAGCCGGGTTCTGGTCGTCGAAGATGAAGCCCATCTGGCGCAGGGGTTGCGCTTCAACCTGGAAGCTGAAGGCTACTCCGCCGAGGTCGTGGGAGATGGAGAAGCCGCCACCGATCGCCTGCTCAGACAAGAAAGAAAACTTCGACGCCATCGTGCTCGACATTATGCTGCCGGGCAAAGATGGGTTCAGCGTGGTTTCAGAATTGCGCGCGGCGCGGAATTATGTCCCGGTGCTCATGCTGACCGCTCGCGGCCAGCCCGAAGACGTGCTGAAGGGTTTTGCTGCGGGAGCGGACGATTATTTGCCCAAGCCTTTCGACCTGTCAATCCTGCTGGCGCGCTTGCAGGGACTGCTGCGGCGCAGTCAATGGATGCGAGCCGGCAAAGAGAATCCGGAGGCAGCTCAGGCCGCGTCCGATTCGGGCGACGTCGGCGATTTCGGAACATTTTCCTTCAGCGGCAAAACCATCGACTTCGGCACGCTCGAACTGCGCACCGCCGACAATGTCATTCACCTGACGCTGATGGAATCGGAACTGCTGCGCCACCTGGTGCGCAGCGATGGGCGCGTAGTTTCCCGCAAAGCAGATTCTCGAAGAAGTCTGGGACCTGCACGAAGACACCGACACCCGCGCCATCGACAACTTCATTGTTCGGCTGCGGCGCTACATCGAAGACGATCCTGCGCAGCCTCGCCACTTGCTCACGGTGCGCGGCGTGGGCTACCGGTTTCTGGCGAATCCCGAGAAGAAGTGATCAGTGGCCAGTGAATCGGTCGGCAGCGAAATTTAACTGCTCACTGGGCACTGGCCACTTCTGTTTGCTCACGAAATGACTTACTGCTTGTCGTAGACGGAAATGCTCTCGACCTTCTCGCCGGCGGCGTTGGTTCCGCTCACAGTGACAGTTCGGCTCTTGCCGTCCGCCGCGATCACGGCCTTTCCGATCATCGTAACCTTACCGCCTTTCTTGACTACCAAGTCGTAGTGATGGTCGTCGACCTGCTTGACGGCCCGGGTGTCTGAAGCCATATCGCCAGTGACCGGATAGTCTTTGCCGTCGAACTTGCCCGTCCACTCGCTATGGGTAGGCTTCCCTTGACCGTCGACGCCGTCGATCGTGCCTTTGATGCTGTCGCCAACGGCCTCGTACTTCACCATAAGATTCTTGGAAGATCCGGCAGGTATTTTCGATTTGGCTTCGTTGAGCTTCCAAGTTCCCAGGCTTGGGTTTTGAGCGGAGCACAGCGCCAAGCCTACAAACAGCATTACTAGCGTCAATACTGTAGTTCTTGTTTTCAAGTTGCCTCCAGGATGAGAAACGGTTGGCTCGCGAGCGAGCACTGCATTCTAGGTTCTGCGCGACCTTCGGCGCAACTCCCAGAGTGACTCCAGGTTCTGGAGCGGGGACCACTAGGCCCGGCACAACTCTGCTACCAGCGTTTCCCGACGGTCCTGGGCCAAACCACCCATGCGGTTAAGAATCATCCGATAAGCCGAGAGTGAAACCCCCGCCAACCCCAGCAAGATGGCGGTCGCGATCCAGAAGTTTCCGTACGATCGCGCAATCCAGAAGGCGGCGACTCCCACGCTTACGACAAAGATTTGTACGCCCAGGCTTATGAGCACGGTTGTCTGGGAGGCGCGCTGACGTCCGAACGAGGAATAATCCAGCTTCTTCGGCGAGTAGATGGAGAGCAGGTTCCCTGCGGAGAAATTCACCGGCGCCGCGAACAACAGGCCGGCCAGCGAGGCAATGGTGACGTCGAGTCCCGGCCGTCCGTAAAGAAACCCGACTGCGATCCACGCCACCAGCGTTTCGAGGGCCAGAATGCTGGCGTGGGTAAGATTCTTGGCCAGCACAATTTCGCGAAAATTTACCGGGGATGCGAAGAAGAACTGGATGCCGCCGGCATCGCCGCCGAAGTTGTTGTACGCCAGATTAGTCAGCACCAGCAGCGTGTAGGCCGCTGCCGCGGGAAATGCCATGTCTGGCGTGCGTGCCAGGAATGCCCCGGAGTGCCGGGGAGAGTTCATGGCTCCAAAACGGAAGATCACCAGCACAAAAATCGGCATGATCAGGGTGAGCAGCATGGGGCCGCTGCGGAGAAGATAACGGACTTCCTTCTCAAAGACCGCTGCCACCGGGGCTGAGAATCCAGGCAGATCCCATCCGAAGCGCAGCGACCGGTCCCTCGGGAGACCGGACGCGACTGCCACTTCGCTCAGATTCTCACCGCGATACTGCGCCACCAGCCGCACGTGCAGGAAATAGCCGATGAGCAACACAAAAGCGGACAACAGCGCCAGCGAACTGAATCCCGCCATGAATCGCGAAAAGACGGCTTGCGCGATGGCATCGGCGGCAAGGCCGGGCGGAAGGATGGCCTGCATCGGGGCCAGGAGTTCGACGTATCGTTGCACATATTGCTGCGCGCCGGGCCGCGCCTGCCTCTCGAAGTACCGCGTCAGTGGTCCGATCAACTGAAAACTCAGCATCAGCAGAACAAACAAGACGCCCATGATCTCCCGCGTGCGGCGCCGCGCCAGCCAGCGCTCCACCCAGGCAAATATCATCTGCATCAACACCAGATTGAAGGCGGCAAACGTCAGCAACACCGCCAGCGTCCACGGCAACAGCGCTGTTTTTGCAAACCCCACGCCCAGCAGAATTCCAAACGACCACAAGCTCCCCAGGGCGGTTGCCGGGTCGAATGCGCCGTACGCCATTCGCACCAGAAAATACGAGCGGTAGCTGAGCGGGAAGCGCAGTAAGTCAGAGGAGTCGGGGTTGTTGGTGAACGCGGTCGCCATGATGGGGAAGACCTGCCAGAAGACAAACACGGACCACAAGAGCAGCGCGATCATTTCCGGCCGGCCTGCCTCGATCATCAAAGCTGCCGCGAAGCCCATGCCGACCGCGCCACCGAGTCCGCCGATGGCGAAAGCGAACGACAGGATGATTCGCGAGAGCAACTCCAGATTGCCTCGGTTGGTGCGCAGCGAATGGACGAACATCCGCCACCGCAGTCCGGCAATGGCGGCCAGTTGGTCGCGTGTGCGCAGCTCGTTATTGGGCTCACTCATAAACCCTACCCCGCAAAGAGGTTGCATGAACTATCTCATAAAATGGCCCGTTCCCTGGTGTACTAGTGGCCGTCCCCGGAATGGGCCGCCAGTAGCGGGTCTGCTGTCCATGCAAAAAATTGCACCTGCACTTCCGGCTCTTGACGAACTAACGCTTTCGATCTAAGTTCTCTCTAAGTTTCTAATCTTCCAGTCTGCGGACAGAGACAAAGTAACGCACCGTCGGACCCTGACGCGTGCCTCGATAACTGTTCTGGCCGGCAAGCGCACATCCCCCTTCGTCTTGGCCTCAGAGATCACAGATCCATCTGAGACCTTGGCGCATTTCGCGGTGTCACAAAAGCGACTCCCGCGCTATGCCGGAGGTGTGCCTGGTCGGTTTTGGCGATACGAAATTGCGAAAAGGAGGGCCGCGCCGCCCCGGTGAAGGTAGCGGAATCTTGTCGCCGAGGGTGCGCCACTCATGCTTCATGGCCGCTTCGTCAGATCGAAGTAAAAGGAGTCAGGTTATGAAATGGTGGAGAACACTCGCGCTAGCGTTCGCATTGATTACAGTCAGTTTTGCCGGTCAGGGAGCAAAAGATCCAGGGCCAAGGCCGGGTCCAGCGGCAGCTGGAGGATTTTATCCAACTCTGAGTGCCGCCGAGCAAGCGGCGTTCACCAACGGCATTTCTCAGTTCGTCGAAGATGAACCCGTACCTAATGTTCCGGAAGGCAACGGTGGACTTGGGCCGGGATTCAATAGCACGAGTTGCGGCTCATGCCATTCCCAGCCCACTACTTTAGGGTCGAGTCCGGGCCTCTTAAGTCCCCAGGTTCCCCAGCAGAATCCGCAGATAGCAGCTGCGGCGGAGATGGGAGCGTGGAATACGATTCCGTCATTTATTACGGCAAGCGGTCCGGTAAGAGAAGCCAGATTCGTCCTGCATCGCGATGGATCACCAGATGGTGGCGTACATAATCTGTTCTCCATCGCCGGCAGAACGGATGCTCCGGGCTGCTATCTGCGGCAGCCTGATTTCGCGGCTCAGTTGGCTGCCAACAATGTGATCTTTCGCATTCCGACGCCGCTGTTTGGGTTGGGGTTGGCGGAAAACACTCCCGATTCCGTGCTGAAGGCGAACTTGGCCAGCACCGCGGACAAGAGGCAAGGCCTGGGAATCGGAGGAAGGTTTAACCTCAGCGGCAACGACGGCACCATCATGAAGTTCGGTTGGAAGGCCCAGAATAAGTCTCTCACCGTCTTCGCCGGGGAAGCCTATAACGTGGAAATGGGCATCAGCAACGACGTGATGTCGAACGAGAGAAACGCCGTGCCGGGATGCGTCTTCAATGCCACGCCGGAAGATACGCATTCCCAACCCGGCGGTTCGGATGTGGATGCTTTTGTAGATGCCATCCGGCTGTCCGCCCCCCCGACTCCAGCTCCATCAACCAGCGACCTTGCGGCTGGTCGCCAGGCGTTTGAAAAGGTCGGATGCGCCTTGTGTCACTCGGAGACCCTAACCACCGCTCAAGCCTACTACACGGGGATGAGCTACGTTCAGTATCATCCCTTCTCCGATTTTGCATTGCATCACATGGGCAACAACCTGGCCGACGGGATCAGTCAGGGGATGGCCACTGGCGACGAGTTCAGAACAGCTCCGTTGTGGGGTGTCGGTCAGAGGTTGTTTTTCCTGCACGACGGGAGATCGTCGGACTTGTTAGATGCGATCAACCAACATGCTTCTCAAGGATCGGAAGCGAATAAAGTGGTGCGCGGCTTCTACAATCTGCCGAGCACCCAGCAGCAAAGTCTCCTCAACTTTCTGAGGTCATTATGAACGCGGGTCCACAGTAAAGTTCCCCTCGGAAAATGCCGGTAGTGGTGCGGCTTGGAAACCGCACCACTACCAAATGCAGGCGCGATCCGAGATCATCACCTTGACGGCGTTGAACCTGAGTCGGGATATTTGCAGGACGGCTTCTTGCCAAGCCAACTCCTTATCCCAGCCACGAAAGCTCCTGCTCGGTGCGGCGCGAGCCGCCCACGGTGCGCAGGAAAATCTGTTCCAGCGTCATCTTTTCGCCGGATGGCGTTGCGCCGTCAACCGATCCGTCCCGAGCTCGAGTCCTCCCGCCACAGCAGGCGTCTGCGCCTCCACGCCGGCGCGCAGTTCCTCGAGCGACCCCTGCGCCACCAGCCGTCCCTGATGAATGATGGCGACGTGACTGCACAGCCGCTCCACGATTTCCAGCACGTGCGAAGTGAGAAAAATCGTGGCTCCGCGCGCGATCATGCCTTGCAGCATCGCCTTCAGCGTTCCGGCGGCGATGGCATCCACGCCTTCGAACGGTTCGTCGAGGAACAGCACCTTCGGTCCGTGAATCACGGCCGCCGCCATGGCCAGCTTCTTCTGCATGCCGTGCGAGTAGTCGGTGACCAGCTTCTTCGGCTGATCGGCGAGCTGCATGAAGTCGAGCAGTTCCGCGGTGCGCTTGGCCGCGGTTTCGCGGTCGAGTCCGTACATCCGTCCCGCGAAGTTCAGGAACTCCGATCCCGTCAGGCGTCCGAACAGCGCCATGCCTTCGGGAACGACGCCGATCTGCCGCTTCACTTCGACCGGATGCGCGGTCGAGATCGAGTCCGAGGATTTCGATGCGCCCCGAGCTGGGCGCAAGCAGACCGGTGAGCATCTTGATGGTGGTGGATTTACCGGCGCCGTTGGGGCCGAGGAAGCCGAAGAACTGTCCCGGCGCAACGCGCAGATCGACGCCGTCCACGGCCAGGAGTTCTCCGAAGCGGCGGGTCAGGCCCTGGGTTGAGATGGTGGGAGCGGAGTCCATGAAGCTTCTGAATCTAGCACACCGGCAGCCTCGGCGCGCGCTCAGGGTTGCGCGCCCGTCTCAGCGTGTTTTCCGAAACTCGAACAGAATCAACCCTGCAGATTGTCTTTTCTCTGGCGCATGATAGACTGCCGCTCTTAATTTCCCGCGCATTTTGCGTCTCTTCAAGGAGGCGATATGGCCAAGAATATCGTGATCTGCTGCGACGGAACGGGAAACGAATTCGGGGACCACAACTCCAACGTCGTCAAGCTCTACAGTGTGCTGATCATCGACGGCAAGCGGCAGGTCGGGTACTACCATCCGGGCGTGGGCACCATGGGTGCGCCGACCGCACATAACAAGATCAGCGAAGGTTGGTCCGTGGTGATGGGCCTGGCTTTTGGAGCGGGGCTCCTGGCGAACGTCGGCGACGCCTACCGGTATCTGATGAATGTTTACGAAGACGGAGACAATGTCTATCTGTTTGGTTTCAGCCGAGGCGCATACACGGTACGAGCGCTTGCCGGCGTGCTTCACATGTTCGGATTGCTGTGTCCCGGCAATAACGGGCTCATCCCTTACATCATCCGGCTTTATGCGAAGCGAACGCGAAACGCAGCGGGAATGAAGAACACGTTCGAGGTGGCGGACGGATTCAAGGCCACGTTCTGTCGGCATTGCCCGCTGCATTTTGTCGGAGTTTGGGACACGGTCAGCTCCGTGGGCTGGGTATGGGATCCTCTGAAGCTGCCCTACACGGGGCAGAATCCAGACATGGTCAACGGTCGGCATGCGGTTTCGATCGATGAGCGGCGCTGTTATTTTCGAAACAACTTGTGGGGAGATCAGCTTCCCGGCCAAAACATCAAGCAGGTCTGGTTCGCGGGCGTGCACTCCGATGTCGGCGGCTCGTATGCTCCCGCCGAAAGCGGACTATCGCAGATTGCCCTCGAGTGGATGCTTTGTGAAGCAGTTCCGCTTGGGCTGCTGGTCGACCCGTCGAAAGCCGACCAGGTCCTTGCCCGGGTTCCTCTAACAACGATTCCGCCGCCCGCGCCAGTGCCACCGGATCCGGCGCAGAAGACGCACAACTCGCTGACCGGGGCCTGGTGGATTCTCGAATTCCTCCCGCACTCTTACTACGATCCCGTCGCAAAGAAGGCGAAGTGGCGTATTCCCCTGGGAGCGAGGCGCGTGATTCCTGAGGGCTCCGTGCTGCATGAGACCGTGAAAGAGAAACTCAAGGTCGATCCTGACTACAAACCGTCGAACTTACCGCAGAGTTCGAGCGTCGAGCCGAGGAATGCTTGCCGCTTTTCTTTATGAGATGACGCCCAGTCGCGCAGCAAGCAAAAAAACGCCCGGGCCTTAGGCCAGGGCGCTCTTAGCGCGGAACTGCAGCGTCTCTAGAACAAGTTCCAGAGGAACTGGTTGTAAACGTCGTGGTGATACTGCACCTCGGGCGCCTTCACGAAGGTTCCCAGCAGACGCGGGCAGCGGTCCGCAGCCGGCTTGCTTCAGATCCGCATAGCGGCCCTTCACGTCTTCGCCGAGAAGTTTCGTCGTCCACTCCGCTTTGCGGAAGTTCGCGAGCGCGTCGTAGATGTTATCCGGCAAGTAGCGTTCGGCCTGGCGCAGGTTCTTGATCTTCGAGGTCTCGCCATCGATGCCGCTCTTGAAGATCGCCAGCATCACCAGATACGGATTCGCATCCGGAGCGACCGAGCGCACTTCCACGCGCATGCTCTTCTCGTTGCCGATGGGAATGCGGATCATCGATCCGCGGTCGACCGGCGAAGCCTTGATCTGGTTCGGCGCCTCGAAGTGCGGATCGAGACGGCGATAGGCATTCACGCTGGCATTCAACAGCAGGCAAATGTCGTTGCCGTGCGTGAGGATGCGATCCAGAAACGCCCAGCCCATCTTGCTGAGCTTCTCTTCGCCCTTGGCGTCCCAGAACAGATTCTTGCCGTTCTCGCTGATGGAAACGTTGGTGTGCATGCCGCTGCCGTTCACGCCCACCACCGGCTTGGGCAGAAACGATGCGGTCAGTCCCATGTTGGTCGCCACCTGCCGGCAGATCAGCTTGTAGAGCTGAATCTGGTCGGCGGCCGCCACCACTTCGCCGTAGCCATAGTTGATTTCGAACTGCGAAGGCGCAACTTCCGGATGGTCCTTCTCATTCTGGAAGCCCATGGCGCGCTGCACTTCGGCGGTGGTGTCGATGAACGTGCGCAGCGGATCGCCGGGCAGCGAGTGATAATATCCGCCGGTATTGACGTATTCGAACTTGCCGGTTTCGTGATAGCGGCGCTCGGCGTCCGCGCCCTTGAACAGAAAGCCTTCAATCTCATTGGCGGCGTTGAGCGTGTAGCCTTTTTTCTTGTGCAACTCGTCGGCATAGTCCTTCAGCACGCCGCGAATGTCGGCCGAGTACGATGTGCCGCCCTTGTCGATGACTTCGCCAAACACCAGCACTTTGCCGGAGCCGAACACATCCGACGGCGCCCAGTAGAACGCCGCCCAGTCGATGCCCAGCCGCAGATCGCTCTCCCGCTGCGCCGTGAACCCGCGAATCGAAGAGCCGTCGAAGGTGAGATTGTCCCAGCTCTTGATCAGAAACTTCTTGTCGTAGTCCAGCATGTGCAGCCGGCCTTCGAGATCGCTGAAGAGCACGGTCACGGCCTTGATCCGCTTTTCGTCGGTCAGATACTTCAGCCGCTTCTCCTGGATCTTGCCGATTGGCACGCGGTTCCTGCGCTGCTCCTTCGCCTCCAGATTCAGGTCTTCCAGTTCGTCGTAGGTGAGTGCCAGGAAATTACGCAGTTCGTTGGGCATGGATATCCTTCAGTCTCCTATTCGTCTCAGCAAGAATGATGTCGGCAAGCAATGCACGGATACAGGCAGTTGAAATGGCTGGGTTTCAACAGAGAAGAATATCGCGAGTCGCAGGGCCCCCGACAATCGAAAAAGCTGATCGCAGGCATAAAAGAGATTTATTCCGCCTACTGCCGGTGTGCCGAGGCTCCCGCGGCGATTTCGCGCAGGGCGCTGACAAATCCCGCGGCGGTGTTGGGGTCGGCCAGTGCTTCCAGGTGTACCGTGGCCGAGAACTGCGGCGACTCCGGACGGAAGCGCACCTGCAGAATATCCTGGCGCCGCGCCGACATCAGCGCATTCAGTTCCGCGCTGGGATCCTGCTTCCAGTGCGTCCTCGTGGTTAGGATGATGGGGCTGGGTTGGTAGAGATCCCATTCCCTCTCGTCAAGCTTGCGCGACGTAGTCCCTCGATTGTGGGCGCACCAGTGATGCCGCACCACATCCAGGTGGAAGCTGGGAGAACCACCCAGATCGGCCTCGAAGGTCAGAGTTTCTTTCTGGTGGCGCCAGCAACTCATCAACCACTGCACCGGCGAGCGCCGCGGCCGGAACTTCACGGTCACACTCGCATTCTCGAACCACCGCGAAGCAAAATGCAGCCGCGCCTGCAGACGGGAACTGCCCGCCCCACCCAGTGCGAATCGAGGATGCGTCCCTTGCCGGCGCATGCCGTCTGCACCCAGCGCAAAGCCGCCGTTCCTTTCTTTCGATTGTAGGTGGAAAACACGAGGTACCACAGTCCCAGCACGGCGACCGAACCGGCCACGTCAATCAGCAGAAGGCGTCCCACAACGCTTCCTCTGATGCCCATGGTACGTCCGACGGATTGCGGCGAAGCAAGAGGTCAATGGTCCCCAATTTATCCTTCCAGGCTGGCCGCCCCGGATTAGCTGTGGAAAACCGGGCCTTAGGTTGCATCTTGAGCGAAGCGAAGGACCAGTGCGAATGCGCGCGCCATCACCGACCCAGCGGGGCGTTCCCACCTCCCCGGAACACCACCTGCTCCCCGCTACAATGTCCGCGTGCCCTTCACGATTCGGGACTTCCAGCCCTCCGACTTCGACGCGCTGTGGCGCATCGATCAGGACTGTTTTCCTCCCGGCATTTCCTACTCGCGGACGGAGCTCAAGCTCTACATGCGTCGCCGCGGATCGTTCACGCTGGTCGCCGTAGATGCCGCACCGTCGGCATCACCCACGCCCGTTCCCGATTTGGGAAAAGCACGCGAAACATTCTTCGCCGAGCCCCTCGCTAACCCCTGATCGCCGGCTTCATCGTGGCCGAAGCGGACGGCCGTGGCCGCGTCACATCATTACCATCGACGTAATCGCCGCCGCCCGGCGCTCCGGTGTGGGATCACTGCTCCTGCGCGCGGCCGAAGATCGTTTACGCGCCGCTCATTGCCGCTCGGTCGAGCTCGAAACCGCCGTCGACAACCTCTCCGCTCTGTCGTTTTACAAACGCCACGCCTACAGCGTGATCAGGACTTTTCCCCGTTATTATTCGAACGGCGTGGACGCGCTGGTGCTTCAGAAAGACCTTGCCTAACAAACCGTCACACCAGCGAAATCCGGCTGGAGCCTGCCGTCAGGCATGCCGCAAGAGCCGGCCTATCATGAGCGACGTCAGGCGTCGCAACCGCCGAATCAATTTGCACTTTGCCCCATTCTCCAGCTACCTTCCCATGTAATGAAAGCCGCCATCAAAGTCGCCATCCAGGGCGAGCTCGGTTCTTTCAGCCACGAAGCCGCGGAGCGCATGTTGCGGGACTGCACAGTTGTCCCCTGCGCGCGTTCTGTCGAAGTATTCGACCGCGTGCAGCGCGGATCGGTCGCTGCCGCCGTAATCCCCATCGAAAACTCGCTGGCTGGGACGGTGGCTGAGCATGCCGATCTTCTGGTTGCCCGCGAAGTGTTCATTCAGAGCGAATTCCTCCTGCGCATCGTGCACAACGTGATCGCCGCCCCCGGCGTGAACCTCCGCGCACTGCGCCAGGTGCTCTCCCACCCGGTGGCGCTCGACCAGTGCCGCGACTTTTTCCGCCACCATCCCCGCATCGAGCCAGTCCCGTTCTACGACACCGCTGGCAGCGTGAAACACGTCGTCGCCCATCGCCTTCCGGACGCCGCCGGCATCGCCAGCCGCCACGCTGCCCGCGAATACTCCGGCAAAATTCTCCAGGCCGGCATCGAGGACGACAAGCGCAACTTCACCCGCTTCTTCCTGATTCGTAAATCGACGGGCAAACCGCGAGCCGGCTCGCGGCAGAAGGCAAGCACTGCCTCCGCACCCGGCCGCCAGCGCCTCATTCCGCCCGGCGCCAACAAAACCTCGATCGCGTTCAAGGTCAAGAACCTGCCCGGAGCGCTCTTCAAATCGCTCAGCGTCTTCGCCCTGCGCGACATCACCCTCAGCAAGATCGAGTCCCGCCCCCTGCGCGGACGCCCCTGGGAGTATGTCTTCTACGTAGACTTCCTCCGCGGCGACGACGAACCTGCCCGCAACGCCCTCCGCCACCTGGGCGAGGTCGCAGAGTTCGTCAAAGTCCTGGGAATTTACCGGGCAGCGTAGGCCGGACAGCGGTCTTGAATGGCTCGCGACTATTAAATTTTCGTTGCGTGCGCGTAGAGCGAGTTAGCGCGGCTCGGATGGCTCGCTGGCCTCGCCATCTGCATTCCAGGCGGTAACCCGATATTGAGGGCCCAAGAGAACCGGATGGGGATCGGGCCAGGGATCGTCCGCGTCGGTGGCGCAGCGGTCGCAGATGATTTTCCAATCGGCCGAAACTGCGTCTCTGCGCTCGATCGAATAACGAACTGCACCCGCAGAACCACGCCACGCGATCAGTCCGCCGAACACGATCGATGTGATCACAGGACGCGGCGGGATCATATGATGGGGAACCGGCGCTCCTTCCATGGCGTATGCATGGGCGCGCAGTTGCTGCGCGCGTTGCGCCATATCTTCGGCGGTATTCACTAACGTCGTCACACCCGGATAGTAGAGTGCCCACCACTGGCCGCTCTCGCCAGTTTCCGCGTAGGCTCGGTTCGAGACGTTCGCCGGAATGGGCTGGAATCCGAAATTGTCCAGGTGCGCCTGCAGCGCCCAGAAGTCGTCACCCGAAACATTCGGATCTTTCACCAGCGTATCCAGAACCTGTTGCAGGTCGGCCTGCGATTTCCAGTCGGTACGATCCCATCCGAATTCGTTGACGATATAAACCTTGCCATGCCCCGTGATGGTGGTGGCATCGGCAGTGAACATCGCCGCGGTGGTGTGGAGACTCGTGCCCAGGAGCGCATCCCAATGCGGGTAGTATTCAAAAGTCACGAGGTCGGGCGTTTGGTTGTCGAGCACTGCTGGATAGGAGCGGAATATGCCCGACGTGTCGAGATAGAGATGGCGCGGATCGACGCTCTTGATATGGGCGCCGATGGTTTCGACCCAGTCGGAAACCTGCTTGAGGCTCTCAGCATGCCCGCCCATGAACAGAGGGATGAGGCCGCACATGTTGCAGTCTTCCCAGGCGAGAATCGTGGGATCGTCCTTATAACGCACGCCCGTCAGGCTGTTCACATGGTTGAGGACGGCGTCGATGTGATGCTCAAAGGCAGAGATGAGTCCTGGATCGGAGAAAAAATCCATGGGATTCTGTTTCTTTTCCCAGGCGAGAAATTGGCCTATCCCGCCGAGGGTGCAGGTTGCGCAATCGCCCAGCAGCGTAACTATAACCCTCAGGTCGTGCTGGCGAGCGGCCAGCAACGCATAGTCGGTGGCTGCGAAAGCAGCATCGTTGAACTTGCCTTCGCTGGGCTCGATGCACAGCGGACATCCGACGGTGTCGCCCATGGTTTGAGATCGAACCACGCGCGCACCCATCTCGGTGGCAGTCGCGAAGGCATCGTCCACCTCGAAGTGGCTGGGATAATGCGGGCCTTGCGGGTCGTGCGGGCCGTAGCCTTCGAGGCCAAGCCACTCGATGTTCGGGCCGCTGTAGCGATAAGTGGCTCCGGCAAGAGTTAGCTTTGTCCCGGAGCGCTGGACGAATTGCGCTGGATTTTGGGCTTGCACGGTGCTGCAGATTGCAGCGAGGACGGCGAGGGCAAGGGTCTTTGAGTACTTCATCACGTGTTCTCCCTCGATTAATTTATACGAATCGCGGCGGGAGTGAATTTCCTCTGCGGGCGACACCAGTGGCGACCCTGTCCTGATCGTCCCCGTCCGCTTGCCCACACGGCGCCGAATCAGCCCCCGGTCATTCTGAGCCCCGCGTCGATAGCGCTACGCCAGCACTTTCAGCACGACCGCAGTTATATCATCGTGTGGTGTGCCGCCATTGGAGAAGGCCGCCTGGCCGTCGAAAATGAAATCCGCCGATTCGTTTGCCGATTTGTCTCCACATTGCGTCCAAACCTCCTCCAGTTGGGCGCTACAGAACTCGACTCCCTCCCCGTTGCGCAATTCGTGAAGACCGTCGGTCGCGAACAGAACACTGTCTCCCGGAGAGAGCTGCACGACGTGCCTTCCGTAAGTGGCGCCGGGGAACATCCCTGAAGGGAATCCACCCTCGCCCAGCTGCCGGCACGCGCCTCCGGAGACCAGCAAGGGAAGTGGCATCCCGGCATTTGAAAAGATAAGTTCTCGCGTGGCGGGATTGAAAAGAGCGTACAACGTCGAGCAAAAGCGGCCAGGGATGGGTCGCTGCAACAACCGCTCGTTCAATCGCGCAAGAACGCTGTCCGTGTCGGTACCGCACTTGTGCACCCCGCGCAGGGTTCCTGTCACCAGCGCCGCGTACATGGCCGCCGGCGATCCCTTCCCCACCACGTCCCCGAGGTAAATGCCGATGGAACCGTCCGGTAAACGGAAGAAGTCGACAAAGTCGCCCCCCACTTCGGAGAAGGGCATGAAGCGAAACGCGATCTCAACCGACTCGTGGCAGAGTCCTTGTATAGGCAGTAGCGAGGACTGGATAAGTTTCGCTTCCTTCGCATGCTCCTCGCAGTGGCATGTCCCCTTTATGGGTAGCAGCGAGGACTGGATGAGTGTCCCCTCCTCTGTAGGCTCATCGCCTATGCCACACTTGGGACTTCCTTTTGCGGGCTCCGATTCTGACACGCTAACCATTTCCGACATGCAGACCTCTAGGATCCATATCGGCAACGGTCCCGTTCAGCGTTACACCCATTTCCTTTCGGCGGATGGCATTGGACTATCTCCCGCAATAGCCGCTGCACCATAAGGGCTGGGGTCACCGCCGGCTGCCCGACGGGACCTTGAGAGTTGCTCTATTTGAGATGGTCGATTCCGGTCAACGAGTGTAATGGCGATCATCAACAACAGTCCTTCTGATGCCCCACCAACTCCACGGCTCTCATTGACTTGGCCGTTTGACGGACGTAGGATTCTGCTCCAGTGATCGGCAAGACCATATCGCATTACCGCATCATCGAAAAACTCGGCGGTGGCGGGATGGGTGTTGTCTATAAGGCCGAGGACCTAACCCTGCACCGATTTGTTGCGCTCAAGTTTCTGCCGGATGAAGTAGCCAAAGATTCCCAGTCCCTGGCCCGGTTTCAGCGTGAGGCACAAGCGGCGTCTGCTCTTAACCATCCGAACATCTGCACCATCCATGAAATCGGTCAAGAAGATAGTCAGCCCTTCATCGTCATGGAATTTCTGGACGGCGAAACGCTGAAACACCGCATCGCGGGGCGACCGATGGAAACCGAGTTGATTCTGTCGCTGGCAATCCAGATTGCGGACGCACTCGATGCCGCCCATGCGGAGGGCATAGTCCACCGAGACATCAAACCCGCCAACCTCTTTGTAACCAAGCGCGGGCACGCCAAGATTCTCGACTTCGGGCTGGCCAAGGTCATGGTAACTGCCGGTTCTTCGGGCAATATCGCCGCCGCTGGCACGCAGACAGGCTCCATGGATGAACAACACCTGACCAGTCCGGGAAGCGCCCTGGGGACGGTGGCTTACATGTCACCAGAGCAAGTGCGGGGTAAGGAGCTGGATGCTCGTACTGACTTGTTTTCGTTTGGTGCTGTTCTCTACGAAATGACGACGGGGGTGGTGCCCTTCAGGGGTGAGACCTCTGCCATGGTCTCTCACGCAATCATCGAACGCGCTCCAATTCCCCCCATTCGGATGAATCCTGACCTCCCAGCCGAGCTGGAACGGATCATCAATCGGGCGCTGGAGAAGGATCGAGAACTGCGATATCAGCACGCCGCCGACATCCGTTCCGAGTTGTTGCGGCTGAAACGAGAGACGGAGTCGCGGCACGGCGTACCAGCTAGTTCCGGCACCGTGATCGCAGCGCAGGAGGTTGGACTCCCAGTGGTAGCCGCTACGCCACCGCCAGCCTCCGGGTCGACTCCTGCCGTCAGTGTGTCCTCTTCATCTTCATCGGCTGCCGTCAGCGTCGCTGAGGTTCCGGTCACCGGGGGGAAGAAACTCGGGAAATTTCTGATTCCCGCTGCTGTAGCTGTGGTTGCCGCCTTGGTGGCTGGTGGCCTGTACTTCCGTCCCCGTCCTGCAGCGCCGTTGACCGTAAAGGACACTGTGGTCCTGACCGATTTCGACAATACCACCGGGGACCCTGTCTTCGACGGGGCGTTGCGGCAGGCACTTGCGGTTCAGCTGGGACAATCTCCCTTCCTCAACATTCTCTCCGACCGCAAGGTAGGCGAGACGCTGCGGCTGATGGGGCGCCCGGCGAATGAGCGCGTCACCCGCGACGTGGCCGGAGAACTCTGCGTCCGGACAGGCAGCAAGGCGATTCTATTGGGTTCGATTTCCAACTTGGGCGGTCAGTTTGTGGTTGGCATCAATGCGGTCGGTTGCAGCAACGGGGATACGCTGGCTGAGGAACAGGAGGAGGCTGCGACGAAGCAGGAAGTGCTGAAAGCACTGGGAAAGGCAGCCGCCAATCTGCGCAGCAAACTCGGCGAATCCCTGGCCTCGATCCAGAAGTTCGATGTTCCCGTAGAGGCCACGACGACATCGCTGGAGGCACTGAAAGCCTTCAGCATGGGAATTACAACTGCCCGTACAAAAGGTGACGCTGCAGCGATTCCGTTCATCAAACGCGCTCTCGAACTCGACCCGAATTTTGCCGTAGCCTACGCCAGTTTGGGGGTCCAATACCACAATCTCGGACAAGCCAGCCTGTCTGCGGAGAATATCAAGAAGGCTTATGCACTACGCGACCACGTCAGCGAGCATGAAAAATACCGTATCGCTGCTTTGTACGACGACGAAGTCACCGGGGACTTAGACCAGGCGGTTCAAGTCTACGAACTTTGGGCCAAGAGCTATCCGCAGGATTTCGTGCCGCCCAGCAACTTGGGGGTTGTTTATAGCGACCTTGGGCAGTACGAAAAGGCTGAAGCTGAAATCCAGGAGGCGTTGCGACTGGAACCAAATGCAGTAAATGGTTATGGCAACCTCGCGCAAACTTACCTTGGACTCAACCGGCCCGAGGACGCAAGAAAAGCAATCGAGCAGGCCCAAGCGCGCCAGCTCGATGGTGATTTCTTGCACTGGACAATCTATCAAATAGCCTTTTTCAAAGGGGATACACCCGAGATGGAGCGGCAAGTGGCTTGGGCCGCAGGGAAGCCTGGAAGTGAAGACCTCCTGCTCTCGTTCCAATCCGATACCGAGGCGTACTACGGGCGCCTGGTGAAAGCACGGGATTTTTCCCGGCGTGCGGTGGATTCAGCAGTCCGTGACGACTCGAAAGAAACCGCGGCACTGTGGCAGGTGAATGCCGCTTTGCGGGAAGCGGAGTTCGGAAACGCAACGGCCGCGAAGCAAGGTGTTGGAGCAGCACTCGCGCTGGCTCCGGGGCGGGATGTGAAACTGATGGCTGCTCTGGCGCTGGCGCGAATCGGTGAAACCGCCGGTGCGAAGGCCATCGTAGAAGAGCTGGGAAAGAACTACGCGTCGGATACGATGCTGAAGGTTTACTGGCTGCCTACTATCAGGGCCGCGATGGAACTCAATGCCAACAATTCTGCCCAAGCTGTGGTCTTTCTCGAAGCGGCTGCTCCGTATGATCTAGGCGATCCGCCACAATTACAACTTGGAACACTGTATCCCGTCTATATTCGGGGCCAAGCGCAGCTAGCGGCTCACAACGGGGCTGCCGCAGCCACCGAGTTTCAGAAGTTTCTCGACCACCGGGGAGTCACACTAAACTTCCCACTGGGCGCACTTTCTCATCTTGGACTTTCCCGTGCCTACGCCATGCAGGGCGACACCGCGAAAGCCCGAGCCGCATATCAGGCTTTCTTCGCGCTCTGGAAAGACGCCGACCCCGACATCCCTATCCTGAAGGAAGCCAAGGCGGAGTATGCGAAGCTCCAATAGTCGTGGCGGCCATTCTGTTTCCGCCGTCGTCGGTTTCGCTTCACCTGGATTCGTACCTGTTGTAACCAGTGTTTACACTCATTGGGTGCCCCAACCAGAAGTCATCCCGTTTGCAGTTGTTGATCGCGCTGGGCGACACCATCAGCGATGCCGTCCTGGGCGGCCTTGTCTCCAGATCGTAATATCGCTAAGTCTCAATTGAGCTTCACTTCTGAGGAACCTTTTCCCAAAATAGGTGTGGCATCTCCGCAATAGCCGTTGCACCTTTGGTACAGTGCGAACGGTCGGCAACAGGAATAGAATTCACTTCGCGGGGAATTGGGGAGTCTGAAACCTTTCCGGAAGACTATCATCTAAGCTTGAGTGGGTTACACTCAAGGAGAGCCAATGAGCCAGCAGCCGCTTTCCGAGCAAGTTCCTAAGCATCGGGAAACAAACGACGTACGGGCTCTGCCCGTGCTTCCTGTGCGTGATACTGTCCTGTTTCCGCACGCCGTCCTGCCTCTTACCGTAGGCCGGGAGAGTTCCGTCCAACTGATTAATTCCCTGGGCGAAGACAAGACCATCGTGGTGGTGGCGCAGCGCGAGGCGCGAGTCGATAGCCCCCAGGCCAGCGATCTCTATACCGTCGGCACTTCCGCCATCGTCCACAAAGTCGTCAAAATGCCCAACCAGAGCCTGTTCGTCTTTGCCGAAGGCCTGGAACGGGTGCGCCTGGGCGAGTTCACACAATTAGCTCCATTTATGCGCGCCAAGGTTTCTACTATTCCTGAAGCTATTCCTCCGGATAGCTCCGAAATCGAAGCGCTGCAGCGCAACGTGCTCACTCTGTTCCAGCAGATCGTCTCCGGTTCGCCTACGCTCTCGGACGAGCTTTCCACCGTGGCCTTGAACATCGACGAACCGGGCCGCCTGGTGGATTTCATCGCCTCCTCTTTGCCCTCGCTTTCTACGCCCGACAAGCAGGACACGCTCGAAACCCTCGACATCCGCGTCCGCCTGGAGAAGATCAACCAGCATCTTGCCAAGGAACTCGAAGTGCAGCAACTGCGCAACAAGATCCAGAGCGAAGTGCAGGACCGCGTGCAGCAGACCCAGCGCGAGTACTACCTGCGCGAGCAGATGAAAGCCATTCAAAAGGAATTGGGCGAACAGGATGAAGGCCAGCGCGACATCGATGACCTGAAGAAGAAGATCGACGACGCGGGCATGCCTGAGGAAGTAAAAAAGGAAGCGCTCAAGGAATTGGGCCGCCTCTCTCGCATGTCTCCCATGGCCGCCGACTACTCACTCACGCGTAATTACGTCGAGTGGCTGGCCGTGCTGCCCTGGAACAAGACTTCCGGGCAGGAGATCGAGATCATCAAGGCCAAAGAAATTTTGGATACCGACCACTATGACCTGGAGAAGGTCAAGGATCGCATCCTCGACTACCTCTCCGTCCGGCGACTGAAGCCGAACATGAAGGGTCCGATCCTATGCTTCGTTGGACCTCCGGGCGTGGGCAAGACTTCACTCGGCAAGTCCATTGCACGCGCTTTGGGCCGCAAGTTCGTGCGGCTCTCGCTTGGCGGTGTGCACGATGAAGCCGAAATCCGCGGCCATCGCCGCACCTACATCGGCGCGCTTCCTGGACAAATCATCCAGGGCATTCGCCGCGCCGAAACCAAGGATCCGGTTTTCATGCTCGACGAAATCGACAAGGTCGGCCGCGACTTCCGCGGCGACCCCGCTTCGGCTCTGCTCGAAGCGCTCGATCCCGAGCAGAACGCGACCTTCCGCGATAACTATCTGGATGTCACGTTCGATTTGTCGAAAGTTCTTTTCATCACGACCGCGAACATGCTCGACCCCATCGCCGAGCCGCTGCGCGATCGCATGGAGATCATAGAGCTTCAGGGTTACAGTGAAGAAGAAAAGCTGCACATCGCCCGGCGCTATCTGGTTCCGCGTCAGGTGGAAGAGAACGGCATCACGGCTGAGCAGATCGAGTTTCCTGATGAAGCGTTGCGTTACGTGATTCGTCACTACACGCGTGAAGCGGGCGTGCGCAGCCTGGAGCGCACCATCGGAACCATCTGCCGCAAGCAGGCGCGGCGGCTGGCTGAAGGCAAGACCGAGAAGCTTGTGGTCACGCAGGAAATCGTTCAGGAATTTCTGGGCGGCATCAAGGTTCGCAGCGAAGGCGAGATCGAGGAACGCACCGAGCGTCCGGGCGTGGCCGTTGGCCTGGCCTGGACTCCATCGGGCGGCGATGTGCTCTTCGTCGAAGCCAATGCCATGAAGGGCAAAGGCGGATTCACCATGACCGGACAGATTGGCCAGGTGATGCAGGAGTCGATGCAGGCGGCGCTGACCTGGGTGCGTTCGAACGCCGCGCAGCTGGGCATTAAGGAAGACTTCTTCGCCGACCATGACATTCACATGCACGTGCCGGCGGGGGCGATTCCGAAGGATGGTCCATCAGCGGGCGTGACGATGGCGACCACTTTGGTTTCACTGCTGTCAGGACACCGCATCCGGCCGCTCACTGCGATGACGGGTGAGATCACGCTCAGCGGCAACGTGCTTCCGGTAGGAGGCATTAAGGAAAAAGTGCTGGCCGCCAAGCGCGCCGGAGTCACGACTGTGATCCTGCCCGCGGAGAACAAGATGAATGTTGAGGAGGATCTTACTCCTGAACAGGTTGAGAACCTCAGCATTCATTATGTGAAGACGATCGAGGAGGCGTTGCGGGTCTCGCTGCCGATAGTGGCGGAGGCGCTGGCGGCGAAGGTGATTCGGCCGACGCCGCCGAAGGATTCCAAGCAGGAAGCTCCGCCCACGCGGTCCATCCAAGAGCCGGCGGTGGTTCACGATAAGGTTGTTACCTGGCATTCTTGAAGCAGTACCCAGTACCCAGTACCTAGTACCTAGTACCTAGTACCTAGCAACCGACCTAGCGGTTCGTTTGTCGCATAGATCGCTCTAGTGTTCCAGTCGGAACATTAGAGCGATTTTGCTTTTGTGTTCCGACTGGAACATATGTGAGATATGTTCCAACTGGAACATTTGTGCATGCAATCATGCATGCGATGAACGTACGTACAATCCTTCCTAAATAAAACGCAGTGCTAGGTTTAAGAGCGGCCAGAAGACGTCCGGCGATCTGCGAAGAGCGGGGCGTCGAGACTGGCACTCGTCGTCGCAGAGTGCTGATTGGCGACTGGGAGCAACGGCCAGATCGATACTGGCAGCAGCTCGAAGACAACTAACGCCTCGTCCACACGCTCCAGGGGACCATGCCCAACTCAGGTTGCGGCGAGTCGGGCAACATGGCGATGTATTCGAGAAGATTCTCGTCGGGATCACGAAAAAACACCGAAGCCGCCGGCATCCAACCAAATACTACCGGTTCGCTGGTGGGGTCCCTCATATGATCGAGCGGCGTGATACCGGCGCTGCGAAGTCTCTCCGGCGCTTGCAATAGATTTGTCAATTCTACGGTGAAGGCAATGTGAAGACTCATGCGCTGCGGCGCGGTACCCGCTTCCCACAAGCCGAGCATCGACTTCCCGCGTCCGCCCATCCAGTAGAACGCAACCCTGGGCTTATCAAGGATGGTTGCAAGCTCCAACCCCAGCGTCTCCCCGTAGAAGTTCATCGACCGGGTCAGATCGCCGACGTTTAAGTGCGCTTCGAAAAGGCTTTCTACGGGCACCATCGATTTGCTCCTCTCTGTGCGGATTGACGGAACCTTCAAGTCTCGCCGCGGACCGGGGACAGCTCCTCTTTGACTTCGAAAACGGCAAGGATTGTACACTCAAATCGCCTGCTACCCGGTCGAAACCTGCGGGACGGGAAATGCGCGTCGCGTTAAACTGGGAAGCGGTCTCGTATTTGGCGGGGCAGTGTAATACCTCAGGGGCTAAAGCCCTGATTCTTGCTGGCGGATGGCGGCACCCTTCGGCGCGCTTCGCTTGCTCAGGGCAGGCTAAGTGCTCAAAGCCGTGCCCTTCCCGAGCTCTTCCCTCACGAGGTCGAAATACGAGCGTTCAGGAAGTGGAATACGAGCGTTGATGTGGCAGATGACTGCCTCGGCTTGCTCCTATGCGCGTGCGGGTTCTTTTTTTCGGGGGGTTGAAAGATCTGGCGGGCAAATCCAGTGATTTGCTGGAGCTGCCGGATGGGGCGTTGGTGCGTGATGTGCTGGCGCATTACCTAGGGCAGGTTCCGCGGTTGAAAGAATCTCTGGCCTCGCTCGCCGTGGCGGTGAATCAGGAATACGCTGGGGCGGAGACTGGGTTGAAGTCCGGGGATGAAGTGGCTTTGCTGCCGCCGGTTAGTGGTGGGTTGGGATGCGCTTTGATTGTTCGGGATGCGATTGACACGCTGGGCGTGCTGCAGCGTGTCAAGCGGGGCGAGGACGGGGCTGCGGTTGTGTTCGAGGGTGTGGTGCGCAACCAGACGCGGGGGCGGCGGACGCTTTACCTCGATTACGAGGCCTATGAAGAGATGGCGCTGCGGCAGATGGAAGGTCTGGCGGAGCAGGCGCTGAAACAGTTTCAGGTGCGCGACGTTGCCTTGGTACACCGGCTGGGGCGGTTGGAGATTGGTGAAACCAGCGTGTTGATCGTGGTGGCCTCGGCTCACCGGGCGCCGGCTTTCGAGGCTTGCCGCTGGCTGATTGATACGCTCAAGCGCACCGTACCCATCTGGAAGAAAGAATACTTTGAGGATGGAGCGGTATGGGCTGATGGCGAGGCGTTTCCTGAGGAAATTCGGCGGGGAAATTCGCCGGTTCAAGGCAGCCCCGGAGGGAAGGACGCATCTAAGTGAGCGGGTTTGAGCTTGCGAATGCGTTCAGCGTGCTCTGAAACCAGTTCCGGCAGGTGGAAATAAGTGAGCGGGAGCGGGGCCGGTGGCAGCGCCGGCAATTGCATAGGTCCTTCGCTTCGCTCAGGATGACAAGATTATTTTGGCAGGGCAGGTATTGAGCGCCGGAGCGCCTCGCTGTGCTCGGCGGGACAGCCGAGGCGGCTGTCCCCACAGGGGCTGAGTTGCGCAGGTATACTTCTTTTACGGAATGAGAAAATCCGCCACCGTGACTCTGCTGCTGCTGGCCTGCGCTGCGTCTTACGCGGAGCGGCCTGGGGCCCAAAAGCAATCGGCGACGGAACCGGAGACCACGCTCAAAGTTGACGTCAGACTGGTAAATGTTTACGTCACTGTGACCGACGCTCACGGGGCGCCGGTGGGCGGGCTCAAGAAAGAGAATTTTCTGGTGCAGGAAGATGGCCGCGAGCAAACGATCTCGGTCTTCGACAAGGAGTCCGCGCAGCCGATTTCGATCGCGCTGGCCATCGATACCAGCCTGAGCACACGGCACGACCTACCGCTGGAGCAAGCTTCTGCGAAACGCTTTGCCCATGACATTGTGCGGCCGGTCGATGCTTTGTCGGTGTTTAGTTTCAGTGAAGTTGTGTCCCAGTCACCCTTTGGGTACACCGCGGATTTGAAGCGCATCGACGAGGGCATTGACCACCTCCGCCTGGGCGCAGCAACGGCGCTGTTCGACGCCGTCTATCTGGCCTCGCGTTCGCTCGACCGGCGGCAGGGACGGAAAGTGCTGGTGCTGATCACCGACGGCGGAGACACGATCAGCAGAATCGACTACAAAGGGGCGGCGCGCGCCGCCGAAGAGGCCGAAGCGCTGGTTTACAGCATTATCGTGGTGCCCATCGAGAACAGCGCGGGACGCGAAATCGGGGGTGAGCATGCGCTCATCCAGCTCTCGGAGGACACGGGCGGAAAGTATTACTACGCAACCTCCATGTCGCAACTGGACAATGTTTTCCACGAGATCAGCGACGAACTCCGCACGCAGTACCTGCTGGCTTATTATCCGTCGCAACGGACGTCGAACTCGCAGTTTCGCCGGATTCAGGTGGGAGTTTCCGGGCCCGCGGAAGCGTCGGCTTACCACGTGCGACATCGGTCCGGTTACTACACAACGAAGTCGGACTTCTGAAGGCTCTCTCTTGAATGGTATCTTGAAAGGCTGGTCTACAGGGCAACGTGCTGCCGGGAGTTGCTGGCCGGGAAATGATGAAAACGCTTGAGAGAGGTTCCGTGAAGATTGGGAAGGGAAGGTTAGCGATCTTGAACTTCAACTCCGCGCGGCGTTTTGCCGGGCTATTGGCAGCGGCGGCCCTGCTGTTGGCCTCACCGTGGCTTTTGGCCCAGACCGTGGGTACGGGCAGTGTCGTGGGAATCGTGCTGGATCCGCAAGGGAAGCCCCTCGCCGACATCAAGGTGGGCATCACGAATAAGGCCACGCGTGCGCGAATGCATGTGACTACCTCCGCGGTGGGATGGTACTCATCGGGTCCGATTCAGCCGGGAGACTACATGCTGTTGGTGGAGATCAAAGGATTCAACCCGGCATTGCTACCCGTGGTGGTTCAGGTCGGCAACGTGACTCATGCCGATGTGACGATGAGAGTGGGGCTGGAGGCTGGGAAGGTTGAGGTTCCGGGCGGCACAACCGTCAACATTGAACAAGCCACCGTGCAGAGTGTGGTCAGCGGCGACCAGATGGAGAAGCTGCCGATCAACGGCCGAAATTTTCCTGACCTGGCCCAGCTTGAGCCTGGGATACAGATGCAAGACGGAGGCAACTTTGCGGGCAAGGATGGGCTCTCGACGATTTCATTTCTCGGCCAGTACGGGCGCTCGGAGAGGATCGAGCTGGATGGAGTCGACATCAGCGAAGAGACGGTGGGCGCGACTACGCAGAACATTCCGGCGAGCGCGATTCAGGAATTTCAGCTGGCCCAGTCGTTGCTCGACCTCTCGACGGGGCTGACGTCCTCAGGGGCGGTGAACGTTATTACCCGGTCGGGAAGCGATCAGATTCACGGAGGGGTATTTGGAGTGTTCCGGGGCGATCAGGGCGCGGCAGATCTGCCGGGTTCCACGCCATCTTCTGCGTCTTCCTTTCAGCGGGAACTATTCGGGGGGGATGCGGGAGGAGCGATTATTAAGGATAAGGTCTTCTGGTTTGCTGACGCCGAGCGGGCGAAGCAGGATCTGACGGCGGGCGAAGCTTTTACTGCTCCGTTTGATGGACTGAAGGCCACTCTGGCCGAGCCTTACCGTGAGTTCGACACGGATGAACGTGTGGACTGGAACATGAGGGGGAGCACGCGGGCGTTCTATCGGTTCAATTTCTTCCAGAACAGCGATCTACGTCCCAGTGGCTCCGCCAGTTCCACGCAGCAATTCCGTAACACCAACAATACTGCGACCAACGCGTTGGGCGTCGACTTCAGCACCGGGGTGTACGTGCACAGCCTGCGCTTTGAATATCTGAAGCTCCGCAGTGAGTTGGAGGATGCCACGAGCAGTCTGGGCGGGGTGGATAATCCCATCCCTGGGTTGGGGATTAATATTGGCGCGTCGACCGCGGGGAACTGCGTTCTTAGCCAGGGTGGAAGCTATTGCGGCGGGCCGAGCTGGCTGGGGCCGCAGCAAACCGTTCAATCTGACAAACTGGCGAGGTACGACGGCAGCAGGATGATGGGCAAGCACATCATCCGCTATGGGATTACGTTTAATCGCATCGACGGCGGACGGCTGTCGGCCTACTCCGCATCTCCGCAGGCGGGCACGACTTCGCTGGCGGGCTCGATATCTTCCGATCCAACTTCCTATCCAGCGGATTGGGTTAGCTTGGGGAACGGCATTGGGTTCTCCACTGCGAAAAGTTCGTTTGGCTTTGCCGGTGGAGGACTGAGTCCGGACAACCGGGTGGAAATGTATGTTGGAGACGGGTGGAAGGCCAGGCCGAAATTAACGCTGACTTATGGGGTGCACTATGTGCGCGACAGCGGGCGGACGGACAGTGGGCTGGGTGCGTTGCCGGAGTTGAATCAATGGGGCGCGGGACTGGGCGAAAAGATCCGTAACCCGAACGAGAACATCGCGCCGCAACTGGGATTCGCGTGGGATGCGGGGGGTAACGGCAAGACGGTGATCCGCGGCGGGGGTGGTTTGTTCTATGCGAACTCGTTCTGGAATAACACGCTATTGGACAGCCCGTCCCGGCTTGCGAAAGGAATTTTCGCTGACGCTCCGGAGGTTTGCCAGGGAGGGGTAGCGAATGCGTTCAACTGGCCGACGAATCCTGGAGTGGCAGGGACGTCGATTGCGGGTGCCGCGACGGTTGTGACAAACCCTACTACGGGAGCGCTGCAGGTATCGCCGAACTTTTGTGGGGCGACGATCTCGACGGTTGCGCCGCAGATTCTGGCACTGAGCGGCGCCTTTCAGGCGGCGGCTGCGACCGTTACGGGGCAGCAGCCGAATGGCAATTTCGTGGGTACTACACTGTCGGCGCTGAATCCCAATTATGACCTTCTCTATCCGGACTATCGGACGCCGCGTTCGTGGCAGGCGAGCCTCGGCGTGGAGAAGGAGATTCGTCCGGGGACGGTGCTCAGTGTGGATTATGTCCGCAACATCGGCGAGCACTACCTGATCGGCCGGGACATCAACCACAGCGGAGCGGCGCGCAGCTTCAATCAAGTCAATGCGGATGCGGCTCGGGACGCGGCGCAGCAACTTAATGGTTGCCTCCCTGGTTTGGGTCAGGTTACGTGCATGATCAACTCAAGCGTCTTGACTGGAACGCCTTTGGGAGTATCGGGGGCGCAGGCGGCATACTCGAGGGCGGGATTGGATTCGAATTTGCAGGCGGCAGGCGGCGGACCTTGCTCCTACTGCGCGTTTCCGGGGACGAACCCGATCACGAGCAATAACGGAACGGTGGGCGGAGTCGACATGCTGTTTCCGGACGGGCGCTCGGTCTCCAGCGCCTTGCAGATGAAAGTGGTGACGCGGATCGATAAGCCGGTGCGGGGCGTGAAGACTGCGAATGTGCAGGTTTCCTACGCGCTCTCCCGGCTCGTCAGCCAAATACAGGACCAGGACTTCGCCAACCTGGCGACGGACAACGACGACCCACTGCGCTTCACGGGGCCGAGCGCTCTGGAACGAAAACATCAGGTCTCGTTCAGTGGGACGCTCGATCTGCCGTTCTATACGAAGTTGAGCATGGTCGGACATTTCTACAGCCCGCTGTCACAGACCCTGGAGCTGCCGGAACTGACCAACGGAGGGGAAATCTTTGCGACCGACTGGCTAGGTGCAGGGCTGGGGGCTGGCGCGGCTCCTGAGCCTGTGCCGGGAACTCAAGTCGGCCAGTTCGGGCACAGCATCACCATCCGCAACCTGGAAAGCGCAATCAACAGTTACAACCACACATTCGCCGGATCGCTCACCCCTGCGGGGGATTGCCTTGTGGGCAATAACAGACAGTGTCCGGGCCTGATCGCTGGCACGCAGGTTATGACTCAGGCTGACCTGGCCGCTCTGGGGTGGATCATGCCTACGCTGGGTTCGGTTGCCCCGCATGCTGTGGCGACGCCCTGGCTGAAAACGATGGACTTGAGAATATCCTGGCCACTCAAAGTTAAAGAGCGCGTGACTATCGAGCCGAGCGCGAGCGTCTTCAACGTCTTCAACTTCGCCAATGCCTTCCAGGCGGGCAACATGCCGAGTGCTTCCTTGTTACCCGGACCGAACGGGCTCCTTGCGCCGAATGTGGTGGGCGGGGTGGCTCCGGGCTCGAGCTATACACCGTTCCGGACGAGTTTCCAGTCGGGAACCTACGCGCTCGGAGCTCCGCGCCAGTTCGAGTTCGGACTGCGCATCAGCTTCTAGAGTCGCATCTTCTAGAGTCTCGTCGCGGAAGGCAGCCGTGGCGCTCGACGCCGCGGCTTTTCCTGCCTGAGGGCAAATCGACGCGAAAGCGGCTGCGTGTACAATGCCTTCATGCCTTTCCACGCGCAGGGAAATTCCAATGCTGCGAAGCGCGGCCGGACTCCGCCGCCCGAGGAGACTTTCGAAGAAGCCAGCTTTCTGAAAGAACTAGGCGAGAAGCAGAAGTCGGTGAGCGTCAAGCTGATGGATGGTCAGACGGTGAGCGGGTGGATTGAGTATTACGACAAGCACATGGTGCGCCTGACGCGCGAAGGCGCTCCCAATCTTTTCATTTTTAAACACGAGATTATGTATATCGCGGAAGATGGCGGGAAGAGGAAGTAGTTTGCGGCATTTTGACCCGCACTTGCAGCCGTCGCGAGCGCGTGCAGTGATAGAAATGCCTTGCCGGGCTGATGGCAGCGCAAGCGGGCATGAGGTCCTTCGACTACACCAGCGCTTGCGCTAGCGTGCAGGCACTTGTTCCGCTCAGGATGACAAATTTAGCAGAGTCTAATCGTTCCGACAGCTTTCTCCCACCCATGTCGGCCATCGCTCGCGAAGCTGGTGCTTTGCTGATGCATCACTTTCATCAGCACCTGAAAATCGAGTACAAGGGCGAGGCTGACCTGGTGACGGCGGCGGACCGGGCTGCCGAGGTGTTGATCCGCGAACGCATCCGGCAACAGTGGCCTACCCACGACGTTCTGGGCGAAGAGCAGGGACTCAGCGACCAGGGCAGCGAGTATCGCTGGTATGTCGATCCGCTGGATGGAACGACGAACTTCGCGCATGGATTTCCTGTGTTCTGCGTGTCGATTGCTGTGGAACACCAGGCGCTCGAGCTGAAAGGCGAACGGATCGCGGCGGTGATTTACGATCCCACGCGCGATGAACTGTTTTCCGCGGAGCAGGGGAGAGGTGCGCGGCTCAACGGCGAATCCATCCATGTTTCAAAAACGGCTGCGCTGAAGGAAAGCCTTCTGGCCACGGGCTTTCCCAGCCAGAAGCGGCATAAGAATCCGAACATTTACTTTTATCACCAGATCACGCTGCGCACGCACGGAGTGCGGCGGGCGGGATCGGCCGCACTCGATTTGTGCAATGTGGCTGCGGGACGCTTCGATGGGTTCTGGGAATTCAATCTCAACCCCTGGGACACCGCAGCCGGCGTGCTGATCGTGGAAGAAGCGGGTGGGAAAGTTACGCGCTTCGACGGATCGCCGTTTGAACTGAACAGCCGCGAGACTGTAGCCTCGAATGGACTGATTCACGACGCGCTGCTGCGAGAGTTCGAGGATGTCTTTGCGGGGCGAGGGTTGGAGCCTTTGCCGGACCCGCGGGTGTACGAGAGATAGAGTTTCTGCTTTCCAAGTCAAAATCTTTGACACAGGGGGGCACAGGGAACACGGGGTACATCTGTCTAATTGCTCTTGAGGGTGCTCGGCTCCCTCAACTCCTCCTCCGCGTTACAATTCAATTGTGGACTGGCTGCGCTCCGCTTGCGGCAGTCCTAAGTTCCTGTGACTCCTAACAGGCCCAACGTGATCAACTCTCTTTTGGAACGCAAGATCGAAAAGCGGCCCGACCGAGTGCGGCTGCAGGGACGCATTCTTTTTCTCACCGAAGACCCGGATCTGATCAAGCGGCAGCTTGCCGGCGAAGATCTGCCCTGGGACACGAAGAATCCGGGGAATAATCCGAAGCTGCGGGATGACATCTCAACCGACGAGATCACGCCGGCGCACTACTGCTTTTACTTTGACGAGACGCTGGGCGAGATTCCCTATCTCGGCCTGAAATGCGGGAGCGTGACTCCGATTGGGCGTGGCGAGGTGAAGCGGGGCGGATTTGTGTGCGCGGTGAGCGGGAAGCGGCGGGGCAAAGGGTCGAGCCGCGAGCAGTCGCCTTACGCCGAGATGTGCGCCGGCATTCGCGTGGTGATCGCGGAGAATATTGAGCGCATCTACAAGCAGAATTGCCAGAACCTGGGAGTGCTGACTTCGACTGATTTTTCGCTGATTGACAGGATTCGCGGCGGGGAAGAGATCGCACTTTCCGAGTTCACGGCAGGGGAAGATGAGATTACGCGGCAGGTGATTGAATACGGCGGGCTGTTTCCTTTCAATGTGGCGCGGATGCAGGGGAAAGTGTTCTTGCCGCCGATTAAGAACGCGGGCGAGGGCGACCGCGCCACACGTCCAATGACTCTGGCCGAGAAAATCTTTGCACGGCACATGGTGAACGAAACCAGTGGCGTTGGCGTTGCTTGCGTGAAACCAGGGGACACTGGTTTTGCCCAAGCCGATCTGCGCTTCAGCCATGAGTACGTCACGCCGATGGCGGCTATCTTTTTTGAGCGCTATGTGGGCAAGGATGCGAAGGTCAATGATGCCGGGAGCATTATTTTCTTCCGCGACCATCTGACGTTTCTTGATGAAGTGATTTCGGAGGAGAAGAAGAAGCTTGGCCTGCTCGACCTGGCGACGCAACTCAAGCTCAAGCAGCAGGACTTCGCCGCCAAGCAGGGAATCAAGTTGCATGGAGAACTGAAGGATCGCAAGGGGTCGGAGGGCATTTGCCACTCGATCGTGCTGGAAAGCTACGCGCTGCCGGGGCAGTTGAACATTGGCTCCGATTCACACACGCCGCACGTGGGTGCGATCGGCTGTGTGGCTTTCGGCATTGGCACCACCGACGTGTTCAACAGCTGGATCACGAAGGATGTGCGGGTGAAGGTGCCAGAGTCGGTGAGGATTGTGATTGGCGGCAAGAAGCACGCGAACGCCACGGCGAAGGACTTCATCCTGAAGATTCTGAGTCTTGACTACGTGCGCAGCGGCAAGGCGCTGGCCAAAGTGATGGAGTATGCGGGCGAGGCCATCGAGGAGCTCAGCGTGGATGAGCGCGCCACCATGACCAACATGGCGGCTGAGATTGGCGGATTCACCGGCATTGTTGCGCCGGACAAGAAGACGGTCGATTTTCTGGTGGAGCGGCGGGGCATGGATCGGAAGAAAGCCGAGGCCATGATCAAGGGGTTATACAGCGATCCGGATGCGCAGTATGCGCATGTGATCGAACTGGATGCGGCGGAGATTACGCCGATGGTTGCGACACCGGGCGATCCGGGCAATGGGAAGTATGTGCGCGAGCTGAACACGCCGGTGCCGATCGAGATCGCTTACGGTGGCACCTGCACTGCGGGCAAGAACGAAGACATGGACATGTACGCCGCCGTGCTGGCCGACGCCCTGAAGCAGGGCAAGCGGGTAGCGGATTCTGTGAAGTTCTACATCCAGTTTGGATCACAGGAGACGCGAGAGTACTGCTTGCGCAAGGGCTACGTGGAGGTGTTTCAGAAGGCTGGAGCGATTGTGATCGAGCCGAGTTGCGGAGCCTGCATCAACGCCGGTCCGGGAGTTTCGACGCGTCCCGATCAGGTGGTGATCAGCGCCCAGAACCGCAACTTTCCAGGGCGCAGCGGTCCGGGACAGATGTATCTCGCTTCGCCTTTAACGGTGGCGGCCAGCGCCGTGGCGGGGTACATTGTGGAGTACGAGCCGAGTGAGGCGCTGGTGGGGGTGTAGGGAGGGTCTGGACGGTTGTGCTTGCAAGTGGTTGAATTCAGGCGGGGTGGCTGAAATCAGCCACTGGCGAAACTGCAACTTTTTTTTGCGATCCGAGTTCAAATAGGTAGGCGATTCGGATTGAAGCAAGATCTGGAAGACCTGGCAGATCCGGTGGCTTTGCAATTAGAGCGGCGGGTCTGAAAAAGGGGGTTACCATGCGATACCTAAAATATTTGGCTTTGGTGGGGGTTCTGATGCTACCGCTGACCTATTCGCAAGCGCAGGTCGCGGTGGGCGTGGGAGTTGGGCCGGGCTACATTGGCGCAGCGCCGGTGTGCTCCTACGGCTACTACGGGTATTACCCCTATGCTTGCGCTCCTTACGGCTACTACGGACCTGACTGGTTTGCGGGTGGAGTGTTTATCGGCGCTGGGCCGTGGTATGGCTGGGGACGCGGTTGGGGTTGGGGTGGTTGGGGTCGTGGCTACTATGGTCGCGGGGGCTTTGGCTACGGACGTGGCTTTTACGGCGGCCGCGGTTTCGTCGGCGGGCGCGGAGTTGCGCGTGGTCCGGTTGGCGGCTTCCACGGCGGCGGCGGGTTTCATGGCGGCGCTGTGGCCCACGGTGGTGGAGGGTTCCACGGTGGCGGCGGCGGGTTCCACGGCGGCGGTGGTGGACACAGCGGCGGTGGGCACCGGTAATCGTGGCCTGATCGAGCTTCTCCGATCGGGTAGGATGTTGACGAACGGCTGGCAGCAGACGCTGCCGGCCGTTTGCTTTTTGTCCAGGCTTAAAATCTGTACCGAGGGCCGCCTTTCTTGCTAGAATGTGCGGTTCGCGGAGATGGGCTGTCGTAGTAAAATATCGGCATTGATCTGAGGAGACAGACACCCTTATGGCCTACGTGATTGCGGAGCCTTGCATCAACACCAAAGACACGGCGTGCGTGGATGCGTGTCCGGTGGATTGCATTCATCCCAAGAAGGATGATCCCAAGTATGCGACCGAGCCCTTGCTTTATATCGATCCGGTGGAGTGCATCGATTGCGGCGCGTGCGTACCGGTGTGCCCGGTGTCGGCCATCTTTGCGCTGGACGATCTGCCGGAGAAATGGAACGAATACACCGCCAAGAACGCGGCGTATTTCGGACGGTAGAGGAGCACTCGGCTTTTAGCCTTTAGCTCTTGGCCAGGCTTTCCAGGCGTGCGTCTTTACGGGCGCACGCCTTTTGCTTTGGCTCCCTGGGGTTTCGCCGGCAGCTCGTTGCCGGTGTGCGATGATTCAGTTGGGCATCCATGGCACTGATGGAGTCGGAAGCGATTGTGCTGCGCACGTATCCGTTGCGCGAGGCCGATTTGCTGGTCACGTTGTTTACGCGCGCGGAGGGAAAAGTGCGCGGCGTGGCGCGGTCGGCTAAGAAATCGAAGCGGAGGTTTGGCGGCGCGCTGGAGCCGATGACTTATGTGCGGGCGTTTTATGACGTCCGCGAACGGCAGGAGCTGGCGCGGCTGGATGCTTGCGAGGTCTTGGAGTCTCCGCTGGCCACCGAAGTAAGCTATGGGCGGGCGGTGGCGTTGGGGCATGTGGCCGAGCTGCTCGACGAATTGCTGCCGGATCGCGAGGCCAATGACGCGATCTTCCGGCTAACGCTTTCGGTGCTGCATGCCTTGCAGGGCGCCGAAGTGTGGATGGCGGTCACCTACTTCGAATTGTGGCTGACGCGCCTGGTGGGCTTCCTGCCGGAGTTGACGGAGTGCATCGTCTGTGGCCGAAGTCTGAACGGAAGCCGAGCTTACTTCCACGCTCTGGCTGATGGACTGATGTGTCCCGAGGATAAGCGGCTGGCGTCTTCCGAGATTTCCAGTGAGTCGCGGGCGCTGGCGGGGTTGATGTTTCGCGCGCCGGTGGAGAGCTTTGTGGGGAGTCCGTGGCCTAAGGCACAGGGTTCGGACTTGCGGAAATTTCTGATTCAAATACTGCAGCGGCATATTGAGAAGAAGCTGGTGACGGCAGGGATGCTGGAGAAGGGCGAGTTCTAATGGGGCGTTCACGCAGACTTTGTATGGGGGTGAAGCTGGGAAGGAGTTGAACGTGGACCGGATTATTCGGGCGACGAAGGGGGCGCGGGGAAGCGCCAGAATTGAGATTCCCGTGCGTGTGCCGGCGTGCGCTGGCTGACGGTTCCCGCCGCTTCCGTTACAATCATTGGTTAACCTTCCGGTTCCCGGACGAGTGTGTGAATCCATCGAAAGCCAATTCGCTTACGTTTCAGGAACTCATCCTGCGGTTGCAGGCGTTTTGGGCGGAGCGCGGATGCGTGTTGCAGCAGCCTTATGACGTGGAAGTGGGCGCGGGGACGATGGCGCCGGAGACGTTTCTGCGGGTGCTGGGTCCGAAGCCTTACAAAGTAGCGTATGTGCAGCCGTCGCGGCGTCCGGCGGACGGGCGGTATGGAGAGAATCCGAACCGGCTGTTCAAGCACATGCAGCTGCAGGTGATCCTGAAGCCACCGCCCGAGAATGTGCAGGAGTTGTATTTGGAATCGCTGGCGGCGATTGGCATCGATCTGCGGCAGCACGACATCAAGTTTGAGGAAGACAACTGGGAAGCTCCGACTTTGAGCGCGTGGGGCGTGGGCTGGCAGGTGATGCTCGATGGACTCGAGATCACGCAGTTTACTTATTTCCAGCAGTGCGGCGGGCTGGACTTGTTTCCGATTTCGGTCGAGCTGACGTATGGGTTGGAGCGCATCGGGGCGTTTCTGCAGGATGTGGATTCGATTTACGACATCGTGTGGGCACGCGATCCGGAGACGGGGCACGAAGTTAAGTATGGTGATGTGCGGCTGGCCGATGAGCTGCAGTTTTCCGTGTACAACTTCGAAGTGGCGGATGTGGAGAAGACCTGGAAACACTTTGAGCTGTATGAGGCGGAGTGTAAGGAGCTGCTGCAGCAGTATGCGGGGCTGGCAGATCAAAATCCCCGCCTTGTCTCTTCAAAAAGCGGAGAGACAAAGACGGGGCACCCAGAGTCGACGCGGGCGAAATCTCGGTCTCCGCTGCTGGGGGCCTACGATCTTTGCTTGAAGTGTTCGCATCTGTTCAACATCCTGGATGCGCGGGGTGCAATTTCGGTGACGGAACGTGTCGGGGTGATTGGGCGTGTGCGGGCGCTGGCGGTGGGGATCGCGAAGGCCTGGGTGGATCAGCAGAAGAGTGAGGGCGCTGCCGAGAAGTCCGAAGAGCATGAGCCTGGTCGCGAGAAGCGAGCGGTGAAG
Source organism: uncultured Acidobacteriaceae bacterium (assembly GCA_963770235.1). Lineage (GTDB taxonomy): Bacteria > Acidobacteriota > Terriglobia > Terriglobales > Acidobacteriaceae > Sulfotelmatobacter. The sequence goes on along the minus strand of CAVYOW010000018.1, from coordinate 7,022 downwards.
GAGAAATTGTCGCCGGTCGGATCGTAAATTGTAGCGTCGCCGTCCTAGCGGCCTAGGGCGGAATGCCTCCGGGACAACCGGCGAGGTGCCTGCGTTGCGGTTTTGAAATATGCCAGATTTTCTATTAGAGATCGGATGCGAAGAAATTCCGGCGCGGATGATTGATGCTGCCGAGACGGACCTCGGGGTCCGCGTCGCCAAATTGCTCTTAGAACAAGGGCTTCTACCGACAACGGCGACGGTGCCGACTATGTCTACTCCTCGCCGGTTAACTGTCTGGGCAAACGGAATCCTCGCCGCTCGGCAGGATGTGACCGAACAGCTCACCGGTCCCTCGGTGAGCGTTGCTTACAAAGATGGTCAGCCTACGCCTGCGGCGCATGCGTTCGCCAAGAAGGCTGGAGTCGATGTATCGCGACTGGAGAAGATTGCAACTGCGAAGGGAGAATATCTGGCAGCGAAGGTCGCCAAGAAAGGCCGAAGCGCGGCCGAGATTCTTGCGGAGAACTTGCCGAAGGAACTCTCCTCGATCCATTGGCCTAAGAGTATGTACTGGCGAAAGCCTCATGAGCGCTTTGTGCGTCCGGTGCGGTGGCTGGTGGCGATGCTCGACGAGGACACAATTCCGCTGGAGTTCGACGGGATCTGGGCGGGGAGGATTTCGCGCGGGCACCGGATGTTGTTCCGAGGGGAAGTTACGATTTCGCGGGCTGGGTCTGCTTATGTGGATGCTCTGCGCGCGGCCAAGGTTCTGGGACGCGGGGAGCGTGAGCAGCAGATCCGCAAGGCGTTGGACGCAGCTACGCGCACGATTCCTGGAGCGCGATGGCGGGAAGACAAGCCTTTGCTCGACACTGTGGTGAATCTGACGGAGTTTCCTTCGGTGGTTCTGGGCGGGTTCGATTCGCAGTTTCTGACACTGCCGGAAGAGGTGCTGGTCACGGTGATGCGGGATCATCAGAAATATTTTGCAGTGGAAGATGCGGGCGGCAAACTGCTGCCGCATTTTCTGGCGGTGCTGAATACTGACGGAGATCGGGAGGGGCTGATCCGGCATGGCAATGAGCGGGTCCTGCGGGCGCGGTTCAGCGACGCTCGATTCTTCTGGGAGACGGATCAGAAGCGGTCGCTGCTCGAGCGGCTGGAACTGCTGCGGCACGTTACGTTTCAGAAAGATCTGGGCAGCTACTACGAGAAGACGCGGCGAGTGCAGCGTTTGTGCAGTTGGCTGAGTGAGATCGTCAAGCAGAGTGGGATGGCGGTGCGTGCGGGCGTGATCCACAAAGCGGCGTGCCTGGCGCAAGACTGACCTGACCACCGAACTGGTGAAAGAGTTTACCGAATTGCAGGGCATTGTGGGTGGGCTGTACGCGCGGGTGCAGAAGCTGGATTCGACCTTGCCCGAGGCGACGCGATTCGCGATTGCGGATGCAATTTACGATCACTACAAACCCGAGTCCACCGACGATGACGTGCCCCGGACGATGGAGGGTGCGGTGCTTTCCATTGGCGACAAAGCGGACACGATTGCCGGGATGTTTTCGCTGGGGCTGGTTCCAAGCGGGTCGAAGGATCCGTTTGCGCTGCGGCGGCAGGCGAATGGGATTGTGAAGCTGATCGACAAGTATAAGTTGCCATTCCGGTTGAGTGACATGATGCCGGATGCGCGGGCTGGCTACCAGGGGTCGGAAGCAGAGAAGAAATTCGTTGACGATGCTACAGTTTGTCGGATCTGTGAGAACGTTCTTCCGCGAGCGTCTTGATTTTTATCTGAAGGATGTGCGCGGATACGCGTATGACGTGGTGAAGGCGGTTTTGGCGGCAGATGCGGATGATGTGGTGGATGTGCTGGCCCGGGCCGAAGCGGTAAAACAGGTTTTGCATATGCCGGAGTTCCTGGCGATTGGCGCGGCCTGCAAGCGAATGCGGAACATCTTGAGGCAAGCGGAAGAGAAGGGAATCGCCCCGGCTGCAACATTCGAGAGCCTGCCAGAGTCAGCTCCCGAAGAAAAAACTCTGGCCTCTTATATTGAAGTCAACGGACCTCGGGTCGAGGCGCTTCGAAAGAAGAAAGAATACGGCGACGCGCTGATGCTGCTCTCGACCGCGCGAGAGCCGGTGGACGCATTTTTCGACAAGGTAATGGTGATGGTAGAAGACGAGAAGGTGCGCGCGAACCGGCTGGCGCTGCTGCGGACTCTGCTGAGAGAATTTTCGACGATCGCGGATTTTTCCGAGATCGTCACTGAAGGAAAGGGATGACCAACCAACATTCCCTGCACCGAGTTTAGATGTGCGGACTGCCAGCGGGACGCTGGCGCTACGAAATCCAAATTACAAAGGACTAATCATCATGGCGACAATTACTCTCCCCGAAGCTCGAGTGCAGGAAAACAAGAAAACCACAACCAAGTACGTTTACTTTTTCGGCGGTGGCAAGGCGGACGGCCACGGCAAGATGAAAGACGATCTGGGCGGCAAGGGCGCCGGCCTGGCCGAAATGACCAACGCCGGGCTTGCCCGTGCCTCCGGGATTCACCATTCAGACCGAGGCCTGCCGCGAGTACATGCGGAGCGGCGGCGTCTCCAAAGAAGTCGACCGGCAGATGGAAGAGGCGCTGGCCAAGCTGGAAGCGCTACAAGGGCAGAAGCTGGGAACGGGCGAGAACCCGTTGCTGGTGAGTGTGCGCTCGGGCGCGAAGTTTTCCATGCCGGGGATGATGGATACGATTCTCAATCTCGGGTTGAACGACAAGAGCGTGGAGGCGCTGGCCAAGCGCAGCAACAATCCGCGGTTTGCTGCGGATTCGTACCGGCGGCTGATCCAGATGTTTGGCAACGTCGTGCTGGAGATTCCGAAGTCTGCGTTTGACGAAGTGTTCGACGCGAAGAAGAAGCAGAAGAAAGCCAAGCTCGACACCGAACTTGACGCCAAGGCGCTGAAGGAAGTGATTGAGGAATATAAGAAGGTCGTCAAGAAGCATGCCAAGCGCGACTTTCCGCAGGATCCGCACGAGCAGCTGGTGATGGCGCGGGATGCGGTGTTCCGCTCGTGGCAGAACGAGCGTGCCAAGCATTACCGCCGCATCAACAACATCGATGACATGCTCGGAACCGCGGTCAACGTGCAGGCTATGGTGTACGGCAACCTGGGCGACACCAGCGGCACGGGCGTGGGTTTCACGCGCAATCCCGCGACCGGCGCGAAGGAATTTTACGGCGAGTTTCTGATGAACGCGCAGGGTGAAGATGTGGTCTCGGGCGTTCGCACGCCGGTGCCATATTTCCGAGCTGCACAAGATCATGCCCCAGGTGTACGACCAGCTGCGCGACATCACGACGCGGCTGGAGAAGCACTACAAGGACATGCAGGATTTCGAGTTCACCATCCAGGACGGCAAGCTCTACATGCTGCAGACGCGCAACGGCAAGCGCACCGGGTCGGGCGGCAGTGCGGGTGGCGATTCAGATGGTCGATGAAGGATTGATCACCAAGGAAGAAGCGATCTTCCGCGTCGAACCGAATCAGCTCTATGACTTCCTGGTGCCGCGACTGGATGAGAAAAGCACGAAGGTGGAAGTGCTGGCGACGGGATTGCCGGCGTCCCCGGGCGCGGCGGTCGGGCAGATCGTTTTCACGGCAGAAGAAGCGGTGAAGAAAGCGGGACATGGCGCGAAGAAGAATCCGGTGATTCTGGTGCGCGCGGAAACCACGCCGGAAGATATTCAGGGCATGGAGGTTGCCGCCGGCATTTTGACGTCGCGCGGCGGCATGACGAGCCACGCCGCGGTGGTAACACGTGGCATGGGGAAATGCTGCGTGGCCGGCGCGGGCGATATCCAAGTCGATGAGCGAGCAGGCGCGATGCGCGTCAAAGGGCAGGTGTTCAAAGAAGGAGACTGGATTTCGCTCGACGGGACCAGCGGGCGCGTAATCAAGGGGAAACTGAACACCTTGGAACCGTCGACCGATGATGCCGACCTGCAGACGCTTTTAGGCTGGGCGGAGCCGTTTCGCAAGATTGGGGTGCGCGCGAATGCGGACATTCCGCGCGATGCGATTCAGGCGAAGGCTTTTGGAGCCGAGGGCATCGGCCTGTGCCGTACCGAGCACATGTTCTTTGCTCCGGATCGCATTTCCCACATGCGCGCCATGATTCTTGCCGACAACGAGAAGGACCGGCGCACCGCGCTGAAGAAGCTGCTGCCGATGCAGCGGGCCGACTTTATCGGACTACTTGAAGGCGATGGACGGGCTGCCGGTGACGATCCGCCTGCTCGATCCGCCGCTGCACGAGTTCTTGCCCAAGCGCGAGAAGCTCATGGTCGACATCGCCAGCCTGCCCAGTGCGAACGCGAAGCAGAAGAAAGCTCTGGTGGAGGAATACCGCGAGTACGGCGCAAAGGGGGCCGCGGATCTGAAGAAGATTCTTCCCGCCCTGCTGGCACGGGTGGAGGACTTGCATGAATTCAATCCCATGCTGGGGCATCGCGGATGCCGGTTGGGGATCACTTATCCGGAGATCACCGAGATGCAGGCGCGGGCCATTATCGAAGCGGCCGTGGCCGTGGAGAAGGAAGGCATAAAGACCCACGCGGAGGTGATGATCCCGCTGATCGCGACGGTGAAGGAGATGGCGAACCAGGGGGCGATTGTGCGGCGCGTGGCGGAGGAAGTGTTCAAGGAAAAGGGAAGGCATGTGCATTACCTGGTGGGCACCATGATTGAATTGCCCCGCGCTTGCCTGGTGGCGGACGAGATTGCCAAGGAAGCTGAGTTCTTCTCGTTTGGCACGAACGACCTGACGCAGACCACGTTTGGCTTCTCACGCGACGACGTCAACAAGGTTCTGCCGACTTATCTGGCCGAGGGGATTCTGAAGCAGGATCCGTTTGCCGCGATCGACCAGGTAGGCGTGGGTGAGCTGGTGAAGATCGGGATCGAACGAGGCCGGAAGACGCGTCCGGGCCTGGAGGTCGGGATCTGCGGCGAGCACGGCGGCGAGCCAGAGTCGGTCAAGTTCTGCCATCAGGTTGGAATGGATTATGTTTCGTGCTCCCCGTTCCGCGTGCTGACGGCGCGGCTGGCTGCGGCACAGGCCGGGGCGTCGGATACGCTGAAAGTTGAGGGCGGAAGAACGAAATAAGGCCGGTTCAACGCAGGGGACGCGGAAGGCGCCAGGGTTGTTCACGTCCTCTGCGTCGCGAATTACTGTACTTTCTGCAGGCGGGCGATCAGTTTCTGGGCCAGGCTCTCTTCTGAATCCGACCAGAGGAGGCGGGTGCTGGCGCCGCTATTTTTCTCCACATTCGTGGAGAATTGCACCAGCTTCGCAACGTTGTCGCGGATCTTGGCGCGAGTCTGCTCGGTGAGCGAAGTCTCGGGCTGGAGAAAGTACGAATCCGGGCCAAAATCCACCTGGATGTGCCCTGTCTGTTGATAAGCTCCTTCGTCAAATTCTTCTCCCTGGACGATGAACTTCACGGTTGCAGGCTCGAGCACCCAGTTCGCGTTCGATTCGTCCGGTGTCCAGAGATCCCAGTGAGTTTCGAAGACATAAGCGTAGTCGTCATGAACCTGTTCGGCGGCAATTAGCGTGGCCTGCCCGGGATCGATTCCGCCGGGGAACCGGCGCTCCAGCACCGTGGCCTCATCCCAGGAAATGGGATGCAGGGCAAAGTAGGTGATCCCCGGACGCTGCACCGAGAAAGGGAACTGCTGCAGAACGGCAAAAGCGTGAGGCAACATTTCCGGGCCGGAGAAATCGGGAAACCAAAGACTGAGATAAAGTGGATCAGACACAATCGCCTCGAATGGTGGTAAGCGCCGTACAGCTGCGATCTCCCTGATTCTAAATTGTCCTGGGATCGTGGGGAAGAGAGCCGCGCTACGCAAGAGTCCGCGGAAACACAATCGGACGCATGGAGCCCGCGTTTTGACAGGGTGCGAAGTGCTTGTTACGATCAACTGGTGCCTCGAGCACCCCACCTCAGAACCGTCCCCGTCGTCTAGCCTGGCCTAGGACATCGCCCTTTCACGGCGGTAACACGGGTTCAAATCCCGTCGGGGACGCCAACAAAATGAAAGACTGGCTGGACCCCATTGTTGAGAGGGGATGCATACGTTCAGCCAGCCTTCGTGTCCTTTTCCGCAGCATCGCTACTACTTTTCTGTATTGGGTTGTCCTGTCCCGAACATTGCCCGTCTTTGGGTGAGAGCGTATGCCTGCATTGTCCTGCATTCATTGACAATCGCCAGCCCCGCCAGAACGATGTCAGAGCCCCGACCCCGCCGATAAGTGTGCGCGGGTTTCGTGGCGCTTGATTGTGTACCGGTCCCGCGCGAAGTGGTGTCAATCCCGATGCCTTTCCTTCGGGGGCAACAATAGTGTTACTTAGACTCAATGGATCGCGAACAAATTCCGAGTGCTGCGGCACTGGGCACACCGGACGGAGACAACCGCCACGCGCTAGACGTGATACGGCAGGCCAGCGGGAGTTGCGCCAATTGATCGAAGAGCGAGCAAAGGTCACGAAGCGCATTGGTAGTTTGAAGCAAACCATCGTCGGATTAGCGGATCTCTTCGGCGATGGCATTTCGAGATGCCGCTCTGTTGGACCTGGTTGATCGCAAGGGCGGTTCCCGCCAGCCGGGTATTCCCGGCATGCCGCACAGTACTGATGGAAGCCGGGAGGCCGATGAGCGCCCGTGATGTTTGCGATGAGATTCAACGAACCGAACCCGTGTTGCTGGCCCACCACAAAGATCCGATGGCAACGATCAATACGATTTTGGGCCGACTGGTATATTACGGCGAAGCGACGGGGTTGCCAGGAGATCGGGGTCAACGTGCCTCGGCTGTGGGCGTCAGAGCGCAAAAGCAGATTGATCGCACGCTGAGCAGCATCACCCTGTCCCTCGAGTTTGATCCCCGAGAACTAGCGAACGGCTGCGAGCGCTCATATATTTCTCCGTATACCTTTCGGTGGTATTGGTTCATGCGTCTCAGGCGATGGACTAA
>CAVYOW010000017.1:0-194796 GCA_963770235.1 uncultured Acidobacteriaceae bacterium | reverse complement strand
ACGTCAATTTTTCAGCAGCCTGCTAGGGGCCGGGTAACTAAATGTTATATTCCACGACCGCGCGTCCGTGCTCAACTCGATCTCTTCCAGAAGCAACCGCTCCAGAGGGATCCCTAGGACTTCACTCATGTATTTAGCGGCGGCTCTTGCCGCATCCCGGACTTCCATTGGCATGTTCAGCTTCCTTTCGTCTCCGGAGTATAAACGAATACATGGCGGGCGGCCCACCCCATACCCCAACAACAACCACGGGTGCCGCAAGCTTTGCGTCCCCTTACCAAAGAAGGGATTCCAGTAGCTTCGCCCTCTGGGGCTCTCGATCCTCTAGTTGCCGCCCGGACGATTTCCACACCTCCGCTGTTCACCTAACCTTTACCGGGGGCTGGCCCATGCTTGCGCCGCGACTGATGAGGCTGCCCCGCGTTTCGCGATTTTCGAAACGTGGGAAGAACGGGCCTTGCAAGCCGCGCGGGCTACAACCGCTGCTTCCAATATCCCGGCTTCCGGCTGGTGTGGGCAACCGCCACGATCTGAATCGTTGAAGCTCGTTCCCGGTAAATCAGAGTAAACGGAAACTGCCGGAGCAGGAACCTGCGGGTAGAGTGTGAGCCAGCGGCCCAACGTTGAGGTGCGGCGATGATCTGCGCCAGCGCGCGATCCACTTCGGCATCGAACCTCATAGCGGCGTCAGGACTGCGCTCGAGGTACCAGTCGAACGCGGCATCATACTCGGCGGTAGCTTCGTGATGAAACTCCGCGGCATCAGTGGGCACGGGGCAACTTCGCTAAATTGCGTCTGCGCACTTCTCCCCATGGCGTGGTCTTGGCCTTGCCCGAATCCAGTTCAGCGACGCGCTTTCCGATCTCAGCTTCCCAGGCTGCCTGTACTCCCTCGTCCACCTTGCCGCCGAGGTTCGAGATCAGGGAGTCGGCCAACGCCTCCTGTTCCTCGACCGACAGTGACAGTGCCCGCTCCAGCAGCTTCGAAACTTCCGGTGTCATCTGTGCCATGCGGACCTCGCTTGGCCTATTCTAGCTGAACCCGTTCGTATCCAAGCCATGCTTCCCACTTCCCGACGATTTCCACACTCCCATGTTCACCTAACCTTTACTGGCCCTTCGCAATACCAAATACTGACTGCACAACCTTAAAAATGCACCCCCACTCCCCTAACCCGTTGGGGCTCAAGATTTTGCCCCTAACTCATTGCAACCAAGAGTTCAATTCGCAAAATCCCGCCAAACCCAAGATTCCAGTAGATCAGGGGGAGGGGGTAGGAGACCACCATGGCAAATTTCCCGAATCGGTGTCAGCACATCAAGGTCAACGGCACCCAGTGCGGATGTCCCGCCCTGCGCCACAACAAACTCTGCTACTTCCACAAACGCAATCACGAAGAGCGCATAGAACTCGATCTCGATCGACTAAAAAACGCCCGCGCCCGTCGCCGCAAGGTCGTCATGGAACTCCCCGTCCTCGAGGACGCCAACTCCATCCAGGTCTCGCTCATGCAGATCATGCGCCTCATCATCACCGGCCAGATCGACGGCAAAACCGCCGGCCTCCTGCTCTACGCTCTGCAAACCGCCAGCGCCAATCTCGCCGCGCGTGCGCTTCGACCCCTTCATGCACGACGTAGTTCTCGATCCGAAGACCGTCAACGAAACCCCACTCAGCGCCCACGTCTGGGAAGATTCCGACTTCCGCACCGCCGAAGACGAAGAAGAAGATGAAGCGGCCATGCGCGTCCAGGCTCTCGAAGAAGCCCGGAGCAAAGCCAGAAAGAAAGCCGAACTAGACCGCTGGGCCGAAGCCGAAGCCAATCGACTCGCCAAAGAAGGTGCCCGCCAACGCGCAGCTGAACGCGAAGCCGACCGCGAGGCCGATCGCGCCGAGGCCCGTCTCGAAGCCGATAGCCAGTGCGAAGAAGAAAGCGTCAAAAGCGCAATTCCTCCCCGCACGCCAGCCTCACCATCCCTCGGCAAGCGTCCGCCCGGCAACGTGAATATGGATGAGGTCAGAAGAAAGGTGACCGCCCAAATCAGAAAAGCGCTCCCCGCCATCGCCGCCGCGCAAGCGGCGAAAGAAAATGGCGACCGCAACGGATGAAATCAAAGTCGAAGCCCTCCACTCCGAAAAAGATGGCGAGGCAGGCGGTCGAGGTATATCCTCTCCGGGCCGGGAAACAGGATGGACGTACCGGCTCACATGTTCGTGACCTGCTCTTTGGGAGCAGCTCGGAGAAAAACATGAGCACTATTGCCGTGCCTGTTCGGGATGCGGTTTTTACCCGGAACGGCTTTTTGAAGCGGTATTTTTATTTTTTGATGTCGCTGCTGCTGGCTGCGATTGTGGTCAGCGGCTTCCAGCGCACGGTCAACGCCAGCCTGTTCCATCCCGCGGTGCCGCGGCCTTTTATTCTTTGGATTCATGGCGCGGCTTTCGCCGGGTGGATTGCTTTCTTCGTTTTTCAGTCGACGCTGGTGCGGGTGCACAAAGTCAGTTGGCATCGCTCCATCGGATGGTTTGGCGCGGGGCTGGCTGCGGTGATGGTTCCGCTGGGCTTTACTACTGCCATCATCATGGCGCGCTTTGATATGGCGCAACTGCATCAGGGGGAGAGGGAAGCGCATGCCTTTCTGAGCATCCCGTTCTATGACATGATCGCGTTTGGCGTGCTCATTGGGCTGGCCATCTATTGGCGCACGCAGCCGGAGATGCATCGGCGGCTGATCTTCATTGCGACGTGCGGGCTGATGGACGCGCCTTTTGGGCGCTTTGACTTCCTGTTCAACAATAATCTCTTCTATCCTTGCCTGGACCTGCTGATGGTTCTCGGCGTGGTGCGCGACCTGCTGGTGGAGCGGCGCGTGCACAAGGCGTATTTGTATGCGCTGCCGGTGTTGATCGTTGGCCAGAGCCTCGCGGTATACATGTGGCGGGGCAATCCTTCCTGGTGGCAGGGGATCACGCACGCGATTCTGGGATGAAGACTCCGCGAATCAGGGCTGTGATTTTCGATTATGGCGAGGTGCTTTGCCATCGGCCGCCGGACGAGGCGTTTCAGCGGCTGGCGAAAGTATTCGGCGCGGATCGGAACTTGTTTCAGACTTTGTGGGACAAGAACCGGGGGGCGTTCGATCGGGGAGACATCACGGCGGAAGCTTATTGGATGGCGCTGGCGGCGGATGCTGGTGTGGCGATCGATGGCGAGCAACTGGATCTGGTTTGCAAATGGGATGTTGAGATGTTTGGCAAGGCGAATTTGGAGATGGTTGGCTGGTTGGGACGGCTGCGACGTGGAGGAATTAAGACTGGGCTGCTTTCGAATATTCATCCGGCGATGATTGCTTACTTGCGGGAGAATTTTGAGTGGCTGGAGCTGTTTGACTTCAAGACCTTCTCCGCGGAAGTGCGGTTGATCAAGCCTGATCCGGCGATCTACGAGCATACGTTGCGCGGGCTTGGGGTTCGGGCGGGGGAGACTTTGTTTGTGGATGACCGTGAAATCAATGTGCTGGCGGCGCGGGAGTTGGGGATTCATGCAGTGCAGTTTCGATCGGTGGAGCAGCTGCGGCGAGAGCTGGAGGCGATTGGGTTTCCGATTCTGCCGGGTGGGGAGTGAGGTTCGGGGAGTTCTTGGGGCTTAGGATTTCGCGGCCGGTGCGAAGGCGGAGAAGAAGGCAAAATCCCCACTTCTCGCAAAGGACGCGAGAAATGGGGCACCCGGTGGGGCGTTCCGCGACGTACAACCTTCGCTCAGGATGACGGGGTGCGGGTGGATTTCAGGGCGGCTGAAATTTGGTTTGCGAGGTAGGCGGCGTAGAGTCCGGTGACGATGCCGGTGAAGACGTCCATGGTGTAGTGCACCCGCAGGATTAGGACGGTTGCGATTTCGAAGAGGGCGATCAGGACTCCTAGAGCGGTTAGCGCGGTTTTGCGGGCGCGGGCGATTTCGGTGATGCCTAAGATGGCTATGGCTGTGTGGGCGGAGAAGAAGTAGTCGTTGGCTACGCTGTAGGTTACCAGCAGAGAGGGAAATCCTGGGTAATGCCAGATTTCGTTGGGCGGGGCGGGGAGCGCTACCAGGGCTTGCATGATTTGCCGCAGGCCTAGCACGATTATCAGAGCCAGGAATGGGCGGAGTGCGGCGCCGAAGATCCATTTGGAGAGAAGGAAGATTCCGAAGAGATCGATGATGGCGGAGCTTACGATTAGCAGCGCGTTTGCCGCGGAGGGATGCGATTGCAGGTAGAGATTCAGGGGGGCAGTGGCCGAGTGCAGGCCGTCGCCGATTCCGTTGGCGGGGGCGGTGCGGGCGCCGATTAGGGACTGGGTCCAGAACCAGATCACTAGCGCTGCGGTGGTTATGACTACGCGGATGGCTAGGGCTTTTGCGCTTGCTCCGCTCATGATTGGGCTCCGGTGGCGATTTCTTTCAGGCGGCGCAGGTCTAGTTTTCCTGTGCCTAAGTAGGGTAACGAATCCACGTGGACGAATTGATCGGGGCGGGGCTTCCAGAGTGGGGGCAGGTCTGATTTTGCCAGCTGCGTTAGGCATTCCTCTAATTTGTCGGTGGGGAGGGTGTGGAGGACTATCAGGCGTTCACCTTTTTTTTCGTCGGGGACTGAGGTTACGGCGAAGATCTGTTCGGTTGCGCCTATGATTTCCTGGAGCTTGTCTTCTACTTTTATGTGGGGGACCATTTCGCCGCCGATTTTGCTGAAGCGGCTTAGGCGGTCGGTGATGCGGATGAAGCCGTCTTCGTCCATGGCGGCGATGTCGCCGGTGTTGTACCAGCCGTCGCGGAGGACTTCGGCGGTTTTTTCGGGGCGGTTGAGGTATCCCTGCATTACGTTGGGGCCGCGGACCAGGAGCAGGCCGGTTTCGCCTTGGGGGACTTGCTCGAAGGTTTCGGGGCTCACTATTCTTACGCTGATTCCTGGGAGCGGGTGACCTATGCTGGCGCGCTTGGCGCCTACCTGGCGAAATTGCGGGGCGCGGAAATCTCTGGTGTTTACGGTTACTGCGGGGGAACATTCGGTGCAGCCGTAGCCTTCCAGCGGGCGGATTCCGAAACGTGTCTTCGAAGGCTGTGGAGACGCGCTCGGGGAGCTTTTCGGCTCCGGCCATTACGTATTGCAGGCTGCCGAAATCTTCGGGAGAGCAGCGGCGGATGTAGGACTGCAGGAACGTTGGAGTGGCTATCAGGAAGGTTACCGCGTACTGGCTTACCAGCGCGCCGATGGCGCGGGCTTCGAGAGGACTTGGGTGATAGACACGCCCATGCCGATTGTGGTCGGCAGGCACAGGGTTCCGGTGAAGCCGAAGGAATGGAAGAACGGCAGGATGCCCAGGATTTTGTCGTCGCGGCCTAGCATGAAGACCTGGTTCAGTTGCTCTACATTTGAGGCTACGTTGTAGTGGGTCAGGACTACGCCTTTGGGATCGCCGGTGCTGCCGCTGGAGAAAATTATTGTGGCGGTGTCGTCTAGCGTTATCTTCGGGCCTGCGCCGATTGATTTTTCCAGGAGTCTTACTGGGAGCAGCCAGGAAATCAGGGCGGCGGTTAGACGCTCGGCTGGGCGCGGGTTTTGGGCCAGGTCTTCTAGCATTGTGGCTTCGGCCGGGGGTTGGATGTGGACTCGTTCCAGAAAAGCTCTTGAGGTGATTACGGTTTTCAGATTGCATTGTTGGGCGCAGGAGGCCAGGACTGCGTTGGACGCAGTGTAGTTGAGATTTACTGGGACCTTTCCCATCAAGAGTGCGGCTAAGTTTACTAACGCGCCGGGGACTGATGGAGGGAGCAGGATGCCCACCATTTTTTGATCTTGCCAAATGGGACTTAGGCGGCGGGCTAAGAAGATGGTGCGGGTTAGTGCTCCGCCGAAGGTTAGTTTCTTGGTTTGGCCGTCGGCCATGGCGAAGCGGGAGGGGTGGCGGCGCGCGGTTTGGATGAAAGAGCGGTGCAGCGGTTGCATGTAGCGCTTGCGGAACTGGTAGGAGTCGGCGCCTAGCTCTTGCACGGCTTGCCTTACTTCTTGTGCGGTGCTGGTTGTTGGCATCGGATTGCCGAACGTTACCGTTACTGGGTACGGAATTCTGCGGGGGAACTTCCAGAGGAATTTTCCGCGTTCGAAGCTGAAGATTGATCCCCAGACTCCGCCCAGATTCACGGGGATTATGGGGATTTCCAGTCCTTTTACGATTCTTTCCATGCCGCGGCGGAAGGGGAGCATCTGGCCGATTCTGGTCATCTGGCCTTCGGGGAAGATGCAGACTACTTCTCCGTCTTTCAGGGCTTGGGTGGCGGTGCGTAGCGACATGATCATTTCGCGGGGACGGAGTTGGGAGGAGATGGGAATTACTCCCATGATTTTGGCGAAGGGCTTTACCAGCGGGTGATCGTAGGAGCCTTTGAACATTAAAAAACGGATGGGGCGGTCGATGGAGGCCATCAGCAAGACTGCGTCGACCATGGAGACATGGTTTGGGACTAGTAAGGCTCCGCCTTTGGCGGGGACGTTTTCGCGGCCTTCTGAGTGAATTCGGTAGAGAGTGTGGGTGGCGAACCAGAGCAGGAGACGGAGTAAGGCGTCGGGCAGCAGGTACAGCACGTAGATCGTCGCGGCTACCGTGGCTAGAGATGATGAAAGAAAAATTGCTGGCGGGCTGAAATGCCAGTAGTGCTGGAAGACGTAATAGACGGCGGCGGCTCCGCCTATGCCTACGAAGGAGAGCAAGTTGGCGGCGGCGATTACTCCGCCTTTATCTTTTTCGTCGGGGCGGTGCTGGATCAGGGCGTTTACCGGGACGGCGAAGAAGCCGGCGGAGAAGCCCAGAGCTGCCAGCAGTATCAGAACGTTGGCGAACGAAAGATGTTTCGCTGACAGCAAGACGCCGAAGATGGTCATGCCTACGGAACCTAGCGGGATCAATCCATATTCGACTTTGCCGCTGGACAGATAGCCTGCTGAAAGGCTGCCTAGACCTATGCCGATGGCTACTGCGGCTTGGAGGATTCCGGTTTGAGTGCTGCTGATGTGGAGGACATCGCTGCCGTAGAAAACTATGTTCGCGGTTAGCAGTGCGCCTAGAAACCAGAAATAGGTGTTGCCTAGAACTGCCAGCCAGAGTACTCGGTCTTTACGGATCAGAGTTCCCTGCGTCCAGAGATCGCCGATTGGGTTGGCGCGGAATTTCTTCGTTGGATCGGCGGCGGGGACTTTTGTGATTCCTAAACTGAAGAGCAGGCCTAGTACGGAGAGACTTAAGAAGATCAGGCCAGACCATCCTTGGCGGGATTGGAAGACATCTGCAAGGAATGCGCCAGAGACTCCTCCGGCTATTACTGCCAGGAACGTTCCTAGTTCCAGGACGCCGTTGCCCCAGGAGAGTTTTGCTTCGGGGAGTAGCTCGGGGAGCAGTCCGTACTTCGAGGGGGCGAAGAGTGCGGCTTGCGTGCTTGCCAGGAAGACTGCGGCCATTTCTAAATTCAGGTTTTGCCAGCTTAGTCCGGCTATGGCCAGGGCCATTACTGCCATTTCGAAGAACTTGGTCCAGATGGTGACCGTGCGTTTGCTGTAGCGGTCGGCCAGGAAGCCTCCGGTCATGGAGAAGAGGATGAAGGGGAGCGAGAACAGCGTGCCTACTACCAGGACCAGGCGGTCGCGGTCGGCCTTTTGCATGGCCATGCTTAGGATTATGAAAACTACGAGGTTCTTCAGGCCGTTTTCGTTGAAGGCTCCTTGAAATTGGGTTACCACGAGCGACCAGAAGCCGTGGCGCCAGGATGGGGGTTTTGCGGGATTCTCCGCGGTGGGCGGGAGTTCGAGTGTGGTTGCGGTTTCCGTCATGCGAGACAGTGAGTTGGTTTGGGAGTCCCGCATATATTGGCATGATGCGGGGTTGGGTTCTAGTTACGGCGGAGTGTCGAGCCAGGGAGATCGTGCCGTCCCTACGGGACTCGGTTCCATTTCTGCTGGCCTACCCCGGACTTACGTCCGGGGCTAATGAATGTCGTCGCTGAAGCGACTGGGAGCATTCCCGCAGGTCGGGTCGGGATTTGAGTGACGGAACTACCGTGGTGATGCCCGATTATTGAGGCTGCGCTTCGAGCATTAGGTGTTGGTTGAAGTGGGTCTGGATATTGGCTTTCGGGCCGTGGACTTTGCCGTAGTCTTTGCCGGTTTCGTAATCTACTACCTTGTAGGCGCGGTCCTCTAAGCCTCGCAATTCTACTGTTCCCGTCCAGTGGGGGGAGTAGAAGGCGTAGTACATTTCTTTTCCTTTTTGAATGGCGTGGGCTTCCGGTAGGTCGAAGCCTATGTCGTAGAGGTCGCCTCGGTATTCTCCGCGGGAGAGCATTTTTTCTTTGTAGATGGTTACCCACTTGGCCATGACTTTTTCGCGTTCGGGAGTCAGGTCGGACTTGCTGCGCTTTTTTACTTCGCCGGGGAGAACGAAAATCGTGCCTACTACTCCTCCTACACCTACGGTTGAGGCGAAATCGTTGCCGCCGTCGCTTAGTTCTACGTGGTCGCCGAAGTAGGGGATGTTGTCGCCCATGAGGGCTTTCAGAGTTTTGCCTTTGGAGCGAACCTGAAAGGAACTTTCGGGATCCGACGCCACCGACATGTTGAAGTGCGGCATGGTGAAGAAGGAATATGCCGTGCCGCAGGGGCAGAATTCTACGAGGGCGTCGGGCTTTACGCTGCGGGCGGTTTCGTAGAGTTCGCGGAAGAAATCGGGGAGGGCTTGTACGGAGTCTTCCGGGCTTTTGTGATGGTGCGCGGGATTGAAGCATTCGGGTACGGCGTTCATGTGCTGGCCGTCGAGCTTCAGGCCGTCGAATCCCCAGTCGCCCAGGATTTTTCTTACTAACGCTTTGTGGTACTCGACTACCTCTTTGTCGGCGGGGCAGAGATAGTCGGAGTCCCACCAGGAAATCTTGCGGCGGGAGCCGTCGCGATTTAGCAGGACGTAGTCGGGATGGTCTTTCAAGAGCCTTGAGTCTGGGACTGCGCTTAGCGGGGACCACCAGAGTTGGGCGTGGAATCCCTCTTGATGGATGCGGTCGACCAGGGCTTTCATGTCGGCGTCGCCGTTGGGGAATTTTTTGGGATCGAGTTGCCAGTCGCCGTAATTGTTCTGCCAGCCGTCGTCAAGCGTTACCCAGGAGAAGCCCAGCTTCTTGGCTGTGGGGAGCGTGTCGTAGACCTGCTTTAGCTGGACGTTTCTGCCGTATCCCCAGGCGCACCAGATGGGGCCGAAGGCGCTGTCGGGCGCGGTGGCCATTTGAAATCCCTGGCGGATCATCAGGCGGCGGTATTCGGTCAGGGTGCGGAAGTAGTCGCCTTGATGAACTGAGACGAAGGTGTGGAGCGTGTGGAAGGTTTCGCCTGGTTGCAGCGTTTGCTCACGCTTCGAACTTACCGCTACTGTGGCGTGAGTTGCGTCTGGCATGGAGACTGGTAGCTCGATCAGGCGCGGGACTGGCTCGATGTGGCCTACCGCGAGGCCTACGTCCTTTCTCCAGACATCGATTATGGGAGTGCCTCCGCCGTAGTCGCTGGCGTTCATCCCTAAGTAATTCTTTTGGTAGAAACCGGGCTTCGAGGGGGACGATCCAGTTGGGGCGCTTTTCGTAGGAGCCGCTTTGGTAGGACCAGAATGCTGGAGTGGTTCCGAGTCGCGCGGAGGCTGTAGTGATGGTTGGACCATCCGCGGATGGTTAGCGGTGTGGCACCCTGGTTCGTGTATTCGACTTCGAAGACTGCCATCGATGGGAAGTCGTTGTAGATGGTGACCTCGACCTTCTTGCGTAGAGTGCCGTCGTTGCCGGTTACGGTCAGGCGCTGGCCGGGGCCGAAGGCGTCGGAGATCTGATCGGTTTGGGCGGAGGTTAGGGCGAAGTCGGTCCAGGTGCGGGTTGCGCCTTCCAGAGTTTCTGAGGCGGAGAACTGGGTGAGCGGTTTCGTGGCGGCGAAGAGTGGAGTTACTCGGGTGTGGAGGTTGTGGTCGAATTCGATGCGGAGGAGCTTGCTTTCGATTTGAGGGGTTGGAGGAGGAATCGACGGCGGCTGGCGGATGCGGGGCTTTGTTTGTTTGTCCGGGATTCCAGCCGAAGGACAGGATCAGCAGGGCCAGGGTGGTTAGAGCTGAGAGCCGGGGGGCGGGTCATGGTCGGAGGATACCAGCGGCGGATTGGGATTGGATGGTCATGGTGTCGGGCTGCAACGCCATTACGAACTATTACATTTAATTTTGTTTGATTGAGATTGTCAAGGGGTTTCACGGCGACGGCGGGCGAGTCTGGTGCCTTGCGACAAACTCGGTGGGCTGGGAAATGGCGACCACCGGGGCTAAAGCCCTTGGTCTTGTGGCGCTAACGCGGCGCTGAAGCGCCGCTCTTCCACGGTATTACAAGCATTTGTGTGGTTTTTCTCGGGCAGTCTCCGGCGTTTCTTGGGCCCACCTGCATTTTAGACTTGACAGGCGCGTAGGGGCGAAAGTAAAAGTTATGGGACGCAATGATACGAAACAATACGGAAGTCGCGGGGGCTGCTTTGCGGTCCGGTGGTTTGGTCTGCCGTGTCGAGGTCCGCCTTGGTTGTCTGGTGCTTTTGTCTGGGGCGCTGCTGGCTAGTCCTTATTCGACGGAACAGAATTGGACGAACCAGAATTGGACGAACTATGTGCGCATTGGGGCTTATGGGCTGCGGAGCGACAATGCGGAGCGGATTGTGCGAGAGCGCGCAGGAAGATGGCGTGTTTGGGATTGAGGTCGACAACGACATTGAGGGGCGGTATGAGAGTTTTGTTCATCCCGAGGAGAAGCTGAAGGCGATTCACGCCGTGGCTGAGAAGGCGCATGCGGCGGGGAATTACGCTTTCGTTTACATCGCGGGGACGGAGTGCATTACGGCTAACGCGGCTGAGACTCCGCACACTTTGTACAAGGAACATCCGGACTGGGTGCAGAGGAAGATTACGGGGGAGCCGGCGATTTTTGGGGGTGGGACGGCTTTCTGGATTCGGAAGGGGGATGAGGATGTCTGGGTCAGTCCTTATGCGCCGGAGTGGCGGAAGATTTACATGGAACACGTGCGGCAGATTGCGGGGACGGGGATTGATGGGATTTATGTGGACATCCCTTACTGGATGACGCATTTCGAGGGGTGGGAAGACACTTGGGCTAGTTTCGACGACTATACCGTCGCCGCTTTCAAGAAAGAGACGGGGCTTGATGCGAAGAAAGATCTGAAGCTGGGAGATTTTTCGGACGGGAATTTTCGGAAGTGGGTCGAGTTCAGGATTCGGACGTTCACCGATTTCATGGCGGAGATTGACCGGAATGCGAAGTCGGTGAATCCGGCGATCAAGACGATTCCGGAGATTTATCCGGGGATTGAGAAGGAGGCGGTTCGGGTTGGAGCGGATGTTTACAGTTTGTACGGAGTTGTCGACGCGATTGCCCATGAGTATGAATTCGGCGAAGGCGATCACATGGCGTCGGCGAGGACGCCGCTGGATTGGTTTAATTATCAGGTGGGGATGCACTCGTTTCGGGCGTTCGCGCAGGGTAAGGCTACATGGATTTTGAATTACTCGTGGGATGGCGACAAGAAAGTCGACAAGCGCGAGGCCATGATGAATCTGGCGGCGTCGGAAATCATGACGGGATCGAATTTCTGGGATGCGCCGGGACATTCGATGGCGGGATCGAACGATCGTGAGACGCGGAAACGGATTTTTTCGTGGATCAAGGCTCATGAAGATACTTTCTACAAGCCGCGGACGGCGATTGCTCCCATTGGGGTTTATTTTTCTCCGGAGACGCGGAATTACTACGCGGATGAATTCATTTCTTCGTATCGCGGCATTCTTATTCTTCTGATGCAGAAGCATTTGGAGTTTCAGATGGTGACTCCGCGGACTTTGGCGGAGTTTCGGGGGCGGACTTTGATTCTTCCGGACGTGCGGGTGATGAGCGAGGATGAAAAGGCTTGGGTTCGGAAGTATGTGGAGGGCGGTAAGAGGCTGGTGATTACGGGAGAAGATGCTACGCAGGTGGGCGGGGCGGCGGGCGTGGTGCGGTTCGGGAAGTGTCCGGGGAAAGATTACTACGCGGCTTTGCAGAAGAGCGTGGCGGAGGCGAGTCCTGATCTGGAGCATGAATTTCTGGAGAGCTTGAAGGCGGAAACTACGGTCCGCGTGGCGGCTTCGCATATGGTTGCGACGTCGATTGCGCAGGTTGAGGGGAAGACGCATGTATTTTTTGCGAATTTTGCGGGGCTCGCAGGGGAAGGTGAATCCGGTGCAGACGCCGCAGAGCCGGGGTTGAAGTCACGGTGACGGGCGCGCGTGCGGGGCATGGATTCTTTCTTCCGTTTCTTGGGCGAGGTGCAGCCGGTGACTGGAACTGCGGGAGACGGCGGCATCAGTTTACAAGCTGCCGGCGATTGAGAAGGGTGCGGTGTTCTGGGTTCGAGCCGTAGGGCGATAAGGAAGCGAGCCAAGCGCGCGATTCGGTCGCTTGCGCTCTCTCAGAGCAGCGCTTCGAGCAGATCGCGCGGCTCGCCCAGGTCCTTCAGCGACGACAAAACTCTCGCTCAGGATGACAGGGCTTCGGGGAGGGATTGCGACGTGAGTGCGTTGTCTGAATTATTGAGTTTGCCGGAGAGCGAGAAGGCGGCTCGGGGGCTGGAGCATACTCCGGCGGAAATCGCGCAGCAGCCTGAGGCGTGGCTGTCGACGTTTGAACTGTTCCGGAGAAAGCGGGAGCAGATTGCGGAATTTCTGGCGCTGGCGGGAATTGGCGCGAGTCCGCGTCCGCGGCCGACCGTTTTTCTTATCGGGGCCGGGACCTCGGATTACATTGGGCAGTCTCTTACTTATCTTCTTCGCCGGTGCTGGAACTGCGAAGTGATCGCTGTGCCCAGCACGGATCTGCTGACGCACATGGATGAGTGGATGATTCCGGACAGGAAATACCTCTGGATTTCGTTTTCGCGTTCGGGGGACAGTCCGGAAGGAGTTGCGGTGCTGGAAAACGCCCGCAGAAAGCGCCCGGACATTCATCACCTGGTGGTGTCGTGCAATGCGAAGGGGAGGATGATCCGGGAGAACGCTGACGAGCCGCGAGTGTTGGGGGTTTGTCTGGATGATGCGGTAAATGACCGCGGGCTGGCGATGACCAGCTCGTTCTCGAACATGGTGATTTTCGGGCAATGCCTGGCGCACGCGAACGATCTCGGGCGCTATGAGGAGATTTTGTTGCAACTGGTGGAGGCGGGCCGGGATTTTTTGCCGCACGCTGCGGATTGCGCGTCAGCGCTGGCGAAGGACGCGTACACCAAAGCTTGCTTTGTGGGTTCGGGACCGCTGAGGGCTGTGGCTAAGGAATCTGCGCTGAAGCTTTTGGAGTTGACGGCGGGCAAGACGCTGACGATGTCGGAGTCGGTTTTGGGGCTGCGCCATGGTCCGATGGCGGCTTTGGATCAGGGGACGCTGTTTGTTTGTTTTCTTTCGAGCGACCGGCGGGTGCAGCAGTACGAGCGGGATTTGCTGGATGAGGTGGGAAAGAAGCGGCTGGTGAGATCGAGGATTGTTGTGGGCGGGAGTGAAATCTCAAGAGACTCCTTTGCTGAACATTATTTGGCGTCCAGCACGACGAGCACTATTGGCGATGACTACCGGCCGGCGGTGGACGTAATTTTCGGGCAATTGCTTGGGCTGTTCAGTTCTCTGCGGTGGAACCTGCGACCGGATTGTCCGAGTCCGAATGGGGCCATCAGCCGAGTGGTGCAGGGTGTGAATATTCATTCGTGAGGAACGTGCGGGGAGCGGGGCGATGTTGCCTTCGCCGAAACAAACGGAGGATTCTGATGAAACCGACGGGAAGACTTCTCTTTCTCTCTTGCATTTTGGTGGCGTGCTTCGGCGTGGGCTTTGCTACTTTTGCGGCCGCACAGGGCAGCTACCGGGCACAGCTTCGAGGCGTGGTTTCTGATGCTTCGGGAGCGGTGGTTCACAATGCGACCGTGACCATCACGGACACGGGAACGAATATTTCCAGCGTGGCGCACACTGACGACAAGGGTGAATACTTCTTCACTGGTCTGCGGCCGTCGACGTATTCGGTAAAAGCTCAGCTGAGCGGGTTTTCGGACGGCGGAGCGGACGGGCGTGGTGCTGGCTGTCGATCAGGAAGCTTCGCTCAATTTCACTCTGACCCCGGCCGGCGTGAGCGAGAAGATGGAAGTCACGACGACCGCGCCGCTGCTGGACACGGACAACGCGACGCTGGGCACGGACATCACCCACGAGTACATAAACGAAATCCCGTTGATGGGCCGCGACTTCTTCGGGCTGACGTTTCTGGCGGCGGGCGTGACCGAGGTGGCAGGGTCGGGCACGGCGGATAACTATCCCGCGGGAACAAACTTCACTTCCAACGGGCAGCGCAACGCGACGGCAGAGATACGGTTGGACGGCGCCTTGATCAGCGCGCCGGAACAGGGCGAAGGAGGGAACTCCAACGTGTACTACGAGCCGTTGGTTGATAGCGTGCAGGAATTCAAAGTGCAGAACAACAGCTTCTCGGCGGAGTTCGGCAACAACGGCGGCACGGTGGTGAATATGGTGCTGAAGGGCGGCACCAACGCCTTCCATGGCACGGGCTGGTATTTTCTGCAGCGCCCGCAGATGGACGCTCGCGATTTCTTCAATCCCAAATATTTGTTGGGGATCCGAGCCCAACCCCAAGCCAGACAGCAAGCGCGACCAGGGTGGCTTTTCGCTGGGCGGGCCGATCGTGAAGAACAGAACGTTCTTCTTTGTTGACTTCGAGAAGGTGAGAAACTTGAGCGGCGTTCAGTGGGGTCGCGACCGTACCGACCGCGGCGGAACGGCAAGGCGATTTCTCGGGACTTACGAATACCATTTACGATCCGAAGCTGCGCATCTCATTCTCTGTCCGACGACGTCGGCAACCCGCACGCTGTGCCGGCACGGTCGCAGGTCCAACGGGGAACGTAATCCCAGCGGGACGAACGGGATCCCATCGGAATGGCTGTGCTGAATCTCTATCCCGCAGCCCACCAACTCGAACGAATTCTTTAACTATCAACTACACAACGCTAGCGAACGGCGCCAGATTACCAGTTCGATATCAAACTAGACCACCAGATCAACGACAAGAACCGCGTGAGCGGCCGCTACAGCCGAGGCTGGAGCAACTACACGACTCCGCTGACCCTAGGCGACGGCTTCGATAATGACGGAATAGCGAGCGGATCGTGACCGCTGGCGCAAAACGGCTCGTTCGAATACGCCTGGACGGTGAATCCGCGGATTATCTGGACCAGCCACGCGGCGATCGACCGGGTGCATGAACTGTCGATGCCCGGTATTCCCACGATTTCCAGTTTCAACGCCTCGACTGCCAGCTGGCACTCAACTGCCGGCCGTATTCGAGCAGGCCAACGGGATCGACGAATGCCGACGTTTAATGATCGCGGCGGGAATCGCCGTGGAATAGACCTTTATGATCAGTGCTGCATCAACACGACATTTGGCCACACGCTGTGAGCTATTCGTCGCAGTTGGTGATTTCCAAGGGATCGCACCTGATCAAGATGGGCGGGGAACAGAGAATTTTCTACAACAATTTCTGGCAGCCGAACAACCCGACCGGCAACTCTAACTTTTACGGATGAAGTCACATCGCCGAGTCCGAACAGCGAGTGGCTATGACCTCGCCGGAGTTGTACCCACGGGCAACCCACTTGCGAGCCTGGCTTTTGGTTATGGCGACAACATCAACGCCATCGACTCAGTGAGCTGTTAGTGACTCCGTCGGTGGCCAACCGGTCGCTGGAGACGGGGTTTTACATCCAGGACGACTGGAAGGTAAACTCGAAGCTCACGCTGAACCTGGGCCTGCGCTACGAATGGAGTACGCCCTACAACGAGCGCTCCAACCAGCATCGAATTCAGCAATTTCACAGCGGATACGGGGTAGGCATCAATCTTTCCACGCCTCCCACCCAGTGCCCAAGCGGGCGCCCTGAGCGCGCAGGCGACGATGCAGAGTGTCCCCGGGCTGAATCTTCCGACGACGGAGGAGTTGATACGGCACGACACAGTTCCCGACTTCCAGCATGAGAAACGTTCCGATGTACCGCAACGACATTGGACCGAGGCTGGGCTTTGCCTACGCGTTCGATTCGAAGACGGTGGTGCGCGGCGGAGTGGGAATGTATTTTGGAATGAGCCCGGCCACAAACTTCCAGTATCCCGGCACCGCGTTCGCAAGACGCCACCATGTTTCTTCACCAACAACAATTTTGCTTGCATCCCCGGGAATCTCCGTCTGCCATCCAGATCCGCGAGCCTGGAAAATCCATTTCCCGGCGGCTTTACCGGTCCGCAGGGCAAGCAGTACGGCGCATTGGCGAACTGGGGCTATGCCAACAACGAACGATCTTGGGACGACCGCGGCGCGGGACGCCGAGCATTTACCAGTGGAATCTGGGAATCCAGCGGGAGATGCCCAGCCAGATCGTGATCGGCGTCGACTACGTTGCCAACCGGAGCACCCATCTACCCTGGGCTGGCACAAACAACCGGGATTTCATCTCGTCGTCCTTGCTGGCGCAGATTTCACGGCGCGCATGGCAACACGCACTCGAACGGCATCGACTGCGATCGGCAGACAGTTGCGTGACCAACTTTCTTAACACCTTAGTCGGCAACCCGTTTTTCGCGATGTTCAATCACGCCTTGCACGCCAACCTCTTCCAATCCTTGCTTCAATGAAGCTTAATTCGCAATACGACCAATCGACCTTGCCCCTGGGGACGCTGCTAAATAAGTACCCGCAATTCGCCGGCGACTTCGAGGGCCTGATGCTGGAGAGCGCGAATTCCTGGTACAACGCGCTGCAGATTCGCTTCCAGAAGCGCACCACGCACCACGTCAGCTTCGAGGGTAGCTACACGATATCGAAGGAAACCGACTATTCCTCGGCAGGCCGGAACAATTGGGTGGGAGCGCTCGGTGCGGGCATCCCGCAGCAACTGGACAATCTGTCCGCGGAGCACAGCATCGGCGCCAGCGACACGCCGCAGCGGCTGGCGGGCGCCGTGGTTGTAGACTTGCCTCTTCGGCCGCAACCAATGGATTGGCGGCAATATGAACCGGGCGGCTGGACGCGGTGGTCGGAGGCTGGTCAGTAGCGACCCTGATCACGGAACAATCGGGACAACCCATGGCCATCGGCCTGAACAACCCGCTGCTGGCCAACGGCAACCAGCGTCCCAATGTTGTCTGTTCGCAGCTCAAGAGCGGGATGAGCATGCAGGACGTGGCGCTGGCTGGCGAACGAATCCGGGAGTGAACCCGCTCCCGTTCTTCAATGTCGAACTGCTTTGCGGATCCAGGTGACCAGATTCCGGGCAATGCTCCACGCTACTTTTCCCGGCTTGCGCGTCGACGGCATCCACAACGTGGATCTGAACCTATACAAGGCGTTCGCGCCCAAAGAAGGCATGAAGGCTGGAAGTGCGAGCGGAGATCTTCAACGTCACTAATCATCCGCGCTTTGCGCAGCCGAACTCGGCTGTGGGAAGTGGGCCTGCGGGAAGTTCGCCTCAGAGTAATCCGTTCGGTACGATTACCGGCGATACCGTGAACGGGACGACCCTGCAGGTAGCCCGCTTCTTTCAGTTTGGGGTGCGGTTCGAGTTCTGAGGCGGGTGCGCGGGCTGGCTTTCTTCCGGGGCCGGTTGCGATGCCGGCAGTTGGCGGGCGAGGGCGCCCGCCCCACACTTCACTTCTTTCGGGGTTTCAAGGACTCCCAGTCTTTGTCGGTCAGGGCGCGGCCTAGATTGCTGAATTCTCCGGCGCCCTGGAGAAATTCACCGCCGTCCATGCGGATTACTTCTCCGTTGATGTAGGCGGAGCCGTCGCTGATCAGGAATGCGGCCAGATTTGCCAATTCTTCCGTCGTGCCGAAGCGGTGCATGGGGTTGCGATCGAGAGCCAGTGTTTCGAGATCGGGACGAGGCAGGACGCGGGAGAATGCGCCTTGCGTGGGAATGGGGCCGGGGGCGATGGCGTTCATGCGGATGCCACGATTGCCCCACTCGACGGCCAGACTGCGGGTGAGGGCTTCGACTCCGGCTTTGGAGATGGCTGAGGGCACTACGTAGGCCGAGCCTACAGGAGCGTAGGTGGCGGAGATGCTGAGGACGGTGGCGGGGTGGGCGGCTTTGAGCCAGCGGCGTCCGCAGGCCATGGTGGCGTGGAGCGTGCCGAGAAGGACGATGCCGATTACGGATTCGAAAGCGCGCGGGGAAAGCTCCTCGGTGCGGGCGATGAAATTGCCGGCGGCGTTGTTGACCAGAACATCGAGGGGAGCGGTTTTCCAGATGGTGTCGATCATGGCTTCGACCGCGTCGAGATTGCGGACGTCGCACGGTAGGGCGTGGATGGGGCCTTTGGTGGCGGCGGAGAGTTCGGCGGCGGTTTGCTCGAGAACTTCTTCGCGACGGCCGCAGATGTAGACCGTTGCTCCGAGCTGGAGGAAGCGGTGGGCCATGGCTTTGCCGAGTCCGGTGCCGCCGCCGGTGATCAGGATGCGCTGGTTGCGGAGGAGGTCGTCGCGGAACATTCGTGCTTGCCCTCGATTCTTAGGCGATGATGGCGGACAGCAGGGTCCTCGCCGGGCTTTCGCCCGGTTCGGAATGACAAGATTATATGAAGACGCAGGCCATGCGGAAGCCGTAGTCGGCGTAGTGGAAGTCGGGTGGGATGCTGGAGCGGGCGGAGCAGCGGGAGACCTTGACGTGATGACGCCATGATCCGCCGCGGGAGGCTTTGCGCTGGCCGATTCCTAGAGGAGGTTCGGGGCCGCGCGGATTTTGCTGGGGCGAGAGGGCGTAGTAGTTGGGATCGTACCAGTCGCTGCACCACTCGTGGACGTTGTCGCACATATTGTAGAGGCCGAGAGCGTTCGGGGCGTAGCGGGCGACGGGTTCGGGTCCGGTTTGCCAGCGCGTGGCGTAGTTGGGGAGAGATTGCGGCGGGTCGTTGCCCCAGGGGAAATCGTTTTGCTCGAGATCGGCGCGGGCGGCGCGCTCCCACTCGGCTTCGGTGGGAAGGCGGTAGGGGCGGCCGGTTTGCTCGGCCAGCCACTTGCAGTAGCGGTCTGCGTCGAACCAGGAGACGCCAGTTACGGGCTGCTGGGGATGATTGAAATTCTGGTCATGCCAGAAGGGTGGCGGGTCAGACGATGTTGAGTGCACGAAGCGTTCGTATTCGGCGTTGGTGACTTGAGTGGCGGCGAGCAGGAAGGCGTCGATCCAGACACGGTGGACGGGGCGTTCGCAATCCTGGCCGGAGGCGGAACCCATGAGGAACCAGGCTTCGGGGATGGAGACGAGCTCAGGCTCGATGGAGGATGCTGCGCCGGGTTGGGGGTGGGAATGAGCGGTTGCCATGGTGCTGGCAGTCTTATAGGGAAGCGAGCCAAACGCGCCCTTCGGTCGCTTGCGCTCTCTCAGCGCAGGCTCCGTGGAATCGCGCGGCTCGCCCAGGTTCCCTCGGCAAGCTCGGGACAAGCTCTTCGGCGGGCAAAAAGCGCCCGCCTCAGGATGACAATCAAATTCTGCCGGGTTAAAGTTTAGCAGCATGCAGGGTTCGGAGGACTGCGATGGCGAAACAAGAGTTGCGGTTCCGGGCGAGGATCGAGGGGAAAGAAGCAGGGGTGGTGGCGGCGATCGCTCCGCCGGTGGACGTGCCGAAGTTTTTCGGGACGCGGGCGCGCGTGCCGATACGGGGGACGATCAATGGATATCCGTTCCGTTCGTCGCTGATGCCGTGCGGCGAGCGCCGCATGATGCCCGTGAATAAGAAACTGTGCGAGGGTGCGGGAGTACGGCCGGGCGATACTGTGGACGTGGTGATGGAGCGGGACGAAGAGGAACGAACGGTGGAGGCGCCGGCGGTCTTGAAGAAGGAGCTGGCGAAAAACAAAGCCGCGCGGGCGAACTGGGAGAAGCTGTCGTTTACTCATAAGAAAGAAATGGCGTTGGCCATCGCTGGAGCGAAGCAGGAGGAAACGCGGACGCGGCGGCTGGGTAAGATAATGCAGATACTGAAGAGCGGGGCCCGGTGGACCGGGTGAGATGCCGCAGAGCCGGGGGCGCCTCGCTGCGCCGCCTCGCTGCGCTTGGCTGGACAGCCGAGGCGGCTGTCCCCACACGATCACAAATGGGCTGGACCCCTCGGCTTCGCTCGGGGCAGGCTCTCGAGGCGGCTGTCCCCACAGGAACCAAACGCTAGCTACGGTCTTGCGGGGGACGGACTAGCCACTTCAGCAGCATGTTTACCAGGCTGAGAACGATTGCGCCCAGGAATGCTGCGGTGAAGGTGCGCACCTGAAACCCCGGCGCCAGCAGCGCCGACGCCAACTTGAGCATCAGGGCGTTGATCACGAACCAGAAGAGTCCCAACGTCAGCAGGGTGAGAGGGAACGTCAGAATTTTCAGCAAGGCTCCCACCGTGGCATTGATGAAGCCGATCACGAGAGCCGCAATCAGAGCGGCCACGGGGCCGCTGACGGAAATCCCCGGCACGACCTTCGACACAATCCAAACGGCTAACGCACTCAGAATCCAGTTCAATAGCAGCCGCATTTTTGCTCCTTGCGACGGTTGTCTGATGACGCAAAAACCTTCCTGGGGCACTATACCAACAAGGCATCTCATAAGTCTTGAGGCTGCGAAGGCGAGACGCCCCTTCGACGCTCAGGGCAGGCTGCCGGCGCTACTTCTTCAAAGCGACCGTGCAGTAAAATTCTCTACAACAAAGTTTTTCAACGGTGAGACGCGTGGATCTTCTTAGTGACGTCGAAGTTCGAGTGCTGGGGTCGCTGATTGAGAAGGATATTATTACTCCGGATTACTATCCTTTGTCGCTCAACGCAGTGCTGAATGCGTGTAACCAGAAGAACAACCGCGATCCGGTGATGACGCTTGACGAGGAAGCAGTGCGCACGGCGCTGGACTCGCTGCAGGTAAGTCGTTTGGCGGGCCCCGCCGGCGGCGCGGACAGCCGGGTTACGAAGTACGAACACCGGCTGCAGGAAGTGTTCAACTTCGATCGGCGGGAGATGGCGATTCTATGCGTGCTGCTGCTGCGGGGGGCGCAGACTCCGGGTGAGCTGCGGGGGCGAACCGAGCGCATGTATCGATTCGAGGCGCTGGACGACGTGCATGCGACACTGGACCGGCTCAGCCAGCGCGAGCCTCCGCTGGTTGCGGTGCTGCCGCGTCAGCCGGGTACCAAAGAGTCGCGCTACATGCATCTTTTCTCTGGCGGTGTTACGCCCGCGGAGCCGGCGCCTGTGCGGGCACGGGACAGCTCCCCGGCGGGCGGGGATCGCATCGCCCACCTCGAAAGTGAGGTGGCGGAGCTAAGAAAAGAGGTTGCAGAGATGCAGGGGCAGCTCGCGGCCTTTCGCAAGCAGTTCGAATGAGCGCAGGTGCGAAGGCTTTTCACCACGAAGGCAAGAAAACACGAGCGAAACGAAAACAGCTGGAAATTGTGTCTGTTTTATCCTTGACGAATCGAGAGACGCGCCCGGCAACCCCGTTCACCGCCGGCGTATCATACGGTAATCGCGTCTCGCAGGAGATTCTTATGCATCGCCGCGAATTCCTGGTTCGTTCCGCTACGGGTTTCGGAGCCGCCTGGCTTGCCCGGAAAAACCTGCTGGCTGCTCTTGCAGAGCAGGCTCCCTTGTCGAAGTTTTCCGCTACTGACACCGTCACGCTGGGCGGCACGGGCATCAAGACGAGCAGGCTTGCCATGGGGACGGGCACCGTGGGCTCGGGACATCACTCAAATCAGACTGCGCTGGGGATTAAGGGGCTGTCTGATCTGTTGCTCAATGGCTACGATCATGGTCTGCGTTTCTTTGACGCGGCCGATTCTTACGGAAGCCATCCTCATGTTGCCGAGGCGCTCAAGCACGTGCCCCGCGACAAAGTGACGGTGCTGAGTAAGACCTGGGCGCGCGATGCGGCGACGGCACGGGCTGATCTTGACCGCTTTCGCCGGGAGCTTGGCGTCGACTATCTCGACGTCTGCCTGATGCATTGCGTGACTGAAGCGGATTGGACGGAGAGGTTCAAGGGTGTGATGGACGTGCTCTCCGAAGCCAAGCAGAAGGGAGTCATCCGCGCTCATGGATGTTCCTGCCACAGCATTGAGGCGCTGCGCGCGGCGGCGAAGTCGCCGTGGGTGGAGATTGATCTGGCCAGAATCAATCCTATCGGGTCGCATATGGATGCCGATCCTGAGACCGTGGTTAGCGTTTTGCGCGAGATGAAAGCTGCGGGGAAAGCTGTGGTTGGGATGAAGATTCTGGGGCAGGGCGATCTGCGGGGGCGGCAGTCGGAAGCTTTGCGGTATGCGTTGTCGCTGGGCGTGCTGGATGCCTTTACGATTGGGGCTGAGAGTCGAGCGGAGCAGGAAGATTTGATCCGGCGGGTGGCGAGCGCATAGCGCCTCGCAGCGCCTGAAGGCGATTTTTGTGTTGCACCTGCAACGGTATGCCCGAAGGCATACCCTGATACGAATCTCTGAACTCTCCGCGCTCTGTGTCTGGCGGCCCACATCGTGGTTGCGTCACCACGATCGTTGGATATTCCGTGGTGCTCTAAGCCTCATAAAATCAACGACTCGCTTCTTGGCCTCCTCCGTGCAATGTCACTTGCGCTGCATAGCAGCAGGGGGTGACCAAACATGAACCGTATCAATCTGTTTCGCAACTTGTCAGTCAGGAGCAAGGCATTTCGCAGTGTCCCGGCAACTCTGGAGTCCGTTACCTGGGGCAAAACCAATTTCGATAAAACCACCAGCACGCTGGTGTTCGCCGCGCTGTTGATCGTTTGTTCGGTAGCCGTCGGATGCTCGAGCGATAAACCTAAACCCGCAAATTCAACCAATCAGGTGGCGATGGCTCAGCCGATGCCGCCGATTACTACGACGCCAACGAGTGTGCCGGATGCGGCCGCGCTGGCTGCTAAGCCGGTGCACAAGAAAGTTGTCCGCAAGGCGCCCGTGACTTTGACTTATGCGGACAAGACTTCCGGCGTTTCGTTCCAATATCCGCGCAAGTATTCGCTTGAGACCGGTGACGCGGCGAATCAACTGGTCTCGTCCGATCCGGTTCCGATGAACTTCGTGCAGCCGGGTGGAGTTGCGATCGCGGCGGTTACGTTGCCTACGTCTGTGTACCCCAACGGCGATCTGGCGGCGGCATTCTTCGACGTTAGCGTGAACAAAGCGCTCACCGCGGAGCAGTGCGGCGAATTTTCCGAGGCTAAGCCTGTGACGCCTGCCGATCCTACAGCTCCGGCGGCGGCTACAGCCATCGAAGCTGATGATCGGCGACATGGAACTGCAGTCCTCGGAAACCCTTGCCAGTCAAGGGACTCGCGAGGAAGCGTCGAAGTACTATCACGTCTTCGAAAATGGGGCTTGCTATGAGTTTGCGCTCAAGGTTGCGACTACTGGAGTCGAGACCGAAGGCGGCAAGCACGTGGATAGCAAGGAAGTCTTTCAGCGGCTGGAGAAGATTCTGGCTACGGTGAAGATCAGTCCTGCTACGGAAGTGACTGCTAGTGCGCCGGCGCGCCGAGTGCTCCGGCGCTGCATGCTCCGGCACAGTAGCTTGCATTGGAGAAGGCCACGCTGCTTTGCGGCGTGGCCTTTGTTTTGTTGTGGAGCGGAAAGTCTGGGCAGGATCGAGAGCCCACCTCAGCGGCTAAAGCCTCGCGGAATTCTGCCACTTATGGCCCGACTGAAGTCGTGCCCTTCCCGACCCATACTGGCGATGCTGGATGGCAGATCGCTAGCTGCGCAACTGGCGGACGATTGTGGCTATGTCGTTTTCCTGGAAGAGGCGGATGGCGGCGATGCCGGCTGCGCCGGCTTGCAGGCAGGAGTGGGCATTTTGCAGAGTTATTCCTCCGAGGGCTAGGACCGGGATTGCCTGCGCGGCAGGCTTGAGTCAGAGCTTCGAGGCCGGTGGGTTGGGCGTCTTTTTTTTCGAAGACTGGAGCGAAGACTGCGAACGTGGCTTGGTTGGCCGCGGCTTGGACTACCTCTTGTGGGGAGTGACAGGAGACTGCTATCAGTGGATTTCGTGGTAGATTTCGCGGGCGAGGGCGCCCGCGCCACACGATCTGTGCCACGCTGCTCTTACTTCTTGTGGGGAGACATCGTTGGCTGGGAGGTGAACGCCGTCGGCGGCGGTGGCGATTGCTACGTCGGTGCGGGAGTTGATCAGGAGGGCAGTGGTCAGTGGCCAGTGGTCAGTGGCCAGTTTTTTCTCTTGGCGGATGATGCTGCATCGCTTCGCGGGCTAGCGATTCCAGGTCGCGGGTGGAGAGATCTTTTTCGCGGAGCTGGATGTAGTCGATGCCTTGGCTGGCGGCTTCGGCGATCTTGTCGAGGAGACGGAGGCGGCGGGTGCGCTCGTCGCCGGGGAAGGCGGTGCGATCGGTGATGTAGTAGAGGAGCACGCTATCAGCTTTCAGCTATCAGTTTAAGGCAAGAAGGTATCGTGTCCCTGCGGATAGAAGTGCCTACGCAGAGCCGAGTGGCGTGCCAGCCGTGCAAGCGGTCCTTCGACTACACAAGTGCTTGCGCTTAGCGCGCAAGCCCTTGTTCCGCTCAGGATGACAGAGCCGAGGGGGTTACGGCCTGGTTTTGGCGATTTCGGGGAGGACTTCTTCTCTTTTTCTTTCTTGGGCGCGCCGCCCAGGTGGTATTCGGTCAGGCCGTCGCGGAGGAAGGTGAAGGCGTCTTCGGGAGTGTCGACGAATTTGAAGAGGTTGAGGTCTTCGGGGGAGACGGTGCCGGCGTCGACGAAGGCCTGGAAGTTCATGATGCGGTGCCAGTATTCGCTGCCGTAGATTACGACGAGAATTTTCTTGGCTAGTTTGTCGGTCTGGGCGAGGGTGAGGATTTCGAAGAGTTCGTCGATGGTGCCGAAGCCTCCGGGAAAAATCACCAGAGCTTTGGCGAGGTAGGCGAACCAGAACTTGCGCATGAAGAAATAGTGGAACTCGAAGTTGAGCGCCGGGCGTGATGTAGGAATTGGGATTCTGCTCGAAGGGCAGATTGATGTTGAGGCCGATGCTTTTGCCTCCGGCCTCGTGGGCGCCGAGGTTGGCGGCTTCCATGATGCCGGGACCTCCGCCGGTGGTGACGACGAAGCGGCGGCGGCGGGCGGGAATCTGGATGGACCACTCGGTGAGCAGGTAGGCCAGGCGGCGGGCGTCTTCGTAGTAACGGGCCATGTCGACGGCGGCGAGGGCGCGCTTGAGGTCCTTTTCCTGCTGGGCGGCGGGCGCTTTCGACTGGCGTTCTTCTCGACTGCGGTCAAGGTTCTTCTGGGCGGCGGCGGCTCCCTGGAAGCGGGCGGAGCCGAAAAAGACGACCGTGTCCTGGATCTGCTCGCGGCGGAAGCGGGCGAGCGGTTCCTGATACTCGGCCAGGATGCGGAGGATGCGTCCGTCGGGACTGCTGAGAAAAGGTTCGTTCTGGTAAGCCAGAGGCGCGGGGTTGAGCTTGTTGGTCATTGGGAGACTCACGTTCTTAAGTCAGGCTGGCCTTGGTACCGGCCGCCCGCACTGCTTTCGGAGCTACTGGTGTTCGTGGTAGTGGAGGGCTTCCCAGAAGCCGA
The DNA here is from genome assembly GCA_963770235.1 of uncultured Acidobacteriaceae bacterium. Taxonomy (GTDB): domain Bacteria; phylum Acidobacteriota; class Terriglobia; order Terriglobales; family Acidobacteriaceae; genus Sulfotelmatobacter. Next base: position 169,027 of record CAVYOW010000017.1, on the reverse strand, counting down.
TCCAGATATCGAGTAATCCCAGGCCGCTGCACAGGCCGCGAAAGAAGCCGGTGGAGATGAAAGTGCGAAGCCAGGGAAATGAGAGCAGAAGATAATTGTCGGTCCACTCGGGGGTCCAGGGCAGGATCACGAGCAGGACGCCGGCGACGGCGCTGATCAATACGAAAAGAAAGACGGAAGTCCGGTGCAGCCAGAGTTGCAGGCCGCTGTGCGGCTGTGGCGCGGGGTCCGGGGGCGGAGGGTCGAGGAGCGTGGTGCTGGTCCGGTTCGGTGGCGAGGCTGGGGCGCGGAGGCGATTCTCGAAGGCGGTTGCGGTTCGGTCGACGGGGCACTCCGTTGCGGCAATGCGGTTGGTGCAAGAACCAGGTCCCGCTCGCTGGGCGGTCGGGATGACAAGTGTGATGGCGTGGGGGCAAAACCCATCGGGCTATTCTACGACTTCAGGGGCTTGATGCGCTCGGCGACGTCGCGATAATCGATGTTGCGGCCGTAAACCTCCATGAAATGCTTGAGGGCGGAGGGTTTGTCGCCGGCGGTCTCATAGGCGGCGGCGAGTTCGTAGTGGAGAGCGGTGCGCGTTTCTTCGTCGATGCCGGGAGCGCTAAGAGCCTTCTGGTACCAGCGAATGGCGGCCTCGGGCAAGCCCTTGTCGAGGAAGCACTGGGCCAGCCAGGTGTAGGTCTGCATGACTTGCGGGAAGGCATGTCCGCGCTCGACGGCCTGGCAGGTTTTTTGCAACTCGCCAATGGCTTCATCGAGCAGGCCCATTTCGCGGAAGGCGATGCCGAGGTTGTAGTGGGTTTCGGGATCCTCTTCGGTGGTGGAAGCGCCGACTTCGAGATCGTGTTTGAGCTCGCCGAACATTTCCGCGAGATCGACGCCAGCGTCCTCGCCGAAAGGAGAAGACTTGGGCGCGGGACGCTGTGCTGGGAATGCCGGGAGAAACTTGTGGTGCGATAGCGGGTGCAGGTTTCTGCGGAACGCGGCAGTCTGCGGCGACGAGGCAGCAGTGCCGGAGGACGCCGCGGCGGCTGCGGCGCTGGCGGCGATGGGAGCGCTGACCTGCGGAGCGGACGTGGGCACGGGCCGATGCGGCGCAGGAGTGGAGGCGACAGGCGTCTCAATGCGGGGTGCGGGATGAGACTGCGGCGCGGGCTGAGGTTCGGCGACGGGAGCGCCCTTGAGGAAGTCGTCACCCAGGGAAGCTTCAAGATCGGCTACAAACTCGCCCATGGGCTCAGCTTGAGGCACGCCGAAGGTAGTGGGAGCGGCGTTTCCGATTGGCTCAAGTTCGGGTTTGGCGCTTTCCGGTTGGGCCGAGGCATGCTCGACTGCGGGCTCGGCTTCATGCGAAATGGTTCCGGGAAGGAAATCTTCGCCCAGAGAAGACTCAAGATCGGAAACGAACTCCTGAAGAACGGCCGGAGCGCGGTGCGAGCGGGAGGAGGCTCGGGCAGCGACAGGTTTGGCGTGCCGCACGGGCGGAGCGGTTTGGTTTCGCCGCAGGGGCCGGTGGTGCGGGAGAAGCTTGTTCGACGACAGCCGGGGGTTCTTGGCGGCGGCTGGAGCTTCGTCGATGGTGATTTCGGCAGAAGGCTCGTCGATGGCGAATTCAGAGACGGCTTCGACTGCAGTCACTTCTTCTGCTGCTTCTGTTCTGCCGCAGGAGCTGGCTGTGAGGCGGCCTGGATTTCAGCTTCCATGGCCGACAAGATGGATTCGTCGCGGGTGACGGTTTGAAGCTTTTCGAAAGCCGCCGAGGCTTGCTCGGGCATGCCATGCTCGAGGTAGAAGCGGATTTCTTCGACGGTTTCGGCGGCTTTTCCCTCGTCGACCTCGCCGGCGGGTAGACTTCATGCTCGCCGACGGCATCGGTGATCTCGAGTTCCGCGGCTTCGGCAGGGGGCGTGTCGGCTTCGACGGTGATGGAGTCATCCCACTCGGAGGACAGATCGATCTCGGCGGGAGCGGAGTGAGATTCGGCGACGGCTGAGACCTGGTCTTCACTTCTTGGGCTCCTCTTGTGCTTCTTCCTGGGTGTCGGCTTGATCTTGTGTCGGGATCGCTGACTACGGCGAATTCGGCATCCTCCGCGGGCTGGGGCGGAGCTGCAGGCCAGGGAGCCGAGGCTTCAGCCGGAGCGGAAATTTCCTCTTGGGCTTCTTCGCACTTGGAGACGGCGTCCTCGACGACGGAATCAGTGAGAGCGGGACCTGCCGGAGCGCTCCTGGTAGCGATCGGCGAGTTCGCCGTAGCGCGTGGCCTCTTCCGGATATCCGGCTTCGGAGTAGACCTCCTGCAGAGTGCGGCAGCAGACACCAGCTTCGGCGAAACGCTCGGCGCGGGTGTGCAGAGCGGCCAGACGCTGGTTCAGGCGCAGATCGGTGGGCGCCTGAGGCAGGGCTGCCATGAGCGGCCCCAGAGCCTTGGCGGGCATGTTGTAGGAAATAAAAAGTTCGGCATCGGTGAGCGCGGAGCGAACCGCGAGGGCGACCGCATCGGAATAGTGCTGGTGGATGGAGGGAGCGGTGGCTTCCAGTTCGTCGACGATGACGGTGGCTTCTTCCGCAGAAATGAGCGTGGCGCCGGAATCTCCGCCGATCTGGCTGGCCACCTGCTGGTAATTGCTCATGTGCAGGGGATTGCCGGGCTCCATGGTGGCGAGCTTCTGATAAAGATCGCGAGCGCGGGGCAGATCGCCGGACTGCACCGAGGCGTGAGCCAGCAACTCGATGACTTCGGTGATGTGAGTGGTTTCTCCGGCTTTGTGGAAGAGATCGAGAAGTTTTTCGAGCGAAGCGGGATTGTCGCGCACATGCCCGATGACGGAATGCAGGTTCTTTAGAACCTTGTCGGAATCTTCCGCCAGCAGGCGCTCGGCGTGCTGGTCATAAACCTGGAGCGCGTTCTCGTACTGGCCGGCCTGCATGAGGGCGTCGGCGAAGGTAGGAGATGGAGGTCAGGTCGTTGTGGACGGTCAGGAGCTTGCTGGCCAGTGTGCCGGCATCCGAGAGACGGCCAGTCTTCAGGTAGGCCTTGAGCAGATCGCGGAGGCCATCGGGATTGGAATCGAGATCGGAGACTTTCTGCAACGATTCGATGGCGGCTTCGGCGTCGCCGGCCTCGAGCAGATTGCGGCCCTGCATGAGCAGCGCGTAGCCGTTGCCGGGATCGAGGGTGAGCATGCGCTGCAGAACTTCTTCGGCGCCGCTGGCAGCGAACCCTTGGAGCGCAGGGTTTCGGCAGCGGCGGAGAAAATCTGCCAGGCTTCGTTCTTCTTGCCCAGGCGGACGTAAACTTCCGCCAGGCGGATGCGCATGGTGGTGTTTTCCGGATCCATTTCCAGAATTTTCTGGAAGATGCGGACGGCGTTTTCCAGTTCGCCGGATTTCAGGAATTCTTCCGCGACCTGCAGGTACTGGGCGCGGGCATCGTTGAAGAGTCCCTGCTGGGTGTAGAGTTCGGCCAGCTTCAGCACGCTCTCGAGCGAAGGCTGGAGCTTGCTGATTTTCTTGTACATGGCGATGGCCTTGACCGTGAAACCCTGGTTGGCATAGGCATCGCCTACAGCTTTGAAGCAATCGGTGGCTTTGTCGGCTTCGCCGAGGCGGGAGTAGAGATCGCCGACGGTATTGGTGACGGTGAGGTCCTTGGGATCTGCCTTGAGGACCTTTTCGTACTCAGCGATGGCGTTCTGCATCTTGCCCTGCTGGACATACTTCTCCGCAGCGCTGAGAACTTTCTGTTTGTTGAACCCGAAACCGAACGCCATATGTGTACGAACTCCAGAACCTGGTCTAACTGAGAAACATACTGCCAAGAAACTTACAACCGAGAAACTTCTGCCCGAGAAACCTTCACGCGTAGAAACTGACGGTTCCTCGGAAGCGTTGCCCCGGGAGAAAGTCACATGGCCAAACTCCTCTTTGGAGATGGCCGGTCGGACAAGGGCAATTGTACGGCTGGAAGGGGCGAACCGCATGGTTACCAAGGGTTACCGAAAGGGAGTGTACGAAAGGGTTACCAAGGGAATCAACGGCAGGTACCGGCGGATGGGACAGACTCGCCCCTATTAAGAAGGATGGCGCGGAATCTAGTACAAATGAGTGTTATGGGAACGGGCTGGGCAGGGCGGTGTAGCCTTCCAGCGCTGCTAAGCTGAGAAAACTCTGGAATGAAGGGCGATCACGATTATGACTTGGATTCGAACCATACCGATGTCAGAGGCGGATGAGAAGCTGCGGCAGGCGGTGGAGGGGCAGAAGGGGATGTATCCCAAGGAGTATTTCGAGCCGGTGCATCCGGATGAGTCGGGCGGGTCGACGATTGTGGGGTCGCACACGCTGATTCCGGAGGCGCTTTATCACTCGTTTGCCACGTTTGGGGCGCTGATGTCGCCGGAGTTGCCGCTGAGCCGGCGGCAGCACGAAATGATTACCACCATGGTCTCGGTGACCAACCGGTGCGAGTATTGAATCGAGTCGCACGCAGAGTTTCTGCGTAGAGTGACGCTGGATAAAGAGCTGGTGGAGGCGCTGGAGAAGGACTACACGACCGCGCCCATCACGCCGCAGGAGCGGGTGATGGTGGATTATGTGGTCAAGCTGACCAAGGATGCTACGCAGGTGCTCGAAGAGAGATATTGAGGGGCTGCGGGCTGCTGGGTTTGATGATCGCGGGATATTGCAGATTACGCTGATTGCGTCCTGGTTTAACTACATTAATCGGGTGGCGGATGCGCTGGGGGTGGGGCGGGAGTAGAGGTATTCCGGCAGACCGCAATACCGATCAAATACGCCGAGGCGATCCGCAATTGCGGCTTGAGCCTCCATGCAGCGTGCATTCCGATCGACATCCAACGCGATTGCCAACACCGGGCAGAACTGCGCGGCTCATTCCGGTCGAGTCGGCCAGTCCCTGAAGAGCGACGGTCCATGAGATGGAACCACGAATCATTCCAGGTGTGGCCCAACGCCTTTGTACATTTCAATATTGTCGACCGTGCGCAGAGATGCTTTGAATCATGGCCGCAAGGTGTTGCAGAGCAGTTCTTGTTGCGAAAGCCCGCCATCGCCCAGCAAGTATCTTTCTTGTACGGCCAGAGGAACTGGGCAGGCCTATGGGACCGTCTCGGTCACGTCCGCGGTCGCGCATTCGTACCAGCGGATCGCCGACCACAATCCGCGATCAGCCGGTAGAATTACTTCGCGATCGTCAGAAATTCATTGCAGCCTACTTGGTCCGCCCGGCCGATTGTCCGCCGATCCCTTCCTGCTAGGACTGATAGGATATCTCTTCGCGCATGGAGGCGACCCGAGGTTTATTTCTCGGACGCCTCCATGACTCACATGGCTGAATCTTTAGCAGAATTTTTCCTGGCGACACTTTCAGGCGCACCGCGATGAGCGCGCTTACGGGCAGCGGTGTGGATACCGGATGGAGTGGTTCACTTACGGGCAGGTTCTGGAGATGGCGTTCGGTTTGCCGGCGAATTTGGAGGCGCGCGGGATCGGCAAGGGCGAGCGGGTGATGCTTGTGGGGAGAGAACTGCGCGGAGTGGGTTGCGGCGTTCTTTGGATGCGCTTTGGGCGGTGTTGTTGTGGTTCCGATGGATGATGGGGCGTCCGCGGAGTTTGCGGGCGGGTTGCGGGGCAGGTTGAGGCGAAGCTTTGGGTTTGTTCGCGGCGGCATGCGAGCGGACGTGGATGAGGCGGCGGGCAGTGCCTCACGTAGTTCTGGAAGACCTGTCGCAGAAAGCCGGCGAGACGTCGGCGCTACTGTCGGATGTGAAGGCGGCGATTGGTCGCGATGACATTTTGCAGATTGTGTTTACTTCGGGGACTACTGCTGAGCCTAAGGGGCGTCGTGATTACGCATGGGAATGTGTTGGCTAACATTGGGCCGCTGGAGCGGGAGATGCAGCGCGTATTTGAAGTATGAGCGGTGGGTGCATCCGGTGCGGTTTTTGAATTTGCTGCCGCTTAGCCATGTGTTCGGGCAATTTCTGGGGATGTTTCTGCCTCCGCTGCTGGGTGGGACTGTGATTTTTCAGGAGGAGCTGAAGCCTTCGGAGATTGTGAATACGATCCGGCGGGAGCGCGTGTCGGTGCTGGTGAGCGTGCCGCAGAGTTTTGCAGTCGCTGAAGCAGAAGATTGAACGCGATCTTGAGGATCGGGGGAAGATCGAAGACTTTCGGCGGCGATTCCGGGCGTCGGAAGGAAAGCACTTTCTGCGGCGGTGGTGGATTTTTCGCGGGATTCGCCGGCAGTTTGGGTGGAAGTTCTGGGCATTTATTTGCGGAGGCGCGGCGCTGGATGCGGAGACCGAGCAATTCTGGGATCGGCTTGGCTATGCCGCGATCCAGGGATATGGGCTGACGGAGACTACCTCGCTGATCAGCGTGAATCATCCGTTCAAGTTGGGGAAAGGGTCGATTGGGAAAGTGCTGCCGGGGCGGGATGTGAAGCTGGCGGAAGATGGCGAGATTTTGATTCGCGGCGGCGGGAGTGGCGGCGGGGTATTGGGATGGAGGCCGAGGCGGACCAGTTGCCGGCTGGAGGTTACGGATGGGGTTACGGATAAAGACGGGTGGTACCGCACCGGAGATGTGGGCGCGCTCGATGACGCCGGGAACCTTTATTTCAAGGGGCGCAAGAAAGAAGTGATCGTGACGCCGGGCGGGCTGAATATTTATCCGGAGGATTTGGAGGCCGCGTTGCGGCGGCAGCCGGAAGTGAAAGATTGTGTGGTGGTGGGGATTGAGCGTGGAGGAAATGCGGAGCCGTGTGCGGTGGTGATTTTGCGCGACGATGCTGCGAGGACGAGGCTCGGATGGCGGGGGTGGTGGAACGCGCGAACCAGTCGCTGGCGGAATTCCAGCGCATGCGGATGTGGGTGGAGTGGCCGCAGAAAGATTTTCCGCGCACGAATACGCAGAAGCCGCGGCGGAATCTGATTGCTGAATTTGCGGCGAAGGAAATTCTGCGGCCTGGCGGAGGAGGTTGCGAGCGCGGGTGAAAGTCCCGTGGTGGAATTGATTGGGCGCATCACCGGGCAGAAGCGTTCGCGGGTTGAATGCTGATGCGGCGCTGGACTCCGACCTTGGGCTTAGTTCGCTGGACCGGGTGGAACTGATCAGCGCGCTGGAAGATCGGTATCAGGTCGATCTGAGCGAGACGCGTTTTAGCGCGGCGCGGACCGTCGGCGATGTGGAGAGGATGTTGCGCGGCGAGACGCGGGTGCGCGCGGAGTATCACTATCCGCGATGGGTGTTGCGGTGGCCGGTGACGTGGGCGCGATTGCTGGTGCACTATTTGCTGGGGAAACCGGCGATGATTTTGCGGGGCTGGCCGCGGATTGAAGGGCGGGAGAATCTGCGGGGATGGAGTGGTCCGATGCTGGTGGTTTGCAATCACATTACGGACGTGGATTTTGCGTTCGTGCAGGCAGCACTACCGGCGCGGCTGGGAAACCGGATTGCGACCGCGACTCGCGGAGAAGACCTGGAGGCGTTGCACACGCCGGCTGCGGGCAGAGGTTTGTTCGGAAGAATTTACGATCGCACCGATGGGTGCTGGGAGTTTCGCTGCTGAACTTGTTTCCGCTGCCGCGCGAGGCTGGGTTCCGGCAGAGTTTCGCTTACGCGGGTGAGGCGGTGGATCGCGGATACAGCGTGCTGGTGTTTCCTGAGGGACGGCATACGGCGGATGGCAAGATGAATCCGTTTCGCGCGGGGATTGGGCTGCTGGCAAATAATCTGGGCATTCCGGTGCTGCCCATGCGGATTCGTGGGTTGTTTGAGGTGAAGCAGGCGGGCAAAAAGTTTGCGCCGCCGTGGAAGATCTGTGTGCGCATTGGACAGCCGATGAAATTTCCGGCAGGAACCGCTCCGGAGCAGATTGCACAGGAGCTGCAGAGCGCGGTGGAAGCTTTGTAGATGCGGCGAAGTATAGTCGCGATCATGCGACCTACTCTTCGTCCATCGACGCTTCGTCCTTGTGCGGGTCCGATTCGATTTTGACCTCCGGCAAGTTGGCGTCGCGGAGGACCTGATTGAGCGCGGAAAGATCTGCAGTCTTGAGCGCATCCCAGCGCTTCATTACATCCGATGCGTCGTGTTCGATTGCGGTGACGGCTTCAGACTGCGCCGCGGTTGGTTCGGCATCGGCCTGCCAGACCTGGCCGTATAACACCGTGACCTGACCGTTGACTCGCGCGAGAGTGACTTCGGCGGAAGGCGGCGCGAAGAAGCCGGAAGGAGCTCCGAGCACTGCTGCGAGCTTGTTCTGGAAAGCCTGTACGGAATCTTTGGCGGCGCCGGTGGCTTGCTCGCTCAGTTTTTGCAGGGGCTCGCGAATCGATCCGGCTTGCATTACAGCTCTGGAAGTCTGGCTCAAGGAGCGAGGCCAGGTGCATTTCAAGTTGGAATTTCTCGTCGAGGCCGGCGCAGTGAGTCTTTACGCGAGGGTCCATCTTGACGGTGAAGGTCGCGGTATAACTCTTTCCGTTTGCGGTGAGCCGGGCTGTGTAGGAGCCGGGCAAAGCCGTGGGGCCGAGCGGGTAACGAGGGGTGTCTCCGGGAATGGCGGAGATGGGATAGTCGTGGCGCGTGGAATCGGGCGCGGGATAGTGCAGATCCCAAACCCAGCGGTGCATGCCGGCGTCTGCCGACAGCGAGCGGAAAGGACGCAGCCAGTAGAGAGGGATGAGTTGTTTCTTCAGTTCGGCTTCGGTGACATCGGGCTTGTCGGCGCTGGAGAATTTGCGCACGAGCTTGGCCGCTGAGCGTCGAGGATTTCGAGAGTCACGGGAGCATGAGGCTGTGCGTCCGAGATAGTAATCGATGATTGCGCCATCGGGCGGATTGGCGGCGAGTGGGCTCGTCGGGAGGAAGCGGCGTGTCGGTGTAGGTGTCGCGCTGAATGCGGTAGGCGGGCGCTGGAGTGAAGAGATGAGCGTCGGTGGCGGCTAGCGTAGCGGAGGCTTCGCGCAGCGGGGTGATGTCATCGAGAATCCAGAACGAGCGGCCGTGCGTGGCTACGATGAGGTCGTCGTCGTGAATCCAAAGATCGCGCATGGACGTGTGAGGCAGATTCAGTTGCAAGGATTGCCAGTGATCGCCGTCGTCGAATGAAACCCAGACTGCGTTCTCCGTGCCGGCGAACAAGAGGCCTTTGCGCACCGGATCTTCGCGGACTGTGTCGACTGGACCAATTTCCGGCAGGCCGGTGGTGATCAGCTTCCAGGTCTTGCCGCCATCGTGCGTGCGGTAAATGTAGGGCTGCTCGTCGTTGATGCGGAAGCGGCTCACGGAGGCGTAGGCGGAGTCGTCATCGAAATGCGAGGCGCTGATCTGGGTGACTTTGCTCCAGGGAGTGAGTTCTTTTGGAGTAATGTCGTTCCACTTCTTGCCGCCGTCGCGAGTCTGCCAGATGAGTCCGTCGTCGGTGCCCGCCCAGAGCGTGTTGATGGTCTTGAATGAAGGAGCGAGAGCGTAGATTACGCCGCGCTGCTTGTCGGCGCCTTTGGGGATGAGAGTGCCCACGCTGGAGGGGACTCCGGGATTCTCGCGCGTGAGATCGGGACTGATGGTCTGCCACGTGTTTCCGCCGTCGGTGGTTTTGAAGAGCACGTTGCTGGCGAAATAGAGGATGTGCGGGTCGATCGGCGAGAACATCGTGGGCTCGGTGCGGTCGGTGCGGTATTTGGGACTGCGAACCGGGATGGGAGTGACGTTCTGGACCTGGCCGGTGGACCAGTGAAACTTCGAGACCTCGCTTCGGCCGCCGCCGTAGATGACGTCAGGGTCGAGCGGATCGGGCGCGGCGTAGCCGTATTCGATCACGCCCACGGGATGCCACTCGCGGTAGGTGACGGCGCCGTCGTTGCCGCGGCTGGAGATGCAGACGGAACCGCTTTCCTGCTGGCCTCCGCAAACGCGATAGGGGAACGTGTTGGTTACGGCGACGTGGTAGATCTGCGCGGTGGGCTGGTTGTACCAGGAACTCCAACTGGCTCCGCCGTTCACGGTTATGATCGCGCCCTGGTCGCTGACGATAAGAATAATGTTGGGATCGTTGGGATTGATCCAGAGATTCTGGTAATCGTCACCGCCGGGCGCGCCGCGAAATCCGGACCAGGTCTTGCCGCCATCTGTCGATCGCATGGTTACTGTGCTGACGCAATAGACGATGTCTGGATTCTTGGAATCCACTCTAGGGATGGCGAGGTCGCCGCCACCGATGCGGCCTGAGGGGCGGGGATCATCCGTTGCTTTGGACCAGTTTTCTCCGGCATCGTCGGAACGGTAGACGGCGAGTGGGCCCGAGGACATGGCGATCGTGGCGTAGAGGCGTCGGGAATCAGTGGGAGCGATGGCGACGTAGATTTGCGAGAGATCTTTCGGAAGGCCGTTGGAAAGAGAATGCCAGGTGCTTCCGCCGTCGGTGGACTTGAACAATCCGCCGCCGGTTCCGTTGAATTCGTTGCTATCCTCCCAGGGGCCCTCGCGCAGCTTCCCACATGGAGGCATAAATTACGTCGGGATTCGAGGGATCAATTTCTACGTCAGAGGCTCCGGTGTTCTCGTCTTTGCTGATGACTTTTTGCCAGGTCTGGCCGCCGTCGGTGGAACGGAAAAGGCCGCGCTCTTCATTGGGGCCGTAGGGATGGCCGAGCACGGCTGCGAAGACGCGATTGGGATCGCGAGGATCGACGGCGAGAGCGGGAATCTGGAAGCCATCGCGCAGACCGAGGTGAGTCCAGGTTTTTCCGGCGTCGGTCGATTTATAGATTCCGTTGCCGACCGAGAGGTCGGGGCGATGCAGGCCTTCACCGCTGGCTACATAAATAATGTTGGGATTCGAAGGAGCTACGGCGATGGCGCCGATCGACTGGGTAGACTCGTCGTCGAAGATCGGAGTCCAGGTGCGGCCGTAGTCGTCCGACTTCCAAACTCCTCCGTTGACCTGACCGATGTAAAAGACGTTGGGCTGGCTGGGGACGCCAGTGGCAGCCCGGGTGCGGCCTCCGCGAAAGGGGCCGATCATGCGCCAATGCAGCTCCTGGTATGTGTTTTCGGGAACTTGCTGTGCGGTGCTCAATCCAACAGACAGGAAAACCGAAACGAAGACGAACAGACGAACGAACTGCGTGCGATCTGATCACTGAAGAGGCCCCCTCAAGCGCGAAACGCCAAACCTAACACAATAAACTAAAAGTGTAGAAGTGGTGCGAGTGAGCGGCACGGTGACGAGCTCTAGCCAATCTCGGCCAAGGTTTGCGCCAAGCCGCCCGGTCTTGGGGCCGGTGTAGCTCCTGACTGGCTGGCGACCCAGGCGCCGACGCGGTTGGCGGTTTCATTGATTTGCGCGAGTGGGGTACGCCGGAGATATCCGTGGACCAGAGCTGCAGTGAATGCGTCGCCGGCGCCGACGGTGTCGGCGACCTTCACCTTGAAGCCTGGATGTTCGCTGCATTCATCGGCGGATACCAAGAGGCTGCCGCCGTTGCCGCGGGTGACGCAAACCAGCTTCACTTCATGCGAAGACAGGATTCGTCGAGCCGAGTCTTCCTCGCTACGATTCTCTAATTCGAAGGAGCGCATGATCTTTGGGAGTTCCTCATGGTTCAGTTTGACGACGGTTGCGAGCTTCATTGATTCGCCGAGAACCTGCGTGGTGTAGAAGTTCTGCCGAAGATTAACGTCGAAAACCCGTACTGCGTTTTTCCGCAAGGCCATTAGAAACCTGCGGATGGTTGTGCGACTCTGCTTCGATCGTTGCGCAAGCGATCCAAAGCATACGGCATCGGCCTGTTGCGCAAGCTTCTGCCACTGCGGCGTCCAAGCGAGAAAATCCCACGCGACTGACTCGGAGATTTCAAAGCGTGGCTGACCAGTGCGATCCACTTCGACCTTCACCGTTCCCGTGGGATGATCCGCGTCCTTCTGAATGAACTCGGTGGAGAGGCCGAGTTCTCCGAGACGACGGATCGCGTCTGTACCTAGAACGTCCTGTCCGAGGCGGCTGGCTGGAATTCCTTCATCGCCGAGCAAAGAGGTGATGTAGGCGAAGTTGGCTGGTGCTCCGCCTAGCTGCTCGCCGGCGGGGAATAAGTCCCAAAGCAGTTCGCCGAGACCGACGACGATGTGGCGCTGGGTCACGGAGTTTTCCATACCGGAGGGGCCGCTTGCGGGAACGAGCAAACTGGCAGAGAATCGTTGGGCGTGTATCGAGGTCGAGGCATAGGGCAGGTCTCGCCGCCGAGTCAGCTCACCTTAGAGGTCACAATTGCCATGATGCCTTCCATTTATTCCAAGACTTATTCCAAAAGCTGGGTGGGGCTGGTCACGCTCCTTCTGGCGCTGGCTCCACAGAATAGCGCAAATTTGCCGTTCGGGGCGTGGCATCGTGTTTCTGAAACTCCGGTGATCTCGCCGCAAGGGGACGGATGGGAGTCGGCGGGGACCTTCAACCCTTCTGTGGTTCTGCGCGACGGCAAGATCATCATGCTTTACCGCGCTCAGGACAAGGGCGGCACCTCGCGGCTGGGCTATGCCGAGAGTGTGGATGGGGTCCACTTCACGCGGCGGAGCGAGCCGGTACTTTCTCCTGAAAAGGACTACGAAAAAGATGGAGGAGTGGAAGACCCGCGGCTGGTTCGCTTCGGCGATACCTACTATCTGACTTACACCGGCTACAACAAGAAAGATGCGCAACTGTGTCTGGCGACTTCGGAGAGATTTGATCCACTGGGAACGGAGAGGCGTGATTCTTCCGGCCTACAAGGGGCGCTGGAACGTGCGCTGGACGAAGTCGGGAGCGATTGTGCCGGAGAAAATCGCCGGCAAGTACTGGATGTATTATCTGGGGACGACGCCGGACAAGAATGACCAGATGGGACTGGCCTCTTCGACTGATCTACTGCACTGGACGGACGCGACCGATGTTCCGGTGTTGCCGGTGCGGGCGGGGAAGTTTGATTCTCGCGTGGCCGAACCTGGGCCTGCGCCGATTATGACGTCGAAAGGAATTGTTCTTGTCTTCAACGGTGCCGACGACAAACTCGTGTACCGCACCGGCGTGGCGGTGTTCGACCGAAACGACCCGCGCGTGGTGATCTCGCGCACGGAAGATGGAGTTTTCGCTCCGGAGAAGCCATGGGAGAAAGTGGGCCAGGTTCCTAATGTCGTTTTCGTGGAAGGAATGGTGCGGCAAGGGGACCGGTATTTGTTTTACTACGGGGGCGCGGATACTAATGTTGGCGTGGCGGAAGCGCCCGTGATTCGCTGAGAGCGACAGCCGGCGGGACCCTTCGATTTTCGCCCAGGGCAGGCTGCCGGCGCTAGGTTTTGGAGAGAGGCATCTCGCATGAGGAAAGTCGCGTTGCGGTTGGTTGTGTTTCTGGTTGGTGCGTGGCTGGCTGGGTCGATCGCTGCCGCGCAGGCTTCCTCGCATGCTGTGGATGCCGAGGGTCATCCATGGTGGCAGCATGCGGTGTTTTATGAACTTTATCCCCGCAGCTTTGCTGACAGCAACAATGACGGCGTTGGCGATCTGAAGGGGATTGCCTCGAAGCTAGATTACTTGAAGGACCTGGGAGTGGATGCGATCTGGATTTCGCCCTGCTTCCCTTCACCGCAGGTGGACTTTGGTTACGACGTTTCCGATTACGAGAACATCGATCCGATGTACGGAACACTGGCCGACTTTGATTTGCTGGCCAGTGAGGCAAAGAAGCGGGATATCCGCATCATTCTCGACTTTGTCGTGAATCATTCCTCCGATCAGCATAAGTGGTTTCTGGATTCGAAATCATCGCGCACGTCGGCGCATCGGGACTGGTATGTCTGGCGCGATGGCAAAGGGCCGGGAGAGCCTCCGAATAACTGGGTTTCAACCTTTGGAGGGTCGGCGTGGAAATTCGATCCGGCCACGAATCAGTATTACTACCACTATTTCTATGCGGAGCAGCCTGACCTGAACTGGCGCAACCCGGCGGTTAAGGATGCGATGTTCGATGTGACGCGTTGGTGGTACAAACGCGGCGTTGCGGGGTTCCGGCTGGATGCGGTGGATACGCTGTTTGAGGATCCGGATCTGCACGACAATCCGATTCTGCGGCCGGGCACGAACCATTTCGGGGATCCGATCGAGCAGGACAAGTACAACACGAAATTGCCGGAGGTACATGACGTCTTGCGTGGACTGCGCAAAGTAGCGGATGAAAGCAATGCAGTGCTGGTCGGCGAGACTTGGACGGCTGACGTGGCTGAACTCAACCGGTACTACGGTGAGGGCAACAACGAACTGCAGTTGCCGATGGATTTTCTTTTCACGATGGTGAACAAGCTGTCGCCGGCGGAGTTTCGCAAGCAGATTGCCGCGGTGGACGGGGCTTCCGGCTGGCCGACGTTTGTAATCAGCAACCACGACATTGTGCGCTCGTATGACCGTTACGGCGATGGCGAGCACAACGACCAGATCGCGAAGCTGATGGCCGCGCTTTATCTCACGCTGCGCGGGACTCCGATCATGTATTACGGGGAAGAAATCGGAATGAAAACTACGCCGCCGACGCGCAAGGAGGATGTAAAGGATCCGATCGGGAAGACGGGATGGCCGGAAGAGAAAGGCCGAGACGGCGAGCGCACTCCCATGCAATGGGACGGCAGCGAGAACGCGGGTTTCTCCAAAGGGACGCCGTGGCTTCCGGTGCCCGAGACCTATAAGACGCACAACGTGGCGGATGAATCGAAGGATCCAAATTCGGTGCTGGAGTTCTATCGAAAAGGTGCTTGGGCTGCGGCACACGAACCGGGCGCTGCTTGACGGCAGCTACACTGCGATAAATGAGAGTGATGCCAACGTGCTGGCTTACCTGCGCGTGTATAAGGAGCACGGCGTGGTGGTGGCGCTGAATATGTCGAACGCGCCGCAGAAGGTCACAGCTCGAATTGAAGGGCAAGGGCTTCGCATCAGCCACGCGCCTGCTGGCGACTGGAGAATCGAGCGCAAGGGGAGCTGAGGTTTCGCTCGAGCCCTACGGGGTTTTTATTGGCGAGGTTGCGAAATAGAACTTAGCATCGGAGTTGAGATTCATTCTTTCTTGACCTGCTCCCAGGACTTGGCGCGGGAGATGGCTTCGTTCCAGCGCTGCCGCAGGGCATCCACTTTGGAGCGCGGCAGGCGCTGGTTCAAAACGGCGTTCCTCACGCGGCATTTCATAGACTGATCTGCACTTCCTTCCAGAAGCCGACGCCCAGACCGGCTAGAAATGCTGCGCCGAGCGCGGTCGTCTCCGTCATGGCCGGGCGCACGACGGGCACGCCGAGAATATCCGCCTGAAATTGCATGAGAGCGTCGTTGGCGGATGCGCCGCCATCTACGCGCAATTCTTTGAGCGGGGCGCTGGTGTCGGTTTGGACTGCATCCATCAGATCGGCGACCTGGTAGGCGATGCTTTCGAGGGCGGCGCGGGCGATGTGACCTGCTTTGCTGCCGCGCGTGAAACCGAAGATAGCGCCGCGAGCGTAGGAATCCCAGTGCGGAGCGCCCAGGCCCACGAAGGCAGGGACGAAATACACTCCGCCGTTGTCGGGGACTGAATTCGCCAGAGCTTCCACATCCGATGAGCTCCGAATGATCCCCAGACCGTCGCGCAACCACTGGACTACGGCTCCGCCTACAAACACGCTGCCCTCGAGTGCGTAGTCGGTGGTGTCACCGATTCTCCAGGCCACGGTTGTAAGCAGGCGATGCGTGGAGGCGACGGCGCGATTGCCGGTGCTCTGCAACATGAAGCAGCCCGTGCCGTAGGTGTTCTTGGTGAGGCCGGGGCTGGTGCATCTTTGCCCGAAGAGAGCGGCTTGCTGATCGCCGGCGATGCCTGCGATGGCGATGCCGTTCAGGCCCGGGACTGAGCTTACTTCTCCGTAGACTTCGCTGGAGGGCCGCACTGCGGGCAACATCGATGCGGGGATTCGGAAGAGATCGAGAAGGTCGTTATCCCAGCGGCCGGAATGAAGATTGAAGAGCATGGTGCGGGAGGCGTTGCTGGCGTCGGTGACGTGCACGCGGCCGCCGGTCAACTTCCAGACGTAGCCAGGTATCGACGGTGCCGAATGCAAGGCGGCCTGCTTCGGCGAATTGGCGGGCGTTCGGGCACGTGTTCGAGAATCCAGGAAATCTTGCTGGCGGAGAAGTAGGCGTCGATCAACAAACCGGTGCGCTGCTGGATCAGCGTTTCGTGGCCTTGCGCCTTGAGCTGCTGGCAAAAAGCGGCGGTGCGGCGATCCTGCCAGACGATGGCGTTGTAGATGGGCTTGCCGGTGGCGCGGTCCCAGACGATGGTGGTTTCGCGCTGGTTGGTGATGCCGATGGCGGCCACGTCGCTGGGCTGGGCTTTGACTCTTGGCCAAGGCTTCCAGGGCAACGGCGATCTGCGATGCGGCGATCTCTTCGGGATCGTGCTCGACCCATCCCGGCTGGGGAAAGATCTGCTTGAATTCGCGTTGAGCCACGGATCGGACTGCGCCGTTATGGTCGAACAAGAGGGCACGGGAGCTGGTTGTGCCTTGATCGAGAGAGAGAATGTAAGGCAAGAGGCCTCCTGTTGTCTGCGAACGTTCCCGTGCAAGAGCTAGGCCGAGGGCTGGGACGAACGCAGGAATCGTCGAATGCCGAAATCGTAGACTGCGGCGCCGACCAGTCCGCCCAGCAGCGGCGCGACCACCGGCACCCACCACACTCGCGGACCGTCGGTTAGACCATTGTTTCTGAATCCAGCGACCGCGGTGAAAAGACGCGGGCCAAAATCGCGAGCGGGATTAATTGCATATCCGTGCATGCCGCCGAAGCTCATGCCGATCGCTACGACCACCAACCCGATCATCGCAGGCGCGAGGTTGGCTCCGGGAGGAACGTTGAGTTCGTCGGTGATGGCCAACACCAGAAGGAGCAGCAGAGCGGTGCCGATGACCTGATCGAGAAATCCTGCCTGAGGCCAGGCTGGAAAGGCGGGGAAGGTTGTAAACACACCCGCGGTTCTTTCCAGTTGCGGGTCTGCCTGGTGAAACGCAGGCAGATAATTCTTGTATACCAACGCAGCGGCGAGGAATGCTCCAGCCGTCTGCGCGATTGAGTAGGGCAAGACCTTGCGCCAGGGAAAACCTCGGTAGACCGCGAGAGTCAGGGTAACCGCGGGGTTTAGATGTCCGCCAGAAACTTTTCCGGCGACATAGATGCCCATGGTTACGGCCAATCCCCAGCCGAGCGTGATGTTGGTGTAGCCGCCGTGAACTGTGGCGCCTGGAGAGCTTGAGGGAAACAGAACGACCATGGCGACCACGCCCATGCCGAAGAGCATCAAGACGAAGGTTCCAAGGAACTCGGCAATCAACTCGGCTGTGAGGGTGGGTCTGTTGCTCATGCGGCGTTGCTCCTGCGCAGACTCGCGGCTTTTCAACCGCCAGTAGTCTAGCAAGGATTTGAGGGCAGGCTCCGGGTTCTGGTTTCGCGAGGCACCCGCCCGGCGGCCGCGGCGGATGATCTGCGGGGACGGTTACCAGGAATAGGAGTGGCGGCGTTTTTCCTTGACAGGGAACACGAGGCTTGTAAGATAGAGAATATTTATTCATATTAATGAATAAATATTCATCATGAATAAAGCCCTGCGACAAAGAGCCGTTTTGGAGGCGTTAAAGCAGGGCCCTGTAGCCAACCAGGAAGATTTGCAGCGGGCGTTGCGCAAACGGGGATTCAAGGTGGGGCAGGCGACGCTGTCGCGGGACATTCACGATCTGAATCTGAGCAAGACGGCGGCTGGTTACGCCTTGCCTCAGGGCGAAGGCGCTGCAGGTTTGGCTCTGCCCCCGGTGCATCGGCTGGTTCGCGAGTTCGTGCTGGACGTGCGGCCCGCACAGAACCTGCTGGTGGTGAAAACCATCATCGGCAGCGCTCAGCCGGTGGCGGCGGCGCTGGATGAACAGGAATGGGAGGGAGTGGTGGGAACAATCGGCGGTGACGACACCATTCTGATTGTTTGTCCCGACAAGGACGCGGCCAAGAAGGTTGCGGCGAGGATCGAGGAGATGCTGGGTTGATGTCGGGGAAGCTCAAGAGCGCGGTACTGGGAGCTAGCGGCTATTCGGGGCTGGAGCTGACGCGGATTCTCGAGCGCCATCCGCGGCTGGAGAAACCGCTTCTGCTGCGGCGCGAGGGCAACAGCGATGGCGCAAAAGACCTGGCGGAGGTTTTTCCCGAGTTGTCCGGTAACGGAGGCTATCCTCTGCGGCCGCTGTCGTGGCCGGAACTGAAGAGGCTGGGAGTGCAGTTGCTTTTTCTGGCTACGCCGCATGAGGCGTCGCGGTTTCTTGTGCCGGAGGCGATTGCGCAAGGATTGCGGGTGATCGATCTGAGTGGGGCGTGGCGGCTGAAACAGGCGCAGCATCGAGCCATTTACTCGTTCCAGGATGCGGACGCGGTGACTGCCGCGGAACTGACGGCGAAAGCGGTCTACGGCTTGCCGGAGCTGAACGGGGATAGCATTGCGGCAGCTCAACTGGTGGCGAATCCAGGGTGCTACGCGACCTCGGTGATTCTGGCTCTGGCGCCGCTTCTCCAGGCAGGGCTCATCGATCGGGAGCATGGAATTATTTCTGACTCGAAGTCGGGAGTTTCCGGAGCGGGCAAGGCGCCTACCTCGCGCACTCATTTCGTATCGGTGGCGGACAATCTTTCCGCTTACTCGGTGTTCAATCACCGCCATCTGGGGGAGATGGTGGAGCAGTTGGGACTCGATGATGCGGAGCTGACTTTTACGCCTCATCTATTGCCGATTCCGCGCGGGATTCTGTCGACCATCTATGTGCACTTGAAGCGGGCGGTGAAACCGGCGGGGGTGGAATCCTGTCTGCGCGATTTTTATTCGGGTAGACATTGGGTACGAGTGTTTGCGACGCCCAAGCTGCCCCAGCTGCAGTTTTCGCTGCACACGAACTACTGCGATCTTGGCTTTTGCCTGGCGGAAGACGGGCGGCGGCTGGTGCTGGTTTCCTGCTTGGACAATCTGCTGAAAGGCGCAGCCGGACAGGCAGTGCAGAACATGAATTTGATGTACCAGTGGGAAGAGCGGGAGGGTTTGCAGTGACGATTGTGGTGAAAATTGGCGGAGCGGCGATCGAAGATGCAGCGACGCTGCGGAAGTGCGCTCACTCGATCGCGGAATTGGCGCGAGATGGCCACCGCATAGTGGTGGTTCATGGCGGCGGCAGGGCACTGACCCGCATGCTGGACCGGCTGGGGAAGAAGAGCGAATTTGTGGACGGGCTGCGCGTGACCGATGCGGAGACCCGGGATACGGCGCTGATGGTATTGGCCGGGATCATCAACAAGAAGCTGGTGGCGGCCATTCAGTCAGCGGGCATGCCGGCTATTGGATTCTGTGGCGGTGACGGCATGACCTTCCGCGCACGGAAGAAGTTTGTTCACGGGCGCGATTTGGGATTTGTGGGCGAGATTTGTTTTGCGGAACCGTGCTGGATCGAAGCTCTTTGGCAGCAGGGAGGAATTCCGGTGCTGGCGTCGCTGGCGCTGGGCGCCGACGGCGAATACTACAACGTGAACGCCGATGAAATGGCGGCATCCTGCGCCGCGGCATGCCACGCCAATACGCTGATCTTTCTTACCGATGTGCCGGGAGTAAGAGATGCCGCGGGCAGTGTGATGCCGCGGCTGAGCACAAAGCAGGCAGCAGAACTGGCGGCCGGTTCGATCATCAGCGGCGGCATGTTGCCGAAACTGCAAGCCTGCGGTCAGGCGCTGAAACAGGGCGTGGGGCGAGTGAGAATTCTGCCGGCGACCGAGGCGGACGTCTTGCCGCAGTTCTACCTGACCAAACTGTCGTGCGGTACGGAGGTCACGTATTCATGAGTCAGTCAGTTGCAGGTGCTTACAAGTCGCAGTTGGCAGATACGCGGGTTCAGAAGAAGGAGTCAAAGTTGAATACGCATGTGCAAGGCAGGATGGCGTCTGCTCCTGAACGAGTGCCGCAAGCATTTTGGTGTCCCGATCTGGTCTCGACTCGCGATCTCGGGCCTGCCGGCGTGGATGCGGTTTTGCATCTGGCCGGAATCATGAAGTCGCGTCCGGCTGATTTCCGAAGGGCGCTTACGGGCAAGCAGATGGTGATGTTCTTCGAGAAGCCGTCTCTACGAACCCGGCTGACGTTTGAAGCGGGAATGGTGAGCCTGGGCGGAACGGGGATGTTCGTCGATCAGACTCAGGAACGCCTCGATGCGCGCGAAAAGTTGAGCGACGTGGCGCACAATTTGGAGCGCTGGGTGGACCTGATTGTGCTGCGTACGTTTTCCCAGCAGACCATCGAAGGCATGGCGCAGCACGCCTCGGTTCCGGTGATTAACGCGCTCAGCGATCTGGAGCATCCGTGCCAGGCGTTGGCTGACTACCTCACGTTGATGGAGCGGTTCGGGGATGTGAAGGACCGCTGCCTGGCGTATGTTGGCGACGGCAACAACGTGGCGCACTCATTGCTGCTTACGTGCGCGTGCCTGGGGTCATCGATCCGTATAGCGACACCGTCGGGCTATGCACCCAATCCGCAGATTGTCGCTGCTGCGCGCGAAATTGCTGAGGAGACTGGGGCTGAGATTAATTTACTCACCGATCCGCACGAGGCGGTGTTTGGGGTCGATGCGATTTACACCGATGCCTGGACCAGCATGGGGCAGGAGGGCGAAGAGGATGAGCGCGTGAAAATCTTTCCGCCTTATCAAGTGAATGCGGAACTGATGGCGAAAGCCGCGTCCCATGCGGTGTTTATGCACTGCCTGCCGGCGCACCGCGGTTTGGAAGTGACCGACGCAGTGATCGATTCACAGCAGTCGGTGGTGTTTGAGCAGGCAGAGAACCGCCTGCATGTACAAAAAGCGATTCTATATTTACTGCTGGGCGGCGGGGATCGCCTGCCCGCAAGGAGTGCTCATGCCTGAAAAAGTTGTGCTCGCTTATTCTGGAGGACTTGATACCTCCATCATTATTCCGTGGCTCAAAGAGAATTACGCTTACAGCGTCATCGCCATGGTCGGCGATGTGGGCCAGGGGGACGATATTGAGGCGGTGGTCGAAAAAGCTTACGCCACGGGTGCAAGCAAGGTGATCGTGGAGGATCTCCGCGAGGAGTTTCTGACAGGGTATGTCTTTCCGGCGCTGCGGGCTGGCGCGGTGTACGAGCATAAATATCTGCTGGGCACGTCTCTGGCGCGACCTGTGATCGCGAAACATCAAGTCGAAGTGGCTCTACGTGAGGGAGCGACGGCTGTCGCCCATGGCTGTACGGGTAAGGGGAACGACCAGGTTCGTTTTGAGCTGACTTATCAGGCCCTGGCGCCCGAACTGAAAGTGATTGCGCCGTGGCGGGAGTGGTCGTTGAAGTCGCGCGAGGACTGTCTTGATTATGCCGAGCAGCACGGCATTCCGGTGGCGGCGAGCCGGGAGAAAATCCACAGCCGCGACCGCAATCTGTGGCACCTGAGTCATGAAGGCGGAGAACTGGAAGATGCCGGGAATGCTCCCCTGCCAACGACGTGGCAGATGACGCGTTCGCCCCAGGAAGCTCCTGATAAGGACGAGCAGGTGACGATCGGTTTCGAAAAGGGGATTCCGGTCTCGGTCGACGGTATGAAGCTTGATCCGGTCTCGCTGGTCGAGTTGCTGAACGAAATTGGCGCGCGCAACGCCATCGGCCGGGTGGATCTGGTGGAGAACCGCTTTGTGGGCATCAAGTCGCGCGGGTGTTATGAAACGCCCGGCGGCACGCTGCTGATCGCGGCGCATCGTGAACTGGAGGCGCTCTGCCTGGAGCGCGAGGTCGCGCACTTCAAGCAGCATGTCGGGCTGAAGTACGCGGAGCTCGTCTACTTTGGATTGTGGTTTACGCCACTGCGCGAGGCGCTGGACGCTTTTGTTGCCAGCACGCAGGCGGAGATGACCGGCAGCGTGACGCTGTCTCTGTATAAGGGAAACGTCTCGGTGGTGAGCCGGCAGTCGGAGCACTCGCTGTACCGCACAGATCTTTCGTCGTTCACCATGGGCGATGGTTACGACCAAAAAGATGCGGCGGGGTTCATTCGGATTCTGGGATTGCCCTCGCGCACACGGGCGCGGGCCCGCGTGGAGGTTGGGCGATGAAGATGTGGTCGGGGCGGTTCCGGCAGGGGCTGGACCCGCAATTCGAACGCTGGCAGCGCTCGTTTGACTTCGACCGCCGGCTGCTGAGTTACGAACTGGCGGCGAGCGGGGCGCACGCCCGTGCCCTGAAAAACGCCGGAGTTCTGTCTGCCGATGAACTCATCAGCATTCTGGAAGGGCTGCAGCAGATCGGCGAGATGGCCGCGGCTTCCAAGGGCATTGTGGAAGATGACGAAGCCGAGGACGTGCACCATTTCGTGGAAAAACAGCTGGTAGCGCGGATCGGGGAAGTCGGCTACAAGCTGCACAGCGGCCGCAGCCGCAATGAGCAGATCGCCACCGACCTGCGTCTCTATGTGCGGGCGGCGATTGATGAGTTGCGAAAGGAACTGGCCGAGGTGTGCGCAGTTTTTGTCGACCGCGCCGAACAAGCCGGTAGCGCTGCGATGCCCGCCTACACTCATTTGCAGCGCGCGGAGCCGGTGTTGGTGGCGCATTGGTTGCTGGCCTATGTCGAAATGTTTTTGCGGGATGCCGACAGGCTTGCCGATTGCCGCAAGCGCCTGAATGTGTGTCCGCTGGGATCGGGCGCTGTGGCTGGTGCGACTCTGCCGCTCGATCGTGGGTTCATGGCGGAGGAACTTGACTTCGACGGTCCGACGGCGAACAGCATCGACGCCACCAGCGACCGCGATTTCGTTCTTGAGTTCGTCAACGCGCTTTCGCTTCTGGGGTTGCACTTGAGCCGATGGGCGGAGGAAATGATTATTTTCTCCTCGCAGGAATTTGGCTTTGTGCAGTTGCCTGAGGCTTATTCCACGGGCAGCAGCGCGATGCCTCAGAAGAAGAATCCAGACCTTTTGGAACTGGTGCGGGGCAAGACCGGCCGCGTCGTCGGAAGCGCAACGGCGCTGATCGTGACTTTGAAAGGCTTGCCTCTGGCTTACAACAAAGACTTGCAGGAAACGCAGGAGCCGCTGTTCGATGCCGCCGATACGACGCTCGGGTTGTTGCCGCTGGTCGCCGGGTGGATGAAAGCCGTTGAGTTCAACCACGAGCGCATGAACGAGGCGGCGCGAGTCGGGATTCATGAATGCGTGGGCAGCAGCCACTTACCTGGTCAACCGTGGCGTTCCATCGCGGCTGGCGCACCAGCAGATCGGCAAGGCGGTGACGCTTTGCGTGGAAAAGCAGTGCGAGCTTCAGGATTTGACGCTGGATGAGCTACGCGCTCTGAATCCGGTATTTGATGAGAGTTTTCGTGACTGCCTGAAGCCAGCTTCGGTGTTGGCGATCCATGACGTTGCTGGCGGGACGGCGCCAGCGCGGGTGCGGCAGGGGATTGGAGCGGCGAGAAAGAAAATCGAGGCGTTGCGCGAGGAGGTCAATCTCCATGCGCACGCGTAAAGCCATTTTGCCGGATGCGAAGCAGATTCACGAGCTGATCGTCGGCCTATTCCGGCGACGGCACGTTGCTGCCGCGCACTCTGGCGGAGATTTGCGAGAACGTAAGAGACTTTGTGGTTCTGGAAAAAGAAGGCCGCATCATTGGATGCGGCGCGCTGCATCTTTATGGCACGCACCTGGCCGAAATTCGTTCGATCACGGTAGGACCTCGCGCGCAAGGGCAAGGTGGCGGCAGCCGGCTGATGAAGGCTCTGATGGCCGAAGCCAAGCGGCATCGGGTGGATTGCATCTGCCTGTTCACGCGGGCTCCTGAATTCTTTGCGCGGCAGGGATTCGAGATGGCGCGGCGCGAAGATCTTCCCGACAAAATTTACAAGGACTGCCACGTTTGTCCCAGGTTTCACAACTGCGACGAAGTTGCCATGGTGCGGGGCAAGCTTCCGGCATTTGCCATCCTCCCGGAGCCGGCGAACTGGCTGGTACGCATCCAACCTCAGCAATGACGCGGAGAGCCTGAATTCCTTTGAACCACAGCGCAAGAAGGTCTCCTGGCTAACAAAATTCTTCGGCGAAACCCCGCTGTTCTTCGACCGCATATACCGGAGAGCGGCACGCGATGCTATGATCGGTTGGCAACAAAGCTAAAATCCTGATCACGGGTGGACATCAAGCCATGGCAATCGTTGCTCCCAGCGGTTCCACCACTACGTCGGCTTCCGAAGCGTCAACGTCGTATACTGTGCCTCTGGCGGTGGTGACAACGCTGTTCTTCATGTGGGGCTTCCTCACCTGTCTCAACGACATTCTTGTCCCTCACCTGAAACCGATTTTCGACCTGAATTACACAGAGGTCATGCTCATTCAGTTTGCCTTCTTTGGTGCATATTTTCTTTTCTCCATACCTTCGGCCAAGGTCATCGATTGGATCGGCTATCAGCGGTCGATGGTAGTGGGCTTGCTCACCATGGGTTTGGGCGCCTTCCTGTTTGTACCGGCGGCCAGCGTGCCGTCGTACCCGCTGTTTCTGGTCGCACTGATAGTCCTGGCTGCCGGCATCACCTGTCTCCAGGTGGCGGCCAATCCATACGTCACGGTGCTGGGTAAACCGTCGACCGCCTCGAGTCGGCTAAACCTTACGCAGGCATTCAACTCGCTGGGAACCTTTCTGGCTCCTTTCTTCGGCGGTCTTTTGATTCTGACTGCCGCACCCAAGACGATGGAAGAGATAAGGGCGATGGCGCCCGATGCCCTGCAGGCCTATCGCTTGCACGAAGCAGCCACCGTTAAGACTCCCTATGTGGGGTTGGGTCTCGCGTTAGTGCTGCTGGCGATTGCGATCGGCAGTTTCAAGTTACCGAAAATTCCGCAAGCTCAGCACAAGATCGGAGAAAAGGTGAACGACTCCATCTGGAAGCATCGGAATCTGATTCTTGGAGCGATCGGCATCTTTGTATACGTCGGCGCGGAGGTTTCGATTGGGAGCTTTCTGGTGAACTATTTCAGCCAGCCGGAGATCGGCGGCCTGACCGAAAAGGTTGCGGCCAGTTTCGTTGCCTTTTACTGGGGCGGAGCCATGGTCGGACGTTTCATCGGATCTGGGCTATTGCAAAAGATGAGTACTGGGCGATTGCTTGGCATTTGCGCGGTGTGTGCTGCCGCCCTCGTGACAATTTCCATGATGAGCACGGGGCACTTCGCCATGTGGAGCATCATTCTGGTTGGGTTTTTTAATTCCATCATGTTCCCGAGCATTTTCACTCTGGGCGTAGCGGAACTTGGCCCGCTAACGGGGGACGGCTCTGGAATCATGATTATGGCGATTGTTGGCGGAGCCCTTATCCCGCTTGCGCAAGGCGCGATTGCCGATCGGATCGGAATTCACCACGCCTTCTTTCTTCCTGTGATCTGCTACCTGTACATCCTCTTCTTTGCGTTGAGCGGTTCGAAGCCCAACAGCGAACGCCACGCTCGAACGTAGGGAACCCGCTTCAGGCGATCGCGACGCCGGGCTTTTTTCTGGTGCCCTCGAAATGCGCTTCTATCTCTTCCAGAGTTTTCCCTTTTGTCTCCGGCAGGAACACTACAGCCGTGATGAAGTAGATTACGGTGCAGGCCGCGAAGCCCCAAAACATGGTGGAGTAGCCGTACTTGCCGACCGTGGGCAGGAATACGGCGGCGATACCGGTGGAAACGGCCTGGTTGAGCAGCAGGGCGATGCTCATGCCGTTGGAGCGAATGCGGGTCGGCATCAGTTCGGAGAGGGCCAGCCACACACACACGCCCGGGCCGACGGCGTAGAACGCCATGAACACGAAAAGAGTGATGGCGACCTTCCATCCGCTGCGCTGGCTGGGCAGGGGAGTGATCAGGGCATTGTCGATTCTCAGCGGAGCCTGGCGCGCGGCATCGAGATCGCCGAAGGGGTTGGAAAAGAACGCGACCACTTTGTTGGCGGGCACGCAGCTTTCGCGGGTGATTTCGATTGGGGTCGCGGCGGTGTCGTCGGACCGAGCGGCCTTGGTGGCGGCGTGGAAGTCTCCATAGGAATAGATGACGACCAAGGAAGTTGGACGACTGCCGATTCGCTGGGCAGTGTCTCCGGCTGAGTTCAGCAGCGTCTTGGCCAGCTGCTGGTCATAGCTGAGTGTGATCTTCTGGTCTGAGGTGACCATGGACTGAACTGGCATTCTGGAATCCACGCGCAATCGTTCCGTCTGGCGGAAGAGCAGGCCGGTGCAGACGAGCGATACGATAATTCCGGCCGTTCCCACCGACAGCAGGAACTTCCGTCCTTTACGATCCACCAGCATGACTCCGCCAATGGTCACCAGGAAGTTCACGATGGTGAAGAGAACGTAGCCCCAATGAGCCTGGACATCGGAAAGGCCGCTCTGCAAAAGAATGTTGGTGTTATAGCCGATGATGGAGTTGATGCCGGTGGCCTGGTTGCACGCGAGAATGACACAGGCCAGCACGAACGGGATCACGTACTTTCGGCGCAAAAGCGATTCCTTGACCTTGGTTCCGGTTGAGGTCTGTGCCTTCTCCGCGGCGGCAGTTTGTTCCATTTCCGCGAGTTCGAGGTCCGCCTGCTCGTTGGTGCGAGAGCGAAGGAGCGCGGCGTACGCGGCATCGCGTTTTCCACGGCGAAACAGCCAGCGCGGAGACTCCGCCACCATGAGGCTGCCGATCACGAACAAGATGCCGGGCGGCAGCGAGACCCAGAAGATGCTGCGCCAGGCGGTGTCTTTGAAGGCGAAGAGCCTGGCAGGGTCGCCGAGCTTTGCCACCTCCTCGACGCGAATACTGAAGAACATGCCGACAATCGCGGCGGTCACGATACCGAGTGTGAGCAGCCACTGGAAGATGCCGGTACCCTTGCCGCGACTCGATGCCGCCAGACACTCCGCCAGATAGAGCGGGACCACTACACCGATCAAGCCAGCGCTGATGCCCTGTAAAAGGCGGCCAAGAA
Organism: uncultured Acidobacteriaceae bacterium; assembly: GCA_963770235.1. Taxonomy (GTDB): domain Bacteria; phylum Acidobacteriota; class Terriglobia; order Terriglobales; family Acidobacteriaceae; genus Sulfotelmatobacter. Next base: position 141,936 of record CAVYOW010000017.1, on the reverse strand, counting down.
TCAGCGGTTCATAACCGTGCGCAAGCGCAATCACCGGAATGCTGATGACAAACAGCACGCCGCTGAGCGTCATCAGGAGTTTGCGTCCGATCCAGTCTGCGAGCACGCCGGCAAATAGAGTTGAGATGACGCTGCCGAGAAGAACGGCTGCGACCACGATCGAGAGCTGGCCCGCATTCAAACCGGAAGTGGCTTCCAGGTAGGGCAGGGCGCCGGCGATGATGCCGACATCCACCCCGTAGAGCAAGCCGCCCAGCCCTGCTACCAGGAGGAGGAAGCGGTTGTAACCGGCCTTTTCGTTTTGCGCCACGGAGCGCGGTCCTTTCGCCGATCGCGAGAAACCAGAGATTTATTCCACGCGAGAATACTACGCAAGTCGACGTGGAACTGAATCTTTCTCAGTCTCGGAGTAACTGTCCGGTTTCCATGGGACGGTCGTAATTACTAACGAAGAGGTGCGGATGCGAAGAATGGCGAGCTCCCGCCCGCGAGGGGTGGAGCATGCGGCTGCGGGAAGAGGGCAAACGTCTGGGGTCGTCGCAGCCAGCGCTGAAACTACTAGGCGCTCACCTGGACGGAGATTAACTCGGGGTTACAGCGGGAATTCTGGATGGACTTGACGGCGTCTTCTGCCGTAAATCGTCCCATAACCAGTGCCAGTTTACGGTCGGTTGTGGTCTGGATGGGGGTGCGGTCAATGCGCTGCACGTATTCAGGAGCGCGAGTTCCGCTGCGATTCACTTTCACAAGAAACTTGGTGTTCTTCATGTGTTTCCCTCCAGGCTCGCGCGATAAACACAGATGTCAAAACAAGGCGGGACCGACACGACAGTCCCTCATTTCCTAACAGTGTCATGAATCCGATTACTCTCTCAAAGGCGCGAATCAATGGAAAACTTCAGATTGGGCTGACTTACTGCCGAAACGTGCAAGAGTAAGAAGAGATATTTCCCTCAGCTATAATACTAGGCTCGCGCGATGCTGTTGTCAACTTAACAACGGATTGCGCAGCACTCCAGGTAACACATGTCAGGAAAGTAGGAACACCCCGTCACGACGGAGCTCAGGGCTGCAAAATCTGGCCAGCTTGGGGATGAACTTGCTGGTCTTTGAGTTGGCTGGCGTCCCAGCCACCGCCGAGAGCCTTCACCAGATAGACCGAGCTGACCATCTGCTGGCCGAGCAACTGCGTCTGCAGACGTTCGCTGGCTAGCAGCGTGGTCTGCGCATTGATTACGTCGAGGTAGCTGGTAACTCCGCCGATATAGCGATTATTGGCGATCGCCAGGGCGCGCCGGGCATCGTCGACCGCAGCGCCTTGCGTGGCCAGAGCTTGCGAAAGCGTGCTTAGATTGCTGATTCCGTCCTCGACTTCCTGGAAAGCCGTAAGCACGGCCTGGCGGTAGTTGGCCACGGACTGGTCATACGCCGCGCGCGCGGCGGCCAGGTTAGCGCGGTTCCGTCCGCCTTCGAAGATGGGCTGCAAGGCATCCGCGCCGAGCGACCAGAAGAGGCTGGGCGCGTTGAGGAGCGTACCGAGATCGCGGCTCTGCCATCCTCCCGAACCGCTCAGCGTGATGTGCGGATAGAAGGCTGAGCGCGCGATGCCGACTTGCGCATTTTGGTAAGCCATCAGGCGTTCAGCCGTGGAGATATCAGGCCGGCGCTCCAACTCGTCGGAGGGCACTCCAAGCGGGACCGGCGGCGGGGTGGCCCGCAACGGCGCGACTGGCACGCTGAGGCTGGAGGCTGGCTGGCCCACCAGCACCGCGATGGCGTGCTCATACTGCGCGCGCGACTGCTGCACCAGAGCAAGCTGCGACACCGTGGAGTCGAGCAGCGCGGCCTGCTGCGCCACTTCGAGTCCGCTGGCAATGCCGCCGTCGTGGCGATTTTTCACCAGATCCAGGCCCTTTTGCTGGTAGCCCACGGATTCCTGTACTACTTCAAACTCGGCGTCCAGCTCGCGCAGTGTGAAGTAATCGGCGGCGAGTTCAGCGGTCAGCACCAACTGCACATTCTGCAGATCGGCGGCCGTGGACTGTAGAGAAGCGTTGGCTGCTTCCACGTTGTGCCGCACGCGTCCGAAAAGATCGACCTCATAGCTCAGAGAAAACGGAACCGTATAGACGCTCTGCGTGTAGGGAAGGACGGGCTCAGGCTTGCCGTTTGCCCCGATCGTCGGTGCCTGGCCGTCCAGAGGGCGATTCCGGCGCCGCGCTCCCGCAACGCGCTGGGATCGGCCGAAAGTTGCGGGAACATGTCTGCAGTAGCGACGCGCGCTAACGAGCGCGCCTGGTCCAAACGGTCGCGCGCGGCCACCAGAGACTGGTTCGCCTGCAGCAATTGTTGTTCGTAGGCATCGAGTGCCGGGTCGTTAAAGATTTGCCACCACGCGCCCTTGGGGATCGAATCCTTGGGCGCGGCTTGCTGCCACGGCGGTTGCGTCTTCCACGCATCCGGCGCCGGCGCTGGAGCCGCGGGCCGGCTGTAACGCGGACCGACGGTGCATCCGGCGGCGAGACCTAGCAGCGCGAGAACGGCCGAGAATGCGACTCGCTTCACGATCCGCTGCCTTTTTGCGGGCGGCGGTTTCTGGTCCGGCTGCGCCACGTTCACCTGTTGTCCGTCCTCAAGCGAATCTGCGGGGTTGATGACGACCTGGTCCGCTGGGGAGACTCCGCCGAGAATCTCCAACGTGGTGCCGTAGTCGCGCCCGATATTGATGGGACGCAACTGCACCTTGCCGTCGGGGCCGACGACGGCGACGCGCGCGCCTTCGGCGCGGAACAGCATCGCGTTCACCGGAACCGTAACCTTGTTCACGCCAGAACCGACGGCGAAGTGCACCTCGCCGAATGAGCCGGGCAGCAGACGCCCGTCCTTATTGGGAACGTCGACTTCTGTCAGCAGAGTTCGCGTGGCCGGATCAATCGCCTCCGCCGTGCGCACCACCTTGCCGAAAAACTTCTCGCCGGGAAATTCCTGCAACGTGACGGCGGTCCTGGAGCCAACCTTGATAAACGGTGCGTAGGCCTGCGGAACGCTGGTGTAAACGCGCAACGGATCGACGCGTGCCAGGTCAAACAGTTCGCGGCCGCAGCCCGGTGCCAACGCCGGCGCCGGCATTGATGAGCGCGCCGGGATCGACGTTGCGGCGGGTGAGCACACCGGAGAATGGCGCGTAGACGTCCTTGAAGCCTTCAAGTTGTTCGAGGCGGCGGACATTGGCGTCGGCGGCGGCCAGGTTGGCCTGGCTCTGCTTGTATCCGCTGTCGTACTGATCAGCTTCCTGCGCGGAGACGGAGTCGGTCTTGCGCAGGTTTTCCCAGCGGTCGGCGCTGATTTTGGCCAGATCCATCTGCGCCAGGATTTGCTGACGCGCGGCGCGGGTCTGGTTCAGCTCCTGATCAACCTCAGGAGTATCGATCTTAGCCAGCAACTCACCCTTATCTACTCGGCTGCCAATGTCTTTGTACCAGCGAACCAGATAGCCGTTGGTGCGGGCGTAAATCGGAGACTCTTCATAAGCCTGTAGAGAGCCGGGCAGAACCAGGTCCTCGTCGGGTTTCTCGGACTGGGGGTAAACCACGGCGACGGTTGGCACGGTCTCGCGCTCCGTCTCCTTGGCCAAGGCGCGCTCGTGGGTCATGTGGTCCCAGAGCGTGAGCCCACCGGCGACCAGCAGTATCAGCAACGCAATGCCCACCATCATCAGCGCTTTACTGGCGGGCGCGGGCGGAACCTCGGGTGGCTTCTGGATCCCCGGAGGCTGGTGCCGGGAGTGCTGCTGGATCGCAGCGATCTCTTCGTCGCGCTGGGCCTGAGCACTCAGCGCAGGATGCTCTTCGTTTTGGATCGGCTGCGGCGGGTCAGCGGCGTTGCTCTGCCCTGCCCGCTTAGCGTCCTGTTTGGACTCGTTCTCTGCACTCATGCTTAACTCCGATTCCTGCCTGCAAAAACTACTCACGTCTACTAATCATTACGCCAACCCCTGGCGCGCCCGCTTGGCTTCCCGGCGGCCGTGGAAGATGGCGAACACGCTGGGCACAAAAAACAAAGTGGCGACCGTGGCAAACAGCAGTCCGCCGATGACGGCGCGGCCCAGCGGCGCGTTCTGCTCGCCGCCTTCGCCAAAGCCCAGCGCCATCGGAACCATTCCGATGATCATCGCCAGCGCGGTCATCAGCACCGGGCGCATCCGGGTGTATCCCGCGGCCACGGCGGCCTGCGCGGCGGGAATGCCTTCGTCGATCTGTTCGCGGGCGAAGCTGACCATCAGGATGGAATTGGCGGTGGCCACGCCCATGCACATGACCGCGCCGGTAAGCGACGGCACACTCAACGTGGTACGGGTCAGCAGCAGGAACCAGCAGATTCCCGCCAGAGCTCCCGGCAAGGCGGCGATGATGATGAAGGGATCGAGCCACGACTGAAAGTTGATGACGATCAGCAAATAGACGAGCAGAATGGCGCCGATCAATCCGATGCCCAATCCGATGAACGAGGAGCGCATGGTGACCACCTGCCCGCGCACCACGATGCGAGTGCCACGCGGCAATTGGCCATCGAATGTCTTGAGCACTTTGTCGGTGTCCGCAGCGACCGCACCCAGGTCGCGATCCTGCGTGCTGGCGTACACGTCGATGACCGGCTGCACGTTGTAGTGGTTCACCGTAGCCGGCCGCGCCACCGGAGATACCTGCACCAGATTGCTCAGCAGCTGCGTGCCCTGCTGCGACGTCACCGGTATGGTCATCAGGTCTTGCATGCTGGTCATGCGGTATTGCGGCGACTGCACGGCCACCTGGTAAGTAACGTCGTTGCGCGGGTTGAGCCAGAAATTCGGCGCCGTCTGGAAGCTGCCGCTCAGCGAAACCAGCACGCTCTGCGCCACGTCGCGCGCCGTCAGCCCCACCTGCGTGACGCGTGTGCGCTCAATATCCATGTGCAGCGTGGGCAGGGAAAGCAATTGCTGCACGTGCACATCGGCAGCGCCGGGAATGTGCCGCATCTTGTTGGCGATCTGCTGCGCGATCAGATAACTGCTTTCCATGTCCGTGCCGACGACCTGCACATCGATGGGCGCGGGCAGACCGAAGTTCAGAATCTGCGTAACGATGTCGGCCGGCTGGAAGAAAAACTCCACTCCGGGAAAGCGCTGCGGCAACACCTCGCGCAGATGCCGGATGTGCCCCGCCGTCGGATGGTGATGCTCGGGATCGAGCGCGATCAGGATCTCGGCATCGCTGGTGCCAATGGTTCCGTTCGAGCTGTAGGACTGGTTGATGCCGGAGTTGGGCAGACCGATGTTGTCGAGAATCGTCTGCAATTCATTCTTGGGAATCTCCTTCCGCAGCACGGCCTCGATCTCGTCGCAGAGCCGCGCTGTCTCTTCCACGCGCAGGCCGGGACGCGCCCGCACATGCAGGCGCAACAGGCCGGCATCCACTTGCGGAAAGAAGTCCTGTCCCAGGAACGTGAACAGCCCGAGCGAGAGCACGCAGAAGACCAGGAAGCAAAGCACGAAGACGCCGCGATGCTCGAGCGTGGTTTCCAGCAACTGCTCGTAGCTGCGGCGGAAGTCTTCAAACTTGCGCTCGAAGCCGCGCTGGAAGCGGCCCAGGAACGACTTGGGCGCTTCCGCGCGATGCTCGTGCCCGCGCATGATGTACATGACCAGCGTCGGGATGAGGGTTCGCGAGAGCAGATAGCTGGCCAGCATGGCGAAGCTCACGGCCTCCGCCAGCGGCACGAACAGGAATTTCGCCACGCCCGCCAGGAAGAACATGGGCACAAACACGATGCAGATGCTGAGCGTGGAGACGAAGGCCGGCACGGCGATCTGCTGCGCGCCGTCGAGAATGGCCTGCCTCATCTCCTTGCCCATGGCGAGGTTGCGCTCGATGTTTTCGATTTCCACCGTGGCGTCATCCACCAGGATGCCGACGGCGAGCGCCAATCCTCCCAGGGTCATGATGTTGATGGTCTCGCCGATCGCGCCCAGCACGATGATCGAGACGAAGATGGAGAGCGGAATGGAAATGGAAATGACGATGGTGGGGCGCCAGTCGCCGAGGAAGATGAGAATCATCACGGCGGTAAGAGCCGCTGCGATCAACCCCTCGCGCAACACGCCCTGGATCGAAGCGCGCACAAACAGAGACTGGTCAAACAGCGCGGTGATCTTCAGCTCCGGCGGCAGCGACTGCGCCGCCTGCGCCACGATGTTCTTGATCCCGGCGACGATCTCCAGCGTGGAGGCGTTGCCGTTCTTGTAGATCGACATCAGCGCCCCGCGGTTGCCATCCTGGCGCACGATGTTGGTCTGCGGCGCAAAGCCGTCGCGTATGTGGGCAACATCGCGCATGTAGAGCGTGGCGCCGTTGACGGTCTTGACCGGCAGGTCGTTCAACTCCGCGATGGTCGCCGGCGTGCCGTTCATCTCCACGTTGTATTCCAGCGGGCCGAGCTTGATGGTGCCGGTGGGGAGAATCAGGTTCTGCGCGTTGACGGCGTTGACAATGTCGTTGGGCGAGAGCCCGTAGGCCTGCAGCTTCGGCAGGTCCAGGTCCACCTGAATCTGGCGAATCTTTCCGCCGTAAGGATAGGGCGTGGCCGCTCCCGGCACGGTGGCCAGAAAATTACGCAGGAAGTTCTGGCCCAGATCGAAGAGCTGCTGCTCGGGCAGGGTCTTGCTGCTCAGTCCGAGCTGAATGATCGGCGTGGTGGAGGCGCTATAGGAGATGATCAGAGGCGGCGTGGTGCCGGGCGGCAGGCCGCGCACGGTGGTCTGGGAGATGGCCGTGATTTGCGCGATGGCTCCTTGTACGTTCGTGCCCGGACGAAAAAAGACCTTGATGACGCCCAGGCCGTTCACCGACTGCGACTCCATGTGCTCGATGTCGTTGACCGCTGATGTTGATGCCGCGCTCGGAGTTGGCCACGATGCGGTCGGCCATATCCTGCGGCGACATGCCGGTATAGAACCAGACCACCGAGACCACCGGAATGTCGATATCCGGGAAGATGTCGGTGGGCGTGCGCAGAATCGTAACGACAATCAGAAGAATGATGACGAGCGCCATCACGACGAAAGTGTAGGGACGCCTGAGTGCTAACGCAACAATCCACATTGGTTCGGCACCACTCCAGAGATCGAACGAACAAGAAAGAGGCTACACTACCCGGATGCGAAGAGAACTCCGCAGACCTGATTTTAGATTCGATACTAAGCGTATTGGATTCTAAAGCCCGCTGTCGATTATATGGTAGGGTAGGACCATGCGCCAGAAGTCTCCGGCTCATAGCAAACGCGGTCGAGGCCGCCGCAAGCGCTCTCCGGGGCGCCCGCGTAGTGAGCAGGCCCGCCTGGCCATCCTGCGCAGCACGTTGAAGCTCCTGGAAAAGAACGGCTTTTCCGAACTGACGATTGAGGCCGTGGCAGCTCAGGCCGGCGTCGGCAAGGCAACGGTTTACCGCTGGTGGCCCAACAAGGCCGCCCTTATCGCGGATGCGTTCGCCAGCAGCACGACCCGGAAACTCCATTTTCCAGATACCGGCTCCGTCCGCACCGACATGAGCCAGCAGATGCGCCAGGTGATCAAGATTTTTTGCAGCCGCCGCGGACGAATCGTTTCTGCGATTCTGGGCGGAGGCCAGAGCGACCGAGACCTGATAGCCGCCTTCCGTGAGCGCTTCCTCTGGCCGCGCCGCCGGGAGGCCTACGCCACGGTCCGGCGCGGGATTCTGCGCGGCGAACTGCGCAAAGATCTGGATCTGGACCTGCTTCTCGATTCACTCTACGGGCCCATTTACATGCGGTTCCTCATACGGCATGACAAGTTGACTCCTGATTTTGTCGACAGTCTTTGCGAGTTGGTGCTGGGCGGGGCCCGTCCTCAACCGAAACCTCGAGTCCGTGAATCGAATTAATCTTCTGGCAACGCCCGCGCAGGCCGCAGTTTGGGTTCGAGAATCACACGCGAGCGGCTCGAATCGGAATTGTCCTAATTGCGACATCTATCGCGCATGGGTTGTGAAAAACCGGTCCCAAACTAGGACCCTAATTCCCGCTCCATCCCTACTTGGGTCTCCGCGTGGCTGTTGCGACGCCAAAAGATATGATTTTCCATAGTCAAAGGGCGTCGCTCTGCGTACCGGAGACCAGTGAGCAATAAGGTCTTTTGGCTCCCCTTCAGCATGGCCTTTCGGGACCTTACACGATTCATATGCGACAGGGCACACTAGCGTGTCAACTCGGGAGTCGACGAAACACAGCTTACTCAAACACCTATGCGCCCCCTCGCCGCCCGTTGGAATACGCTTGCCGTTGCACTGGCCCTGGCTACCATGCTGGGGTGCCAGGGAGTGAGCACGAGCAAATCGAACTCGCTGACCACGCAGAACCCATTGCCGGGCGCGCTGAGTGCCGCGCCTGCGAGCATAAGCTTTGGCAGCGTGCCGAGCGCGACAAGCCAAACTCAGTCCGACACGCTGAGCAATACGGGCGGAACCAGTTTCACCATCACGCAGGTAACTGTTACCGGTGCGGGTTTTAGCATCACCGGATTAACCACACCTTTGACTCTGGCGCCCGGGCAGAGCACGTCCTTCAAGGTAACCTTTGAGCCGCAGTCTTCAGGCAATTCCAGCGGAAATATTGCGATTGCTTCGGACGCTTCCGATGCGGGCTTGAGCGTAGCCCTGAGCGGATCCGAGGCGACGCAGAGTCAAGGCACGTTGAGTGTGAGTCCAGTCGGCGTCGGGAGTGTCACGGTGGGGACAAGTGGAACTCAAACCGGGACGCTGAGCGCGAGCGGTGCGAGCGTGTCGGTTTCCTCAGTCAGTTTGAGCGGCACCAACCCTTCCGAGTTTTCTATCAGCGGCCTCTCCTTCCCGGTCACCGTCACAACGAGCCAGCCCCTTGGTTTCACGGTGACGTTCACGCCCGGGGCCAGCGGAGCCGCGTCAGCCTCGGCTTCATTTGCCAGCAATGCTTCCAACTCGCCAAGTGCCACGGCTGTAACTGGCACCGGCACGCCGGCGCCCGTCCATAGTGTCGTTTTGTCATGGACAGCCAGCACCACCTCGGACGTTACGGGCTACGACATCTATCGCGCCGTCTACGCTACAACCTGTGGGTCCTATGCGAACATTGGCTCCACGCCGAGCTCCAGCACAGCGTTTACCGACAGTGTGGTGGCCGACGGCACGACCTACTGCTACGCGACCAAGGCCGTAGATGCGAGTGGTGAAAGCGGGTATTCCAATGTCGTCGAGGTGAAGATTCCTGCTGCGTAGCCCTTGCTCCCGAGTCGGGCACCCTCACGCGGGTCTCCTTGGGGTCGGCGTTCTTCCGAATTATGCGCGGGCGATATCCTGCCGACCTCGAAAAGCGGACCCCTGCCCTTCTTGCGTGCTACAGGGGTAGCACTGTTGTGCGATGTAGCAAGTCCTAGACATTTAGTGCAAGTTCTTGCACATGTGCCAACCGGCGGGACGATGAGGGACCCGACATTTCCCTTCCAGAGCGGAGCTTCCCGATCATCGTGGCATTCTGGCATTAAGTACCTTTTATTCAACAGGTTAGGTTGCGATACGTGGGCCAGAGGCTATGGTCCGGGGCGGCTAAGGCCAGTTAAGAAGCTCACTTCGGGAAAACAAATTGCCAGATTACCAATTTAGGGTAGTGGAAGGCTCCGTAGAGGGGGTAAAACCGCCCTTGAAGTTTACCCCTTGCAATAATCTGCAATCCCATGTAGGATCACTGTCATCAGGGCAAGCCGACTAACGAGGTCGGTAGCTGTTCTTCCCCCCGCCCGATGGTTCCACGAATAAGTTGTTTTGGACAAAGCGAGAGAAGGCAAGGGCCATTGACAGGCCAGGACCAAATGCTACGATCGCTATAGGAATAGTGGTGATTATTAAACCACGTTTTTTTGGCACTTGACCTGCTCCATATGACTTAGTTGAGCGCGCTGACCCGGAAAAGGAAATCGCATTGAGTAACCAGACGATTCTTTGAGGAAAGTGCGCAACTGGAATTAAGCAGGGAAACAGCATTCCCCCGGTTTCCTGCCCAAAGTGGTATTCCCCTGGGGGATCTCAGCGTTGAGATCCCGACAACAGCAATCTTGTACTTAATTTTGGGGTCACTTAGGGAAGTGACTTAGAGGGCGAAGCTATGGCCATAAGCACCTTATCGTGGGAGTTTCCGCAGCCGGCTCCACTGGCTGAAGCGGGTGTTGAAAACTGGTATGGGCTGCAGACTCGCCCCCGCCACGAAAAAATTGTGATGCAGCGACTTGAAGAGAGAGGCGTGACGACCTTCTTGCCTCTGGTCACCGAGGTGCACCGCTGGAGTGACCGCAAGAAGTCAGTGCAGATGCCTCTGTTCAGTTGCTATGTGTTCGCGAAATTTGCGCCGAATCGGTCCGAGCGCTTACGTGTCTTGCGGGTGGATGGAGTATTCGGGTTAATCGGCGCCCGGGGCGAGGGCGCTCCCATCCCCGACGAGCAAATCGACGCGGTTCGTAATGTGGTCGAAGGACAACTCCCCTGGTCTAGTCATCCCTTCCTCAAGATCGGACAGCGCGTGCGCATCCGCAGCGGAGCGCTCGATGGCCTGGAGGGCATACTGGTCTCGCGCAATGGAGACCGCACGCTGGTCATTTCCGTGGATGCAATCCAGCGGTCGTTGGCAGTTCGCGTGGAAGGATACGAAGTCGAACCGATCTGAAGCTATCCCTGTTCTGTAATGCCTTCTCTTTCCTGCAAATAAGGATCCCCTACCGATAAGGACCCCCTACCCTTGACCGACAATACTAATACTATTGAAACACTTCGCTTGCTGGCCGTAAGCCGGGAACCGGCAGTTCTTCGTCTGCTTTGGTCCATTGCCGAATCCGACTCCTGGCAGCTGGAAACCGCCGCGAATGGTTGGGAAGCCATGGAGCGGGTGCAGTCCGGAGTAACACCCCACCTGCTGCTGCTGGATCTTGCTCGCGGCGATGGCGACAGCCTGCAGCTCTTACCGTGGTTGCGCCGGCTTTGCCCCGATCTTCCCGTGGTTGTAGTTTGCTACCCGGAGGACGCCGGCGCGCGAAGAGAAGCAACCCGCCTGGGCGCCCAGGATGTCCTGGTCCGGCCGTTCAGCGAAGGACAACTGGAGCTCTTTATCACGCCGATGTCTCGATCCGTCGAACGATGAGTGCGGAAGCGGAGATGGCGAGCGAAGACATCGAGTCACTGGGCGAGGACGAGTTCTTCCTCAGCGTCAGCCCCGTCATGCAGAAGCTCCGCGCGCAGGCGGAGCTGCTGGCGCAGGCGGATGTTCCCGTGCTCATTCTGGGAGAAGCCCGGGAGTGGAAAAGGCACAGTTGCCCGTCTGATCCACAAACTGTCGGTCTATTCCGGCTTCAGGTTTCTCAGAGTCAATTGCGCGGAGATGCCGGGAGACCTGCTGGAGATCGAATTGTTCGGCAGAGAACATGCTTCCGCGAACGGGTCTTCGACCGGCGACGGGCGGACGAGCCTGGGCAAGCTCGAAATCGGCGAAAAGGGCACGCTTCTGCTCGATGAGATCACGGAGATGCCGCTTGGATTGCAATCGAGGCTTCTCCAGGTGCTGCAGGACAAGCGATTTGTCCGGTCCGGCGACGACAAACCGGTCGAGGTCGATGTACGTATTCTCGCAGCCAGCAGCGACAATGTGGATCGAGCGCTCGCAGAAAAACGGCTGCGAGCGGATCTCTATTACCGTCTCAGCGCGTTCACCGCTCGATGTGCCCCCTTTGCGCCAGCGCAGGGAAGAAGTCGAGATTCTTCTGCGTTATTCCATGCACAAGCTGGCCCGGTATTATGGCCTTCCCCCGCGAGAATTCTCTCCGTCGGTCGCTGGCCGCCTGCCAGAATCACTCCTGGCCGGGAAATCTGAAAGAACTAGAGACATTCGTCAAACGTTACCTGGTCGCAGGCGACAAACAACTCAGCTTGAGCGGATTCGAACCAAGTTTCCCGAGCAGCTGGCAACGAGTCTCACGGGCAGAACCACAATCTCGCTATGCCCCGCGCGAACTCGGTGCGAACCCGAGGAAGTTGAAGCCAGTGCGGACGCGTCTATACCGAAATCGCTGAAATCGCTGATCCAGAGCGTCAAGTGGGAAACCGAGAGGAACGCAATCGCAGTGGCCCTCGAGAAAACTGGCTGGAACCGGAAAGCGGCCGCCCGACTGCTGGGAGTAAGCTATCGTACGATGCTGTACAAAATTGACCAGTACCACATGAGCGCTTCGGAGCTCCTTCGCCCTTCCCGGACTAACGAGGTTGGCCGGTGCGGGTCAGACCAAAGGAAACGGAAAAGCAAGTTGAGTCAAGACGCGAACTGCATGGGTGAGAAGCGTCAAGGAGCCGCCATGACAACGAGAGCCGGCAGTTTTTGGAGGACCGGACTGCTTGCAGCTTCGTGTCTTCTGCTATCGAATGGGCTCTGGGCACAGGCTCCGAGTTCCAATGCCGCGCAACCCTCGCAAAATGCGGACGCTTCCACGGCGCCCAAGCCGCACGACGACAGTTTCGTAATCGGGAATGACGACGTGCTGGCCATCAATGTCTGGAAAGAACCAGATATCTCGCGATCGATTCCAGTCCGATCGGACGGTAAAATCTCGCTGCCGCTAGTGGGGGAAGTTCAGGCCGCAGGCCGAACGCCTCTGAAGCTGGAAGTCGAAATTGCCAGCCGGCTGAAGAATTACATTTCGGAACCGGAAGTTACGGTCATCGTTCAGCAAATCAATAGTCAAAAGTTCAACATCCTGGGACAGGTGAATCGTCCGGGAACTTACGTGATCGCCAACTCCCCTACGGTACTCGACGCGATTGCGCTGGCCGGTGGTTTCCGAGATTTCGCCAAACAGAAATCCATCTATGTCCTGCGTCAGAATGCCGATGGCAGCCAGACCCGGATTCCCTTCAACTACAAAGAAGTTGTCAAGGGCCAGAATCCGGCGCAAAACATCAAGGTTCAACCGCGTGACACGATCGTCGTTCCCTGACCATGAAGCTGTCTGAAACGATCAGCGTAGGTTTGGTTCTGCTGGCTGCGGCGCCTGTTTGGTCGCAGGAGCAGCAACGCACCACCCCTGTACCGGCAGTAACCGGCCCGATAAGTGACGCCTTCATCGTGAATGACAATGGTGCAGATCGAATGCTGACTCCTCCTCCGGTAAGCGGTCAATCGTATCCAACCTCGCCCACTTCCGAAGAGCGATCGAACTACCTGCGGGGCGGACTGGCTTTCACGACTGCATATACCGATAATGCGCTGGGTTCGTTGAGCACCGTCCCGGTGAGCGACGTGAGTTATTCCGTGGCACCTTTCATCACGCTGGACGAGACGACACCGCGACTGGAGTCGGTGATAACCTACGCACCCGGGTTCACCTTCTATCAGCGCAAGAGTTCAAGGAACGAAGCGGATCAGAACGCGTCGATCAACTTCCAGTACCGCCTGAGCCCGCACGTGACCTTTAGCGCCCGAGACGGCTTCCAGAAGAGCTCCAACGTCTTCAACCAACCGGACTTAGGATCGGCCGGGGCCGTATCCGGCGGCGCGCAGCAAGCCAATTTGTCGGTGATTGCGCCGATTGCAGACCGGCTCAGCAATTCCGGGAATGTCGGCATCACCTATCAATTTGCCGCCAACAGCATGGTCGGGGCCAGCGCAACCTTTACGAATTTGAGCTATCCGGACCAAGCCGAGGTCCCCGGCCTCTATGATTCGAGCGCGCAGAGCGGAGCGGCGTTCTATTCGCTTCGGATTTCGAAGAGGCACTACGTGGGCGCGACCTACCAGTATCAGCGGCTGCTTTCGTATCCGGCTCCGGCAACCAACGAGACGCAAACCCACGCCATGCTTCTTTTCTACACGATGTATCCGACGCCGAGATTCTCGATTTCCGTCTTTGGCGGGCCGCAATACGCAGAAATTGGCCCGCAGTTTCCCGGTACGGGGTTTCCCGGTACAGGATCGACTTCGTCGCCGGCGTCCCAAAGTTGGAATCCGGCGGCTGGCGGCAGCTTGAGCTGGCAGGGACGCCTGAGCAGCCTGGCCATCAGCTACTCGCATCTGATCTCAAGCGGCGGCGGGCTAATCGGAGCGGTGCGAATGGACAGCGCCAGCGTGTCGCTACGGCAACAGCTTTCGCGCATGCTGAGTGCGTCGGTGGCGGGTGGGTATGCCCAGAATGACCTTCTGGCTGGCACACCCCTGGTCAGCGGTAACGGGCACACGGTTTCGGGAACGGCATCGTTGCAACAGCAGTTTGGCCAGCACCTGAATCTGCAGCTGGGATACACGCGGCTTCACCAGGATTACAGCGGGGTTGCCGTCCTGGCCTTGAATCCCAACACCAATCGCGAATTCGTTTCGATTTCCTATCAGTTCTCCAGACCCCTGGGAAGATAATCTATGGTTGACGATCTCGAAGAGAAAAGTTCGGAAGGTTTTGACCTTAAGCATTACCTCGGCGTAGTGCGCCGCCGCCACCTGCAGTTCCTGATCCCGCTGCTTTTGGGGTGGCTCGTGGTATGGGGAGCCAGCTGGGTTCTGCCTTCACGATACCGCTCCGGTACGTTGATCCTGGTGGAACAACCCACCATGCCGAAGGATTACGTCACACCCAACGTGAACGACGATCTCCAGGACCGGTTGCGGAGTATCACTCAACAAATTCTGAGCCGTACCCGTTTGCTGCACATTATCGATCAGATGAACCTGTACGCGGATTCGCACGCCAACCTTACACCCGACGAGAAGGTTGTGCGCATGCGCAAAGACATCGAGATCGAACTGGTCAGCGACGCCCAGAATCGGGTCAGTGCTTTTAACGTCTATTACTTGTCGCACAATCCTCAGGTTGCCCAGAATGTGACCAGCGAGCTGACCAACCTGTTCATCAGCGAGAATCTGGAAGTACGCCAGCAGCAGTCAGAAGACACCACAAAATTTCTCGAAGGCCGGCTGGAGACTGCCCGGAAAGTTCTCTCTGACCAGGAGCAGAAGATTCGTGAGTTCAAGGGACAACACGTCGGGGAACTGCCGGCTCAGTTGGCGACGAACCTCCAGATTCTCAGCGGTCTGCAGGCTCAACTGCAGAATGAGGAAGATTCCCTCAACACCGCCCGACAGCAGCACGTCTATTTGCAAACGCTGGCCGATCAGTACCGAGCCTTGCAGGGCTCATCCAAGGTCGCGGATGGAACGACGGTCGGATTGCCCGCGATCGACCAGGAACTGGAAAAACTCAAGGCCCAGTTGGCCGACCTCAGCTCTCACTACACTGA
The DNA here is from genome assembly GCA_963770235.1 of uncultured Acidobacteriaceae bacterium. Taxonomy (GTDB): domain Bacteria; phylum Acidobacteriota; class Terriglobia; order Terriglobales; family Acidobacteriaceae; genus Sulfotelmatobacter. The sequence continues at coordinate 126,591 of CAVYOW010000017.1, read as the reverse complement.
CAGCCATCCTGACGTGCGCAAACTGAAGACACAGATTGCGAAAACAGAGAAGATGCGCGACCAGTTCTTAGCCAGTCTGAAAGCGGATGGGGCAGCCCAAACCGATGGCACCGAGACCGCCGGCAACAAGGGGAGCATGGATCCGACGCAGGCAACCCTGCTGGTTCAGATCCAGGGGCAGCTGAAATCCAACACCGTCGAGGTCACCAATCGCGAGCATTCCATCGCCGTCCTCAAGGTCAAAATGGACGATTATCAGGCACGTCTGAATCAGGAGCCAGTGCGTGAGCAGCAACTCTCCGATCTGACCCGTGGCTACGAGCAGTCGAAGGCGAACTACGACGAACTTTTAAAGAAAGAGAATGAGTCGGCCATGGCCACCAGCATGGAATTGCTGCAGCAGGGCGAGCGCTTCCGCATTATTGATCCGCCGAGCCTGCCAACCAAACCCGACTTCCCCAATCGCCTGAAGTTCTGTGGCATCGGGCTGTTAGTTGGATTGGCGCTGGGCTTTGCGGTGGCCGGGACATTCGAAATGATGGATGACCGGGTTCACAGCGAGAAGGAACTTCAGAAGTTGCTGCCAATTGCGGTGATCTCGGAAATCCCAACCATTATGCTTGCGACAGACCAGCAAAAGGAGCGCCGGCGGTTGTGGCTGGGATGGGCGACGGCAGTTTTCGTATCTGTTACGATTTTGCTGGGGTCGGCGTTCAGTTACTTGCGCGGCTAGCGATATACCCATGTACAAAGCCTTTTACAGCTTGAAGCGCAATCCCTTTGAGATTACGCCGGATCCTTCGTTTCTGTTTGCCACCGGGAGGCACAACGAAGCTTTGGCCGCTCTTTACTACGGCGTAAGACGGCACAAGGGGTTCGTGGTCTTAACCGGAGAAGTGGGAACCGGAAAGACTCTTCTGCTCCGCTGCCTGTTGCAATCGCTGCAGCAGAGCAAGGATGTCGCCTACGCCTACATCTTCAACGGACGGCTCTCCCCGATCGAGTTCTTGCAGTACATCGTCAGTGATCTGGGACTCCCCGGCACCAGCAAGAACAAGGGAGAACTTCTGCTCCAGATTGCGCATTACGTCATCTCCCGCAGCCAGAAAAACCTGACGACGGTTCTGGTGGTGGACGAAGCGCACCACCTTTCATCGGAGATTCTGGAAGAAATCCGGCTCTTGACCAATCTTGAGACTGCGGACGAGAAGCTGTTACAGATTCTTCTGGTGGGGCAGCCGGAACTGGATGACAAACTCGACTCCCCTGGCCTGCGGCAACTGAAGCAGAGAATCGCCCTTCGCTCGCACCTGGTACCGTTGGATTCAGACGAAACGAAGGGATATATTCTGCGCCGGCTTCTGCTGGCCGGGAGCCCCTATCCGTCGGCGCTGTTCCCGCCGGAGACAATCGCAGCCGTGTATCAGCACTCCCAGGGCTTGCCCAGACTGATCAATACCATTTGCGAAAACGCGCTGATCGCGGCTTACGCAAGGCAAATGCGAAGCGTAAGCCCTGACATCATCGACGATATCGCGACCGACTTCCGCCTCGGGATCCACACCCCCCCGGAAGAAGCGAAAACGCCCGACGAACTCGATGTGCGGAAAGCTGCCAGGACACTGCTTGAAATATATGCGCGCCTGCAGTCCGAGGGAGCGCGCGAAGAGAAGACACTGCGCTTCGCTCCCCCACAACGCTTTCCCTGAGAAGAATGCGTGGGCAAAAGCAAGTGAAGGCATGGAACGAAAACACAGAACTGCGGAAAACGCCGATGCGAGTCGCTGAAACATCATGAGCCATATATTTGATGCATTACAGAGGGCCGAGTCAGAGAGCACTGGGACGGAAAGTCCCACGTTCTCCGTGGCTACAGAACTGCTGCAAGCCGCCGAACGGAAGATGCGCGAGGCCGATGCGATGCCTGAGCCGCGCGCCGGTGCGGACTCATTCGATTCGACCCCGTCGACTTCTTCGTTCGATCTGGAGCGGTGCCCCGTGCTCTCTGTCTCCATCCCCGAGGAAAGCCACCTGGTATCGGTGGGCGAAGAGGAAAGCCTGGGTGCGGAGAAGTTTCGCTTTCTGGCGGTCCGTTTGCGCCAGCTTCGACAGAGCCGTCCGCTGAAGAAGGTTCTCATTACCAGCAGCATTCCGCAGGAGGGCAAGAGCATGGTCGCAGCCAACCTGGCTTGCACGCTGGCTCGCAGAAAACGGCAGAAAACGCTGCTCCTGGAAGGTGATCTGCGGCGGCCGACGGTTGCGGCGGAATTCGGTTTGGGCAAGATTCCGGGGCTGTGCGAGTGGCTCTCGGGACAAACCAAAGGCATCAACCTCTACCGCCTCGAAAGTCTGGGACTGTGGGTTCTGCCGGCAGGCGCCGCTCCACAAAATCCTCTGGAATTGATGCAATCAGGGAAGTTGTCGCCCCTGATGGAACAGTTGGAAGCCTCCTTCGACTGGATCGTCATTGACTCTCCCCCTGTTCTGCCGTTGGCGGATGCTAGCATGTGGTCCCGGTTGGCTGACGGAATCCTGCTGGTCACGCGGCGGGGAGTAACACAGAAACAACAACTGCAGAGAGGGCTCGCCGCCCTTGACACGAAGAAGTTACTGGGCGCATTGGTGAACGGTTCTAAGGATGTGGCACATAGCGATTACTACCAGCGATACGCTCCCCCCGCATCGTCTACTGAGTCAGACGACTCGAACAAGTAACAAGTAAGAAGTTCGCGAATGTGTTTTTGATCTAGATCTACGTATCCCCCCAACAAACTCAACAAGGCAAGGCAATTGCCGAGCGACGCGCCTTCGCTATCAGGAAGGACGCGCAAAATGGAGGAAGTCGTGGACGGACGTTTTAGTCGTGATTCCGGTTCGCATTTGGGTCCTTTTCAGGGGCCAGGGTCGGTTGCGGACCGGAGTATCTTGCGTGAGGATGCGTTTCGGCGGATGCTCTCCCTCGAAAGGAAAAGGGCGCAACGATCGCAGAAGCCTTTTCTTTTGGTCATGCTCGAAATGGAGAGTGAGTTGGCTGCTGAAAAGAGCCGAAAGACACTGGGCAGGATCCTGTCCGCTCTAGATTCGACCACCAGAGAGACAGATGTGACTGGTTGGTACAAGGACGAGTGCGTTGTGGGGGTGATGTTCACGGAAATCGCGCTGGAGGATCGAAGTTCGATTCTGGCCACGATCATGACCCGCGTGAGCGAAACCCTGCGAGGTCATCTGACTTCGCAGCAGTTCAGCCAGGTTGGTATTTCCTTTCATCTTTTTCCCGAAGAACGGGAAGAAAAAATGTTGCCGACGCCTGTTGTTCCGCCTTTGTATCCGGATCTGTTAGGGCGTGACGAGGCAAGGAGGCTGGGATAAAGGTGAAGCCAGCCGTCTTACTTGCCACGACATCTCGCTGGTTTCCGACTGCTCGTCTGGCGATGGCTCTTGCCGAGGCAGGGTGCACCGTGGACGCCGTTTGCCCATCTGGACATCCGCTTGGCAAGATGAACGCCGTGCGCCAAGCCCATGCCTACCAAGGCCTGATGCCGCTAAAGTCGTTCGCCGACGCGATCGCGGCGACGAAGCCGGATAGCATCGTTCCCGGCGACGACCTGGCCACCCATCACTTGCACTGCCTGTACGATCAGGAACGTCGACGTGGGAAAGCGGGACAGTCGATTTGCCACCTGATTGAGCGTTCGCTCGGAGCGCCCGAGAGTTTCCCCGTCGTCCACGCGAGAGCGGTTTTTATGGAACTGGCTCAGGAAGAGGGCATCCGTGCTCCGAAAACTGAGGTTATCGCGAACCGACACGACCTCAGAGAATGGGTCGCGCGAATGGGATTGCCGACGGTCTTGAAGGCGAACGGCACCTCCGGAGGCGACGGTGTCCGGGTCGTCCGAACCCTCGAAGAAGCCGAACGCGCTTTCAGGACGCTGCAATCCCCTCCTCTTTTGGCCCGGGCGGCTAAACGGGCTCTGATAGACGGAGACAGGACTTTGGTTTGGCCTTCATTGCTTCGGCGTCGATCCACGGTAAATGCGCAGGTGTTTGTTGCGGGGCACGAGGCAACCAGCACAATCGCCTGCTGGGAAGGGAACGTCCTGGCCAGCCTGCATTTCGAGGTGATCAACAAACGAGATTCAGCCGGGCCTTCCAGTGTCGTGCGCCTGACCGAAAACCCTGAGATGTCAACGGCTGCCGAAAGGATTGTCCGGAGGCTCAATCTTTCTGGCGTGCACGGATTTGATTTCATGGTGGAGGCGCACACTGGGAATGCATATCTGATCGAAATCAATCCCCGTTCAACTCAAGTTGGGCACTTGACTCTGGGACTAGGGCGCGACCTGCCGGCAGCTCTGTACTCCGCTTTGTCCGGAGAGGCTGTCCACGCCGCTCCGAAGGTCACCGAGAACGACACGATCGTGCTCTTCCCGCAAGAATGGATGAGGGATCCGGAGAGCTCGTTCCTAACGTCGGGCTATCACGATGTCCCCTGGGACGAGCCCGAGTTGCTTCGTGCCTGCGTGCAGCAACGTTCGAAAAAGAATTTCTGGTATTCCAAAGGAACTCCGGTTCAGACTCTCTTCCCGGTCCGCCTCCCGCGTCTATGAAAACTCCCATGAAGAATCATGCCGTGCGCGCTGGATTACAAAGCCGACACTTCCTGCAGCATCACCCTGTTCAAGGGGAGGTCCGCCACCATGCCAAGAGGCCGCTTCGCGTGATGAAATTTGGCGGGACGTCGGTGGGGGATGCATCCTGCATCGAAAAGGTCATCGAAATTATCCGCACCGCTTCGCGCGAAGGTGACCTGGTGGTGGTCGTTTCCGCGATGAGCGGCGTGACCAACAAATTGGTCGAGGTCGCTAAGCGGTCGGAGTTAGGTGAGCACACGCCGGTCGGAGCGATTCTCGATGAACTGCGCCAGCGGCACGAAGCAGCGGCCAGCGCATTGATCCAATCGGCGTCGGAGCGCAACTGCATCGAACGCAAGATGCAGGAGTTGTTCCAGGAGGGCGACCGCTTATGTCAAGGCACGATTCTTTTGCGCGAGTTGACGCTGCGGGCGCGGGATTCGATATCGAGCCTCGGGGAGCGCCTTTCCGCTCCTCTCGTCGCGGCTGCTCTAGCGGAGAGCGGAGTGCCTAGTGAAGCCATCGAAGCGACGGAACTGGTGGTCACGGATTCGTGCCACGGCGCTGCCGACCCATTGATGGACCTGACTCGTGAACGCTGCGAGGCGCGCCTGCGTCCGCTCCTGGGGCAAGGCATCGTCCCGGTGGTAACCGGCTTCATCGGAGCGACAGCGGAAGGCGTACTCACAACTCTTGGGCGTGGCGGCTCGGATTATTCCGCGACGATCCTGGGGGCAGCTCTGAACGCGGACGAGGTTATTATCTGGACTGATGTGGATGGTCTGCAGACGGCTGACCCACGCCTGGTGCCCGGCGGATGCACCATCCCCGAGATTTCATACCGAGAAGCGGCCGAACTGGCGTATTTCGGTGCCCGCGTACTCCATCCGAAGACGCTTCGTGCCGTAATGCAATGCGGCATCCCACTCTGGGTGCGTAATACGTTTGCGCCGGACCTGCCCGGAACGAGAATAACGCCAACCGGCCCTCCAAGCGCGGGAGGGGTGAAGGCTCTCACCGCGATCGGTGACGTTGTCATGATCACAATCGGGGGCCCGGGAATGGTTGGAGTGCCGGATGTCTTAGGCCGCACATTCCGGACGACGGCGGCGGTTCGAGCCGACGTGCTGCTGATTTCGCAATCGTCTTCGCAAAATGATCTGTGCCTCGTGATTTCGTCCACGCTTGCCAAGTGCACCGTTGAGGCACTGCGTCAAGAGTTTGCGCATGATCTAACGCACGACAAAATGGAACATATCACGGTCGATCCGACGGTTGCGATCGTCACTGTGGTCGGCCAGAACATGCGTGGTATCGCCGGCGTTGTCGGGCGCACGTCCAGTGCGCTGGATCGCGAGAACGTAAACATCGTTGCCATCGCACAAGGCTCCACCGAGTGCACCATGTCGTTCGTGGTGGCGAAGAGAGACATGAAAGCAGCCCTCCTCAGTATCCATCGTGAATTTCAACTGGGTAACGCCTCGAATAGCACCATGGCTGACCCCGAAACGCACTATCAGTGTTTCGAGACTTTGTCAGACCAGCCATAGTGCCGACCAGGAAAATAGCCAGTGGTAAGCGATACCTCCAAGCGTCAGATTTTTCGACGGTTCCTCCCCCAAGTCTCCACAAACTCATGTCCCAGCTAGAAAGCGATGTGTTGGTTCCCTCCGCAGAACAGAGTAGAGCAGAACTAGGGGAAAAAGCCGTGCATTTACGCCGTTCAAGTCCCACTAGCGCTCCTCCGCCGGTTCGGCCCGTGACGAACCGCGAGTGCAGCGTCCTGGATGAACAATCTTTTCGCCGAATGATCGCCGTGGAGAGGAAGCGGACAGAACGCTCACGCCAACCGTTCCTGCTGCTTCTTCTGGATGCGGGGAACTGCCTGCCTTCCGATACCAACGGAAGGGTGCTGGGTCAGGTTCTCTCTGCTCTATCGCTGGCTACCCGCGAGACTGACGTCACCGGCTGGTATAAGACACACTCCGTCGTGGGGGTCATGTTTACGGAAATCAGCCTCGACGAGCGGGGATCGATTCTGAGCACCGTGATGAGTCGGGTCAGCGAGACGCTGCGCAACAACCTGACGCTGCAGAACTTTAGCCAGATCAGCATTTCCCTGCATGTTTTTCCGGAGGATTGGAATCAGGACACTGCCCAAGGCAATCCGACTCTGTATCCCGATCTTCTGCATCCTGATGAAGCACAGAGCTTTGCGCGCACCGTCAAGAGATTGATGGACGTCGCCGGAAGCGCGGCTGCGCTTTTGATTTTGTCTCCGGTGTTTCTACTGGTCGCTTTGCTGGTCAAGCTCAGTTCCAAGGGCCCGGTTTTCTTCAAGCAAGAACGCCTCGGCCAATTTGGCAAACCGTTCACCTTCCTTAAATTCCGATCGATGTATGCAAACAATGACCGCAAAATCCATCAGGAATTCATTAAACGAGTCATCAAAGGGGAACACGATGGCAAAGCGGAGGGCGGGAGCAAGTTAGTTTATAAAATGACAAACGACCCCCGGATCACGAGGATTGGACGGATCCTCCGCCGGACGAGTCTCGATGAGCTTCCTCAATTTATCAACGTCCTGACAGGCGATATGTCACTCGTTGGCCCGAGACCGCCCATCGCGTACGAGTGCGAAGTCTATGACATTTGGCATCGTCGTCGCGTTCTGGAAGTCAGACCCGGAATCACCGGTCTGTGGCAGGTGAAGGGACGCAGTCGCATACGCTTTGACGATATGGTGCGTCTGGATCTGCAATACGCACGCACTTGGTCCTTATGGTTGGATATACGGATTTTGTGGCAAACGCCTAGAGCTTTGTTCGGCAATGACGCATTCTAGCTCCGATTCGTGCAGCCCTTGGCCCTCCCCCAAAGCCTCGTTTTCATTGAAACTCGAAATGGGTAAGTCGCCTTTATGCTAGGTATGAATACAGAGTCCAGCTTACAAACGTTGCCCTCCAGGTTGCAGCCTGAGCGATCAGGTGTCTCCGTGGTCATTGTGGTTTGGAATGCCAAGAAGTACGTGCTGGAGTGCCTCGAGTCGTTGCGAGAGTATGGCCGGGATGTTTGCGATGAAGTGATCATCGTAGACAACGCCTCCACCGATGGAACTCCGGAGTTGACTGCGGAAATGTTCCCGGAATTCAAGCTGATTCGTAACTCCGAGAATTTGGGATTCGCCAAGGCCAATAACATTGGGATCGCACAAAGTTCGGGTGAGTATGTCTGCCTCGTGAATTCGGACGTCAAGTTCACGAGCGACTGCTTTTCGCCCATGCTCAGGTTTCTTTCGGAGAATCCCGAGGTTGGCATGGTGGGGCCAAAGATGCTGGCGCCAGATGGTGAAGAAGTCAGGCGTTCTACGATGCGCTTCCCTACGGTCTGGAACCAATTCTGCCGCGCGTTTGGCCTCGACATCGCCTTCAAGAACTCGCGGTTGTTCGGTGGACTGTTGATGTCTGACTTTGATCACAAAACGACCACGCCGGTCGAGGTACTCAACGGTTGGTTCCTCATCGTTCGGCGGAGTGCGCTGGACCGAGTGGGCCTGCTGGACCCCCAGTTCTTCATGTACGGAGAGGACATTGACTGGTGCTATCGCTTTCACCAGGCGGGAGAGAAAGTCGTTTTCGTAGCCGACGCCGAGGCGATTCACTACTGCGGAGCCAGTTCATCGAATGCACCTCTTCGTTTCTATTTGGAAATATCTTGCGCCAATTGGCAATACTGGAAAAAGCATCACGGACGGTTGTCACAAATGGCATTCCTGGCAAGTTCAGGCGCCTACCATCTGGTTCGGCTTCTGGGCTCTGCGGTGAGCTATCCGTTCTCGCCCTCCCGGCGAACCGAAAACCTGGCCAACCTGCGGAGGAGCCTGGTCTGTCTGCAATGGGTAAGTCAACCGCACCGTAACCCTCTGGAGATGGGCGTTGATCTCGGAGGCCGAAACAGCTCCGCGGCTGTTTGATTCTGGTTCAGCAATAAATTATGAGCTTGCGATCCCAGCTTGGCTTCATTCGCCGCAGCATATTGTGCGCGTTTTATCGCCGCACTCTGCCGTTGGGTGACCACGGACCGATCGTATCCTTCAGCTTCGACGATTTTCCGCGCACAGCATATTCGGTTGGCGGAGCCATCCTGGAAGAGGCCGGAGCCCGGGGCACCTACTACGTCGCAGCCGGGCTCATGAACGCTTCGAGCGAACTCGGCGAACTGTTTGTGGAGAATGATCTTCATTCTCTGCTGGAAAAGGGTCACGAACTGGCCAGCCACACGTTTCTTCACAGTTCCTGCCGCTCGGTCTCCCTCGCCTCCTTCCAGCAAGACGTTCACGAGGGAATGAAAGCGGTCGAGCACCTCGTGGGTCACAACTCCCCTAATTTTGCTTATCCGTATGGCGATGTTACGCTTCGCGTCAAAAAGGCCTTAGGACCGGGTCTTACGAGTTCCAGAAGCGTCATACCGGGCTTCAACGGGCCGGCCATCGACTTGAATCTGCTGCGGGCAAACCCTCTCTACGGTGATATCGACATCTCCCGGCAGATCGAAGATATGATTTTGCAGAACGTGCGACAAAAAAGTTGGCTGATCTTTTTCACCCACGACGTGCGCTCCAATCCTTCCCAGTATGGCTGTACCCCGGCCCTCCTCAAGTTTGCAGTATCTCTCGCGGCACGTAGTGGTAGCCGGATTCTGACGGTCCAGGAAGCATTGGCCGAAGCCGGAGTGGGAACACGCGCAAGCAGTCCGGCGGTCTTGTCAGGTGCCGCATTGTGAGCAGAGGACTTCCCGCGACCGAGTCGAATTCAGCGTTTCAAGTTGGAGCAGAGTTCTAGCTGTGGAACCCCTACATCTAAGATTCGGCGGAGGAGTGGCTGAGAGTGTCTTCAATCCACTCGTCTTCCTGGTGGTGATTATTGCGGGAGTGCTTATTCTGGTCCGGCCGCGCGGCAAGACCATCGCTCCGTTTGTTGCTGCCGCAATCCTTATTCCCATGGATCAGGTTGTTGTGATCTTCGGGATGCATTTTCCGATGCTGCGCATTCTGACGCTTTTCGGTATTGCCCGGCTGGTGAAGGAAAAGTTCTATTCGAAGAATCAAGTCTTCAGCGGCGGGATAAACAAGATCGACGTCACGGTCGTGTTGTTTGCAATATTCACCGCCCTGGCCGCAATCCTGCTGTTTCAACAATGGGGCGCGGTGATCTTTCAGCTTGGAAATATCTATACCATCTTCAGTGTCTACTTCCTGCTGCGATTTCTGATCCGCGACAAGGAAGATGTCGTGTCCCTCGTGCGGACACTGGCCTATGTCGCGGCCGTAATCGCGATTGTCATGACCTGGGAAATGGCGACTGGGCATAACCCGTACGCCATTCTGGGAGGAGCGCAGGCTTCGTTCTACGACACCCTCATGCAGCGCGCCGACCGTTTTCGCGCCACGGGCTGTTTCGCGCACCCCATCCTGGCGGGGACCTTCGGCGCGATACTGATCCCCTTGTTCGTGCTGTTGTGGAGAGAGGGCAGGAAGAATCGGATCATCGCCCTGGTCGGAATCGTCTCAGCTACGGTGATCACAGTGACTTCGAACTCCAGCACCCCGGTCCTGGCCTACGCGGCGGGTGTGCTTGCTCTGTGCCTATGGCCGGTGCGCGGATGGATGCGCCCCCTCCGTTGGGGGATTGCCTTCACCATTGTTGCCCTGCATCTGGTGATGAAGGCGCCGGTTTGGCACCTGATCGCCCGTATCGATGTCTCGGGAGGATCGTCGTCCTATCACCGCTTCATGCTGGTTGATCAATGCATTCGCCATTTCGGAGACTGGTGGTTTGTGGGGGTAAAGTCGACTGCGGACTGGGGCTGGGACATGTGGGACACGGCCAATCAGTACGTCAGTATTTGCGATACCTCCGGGCTCCTTCCGTTTATTTTGTTTCTGGCGACCATCGTGTTCGGCTTTAAGTACCTGGGGAGGGCCAGAAAGCTTGTCGAAAACAAGAAGCAGCAGAGCTTGTTTGTGGGCGTTGGGGGCGGCGCTTTTTGCAAATGCCGTTGCATTCTTGGGCATTTCTTATGTTGATCAAACCCAGGTAGTTTGGTATGGCCTGCTCGCGGCGATTTCGGCCACGGCGTTGACGATCCCCAAGAGGGTCTCTGCCGCTGTGCCACCCCGCGCTCGTTCGGAGGCGGACAGATGGACTTCCGAAGACACACATCAACCGGCTCATCCTGAGGACGAGCCAGCTGCAATCGATTCACTGCGGCTTCAATCACCTCACTCTCTCCTTACACTCTAGTTTATGGGATTTCCAGTGGAAGCTTCGACAGCAGAAGAAAGACGGGAAAAGCCGAAGTGTGCCTATGTCTTGATGACCGCGGCGTACAACGAAGAGGCTCACATTGAGGAAACCATTCAGAGTGTCCTTTCGCAGACAATGCGACCGGAACGATGGGTGATCGTCAGTGACAATTCTGCTGATCGGACCGACGAGATCGTCCAGAGCTATGCGAATCGGTACGACTTCATTCGGTTCCTGCGTGTAAGCAAAATCGCTGGCCACAGTTTTCACTCATTTCACTCAAAGGTCATTGCACTGCATAAAGGAGCAAGCCTGCTGGAGGGCGCAGCGTACGACTTTATCGGCAATATCGACGCCGATCTGTCCATTGAGCCGTTTTACTTCGAGCAACTGCTCAATCAATTTCAGCAAGATCCGCGCCTGGGCCTGGCGGGCGGTTTTGTGTATGAAGACGATGGGCATGGCTTCAGCAGCCACTGGTCCAACAGCGCAAGCGACGTGGGTCATGCGGCGCAGCTGGTTCGCCGCGAGTGCTATGAAGCACTCGGCGGCTATGCTGTTCTGAAGTACGGAGGCGAAGACTGGTACGCGCAGACCTGCGCCCGAATGAAGGGCTGGCGGGTCAAGGCCATTCCAGACCTGAAAATCTTCCACCGCCGGCGCACCGGAGCGGGGAACCACCCGCTCAAGAACGCATTTCGCCTGGGCAAGATGGATTACTCCTTTGGCAGCGACCCCATGTTCGAGGTGATTAAATGCCTTCGGAGATTCCGCGAAAAGCCCTACGTAATTGCCAGCATGATTCGACTTGCGGGATTCGCGTGGCCTTATCTCGTGCGGGAGGACCGCGCCGTGCCCGAGGAGTTTAAGGCGTTCTTGCGGGAGCAGCAGAGATCCAGGGTTTTGACCCTTGTCGGAGCAGATAAATGGATCGTTACCAAACAACGATCTAAGACGGCTTGAGCGTGAATATTAGTTGGCCCTCCCTCCCCCTGCACTCTTAATTCATTATGACGACTTGTGAAATCATAGAAAGCCCGCCTGACCAGACAGCCTTGCCGACGTCTGGCCATCAGTTGGCGGCCAGTGTCGGGAGAAACACGATCTTCGGCATTATCTCGGGCTTTACCCAAGTCGCCACTCGCCTCGCGACCATTCCAATCGTGATAGCGCATCTAGGTCTGGGCGGCTACGGCATCTGGGCGATCATCATGACGACAGCTGCTTACATGCGGTTTGGGGCGGTGGGCGTCAAGTCTGCATTCCAAAAATATGTCGCGGAGGCGACTGGCTCGGGAGACTACAACAAAGCCAACAAGCTTTTGAGCACTGGTTGCGCAGTCATGTTAGTGCTCTCCGTAGCCGGGCTGATACCGATCTTCTTGTTCTCAGGAGGAATCGCCCGCCTCGCCGGAGTCCCTGCCCCATTCATGAAACAGACCAGCGCCGCAATCTCAGTGTTGGCGTTGATCATGGTGATGTCAAACGTGGGTGCCGTCTTTGAAGCGATCCTAATGGGCGGACACCGGATCGACATTGCAAGACGATTCACTACCGGCTTTACTGTCGCCGAGGCGGTCGCGATTGTGGCCTTGCTGCATTTTGGCCATGGATTGCTTGCAATGGCGTCCGTAATGGGGGTCTCGGAACTCGGATTTGTTGCCTGTTGCTATCTTGCTTCCCTCAAAGTCGTTCCGCAGATTCGTCTGAAGGCGAAGAACGTAACTAGCAAAGTCCTGGGTGAGTTGTTTAGGTTTGCAGGCAGCTATCAGTTAGTCAGCGTCTTGCAGATTTCATATGTCTCAATTCTGCCGATTGCGATCTTGCGCGTGTTCGGGGCCGACTACACAGGCATGTACGCATTGAGTGTCAGGCTGATAAGCCCGGCGGCTATGCTCCAGGATGCGTTTCTGCTCTCAATTCTGTCAGGCGGCTCAATGGTTTACGCGACTGGCTCAAACGAGAGCATGCGCGATCTCCTGCACAAGTCCTTTAAAGTTTCTCTGGCCTTCGCTGTCGTTCCTATGGCTCTCCTCGCTGCTTTTGGAACGACGATCATATTTGCCTGGACTGGGCAAAATGCTCCGGAGTTCCGTACAGCATTGGTATTGGTTTCAATCGCGGCCGTGTTTCGGGGAATATCCATTCTTGGCTTGGTACTTTATCGAATCTCAGGAAACGCGTTGCTGGATAACCTGCGCCAGGTTTTCGTAATCATCACATTGCTCTGCGCCACGGTGTTTACGCGCCAACTGGGATTTTACGGGTTACTGGGGGCACTGGCGGTTGCGGAGTTTATCGGGATGCTATTTATGATTTACGCCGTGGCCCGGACCTTCCACGTATTTCGACCTGCAGTGTTGTTTTCGGATGCGCTGCGAGTGGCCGCTGCGACAATCGGAGTCGTAGTCGTTGGATTTCTCGTAACGCAGATTCCACTCCCCTCTGCTGGACCCCGGATGTCTGCCACGGTTCGAAGCGGATTCATATTTATCGCATGTGGCGCGGCCTTGTGGCCGGCGTTCCTTGTCAGTAAGTTTATGACCGTAACTGAAGGACAAACTCTGTTCCGCGTGCTATGGGCACGTCGCAGTAATCCAACCAATTGCGCAGAGGTTGGAAGCGCGTAGCTGCCGCAAAGAGTCTCGTCGCAGCGCTACTGAGGCGCCAGAACGGACAACGTGAAGTGATGAACGAGCGATACTTACAGAAGATCGGATCAACGGAACTGGCAAAGGGTGAAAGCCGGATACAAAACGGACGTCCGGCCATTTCAGAAGACTTCCTTCTTCGCAGCCTCCCGAGATTGGCCTCCAAGGTCCATACATTGTGGTTGAAGACGACGTATCCTTTTGCCGCCTTCGGTGAGGGAGTGTCGATTCCCTACTCCTGTGATATCCGGAGATCGATGGCCTCAGAAATAAGTGTGGGAGATAACGTGACTCTTGCCCGAGATGTGTGGCTGAATGTAGCTCCTGGCTCAGAGAGTTCCGGAGCGAAGATAGTTTTGGGAAGTGGATGCGAGATTGGAAGACGTTCAAGTATATCCGCTAGAAACCGGATTATCCTGGAAGCGGATGTGTTATTGGCGCCCTCAGTTTTGATCATGGATCATAACCACGAGTATTCTGACGTTGAGAAGCCGATCCGCCGACAAGGTGTGACCCGCGGGGGAAGAATCTTTATCGAACGAAACTGCTGGCTGGGTCATGGCGCCGTGATCGTGTGTAATCACGGCGAACTGACGATCGGAAGAAACAGTGTCGTGGGAGCAAACTCGGTCGTAACCAAAAGTTTCCCCCCTTTTAGCGTGATTGCCGGCAACCCGGCGACCTTAATCCGGACCTACGACCAGCAAACAGGCAGCTGGGTCAGAGCGGAGGCAGCGTGCAAGCAGCAGTGATAGCAGATCGGACCATCGACGAGTTGAATGATCTCCGAGAAACTCAAAAGGAGCTGGCCTGCCCGTTGTGCGGAGGGATTCAGGGCTCCGGGCTTCTATTGACAGCACCAGATCGATTTCATTGGCGACAGGATGTGTACACGCTTCGCCGCTGCAGTTCTTGTTCCTGCGTGTGGCTGGATAATCCTCCGCGGCCCGAGGAAATGGGCATCCATTACGACGAGGACTATCACAGGGCCATTACTGCCGCAGGAGAACAATTTGCGGATCGCCGCTGGCAAAGACAGCGTAATGCAATTTGCCGTCACAAGCAGGGTGGAACAATCCTCGATGTGGGGTGCAGTTCAGGCGGATTCTTGAGTACGATGACCAATGGTTCCTGGAAGCTCTACGGAATCGAGATGGAAGAAGCAACTGCGGCTAGAGCTAGGGCGAAAACGGGAGCGGAAGTCTTCGTAGGAGATGCCGTCAAAGCCCCGTTTTCAGCAGGGTTCTTTGACGTGGTTACCGCTTTCGATCTTCTTGAGCACGTTTATGATCCCGGAAAGTTCCTGGCGAAGGTGTTGGAATGGCTCAAACCCGGTGGCATCTTCCATGCGGTGTTGCCAAATATCGACTCCTGGGAAGCGCGGTTGTTTGGCAGCTATTGGTATGGCCTTGAGCTGCCGAGACACTTGTTCCATTTTTCGCCGCGCTCGCTCCGGCAATTGATGGCCGTCGTAGGTTTCGAAGAGGTTTCGGTTGTGACGCCCAGAGTTTCGTATATCGAGACTAGCGCCGCGTATGTCTATTCCAGCATGATTGAGAAGATGGGTTTTTCGCCGACCCCCGAGGCGAAACCCAGACCGCGAACTCTGGCGCGGAGAGCTATTCGAAAGGGAATACGCGTGGTGTCTATCGCGCCGTTTGCTCAGGTAGCATCCTGGGCCGGAGCGGGACCGAGTATGGAAGTGATTTTTAGGAAACCCCTAACGTCGAATCCCCGCTAGCTGAAGAAGCCACACTCACAGACTTAACGACCAAGAATCCGATTGTTCGTCCAAGATTCATTACCCCCTTCGAATCAGCGCTCATCCCATTATGGTTTGCAATAGCCAAGCGAGTTTCTGCACCTTAGCCCATTCCGTCCCCAGGGTCCAAATCGGCGACGCCCTTGTGCATTCGTGTTTTTTCGATGAAATGGTGGATAGCATTGTGCGCACCGCCCGCAACGGAGAAACCAACTATGTGGTCACTCCAAATGCGCAGCACGTGGTCTTGCTCGCTAAAGATGAATACCTGCGAAAGATTTATTCGGCGGCAGCTTTCGTGTTGCCAGACGGCGTCTCGCTGCTCCTCGCCGCGCGTGTTCTAGGCCAGAAGATCCCCGACCGTATTGCCGGCGTGGACATGTTTGAGGCCCTGTGCCGTCGGGCCGCGCACGAAGGTTTGCGCGTCTTCCTGCTCGGCGGCCGCCCAGGCTCTGCCGAGACGGCAGCAGCCAAGCTGCTAGCGCGAAATCCTGGACTCATTGTCTCCGGAACGTACTGTCCGCCGCTTGGCTTCGAAAATGACCCGCGTCAAAGGGACGAAATCGAAGCGCGTATAAAGGCTGGTCGTCCCCATCTGCTTTTTGTGGCCCTTGGCGCACCTAAGCAGGAGTATTGGATGTACGAACACGCGCGCAATTTAGGCGTTCCGGTAGCCATGGGCGTGGGAGGCAGTTTTGAGATGGTCAGTGGTGCGGTAGCGCGGGCGCCGAGGTGGCTACAGCAGTTGGGCATTGAGTGGATCTATCGCCTTGTACGTGAGCCTGGGCGTCTGTGGAAACGGTACCTGATCGGCAATCTTCAATTCGCGAACATCGTGCTGCGACAACGGCTGAACTTACAAAGCGAACGATAGGAAGTCATTTAGAAGCGCAAAGTCTAAACAAGGATAAAGGTGATGCTAAATACTGCGATTATTGGTGCTGGTCCGTACGGACTCTCAATCGGTGCTCATCTCCGGAAGCGCGGGATTCCATTCCGCATTTTCGGACGACCCATGGACAGCTGGCTAGCGCATATGCCGAAAGGCATGATGCTTAAGTCGGATGGCTTCGCGTCCAACATCTACGACTCTGAAGACGGCTTCACTCTAAAGCAGTTTTGTGCGGAGAGAGGCATTCGGTACGCGGATAGCGGCATTCCCGTTAGTTTGGAAACCTTCTGCGCATACGGACTGGCTTTTCGAGACCGCCTGCTGCCAGAGCTGGAAGAAAGGCTGGTGGACCGCCTCGAGCGTTCCGAGGAAGGATTTAGGGTCCGACTGGAAGACGGCGAAACGTTCACGGCACGACGGGTCGTACTTGCCGTTGGGATCACGCACTTTGAGCATGTGCCCGCGAGCCTTTCCCATCTGCCCGCCCAGTATCTTTCACACAGCGCCAGGCACCGCGAGTTGGAGCCGTTCAAAGGCCGCAGCGTAGCAGTGATCGGAGGGGGCGCGTCGGCACTCGACCTGGCTGGTTTGCTGCACGAAGCGGGAGTTGACGTCCAATTGATCACCCGACGAACACAGTTAGCTTTTCATAGTAAGCCGACAGGGAAAGCCAGGTCTCTGTGGCAACGACTGCGCAACCCTGCGTCAGGGCTGGGACCCGGGCTGTCATCACGATTCTTCGCAGATGCGCCCTGGGCATTTCATTACTTGCCGGAAAGCGTTCGACTGAAGGCGGTGCAGCGAGCGCTGGGCCCTTCCGGAGGTTATTTCGTCAGAGACATGGTGATCGGCAAAGTCCCCTTGCTGCTTGGGTATTCGCCTGAGCAGGCCGACATTCACGAAGGTAAGGTGCGACTCCAGTTGCGGTCTTTGGATGGAACTACCAAGGAAGTGATGACCGATCACGTGATCGCGGCGACCGGTTACAAAGTAGACCTCGCACGGCTGCCGTTCCTTAGTCAGGGTCTGCGGTCCCAGGTGCGGGTAATGAATGGAGCGCCGGTGCTGGCTTCGAACTTTGAGTCGTCGGTGCCCGGACTATATTTTGCGGGGATAGCCGCTGCGAACAGCTTCGGGCCGGTCATGCGTTTTGCATTCGGCGCAGGATTTGCCGCTCGTCGGCTTGCTCATACGTTGCAGCAATCCTTGTCGCAGGACACAGAGAGGGCTGTTTCGGCTCACTTTGCGGCTAGCGCGAAATAGGACTCAAGCATCCCTCATTAAGAACCAGTCATTAGATTATGAAACGAGAGACGATCGCGATTCACGCGGGCTACGACGGAGACCCCACGACCAAGGCTGTCGCTGTGCCGATCTATCAGACCGTTGCATTCGAGTTTGATAGCGCGGAACACGGTGCAGCCCTCTTTAATCTGGAAGTCCAAGGGAATATCTACACCCGGATCGGCAATCCTACGAACACGGTGCTGGAAAAGCGCATGGCAGCGCTCGAAGGCGGAGTTGACGGGCTCAGCGTCAGCTCTGGAATGGCCGCGATCGAGTATGCGCTCATTAACATTGCAGAGATGGGGAATAACATCGTTTCTACCCCACAGTTGTATGGCGCCACTTACACGTTACTGGCGCATATTTTTCCGAAACGGGGGATCAAGTCACGATTCGCAGCGAGTGATCGCCCCGAGGATGTGGAGAAATTGATCGACGAGAATACCCGGGCCGTTTACTGCGAAAGTGTGGGCAATCCTGCCGGGAATGTTGCGGACATCGAAGGATTAGCGCGGGTGGCGCATAAACACGGTGTGCCGCTGGTTGTCGATAACACCGTGGCTACCCCGATTCTGCTGCGGCCTATCGAGTATGGCGCCGATGTAGTGGTGCACTCCATGACGAAGTTTGTCGGCGGAGGGGGCACCAGTATCGGCGGCATGATTGTGGATGGCGGGAAGTTCCCATGGCGGCAATATCCGGAAAAATTCTACATGTTGAATGTGCCGGAAGTCGCCTATCACGGCGTTGTCTATGTCGATCATTACGGAGATGCGGCGTTTGTCGCGCGGTGCCGGACGGTATGTCAACGAAATACTGGCGCCACTCTTTCTCCGTTTAACGGCTTTCTGTTCTTGCAGGGAATACAGACGCTGGCTCTTCGCCTGGAGCGGCATGTGGCGAACGCGCGCAAGGTCGCGGAATTCCTGCGTTCGCATCCCATGGTTGACTGGGTGAACTATGCCGGGTTTCCCGACAATCCGCTCTATCCGATGGCTCATCGATACCTGGGTTCCAATTTCTGCTCGCTGCTGACTTTTGGAGTGAAAGGCGGCTACGAAGGTGGGCGGAGGTGCTTCAACGCTTTTCGCCTGTTCAAGCGCATGGTGAATATGGGCGATGCCAAATCGCTGTCGTGTCACCCGGCGTCGACTACGCACCGTCAGCTGACGCCTGAGGAACAGACGAAAGTCGGAGTTACTCCGGAAATGATTCGCCTTAGCGTGGGCATCGAGCACATTGACGACATTCTCGAAGATCTGGGACAGGCACTAGAAAGCGCAAGGCAATAACAACGTCCATGGTTCATGCAAGCATCGCCGGTCGAAGGAGGGTCTTATGCCGTTGATTGTTGACGGGCCAGTGCCAACTCGTTGTGCTGCGGAGGGAAACTTCCGCCTGGTCGATTCCAGTAGCCCTTCCCGGGACGCGTGCTTGAACCTTGCGTTCATTAACAACATGCCGGACGCCGCTCTGGAGGACACCGAATTACAGTTCTTCACCCTGCTCGACATCGCGTCGGGTAACATTCCGGTATATGTAAAGCTTTACTCGCTGCCTGGAGTTCCGCGAACAGAGCGCGGCTTGCATCATCTGAACCGGTTTTACAACAACTTTGAGGATCTCTGGCAAAACGAGTTTGACGGCGTCGTCATCACCGGCACCGAACCTCATCAGCCGAATCTGCGCGATGAACCTTATTGGGGAGTTCTGACCGATGTGTTCGATTGGGCAGAACGCAATACGTCTTCCGCCATCCTGTCTTGTCTGGCAGCACATGCCAGCGTGTCTTATAGCGACGGCATAAGCCGCCATCGGTTGCCCGACAAGCAATTCGGTGTTTTTGAATCCGGGAAAGTATCCGATCACGCGTTGATGGACCAAACCCCTGAGTGCGTGCGTTTCCCGCACTCCAGGTGGAATGAAGTGAGAGAGAGTGAACTGACCTCTGCCGGATATGCTGTCCTCACACGATCGGCCGATGCCGGCGTGGACGCTTTTGTGAAACAGAAGAAGAAGAGCCTGTTTGTACACTTCCAGGGACATCCGGAGTATGGCGCGCACACGCTATTCAAGGAATATCGTCGAGACGTCAAGCGCTTTCTCAATCGCGAGCGGGAATCGTATCCCACGATGCCTAAGGGATATTTCGACGCGCCGGCGTCTCGACTGCTACGTGAATTTCAGAAGAGCGCGATGGCGGATCGACGGGAAGGAATCATGACGTCCTTTCCAGAAGAGGTGGTCATCGGCGGTTTGCAGAACGGATGGCACTCAACAGCGGCGTGTGTGTACCGGAATTGGCTGCAATATGTCGCAGCGAGAAAGGCTAAACTGGCTCCAGTCGCAGCTCGCGTGGAACCAGTGCAGTCAACCTTCACACTCGAAGAGTTGGCGTAGTAGATAGTAAATGAAGAGCGCTTCCCTGGCACGGAGTGGGAAGCCTTTGGGTTTCGGGCTGGACGACCAGGTCTTTAGTCAGATGGAATCAATCGAACAACGATTCGCCCGCGCGATTTTGGGGATGATAAGGTCGCGCCGCCAGGCTCTCGCTACTAAAGCGACTAGCTTGCCGGTTGATTCCTCTCGCTATGTAGCACCGGTTCGGCTCAGGGAAGCGGCATTTTCCGATTTCGAAGCAGTGTCTGAGCTGAAGCAACGCTGGGGGCTAAACGCAGACTCGATCGAAAACTGGGAGCGGTTGTGGCTGCGCAACCCCGCCGTGGTGGACGCGTGCGACCGAGCGCCCCATCGGGTGGGTCTTGGAAGCGGATGAAGCAGTAGTCGGCTATTTGGGAAACATCTCGCTGTCTTATCGCTATGGCGACAGAAAGCTGACAGCTGTGGCGGCGCATGGGTTAGTGGTTGATCCGCCGTATCGAGGGGTCGGCCTGACTTTGACCGCGGCTTTCTTTCGCCAGAAATCTGTTGATCTATACCTGACTACATCCGCGATTGAAGCCGTCGGCAGGATGGCGCTGGCCTTTAAGTCCTCATATCTCCCTCAGCCGGATTACGGCAAGGTTCTGTTCTGGGTTTTGCAACCGTATGCTTTCTCCCAGGCTCTGATGAAAAAACTGCAGCTCGGGCACGAAATCTCCACGATTGGCAGCGTCCTCGCTTCGCTTGCAATAGGCACTAGCAAAACGCTTGGGAGACGATGGCCGAGGCAGTCTTTATCGCCTTCTCTGGTGAACGAGATCAGCATCGACGAAATCGGGGATGATTTCCAAGCTCTGTGGCTGCAAAAGCTGAACGAAAAGCCACGACTGCTTGCCGAGCGTAGTGCAGTTGCCCTGCGCTGGCACTTTGGAATACCGGGCGACAGAGGGTTGGCTCGAGTGCTTTGCTGCTATAAGAATCGGGACCTTGTGGGGTATGCGGTTATCCGTACTGACACAGATCAGGAGACAGGGTTGCGAACATCGATCGTCGCAGATTTGCTAGCCAGGAATGATGACCCAGAGATCGTGAAGGCGCTTTGTATCGCCGCTCACGATCATGCCAGAGGCATCGGCAGTCACGTTCTGGAGTTGGTGGGTCTTCCGCCCAGCATTCGAAGTGTGTGCTCTCAGTGGGGCCCATACACCAGAGCGTATCCGGCATGTCCTTTTCTCTACAAAGCTGCTGATCCGGCCCTGCAAAGGACGCTCTCAGACGGCGCGGTATGGTATGCCGGCCCCTATGATGGTGATACGACCCTGATTCGGCCTTCTTATCCCAGCGTTCGTTTGTCTTGCACTTCTGGAGCGCAAACTAAAGCATACAGAGATACCTCTGTTTGTGATCTTCCACAGCAAACAACAATCAAGGTATTCTGATTCGCCGGACCTGATTCACCGGCTAAATTAAAGGGTGGAGGCAATGCGATCAATGCAGACAGCGGATATTGAGCGTGAAATTCGAAACTTTTTGATTGAACACTTCCTTTCTGGACGCGACGAGAAACTGCGCGACGACGGTTTGTTGCTCGGGGATCTGATCGACTCCGCTGGGACTCTTGAGCTGGTCGCTTACCTTCAAGAACACTTTGCAATTACCGTGGAGGATGACGAGGTAGTGCCCGGCAACCTTGATACCGTTAACAACCTGGTTGCATATGTCTCAAGGAAACTTGGCGCCCGCGTCTAGTTGTGCAGAGGCAGCAAGGTTCCGCCGCACGGCGGACTTCCCCTTGCCGAAACGTATAGCCCGAGTCCGGGCAAACTTCATGGACGAACATTACAGATCTGATCGCTCGCCAGTAGGAGAAGTGCCCAAGAACATTGGCGATGTTGTGACGCCGTGGGCAGAACGTTCTCCCGATCATCCGGCTCTCATTGAGACGACGGGCAGTTGGACGTACGGTCAGTTAGCTGCGGCAATCTCCGTCGCCAAGAAGTGGCTTCACGAGTTGGGCGTGCGTCCGGGCGATCGGGCGATGATCGTTGGCGAGAACTGCCGGCCATTGGTGGCTCTCCTACTGGCTACGGCTGGACTCGACGCCTGGCCGGTGCTTGTGAATGCGCGTCTCTCGGCGCGCGAAATCGACGAGATCCGGCAACACAGCGGCGCTCGGCGCGTCTTCTACACCACGGCTGAGTCGACCTGGGCCGCGGAGCACGCGACACGGGATGGGGCAGCATTCGAAGAGCGCGACGGATTGGGTTCAATCGGCATCGGCGCGCTAAACGCGGGGGCAGAACCCGAGCCGCTCAATCCGGACAGTGCGGAACGCGTCGCAGCTCTGATCTACACTTCTGGCACCACCGGCCTTCCGAAGGGGGTTATGCTGACGCACCGCAACCTTCTGTTTATGGCTGCCGGATCCGTGAAAGTCCGCAACGTGACGGCGGACGACCGCATATACGGCGTCTTGCCGATGACGCATGCCGTCGGTCTTTCTGTTGTGTTGCTGGGTTCGCTGCTGGCCGGCGCATCGCTTTATCTGGCGCCGCGCTTTGATCCCATGAGTGCGCGGGTGACACTGGAAAAAGATCAGTCGACTTTGTTGTTCGGGACGCCCGCCATTTTCAACCAATGGCTCAAGTACGCAAAACTGCGGAAGCTTTCGTCGCTAAGGTTTCCTGCACTGCGGATCATTTCTTCTTCCGGCGCTCCTCTGGACCCTGCTACCAAGTCGGGCATCGAAAGTCTCTTCGGGATGGCACTCGGTAACGGCTATGGAGTTACGGAATGCTCTCCCACAATTGCTCTGACGCGGCCCGAAGCGCTTCGTGCCGATACCTCAATTGGCGCGGTGTTTCCCGGAGTTGAGATAAAGCTCGTGGGAGGCGATGGCCAGGCCGTGCCAGCCGGCGAAGTGGGCGAGCTGCGGGTGCGTGGTCCCAATGTTATGAAGGGCTACTATCGCGCGCCGGACGAGACTGCGGCTGCAATCGATGCCGAGGGTTGGTTCAATACCCGCGACCTGGCGCGCCTCGAACAGGGAAATCTCTTCATCGTCGGGCGTACGAAGGAGTTGATCGTTCACCATGGCTTCAACGTCTACCCGGCCGAGGTGGAGGCAGTGTTGAATGCTCATCCTGCGGTTCTCCAGTCAGCGGTGATTGGTCGATCCGTTGACGGAGATGAGGAGGTTTTAGCTTTCGTTCAGCTGTTACCCGAGACAGCCGTAACGTCTATCGACTTGTCGGAGTACGGAGCACGACATCTTGCTCCGTACAAGCGGCCCTCCCAAATCCTGATCGTCTCTGCAATGCCGACCACTGCGACCGGAAAAATTGTGAAGGGCGAGCTTGCGAGAATCGCGGAAACCAGCCAATTGTGCTGAGCTTGCGTCCATCCAGAAATCTTTCGTAACTTCACAGAGTTGATGTTTAGAGTTGATCTTTAGAAACACCAAGGGCTTTCGCTTGGGGCGACAGCTCAGAATGAGAGGAACTTTATCTTGAATTCCGTGTCTCAGACAAGAGTGTGCATCATTGGGGCGGGATCCTATGGTCTCGCGGTCGCGGCACATCTGCGCCATGTCGGCGTGGATTTCCGCATTTTCGGGTCGCCGATGCGGCGCTGGCTCGCGCAAATGCCGAAAGGCATGCTTTTGAAATCGGAAGGATGCGCCTCTGGCCTGCCTGATCCGGAAGGGCGCCACGGGCTTGCCCAATTTTGCCGCGAGCACGGCCTTCCCTACGGTGAATATGGCGTTCCGCTGTCGCGTGAGACCTTTGCCCGATATGCGCTCTGCTTTCAGCAAAAAATCGTCCCTCAGGTCGAAGATGTTCTGGTTAGCGCGGTCCGCAAGACAGACGGCGGTTTTGAGGTACGTCTGAACACCGGGGAGACGTTACGATCAGCCCTGGTCGTTGTCGCCACCGGCTTGGACCAGATGGAACGTATTCCTGAGCAACTGGGCGGGTTGCCGGCTGAACTGTGTTCGCACTCCGCAGACCACTACGACCTGAGTAAGTTCAAGGGCAAAGACGTGGTAGTGATCGGTGGCGGGCAGTCGGCGCTGGAGACAGCCGCCTTGCTGCGAGAAGAAGGAGCTACTGTCACCGTGGTGGTGCGTGCGCCGGCGCTAGCCTGGAACGGGATTCCTTCGACGACCCACCGCTCATTCTTTCAGCGGGTGCGACGCCCAAGAACGCAGCTCGGCGAGGGGCTTGGGTTTTGGTTTTATGACAATGCGCCCGATCTGTTTCGCCACCTGCCGCGGCAGGTTCGACTATCGCGAGTGAAGACAGCACTCGGTCCCTCCGGAAGCTGGTGGCTGAAAGAGCGGATCAATGGTCACATGCCTATTCTCGCGGGTCATCATTTGCGTGGCGCTGAAGCGCGGAACGGGCGCGTCTCGTTGCAGCTCACCGATCAGAATGGGCAGCCCAAGGTGTTGCTCGCCGACCACGTGATCGCTTCAACCGGATATCGCTTTAATATCCAAAAACTTCCTTTCCTGGACGAGAGCCTGAAGTCTCAGATCAGCCATGAAGAGCAGATGCCAAAGCTATCGTCCAACTTCGAATCCTCTGTTCCTGGCATGTATTTCACCGGTCTTGCCAGCGCAAATTCCTTCGGTCCCCTCATGCGGTTTCTCGCCGGAACAGGCTTCACAGCCCGTCGCATATCGTCGCATATCGCGAGAGATCAACGCCCGCCCGCAGCTCCGTTTGCCCAGCCACAAAGGTGTGTGGAAGATTGATGCCGATGACAGATCAAGTCGGGAACAGGATGTTGCCTAGTCTGGACTCGAAGTACCCAGTCCTCATCCTGAAAATGAGCCGAGGCGTCATCCACCATGGGGCTTTGGCGGTGGCGCGAACGCTTGGCAGGCTTGGTGTGCCTGTTTATGCGGTCGTTGAGGACGCCTATACGCCTCTGGCGATGACGCGGTATCTTACGAAGGCCTTCGTCTGGGATAGTTGCCCGACTGATCCCGAATCATTTGTGAGGGCCATGTCGTCAATCGGTGAATCCATCGCTCGTCCCGCGATCATCATTCCGATGGATGACTTATCCGCGGTATTTGTTGCTGAGAATGCCGCCAGTCTGGCTCCATGGTTTATCATGCCACGCGTCCAGCCACAGCTTCCGCATCAATTGGCGAACAAGGCCTGCCTCCATACTTTGTGTGCTGAGATCGGAATACCCAGCGCACGGAGTGTCATTCCTCATTCAATTGATGATCTCAGGGCATTCACCGAGGGCGCGAAATTTCCGGTGGTGGTGAAGGCGGCCGAGCAGTGGCTCCCCCTGAAAGACAGGTTCAGCACGATCGTCCTACAAACACCTGGGCAGCTGTTCAAGTTTTATGAAGATTACAACTATGAAGCAGGCCAGCGCCTGATTATTCAGGAGTATATTCCCGGAGATGATTGGATCTGCCACGGATACTACAATTCAGAGAAGAGTATAAGCCTGACCTTTACGGGAAGAAAATTGCGGGCCTATCCGACCGATGCGGGATCAACCGCGCTGGGCGTGTCCGTCGATAATGAAGCGTTGCGTTGCGCCAGCGAGAAGCTCCTGAAGGCCGTCGCCTATTCCGGGATTATCGACATGGATTGGCGAAAGGATGATCGGGATGGACAGTTCAAGATTCTGGACTGCAACCCGCGTGTCGGCATGAACTTTCGTATGTTCGAGGACAGTGCTGGGATTGACGTGGTTCGGGCACAACATCTGGACCTGTCCGGGCGGCGCTTTGAGAACGCGGCCCCGATCGAGGGCCGGTTGTTTATCGTTGAGTCGTTCTATGTTCTGGGGTTTCTTCGGCGGATGTTCCGGAGAACTGCGAAACCAGACGCGGGTAAGCATCTCCCGCGCAAAAGCAGGGAGTTGGCGTGGTGGAGCGGCGACGATCCAGTGCCGTTTCTTATCATGAGCTTGCGCCTGTTCATGCGGCCTCTGGGGCGGGCATTGGCGCTCTGGCGCGATTCTCTGTCATTGCTCCGCCCGCGGTTGTTGCGATTGTTTTCGCATTAGACTCTGCATTCCTCCCCGCATCTTGATGCTGAATAGTGCCTGGGTTTTGAGTGATCTCGAGCCTCGCTTGACTCGAGCCCATTAACCTAAAGGTTCTAGCCCGGTTGAAACCTCGAGCTTCCAGTCTTCGGAGGCACTCGACCCGGTTTGGAGCTTCGCGCTCAAATCCTTTCCGCAGCGCCTTCGCGAACCCACCCTACTAAGTCACCCGCCTGCCCGGTGCTCCCATTCACCCTGCGTATTCAGGATTCAGAGGCGAAGTGTGTCTGATACTATCTCTCCGCAGGCCAATGTACTTTCGACACAGGTCTATATGCTCCGACGGTGGTCTGCAGTGTACTAATGTGTCTTTTCTTCGCTGTTCTTGATGTGGGACGATGAACACTGCGACATTCCCATCATGCCTGGCTGCGATCCGACATGGTCGATGTAAGAGGAATTAGGATGAGACATTTACTTATAGCTGTTGCGTGTCTACTGCTTCCTGCTTCTATGTGCATGGCACAGACGAATCTCTATTCATCGTGGTCGAACTTTCCACAAAGCCCCAACTTTTTCCCGATCGTGATGTGGGATCAGCCGCCTACTCGAGTGCTGGGTGCCGGGTCGCCCTATGCTACGGACGCCGCGGCGATGGCCGCGACCAAAATGAACATACTGCTGGAGATAGACAACGGAGGCGGAGCTAATTATCCGACGAGCTACGGCGTCGATACTGGCGGCATGTTTAAGGCTTTGGCCAATCAGGGCCTTTATGGGATTCTTCTTGCGGATACAACCGGAAATACATCGGCTTCGTCGGTGGCGTCTCTTCAGGCCATGGCGGCCGGCGATGGTGCGTCCAAGTACCTGATAGGTTACAACCTCGGTGACGAGCCACAGAAAAGCTGCACAACGGTTTCCGACGTTCCGAGTATTGTGACTCCGGTCGCGGGATATGATTCCACCCGGCCACTGCTTTGGAATGATACCGATTGGGTATTCAGTCATGGCATTTGCGCCGGAAACGCTGCGGCGCTGAAAGCGGTAAGCGTTGGTTCGTTTGATGTCTATCCGTTAACTAGCCCCTGGAACAGCGGCAGCTCGATTCCGATCGTCTCCGGTCAGGCCCAGGACAGCATGTGGATCCAGGGCTACTCGGTCAACCAGTTTATCGCCAACGGGCGCGCCGGCCAGCCGATATGGGCTTATGTCGATACGGGCACGAACGAGCTGGGGTATTCGTCCCAGAACGGCAGCAGCTGCAACAAAAGCACCAATCTCTGCAGTTCCGACAACCACGAGTATCGGGCCACCGCCGAACAGGTGAATGCCGAGGTCTGGATGAGCATCATCAACGGGGCGGCGGGGATCGAATATTTCTGCGATGACACCAGCATTACGACGGGACAGACAGCATACGATTTCTGCCTCGGCAACAGCGTCAGCGGGGAGGCAGCGGTTGCGGCTGCAATTGCCACCAACCTTACTTACATCGACACCACGATTCTTTCTTATGCCCCGGAGTTGAATTCGAGCATTTCCGGCATCTGCAGCATGAACACAGGCCTGGTTTATACGAATTACACGACCTCGTGCTCTAACGGCATCCTGACCATGTCCACCGGTACCTCGACTGTGCCGGGCTCTGCAATGGTCCGGAGTTACAACGGCAACCTTTATTTGTTCGCCGATTCGGATCGAAACGGATCGGCTACGATGACCTTCACGCTGTCGGGTTATGCTGGGAAGACAGCGACGATTGTGTACGACTCGAACGCCCAATACGACCCTACGCACTCAGGCGTGGGCAATACCTTCACATTGAACGGAAGCGGCCAATTCTCAGACACCTTTGGCGCAAACGGCCATAATTATCAGCCCAAGATTTACATGATTTCGGGCGTAGCTGCTCCCTCGGCTCCAACGGGCCTGACCGCAATTGTGAACTGAAGGGAAAACGACAATAGGAGTATCAGACCTTTGTCGCCAGAGCGCCCTAACGAGTCCGATTTCAGCTCTCTCTTCCTGGTTCCCGCCGTTGCCTGAGCTAACCAGGAGAATTGGGCCCCGCCAGGAAGCCGCCGTCGAGAACCAGCGACTGGCCCGTCATGAAAGAGGCGCGCTCCGAGCACATCCATAGCACAGCTTCGGCGATCTCTGCCGGTCTTCCAAAACGGCCGACGGGATGGCAACTGAGAACATATTTGTGAACCGCCGGAGCGCCAAAGAGCCGATCACCCATCGGCGTTTCGATCACGGCGGGGCACACTGCGTTGATCCGAATTCCACTTTTGGCGGTTTCCAGAGCAGCAGACTTCGTCAGGCCGATCACTCCGTGTTTACTCGCACTATATGCTGCCGCCCCGGCGGAACCGACGAGGCCCGTAACGGAAGCCATGTTTACAATCGCTCCGCCCCCGCCATGCTTGAGCATTTGACGAATTTCGTACTTCAGGCAGAGCCAGACGCCCTTGAGATTAATGTTGATGGTCCGATCCCAGTCTTCTTCGGATTGTCTGATGATCGGTACCCAAACTCCCTCGATCCCGGCGTTATTGAAGGCGATGTCCAGGCGGCCAAATTTCTCCACTGTCTTCTGGACAAGCGCTTCAACTTCGGAGGCTTTCGACACGTCGGCTCTTACAAACAGGCCGTCGCCGCCCGCCGCGCGGACCAGTTCAACGGTCTCGTTGCCTTCCGGTTCGCGCCGGCCTGCGACTACCACTTTGGCTCCCGCCTTCGCGAAGAGCAGGGCGGTAGCCCGGCCAATGCCCGACGTCCCGCCTGTTACTAGCCCTACTTTGCCTTCCAATTCCTTTGTCATGGTTTTCCTACCCAATTCAGGTCTCTTGAGATAGCACTACAGAGTGTGGGCTTTACGTGATGCTTCCGTAAAACGTATGCTCAAATACCTTCGGGGAGCAGGCAGGGGAGTGTCAAGTATGTTTCTCTCTTCCTTCTCAGTGCAAATCAGGAGTGTGAGTCAGAAGTCCGGTATCATTTGTTCGTGGAACACGGTGCGGGGTGCCTTCGGGGACGTAGAATCGAAAAAAATCAGGATGAGGACATTGTAGCGATGGCTGATGTTATCGGCTTGCCAGATGGTGTGCGCGGGTGCACCGACGACAAACTTGTGGGCACGTGGAAACTGGTGTCCGCTTCGAGCACAACATCGGCCGGGGAGCGAAGCGAAACTCCTTATGGTCCCAGCCCGGTGGGTTTTCTCACCTATACCGCGGAGGGCCGAGTTACCGCCATGATCAGCTACGACGGACGAGAGTCCCTCTCTTTCGGCGGTGGGACACAGGAGCAACAGGCTGAGGCGTTTAAGACATTTCTCGCCTATGCCGGACGATACAAGCTGAGCGGTGACAAGGTAATCCATCACGTCGAAATCTCATCGATTCAGAACTATGTTGATAAAAACTTGGTCCGCAGCGTCAAATTCGAGGGTGATCGAATCGTATTGGTTACTCCGCCGACGCGACTGAACGGAAAACTCCAAACCGTCGAATTGATCTGGCAGCGTCTACCGGTCAGTTCCTGAAGAGGCTGCTTTCCGCGCCCGCTTGAAAGAAAGCGGTGCGTCCGGAATCCATTCCGATTGTCACTACTGCCAAAGATTCTGCCCATGCTGCTTTTAGAGCCTGCCGGACTTCAAATCGTTTTTTTGCTAAATCCAGCCGTGTTAAGCTCAACATCAGAAAGCCAAAGGTCTCTGCGCGCCTGAAATTTCTGATTTTGCAAATAGGTGAAGATTTGTCGAAGGCTATCGCTCCGGGTAAAAAAGTCGTTTTCAGCGATGAAGTTCTGCAGGACCCGTATCCTACATACGCCCGCTTGCACGAGGAAGGTCCGTTGCACTACGTGGATGTCGGCAGCAAATGGGCGGTATGGTCGATTTTCAGCCACGCCGAATGTTCCTCGATCGCTAAGGACCCCCGGCTATCAGCAAAGCGGGCCCAGCAGATGTTATTGCCTCTGCCGCTCAGCCGCCAATCCGAGTTCAGCGAACTCGCGCGCATGCTGAGCTTGTGGCTGATTTTTATGGACGCGCCCGAGCACACCCGGTTGCGCAAACTCCTCAACAGAGGGTTCTCGCCTGCGGCGATTGAAGGATTGCGTCCTCAAGTCGAGGCCATCGTTGATCAAATGCTAAAGCCACTACGGCATGGGTCCGAAGTCGAACTGATGAGCCAGTTCGCCAACCCTATGCCGGTGCGCATCATTTTGGAAATGCTCGGAATACCGCAGGAACTGCGTGACACATTTGTCAATTGGTCGCGTGCCATCGCGGTGTTTCGAGGCAGTCCGGATCGCACCGTGGAACAGGCGCGCGCGGCGCAAGATGCCCTAATTGAGTTAACCGATTTCTTCCGAAAGACGGTGGCGGAACGGAGACGCAATAAAGGGAACGATCTGATTAGCCTTCTAATCGACATCGAGGAAGAAGGAGAAGTGCTGACCGAAGAAGAGCTGTACGCGCAGTGCATCGCGCTGCTCTTCGCAGGGCACGAAACGACTCGAAACCTGATCGGCAATGGAATGTACACGCTCCTGCAACACCCCCAGGAGACCGCGGAGCTACGAGAGAAACCGGAGATGATCCGCACGGCTGTGGAGGAGATTCTGCGTTTTGAGAGCCCCGTACAATTCACGGCTCGCGTGCTCAAGGAAGATATTGAGGTTTGCGGCCAGCGCATACCGAAGAAATGGTCGATCCTATGCATGCTCGGTGCAGCGAACCGGGATCCCAAGAAATTCAAAGATCCGAATCAGTTAAACCTGAAAAGGCTGAACAACGAACACCTGGCGTTCAGCGCTGGTCCGCATTTTTGCATCGGAGCCCAACTAGCGCGGCTTGAGGGACAAATTGCTCTCCTGAATATGGTGCAGCGCTTCCCGGAGATGAAGCTCACTGGTCCGCGACCGGAGTGGGCTTCTACATTCGGATTCAGGGGCCTGAAGAGTCTTCCCGTGATGTTGTGAAAGCCGGGGACCGAGGGCGTGCTGAAAAGTAAAAGTCGTCGACCTCACAGGGGAACCTCGATCAACATCGGACCTTCGCTCTCAAAACCCTTCCGCAGTTCCTTCGCAAATCCATCCAGCGAACTGACCCGGACACCGGGCACTCCCATTCCCTTCGCCAACTGCACCCAGTCGAGATTGGGACGTCCGATCTCGAACATGTCCAACGCTCGGCGCCCCGGGTTGCCCACACCCAGATAAGAAAACTCGCGCTTAAGGACCGCATAGTCGCGATTGGCAAAAACCACCGTAGTGACCTTCAGGCCTTCGCGCGCCATGGTCCACAGCGCCTGTAGTGTGTACATGCCGCTGCCGTCGGCGGTCAGGCACAATACTCGGCGGCCCGGGGATGCCACGGCCGCGCCTACCGCCAGCGGCAAAGCAATTCCTATCGAGCCGCCCGTATTCCCCAACCAGTCATGCAGCGGAGCGCCTCTTGTGGCTGCCATCATGCCTCGGCCTGAGGTCATGGATTCATCCACCACGATGGCATTTTCAGGCAGAAGTGCGCCCACGACGGCGGCAAGGCCAGGCAGGGTGATCTCGCCGCTCGGCGCCGCCGGCCGCTCAACGTTCTTTTCCGCCGGCAACTGCATTTCGTGCACCCCCAAGGCCGCAGCCAGCGCTTCGAGTGCGCCGACATAATCCTCTCCAGGACTCGCCAGCGTGTGGATCTCGCATGCTGCCGACGTGAGTACTGCGTTCTTGCCTGGAGACGCGAAATAGGAGACCGGAGGCGGCGCTCCCACCAGGATCAGCTGACGAAACTCTCTTAGCTGTTCGACCGCCTGCTCAAGGACGTACTGCATCCGCTCGACTGGGGCGACGCCAATTCCACGCTCCAGACGCGTAATGGGATAGGGAGCCAGCAGCCTGGCGCTGGTGGCCGCTGCAATGCGTCCAGCGACTGCGAGTCCCCTGCCGTAGAGCCCGTTTCCGGCGATCAGCAGAGCGGTCCTTAATCCCGACCTGAGCATAGCCTCGGCGCCCTCAATATTTTCGACGGCGGGTATGGGCGGCTGCGGGGGAGCCGGAGTTTCCGCGACGGCGCTGCCCTCGCTC
Source organism: uncultured Acidobacteriaceae bacterium (assembly GCA_963770235.1). Classification (GTDB taxonomy): domain Bacteria; phylum Acidobacteriota; class Terriglobia; order Terriglobales; family Acidobacteriaceae; genus Sulfotelmatobacter. The sequence continues at coordinate 94,567 of CAVYOW010000017.1, read as the reverse complement.
CGAATAACGTTAGACCAGGCAACATCGGCAGGGATGATCAGCGTAGCAATCCGGCCCGGGGCAGTGCGCGCTGCACTGATCGCCTCGGCCACATCGCGACCCACTTCGTGTGCCGTGTGAGATGTCCGCAGCCATTTAGAATACGGCCGCGCGATCGCTTCGATATCTGCAGTCAACGGTGTGTCGTGGCGCAGATGATAAGTCGCATGCTGGCCAACCAGGTTGACGATCGGTACCTGCGCCCGGCTGGCATTGTGCAGATTCGCCAGACTATTGGCGAGACCGGGACCGAGGTGAAGCAGCGTGCAAGCAGGTTTTTCTGCCATGCGTGCATAGCCGTCCGCAGCACCCGAGACCACACCTTCGAAGAGACCAAGCACGCAGCGCATTTCCGGGACACCGTCCAGCGCCGCGACGATGTTGATTTCCGAAGTGCCTGGGTTGGTGAAGCAAGTGTCAACCCCTCCTGCAACCAGCGTGCGAACCAAACTATCTGCGCCGTTCATCGATTGGCTCATTTTGTGTCGACTGCTTCTTCCACATAGCGAGTAAGCACTGCGGCCAGACTCTCGAAATGGGCGGTGACCATTCCAATGTGATCGCCCGGCACGATCTCGACCTCAAGTTCAGCTGCCAGCCCTTTCCAAACCGCGCTCGGATCACTCGGGAAATAAGGGTCGGTCTCCGGCGTCACGAATCTTATCGTGCCTCGATAAAACCGGGGGCGATAGTGTGCCAACGCGACGAAATCACTTATCTCGACGCGAAAGAGTGTCTGGGCGAACGATAGGCGAGAAGTTTCTGAAGACAATGTTCGGGGATGGGCTCCAGCGAACTGCAACCGACGTTCAAGCGCACGAACGAAGTGTGACAACGCGCTCGAGATGGGCAGCTGCTTCATGAGAGAAATGCGGCTTCTCATGCGCTTTACGATCAGTTGCAGGCGCTGGTCCGGTGGGAAGAAGCGTGGATGCGGGTAAGTGTCGATCAGTACCAGCAGCGCGACATCTCCTTGTTCGTCGGACAAGCGCTGCGCCATTTCCAGAGCCAATAGACCACCGAATGAGTAGCCAATCAGGATGTAAGGGCCATAGGGTTGTAGCTCCTTGAGCGCATCAAGATAGAATTTGGCCATATCCTCAACCCGGTCAAGCGGTTCCTCCATCCCGTCAGCGCCCTTGGACTGAATACCATAGATCGGATGCCCGGTGCGAATGTGCTTTGCGAGCTGAAAGAAGTTCACCCGCCCCCCCAAGCCAGGTGCAATGAAAATCGGCGGTTTTTCGCTGCCAGTTTTCAATTGGACGAAAGGTGAGAACCGCGGGAGGATGGGTTGCCCTAACAAGTCAGCTAGCGCGGCGATCGTCGGAGCGTAGCGGATCGTTGCGCTTGGCAGTTCCCGGCCGCACACCTGCGCGATCTCGGCAAATAGGCTGTCGGCTAACGGATCCGTGCCGCCAAGATCAAAAAAACTATCCCCGGAGTTGATGGGTGACCGTTGCAGTACGCGCTGCCAAATCTGCGTCAACACCTCAACCGTCGTACCGTCATTCCCGCGGTTCACGTGGCACCTAATCGATTGAGGTCGATCAGATCCATCTACGCTCCGCGCTGCATCTGCGGCCGGGGATCATCCATACCGAAGAGCACATGTTCCTGGCGCAACGCTTCTTTCAGGCGGCGGGAAAGCGCAGCAGCGAGGCTGTCGACATGGGTCGTAACCATTCCTACGTGATCGCCGGGTACGGTTTCGCAATTGAACTGGCTCGCCAGCGTGCCCCAAATGGCTGCCGGGTTAGCGGGGAAATACGTAACCGTCTCCGCTCGAATGAACTCTATTTTGCCTCCGTAAGACTGTGGCCGGTAGCGAGCCCACGCCAGATTCTCGCTCTCAAGCGATCGACGGATATCGGGAGCAGAAGGCGTAGTAATCGGCGATTGAGCTCTGCCGCCTGCCGGCTTAATAAGGCTTGAGATCGCCTCACGCATCGACAACTTCCGCAAAGCGGACAACCGAACTCCCGCCCGTCGCGCGAACAACCGGCCCCGTTGGCCGCGCGACAGATGATGAGGAGGCGGGTACGAGTCGATCATAGCCAGCAGCGAGACCCTGTTCCCACTGGCAGACAAGTGTTGGGCCATCGCAAGCATAACCTGACCACCGAGCGAGTAACCAATGAGAAAGTAGGGACCGTTACGTTGCAAGGGCCTGATCGCGTCAAGATAGTATTGGGCCATATCTTCGACGCGCTCCAACGGTTCGCCGCTACCATCGGTACCTCTGGCTTGCAGTCCATAGATGGGCTGTTTTGCCTGGATGCGCCTGGCGAGCGGAACGAAATCGATTACGCTGCCACCAATGCCATGCGTGATGAAGATTGGAGGCTTTTCAACTCCAGGCTTCAACAATGCGAGCGGCGAGACCGAAGCTGCCAGGGGCCTCTCCAACAGTGCAGCCAGGCCTCTGATCGTGGGTGCCTGACAGATCGTTATCGGCCGCAACTCCCGGCCACACGCCTGGGCAATCTCAGCAAATAATCCGGCGGCCAGCGCAGCATTGCCCCCCAGATCAAAAAAATCATCCTCCACGCTGATTGAGGAGCGCTGCAGCACACGCTGCCAAATCGGCGTCAAAACCTCAACGTTCGCGGAGTTGGTGAGGCTGATCATGAGTGCGCGAACCGCCAATAGAGCTCCCGGGCCTGGGTGTAAAGCGGTCCGAATTGCAGTGAACGCGCGCCGATCCGGGTCGCCGGAACTACCTTGGAGTAGTTTCCCGTGGCGAAAATCTCATCTGCCGTTTCGAAGTCCTGATAGGCGAGAGTTTTCTCAACCACCTTCACTCCGGCCCCGCGCAACAGGCCGATTACCCTTTGCCGAGTGATCCCGGCCAGGAAGGTTCCATTCGGGATCGGCGTGAAAACCACGCCGTCCTTCGCCATGAAAACATTGGAGGTGGCAAGCTCGGCGACGTTGCCTAGCATGTCGCAGACAATTGCATTGTCGAAACCCCGGGCGTTCGCGTCGAAGATTGCGCGAGAGTTGTTGGGATAGAGACATCCGGCCTTGGCATCCACTGGCATGGTTTCGAAGCTTGGGCGGCGATAGGGAGACAACGTGATCGAGAAGCCTTTCGGCACTCGCATCGGCGCCTCATAAATCGAGAGACACCATCGGGTCGATTCAGGATCGTGGGCTTGAACCGATGGTCCTTCTTTCTCCGCCCAGTACATCGGTCGAATGTAGAGGGCGGCATCCTTATCAAACCGGGTTATCCCTTCCCGCGCCAGCTTTACCCATTCTTCGGTCGAGACCGTCGGCTTGAGGAAGAGTTTCTTTGCGGAATCACTCACGCGTGCACAATGGAGTTCAAGATCGGGCGTGACCCCTTCAAATGCGCGGGCACCATCGAACACCAGGGAGCAAAGCCACGCGGCATGGGTGCGCGGACCCATGATCGGCACGTTGCCCTCGTGCCAGTCTCCCTCGAAATAGGTCCAAGTCTTGGACCAGCCAGTTCCGAGTGCCATCTTCTGCTCCCCCGCTCTATTAATCGTACGCTACGCCACCCGAATTCAGTCAATAACTCAGGCGGTCCCGCAACCTTATTTCGGGCGGCTTGCGTAGCCAAAGATTGCTTTCAACTCAAGAAATTCTTCCAAGCCGGCCTCGCCCCATTCCCGCCCGTTGCCCGATTGCTTGTAGCCTCCAAAGCAACCGGCGAAGTCGACCCTGGCATTGTTGATGTGTACGTTGCCTGAGCGAATTCGCTTCGCAACGCGCCGGGCATGTTCGATGTCCCCCGATGTCACAAAACCTGACAGACCGTAGAGCGTGTCGTTGGCAATTCGCACCGCGTCATCCTCGCCTTCATAGGGAATGATGCAAAGAACGGGCCCGAAGATCTCTTCGCGGGCGATGGCCATCTCGCTGGCAACATCGGCGAACACCGTCGGCTTCACGAAGTAGCCTTTGTTCATCCCGTCGGGACGCCCGGGACCTCCAGCAATTAGGCTCGCCCCTTCCGTGATGCCTTGATTGATCAGGCGCTGAACTTTTTCGAACTGGGCTTTACTCGCGAGCGGGCCGATATTAGTGTCTCCCGCGAACGGATCCCCAGCTTTGGTAGCCTCCGCAGCCTGCCGCGCCGCCGCAACCGCTTGCGCCGTCTTTGAGCGCGGTACCAACATTCGGGTGGGCGCGTTGCAGGACTGACCGGTATTGCGAAAGCACGATTGCACGCCCTCCTTGACTGCACCCTCGAGATCGGCATCCTCCAAGATGATGTGGGCCGACTTGCCACCGAGTTCCTGCGTGACCCGCTTGACGGTGGCAGCTGCGGCCAGGGCAACCGCCACACCCGCCCGCGTGGACCCGGTGAAGGAAACCATAGCAACGTCCGGATGCGAGGAAATCGCCGCACCTACCCTGGGCCCATCGCCATTCACCAGATTGAAAACACCGCGCGGAAGGCCCGCTTCATGGAGGATCTGGGCGAACAGATAAGCAGAAAGCGGCGCCATTTCGCTCGGTTTAAGCACCACCGTGCATCCCGCGGCAAGAGCGGGTGCGACTTTGGCGACGATCTGGTTCATCGGCCAGTTCCAGGGAGTGATGAGTCCGCATACCCCGATCGGTTCCTTTCGCATGAGCGTCGAACCCTTGAGATCTTCGAACTTGAACTGTCCCAACACCTTCACGATCTCGAGCAAATGTCCCAGCCCGGCGGGAGCTTGTGCCGCTCGCGACAGTGCGATTGGAGCTCCCATTTCCTGCGAAATGGTCTGAGCCATTTCTTCAGATTTGGCTTTATAGACCTCAATGATTCGCCCGAGCAATGCCAGGCGCTCTTCGACCGTGCTCTCCGAGTACGACTCGAAAGCCCGTTTAGCTGCGGCTACGGCCTTGTCGACGTCGCCCGCACTTCCAAGCGAGATCGTCGCGATGGGTTCCTCAGTAGCTGGGTTGATAACGTCGAAGTCGTGGGGTTCGGTCGGACTGACCCATTTCCCATCGATATAAAACTGGCGGCAGTCCTTCATGCTAAATCCCCAATTCCCCATTTTAGGTGAGTCCTATATCCCATTGTTCTATGCTACCGCGATTTTGCGTGGACGCTCCGAAGCTTTGAAACCAAGGGTTTCTTGAAGGTAGCCGATGGTGTTAGGGTAAGGGAGCGAATGCCCTCGGCAACAATGCCCAATGCAGGCGCGAGTGTGTCTCTTTGAACGAAATCCAGGAAAGGAGATCTAGGAAGAGAAAGGGAAATCTGGCCTATCGATGGGCCAGGTCAAACGTCACGGCTGCCGCCGAGGCACCGATGTTCAGCATGGAGACGGCTCTTTCCAGTTTGTGATGACCTGTCTTGTGAAAGAAGTAGCTGACCGCGATCACGCCGGCGGTTTCGCCAGCGAAGTTTACGGCGAGTCCCGCCGTAGTTCCGCTGAGCGTTCGGGTTACGGGATTCAGTTCCTGTCCACCACTGCGCAGGTTGTCGCGGGTGATGACGAAGTCCGCAGCGCTGAAGGCGGCACTTGTCGCGAAACAGAACGGTATTCTCACGGTCCCAAAATCGACGATGGCTGGGCGCCTCGGGAAGCGTCGCCGCCGGCTGGAACGCCTTCACCATCGGCACCGGCTCCAGCGCGCTGGGTTGTACAGCCTCAGGGCGAAGCAGCGCGAGAGAGACTTCCTGAGACAGCATGGGCCGGCACAAGCCCAGAAATGCCAGCAGAATTGCCGCCCGGTGCTTAAGAATCGCGCCAACCCAATTCGTCCGCATGACTTTAGTGAGGGCCAGTAGTGGCCACTTGTACTTGTACTATCGCAAATGCCGGGCCGGGGTAGAATGGCCCCTAGGTGCCACTAAGGCCTTTAAAATGATTACTTTGTGTGCAGAGGGAGTTACTGAAGTTACTCCCAGTGTGCAAGCGGTTGCGCACAAGAGTGTTTCTTCTGGTCGAAGCGAGTGAAGAATACGGGTTGCTAAACTGCACAGTGAAGGACGAGGATGCCTGCCGAGATCGCTAAGCGGCTTTGGCCTGGGGGTTGCCGGAGGCCGGGAAATGATCGTCCGTTGCGCACGGCCTGGAAGAAGGTACACGTATGCGAGTAAGAAACTTGTCGATACCGGTCAAGATCTCAACTGTAGTTCTTGGCGTAGTTGTGTTGCTGGCCATAAGCAGTCTGGGCCAGGCCGGGAACAAGACTACGCCCACTCCGAGCAGGGGAGCAGCCAAGACGCCGCAGCCCGGCGATATACCACTGTGCAGCGGTGCCTCCTCGGGAGCGACCGCCGGCCAGTCGCCTTCGCAAATGAACCTGCATCCACACTCTGTGAGTCTGTCGTGGAATGCGGCGCTTCCCGCGTCCGATTCACCACGGGACGTAATCAAGGGCTACTATGTGTATCGGAGCCCCGCATCGCACACGTATGCCGAGGGCAACAGGATTAGCGAATCACTGGTGCGGGGAACCCAGTGTCTTGATACCACCGTCGAGCCCCGAAAAACCTATTTCTACGTCGTTAAGGCAGTTACTGAAGGCGGAGAACAGAGTGGCTCTTCGATCGAGATCAAGGCAGTAGTTCCGTCCCCTTAACCAGCATCCGTCTTCCGCCGTGCTCGGGTTGAGGGATCGCGGCGCTCGATTAGGTTCGTTCCGAGAACTCGCCGGTCCCCACGTTCTGCTCTAGTTATCTCCAGGCGCTATTGGAGCATCTGATGGACGCCATAAGAAATATGAATTGGACTCAGTGCAGGCCTGCCCTTATTGTCTGCGGAATAGGGAGAGGACTGTCGATTGAACGCGTTGGCGCTCGTCGGGGTCGGGTCACTTTCCCGGGTCAGCCCTCGCCTCGAAATACTTACAGGTGCGGTCGTATCGGCATTTGCTGGCGCCGCTCCAGCACATGTAGCACCGCCAGAGAATTGCCCACCCTTTAGAAACAGGAGCTATCAAACATGAGAAAACGAGCGGGCAGGCACTCTCTGCGCCTGTCGTTATTGTCAACGACATTATCGGCGACAGTATCGGGCGTTGCCGCCATTCTTTTATCCGTCGGATTGTTCGCGGCGCTTGCCGCCCCCTGCTTCGCCGACGATGGTCCCAAACCCGATCCATCGGGCATAGCCACCGGGGACAAAACAACTGCCGTGGACGCCGCCGGCAATCCCTTCGTGGTTCCCGAGCCCACCGACAAAACGGCTCCGGACTATGCTGCCAACAAAAAGGCGTTCGACGACTACCAGGCGCAGTCGGCGAAAGAGCCTCTCGCCGTCAAGCTCGCTGATAGTGTGGGTCACGTCCGGGTGGCAACCAACTTCGCCTGGACCTTGAATACCGGCTACCTCGTGCTGTTCATGCAGGCCGGTTTTGCCTTGCTCACCTGCGGGCTGGTGCGAAAGAAAAATGCCGCCCACCTGATGATGCTGAATTTCGCGGCCTACGTGTTCGCGTTCCTGGCTTATTACGCGGTCGGATATGCCTTCCAGTTTGGCGCCGTTGCCATCAATGCCGCACCCACAAACCTGGGCGGCATCCCCACGCTCAACCACTTTCTAGTTGGAAGCGGTCAGTGGGGATTCGTCGGCGGCAAGGGGTTTTTTCTTGTCGGTCCCGCTTATGACAGTGCCAGCAACTGCCTGACGCTATTCGAAGTCGTATTCATGGAGACTGCCGGCTACATTATTGTCGGCGCCGTGTGCGAGCGCATCACCTTTTGGGCGTTCTTGCTTTGTGAACTCTTCATCGGCGCAATACTCTACCCGATCTCCGGCTGTTGGACATGGGGCGGAGGGTGGTTGTCGCAAGTCGGTTCGACGTTGAATCTCGGCCACGGCTATGTCGACTTTGCCGGCTCAACCGTGGTGCACGCCGTTGGTGGTTTTTGCGCCATGGCTCTTGCCATCATCTTGGGTCCGCGGCTGGGGAAATATGGCCCCGGCGGAAAGATTCGGGTCTTCCCCGCTCACAACATCGTCTATGTCGTGACGGGCACGTTCCTCCTGCTTTTTGGCTGGATGGGATTCAACCCTGGTTCCACTCTCGGAGCGACCGACCTCCGCATCTCGGTGGTTGCGGTCAACACCAATCTGGCCGCCGTCGCGGGCTCCGCGGCAGCGATGCTCGTGTGGTACCTCTGGTTTGGCAAGCCCGACATAACCATGGCCTGTAACGGAATGCTGGCGGGATTGGTCGCGATCACCGCCCCCTGCGCCTTCGTGTCGCCAACTTCAGCAGTCGTGATCGGAATACTGGCGGGATGCCTGGTTTGTGCCGGCGTCCTGTTCAACGACCGTGTTCTCAAGATCGACGATCCATGTGGCGCGATTTCAGTGCACGGCTACTGCGGCTGGCTCGGAGCCGTGAGCGTCGGCATCTTTGCCGACGGGGCCTACGGCGCTGGATGGAACGGCGTCGGAGCAGCGTCCTATCTGGGACGAGCAGGCCAGGGCGTGACGGGTTTGCTCCACGGCGACACACGGCAGTTCCTTTGCCAACTTATGGGGGCAACTTTGTATGCCGCCTGGGCCTTCGGTGCAACCTACGCGGTGTTCTGGTGCGTCAACAGAGCCAAAAGCATGCGCGTAGCTCCAGAGGTGGAAGAAGAGGGCCTCGACGTTCCGGAGTTCGGGATGCCGGGCTATCCGGAAGATGCGGTCGTTACACCGTACTGATTCCCGCAAGACCGCGGGTTCTTGGAAGCTAAGAAGGCCTTCTTTACTTTAGTCCTTCCACGAGGTAGAGGTCGGACAGAATCCGGTGATAGCCATACAAGCAGGACTTGCCGTCGGGCGTGATCAGGATGGGACCAATGCGGCTTACGCCCGCTGAATCAGAAGGCATAAGCTCCTTCCACAGAGTCTTGCGGCCCGTCGACAAATCCAGGCGATAGACTTTGGCTGGCAGATCTCCCGGCTTGTAAAAATAGATCGTCTTTGCGTCGTCACTCCATTGAATAGGTTGCTCTCCGACCTCAATGCCTGGAACGGCCTTAGGTTCTCCCCCTGCAACCGGATAGAAATATGCCTTCTCATCTGGCCCGACGCCAACCACCTGCCGACCGTCCGGAGAAAGGACCAGAACGAGAGGGTCGATTCCTTCGGGTGAGATGGGCACCGGCTTTCCGTCGGAGGAATCCTGGAGGTAAATACGCGCCGCGTGACCTGGTTCCTTGCCGGAGAAAAGGAAGCGCCGGCCATCTGGAAGCCACCTTGCCCGGCTGTGATTGATGGAGTCGTGAGTGAGAGGCTTGGCTTCGCCGGGCCCGGTTGGAAGAAGATCAAGTTGGGCGGGAGTGGAAGGCGGACTGGCAATCACCCACTTGCCATCTGGTGAAACGCTGATGGCAAGGCCATCCCCCAGGCGGACGGCCGAAGTCTCACCGATCTTTCGCTGATAAACAGAGTAGTTTGGACCTCCGCCTTCACCCGCTTCGGTGAAGAGCAACACCTTGCCGTCGGGCGAGACGTCCGATGGGTACGAGTAGTCGAACCACGACAGATCACGTTCCTTGCTTTCACCCGAGGCGAGGCCGATTAGTTCCCGCCGCCAGGTGTCCCGGGAAAGGAGTACGCGCCCATCCTCCCAAATATCCTGTAGCGACAGAGTGTCGGGAACACGTGCGATGAGCCGGTCACGCCCGCCCAGCGTGGCACCGTAGACTGCGCGCTTAAGGCCGAGGCGGTCAGCGGTGAACCATACTTCCCGGCCGTCAGCAGACCAGGCCAGTCCCTGTATGGTTTGCAGCCCCGTAGCCAAAGTCTTGACGCTTCCTCTCAGGTCCACGACGCGGAGAGAACCTCCGTCATCGCCGGGGAGAGGATGGTCCAGGAACGCCACCAGGTCACCCCTTCTTGAGACTCGCGGATGGCTGATCCAGCCTGAGGTTTCGTACAGCACTTTCCCGATGGGAAACTCAAGCCGGTTTCGACCCCCAACATCCCGTACGATCGCCAGGTTATTTCCATCTGGCGACCAATCCGCCCACTGCACATTTTCCAGCACAGGGCGTGGAGATCCACCGTTGAGTGGCACTCTGGCCAGCGTGCCCACCTGGGCATAAACTCCGGAGGGGCGGCTATCCATCGATACCGCAATTTCTCCGGAAGAGGAGATTGCCAAAAGCGCGGCACCTCCGAGATTGAGGGACCGCGATTGCGGACTTTCGGGACTGGTAATGAACAGATCGGTCGGAGATCCCTCCCAGGAAGCCCCGTAAACGACCGACTGCCCGTTGGGCGTAAAATGCGCCGACCGAATGGTACCTCGGCGAAAGGTGAGCTGATGGTACAAGGGCTGTGACGCCGGCATCCATCCGGCGCGGACAAACCAGCCTGCAGCTGCGCCCAGAATGAGGACGGCGCAGGCGATCAATCCCGTCCATCGGATGGAGTATCCTTTTCTGGCTGCCGCTGCCGCCGGAGCTGCGGGCGCCTGCGTCGCCGATACCGCACCCTGCGCCGCGGCGCTCCGGTGTGAGTCCAAATCGCGTTTCAAACGCCTTAATTCGGCGCGTATTTCAGAAGCCGTCTGATAGCGCAACTCGCGGTCCTTCTCCAGCGCCCGCCCAATGATCCGGTTAAGATCGGGAGGCAGGCCGGGATTGAGTTGCGGAGGCGGCGTTGGCACGCGATTGAGGATAGCTTCGAAGATAACGGCGGACGTGCTGCCGCCAAATGCTACTTGGCCGGTGCACATCTCGTACATGACAGCGCCGAAGGAAAACAAATCCGTACGGGCATCGAGTTCTTCTCCACGCGCCTGCTCGGGGGACATATAGGCGGCGGTGCCCACGGTACTGCCTGGACTTGTGAGTTGTTCGTCCCTGACATCCGCTATTGTTGAGCCGTTCATCGAAGCTGTAAGATTGCGGCTCGCGCTAACTTTAGCAAGTCCGAAATCTAGAATCTTCGCCTGCCCGCGGCTGGTGACGAAGATATTGGCCGGCTTGATATCACGATGCACAATGCCGCGGTTGTGGGCGGCATCGAGTGCGTCCGCAATCTGAATGCTCAACTCCAGAAACTCTTCAATCTTGAGCGGCCGGTTCTCGACCTTGTGCTTGAGGGTCTGACCATCCAAAAACTCCATCGCGATAAATGCTTGCGCATCTTGCTCGCCGATGTCATAGACGGTGCAGATGTGGGCGTGATTCAGGGCCGATGCAGCCTGGGCCTCGCGACGAAAGCGGCTGAGGGATTGCGGATCGCGCGCGACTTCGTCGGGCAGGAACTTCAGGGCGACAAAACGGTGCAGGCGCGTGTCCTCGGCCTTGTAAACCACGCCCATGCCGCCGCCACCAAGTTTCTCGATGATGTGGTAGTGCGAAATGGTCTGATCGATCACAAGCGGATGCCCTGGGTTTCCGGTCGCTTCATCTTACGGACACAGCATTTGCGAGTCAACGGATCACTGCAATGGTGGACGGATAGTCAGCAAACCGGAAACAATTCGTAAACGATACTTAAACGAGTTTCGAGGATGCCAGGCGGGTTCCAGACTGCATGGCGGAGAGGAAGGGATTCGAACCCCTGATACCCTTTCGGGTATGCCGGTTTTCAAGACCGGAGCCATCAACCACTCGGCCACCTCTCCGGTAATACAGTTTTACTACAGTTCTTTGGTAGGACAAACCTGGGTAGGGCAAACCCGCTTATCGAAGACCGAAGGCCCGGGAATGGAACTCCATGACCTCGGTGAAGTGATCCAGGAAATAGGAGAGGCTGTGGTCGCCGGGGTACGGATGATATTCGTGCTCTACCTTTTCCTTCTGCAGCTGTTCGTGCAGGGCGGCGGCGCCTTTTTCAAAGCCGTAGTTGTCATCCTGACCGCAATTGAAGTAGATGGCCATCCGCCGCAGTGCGGCCTGGTTCTTATCGGCCAGAACGAACGGACTATTGTCTTTCCAGTGGTGCACTTCGATCGGGCTTCCGAAGACCGTTGCCAGCAGCTTTCCCAGTGGAGCGCCGGACCGAGCCGCGGTGTCGAGTTCCTGCGGAGATTCCGTGATCAACGCAGCGCTTTGTGCGCTGACCGCCGAGAACATTTCGGGATGCGAAAAGGCGAAACGCAGCGCGCCATAGCCGCCCATGGAAATGCCGCTGATCGCGCGATTACTTCGACCCTTGCTGATGCGGTATTTGGTTTCGATCAGAGGGATGAATTCCTGCAGAAAAAAGTCGCTGTAGCGCACCGAGCCGTCGGCAGAATTGATGTAGAAGGTTTGCCGGCCTTCCGGAGCGACGATGAGAAATTCTCCCATTTTGTGCTGGCGGCGGAGATCGTCGAGCAGCGTCCACCCGCCACTGTTAAAGAGAGTGCGCTCGTTGTCGCCCAGGCCATGCAGGAAGTAAAGCACTGGATAGCTTTGCGGCAGGATGCCTGGTTGCGCCTGCGTCATAGCCGGCGGGAAGATAAACGCAGTAGTGGACCTGATATTTCAGGATCCGGCTGTTCAGCGCATTGCAGTCGATCCGGCTCTGGGCATGAAGCGGAAGTGAGACAGTCAACGCCGCGAACAGGAAGATGATTCGGAGACAGCGATCCATCGATTTCAGTTTACTCGTAGCGTAGGGCCTGCACGGGATCGAGACGGGCCGCACGACCCGCCGGGTAAAGGCCCGCTGCGAGACTCACAAGGAAAGAAAACACGACGGCGAACGCCACCAGCCACCACGGTACCGCCCAGAAATGCTCCGGTGGAAAAGACTGGCGCTTGAGATAAACATTCGTTCCCAGGTTGATGACCTGGCCGATCGCCCAGCCCAGAGCGACTCCGACGATGCCGCCGAGAATACCCATGGCGCCCGCTTCCGCAAAGAAGAGCCTCCTGACGTCGCCGTCGCTGGCGCCAATCGCTTTCATGATTCCAATCTCGCGGCGGCGCTCGAGAATTGCCATCACCAGCGTGTTTACGATCCCGATGAAAGCGACCGCCAGGGCGAGGCTGCCGAAGATTCCGAGAAACACGTCCAGGACCTTGAAGAATTGCTGCATGCTGCGGCTGGCGTCAAGGATCGAGAAGGTATTGAAGCCCATCTTCTTGACCGTGTCTTCCACCGTCTGTATCTGGCTGGGCTTTTTACTCGCACACTCACCGAGGAATAAACCGGCTCATCAGCGGCAGACCGCGAAATCTCCCGCAAGTCTGTGGGTTGCATCACGTGCAGACTCTCGGCCAGCTTGAGCGGAAGAAAAACCCGCGCCCGGGTAGGCCCGCGCATGCTTTCGGGATCGAGATCGGCGACTCCGACAATCTTCAGCTTCTGCTCGCGCGAAACCACGGAGTAGGCGGCGCCGGCGAGACTCTGATCCGCCGGCAGCTGTGGAATTGTCATTCGCGGATTGCCACAGGCGCGCTCGGTGCTGTCTCACGCTGGGCATAGCGCATAGTCAATTCCTTGCCCAGAAGCGGAGCGGCAAGTTCCGCCACGTTGGTTTCGTCGACGCCCGCCTTAGGCGTTTTTCCCAGGAGTTCCTCGGCGAAGGTCTTCTGAAGAATCGCTTCGGGCGCCGTGTCAGACGAGAAGAAATGTCCCTGCACCGCTTCGAACGCGTCGTTAGATTGGGCAGAAGGAGGCAACGCAGCTACCATCGTCAAGTGCGGCTTATCGTCGTAGCGCAGTTCGGTGATAAATCGGATGTCAGGATAGGCTTCCAGGACGTTAGGCAGACGCTCGATCTCGCGGCGCGTAGGCTCGTCGAGAATTCGGCTTTCACCTGGGGCAGGTCCGTTGCGTTCTTCTTCGCGGTTGAAGTTGCGCAGATCGCGCCGGGAGGTGACCACCACCGTATCGAACAAGCCGGACTTCATCAGCCGGCGCGACGCGAGCTGTTGCAGCCCGATTCCCAGAGAAAGCATCGCGACCAGCGACGCTACACCCACCGAGATGCCGATGGTGGTCAGCGAATTTCGCAAAACAGATTCGCGCAAGTTGCGCAAAGCGAGTTCAGTCAAATCAGGAAGCTTCATGGTTCTCTATCCGCTGGAACGTGATCGAGCTCAGAACGGGCGGCCACGGCCGAATTCGATTCATCGCCGACCAGCTTGCCATCCGCCAGGAAGATGAGGCGATGAGCGTAGCGCTCGGCCAGAGCGCGCTCGTGTGTCACCATCACGACCGTCATTCCCAACTGCTGATTGAACTCGCGGACCATGTTCATGATTTCGGTTCCGGTATGGCTGTCGAGATTGCCCGTAGGCTCGTCGGCGAGCAACAGCTGAGGGCGGTTGATGAGTGCCCGGGCCAACGCGGCGCGTTGCTGTTCCCCGCCGGAGAGTTCGCTCGGCCGATGGTTCATGCGCGCTTGCAAGCCCAACTCTCGCCAAGAGCTTCGCGCGCGAGGTCGTCACGTTTCTCGCGATCGACCTCGGCAAAGCGCATGGGCAACTCGACGTTTTCCGCGAGCGTCATGCTGGCGATCAGGTTGAACGATTGGAAAACCATCCCGACGGTGTGCAGCCGATACTTGGCCAGTTCCTCCCGTGAGAGTTGCGCGAGATCGCGTTCCTGGACAATCACGCTGCCCGAGGTCGGACGGTCCAGCCCAGCGATCAGATTCAATACCGAAGACTTTCCGGAGCCGGAACTGCCCAGCAGTGCAACGAATTCGCCAGCGCGCACGGTAAGCGTTACGCCGTCCACAGCCCGGATGAGAGTCTCGCCCATGCGGTAATGGCGGCAAAGCTGTTCCGCATGAATCGCCGGAGCTGAGTTTATCGAAGCGCTGCTCTGTGGGGATCTGGCCGTGCTGCTCATGAGGCTAGCGAACCTCTCCTCTGAGCACGCGCAATGCGTCGGCGGCCTTGACATCGCCGCCAGCCTGGCCCGAGCTGCCGTTCCCATCTCCCTCGAGCGCGTCTCCCTCGCCCGGCGCGAGGAACAGGTTATGCTCCAGGCCCTGCTGCCGGGTGTAGAGATCGTAGTAGCGGCCTTGCGCGTCATAGAGTTGCTCGTGCGTGCCGCGCTCCACGATTTGTCCCTGCTCCATCACCAGAATCTGGTCAGCGCGGCGGATGGTCGAAAGCCGGTGCGCGATCACGAACGTCGTGCGGCCCTGCATGAGATAAGAAAGTCCGTGCTGGATCATCTGCTCGGATTCCGAGTCGAGGCTGGAAGTTGCTTCGTCGAGAATCAGAATGCGCGGCTCGGCGAGAATGGCGCGGGCAATCGAAATCCGCTGCCGCTGACCGCCTGAGAGCTTCACGCCGCGCTCGCCGACCACCGTGTCATACTTGTCCGCGAAAGATTCGGCGAACTCATCCACGCGGGCGATCCGGCAGGCCCGCAGAAATTCTTCTTCGCTCGCGTCGGGGCGCGAAAACAGCACGTTCTCGCGAATCGTTCCATCAAACAAAAACGATTCCTGCAACACCACTCCGAGACGCGTGCGGTAGGAATCGAGGCGAACCGTGCTCAGGTCCGTGCCATCCACCAGGATTCTGCCTTTAGTAGGCACGTAAAAAGCGGAGATCAGGCCGATGGTTGTCGATTTTCCCGAGCCGGACGAGCCAACCAGCGCCGTAACTGTTCCGGGTTCGGCGCGGAAGGAGATATCATGCAGCACCTCGTGAATCCCGTCGTAGCTGAAACTTACGTCGTCGAACTCCACCGTGCCGCGAATGTCACCCAGCGCGATGGTGCGCCCGGGGTCCTGATCTTCCGGCCGCTCGCGCATAATTTCCTGCGTCCGCTCCAGTCCGGCTAGCGCCTCGGTGAGTTGGGTTCCGATGGCGACGATCTGCATGATAGGCGCCACCAGAAACCCGAGCAAAAGAGTGTAGGAAAAGAAGCCGCCGACGGTCAGGGTGCCGGCGGCAATCTGATGCGTGCCCACATACATCGTGACTGCGCCAACCCCGCCTAGCAGGACGCTGGCGGAAAGGCTCATCACCGACGTGGCGGTGAGCGTGCGCATCACGTTATCCAACAGGCGGCGCACGCCAGCGGCGAAGATTTTCTCCTCGCGCTGCTTCGGCGTGATATCCCTTGATCACACGCACGCCGCCCAGCGATTCCGTGAGCCGTCCCGTGACCTCGGCATTAATCTTGCCGCGCTCGCGAAAAATGGGCCGAATGGTTGCGAAGGCCTTGTTCAGCGCTACGGCGAAACACACAAGTGACCCAACCGCGATCAGCGTCATCTGCGGGCTGGTGCGGAACAGAAGAACCAGCGCAATCCCGGAGGTGACCAATCCTCCCGCGAAATCCACCAGGCCAGTGCCCAGCAAGTTGCGCACGCCCTCCACGTCGCTCATGATGCGCGACACCAGGTTGCCAGTCTTATTGCCGTCGTAAAACGCGACCGGCAGCCGGGAGATGTGGACTTGCACCTGTTCGCGCAACTCTGCGATCAAACGCTGCGCCGCCTTCGACAACAACTGCGTCAGCGAAAAGGAGGTGAATCCCTGCACCAACGTGGCGGCCAACACGACCAGAACCAGCGGACGCAGTTTCTCCATGTGATGCTTGTTGATGACGGTATCGATCAGGAACTTGGTGGAATACGGCAAGACCAGTGCCGCGACCCGGTTGATCACCATCAACACGAAGCCGAGCGCCAGCAGCCAACGCCGCGGGCGCATCAGCTTCCAGACTTCCGGCAGAACGGCCTTGAGTCTTTGGACTTTCGGGGGCTTCTGGGCTGCTTTAGGCTCAGTACTCAATCTATTATTGGACTCCGCCAGACCCGATTCGCTTCATTATTACTGCATTGTGACACGCCTGGGCGAGCCGTTGTATCCTCGGGGCGTGGCACGTCCGCCTTCTCCGGAGCGCTCTCCAACCCTGGGCCTGTTGCTCGGGCCTGATCATCACACTCGCGGCGGTCGTGGCCTACTCTGCTTATATCACCTGGCAAGTAGCAGGCTTGCGCAAGCTTCAGGCCGAACTGATCGACCGCAATCGCAAGGATTCTCTGCAGTTGCTCCGCATTCAGAACGACCTGAACCTGCTCGCGGTCGCCATGCGCGACATGATCGACAACGACGAACCGTATCCGCTCACCGCCTGGTCGGCGCAATTCCAGCGCATCCGCACCGACCTGGATGATGCCATGCGCCTCGAAGCCGGGCTGGCCCCGACCAGCCGGACGCTCGAGCAGAGCGCTTCGCTGAGCAGTTCGCTGGCGCAGTTCTGGGATGCCGTCGACCGTGTGTTTGTGCTGGCTGGGTTCGGGTAAGGAAAAGGAGGCGAGAGCGCAGATCCAGCTTTCGCTGCAGGCGCGGCAGGCGGCTCTGAGCACGGCCGTAGCCCGATTGTTGGTGCAGAACAGCGAGAACGAAGAACAGGCGGCGCAACGCATTGTCCAGATCTATGACCGGGTGCAGCGGCAAGTCTATGTGTTTCTGGCCGCGACGCTGGCGGCGATCCTGCTGACCGGATTCTCCATGATCCGGTGGAACCGGCGGCTGTTTGCGCGCATGGCTGAGCTTTCGGAGCGGCGCAGCGAACTGGCGCAGAAACTGATTGCCACGCAGGAGTCGACGCTGCGCTACATTTCGCGCGAGTTGCACGATGAATTCGGACAGATTCTGACGGCGATGGGATCGATGCTCGGCCGCGCCGGAGCGCACGCTCCGGAAGGTTCGTCGTTGCGCAGCGACTTGCAGGAAGTCAAGCCAGATCGCTCAGGACACGCTCGATCGGGTTCGGACGCTATCGCAGGCGCTGCATCCGGTGATGCTGGACGAGGCCGGGCTGGAGACTACGCTCGACTGGTACATCCCGACCGTGGAAAGACAGACCGGAATTGCCATATCCTATGAGAAGCAGGGCGTGCCGTTCGATGTGAATGGCAGCGCGGCGGTGCAAATCTACCGCGTGCTGCAGGAAGCGTTGAACAACGTTGCCCGGCACTCCGGCGCGAAGCAGGCCTGGGTGCGATTGCGTTTTCTGCCTGCGACGCTGGAGTTGGAAGTGGAAGATCACGGAGTAGGCTTCAACCAGCGGCCTGCGAAGCAAGGCATCGGACTGGTTGCGATGCGCGAGCGTTCGGAATTGATGGGCGGGCGGATTGTCTTTTCGACTCCCGCCGCGGGCGGCACGTTGTTGCACCTGACGTGTGCCCCGCGAGAAAGTTGAGTTGCCGAGAGAAAGATCAGAGCTAAGAAAAGTCAAAGAATAAATATGACGAAGAAGATCACGGTATTGCTGGTCGATGACCACAGCCTGGTGCGGCGGGGCTTTCGGCGCATGCTGGAGGATGAACCGGATATGGTCGTAGTCGGCGAAGCCGGCGACGGCGAAGAGGCGGTCAAACTGGCGCGCGAGTTGAAGCCGCAAGTTGTGGTCATGGACTGCGCTTTGCCCAAGATGAACGGCTTGGATGCAACTCGGCAGATTCTCGAAGACTTGCCCGAGACCGCGGTGCTCATGCTCAGCATGCATTCGGAGAACACCTGGGTGCGGCAGGCGACCGAAGCCGGCGCCAAGGGATACATTCTGAAGAACGCGATGAACCTGGAACTGGGGCCGGCCGTGAGGCGCGTGGCCGGGGGAGAAACAATCTTTGATCCCCAGGTGGAGCAGCACTCAGCGCTCAAAGGCGAGCGCAGCAGCGGTCTGACCCCGCGCGAACTTGAAGTCCTGCAGATGATCGTGGATGGCAAGTCGAACAAGGAAATCGCTACGGTGCTCGACCTCAGCGCCAACACGGTTGCAGTTCATCGCGCCAACATCATGAATGCCCTCGGCATCCACAAAACTGCCGAGCTTGTGGTCTACGCCATCCGTTCCGGGCTGGTGAATGTTCCGTGAAACGTTCCGTGAATCGCAGATCCTTTCTGCAGGGCATGGCGGGTCTGGCGTCGGTGTCACAGTTGCCGCTGCTGCGGGCTCTGGGCGCGGTTTCTGGGACGACGGCTTCGCCCGGCTTTCGATTTGTTGACGTAACCTCCAGCGCCGGCATTCAGTTCCAGCACAACAGCGGCGCCTTCGGCGGGAAATTTCTGCCGGAAACTCTGGGTTCCGGCTGCGCCTTCCTGGACTACGACCGCGACGGCTGGCAGGACATTCTTCTGATCAACGGAATGGATTGGCCCGGCCACAAGCAGCGGCGCTCCACGCTGCGGCTCTATCACAACAACGGGAACGGCACCTTCACCGACGTCACTTCCCGCGCCGGACTGGATGTTGAACTGTACGGCATGGGTGTAGCCGTCGGCGACTACGACAACGACGGATTCCCCGACATTCTCGTCACCTGCGTGGGGCAGAACCGGCTATTCCACAACACCGGCAAAGGAACTTTCACAGATGTGACCAACGCCAGCGGCTTGGGAAAGCGCGCTGGCGTTCAGCACCTCCGCTCTCTGGTTCGATTACGACCGCGACGGCCTGCTCGATCTTTTTGTCTGCAACTACGTCAAGTGGTCGCCCGAGCACGATGTGTTCTGCAGTCTCGACGGCAAGCACAAGTCCTATTGCACGCCCGAAGCCTATCGCGGCGAGACCTGCTGGCTATTTCACAATCGCGGCAATGGCACCTTCGAAGACGTCACCGCCTCCGAGCGGCATTTTCGACAGCAGTTCCAAATCTCTGGGCGTCGCCATGCTCGACGAAGACCAGACGGGCTGGCCCGATCTGCTGGTGGCGAACGACACTCAGCCCAACAAGCTGTATCGAAACCAGCGCAACGGTACTTTCAAAGACGCCGCAGTCGAGGCTGGACTGGCCTTCAGCAGCGAGGGCAAGGCGCGCGCCGGCATGGGCGTGGACGTCGGCGATTTCAACGAACTCCGGCCGTTCCGGTGTGGCCATCACGAACTTCGATAACGAAATGACCGGCCTGTACGAGTTCAGCGGGAAAACGTACGAAGACATCGCCGCGCAGGCAGGCGTGGGATTAGCTTCCAAGAACAGTCTGGGTTTTGGATGCGTTTTTCTCGACGCCAATCTCGACGGCTGGCTCGATCTTGCCGTGGCCAACGGCCACATCGACGAAACGGTGCGCAACATTCGCGGCAACGTCGGCTACGCCCAGCCGCCGCTGCTGTTTCTCAACAATGGCAAGGGAAGTTTTCGCGACGTCGCCGGGGAAGTCGGCGGCGGATTCGAGCAGCCGAAGGTGGGACGCGGACTAGCCTATGCCGACTTCGATCGCGATGGCGACCTCGACCTGCTGCTGACCACAAACAACGGTCCCGCCTACCTGTACCGGAACGACCAACTCGCGGGGAACCGCAGCATTCGTTTTCGGCTAGTCGGCACCAAGTCGAACCGCGACGCAATCGGAGCGACCGTCCGCATTGTCTCCGGCGGCTTGAGTCAGTCACGCATGGTGAAGAGTGGTTCCAGTTATCTGTCGCAATCTGAACTTCCGGTTACGTTTGGTTTGGAGAAGCGCGATCGCGTCGAGCGCGCCGTCATTCTCTGGCCCAGCGGCAGAACCGAAGAGTTCAAGAACCTGGCGGCGGGGCGATGCTACGAATGCACCGAAGGGAAGGGAATCACGCCGCAGGGTGGGTTTTAGAAGGGCGCCGGCAGACACTCGAACTCAATTTCGTGATCAGGAAAGTATGACCATGAGATTAAGAACTCGCAGGCTCTTGGCATTTCTGTCGGCGTGCGGTTTTGCTGCGTGCACCCTCGCCTACATCGGGAGCTTTTTCGGAGTTACCATGAACCACAGTTCGGGTTGGATTATTCTTGTTTGCATCGGTGTCTTTGCTCTCGGAATACCGGTCCAAATTCTTGAATATCCCGGGTCGAGGGCACTGACCTTCTACTGCAAGGGATTCGCGCGAGGCGTGCCGAGCTGGGTCGCTCCGTGCGCCGCATTACTGTGGCTCATCGCAATAGCGCATTTCGCCTGGTTTGCGCTGCATAGCGGCTGGGGAGTGCCGGCAATCCTGGATGGGCAATACGTCATCGATGCTCGGGGGCATATCCTTAGGGTGCTTACGCAGGCGGAGTACCTCACACTTCAGGAAGCATGGCTGAGAGGGGTCGCTTCCATCATGGTCGCCTGCTACTTTATGCCTCTGATGTATTGGTGGTTTCGAAGAAACGATCTGCCAGCAGACCGAATTAGGAAAGCTACGGGCTCGGACAAGCGCCGAAGCATCACTAAGGCCGGCCAATGGTTCCGGCCGCAGTCAGGTCAATGTCGACCGATTCACTGACTCGCAGAAAGAACGTGCTCGGATTCTTCATGCCCCAGTTCGCATAAGGCACCGCAAAGTGAAGGGTCGCGGTCCAGTGGTCCGGGAAATACCTCGATCTCGGCCGGGACGGTTAGTTCATGATCCGATCCGTGAATGGTAAAGATTCCGTGGACTCGCACTGAAGATTTCCCTTGCAGCGCGACAGTCCCGTCGACGCGATCGGGACGGAATACGATTTCCGGATAACGGTCGCTCTCCAGCACTTCCCGATGCATTTTGTGGTCACGCATTCCGCTGCCGCTCTCACCGCTTCTTGCGTCCACAACGATTTCGCCCGCGAGCTTGCCCGAAGCGGGATCAAGGCGCAGAGAACCTTGCTTCAAGCGGAAGGTTCCATGAACCGTGTGGAGCACATCGCCGAGCGTGAAGTTGATAGTGGTGTGCTGAGGATCCAGCTGAAATGCCACGCCCTGCGCGGCAGAAGCGACGCCGGCGACTGCAAGAAATGCAATGACAGCCAGGAACTTACCGCACACATACCTTCGATGAAATCCCTGGGCGGTCGTCTTTCATCGGGCTAGGCAGTGAACAGCCCCCAGCCCAGGGTGAGCCCGTCGAGCGCGACGTGAAAAGGCGACAGACTTCCTACGTGCAGAGCCAGCAATCTTCGAAACACCTCAGGATGCCTGCGAAAAACCCGGAGAGTACGTCGTTGAAACCTGGGATGGCCGTCGAGCGTAAGCATCAATCGCGCCATTAACAGCGGGCGCAATGCCAGGCGGCGATGCGCGTCCTGATAACCGCCAAGATTTCCGGACCTGAAACAGCTGGCCAGCACCACGGCCTGGCTGAAGGACAGGCCGAGGCCTTCGCCCGTGATTGCATCGACGGTGCCCGAAGCATCGCCGATCAGCGCGACATTACCTCGCCACACGCGCTTCAGTTTGCGATTGGCGGTCACAGATCCCCTTTCAGCAGAAACCGCTTCAGCCCCGCGAAGCCGCGCATTCAATTCGGGTAACGCCGCGCAAAGACTTCTTCCAGGCGAAGCGCTGGGATCGCGCGAAGCCACCGCCACACAGACTTGTTCGTTGCTCACGGCTGTGGCATAGCCCTGAACGTGCTTCCCCCAATATATTTCCATGCGGTCGGTCCACGGCGACACGCGATAATGCCGGCGAAACGCATAGCGGAGGCCGGTCCGCGAGTGGGCCTCGAGATTCGCCCAGCGGCGCACGCGCGAATTGGCGCCATCGGCGCCTACAATCCACCGCGCGCGGATCGAGTGCTCGCCGAGCTGGACGTCCCGGCTGGAAATCCCCGTGACGGTACTCTGCCAAAGCAGATCGGCCCCCAGCGCGGCAGCTCGTTCGGTCATGATGCGATGCAACGTGGTCCGGCGAATGGAGAGTCCGAAACTGCCGGAAGGGAAGACCGTTTCTGCGGACAATCCGGAACTGAGAAAGCGCACCCCGCGCAGCTGGACAGGCGTCAGCGGCGGGCACGGCAACTCCCAAGCGTTCCAGCGCCGTAATCGCGTCCGGCATCAGCGCTTCACCGCAGGCCTTGTCGATCGGCGGCTTGGCTCCGTCTGCAACCACGACGCGTAGTCCCTGCTGACGGGCGGCAATTGCCGCTGCCAGGCCGGCTGGGCCGCCGCCGATTACAAAGACGTCTGTCGAGTTCACCAACTACGCGACCTCACCACTGCAGAAGCAGAAGCTCGGAGCAAAATCCTGGTCCCATGGCGGCAAGCAGACCAAGCGTGCCCGGCTCCGGACGACGGTTTTTCATCACGTCCTCAAGCACGCACAGCACGGAAGCCGAAGAAAGATTTCCCACCTTGCGCAGGCAATCCCAGGAGGCATCAAGCTGTCCATTATGCAATCCCAATGCATCAGCCGAAGCATCGAGCACTTTCGGTCCTCCAGTGTGGAGAACGAAACTCTTAAGGTCGCTTCGCTTGTGTCCGTTGTCCGCCAGAAATGCGTCCACATCACGGCCAAGGTTTTCCCGGATCAGGGTCGGAACCTCGGTCGACAGTATGATGCGGAAGCCTTTCTCGGAGATGTTCCAGCCCATCATGTCCTCGGTGCTGGGATAGAACACCGACCGCGTGGCGAGGATCGTAGGCCCGGGAATTTCAGGCTCCGAGCGCTTCAAACTCTGGCCCAGTCACAATGACAGCGGCAGCGCCGTCGGCGAACAGTCCCGAGGAGATCAGGTTTGCCACCGACAGATCTTCACGCTGCAGGGTAAGGGAACAGAGCTCGACCGAAACCAAAGCCGCAGCCTGCTTTGGGTATGCGCGAACATAATCTGAGGCGCGCGCAATTCCCGCGGCGCCTGCCACGCAACCCAGCCCAAAGATCGGAGTACGGCGAATATTGGTCGGCAGCTTCATGCGGTTGATGAGGAGAGCGTCGATGGAAGGGCTTGCGACTCCAGTGACGGTCGTGAAGAGCAGGCAGCCCAAGTCGGAGGGCTCCAGTCCTGCATTGTGCAGGGCCAGGCAGAGGGCTTGCTCACCCAACTCCTGCGCCACCCTGATCCAGATGTCATTGGCCTGGCCCCAGGTCTTGATATCGACATACTGCTCCGCGGGAATCGCGAGGTAGCGGCCATCCACGGTCACGTTGCGGTGCAACCGCGCCAGCAAGCAGAGGATTCTTGAGTTGGTCTCCCCAATAGTCCTGCAGGCGATCGAGAAGAACTTTCTGAGAGTAGTAATGCTTCGGGAAGGCGCTCGCCGCGCTTGCAATCCTCATGGATTCTGGGTCCTGAAGTCAGTCTCGGCACGGAATCAACCCCCAAGCCGACCGAATCCAGGAAGTCTCCTCCCGATTCGATGTTTGGTCCGTGCCGGTTGCACACGGGGGGCTCGCGCCGGATTAGTTATTGTCGCAGAATTGGGAGTTTTTGTATGTCATTGGCTTGTCAACAGAAACCCCCGTCGCTCGTGAACCGCCCTGTTCCCAGGCGCGGCTCGTGGCGGATATTCATCTGCAACCGCCCTGAGCAAGCTAACCTATTCCGGTTTGTTCGTCCAGTGCAGTGCGCTGCGACGGATTCCACCCACTCACTCAATGTGGCTGCGGGCATGGCTGGTTTCATTTACTGCAACACCGCGATCGAGGTGGGCGTATTCCCCACTCCGTAGGTGATGAGAGGGTTCAAATTGCCGCTGCTGACGCCAAACGCCTGAATTCCTGCACCCGAGCCCTGGTTTCCCACGAATAAATAGTTTCCGTTCGGGTCCTCGACCAGAAAACTCGGACTACTTTCGGTGGTGAAGGCGAACGCGCTAGTGGAGGTGGTCAGCGCCGTGGGCAATCCGTTGCTAATCGAATACACGGCAACGTTGTTAGATCCCTGATTCGCCACGTAGAGGTACTGCCCTTTGGGATCCAAAAGCAGCGAAAACGGATCGTTATAGATGTCGTCCAGCGGAGAGCCTTGAACCTCCGTCAAACTACCCGGCGGCGTGTTAGGGGCACTAATGGCGAAAATAGAGATGGAATTCGATCCCGTATTCCCCACGTAAAGATAGGAACCGCTCGGGTCGATTGCGAGTCCATTGGGATTGGCCCCCTCGGCGCTGATCAAAGTAAGAGGGGGCGGAAGATTTTGGAGGACTCCTGCATTCACGCTGAAGCCCTCGATCGATCCAATATTACTTGTGCCTTGTCCACCTGAGACGCTGACGTAGAGAAAGTCTCCGGAAGGCGTCAGCCGCATATTAAGAGGCGTCAGCCCTCCAAGACCATTGGGATAGGGTTCCTGCGAGGCGGGATTGAGGATCTGAGTGAGCGCGCCAGTGCTGCTATCGATAGAGAAGACCGAAATGTTGTCTGACAGGGTGTTCATCACGTACAGATAATTGCCCGCAGGGTCCATCACGAGAAGTGACGGCTGCGTGGCATTGCTTCCAATCGGGGTCCGTGGTGGGACTTCGGCCAAAGTGCCGTTGCTGGCGATATTGAACAGGGAAATATCGTCTTCGAGTTGCCCCGGGTTCGCCACGTACAAAAATTTTCCCGAAGGATGGATCACCACCGACTGCGCTCCGTCACCCACGGTGTAGGGGGTTCCCGAAAGTTCCGTGAGCGTGCCGGAGAAGGGGTCCTCCCGATAGACCGCCAGTTCACTGGCGGCCGGAAGAGTCGCGTAGACAAAGTGGCTCGATGAACTGCACCCGACGCAACCGGCGATACCTGCGAGGACGTAAACCAGGACCAATGCTTTCTGAAGCATCCGTGACTCCTGAGAGAATTTGAAAGCGAAGAACAATAATACCGGGCGACGGGACAATTCGGCATCGAACCAGATATCTTCTATCATACGGTCACCGGCAGGAAAAAGGGGCGCTATCCCTGACCCGTTATTCCACGCGCGCCGGCCCGTAACGCCTAGACGCAGCGAAAGTTGACTTGCTTCCAGTCTTTGCGCCCACTCCTGCGATGCGATGCTACTGAAAACGGGTTGCACGTGGCCTGTCGTGGCCGCCCAAATCAGCTTGCTTGAGGATATTTTCGATTTGCCCGTCTCAGGCGCCGAGCCGTTCAGTGGGCAGGACTGGGCGTGGGAGCCCCGGAAGAGTTCTGCACCAGTGGTTGGGCTTCTCCACCGCGCAACCAGAGCCGCAACCGATCGAGATACACATAGACAACGGGCGTGGTGAATAGTGTAAGCGCCTGGCTGACAATCAGTCCGCCCACGATGGTGATGCCGAGAGGACGGTGCAGTTCGGAACCGGTGCCCGTGCCGAGAGCCAGCGGAAGACCTCCCAGCAGAGCTGCCATGGTGGTCATCATAATGGGGCGGAAGCGCAGCAGGCAGGCTTCGTAGATGGCCTCGACCGGTTTCTTCCCTTGCGTGCGTTCCACTTCGAGCGCCACGTCGATCATCATAATTGCGTTCTTCTTCACCAGCCCGATCAGCAGAATGATGCCGATGGTTCCAATCACGTTGAGCTCGTTGTGAGTCAGCAGCAAGGCCAGCAGGGCGCCCACACCCGCCGAAGGAATGGTCGAGAGAATCGTGAGGGGGTGAATGTAGCTCTCGTAGAGCATCCCCAGCACGATGTAAACCGTAATCACGGCGGTAACAATCAGCACAAATTCGCTCGAGAGCGAATCCTTGAACGCAGCGGCCGTACCCTGGAAACTAGCCTGAATCGTCGCCGGGAAGCCGATGGACTGCTGGACTTTTTCGATGGCTAATGTCGCCTGTCCAAGAGAGACTCCGGGAGCCAGGTTAAATGAAATCGTAACCGACGGAAACTGGCTCTGGTGATTCACCGCCAAAGGTATGTTGGAAGGCACAAAGTGAGTGAACGCCGCCAGGGGTATGGGAGTGCCGCTGGTGGAGCGCAAGTAGATGTTCTGCAGAGCCTCGGTAGTCTGTTGGAACTCCGGCGCCACCTCCATGACCACGTGGTATTGGTTGAGCGGACGGTACATGGTCGAGACCTGGCGCTGGCCGAAGGCGTCGTAGAGCGCATTATCAATGTCCTGCGCGGCTACTCCCAACCGGCTGGCGGTGTCACGGTCGATCACCAACTGCGCTTGCAATCCCTGATCCTGCTGGTCCGTATTAACGTCGCGCAGTTCCTTGAGGCCGCGCACTTTCTGGAACAACCGGGGCGCCCAGTTGTTGAGTTCATTCAAGTCCTCGCCTTGCAGGGTGTACTGGTACTGCGCCTGCCCGAAGCGTCCGCCAATCGTCAGATCCTGCGCCGATTGCAGGAACAGCGTAGCTCCCGGAACCACCGCAAGCTTACCCCGCAGCCGATTGATCACGTCGTCGGCCGTGACGTTCGGGCAGGATTGCCAGAAGTGGTGAGTCGGGCAGTGGCCGCGCTGCTCGAGTGGCTTCAGCATGACGAAGAACCGGCCCTGGTTGGTCGCCGAGCCTCCTCCGCCTGCGAAACCAACTGCCGTGTCGACCGCCGGATCCTTCAGGATGATTTTGACGAACTGTTCCATCTTGCCGCTCATGGCCTGGAATGAGATATCTTGTGCCGCCTGAACCGCTCCCATGAGCCGTCCCGTGTCCTGCTGCGGGAAAAATCCTTTGGGCACCTTGATGTAGAGGAACACGCTCAGGCACGCCACCAAAATGGTGACGATAAACGTAAACAGTTGACGCCTGAGAACCCACTTCAGCCCGTGGCTGTAGGTCGTGAGGCTCTTGTCGAAGAACCATTCACTGGTGCGATAGAAAATGTTATGCCGCTCATCGGGTTGGGCCGGCCGCAAGAATTTGGCACACATCGTCGGCGTCGTCGTCAGCGATACCAGAAGCGAAACGCCGATCGCAATACTCAGCGTGACCGCGAACTCACGAAAAAGCCGCCCCACAATCCCGCCCATCATCAGCAACGGGATGAACACCGCCACCAGTGACACGCTCATGGAGAGCACGGTGAAGCCGATCTCCGCTGCTCCCTTGAACGCCGCCTGCAACGCGCCCATCCCGCGCTCCACATAGCGTGTAATGTTCTCCAACACTACGATGGCGTCATCCACCACGAATCCGGTCGAAATCGCCAGCGCCATGAGCGACAGATTATCCAGGCTGTAACCCAGAAGATACATGCCTCCGAACGTGCCCACCAGCGAAAGCGGGACGGCGATGCTGGGAATTACGGTCGCGCGCACCGTGCGCAGAAAGACGAACACTACCAGAATCACCAGCACGATCGAAATCAGCAGCGTAAATTCGATGTCCTTCACCGAAGCGCGGACCGTGACCGTGCGGTCCAACACCACTTCCAGCTTGATAGCCGGAGAAATCGAGGACTGGAGATAAGGCATCAGAGCGCGCACGCGGTCCACGGTCTGGATGATGTTGGCGCCGGGCTGGCGGAAAAGAACGATCAGCACTCCGGGTTTACCATTGGCCAGGCCGACGTTGCGCACATCCGCCACCGAGTCCTGCACGTCCGCTACGTCCCCCAGCCGCACTGGGCCGCCATTGTGATAGGCGACAATCAGCGGGCGGTATTCATCTGCGGTGAAGAGCTGGTCGTTATCCGCGAAAGAAGACGAGATCGTGTTGTTCGCGACCTGCCCCTTGGGCCGGTTCGCGTTGGCTGCATTCAGCGCGTTGCGCACCGTGTCCAGTCCCACTCCCAGCTTGTTGAGCAGCATGGGATTGACCTCGACCCTCACGGCCGGCGGCGCCGAACCGAACGTGAACACCTGGCCCACTCCATCCACCTGCGAGAGCTTCTGCGCCAGAATCGAGTCGGACGTGTCATATAAACGCGCCACGGGAACGGTGTCCGAGGTCAGCGCAAGAATCAGGATGGGCGCGTCCGCGGGGTTGGCTTTGCGATAGGTTGGATTGCTCGGCAGATTGGAAGGAAGCTGGCTGCGCGCGGCATTGATTGCCGCCTGAACATCGCGCGATGCGGCATCGATGTTGCGGTTCAAATCAAACTGCAGGATGATGCTGGTCGAGCCCAGCTGGCTCGCCGAGGTCATCTGGTTCACCCCTGAGATGCGTCCGAACTGCCGCTCCAGCGGCGTCGCCACCGCCGAAGCCATCGTTTGCGGGTCGGCGCCCGGCAGTCGCTGCGCCGACGCTGATCACAGGAAAATCCACCCGCGGCAGCGAAGCCACGGGCAAGTAATTGAAGGCAAGAATCCCGGAGAGCAGAAGCGCCGCCGCCAACAGCGACGTGCCAATCGGACGCCGGATAAATGGAGCCGAGATACTCATGCTCTAATGTCTGCTTCCCCTAATCCGCCGGGAACTCCTGCGGAATCGGATTGCCGATCTTGTACCTTTCAAGCCTATGCGCCAGCCGGTCAAACCACAGATAAACCACCGGCGTGGTGTAGAGCGTAAGCAACTGGCTCAGCAACAGCCCACCCACGATGGTGATGCCCAGGGGACGCCGCAATTCCGCGCCCGTCCCCGATCCCAGCGCCAGCGGCAAGCCGCCGAGCAGCGCCGCCATCGTCGTCATCATGATGGGACGGAAGCGCAGCAAACATGCTTGGAAGATCGCTTCTTCCGGTGGCTTGTTTTCCTCGCGCTCGGCCTCCAGAGCAAAATCGATCATCATGATGGCGTTCTTCTTTACGATGCCGATCAGCAGGATTATGCCGATCAGGGCCACCACAGTGAGATCGTTCCCCGTCAACATGAGAGCCAGGATCGCTCCCACGCCGGCCGAGGGCAGGGTGGAAAGAATCGTGATGGGATGAATGTAGCTTTCATACAATACGCCCAGCACGATATACACCGTGATGATGGCCGCGAGAATCAGAAAAGGCTCACTCGACAGCGAATTTTGAAAGGCAGCGGCCGTGCCCTGGAATGCGGCGTGAATGCTCGCCGGCAACTGAATGTCCTTCTCCACTTGCTGGATGGCCCGCGTGGCGTCGCCCAGCGAGGCTCCCGGTGCCAGGTTGAACGACAACGTGACCACCGGGAACTGTCCCTGGTGGTTGACGGCCAGAGGCGCGTTCGTTGTTTGCATACGTATGAAAGTGGAAAGCGGAACCGGGGTTCCGCTGGTGGTTGCAGCGGCCGCATTGGCGCTCGGCGCACCCGAGGCCGGTGTCGAGCTGCTGGGGCGCACGTATACGTCGTTCATCGCATCGGGAGTCTTGGCGAAGTTGGGCAGGACTTCCAGCACCACGTGATATTGGTTCAGCTGCGTAAAGATAATTGAAACCTGCCGCTGCCCGAAGGCGTCGTACAACGTATTGTCGATGGCCTGCGGAAGGATTCCCAGCCGCGATGCGGTGTCGCGGTCGATCATGAGACTCGTCCTGAGACCGCCGTTGAGCTGGTCGGTGGCCACATCGCGCAGTTCCGGCGCCGCTTTCAGTTTGTCTACAAGCTTTGGCGTCCATAGCGCCAGTTCCTGCGCGTCCGCGTCTTCAATGGAGTACTGAAACTGGGTGCGGCTCACCCGGTCTTCCACAGTCAAGTCCTGCACGGGCTGCATGTAGAGGGTGATTCCGTCGACCTTGGCCAGTTCGGGCTGCAGACGCCGGATGATCCCCGAGGCGTCCGGTCACGCTCATCGCGCGGCTTCAAGTTGATCTGAATGCGGCCGCTGTTGGGAGTCGTGTTCGTGCCGTCCACTCCGATAAAAGAGGACAGGCTCTCCACGTCTTTATCTTTGAGAATCACCTTCGCCAGTTCCTGCTGGCGCTGCGACATCGCATCAAACGAAATATTGTCCGGAGCTTCTGAAATTCCCAGAATCACACCCGTGTCCTGCACCGGGAAGAATCCCTTGGGCACAACCACGTAGAGAACCAGCGTGAGCACCAGGGTTCCGAACGGTCACGAACAGGGTTGCCGTTTGATGTTTCAGCACCCATTTCACAGAGCGTCCGTAAGACGCAATGACCCGGTTGTAATAATCTTCCGTGACCTCGTAGAAGCGGCCCTTTTCGCCTTCCTTGCGATGCTTGAGCAGCTTGGCGCACATCATCGGCGTCAAGCTCAAGGAGACGCCCGCTGAAACCAGGATGGTCACTGCCAGCGTGACTGCGAACTCGCGAAACAGCCGGCCCACAATGTCACCCATGAACAGCAGTGGAATGAGCACGGCAATGAGAGACACGGTCAGCGAGACGATGGTGAACCCAATCTGTCCCGATCCTTTCAACGCCGCGTCCAGTGGCGAATCCCCCGCCTCAAGATAGCGGTCGATGTTTTCGATCATGACGATGGCGTCATCCACCACGAACCCGGTGGAGATGGTCAACGCCATGAGCGTCAGATTGTTAAGGGTGTATCCCAGCAGGTACATCACGCCGAACGTTCCCACAATCGAAAGCGGCACGGCGACGCTGGGAATGACCGTAGCCCGCAGGTTCCGCAGGAAAAAGAAAATAACGATGATCACCAGCACGATGGTCAACGCCAACTCGAAATAAACGTCCCTTACAGATGCGCGGATCGTCGTGGTCCGGTCAGTGAGAATCTGCACCTTCACCACGGAGGGCAGCGACGCCTGCAACTGTGGCAGCAGCCTCTTGATGCGGTCGACCACGCTGATGATGTTGTACCCCGGCTGGCGCTGGATGTTCACGATCACAGCCGGAGTCTGATTCATCCATGCCGCCAGCCGCGTGTTTTCCGTGCCATCGATCACGTTGGCCACATCGCTGAGCCGTACCGGCGCTCCGTTGCGATAAGTGACGACGATCGGCTTGTACTGCTCGCTGGAAAAGAGCTGGTCGTTGGCGCCGATCGTATACGACTGGCGCGCTCCATCAATGACGCCCTTCGCCTGATCCACATTGGCTCCGGCCAGTGCCGTGCGAACATCCTCAAGGCTCAATCCGTAAGAAGCGAGCGCCGTTGGATTCACCTGAACTCGCACGGCGGGCTTTTGGCCTCCGCTGATCGAAACCAGTCCCACTCCCGGCAACTGCGAAATTTTCTGCGCCAGAGCCGTGTCGGCAAGATCTTCCACCTTGGACAGAGGCAGTGAGTCCGAGGTCATCGCCAGCGTCAGGATCGGCGAGTCGGCCGGATTTACTTTGTTGTAGATCGGAGGATTCGGCAGGTCCGTCGGCAGGAACGTTGCGGCCGCGTTGACTGCGGCCTGAACCTGCTGCTCTTCGACGTCAATGTTCTGATCGAGCCCGAACTGCAACGTGATGACCGAACTGCCAAACGAACTGGTCGAGGTCATCTGGCTCAGCCCGGGAACCTGGCCGAACTGCCGCTCCAGCGGCGAAGTCACCGACGACGCCATCACGTCGGGATCCGCCCCCGGATAAAACGTCACTACCTGGATGGTTGGGTAATCGACCTCGGGCAGGGCGGAGACGGGCAATTGCAGGAAGGCAACCCACCCCACCAGCAGCACGCCCACCATCAACAGCGTGGTCGCCACTGGCCGGAGAATGAATAATCGTGAAGGACTCATGAAGCCGGAGTTCCTGAGATGGGGTTGCCTGATGGTGCGTTGCTGCCGCCGTTTCGTCCGCTCGGCGTGTTGCTCGGGCCGCTGTTCCGCGGCTCGATCGTGCTGCCGGTTTGAAGTTTGTCCTGGCCGTCGGTGACCACGGTGTCCCCGGGGTTAAGGCCGCTGGTAATGACTGCGGTGGTGCCTTGGGTAAGCGACAGTGCCACCGTGCGCGCTTCGACAGTCTTGTCAGGCTTTACCAGATAGACGAATGTTCCCTGCGGACCGCGCTGTATGGCGGCTGCGGGCAACACCGTGCTGTTCTTCCGCGTCTCGAGAAGCAGGTTCGCGTTCACGAACTGGTTGGGCCAAAGCTGGTTGTCTTTATTGTCGAACACCGCTTTCAGCTTGGCGGTTCCTGTCGTCGGGTCGATTTCGTTATCGATCGTCTGCAGTTTGCCCGTTGCCAGCTTCGTCTGATCGTCCCGGCTGTAGGCCTCCACCATCAGAGTCGAGTTCTTCATGTGTTGCGATACGGTTGGCAACTGATCTTCGGGCAAAGTGAAAATCACCGCAATCGGCTGCAGCTGCGTAAGGATCAGCATGGGATTGGTGTCGGCTGCATGCACAATATTTCCCGGATCCACCTGCCGCAACCCGACACGGCCGGTGAACGGCGCCGTGATGTTGCAATAGACAATCTGCAGCTTGGCGTTATCGATCTGCGCCTGATCGGTGCGCACCTGGCCATCGAGCTGGTCTACCAACGACTGCTGCGTGTCCACCTGCTGCTGGGCAATGCTTCCGGAGGGAATTAGCGTGGTGTAGCGCTGCAGGTTCAGTCGAGCATCGCGCAGCGTAGCCTGGTCCTTGAACAGTTGCGCCTGCATCTGTTCCAGTTGTACCTGGTAGGGGCGGGGATCAATCAGGATCAGCAAATCGCCTTCTTTGACGACCTGCCCTTCCTTGAAGTTGACGCGCATGATCTGCCCGTCGACGCGGCTCTTGATGTTCGCCGTGTAGAAGGCAGTCACCGATCCCAAGCCAACCAGGTAAACCGGCACATCCTGCCGTTGCACCTTGGCCACAGCCACCGATACCGCATGCGGGGCCGCTGCTTGTGCCTTCTGCTGTTTGGAGTCGGCGCTGGTGCAGCCGGAAAAGGACGCGCAAAACACACCCAGCGCGACGGCCAATACGAGCCAAGGCCGGGAGCGGATGCCGGACCATGGTGTTTCTTGAAGAAAACTCGAAGCGACTGTTTTCAAGATTTTCGTCCCTTGCAACTCTTCATAAGATCGGCGAAAAACATGCCATAGGTTAGACGTATTCATTGTCGACTCGTTGCGGCACCTCTGCCCAGGAAAGGCGGCAGATCGTGTTGCGCCAAAGTCCTCCGCGGGCGAGGCTCAGGTAGGAACCGGAACGCAGATGTAATAGTAGAACCCTACGAAACCAGCATCAACTGTGGTGCGGTAGCGGGTCAAGGCCAGGGCGAAGGTTTTACAAATCTTTACGCGCTCTTGGCCTGTGTTTACGGTTGTTTACTGTCCGGAGGATTGCAACGCCCCCGGGGGCGGGTGCAACGCTTCATAAGCGGCAATCTCCCCTTCGTGTTGCAGCGTTAGCCCGATATCGTCCAGCCCATTCAGCAGACAGTGGCGCACGAATTCATCAATCGGGAACTTGGCGCGAAAGCCCTGGTCGTCACGCACCTCGCATTGCTCCAGATCGATGGTGAGCTTGGTAGTCGTTTTGCTCGCGAGTTCGCTGCATCAACTCGGCGGCCTCAGCCTCGCTCAGGCGCACGGTCAGGAACCCATTCTTCGTGCCGTTATTGGCGAAGATGTCAGCGAACGAAGACGAAATCACGGCGCGGAATCCGAAATCCGCCAGCGCCCACACTGCGTGCTCGCGCGAGGAACCGCAGCCAAAATTCTTCCCCGCAAGCAGAATGCTTGCGCCTTGATAACGCGGCTCGTCCAGAACAAAACCCGCGTTCTTCTTTCCGTCCGCGGAGAACCGCCAGTCATAAAACAGAAACTGACCGAAGCCCGTGCGCTCAATCCGCTTCAGAAATTGCTTGGGAATGATCTGGTCGGTGTCGACATTGACCCGGTCCAGCGGAGCCACGCGGCCGCGGTGTGTACGGAATGGTTTCATATCCCTCTCGTGTCATCTCCGCGCTTGTCACTCACTCGCACGAATTGATCACCGTCACTGAAATTTCCAATCTCGAATATCCGTGAAGTGCCCCGCAATCGCGGCCGCAGCCGCCATCATCGGACTCACCAGATGCGTCCGCCCACCGCGCCCCTGCCGCCCTTCAAAATTGCGGTTGCTGGTCGAAGCGCAGCGCTCCCCAGGTTGCAAAATATCTGGATTCATCCCCAGACACATCGAGCATCCCGACTCCCGCCACTCAAATCCCGCATCCAGAAAAACCCTGTGCAGCCCTTCCAACTCCGCCGCCCGCTTCACCGTCTGCGAGCCCGGCACAACCATCGCCCGCACCTTCGCGCTCACATGATGTCCCTTCGCCACGCGCGCTGCCGCCCGCAGATCCTCAAGGCGCGAGTTCGTGCACGATCCGATAAACACACGATCGACGTCGATGTCCTCGATGCGCTTTCCCGGTTCCAGCCCCATGTATTGCAAAGCGAGTTCGGTCGAGCGCCGGTCGGATTCTTTCAGGCTCCCGAGATCCGGTATCCGCCCCGTCACCGGCGCAACCATCCCCGGATTCGTGCCCCACGTCACAAACGGGCAAAGCTGCGCCGCATCAATCTCCACCACCTTATCGAACGCCGCGCCTTCATCCGAAGGCAAACCGCGCCAGTATTCAACCGCCTTCTCCCAGTCGCCGTCGCGAGGCGCAAATCGCTTGCCCTTCACATAGGCAAACGTGGTTTCATCCGGCGCCACCATCCCGGCCCGCGCTCCGGCCTCGATGCTCATGTTGCACAGCGTCATGCGGCCTTCCATCGAAAGCGCGCGCACCGCCTCGCCCGCGTATTCGATGACGTGCCCGGTCGCGCCGTCCGTGCCGATCTGTCCGATGATTCCCAGCGCGAGATCCTTCGCCGTCACGCCATCCGCCAAGCGCCCGCGCACCTCGATCTTCATCGTTTTCGGCGTTTGCTGGGCCAGACACTGGGTTGCCAGAACGTGCTCCACTTCTGACGTTCCAATGCCAAAGGCCAGCGCTCCGAACGCTCCGTGAGTGCTGGTGTGACTGTCGCCACAGACAATCGTCATCCCCGGCCGCGTCAAACCCAACTCCGGCCCAATCACATGCACGATTCCTTGCTCCGGCGAATCCATGTCGAACAGCAGGACGCCGAATTCCTTGCAGTTAGCCTGCAGCGCCGCAATCTGCTTGGCGGCAATCAGATCGGTGATGGGAGTTCCCCGCGGCTCGGTCGGAATGTTGTGGTCCACGGTGGCGACGGTGCGCGAAGGCTGCCGGACCGTTCTTCCCGCAGCCCGCAACCCGTCGAAGGCCTGGGGCGAGGTAACCTCATGCACCAGATGCAGATCGATGTAAACGATCGGAGACCGGCCGCTCGGTTGCGCCACCAGATGCGCATCCCAGATCTTCTCGAAGAGTGTTCGCTTTGCCGGCATAGGTCTTGATGAAGCGCCTGAGCAGCGTGGAAGCGCTGCCGGGATCGAATCCTGAATCTCTAGTTTTTCACAGCGCGCGGATGGGAGCAAGCCGCCCGCAAGCGGGGCAGAGCACGCGCTACCCAGCTCCCGAAATCGTAGCGCCAGAAGGCAGCCCTCAGGTATTATGAAGCCTCCCCCATGATTGACGGCAAACGCATCGCGGTCGTAATGCCCGCCTACAACGCGGAGAAAACCCTCGAGGCCACGGTCGGCGACCTGCCGGATCTGGTGGATATTCGCATCCTTGTCGACGACCACAGTTCCGACCGCACGGTGGATCTGGCGCGCCGCCTCGGCCTGCAGGTTTTCCAGCACGATCGCAACTATGGCTACGGCCGCAATCAGCAGACCTGCTACCGCGAGGCCCTGGCGGCGGGCGCCGACGTGGTCATCATGCTCCACCCGGATTACCAGTACACGCCGCTGCTGGTCACGGCCATGGCCAGCATGGTGGCTTACGGCGTTTATGACGTTGTGCTGGGCTCGCGCATCATCGGCGGGACGGCGCTGCGCGGCGGCATGCCGGTCTACAAATACATCTCCAACCGGCTGCTCACGGCGTTCGAAAATCTTTTTCTGGGCGTCAAGCTTTCCGAATACCACACCGGCTACCGCGCCTTCAGCCGAAAAGTGCTCACTGAACTGCCACTGCTGGAAAACTCCGACGACTTCGTTTTCGACAATCAGATGCTCGCCCAGTGCGTGCACTTCGGCTTCCGCATCGGAGAAGTGTCTTGTCCCACGAAGTACTTCGAAGAGGCCTCATCCATCAACTTTCGCCGCAGCGTGAAGTATGGTTTCGGAGTGCTCGCGACCGCCCTGCAATTCGCCTTGCAGCGGGCGGGCCTGATCCGTCTGCCCCGCTTCAGCGACAAGGGACGGAAACTAGAGCCCGGCTATCCCACCTATTACGCCCGCGTCCCGCATAGAGCGAGGGATATTGGGAACTCTTGAGGAAGGGATCTTATGGATTCCGGCTTACTTCTTCTTCGACAAGAATCCCAGCACCTTGCTGGCGAACTCATCCGAGAATCCGAACCGCGCCTTGGCCCGCGAGTAAAGGTCGACCGCCTTCTTATCCAGCCAGATCATTGCCGATTTCCCCCAGCCATCCTGCGGCCGCGCAAAATAATCGGTGGAATGTCCGGTGACTTTCTTGCCCTGCTCGACCGTGTAGTAATACAGAGCCAGACTCTTGCGCGATTGTCCCTCCGGGCAGGTCAGAGGATCGGGAAACCCGTGCAGCGACCGCTCGTCGGTGGTGAAGATGAGCGCATGATTCAGCAGCGGCGGATACTTCGCCGCGCACCGCGCCATCTTCCCATCCTTCCGCTCCCACAATTCGATCGCTCCGCCCCACTCCTCCTGCCATCCCGGATTCAGATACAGAATCAGATTCACGCGCCGGTGCCAGTGCGTGTGGAAGTGGTGCATGGAAAAATCCGTGTGCACGTTCAGATAACCGCCCGGCCCGGACTGATGCAGTCCGCCGCCCTCGAGCATGGGATCTGCCATCAGATTGGGGATTCCGGTCAATTCCGAAACCCAGGCCACAAACTCCGGCGAATTCAGTTCGTCCGTGACGGCTCCGATAGTCGCTGGAAACAATCTCGCGCTTGGGCATGCCCAGCTTGTTTTCGTTGGCGTGCTTGTACTGCGTCCAGGCGTCGCTCGTAGCTTGAGGAAACTGCGTCGCCATCTCCTGCGCAACCTCGGCATCGAGAAAATCCTTCAGCAGAATATGCGGGCAAGGATGGTTCTCGCGGTATTGCCTGGCCAGCGCAGGCAGCGGAGATCCCCACCGTTCATAGGGAAACAGCCGGACGGCGGCCTGAACGGCCGGCGCAGTGGACATATCC
Source organism: uncultured Acidobacteriaceae bacterium (assembly GCA_963770235.1). Lineage (GTDB taxonomy): Bacteria > Acidobacteriota > Terriglobia > Terriglobales > Acidobacteriaceae > Sulfotelmatobacter. The sequence continues at coordinate 57,038 of CAVYOW010000017.1, read as the reverse complement.
TGGAATCTCCTTAGTTCTAGAATTGTAACTGATCGGCCGATCCGGAAATGCTGGATTTTCGCCGCCCGAGCGCCGTCCGGGAACTGCCGTCGCGATTGCTTTCAAGGAATCCGGCAAACCCGCACTGCAGCAGTTCTGGTAAGCACAATCGAGCCCGGCAACTCCCGGCTGTTGCACCACCACCCAGCTCACGCCGTATTTGTTTTTCAACCGCAAAAAGTCTTCTGCACGAAAGCTCTTCCACGGAGTCTGCGCCTGCACCTCGGTCCACCATTCCTCGGCCAACGGAGGAAACATACTCACCGCGCCGCTGTCCTTGGACGTGTCCGCCAGCCGGCTCCGTTGCGCCAGACAACGGAAACCGATCGTATCTTCTCCTCGGATCTGCATAAAATCGGGATCGAGCGCAAACACCGCATCCACTGGCGTGTTGTCACGAACCCAGACAAAGGCCTGCGCCCACTCATTCTTCGGAGCACGCCCCCGGCCACTCGATGTGAGCGCTCGCCGGAAAAAGCGCCCGCTGGGCCACAAACATCCCCGCGCCGAGCGGAACAAAGAGCACCAGCCAGCGCCAGACTGCGATTCTTCAGAACAAACTCGCCCAGAAATCCGCCCATGATCAGGAACATCAGCATGTAGAGCAGGTGCAAGCTGCGCAGTGGCTGCAGGCGGGCCAGACTCTCAAACCGCGCTGGCAAATCGACTACGAGAGCGGCGACGAAGTAGACAAGGTCGTAGACGATGAGCGCCCGGCAGACCAGTTCCAATCGACGCCATTGCCGCGCTCGCGCGATGCGCGCAAACCACCAGAACAACACCACCGGAGCAAGAATGCCCAACTGTTCGTACCAGTGCCAGAGCTGGATGTAGTGAAACTCATGGCGCATCGCGGCCGCGTGGTAAGCGGGCGAAGTCGGAGGGTCCAGTGAAATCCCAAACGGCAGCACGCAGCCCAAGCCCGTTGCCATTCCCACAGTCGGCCGCGATGCGGCGTTCTTCTCAAATTTCTCCCCGACCACCAGAAGGAAGCAGAACGAAAACGCAAACGCCGCCATCAGCGGATGCACGCTCCCCGCAAACGCCAGCCACAGCGCGGCTCGCACATACTTCTTCTCCAGAATCCGGGCAACGGCGAAGATGACGGCGAACGCCGCCAGATTTCGCGGGTTCAAGTACTGGTCCATGATGTAGAGCGCGGTTCCCGCCACTGGAATCGTCAAGAGCGCGGCGACCAGACAGACTCCGCCCCACCGCGCCCTCGCATTCAGGAAAAACAAACTGCTCAACTCCCAACACGCCAGCAGCAGAAGAAAAATGGACGCCAGATGCCACAAGAACAGCCCGGCCTCCATCGGCAAGTGAGTTACCCGCAAAGAAAACGCAATCAGATTCGGAAAGATCGTCAGGCTGGCATGCGACGCGAAGAATTCCTGCCCCACCGGAAACAGTCGCCGGATGCAGAATCTTCTCCACGCCGGGAAGATAAATTTCCGCATCCTCGGCGTAGGGATGGTATCCATGCACCAGCAGCGCGCCCGCCGTCAGCAGCAGCAGAACACCCAGCGTTTTATGTTTGTCAGACGAGAATGTCGTTCACTCGACTGTCGCGTCGCAGACTTCGGCCGGGACGTTCGCTAGCCTTTGCTTCCGCTCCGCAGCCCAGGAAGCGACTGCGTAGGCCGCCAGCACCACATACTGCGGATCAATCGGGCGCCGATAATAGTCTTCCGGGTGCGTCAGGTAATAAATTATAGGAAAGAAAAAGAACACGATGATATAAGGCATGGCGATGTTCCTGTCGAGCCGCCACGCCCGGCGAAGTCCGATCAAGGTCAGCACAGTAAGCCCGGTGCAGAACACCATATTGAACGGATCAGCCGGCTCTTCCTGCAGATAGCGGTGGCTGAAGCTCCAGAATCCCGTCCACAAATAAACCACCCGCCGCAGCGTCTGCTTCGACATAAAGAAGCCGATGCGAATCGATAAATGCCAGCCCTTCGTGAAACTTCTTCGACGTGTAAGCGATCTCGCCGAGTTGCTGATACTCCCGCCACTCGTTCTCGTTATCCGACGGATGATAGCCGGGAGGGCCCCAGTGCCAGGAATCCTGATTGTTGCCAAAGTAAACTTCCAGGCCCAGACAACTGCGGAACGGAATCACCTTGTGAAAGGTCTCATAGTTTCGAATGAACCACGGCGAGACCACCAGGGTCACAGCCAGCACCGCGCCCAATCCCGGCGCCAGCCAGCGTCTCCCACTTTTGTAGAGCCGATACCACGCCCACGCGCCCAGAAAAGGCGCCACCGACATTACGACCGGATCCGTCAACCCTCCTAAACCGCTGAGCGCGCCGAAGCCCACCCAGGGCCAAATCGAAGACGAGGTTTCCAGATACAGCGCCGCGAGAAAGACCAGGCTCATCAAAAGCGTGGTCAGAGTCGTTGCCCAGATGAAATCCGCCGAGAAATAAATTCCGTAGGGAAAGAAGGCCCAGGCCCATCCCGCCCACGCGGCCGTTTCCGCTCCAAAATGCTTCTTCGCGATGAAGTAAACCGGAATGCACGTCAGCGCCGAGAACAAACAATCCAGAGCCAGTGCCGCGATCGCCGAGGCCTTGCTGTAGACGCCAAATATCTTGAAAATCCCCGCCAGCAGATAAGGAAACACCGGCGCCAGCCAGGCCGTTGGACCGGTCTTGCCAAACAGAGGATTGCTGAAGCCCTCGCCCTGCGACGATCGACCGCGCAATCCTGCCGGCCTCGCCTCCCATGCGCCAGTGATCGCGATATGGATCCGTCCGCTCCGGATACAGGAAACACATCACCACCAGCCGCAGCACGAGCGCCACCACCACCATCCAAAACAACGAATTCCGCACCCGGCCTTTAACCCTCGGTTCGCCCGCGTTCAGCTCTGTCGCTGTTTCAGAAGAGGCCATTCGCTCCCGTCGAGACCCGAGTACTAGAGATGAGCTTCTACTTTGCCACAACGAAACGTCCCCAGTTTGTTTTTTCTTCCGGTACTCGTCCGTTCCCGCCCTTGCGCCTTTCGCGCCTGCTACGTAGCATCTAACAAGACATGGCCGCTGCCCTCATGCCCGAACGCCTTCGGCCCCAGATGGCCTTCGGTGAGATTATCAGTTTCGCCTACGACACTTTTTGCAGCAACAAAGTGCGCTTCATCCTGACCGCGCTGGGCATGGTGATCGGCACGGCGTCTCTCATCCTCGTGGTCACCATTGGCATGACCGGCCAGCAATACGTGCTCAACCAGATCCAGGCCATCGGCACCAACGAAATCTGGGCGGAATATCTTGGTGGCGCGCAGCACATCAGCAACTCCAGCCTCGGACCCACTGACCGTCGAAGACCTCCAGGCCGTGCAGGAAGTCAGTTCCCGGCGTAGTTGCCGCCTCTTCGCCCGTGACGTCACTCTCGGCGATCGCATCCCAGTCGGCAACGGCAACGAGAAAGACGTCACCATTCTTGGAGTCTATCCCGAGTACCTGCGGGTGCGCAACCTGTCATCCCTTCCGGCGCTTCTTCGATCAGGAAGATTCTCAGGCCCACAACAAAGTCGGCGTAATCACCGAGAAAATGGCGGTGGAGGTCTACGGTTCGTCGCCAGGCCGCCGTGGGCAAAGTCATCAAGCTCACCGGGCTGCCCTTCACCATCATCGGAACCTTCAAAGAGCGAGTGGAAACCTTCGGTCAGTCGGAAGTCATCGATAACACCATGGCTGATCCCGTACAGCGTTAGCCGCTATTTCCTGGAAATACCCAACGTTAAGATGGTCTTATTTCTCCATGGAAGATCCCTCGATGGTGATTCCGGCGACGGCTCAGATCAAGCGCGTTCTGCAGTCGCGCCACCGCGCGGAGTCGGTTTACAACGTCGCCGAATCTGACCGCGGTGCTTGCCATGGCTGACCGCATCGCCACCGGCCTGACCTGGGTCCTGCTGCTGATTTCCATGGTAACTCTCGTGGTCAGCGGCATTGGCATCATGAACATCATGCTGGCCACCGTGACCTCCCGCATCCGCGAGATCGGCATCCGCAAGGCCGTCGGCGCCACCAACCGCGAAATCCGTTTTCAGTTTCTCGCCGAGGCCATCCTTATTTCGCTCATCGGAGGCTTCGCCGGCATCGTCATCGGCCTCGCCATCCCTTACTCGGTTCGCTTCCTCACCGAGTACCGCATACCAATCTCGGGCTTGTCCGCCATCATCGCGATCATCGTGTCTTCGGTGGTCGGCGTGATTTTCGGTACCGTCCCCGCCGCCCGCGCCGCCCAGCTCGACCCTGTCGAGAGCCTGCGCTACGAGTAGGGAAGGGTCCTGGCTTGAGAATGTGGCAGAATTCGATCGCACTTTGGATTGAACGGTAGGAGATCCCATGCGATCCTCGAACGTCATTTTTTGCATGGTCAGCACTCTTGGCATTAGCGGCTTGGCGCGACAGGTTCCTTCGCAGGTGCCTGCGCCCAGCAAACGCATCGTCATCGCCGCCGGCACCGTGCTCGACGGCAGGGGCCGCGTGCTGCACGACACCAGCATCGTCGTAGAGGGCTCAAAGATCGTCGCCGTCGACCCAATCAATGACACGAAGGCCAAGCCGGTGGACTACGACCTGCGCGGCCTGACGGTCTTGCCCGGCTGGATTGACGCGCACGTGCACATCACCTGGAGCTTCGGCCCGGACGGAAAAAATGCCGGCCAGGGAGGCACGACCCAAGAAGCCGCCTACGCCGCGGCCTCGAATGCATGGCTGACATTAATGGCCGGATTTACTACTGTCCAAAGCGTGGGTTCGCCCGCCGACGTTCCCTTGCGCGATGCCATCAAGAAAGGTCTTGCTCCCCGGTCCACGCATCCTAACCGCCGTCGAGGCTCTCTCCGGGAGAGGCGAGCAGACCGGGACGCCGGATGAGATTCGCGCCTTCGTGCGGAAACAAAAAGAAGCCGGCGCAGACCTGATCAAAATCTACGCCTCCGGAGGCATGACCCGCGGCGCGATGACGATGTCCCAGGACCAATTGAACGCGGCCTGCGACGAAGCGAAGAAACAAGGCCTGCGCTCGCTCGTGCACGCTTTTAGAGATGCGGTCCGCGCCGCAACTCTTGCCGGATGCACCGAAGTCGAGCACGGCCTGGGAGCGTCGGACGACGATCTGAGACTGATGGCCGAGCGCGGGACGTACCTTGATCCGCAAGCCGGGCTGCTGCTTGAAACCTACCTCCAGTACAAGGACAAGTATCTCGCCCCGCCCTACTACACGGAAGAGGGCTTTGCGGCGATGAAAGGGCTCATTCCGGCGCACCAGGAATTCATTCAACGAGCGGTGCGAATCCCTGGGCTGAAGATTGTTTACGGCACCGACGCCGTGGCGGGCGCTCACGGTCGCAACGCCGAGGATTTTATCAACCGTGTCCGCGACAGCGGAGTGGACCCCATGGCGGCGATGGTCTCCGCCAACTCCTTGGGAGCGGAAGCCCTTGGCATGGCCGGTCAGATCGGCTCGATTGCGCCCGGCCTCCAGGCCGACATCATCGCGCTCGATGGCGATCCGCTGAAAGACATTACGGCCGTCCGGCGCGTCGTATTTGTGATGAAAGGCGGCATTGTTTACAAAAACGCCGCTCCCGGTGCGATTCCTGCTTATGCCGGCGTCCAGCCCTAATTCGACCGTTCGGTCACCGAGGCCTCTCGCGCACGGCCCCAACCAGGCCGCCCAGACCCCTACGATTAGCCCAAAAATCCACAGCGATGCCTCCTGCCACGAAAAAGTTGCATTTTCCAGTCACTCCGAAGTAATATGCATTACGGAGCTTGATTGTAAGCATTCCCGGTTTCTAGACCCTGTACCGCTAATAACTAACTTCCAAACTTCAGTTCAGCTTGTGCGAAAAACATAAGAGGCCGCCTGTCAGCCTCCGTCCCGGTTCGGAGAGTTCAATATGGCGTGGTACGCATACTGCCTTACCGAGCACCAGACCCTTCCCAATGGCACCCGTTCCAGACGCCCTTTTGTAATCGAAAACGTTCAAGGCGTGAACGGAGCCCCTGTCCTCAGCTATCCCAGCGGCGAGTTTGCTGTGATCGTGAGCGAATACGACCAGAACGCCGGACAACTTGATCAGAAATCGGCCATCGAGCACGCCCGCGTGGTCAGCGGCTGCTTCCGCAATTCCACCGTATTACCCTTCCGCTTCGGAACCATCTTCGAAAGCGACGACGCCCTCCGCCAGGCGGTCCGGGTCAACCGGCGCGCCTTCGGACTGAGCGTCGCCCGCCTCCGCGGCAAGTCCGAAATGCATATCAAGCTGACCGTCACCGACGGCTCCCTGCGCGAAGCCATGATCGACGTCATCCTGCCCGACACCGTCGGCGGCGACTATCTTTCCAAGCTACGTGTCAAGGCTTCCCGCGAACGCGAACGCCAAACCAAGGCTCGCGCCCTCTCGGTGCAGGTCCACAAGCTGTTTAACCCGCTCGAAGAGGAAGTGAGCTGCAAGAAGGTCGCTCCTCAAGGCATGCTCATCGACATCGCCCATCTCATCGATACCAAGTCGGTCGAGAAATACCAGAACCGCTACAGCACCGCCGCCAAGCAGTTGAAGAACTGCGAAGTGGCCATCAGCGGACCCTGGCCCCCTTACCACTTCCTGCCCGGAAAGCTGCGCACCGTGGCCGGGAACAGCTAGTCCCACCCGTGCTATCTCCTTCGGGCCGCCGGTTGCCAAATGGCGTCGGCGGCCCGATTACGCCCCAGATCATCTCCCCTGCAATCAATGTGCAGCCATGTGCACTTCGTGGGCTTCCCATCCCTTACAGCCAGACCGCTCCCCTCGCCCCAGACTGCATATAAGTCAAGCTGATTCAATCACTTAGGGGTTTTACAGCCAGAACTTTGGTTACTCCGGCCTTTGGTTCGGCAAATGCTCCTTCTACAGGTAATAAAGAGGCCGCAAACCTACAGCAATGACCTTCACTCAATTCCCTAGTCAACATTTCCCGAAGTACCGTTCCGACTGGCGGAACGGCAACTTGCATCGCCTTTCCTGACAATCGCCCACCACCTTGACCTCTTTGAAACGTGGCCCCAGCAATGGGGCCGCTTTTTTGCCTCCATGTGGGGACAGCCGCCCTCGGCTGTCCACTGGGCGCAGCCGAGCGCGAGCCGCCAGCAGCGCAGGAGTCTCCACTCGCTTTCCCGCCGCCCATCTCTTCAGATACACTGCCTGCACCTATGATCAAGGCCTACAGCCGCTGTCTCGCATCCTCACCTATCTCTATCGCTACTTCGATTGCCTTCTTGCTTCCCTGGCCCATACCCGCAGGCGCCCAAAACCCACCCCAGCCGCCGCCCGCCGCCACCGCAATGATGTCCGCACCACAAACCACGCAGGCCGACAAGCAGAATTTCCCTCCGCTTCTTCTCCAGCAGCTTTCCGCCATCAAAGCCGCTGCCCTAACTGACGACTACGCCTACCGCCAGCTCACTCACCTCACGGAGAACATCGGGCCGCGACCCACCGGGTCGCTCCAGGCCCGCGCCGCCGCCGAATACGTGGCCGAAGAGCTTCGCAACATCGGCCTCGAAGTCCGCCTTCAGCCGGTCACCGTGCCGCACTGGGTCCGCGGCGTCGAAACCGCCGCCCTGGTCGACTATCCCGCGCATGGTTCCCGGCACAACCCAGAAAGATCGTTCTCACGGCCCTCGGCGGAAGCTCCTCGACTCCAGCAGACGGCCTGACCGCCGACGTAGTCACGGTCGACACTTTCGAAGAACTCCAGGCGATGGGCCGCGACAAAGTCGCCGGCAAGATCGTCCTCTTCAACGAACTCTTCGACAAACGAAAGGCCGCCGCAGGACTAGCTTTCGCCTCCTATGGCGAGGCCGTCCGTTATCGCGGAGCCGGACCCAAAGCCGCCGCCGACCTGGGCGCAGTAGCCGCCTTGATCCGCTCCGTGGGCAGCGCCGACTACCGCCTCCCGCACACTGGGCTCAGTCTCCCCGCCGGAATCCCCGCCGCAGCCGTCACTGCTGAAGATGCCGACCTGATCGTCCACCTCGCGGCCGAAGGAAAAGTCCGAATGCACCTCACCCTGACCCCGCAGAAACTCCCCGACGAAACCAGCTACAACGTAATCGCCGACCTCAAAGGTTCCGAACATCCCGAGCAGATCGTGGTAGTCTCCGGCCATCTCGATTCCTGGGACCTCGGCACCGGCGCCATCGACGACGGAGCCGGCGTAGTCATGGCCATGCAGACCGCCGAAGTTCTCCAGCGCCTCCACCTGCGCCCCGCCCGCACCCTCCGCGTAATTGCCTGGATGGACGAAGAAACCGGAGGCTCCGGCAGCAAAGCCTACACCGCCGAGTACGCCAACGACTTCCCCCACTACGTAGCCGCCATCGAGAGCGACGCCGGCGCCGCCCATCCCTTGGGTTTCGCTGTAAAAGCCGCTCCCGCCGCCATCGACGCCTTACGCCCGGTTCAAGGCGTTCTCCAGAGCATAGGCGCGACCGTCCTCCAGCCCACGACCTATCCTCCCGGTGCCGATATCGAAGCCATGTCCGAAGCCGGAGTCCCCGCCTTCGGCATCATGCAGGACGGCCGCACCTATTTCGACTACCACCACTCCGCCGCCGACACCCTCGACAAAGTAGTCCCGACCGAACTCCGTGAAAACGCCGCCGCCATGGCAGTAATGGCCTACGGCCTGAGCAACATGAAAGACCCCTTACCGAGATAGGAAATGTCGCCGGTCGATGTTGCTCGTGTGGGAACAGCCCCCTCGGCTGTCCCGGAGCGAAGCTCCGCTGCGGTGGCACGAAGCAGGCCTTGTTCGCTTTTCGTAACAACCACCGGCATCCGGTTGCAACGTCACCCCAGGCGTTCTATTATTCGCGGCGCAGTCTTCCCCTCCCGTACCGGGCCATGACCTTATCCTGAACGGAGATCCCCGCGGATCTCTTAGCGCCACATTTGCTAACCCTGACCAGAAAGGAACTTCAGCCATGTCCGTAAAGATGCTCGCCACCGACCCACGCAAGAGCGTCATCATGAAGTCTGACCCAAGCCGAATCGATCCTCTTAAGCTGAAGCTGGGCAAACAACCGGCGCGCCACGATCCGCGCACCCTGCTGTTCGCTACTTACGCCACCGCCGCTCTGCCCGCTCCGCCTCCCAGCCTGAATCTGACCACAAAGGTAGCAGTCCCCTGGGGCATGATGGACAACGCCCAGGTCGGCGACTGTACCTGCGCCGCTGCCGGACACCTCATGATGGAATGGACCGCCAATGCCCAATCGAAAATATTCACGCCGTCCGACGCGCAAATCATAGCCGCCTATTCCGCCATCACCGGCTACAACCCAAAGACCGGAGCCAACGACAACGGCGCCCAGGAAATCGACGTCCTCAACTACTGGCGGCAAACCGGAATCGCCGGTCACAAGATTCAGGCCTTCATGGCTCTCGAACCCTCCAACGACACCCACATCATGGATGGAACCTGGATCTTCGGTGGCTGCTACATCGGGCTAGCCCTCCCCAAAAGCGCCCAGGCCCAGACCAGCAACAAGCAGATTTGGTCCGTCCCTCCGTCGGGCACCGGGGGCGACGGCGCACCCGGCTCTTGGGGCGGACACGCCGTCCCCGTCGTCGCCTACGATTCCCGCAGCCTCACCGTCGTCACCTGGGGCGCGCTGCAAACCATGACCTGGGGCTTCTGGGCGGCCTACTGCGACGAGGCTTACGCCATTCTCAGCCCGGATTTTCTCAAGCAAAAAGCCGGTCAGACCGTCGCGCCCAGCGGCTTCAATCTGGCGCAGTTGCAGGAAGACTTGGCCGATTTGAAGTGAACGTCGTCTGGTAATGAGCCACTCTCCTGGACGAGCACAGGAGCGGCGACGCTTATGCCCAGTCCGAAATTGAGCCGTCCGCGTCCTCTGAATTCGCCTGGTCTTCTTGTTTCTTCCGGCTGCCCCAGTTCTGTTGGTTCTGCTGCGCCTGTTCCTCCGCTTCCTCGCGTGCCCCCAGCTTTACCACACAGGCTTCCTCGGAATCAGCCTCGCCCGCCAGATCTGAGGCAAACTCCAGCAGCTTCTTTCGCGTGCTCTCTGCAACCCGCTTGGCCGCAGCCTTTTCCGCGGCATAAAGTGCATCCTGTTGCGTGTTCAGATTGATGGGGTTGGCGTGAACGTGCATCACTGTGCTCCTTCGCAAGCAGACATCTGCCGAACGCTCGTATCCTCGAGTCTCATTTGCAATCGGCGGCCCGGATCGCCCGCGTAAACCCTCAGCGTGGGTCCTAAGTGCGGCACCCTTCCCCATTCCGGTTTAGAATGTCTCCCCGGAGTCAAAATGAAACCGAGGACGATCATGCGCAGATTCTGGGTTCTCCTTGCTGCTTCACTCTTTGCCAGCACACTGGCCCCGGCTCAGGACCAGGACTTCAGCAAAGTGCAGATGAAGGTCTCGAAAGTGGCCGGCAATGTTTACATGCTGCAGGGTGCGGGCGGTAACATCGGCGCCTCCATCGGCGATGACGGCATCGTGATCGTGGACGATCAGTATGCCCCCCTGGCCGACAAGATTCAGGCCGCACTGAAAGGCATCACCGACAAGCCCGTACGTTTCATCATCAACACGCACTACCACCCCGATCACACCGGCGGCAACGCCTACTTCCAGAAGCAAGCCCCCATCATCGCGCAAGACAACGTTCGCAAACGGCTGGAGAGCGGCGGAGGCGGAGGCAACGGCGGCTCAATCCACATCGACACCAAGCCCGCGCCCCACGAGGCCCTGCCCATCATCACCTTCGATCATGACGTTACCGTTCACCTGAACGGCGAAGACATCCGCGCCCTCTATTTCCCCGCCGGCCACACCGATGGCGACTCCATCATCTTTTTTCCCCACTCCAACGTCGTGCACATGGGCGACGACTTCGTCACCTACGGCTTCCCTTTCATTGACGTAGAAAGCGGCGGCAGCATCAATGGCATGATCGACGCGGTCCACCAGGTCATCGCGCAACTGCCGCCAGATGTGAAAGTGATTCCCGGCCACGGACCGGTCTCCAGCCTCGACGATGTCAGGGCCTATGAGACCATGCTGAGGGAAACGCGCGACGCAGTGCAAAAGGCGCTGAAAGAGGGCAAGACGCTCGACCAGATGAAACAGGACAAGCTGCTCGAACCCTGGAAAAAATATTCTGGAGACTTCGTGAACCAGGATGTGTTCCTGGAGACTTTGTACAATTCATTGACCGGACAGAAGACCGGAAAGCTTATCAAGCACAATTGATCCCCCGGCAGCAGCATCACTTTTTTCAGGAGCCGCATTCCACTTTGCGTCTGACCCGCCGCGAATTTGCCCACTCCGCTCTCGCCGCCGGCATCGCAGCCGCGCTGCCGGCCGGTCTGTTCTCGGCCTGCAGCGTGTCGTCGAACGCCGCGCGCACGGCAAACTCTGCGGCTTCGGCCAGTTCCCACGCCACGCAATTCGACACTTCCTCCGAGACCCCGTTCCCCAAGGGTTTCTTCTGGGGCGCCACCACCGCCGCCTATCAGATCGAAGGCGCGTGGAACGAAGACGGCAAGGGCGAATCGATCTGGGACCGCTTCGTCCATACTCCCGGTAAGATCAAGAATGGCGACACTGGCGACATAGCCTGCGATTCCTATCATCGCTTTAGCGAAGACCTCACACTCATGCAGGCCATGAACTTGAACAGCTATCGCTTTTCGATTTCCTGGCCGCGCCTTCAACCCGCCGGGTCCGGACCTGCGAATTCCAAAGCCGTCGATCACTACAGCCGCCTCGTCGATGCCTTGCTTGAAGCCCGAATCCGCCCCTTCGTCACGCTTTATCACTGGGATTTGCCGCAGGCGTTGGAAGATGCCGGAGGTTGGCCTAATCGCGATACAGCTTCTCGCTTCGCCGATTACGTGCAGCTGGTGGCGCGCGCATTGGGCGACCGCGTCACCGATTGGCTGCTGTTCAACGAACCTCTGACCTTCACCTACGAAGGTTATCTCGTCGGTAGCCACGCTCCGGGACGCAACAGCATCCTCGACTTCCTGCGCGCGTCCCACACCGTAAACCTGGCGCAGGGCGCGGGCTTTCATGCGCTGAAAGCAACCCGTCCCGCCGCACGAGTGGGAACCGCGTTCCTTATGTCAGCCTGCGAACCGGCAACTGACTCCGAACAAGACCGTCGCGCGGCCGCGCGCGCTGATGCCATCTGCAACCTCTGGTTCCTCGAACCCGCACTCAAGGGGCGCTATCCCGAAGCACTGGCGTTTTTCCCGGAAACTGCCATCGGGATCAAATCCGGCGACTTCGACAAGATGCGTGCCCCCCTCGATTTCATCGGCATCAATCTCTACTACCGCACCATCGCATCCGCCCCCGGCGCCATGGAGCGGCTGGCCAACCCTCAGCAATGGCTGTTCCCGGTGAAGATGGAAGGAGGCCAGCAAGGTGCGAAAACCGACCGTGGATGGGAGGTTTGGCCGTCAGCACTCTACGACGTAGTCACGCGCATCACCCGCGACTTCAACCGGCCGCAGATCGAGATCACCGAAAGCGGCTGCTCCTACAACGACGGCCCCGACCCGAGCGGCGTGATTCGCGATACTCGCCGCATCGAATATCACCGCCAATATCTGCAAGCGCTCGCTCGCGCCATCGCCGACGGCGCCGACGTTCGCGGCTATCATGCCTGGACTCTGCTGGATAACTTTGAATGGGCCGAGGGTTTCAGCCAGCGTTTCGGTCTGGCTTACGTAGACTTCAAGACGCAACAGCGCACCCTCAAAGAATCAGGAAAATGGTACGCGAAGGTAGCCGCGGAGAATCGCGTTGGACGCGTAGGACCGGGTCGGAGCCTGCCCTGAGCGCAGTCGAAAGGACCCGGTCGCGGCCCGAAGGGCCGCCATCTCTTCTACTCCGGAACTTTCAGCTTGTCGTGCTGCTCCGCGAGCTTTCTCTGCAATGCCGGATTCACCAGCGCAATCGGAACGCTCACATCGCCGACTTTAAATTCCGTCGGATCAAACGTCGCATATCCATCTTTCGAACCCATATGGCCCGAGATGGTCACCCAGACGTCTTTCCCCGCGATCTCGGTGAGAAACCGTCCGTGTACGACGTCGCCCTCGTAGGTCACCTGCTGATCTTTGATGTTCGGCTCTCCACTTCCGCCGACGTCAGAGTCCGGCGAGAGCCCCCCGCCTCCCGCAGCTCCGGCAGCCTGCGCCAGCAAGGCGCTAATCCCGTCAGAGCCGAAGTGACTCTCGGCTTTTGCTGGAGAACTGGAACCAACGGCCTGCTGGTTCTGTGACGGCGTCTGATTCTGTACCGGCGTGACCGCATAACTTCCGCCAGACGCCGGCGAAACCTGCTGCGCGGCCTGCTCAAGCTGCTCCATTCTCTGTCCGGACGACTGGGCCGGGGCTGTGGTCGCCGCCGGAGCCTGCACCACCACCGGCGCCGGCTTCTTCAACACCAGAAAAATCGCAGCGAGTGCGGCAAAGAGCGTCAAAATGCTGATAATGCGGTCAAGCTTGAATTTCATGAACGTTCCCAAACGGTCAGCCCCAGACAGACAGGCCCAGCATCATCCTAGTGGGCTCGGGAGCCAGAAAGCAGATGGCAGAAGTCACAAGGCAAGATGGTACTTCAGTCACATGGTTGGCTGATCTTTCAAACCTGCCCCAGCTTCTTAACCAGCAACTCATTCACCAGCTGCGGATTAGCCTGACCTTTGGACGCTTTCATCACCTGCCCGACAAAGAATCCAATCATCGTCTTCTTCCCAGAGAGGTATTGCTCAAGCTGCCTGGGATTCGCGGCAACCACGTCGTCAATAATCTTCTCCAGCGCAGATGTGTCCGACGACTGCTGCGGCCGCCCCTCTTCGTCGTACACTTCAGGGAAATCTTTGCCGCGCTCGAAGCTCAGATCGTAAAGATCCTTCAGCATCTTGCCGGAAATGGCCCCGCTCTCCACCAGATCGGCCGATGCCGCCACGCCCTTCATCGAAATCGGAGATTGCTCGATCTCGATCCCTTTGGCTTTGAGACGGCCCATCAATTCGCTCTGCACCAGATTCGCCACCCGCTTGGGATTCTTCGCCGCCTTCGCCGCCTCCTCAAACTGATCGGCCAGCGCTTTTGAAACCGTCAGCACCTGCGCGTCATATTCGGTAATCCCATATTCCTTGGTGAATCGCGCCCGGCGCGCTTCCGGCAGTTCCGGCAAAGTCCTGGCGATCTCAGCTCTTCCACTTTTCATCGACGACGAGCGGCAGCAAGTCAGGCTCAGGAAAATAGCGGTAGTCATGCGCCTGCTCTTTCGACCGCATGCTGTAAGTCTTGCCCTCGTGCGAGTTATAGAGCCGGGTTTCCTGCACGATCTTGCCGCCCGCTTCGATCACCTCCACCTGCCGCGCGATCTCGTAGACCAGAGCCTCGCGGATGAAGCGGAACGAGTTCACATTCTTGATCTCCGCCTTAGTGCCTAACTCCTTCTGCCCCCGCGGGCGCACGCTGACGTTGGCGTCGCAGCGCAGCGAACCCTCCTCCATGTTGCAGTCGCTGACCCCGGTATAAAGGATGATTTCCTTCAGCCGCGTCAGGTATTCGTAAGCCTCGTCGGGTGTGGCAATGTCAGGTTCGCTGACAATCTCGATCAGCGGCACTCCGGTGCGATTCAGATCGATGGCAGTCTTTTCATCGGAGTCAGGAAACCCTTCGTGCAGGCTCTTGCCCGCGTCCTCTTCCAGATGCACGCGGGTGATGCCGATTTTCTTTCTACCAGCGCTCTTGCCGCCGCTGAGAAACTTCTATGAATCCATGCTCAGCCAGCGGCTTGTCATACTGCGAAATCTGGTATCCCTTAGGCAGATCAGGATAGAAGTAATTCTTCCGCGCGAAAATCGAAGTCTCGTTGATCCGGCAATTCAAGGCCATCGCCGCAAGTGTGGCGAATTCGACAGCTTTCCGGTTCAGCACCGGCAAAGCTCCCGGCATCCCCAGGCACACCGGGCACACATACGTGTTAGGCGGAGCGCCAAAGCGCGTAGAGCAGGAGCAAAAGATCTTAGACGCCGTCAGAAGCTGAACATGCACTTCGAGTCCGATGACCGGCTCGTAGGCGGTGTGAGCAGCGACGGAAGCATCCGTTGTGGTCGACATATCGATTGATTATAAAGCTCCAGTCTTCAGCGGCTCAGGGTGGGCGTGTGGGATCGGGTCTCTGACCCGGTCAGGCCCGCGCCTTCCCAGCGCAAGAAATAGGAGCCCATCCCACGCAGATTAGGGGAGGCCGCTTTCTGGCCTCCTTAACGTCCGCAGATCCCGTCACTTAGGAAGAATCGTGCATACGGAACAATCGGTATATGCCTGAATGCACAAATGTTCCAGTTGGAACATATCTCACAAATGTTCCGGCTGGAACATTAGAGTACTTTCCCGTAAGGAACCCAATCGCCTTTGCCGAGAACTGAGAACTGGCTCCCTACTTCCCCATCGGAATCTCGAAGTACATCAGCTCAGTGCCTTTGGCGTCGTTGACCCCGGTCACGTAGATGTGCGCCCCGGCGAGCGGCGCGTCGATGTCTTCCACGTCGAAGAAGAGGAATCCCGATTGCGTGGTGCGCGGCTCGACAGCCTTGGCGGCGAATTGCGACGATTCGATCTCGTCCCTCTCCTTCTGGCTGATCGTTCCCTTCACCTTCTTTTGCGGGATGGGAATTGGCAAGGGCGGGCCGGTGTTGGTCCGGGGATTGGACAGGCGGCGGTAGATGTCTTCGGTCGAAATCGGCGTCAGCTTGGAGCGGTTGGCGGTGGTCAGAGTCACCTGCATGTTCGCGATGGAGACGGGCTGGCCGCCGTCGTTGGTCACGACGAAGAAGACGGGCAGCAATCCATGCTCGTGAAAGTTTACGGAGAAGATCTTCGCCTTGTCGGCAGTGTCGTAGGGGTCGGCCGCGATGGCGACCTTCTCGTCGGTGTGGTCGTCGTGCGCTGGATAAGTTTTCGCAGGCTGTGCTGCGGGCTTCACGAAGTCCTTGGCGGCCAGGCACACCGCGAACGCGGCAACGACCCATAAGACGACGAGCACGCGGGAGTGCACATTGTGAAGCCATACCTTCGAGCGGCTGCATGCTTCCGATTATAGAGGCTAACGCGATCCCCTTCCGCGCCCGGAGTTTGTTTAGAATGGCTGAACTTGATCACTTCTCTCTACAGCTTCCTCTACAGCGTGGTGCTGGCGGTGGGGATGTTGGTGAGCCTGCCCTACTGGCTCTTCCAGATGGCGCGCCACGGCAAATATCGCAAGGGCTTGGCAGAGAGGCTGGGCCGGCTGCCTTCGCGGCTTCAGTTGCCGAAAGAACAAGAGCCGGCGATCTGGGTTCACGCGGTTTCTGTCGGCGAGGTGCTGGCGATCGCCGGGCTGGTGGAGGAACTTCGGCGCCGTTTCGCGCAGCATAGGATCTTCATTTCCACCACCACCGATACCGGGCAGGCGCTCGCCCGCCAACGCTTTGGCGAGGCGAATGTGTTTTATTTCCCCATGGATTTCGCATTCGCCATTCGACCTTACCTGCGGGCGCTGCGGCCGCGAATGGTGGTGATTGCGGAGACTGAGTTCTGGCCTAACTTCATGCGGCTGGCGCATGCCAGCGGGGCGCGGATTGCGGTGGTGAATGCCCGCATCTCGGACCGATCGTGGCCGAGCTACCGGCGATTCCGCGGATTGCTGCGAAGATTGCTGGCCAACGTCGACCTGTTTCTGGCGCAGACGCCAGAGGATGCGGCGCGGCTGCGAGATATCGGAGCGAGCGCGGAACGCGTGCGCGTCACTGGAAATCTGAAGTTTGACATCCCAGCGCCCGCTCCGCCTGCGATCGTCGAGAGCGTGCGGAAGTCGATCGTCGACAGCGGTGCCGGGCCGGTGCTGGTGTGTGGCAGCACTGTCGAGGGAGAAGAACCGCTGCTGCTGAAGGCGTTTGAGAATCTGCTGGTGCAGCATCCGCGGGCGGTGATGATTCTCGCGCCGCGGCATCCGGAACGCTTTGCCGCAGTGGCGCGCGCTGCTGGAGCAGATGTCGATTCGTTTCTGCAGGCGATCGCTGTGGAACGGAGAGCCTTTGACCGGCGGAGTTTTTCTGCTGGATACAATCGGAGAGTTAGCGGCGCTGTATGCGGCTGGCCGATGTTGCCTTCGTTGGAGGAAGCCTGGTGCCGCGTGGCGGGCATAACATCATTGAACCGGCGCAGCATGGAGTGGCCACCGTGGTGGGGAATCACACGGAAAACTTTCGCGACATCGTGAGCTTGTTCCAGAGCCGGGATGCGGTGCGGATTGCCGGTCCGGCGGAGTTGCCGCTGGTGTTGCTGGAGTTGCTGGCGAACGATACGGAGCGCAGAGCTTTAGGACAGCGCGCCGCTGAAACCATGCGATCGCAGATTGGAGCTACCGCGCGAACCGCTGGTGAACTGCAGAAGTTGATGGCGCGGCCATGAACTGGAATCCCCTTTCAGTCATCTACAGCGGCGTGGTCGGGGTGCGCAACGCGCTCTATGACCGCCGCTGGTTGCGCGCGCGCTCGCTGCAGGGATGGGTGATCAGCGTGGGGAATCTTTCGACGGGAGGCTCGGGAAAAACTCCATTCGTTATTCTGCTGGGGGAGTTGCTGAAAGCGCGCGGAATGCGCTTCGACGTGCTTTCGCGCGGTTACGGGCGCACGACTCGCGGCGTGCTGCTGGTGGACCCGGGCGGGCTGCCGCGGGAGTTCGGCGATGAGCCTTTGCTGATAGCAAGACGGCTGCAGGCGCCGGTGGTAGTTGGCGAAGATCGTTATGAGGCAGGCCGGTTTGCCGAATTGCGATTCGGTCCGCAGATTCATTTGCTGGATGATGGCTTCCAACATCGCGGGCTGGGCGCGCGACTTCGATATTGTGCTGGTGACGCCCGATGATGCACGGGATGGGTTGCTTCCCGGGGGACGGCTGCGGGAGCCTTTGCAATCGCTGCAACGAGCCGATGCGGTGGTGCTGACCAGCGGCGCCGCAGCGGAATCGTTCCCACTGGAAGGCAAGACCGTGTGGAGGGCGCGGCGAGGGATTATGGCGCAAAACGTTCCGTCCCGGCCGGTGGCCTTCTGCGGCATTGCGCGGCCGCAGAACTTTCTGCTGCAGTTGCGGGCTGCGGGTATTGAGCCGGCCGCTGAGGCATTCTTCCGCGACCATCATGCCTACACTGAGGCAGACGTTCACGACTTGCTGCAACTCGAGCGGCGGAGCGAGGCTGGCGGCTTCGTGACCACCGAGAAAGACGCCGTGAACCTGGGCGGCTATCTTGCGGCATTTGAGCCGCTGGCAGTGGTCCCGGTGAAGATGGAGCTTGCCGACGCGGCTAACGCTGTGGATACCATGCTGCGCGTGATTGAGGAACGGCGGCGCCGCTCGTGAGAAAATGCCGGAGAGCAGTGGTCAGTGAGTCAGTGGTCAGTGGTCAGTAAGTCCCTCGATGCTTACCGGCCACCGATCACTGGACACTGACCACTGCTTTCAGAAGAACATCTGATGACGAAACATCTGAAGGAAGTTGACCGGCTGCAGAAGATTATCGAAGCGTTCCCCAAGGTCACGATTACGGTGCTGGGGGATCTGGTGGCCGATGAATTCGTGTACGGAGAAATCTCGCGGGTGTCGCGCGAGGCTCCGGTGCTGATCCTGAAGCATCGCGAGCGCACCGTGGTGCCTGGCGGTGGCGCCAACGCGGTCAACAATCTGGCCGACCTGGGAGTGAACGTGCTGCCGGTCGGCGCCATTGGCGACGACGAGCCGGGACGACTGCTGCTGAAGTTTTTTCGCCACAAGCGCATTCCGGTCAGCGGAGTGCTGAAAGACAAGACGTACACGACGGTCACGAAGACGCGCATTCTCGCGGGCATGACGCACAATTCGCGGCAGCAGGTGGTGCGCGTGGATCGCGAGCCGGAGAACCCTCCCAACCCGCATTTGACTCGTGAGTTGTTTCTGGCGGCGCGAGAGTATCTGCGCGCCTCGGATGCGCTGCTGGTTTCCGACTACGGCTATGGATCGGCGAGTCCGGCGATCGTGAACGCATTGCGGCAGGCCGGACGGCGAAGAGTTGTGCTGGTGCCTTTGATCCTCGATTCGCGCTACCGGTTGCTGGAGTATTCCGGCGTGACTGCCGCTACTCCGAACGAGCCTGAGGTGGAAGCGGCGCTGGGCGTTCGCATTGGGCAGGACTGGGAGAAGCTGGCCGAGGCGGGTAAACAAGTCATGGAACGGATGAAGCTGCAGTCGCTGCTGATTACGCGCGGGCGCGACGGCATGGTTGCCTTCGACCAGAGGCATGCGCCGGTCGACATTCCGATTTTTGGTTCGGACGAAGTCGCCGATGTGACCGGCGCGGGCGATACCGTGATTGCGGCGTTCAGCGCCGCGCTGGCGGCCGGCGCCAGCACCGAAGAGGCGGCGCAGTTGGCCAACTACGCGGGCGGAATTGTGGTGATGAAGCGCGGCACCGCTACCGTTTCTCGGGAAGAGCTGTTGCGCGCGATCGAGCAGGCTCCGCCTTCGACCAGACCTCACTGATCTGCAGCTCGATTTGAGGCCGCTTTGGAATCGAAAAAATGAGCCACAGCAAGATTCTTGGGCGGCAGCAACTCCGCACCTGCGTGGAGCAGTGGCGACGCGCGGGCGAGCGCATTGTGCTCGCGAACGGCAATTTCGATCTGCTGCATGTGGGCCACGTGCGCTATCTGCGTGGCGCGAAGGAACTGGGCGGAAAGCTGGTAGTGGCCATCAATTCTGACGAATCGGTGCGTGCGCTCAAGGGCGAGGGGCGTCCGATCATGCCGGCAGAAGAGCGCGCCGAAATTGTCGCGGCGCTGGCGGATGTAGATGCGGTCGTGATTTTTCCTGAGCTCGATGTGCGCGCGCTCATTCGCGAGATTCGTCCGGATATCCAGGCCAAGGGCACGGACTACACGGTGGATTCTGTTCCTGAGCGAGATGCGGTCGGCGAATATGGCGGGCGGGTTGCAATCGTTGGCGACCCTAAAGATCACTCCACCAGCGAGATTATTCGTTCGCGGCTGTCGCCGAGGCGGCCGTGAGTTTCGAGCCGCTAATTTCGATCCTAATAGTCTCGATATTGCTCGGAGCCGAAGATTGAGCGGTTGCTGATCGTGCGCCTCAGCGCCATGGGAGACGTGATCCACACGTTGCCCGCGGTTCATGCCCTGCGGCAGGCGTTTCCGCAAGCGTTCATCGGCTGGCTGATCGAAGAGCGCTGGGCCGAATTGCTGTGCGCGCCGGGATCTCCGCGGCGCGGCCGGCGGTCGTCGCTGCGGCCTCTGGTCGATGAAGTCCACACCGTGAATCTGAAAGCGTGGGGGAAGTCTCCGTTCTCCGTATCGACCTTGCAGCACGTCGCCACGGTTTGGAACGATGTGCGGGACGCGCGCTACGACGCCGCAGTGGATCTGCAGGGAGCGATTCGATCTGCCGTGCTGGCGCGGTGGTCGGGGGCGCGCGTGGTGTACGGAGCGGCGGAACCGAGAGAGTCTCCGGCCAGCCTTTGGTACACGCGGAGGGTAGTGGCACGCGGCAGGCATGTGATCGAACAGAATCTTTCGGTTGCCGAGGGGCTGGTTGGGCGTGGGATGAAGCGGCCGGCTAGGATATGCGCCGCTTGTGATCCCCAGGCTGAGGCGCGGATTGAGCAGCGGCTCGTGGAGTTCGGCATGGACGAGTTTGCCATTTTGAATCCGGGGGCGGGCTGGGGCGCGAAGCGATGGCCTGCGGAGCGCTACGGCGAGGTTGCGCGAGCGCTGGCGGAGCGGGGAGTTGGTTCGATCCTCAATTATGGTCCGGGAGAAGAAGAGTTGGTCGCACGCGGCCGAGGCCGCCAGCGGAGGGACGGCCCGGGCGATGAGTCTTACGATCACGGAATTGATCGCGTTGACGCGCCGGGCGCGACTTTTTATTGGAGGCGACACGGGGCCGATGCATCTGGCTGCGGCGCTGCGGGTTCCGGTGGTGGCGATTTTTGGACCCACCGACCCGGCGCGCAACGGGCCTTATGGGACGCGAAGCATTGTGCTGCGAAGTGTGGAGAGCGTTACTTCGCATGCGCGGCGGGCGGCGCCCGACGAGGGATTGCTGGCGATTGGGAGTGATGCGGTGGTGGTGGCGGCGCGCGAGTTGATCGGTGTTTGATGAGCATGCAGGGCTGGCGTTGGGTGCCGTCCCTGACGGGACTCGGTTCCATCCGAGCTCGCCTTCCCCGCACTTACGTGCGGGGCTAATGAATGGCGTCGCTTCGCGACTGGCCGGCTCGGCGAGAAGCCGCGCCTTTCGAAACGAGCGGAATAATCGCATGGGTGAGTGGTCACAAATCGCGCGGCGGATACGGGTGCCGCTGGGGTTCGTCTTTGCCGTGCTTTATTTCTGGCTGGCCCGGCCGACCTGGCGCTCCATGGCGCTGGGAGCGATTGTGGTGGTTCCGGGGCTTTTGATTCGAGCGCTGGCTTCGGGACATGTGCGCAAGAACGAGTCGCTCGCCACTTCCGGTCCTTATGCTTATACGCGCAATCCGCTGTATCTGGGATCGCTGCTGATGGGGTTGGGATTCGCCGTGGCGGCGCGCAGTTGGTGGGTAGGCGTCGGCACTGGTGGTGATGTTATTTGCGATCTATGTCCCGGTGATTCGCGATGAGGAAGCATTTCTGCGGCGGACGTTTCCTGAGTTCGACGAATATGCGCGGCGGGTGCCGAGGATGTTGCCGGGGCTTGCTCGCGCGCCGCGTGCTTCCGGTGAAGCTTCGGCAGGATTCTCTTTGGATTTGTATCTGAAGCATCGCGAGTACAACGCACTGCCGGGAGCGCTGGCCATGATGGCCGCGCTGATGGTCAAGATGACGTTGTTTCGGGGTTAGAGGCTTTGGCCGGCACGCAAGAATTAGATGAGGCCTTTGCGGACCTTCATCAGGAAATCCTCGGCGTCGGAGCGCGCCTTTTCCATAAAACTCTGATCGCGTCCGTGCTCAATCTCCATCTCATGAAGTACGAGCTCCACTGCGACCTTCGGTTTGTATCCTCGCTTGATAAGCATGCGGGCGCGCTCGGCGAAAGCGGTGTCTGCATCCTGTTTTGGCGGTTCCGTGGCTGCGGGAGAGCCGGGTTCTCCTTCGCACTTGTGCTCGCGAAACTTCGCGGCGGCCAGGCGGTCGTAAGCCGCGATGGCCTCTTCTCCGCTAAGCAGCGTGGGGACGGGGAATCGCCATCGGCAATTGGAGCAGGCCCAGCCGTTTGAATCGCCCTGAACTCGGAACAACGAGCGCTCCATATCTACGACCTCAAAGCATTGCGGTGATGAACACCGTCCTCATATAGAGTAGCCGGGGTTGCTTCGCGAAGCCAAGGGTGACACAGAGCGGCAACGGGTTATCCTCGGCGTCTGGCAGGGCAGGCTTTTGCTTCGTTCAGGACGACAGGGTTCGCCGCCTTAGTTTACTTCTCCGCGACTAACTCTTTTGCCCGGCTGAGCTCGGGCCGCGTGGAATTTGATTCATCGCAGACTTTCAGCAACAGGGCGTAGTATTCCGCGGCGTCGCTCTGCTTGCCGGCGGCTTCCGCGGCGCGAGCGGCGCCGTAGAGGCCGTCGAAGCGGTTGGGATTGAGCTTGAGGTCGGTCTGGTATTCGGACAGCGCCTGCTGCGGACGCTTGGCCTCGAGCAGCATGTCTGCGATCATTTCACGTGCCGGAATGCCTTCAGGTTCGTCGCCGAGCGAATCTTCCTTGTCGGCGATCGGCCGCATGGCTTCGACGGCATCGTCATCCCTGCCTTCGGCGAAGGCGAGCCAGGCCTGGGCCTCTTTGCGATCTGCCTCTACTGGGTCGGCAAACTCTGATTTCTCGGCGGCCAGCTTTTTGTGGATGCTCTCAATCGCGGCAAGATCTTTGCGGACGTCCTCCGGTTTGCGCAGGTGTGCCGACCCGATGGCGCGCGCCCAATAGATGGTCGAAGCTTCTGACGTGCCCGCAACTTCTGCTGGAGGCAGCGCGGCCGCGCTGGACCAGTCGTGCAGTTCGATCGGATACAGTGCGGTCAGGTGGGCGAGGGCGGCGGCGTGTGGATCGAATCCCTTGCCGTACATATCATCGTGCCTGCCGGGCATGGCGCGGATTTCCTCGATCAAGGCTTTGGCGTCGGTGTCGCGTCCGCTTTGCATATAGGCGTAGAAGAGAAAATCCATGGCGTGGAACTGGTGGCCCTCGCCGCCCATGTGCATGGCGGCGATTTTTCGCGTGGCGGCGATGGAGGCGAGGTTTGAGTTGATATCGTCCTGCCACAGGCCCACGCGGGCGAAGATGTGGGAAGGCATGTGCAGGGCGTGCGGAGCTGCGGGAGCGATCTGCGCATAACGGAGGGCGGCGGGCAGGCCCAGCTGCGCGAGTTGCGGCTTGTCGTAGCTGTGGATCAGGTAGTGGGCTACGCCGGGATGGTCGGGCTCGATGGCGAAGAGCTTTTCCAGGATCGCGGCCGCTTGCTTGCGATTGGCGAAGGTTGCATCTTCGTGCGGTTCAGAGCCGAGGAGCGACAGGGCATAGAACACTGCGGCTTCGTGATCGTCCGGGTAGGTCTGGTAAACCTTGTTCATCGCGTCGGAGTAGGCCTTGGCGCGCGCAGCGTGGTCCAGTTTCTTCGAGTCGCTGTAGAAGGCTGCGATGGCGGCAATGTAGGCCTTCTCGCGCGGAGTGGCGGGACCGTCGGTGGTTTTTGCCAGGTGGACTTCGTCCATCCCGTGCTGGATAACCTTCTTGTCAGGTTCGTTCCACAGTTGGTGCCACAGGCTCATGGCTACGCCCCAGTGCGCCATGGCGCAGTTCGGAGCATCAGCGGAAATCTGTATGAATTCTTTTTCCGCCTCTTCGTACCAGAAGGAGTGCAGCAAGGCTACGCCGCGCTCGAATGGCTTCTGCACGGCTGGATCGCAGGAAACCGGGAAGGTGACGGTGCCCAGTTGGGCGGTGGTCAGGTCTTCGTGATGGTGGCTCTGGTCATCATCAGCAACAGCGGCTGTCAGCGAAGGAGGCGAGCGTGAAGAGGGAAGAAAAGAGCAGCAGGAATGCGAAACGTTTCATGGAAACCTCGCTGAGAAGCGAGTTTAGCCGCGCGGCGGGTAGGGGTCAAACACAAGGGTCGATCGCTTCAGGAAAAAAGAGCGGGCAACACGTTGGCCACAAAGTCCACGAGAAAGTGTCCGAACATGTTGGCCACCAGATCGCGACGCCACTGATAAAAGGCGGTGAGAATTGCACCGAGAACAAGCGCGATCAGAACGTTGGCGGCGCCCCCGGTCCAGTGCGCCGCAGCAAAAATCGTAAGCGGGATCAGCCACGACGGGATGCGCCCGAAGCCAAGCGTCTGCAGCCGTTCGATGGCGTATCCCCGATAGAATAATTCTTCTACCACGCCAGCCCGCACAACTACGAGGAAGACAACCCAGAGGGGAAGCCTGGCGAAAGCCTGCGACGCGGAACCGTGTCCGTATCCGGTGAGCATTGTGATCCCGGCGGCGGGGAGGGCACAGGCCACAGCGATCACGACGCCCCAGGCCAGCGACTTCCAGAGCGGAGACGTGCCGATGCCGACCGAGCGGAGAGGCAGGCCTTCGCCTCTGCGCACAATCCAGACCAGCGCACCGGCACTCGCGAACATGCAGGCCTCTCGTGCCAGCGCCAGGGCTGCTCCGGGTTCAGGCGAGACGGCGCGGAACACCTGCCGGATCACCAGCATGGAAAACAAAGATAAGCAAAGGCCGAACCAGGTCACCGCATTGCTGCCCGCGGCCCGTTCCGCTACCGTTGTATCGCTCATGGCAGTCACTACGGAAGCTGCAACTTAAAAGTTCCCAGGACGTTTCAAATAAGGCACGAACAGCCTTGGGTGCTAGGATGCCTCGCTTCGCTCGCGGACAGCCGAGGCGGCTGTCCCCACGTGGGCACCCATGGCAACGAGTTCCATCTCGTCGGAGCGATCTTCATCGACCGGAGTCAAAGCCACGTCAGTGTAGTTGCGGGCTTCAGGATCGCGCTTCAGGCGCCGGCGGAAGCCGCCGTAGCGCCACACCAGGCCGGCCAGGCTGATGTGTTTGTACAGCAGATCGAAAACGTAGCGGGGATAGAAAATCCACGAGCTCTCGACGGGCAAGGTGGGGCGGCGGTCTTTGCGGTACTTGCGGCGCAGGTAGCCGCCTTCGAGCGGGTCGATTTTTTCGAGCGCCACCATGGCGTAGTACCAGAGAAGAAGAAATGTCATGTTGCCGGCGTTGCTGTTGGTGGCCACGGAGCGGCGCATGACCGTCTCCAGATGCTGGGGAGAATAGAACGCGGCCCAGGAATCGTGATAGAGCTGCTGCCACTGCTGCGGGGACATGGTGGAGTGGGTTGTGGTCACGTGTTCCAGGTCGTACTTGTTCAGGTCTGGATCGAGATAGGCGCCGGCCTTGTGGAGTTTTTGATGATCCTCGGAGCCGGGCAGCGGGGTGAGGCAGTGCGGCTCGAGAAGATCGATGGGCAACTCGCGCTGGATGATCTCGATGTCGCGCAGGACTGACTCTGGAGTGTCGGAAGGGAAGCCGATGATATAGCCGGCAAAAACGGTTACGCCGAGCCTGCTTCCACTCCAGCAGCATCTTGCGGTACTCGGCTACTTTGTTCTGCTTTTTCCGGGCTCCGAGTAGAGCGTCGGGATTGATGCTTTCGAGGCCGATGAACACGCGCGCCACTCCGGCGCGGCCCGCCTTCTCGATGAAATGGGGAAGGCGGTGGCACATGGTGTCGACCTGGATGACGAACTTGATGTTCAGCTTCTCCTGCTCGCGCATGGCGATGAGGCGGTCGAAGACTTTTTCCCAGTCGGTGTTGCGGGCGAAATTGTCGTCGGTGATGAAGAAGCGGTTGATGCCCTGCGCCAGGTTGCTGCGGACGATCTGCTCGATGTCGTCGGCGGAGCGGCGGCGCGATTTCCGTCCCTGGACGTTGATGATGGTGCAGAAAGAGCACAGAAACGGACAGCCGCGGCCAGCGTCGAAGGTGGTGATCTTGCCGCCGGTGCGCTTCACGCGGTGAGCGGGAAGAATCGGCATGGGGACGCCGTCGAGTGAGGGCAGGTCGTCCATGTAGTTGTAGAGAGGCTTCAGGGCGCCGTTCCAACAGTCGCGCAGCACAAGGTCGAGGCGGCCTTCGGCCTCGCCGGCGAAGAGCGAGATGCCAAGATCCATGGCTTCTTTGAGTTCGGGCGGCAACTCCGGCAACATCGACAGGCAGCCGGAGACGTGAAAACCCCCGATGCACACCGGGACGCCCGCGGCGCGCAGGGGACGGGCCAGGTCCATGGCGTGGGGGAACTGATTCGACTGAACTCCGACCAGGGCCACCATGCCGCGTTCGCCGCGGAGCTGCCGCGCGATGCGTTCGGGACGGATGCGGGTATTGGTTTCGTCGAAGGCGCTGACCACGATTTCGACGTCATCGCCTAGAACGCGGCGGTCTCTGCAATCGAGCGCCAGACCGTTGAGCACCGCCAGCGTATTCGAAGGAATGGCGGAACGGAACCACTGGATGACGTAGCCATCGTCGTCGTAGTGCGAGGGCTTGATCAGCACCAGAGAGAATCGTTTTGAGGCCCGCCCCACGGAACCCATGCTTGCCCCTTTTGTTTGAGAACCCGATGGAAAGGAGAATAACACGGGCAGGAGGCTCCGCTGAGAGCGGAGTCGATCCGGTAAATGGATTCGACGCCAGCAACTGCGACCTGAAAGGCGCCGAAGAATCCTTATGAAATCCTTATAAAATATTTATTCCGTGATTCCAGTCCTCTTCTGCTAAACTTCGCCGGAATCGGGCTTGGGTCGCGTCACGGGCCACGGGGCGTGCCTTTTCATCGTTCTGGCCAAAGAGCGAGATTCGGAATCCACGCAAACAAATCACTTTACCCAACCCGCAGGGAGTAGCCATGGAACTGCACCCTGGGCCAGAGAAGCGTCGCGTTTCTACCGTAAAGCTCGCCGAGCTGGAACCCATCCGGCGGGCTCTCCACGACAACGAAGACTGGTATCAGGACTTGGTGGAGCACAGCCAGGATCTGCTGTGCGTTCACGATCTGGAGGGCCGGCTGCTGTTAGTGAATCCCTCGCCGGCGCGAGTGCTCGGCTACAGCGTCGACGAGATTCTGCAGATTCCCATGCGCGATCTGGTTGCGCCAGAGTTCCGCGACCAGTTTGACGCTTATCTGAGGCAGATTGAGCACGCCGGAGAAGCGCGCGGTTTTCTGGCGGTGATGACCCGGTCGGGAGAGCGGCGCATCTGGGAATATCACAATACACTGCGAACCGACGGAGTGGCATCGCCGATTGTGCGGGGTCTGGCTCACGATGTCACCGAACAGAAGCGCGCGGAGAAACTGGCGCGAGACGCCAATGACGGGTTGCTTCGTGAAGTGCGTGAAAGCGATCGCACGATTCAAGAGTTGAAGCTGTTCCGAACCCTGGTGGATCGAAGCAATGACGCGATTGAAGTGGTAGATCCGGAAACCCTGCGCTTTCTCGATGTCAACCTGAAAGCGTGCGCCGAGCTCGGCTATAGCCGGGAGGAGCTTCTGTCCCGAAGGGTTTTCGACATTAATCCGGCGGTTACCGAGGCTTCGGCGGCAAAGATCGTCGACGAGTTGCGGCAATCGGGGCCCCTATTGCTGGAAACCCTCCACCGGCGAAAGGATGGATCGGTTTTCCCCGTGGAACTCAGCATGGCGCGGGTTCAGTTCGAGCGGGACTATATCGTTGCCATCGTCCGCGACCTTACCGAGCGCAAGCTGGCGGAAGAGGCCCTCCGAACCAGTGAGCAGCGCCAGCACACGATCGCAAAGCAATTGGAGGCACAACGTGCCCGCCTGATTGAGGCCCAGGCTGTGGCAAAAGTGGGCAGTTGGGAAACGGAGTTGCCGAGCCTTGAGATTGCCTGGTCCGAGCAGACACACCGAATCTTTGAAACCGATCCTTCCCATTTTCGCCCCAAGCGTCCGGACTTTGTGGAATTTATCCACCCGGAGGATCGCGCGAAAGTGGATGAGGCCTTCCAGGCGTCGCTCGACAAGGGCGCACCGTCCAACGTTGAATATCGGATTGTCATGGCAGACGGCCGCGTCAAAGTCCTGGAGGAACAATGGAAGGTTTTTCACGATGAACAAGGACGGCCCATTCGCCTGGTGGGTACCTGCCGCGACGTCACCGAGCAGAAGCGGGCGGAGGAAGCACTGCGAGATGCCAAGGAGTTTTCCGAGAACCTGATCCGGACTGCGAACGTAATCGTCCTCGGTCTGGACACCGGGGGAAACGTCAAGCTGTTTAATGACGCGGCGGAAGAAATCACTGGATACACATTCGAGGAGTTAAGGGGCATGAATTGGTCGATTCTGGTGCCGAGAGATCGATTTCCTCATGCGTGGGGGGAGTTTGACCGGCTTATGGATGGAACGGCAGGCCCGACCTTTGAGAATCCGATTATCACCAAGATGGGTGAAGAGCGCCACATCGCGTGGCGGAACAGCGTAGTAAGAGTTAACGACAGGGTCGTTGCTACAATCTCGTTTGGAAACGATATTACAGAGCGCAGGCGGGCTGAGGAAGCGCTGCGCCGCAGCGAAGAAAACTACCGCAATTTTGTCTCGCAAAGCTCAGAGGGCATCTTCTCGGACGAACTGACCCCGCCTGTCCCGATCAACCTACCTGAGGGTGAATTGATTCATCGCTTCCTCCACGACACGGTGATGGTGGAATGCAACGACGCCATGGCGGCGCTTTATGGTTTTGGTTCCGGCAAGGAACTGAGGGGACTGCACATGAGCGAACGGGTGCTACCTGAGGATCCGCGCAACATCGAGCTTGCCCGGGAGTTCATCCGTTCGGGCTTTCGTTTGCTGGAACACGAATCACACGAAGTTGACAGGTATGGCAACCCGAAGATCTTCCTGAACAGCATGATCGGCACGATGGAGGATGGAAAGCTGGTGCGCGTCTGGGGGATCCGACGGGACATCACGGAGAAAGTGAAGCTGGAGGAATCTCGCCGCGAAGCGGAAGAAGCGTTGCGTGAGAACGTGGCTCAACTGCAAGCCGTCACGGAAGAGCTTCGGCTGGCTAAGGAGAGGCTATCCGAAGAAAAGCTTTACCTGGAAGAAGCCATCGACACTGAACTGGGGTTCGGGGAAATTATTGGGCGCAGCGGCGCCTTGAAAGAGGTCATGCGAAAGGTTGCCAAGGTGGCTCCCAGCGACGCGACGGTGCTTCTGCTGGGCGAGACAGGCACGGGCAAGGAGTTGGTGGCCCGCGCGCTGCACCGGATGAGCCACCGGGAGGGCAACAGTTTCATCAAGCTGAACTGTGCCGCCATCCCTTCGGGATTGCTGGAAAGCGAGTTGTTCGGGCACGAGAAAGGAGCTTTCACGGGCGCGGTTACGCGAAAACTCGGCCGCCTGGAGCTGGCCGACCGGGGCACGCTTTTTCTGGACGAGGTAGGAGAGATTCCACTTAGCCTGCAGCCGAAGCTGCTGCGGGTGCTGCAGGATATGGAGTTCGAA
Organism: uncultured Acidobacteriaceae bacterium; assembly: GCA_963770235.1. Classification (GTDB taxonomy): domain Bacteria; phylum Acidobacteriota; class Terriglobia; order Terriglobales; family Acidobacteriaceae; genus Sulfotelmatobacter. The sequence goes on along the minus strand of CAVYOW010000017.1, from coordinate 27,327 downwards.
CGGCTCGGTGGCACGCAGACCTTAAGAGTAAATTTCCGGTTGCTAGCGGCGACCAACCGGGATCTGCAGCAAAGTGTGAAAGCGCGCGAATTTCGCAGCGACTTGTACTACCGCCTGCATGTGTTTCCCATCCTCATACCGCCTTTGCGCGAGCGGCGCGAGGACATCCAGCCACTGGTTGAGCACTTCGTCCGGAAGTTCTCCAATCAAATGAAAAAGTCCATCACCAGCATCCCACGAAGAACCATGGAGATGCTGGTGCGGTGGGACTGGCCGGGCAACATTCGCGAGCTGGAGAACTTTGTGGAGCGTTCGGTCATTCTCACTCCGGGCCCGCTTCTGCAGGCGCCCCTGGCGGAATTGCACACGGCCGTTGACCAGGGCAATGGTGGCAATAGCGACAATCTCCGGGACAAGGAACGGGAACGCATTCTTCGCGCTCTACGGGATTGCCGTGGCAAGCTAGGCGGACCGGACGGCGCAGCCGCACGCCTCGGCCTGAAACGCACTACCCTTCAGTCCAAGCTCGACCATCTGGGTATCAAGCCGGGCCAGTATCGGGCGTGAGTTCCAAGCGGTTTGACGCCCGCCCTGTCCCGTTCATAAAACTGTGACGCCGAACGAAGCGAGGGATCTTGGTGTCTGCTCACGGCAGCGACACTCGTGGTGCAGGCAAGAATTAAGGTCCTTCGCTGCGCTCGGCATGACAACGGATAAAATCGTGCCGAATACGAAAAAGCCCCTCGCTTACGCGAGAGGCTTTCTCCGGGGGAGGGACTTGGGCGAGGCGCCCTTTGGTCCCAAACTGGGTTGATTGCGGCTACTTCGGTTGCTGTTGCTGGTCCGGAGTGGCTGGAGAAGCGCTGGAGGCCAACTGCTCCAGATCGTTCTTCAGCAGGCTGATTTCCACCCGGCCGCCGCTGATGTGCTTGGTCTTCGCATCCGCGTCCGCACCAGGGGCCGGGGTATTGCCCATGCCTACGAGGTAAATGCGGTAGACCGGAATCTCGTGGTTCAGCACCATGTAGCGGACCACGGACTCGGCCATCTTCTGCGAGTTCTGGATTGCGATCTGGCCCTTGCCGGAGGAGAAGCCCTCCACTTCGATGATGTAGCCGCGCTGTCCCTTTACCGTGTTCGCCATCTCGTCGAGAGCGTCTTTGGCATTCTTGCTCAGGACAGTCTGGCCGGGCTTGAAGCGGATTTCGGTCTGGTTCGACGCCTTGTACTGGTCGATGTTGCCGACCACGGTCTCGACGGTCTGAATGCGGGTTGTAGCCTGCTGGGCGGTCTGCTGCGCCACGGTGGCCTTGTTGCCGGCGTCGATCGCGTGCTGATCGGCCTCATTGGCCTTATCCGACGCCAGCTTGATGCCAGCCTGGGCGCGCGCGTCGCGTGTCTTTGATCCCCTTGCTGTTGGCTGCGGTCAGGTCATCGAGTTCGTTGACGCGGTCGCGGATGGGATCGGTCTGCCGCCTTACATAAGTCTTGCGGGCGAATGGGTTGACACGGCCCCAGAAACCCTCACGGGCGGGCGCCTGCAGAGGCTGCTTGCCGGTGGCGGTGTCGGTGGACTGAGTCGCGGCCGAGGTGGTGGTTTGAGTCTGGGTAGACGAAGTTTGCGCAAAGGCCGGAAATGCGAGCGCTGCAGCCAGGGGCAAAGTAACTAGAATGCGGCTTTTCATAAGAAACTTCCTCCAAGTTGGGGGAGCGTTTGGGGGCTCCACTCCAGCACGCCGAAACGGGCGTGTTGCGTGATTTTGATTGCGTCCCCTAAAACAAATATAAAAGCAAGCGGTGGTAGCCGTGCCAGCCTGTGCTGACGCAACGCAGGCCTGAAAACCTCAACTTCAGGCGCCGTAAACCCTGCTGGCGCCTGCCCTTTGTAATACAGGTTGGATGCCAAACCCCGCTCCGCAGTTGAGGAGCTAAATGCTTGATATCCAAAGACATTGTACCTCTGGTCTGGGAGGAAGCATAGCCCCGAGCGTTTCCGGGAGGGTAATTTTGGCAAACCTGATATAAAAACTGCGTGAATTGATAGCCCCGGGAGGACCCTTTGGGAACAATCCGTTGGGGAAACACGTGTTGGAGGGCAGGAATCGGGTGGGCTGGAATCTGGCGGGGGCGAGTCGCTATTCTCGCGACCGTCGCGCTCTGGTGGAGTCTGGTGGGGCAAGCGCGGACCGAAGCAGCCCCAGCTAACCCGGTGGTTCCGGCGGAAGAGACGACGCCGGCGATGGCTTCGTCCCGCATTCCCGAACAGCGCTTGCAGCAGTATTCCGATCTGGCGTTGGCGTGGATGCAGCAGTACTTGCGCATCGATACGACCAACCCTCCGGGCCATGAGATGCGCGCCGCCGCTTTCTACAAGAAGATTTTCGAGCAGGAAGGCATTGAGAATCGCGTTTTCGAATACACGCCGGGACGCGGCGATCTGTGGGCGCGCCTGCCGCATACTACGGCGCAGGCCCAGAGGCCCATCATCCTGCTGAACCATATGGACGTGGTTACCAGCGACGCGGCGCACTGGAAAGTCCCTCCCTTCAGCGGCGAGATCAAAGACGGCTGGCTCTGGGGACGCGGTGCGCAGGACATGAAGGACGAAGGCCTGGCGCAACTGGTGGTGATGGTGATGCTGAAGCGCGAGAAGGTTGAACTCGATCGCGATGTTATTTTTCTCGCCGTGGCCGATGAAGAAGCGGACGGCACCGGCACAGATTGGTTCATCGCGCACCAGCGGGAAATGCTCGGGAACGCTGAGTTCCTGATCAACGAAGGTGGAGAGAATCTGCTGGAACGCGGCAAGGTGAAGTACGTCGGCGTGGATGTGGGCGAGAAGACTACGTTCTGGTTGCATGTTGTGGCGCATGGGCGTCCGGGACATGCTTCGCGGCCGATTCCAGATTCCGCGCCGAATCGGCTGGTGCGGGCGCTGGACCGCATTCTGGCCTACCGCACGCCGCTGACGGTGCTGCCGGTGGTGGAGGAATTTCTGCGCGAGATGGCGCCTTACGAGCCGCCAGAGGAGGCGGCGCAGTATCGCAACATCCGCAAAGCGATCGAGGACAAGAAGTTTCAGCAGGATGTGGAGAAAGACGAGTCGCTGAACTTTCTGCTGCGCGACACCATTTCGCTGACCATGATGGGCGGGTCGGAACAGACCAACGTGATTCCGCCGGAAGCGTGGGCGAACCTGGATGTGCGGATTCTGCCGGGAGGAGATCCCAAGGCATTGCTGGCGGAGATTCGGCGAGTTGTGGATGATCCGAACGTCAGCGTTGAACCGCTGAATGCGGAGTTTCGGCAGGCTAACTACTCGCCTACGAATACGGCGCTGTACGACGTCATCCGCAAGGTCTCAGCGAAGTATTTCCCGGGCACTCCGGTGGTGCCGCACATCACCAGCGGATACACCGAGAACCAGCGCTACCGGCCGCTGGGCATCAATGCTTATGGTTTCTGTCCTTATACGGCTACTGAGGAAGAAGGCAATACTGAGCATGGGAACGATGAACGGATTCGGGTCGAGGAAGTGCGGCGGGGGCCTAGGATTTTGTTTGATGTGGTGGCGGCAGTGGCGGGAACTCGGTGATGCAGTCGAGCAGATTAGACTTAAGGGGGATCGAAAGACCGATCAGTGAGTGCCATGGCGATTTTACGTCAAACTGACTGGGGAAGGCGGATATACTGGTCGCCTTCAAGAAAGCTACGACATCGGAAAACGGTATGCTCGAACACGACTTGGTCTTTCCACATTCCTATGAGGTTGAAGGACCTCCTGAACTCCCCGGAAGCGGAAAGCTCGACGTTCCAGTGCTCTACTTTCCACCGCCAGAGAACAGACCGGATCACAGCGGGCTTTGGTTAAAGGTGGTTCCCGCAACGGGGAAGTCGTGGATCGGTGTTCTTAAGTTTCTTTTCGACTCGCCGCGTAGCTTTTCGCCCGTCGTCAGTACGCCCGACCCTAACTGCCTTTGGATTATCTCGAGCAGCGCAGGCTACCTCGTGAAGGTCGAGAACCCCGAGATTTGGGAAAAGGTCGGATCCCAGTACCGAGTGTTCTGGCCTTGCCAGAGCACGACCTTCTTGTTCTTGCCGATTTCACAGGCTTGGCCGCGTATGGAAAGAATGGCCTCTCGTGGCGCAGCCCCCGGCTGTGCTGGGACGAATTGAAGATTGTTAAAGTAACCCAACAACACCATCGAAGGCACGGGTTACGACCCAACGAACTCCGTCTCTTATCGGGTCACGTTTCGCAGTCGAGATCGGAACGGGTCGTTCGTTGCTTCCATGCCCCGCTGCCTTCACGGATGGCAAGCCAGTCTGGTAATGGTCCTAGCATCCGTAACGCAAACTGTTGTAGACAGGCGATAGCACTCATTGACCCCGTTTTGGTTGGAACCCCGAATCGGCACGATCATGCGATTGGAGGGTAGAGATCCTTCGACTGCGTTGTCGTCCGCTTCGCGAACGACAACTTCGCTCAGGGTGACAGAGCTATGCGCAGGGCTATGTGTGCTGCCTTGGCGCGCGCCTCAGCGCGTAGTGCCGCAGTGCTTCTCGTACTGTTCAATGATGAAGTGATCGGTCATGCCGGCGATGTAGTCGCAGACCACGCGGGGCAGGGATTCCTGGCTGGCCTTCTCCTGATAGTAGTGGGGCAGGGCTGAGGGGTTTTCCATCCAGAAGGCGAAGAGTTCGCCGACGATGCGTTCGGCATCGTCTTTTTCTCCAGCCAGGGATGCGCTGTTGTAGAGATTCTCGTACAGGAAGTCTTTGATCTGCTTGCGTTCCGCTTCCACTTCGGGACTGAAGGCGGCCAGGCGTTCTTTGTGCCGGCGGACGTCGTCCAGAGTTTCGATTCCGGCCTGCCTCAGGCGCGATTGCGTGTTCGTGATTAGATTTCCGGCTAGACGGTTCAACGCTCCTTTGAGTGCTTCGTTGAATTTCAGCTTTTCGGGCACGTTCGGATAAATCCGCTCGACCTCGCGGAAGAAACGCTCGAAGACGGGTACTCCGGCGCGGATTTGATCTAGGGTCAGCAGATGGGCTTCGTAGCCGTCGTCCAGGTCGGCGGTGTTGTAGCCGATTTCGTCGGTTAAATCGATGAGCTGGGCTTCGAGCGGAGGGCGCTGGTCGAGAAGATACTCCGCCAGCTCCGGGTGCTTCGCCGCGTCGTAGTCGCGCGAGTGCTTGATGATGCCTTCGCGTACTTCGAATGTCAGGTTCAGGCCGCGAAAGGCGGCGTAGCGCTGCTCGAAGTCTTCGACGATGCGCAGGGCGTGGAGGTTGTGGTCGAAGAAGAGACCGTGGGCGCGCATGGAGGCATCAAGTGCCTTCTCGCCGGCGTGGCCGAACGGAGGATGGCCGAGGTCATGCACCAGGGCGAGCGCTTCGGCGAGATCGACGTTGAGTGCAAGCGCGCCAGCGATGGTGCGCGTGATCTGCGCGACCTCGATGGTGTGGGTGAGGCGGTTGCGGAAGTGATCGGAATAGCGGCGGGTGAAAACCTGGGTCTTGTCTTCGAGGCGGCGGAAGGCGCGGGCGTGGATTACGCGGTCGCGGTCGCGCTGAAAGTCGTTGCGGTAGGGATGCGGCGGTTCAGGGAAACGGCGTCCGCGGGAATGTTCCACCTGCACCGCGTAGCCGGCCAGCATTTGCGAAGTTTAACAGGGACGAGTACCTAGTACCTAGTACCCAGTACCGAGTTGCGAGCAGGAACGCGTTTATTTTGGTCGGCAACAATGTTTGCTGGGTACTGGGTACCAGGTACTTGCTACTGCCTGGGAGCGGGTGGGGGCATCAGTGCCTTCATGCGTGCCACGACAGTGTTCATCGCCTGATCGAAATTCTTGTCACGGTTCCCCAGCAGCAGGGCTCCGCGCACATACTCGGTAAAGTTCCACAGCGTGACGTGCGTCTTGGGATCGATGACCACCAGGCGAAGCTGCCCGAGGACGGGTAGTCTCAATCCTGTATCAGTCAGGGCCCAGCTGATTTCGAGGACCAGGTCGGCGTCGGCGGGGGAAGATACGACTTCATATCGGCCCCAACTCTTCATCGCGGCATAGAACTCGTTGTAAGGCCGATCGGGTCCGCCATTGAAAACGGTCTCATCAAAAACCGTCTCGAAACTTTCCCCACCGGCATTGGAAATGAACACCTTTTGGGCAGCGGCGATTTGCGTGGGCACCGGAGCAGGCACCGATCCTTTTGACTGCTGGGCGCTTAATACCTGGAGCAGCCCCAGGATCGTTACGGCTAGACAGAAGGCCAGTGGTTTGAACGTCTTCAAGATAGGCCCTCCCATTGGATCGAATGCGAGTACCTAGCACCTAGTCGCTGAGGGAAAGCGCCGCGCCTTGCTCGGTACTCAGTACTCGGTACTCACTGCGGCTTGCCCGAATCTTCTTTGGCCAGCCGGACCTTGGCGGCGTCGAGTTTCTTTTGGGTGGCCGCGAATAAATCCGTGTCCAGTTCCGGACCGACGGTCTTGTTCCACTCTTCGACGGCGCGCTCCCAGTGAGCCGCGGCCAGCTTCAGGCGTCCCGTCTTCTGGTAGAGATCGCCGAGGTGATCCTGCACGGTTGGGTCGGAACCCATGCGCAAGGACGCTTTGGTCAGGTTCTCTTCCGCGAGGTCGTACTTGCCGAGTTTGAAATAGGCCCAGCCCAGGGAATCCAGATAAGCGCCGTTGGTGGGCTCGAGGCTGACGGCCAGCTTGATGTAGTTGAGCGACTCTTCGAGGCGGACGTCGCGATCAGCATTCATGTAGCCGAGATAGTTGAGGGCGGCGGCGCTCTGCGGAGTGATGGCTAGAACTTTCTTGAACTCAGCTTCGGCCTCGTCGTATTTCTTTTCGTGCTCGTAGGTGTCGCCGCGCAGGAAGTAGACGTACTCCTTGTCGTCTGCCTTGGTGGAGAGCTGCTCGGCTTTGTTGAGAGCCTCCTCGGCGTCGTTGTAGCGCTTCAGGCGCGTGTACATGATGGCCAGCCGGAGGTAGACGTCGCGGTCCTCGGGCGTGCCCTTGAGCAGCGAGCGCACGTCGGCGAGAGGCTTTTCGGGATCGCCGTTGTCGGCGAGTTGCGAATCGAGCACCATGCGCAGTTCGCGGTCGTTGGGCAGCTTTTGCACCGCTTCTTTGGCGGCGGCCGTGGCCTGAGGCCACAACTTGGCTTCGCGGTAGGTATCGATGATGTTCTGATAACCGGTGCGGGCGTTGTCGTCGCCCAGAGTCAGCATCTTGCGGAAGGTTTCAACGGCAGCCGGATAGTTCTCCTGGTCGCGATAGACCATGCCGAGGCGTTCCATGAAGATGCCGCGATTGTTGCGGTCGGATTGAGAGTAGCTGCTCTCTGGCTTCTCGGTTTTCTTGAGCAGATCCTGCAAGATCTTTGCAGCTTCGTCGTAGCGCGCCTGGGCCTGGTAAACCACCGCGATGTTGTAGGGAACTTCGAGGGCATCGGGAACCATGGCCTCGGCCTTCTTCAGGCTTTCGAGCGCCTCGTCGTACTTGCCCTGGCGGCGGTAGATCTCAGAGATGCGAAGGTAGGTCTGCGCATCTTCGGGATTGGCGTCAGCGATGACTTTGTACTGATCGAGGGCGGCGTCGATCTGGCCATCGTTCAAGAGATTTTCGGCCAGGCCGCGAATGGCATCGAGATTGTCACGATCCAGCTGGATCGCGTGCTTGTAGGCGTCGATCGCGCTCTTGTAATCCTTGCGCTGCTCGTAGGTGGCGCCCAGCGCGGCGTAGAGCTTGGCGGAGCGGCCGGTATCGGGCACGGAGCTGAGCACCTGGAGGGCGTGAGTGGTGTCGCCTTCGTCGCTGTAAAGCAGGGAGAGAGTGGTGACGGCTTCCTCGGAGTCGGGATCGAGTTGCACCGCGGTCTTGAGTTCCACTTCCGCCTTCTGCAAGTCATTGTTGAGACGGTAGAGGCGGCCCAGCAGCAGGTGATCATCGACATTGTTGGGCTCGATCTTGACGATCTGTTCGTACTGTTCGATCGCCAGCTTGAGCACATTTTCAGAACCGTTGCCGCCGCCGGGCATATCGCCGAGGGACCGCAGATAAATCCGGCCGAGCAGCTTGTGGGCTTCGAGATTATTGGGGTCGCGCTTAAGGATGTCCTGGGCCTGGAGGACGGCATCGCGGATGCGTCCGGTCTTGACGTAGAGCTCGGCGAGGCCGGAGGTGAGGAATTCGGAAGACGGGTCGGCTTCGATGGCCAGCCGGTACTCTTCCATGGCTTTGTTCGCCAACTCGCTGCGTCCGTAGACCGTGACCTGCTCTTCGTACATGTGCGCGACCGTGTAGTGGTAATAGGCAGCAGCGCGGTCCACTTTGCGCGGCGACGGCTGAGACGGCTTGGACGAAGGCGCCTTGGAGTCAGCTTGCTTGGAATCGGCTGGCTTGGAATCCGCTGGAGTGGATGGACTGGTTTGCGCGGCCGCGGCCGCAGCGAGGATTGAGAACACTAAGATAGCGCGAGAAATTCGATTCATGCTCGACCTGGCGACGCTGGATTCGATTCTACCGGAATTAATTCTGTTAGCGCTGATTCTGTTAGAGCCGTGCGCACTTCCCGAAATCATACCGATTGGATGCAAAAGCGGCGGGGGTAGTGTGCCTTAATTCTAACCCGATACCGGCGGGATTGGGGAAAAACAGTGGCTCCGGCGCGACTTGGGCGAAGCGGAAGTACAGGGACTGAGGGGACTTGCAGAGTTCATTGTCAAGTTTGGTAAAGCGGACAATTGTTGATTGTTGATTCTCGATGGCGCTCGACAAGCACTTATTTCCCGGCCGAGCTGTCTGCTGTCTAATGGCGGAAGTGGCGCACGCCGGTGAAAAGCATCGCCAGCCCCAGGCGGTCGGCGGCTGCGATTACTTCAGGATCGCGCTGTGAGCCTCCGGGCTGGATGATGGCGGTTGCTCCTGCCTTTGCGATTTCTTCCACGCCGTCGGGAAACGGGAAGAATGCGTCGGAGGCGGCGACCGTTCCCTTTAACGGCAATTGCGCTTTCATGGCGCCGATTTTGGCGGAATCGACGCGGCTCATCTGGCCGGCGCCGACGCCTACGGTCTGGCCATCGCGGGCGTAGACGATGGCATTGGATTTGACGTGTTTGCAGACCTTCCATGCGAACAACAGAGCGCGTGTTTCTTCTGGAGTGGGTGCACGCTGGGTGACGACTTTTAGGTCGATGTCTTGCAAAGGGCGTGAGTCGTTATCTTGGAGGAGGATTCCGCCGGAAACGTTTTTCAGAGTCCATTTCTGCGGCGCGGCTTTCACCTCGACAAGGCGAAGATTTTTCTTCGTCGTGAAGCGGGCTTTCGCAGCTTCGTCAAAACCGGGAGCAGCAATCACTTCAAGGAAAAGCTTGTGCATCTCTTCGGCGGCTTCGCCGTCGATGGGGCGGTTCACGCCGATCACGCCACCGAAGGCTGAAACGGGATCGCATTCGAGGGCGCGCTTGTAGGCTTCAGCAAGAGTCTTGCCGGTCGCGGCGCCGGCGGGGTTGGTGTGCTTGATGATGGCGCAGACGGCGGCATCATTCGGATCGAATTCCTGCGCGAGATCCCAGGCCGCTTGCAGGTCGACGATGTTGTTATAGGAAAGTTCTTTGCCTTGAAGCTGGCGGGCGTTGGCTACGCCTGCGCCGGAGCCGTCGGAATACATCGCGGCCTTCTGGTGCGGGTTTTCGCCGTAACGCAGGTCGAGGATTTTCTGGAAGGACAGGCGCAGGGTTTGTGGGAATGCTTCCGCAGCGGATAGTTGAAAGTTCTTGATGTCGGAAACGCGTTCGAGCGTTGAGGCGATGGCGGAATCGTAGGCGGCCGTTGTGGCGAAGGCTTTCTGCGCCAGCCGCCACTTGGTTTCTAGCGAGAGTCCGCCGCCGGAACTGGTGAGTTCTTCGGTGATCGCCTGGTAGTCGTCGGGGGAAGTGACCACGGCGACGTCGTGAAAATTCTTGGCGGCGGAGCGGATCATGGATGGCCCGCCAATATCGATGTTCTCGATCAACTCCTCGAAAGCCACGCCGGGCTTGGCGGCGGTTTTCTCGAAGGCGTAGAGATTGACCACGACCATGTCGATCGGCTGGATACCATGTTCGGCGACCGCGGCGACGTGCGCCGGATTCTCGCGGCGATGCAGGATGCCGCCGTGGACCTTGGGATGCAGCGTCTTGACCCGGCCGTCGAACATTTCAGGGAAGCCGGTGAGTTCGGAGATGTCTTTGACGGCGATGCCGGAGTCGCGCAGCAGCTTGGCCGTGCCTCCGGTCGAGATGAGTTCAATGTCGAAGGCGGAGAGCTGGCGGGCGAAGTCGACGAGGCCGGTCTTGTCGGTGACGCTGAGGATGGCGCGCTGAATTTTAGATTCGGCGGACATGGGATTTCTATCGAGAGTTGGGATTAATGAAAAGCAAGTTTACCAGCTATTGCGGCGCTGGTCGTTCGCGTTAGCGCTGTGCGATTGGAGTCGCAGATGCAGTCTTGTGCAGGGATTGTACGATGCGGTTGATTTCGGGCTGAGTGACCCCGGCGGGTTCATCGTAACTTCCCTGCAAGAACTTAATTTCCACTCTGCCGTCATCGCAGTAGACGCGAAGTTCGAGTACGTCTGGGCGGCCTCGAGGATCGCCGTACTGAAAACCACTGTGCCCCGGGCTCCGGAGATTGAAGATTCCAGTTTCCGCAGGATTCGATCGGCCTCCCGGATGACCGATGTATTGCAGAGAAGCTGACTTAAACAGAAGGAGACGAGCCTCCCGGTAACCCCAACCCTCGATTAGCGACCAATAATGTATCTTGTCGGGAGTGATCTCATAAATGCGCTTCAATAACGCATAATCAGGGGCCACCGCTTCCCGCGGAGTAATCACGACAAACAATTTCAATCCAGACCGGAAACAAAGCCATACCATGTGCATGTTCTGTTTGTTCTCGGGGAATAGCTGGGTTTGGGACTCGTCAACGCCACCCAGATCGCTCCAGGGAACTTCAAACTCGTAGCCGAAGTAGGAGAGCTTCTTTCCGGGAGCCAGCGAGGTTGACACGTCCTTTAATTCAGTGGGCGCGACCCTGGCGACTGCTGGAGCCGTTTTCGCGAAGTAAACAACTCCCGCCGGACCGATCCAGCAGAGGGCTGCAAGAATTACTACTATAACCATCAGGATGCGTCGCAGGATCTTCATCCGTCATCCTTAGCGTTTGTCCTCAGCGGCTCTTACGTTTTCGCCTTAGCCTTCAGCTTGACGTGCCCATCGTTGAGTTCGACGGAGAATTCAACATCCTGGCAGCCGTACTGCTTGCGGATTTCCTGGGTCTTCTTCTGCACGAAACTGTTGAAGGAATCGAGATTGCCCGAGACGTTTTCTCCCGCCTTCTTTTTGGCGGCGACCAGAGTGTTGTACAGACGCTCCACCTGTTCGTGCTCGCTCTTATCCACGTTGTGCAAGGTGAAGGGCTGCGAGGTGGTTCCCGCGGCTGCCGCTGCGGCGGCATGGCTTAAGCCGTAGACCGGGTTGTGGTGGGGCTTGTGCTCTTCGACTTCCGGGCGAACTCCCTGCACGCCGAGAAGAGCATCCTGCGGGCGGCGGTAGCCTTCTTCCCGGACGCGGGACTTCTTGCGCCACAGATCGCTGTAGATGGCGTAGCGCTGGGCCATTTCGTTGTAGCGGAAGCGCTGGGAGAAGCTCATGCGGCCGCCGTCGGAGAATTTGCGCAGCAGGGAGAGCACTTTCCACTCGACGTCGGTGGGCGGCCGTTTGGTGGGGTTGCTGAAGTAGACCTCGTACTCGATCTTCAGCCGGCGGAGCTGGGTCTCGAGCAGGTTCAGTTCTTCATCAGTGGTCACGCGCGGGTCTCCAAGTCAACAGTGTAGTGAGAAGGCGTGGCTAGGGCGAGGTACCCGGTGGTCACCGAAGTCATGGTACGAAAGTAAGGGGCAGCTACTTGCTGGAATTCGATGCCATCTTCTTGATCATGGCCAGAACCAGTTTGCGGTCGCTGTCATTCAGGTCGGTGGCGTAGCGGCGGACCTGGCTTAGGAAGCGGACTTCGTCGTCGGAGAGTTGCGGCAGTCCCTTGGATCCGTTGCTGTGGCCGGATTCGGAGAAGAACTGCGAGAGCGCGATCTCCATGGCGCCAGCAATTTTCGAAAGCGTGTCGAGCGAAGGGATGGTGTGGCCGTTTTCTACACGCGACAGGTAGCAGCGCAGCAGGCCGGTGCGCTTCTCGATGTCGCCCTGAGACATGCCCTTCTGCAGCCGGTAGTTTCGGATGGTCTCGCCGATGTTGATCTGGGGGAGCATTGCAGGATGCGACATAGTAACCAGATCGGGATTTTCTGGCAAGTGGAAATTAGTGCTATACCCCAACCACTTTCTTCCTAGCACTTGACAAGGCCAAGGGTAGTCCTGCTTGAACAATGTGAAAGAAATAATCGCCGCGGCGGCATGGGCTCGATCCTCGACGCGTTCGTTTCTCCAGGGGCGATCGCGAGGTTACTTTTTCAGGGTCTGGGCGAAGAAACTGACGGTGCGCTTCCAAGCGTCGCCGGCATCGTCGGCGCGGTAACCGTCTTTATTGTTCGGGTTTTCGAAGGCATGGCCGGCGTCGTCGTAGATCTTGAGGTCGATCCTCTTGCCCAACTGCTTCATGGCTGCTTCGAATTTGTGCACGTCGTCAGGGGTGATGCCGTGATCCTGGCCGCCGAACAGGCCGAGGATGGGAGCATTGATTTTCTTGAGCGCTTCGGGGTCGGTGGCAAGATGGCCGTAGTTGATTACATCGGCCGCGAGCGTTGGCTCTTGCAACGCCACATCCAGCGAATAGCCGCCGCCCATGCACCAGCCGATGGAGCCGATGCGGTCCTTTCTGAGGTTGGGCTGGGACTGGAGAAATTCAAAAGCTGCGTGCAGATCGCGCTTGGCGCGGTCTTCCGGGACACCGCGCATGATTTCATGGGCCATGTCGGGCGTGGTTGCGACCTTGCCGCGATAGAGATCAATCGCGAGGGCCACGTAGCCCCGGTCGGCCAGCTTCGAAGCCTGATCCTTGACCCAGTCGTTTAATCCCCACCACTCGTGGATGACAATTATCGCGGGAAATGGTCCCTTGCCCTCAGGCGTATAGAGCACGGCCTGGACGGTTTCGTCGCCGCTTTTGTAGGACACGGTTTTGCTGTCGGCGGCAAAGCAGAAAGATGCAAGCAGGCAGACAATCCAAAAGAAGCGAAACTTCTTCATGATCTTGACCTCCGGAAATTACAATTCAAGCTCCATGTACATTGCGCCAGCAACCGGGTTCCGGCAGTAGGGAGCGATCTCTTTGAACCCCAGCTTGCGATACAGTGCGACGGCATCTTTCATTACCGGCTCAACGGTGTCAAGGCGTATTCGCTGGTAGCCGATCTGGCGCGCCTCGGCGATGATGCGCTCGGCCAGCGCGCGTCCCAGGCCCTGGCCGCGAAACTGCGGGCGCAGGTATAGCCGCTTCATCTCGCAGATGCTGGGCTCCAACTTGTGGAGCGCAACGCAGGCTGCGAGTTGACCCTCGCATTCTGCCAGCAACAGTCGGCCTTCCGGAGGCGCATAGTCGCCGGGAAGTCCGGCGAGTTCTTTGTCGAAGTCTTGAAAGCAGAGGCTGAAGCCGAGGGACTGCGCGTACTCGACAAACAGATCGCGAGCGTGCGCGATCTGTGCGGGCGCTTCAGCTTGAAAAATCGAAAGGCCTTGCACCGCCGAGGACGCAGAGAGCGCCGAGGGAATCATGGCTCTTTGTACTCGGTCGGAATCAATCTTCATGTTTCTCTGCGCTCTCGGCGTACTCGGCGGTTGAACACTCTATCCCATCAGCATGCCGCCGTTTACGTTCAGCACGTGGCCCGTGATGTAGGAAGCCTCGTCTGACGCCAGAAACGCTACGGCACTGGCCACGTCAGCGGGCGCCCCCACGCGGCCGAGCGGAATCTGCTTGGCGGCGTTCTGCTTGAACTCGTCGCCGAGCACATCCGTCATGGGGGTTTCGATGAAGCCTGGGGCCACGGCGTTGCAGGTAATGTTGCGCGATCCCAGTTCGCGCGCGACGGCCATGGTTAGGCCGATCAGTCCGGCTTTTGACGCAGCGTAGTTTGCCTGGCCCGCCTGCCCCATCTGGCCGAAGACGCTGGTGATGTTGATGATGCGTCCCCAGCGCTGCTTGAGCATGGGGCTGGTGACCTGCTGGATGCAGAGATAGGCGGAAGTGAGATTGGTTTGCAACACGGCGTCCCAGTCGGCGCGCTTCATGCGCATAACGAGCTGGTCGCGGGTGATGCCGGCGTTGTTGACCAGGATATCGATTTTGCCAAACTGGGCGATGGCCGCCTTGATCGCGGACTTAATCTGTTCTTCGTCGGTAACGTCGAGCGCGAAGGCTGCGGCTTTGCCACCCGCGGCGGTGATTTCGGCGACCAGTTCGTTCAGCTTCTCCTGATTACGCGCGGCTGCGGCTACCGCTGCGCCCACAGTGGCGAGCTTCAGTGCGCAGGCCCGTCCTATGCCTTGTGATGCGCCGGTGACGAACGCTACGCGCCCGGAAAGGGACATTAGAATTCTCCCGATGGTTGCTGCAAGTCTTTGCTTAGTCCTTGTCGGAACGTGAAATTATACGCGCAAGAGCGAAGATCATCCGTCTAGCGGATTGCGCAATGCTCGCCCTCCGATTAACATTCAAACACTCCCATGCCTCAGACTGCTACCAACGAAGTGATTAGCATGCCCGAGCCTTCCAACAAGAATTTATCCACGTCTGATTCAGTATCGGCCGCCGGACACCGGTCGCCGCTGCGGGCTTCGGCTGAGCAGAGTCCCGCTGCTGCTGAAAAGGTGCAGGCCGACGGGCCTTCCACCGAGGTTTTCGCCGTTTATGGCGTTGAGCCGGAGATTCAGGCCTACGCCATGGCGAAGTACTCGCGGTCGGCGCTGTCGATGAAGGAGTCGCTGCGCGAGATCAGCGCACAGAAGGCGGAAAAGTTTCTCAACACCTTCTACTTCCAGTATGGTCACCGCTCGATTGCCGATCTGGCGCACATTGCGCTGGCGGTCGAGAGGCTTTCGATTCTGGCCGCGATCGAACTGGCCGACGAACAGCGCTGGGACGGGCAGGAGCGCTCGACCCGCTATCAGGATTTCAAGAAGAGCGGCTACTACACGCCCGATTTCGGCGCCGACGACGAGGCTCGCAGGCTCTACCGCGAGACGCTGGATTTTCTGTTCGCAGAATACGACGCGCTTTCGGCGCACATGACGCAGCACCTGATCAGCATCACTCCCAAGCCTGCAGAGATGAAGCAGGAAACCTACGAGCGCACGCTGAAGGCGCGGGCGTTCGACATTACACGCTACCTGCTGCCGCTGGCTACGAATACTTCGCTAGGGGAGATCGTCAATGCGCGGACTCTTGAAACCCAGGTGGCGCACCTGCTTTCGCACACACACAAAGAAGTGCGGGTTCTCGGCGAATCGTTGAAGAAGGCGGCGACTTCTGCGGCTTACAACGTGAACGCCGAGTCGTTGAAGAAGTTAGTGGATGAGATTAGGGCTGTGAGTCCGGAGCTGGGCGCGCGGGCTGAGCAGGAATTGCTGCATGAGGTTCGGGTCGCGCCCACGCTGGTGAAGTATGCCGACCCGAATCCGTATGAGATGGAAACGCGGCGCGAGTTGCGCCAGGCGGCGCGTGAGCTGATGAAGAGCGAGTCGGTCGCGCCCTCGAAGGCCATCGTCGATCTGCTGGACGAGGAACCGCTAGAAGTTGAGATTGCGGCCACTTTGCTCTACGAGCACTGCCACCATTCCTATCGACAAGTTCGGCAGGCGCTGCAGGTTTCGGGGGAGAGATTCCGGCGCGAGATCATCGACCTCGGCCTGCGGCATCGCGGCAAGCACGACGAAATGCTGCGCGGCTTCCGCGCCGGGCAGCAGTTCCGCTTCGACATCCTGATGGATACGGGCGGCTTCCGCGACATGCACCGTCACCGGCGCTGCATCCAGGTGATGCAGGGGTTCACCACGCAGCACGGCTACGAAATGTTGCTCGATGTGGAAGATGCCGGCATGCGTTCTCGCTTCGACGTCGTCATGCGGCGCGCGCAAACGGCAGTGGAGAAGCTCGCCGCGGGCAACTCCCTCGAGGCGGAGGAGAATTCGCAATACGCAATCCCACTCGCCTATCGCAAGCGCGCTCTGTTCAAGATGGACTTTGCTGAGGTTGTCTACATCTCCGAGCTGCGCACCACTCCGGCGGGACATGTTTCCTACCGTAACGTCGCTTATGCCATGTATGAGGCTGTGGCGCGGAAGTATCCGGCGCTGGCTAAGTATTTTCGGGTGCACGATGTGACGGCGCCGGTGGATTTGCTGCAGAGGTAGGTGGCTCGGTTGCCGGATTCGCCAGAGACACATGAGCCCGGGAAGTAAAAGAACGGGCATTGGCCTTATTTATTTGTAGCGCAGCTTCGTGCTCCGCTTGCGGCTCGGTTCGGGCCGCGCCCGTGGGGCCGGTTTCTTTGGATACTCGATCTCAACATCCGGTTGCAAACCTGCCGCTTCCATCTCCTCTTCCAGTTTGTGCCTTTCCACTTGGGCCGTGAGCGCCCATCGCAGGGAATGCGCACCATTCGCGACTTGCTCACTACATAGCGGTCAACCATTGGCATTACTCCAACGACAATGCTGTCACTCAGACACACCCTTGCTGAGGGTAGGGCCCCTGCGCAACTGATTTGGCCCTGATGCTGCGGCGGTTGCCCATTTCGGAACGATTTCCACTGTTTATTATCAAGATTCGCCTTTTCTTCGCTTCATTCCATATGTATAATCCGCCCAGACGCACTAAAAGGCATTTAAAGGAGCCACACTCCCATGGCGGATGAACGGGGCAAGGCAATTGAGCTGGCGGTTGCGCAGATTGAAAAGCAGTTCGGCAAAGGGTCGATCATGCGGTTGGGGTCGAAAGAAGCGATCGTCCCTATTTCGGTGATCTCGACCGGCGCCATCTCGTTTGACGCGGCGCTCGGCGTGGGCGGCTTTCCGCGCGGGCGCGTGGTCGAGGTCTTCGGCCCGGAGTCTTCCGGCAAGACCACTATCACTTTACAAGTGATTGCCGAAGCGCAGAAGACCGGCGGCATGGCTGCGTTCGTGGACGCCGAGCACGCGCTCGATCCGGGCTACGCCAAGAAGTTGGGCGTCGATGTGGACAACCTGCTGGTTTCGCAGCCGGATTATGGCGAGCAGGCACTTGAAATCACGGAAGCGCTGGTGCGCTCGAATGCCATCGACGTGCTGGTAGTGGATTCGGTGGCGGCGCTGGTGCCCAAGGCCGAACTCGACGGCGAAATGGGAGACAGCCACATGGGCCTGCAGGCGCGGTTGATGTCGCAGGCGCTGCGCAAGCTGACGGGCACGGTTTCCAAGTCGCGCACCTGCCTGATCTTCATTAATCAAATACGAGAGAAGATCGGCGTGATGTTTGGCAATCCGGAAACGACGACGGGCGGCCGCGCACTGAAGTTTTATTCGTCGGTGCGGGTGGATATCCGGCGCATCGCGGCGATCAAAGATGGCGACGTGGTTACCGGCTCCCGTACTCGCGTAAAAGTGGTGAAGAACAAAGTGGCGGCGCCGTTTCGCGAAGCCGAGTTCGACATTCTCTATGGCGAAGGCATTTCACGCGAAGGCGACCTGATCGACCTTGCCGTAAACAGCAACATTCTCGAAAAGTCCGGTTCGTGGTTCAGCTACAAGGGCGAGCGCATCGGCCAGGGCCGCGAAAACGCCCGCCAGTTCCTCAAGGACAACAAAGACACGATGGCCAAACTCGACACCGAAGTGCGCAAGGCGCTGGGATTGATTGCGACTCCCGCGCAGGCGCAACCGGCCGCGGGGCCGTCACAGGCGCCGCAAGGTGCACGCGTCACAACCATGCCCACTGCCCCTCCCGAGACGGGCAGGATGCCGGTAGCTGCGAAGCGCTAGGATAGACCGTGTGGAGTGGGCACTCCTGCCCGCTTGCCTGCGGCGCCTAAAGACAGGCCGGAAGGAGTGCCCGCTCCACATAAGCACCGCTTCGCTCGGGATAACAATTCTTAGAACATCCATTCCCCAATTGCCATCCCCGCTCCCACCGCATAGAATCTCTATTCAGCCCCGCCTGTTCCTGTGAGGACGATTGCATAAGGGCATCGCTATCTATCCCGGTTCGTTTGATCCGCCGACCAACGGGCACCTCGATTTGATTGAGCGGGGAGCCAAGATTTTTGAAGAACTGGTGGTCGCGATCCTGCGCAACTCGGAGAAGAGTCCGATGTTCAGCGTGGCTGAGCGGCTGGAGATGCTGAAGGAACTGACGGAGGACTTGAAGAACGTCCGCATCGATACATTTGACGGGCTGATGGTTGAGTACGCGAAATCGCTGGAGGCGACTTGCATCTTGCGCGGCATCCGGGCCATCAGCGACTACGAATATGAATTGCAGATGGCGCTGATGAACCGCAAGCTCGAACCCACGCTGGAGACCGTCTTCATGATGCCCGCCGACAAGTACTCTTACGTGAGCTCGCGCCTGGTGCGCGAGGTGGCGCAGGCGGGCGGCCCGGTGAAGGGACTGGTCCCGGAGGTGGTGGACAGGAAGCTGCGCGAGAAGCTCGATCCTGCCTACAAACTGCGGGACGCGCGTCAGATGGAAGTCCTGAGTAAGAAAGATTTGGACAAACGGGAAAAGAAAAGGAAAAAGAGGGCATGACCACGGCAACCACGGAAGCGCTAAAACTCACCGACCGCATCAACCGAATTGAACCCTCCGCCACGATGGCGGTGGTGGCCGAGGCTGACAAGCTGCGCGCGCAGGGCATCGACGTGGTGGACTTTGGCGCCGGCGAGCCGCACTTCGCCACGCCGCAGCACATCAAAGACGCGGCCATAGCCGCCATTCATGGCAATTTTACCAAGTACACGGCTGTTCCGGGCACGCCCGAGTTGCGCGACGCGATCGTGCACCGCCATGCGGTTGACTTCAATTCCGATTATCGCCGCGAAGAGGCGATCGCCTCCACTGGCGGCAAGAATGCGCTGTTCAACGCAATTCAGGTGCTCGTGGATCACGGCGACGAAGTGATTTTGCCGGTGCCCTACTGGGTTTCGTTCAAGGACATTGTCCGCTATGCCGGCGGCCAGAATGTGTTGCTCGAGTCCGACGAGTCACAAGGCTTCCGGGTTACAGCGGAGATGGTCGCGAGATTGATCACGCCGCGGACTAAAGTCATCATTCTCAACTCGCCCTCGAATCCCTCTGGCGCGGTGATGAGTGCTGAGGATCTTACGGAGGTGGTCCGCCTGGCGCACGAGCGCGGAATCTGGGTACTTTCTGATGAATGTTACGTCTACCTGAATTACACCGGGAAGAATTTCTCCGTGGGATCGCTGCGCGAATTTCGAGAGCGCGTTGTCGTGCTGGGTTCGCTCTCGAAAACTTACGCCATGACGGGCTGGCGGCTGGGTTACGCGCTCGGTCCGGCAGCCGTAATAAGCGCGATGTCAAAGTTGCAGAGCCAGTCCACCTCGAATCCGACGTCGATCGTACAGAAAGCGGCCGTGGCCGCGCTGAACGGATCGCAAGAGTGCATTGAACAAATGCGGCGCGAGTACATCGAACTGCGCGACCATGTGGTGAAGGGCTTGCGCTCGATTCCTGGCGTGACCTGCACCCTGCCGGAGGGCGCATTCTATGCCTACCCCAACATTTCAGCATTCCTGGGGCGCGGCAACGTGAAGTCTGCGTCGGATGTGGCGGGTAGGTTGCTTCGGGAAGCGCACGTAGCTACTGTGCCGGGAGAAGGATTCGGTACCGGCGAACATATCCGCGTCTCCTACGCGACCTCGAAAGCGGAGTTGGATCGCGGACTGGAGCGGATGCGGAAATTCTTTGCCGCGCTGTAGGCCAGAGGGTTTCAAACACATTGGCTCACGGGCTGATGTCTGAGTTTGGCTGAGGCCGTCCGTTCGCGAACGGCCTTTTCTTTCTGGATTTATTTGTCCATGGGCAATCTCTACCCGCTCCTGATGCTTCCGGCGTTCGACCCGCGCCCGTGGGGAACCCACGATCTGTCACCGATTTATCCTAATCGCCGGTTCGAGGAAAAGATCGGCGAGGCCTGGCTCACCGGCGATGACTGCAAGATTGCTAACGGACCGCTCACCGGGCAAACGCTGGCACAGGTCAGCGAGAAATATCAGCGGGAGCTCGTCGGCGACGCCGCCCGCGACGCGCAGCGATTCCCTTTGCTGCTGAAGTTTCTCTTTCCCCATGAGAAACTCTCGGTGCAGGTCCATCCCGATGATGAGCAGGCGCGCCGCGTGGGTCTGCCCTGGGGGAAAACAGAGTGCTGGTATGTGGCCCACGCGAGGCCCGGTTCTCAGATCGCTTTGGGACTGAAACCGGGCGTGACCGTTGCGCAACTGGAACAGGCGATCCGCGAGAATCGTGCCGAAGAATTACTGAACTGGCTCAACGTCTATACCGGTGACATGATTTATGTTGCCGGAGGAACCGTGCACACGCTGGGGCCCGGCTCGGTGATTGTCGAGACGCAGCAACAATCAGACACAACCTATCGTTTGTATGATTACGGACGGCCGCGCGAGTTGCACCTGAAAGAAGGTCTGGCCGCAGTGAAGTTGAAAGTTGCATCTGGCAAAGTTGTGAGGCCGGCTCCGGCACAGGTTCCCGGCAGCAACAACCGGCGGGCTCCACTGGTGGCTGCTCCTTACTTTATTGTGGACATGTTTGAGATGAAAGACGTGCAAGAGTTGAGTACGCGCGACGAATCGAGCAAGAGTTCGGCACAGATCCTGGTGGCCGTAGAGGGATGTGGAATCATAGAAGCAGCTGGGGCGGAACCCGTTACTCTGGCAAAGGGTGATGCGGTGGTTGTCCCCGCGTCTGCGGGAACGTTCATCGTGCGCCCACAATGGACGCTGGAATTTCTGAGAGCCCGTGTCCCCGGAATGGTGCAGCCCGAACCGGAAACGCGAATGTAGTGACTGGAATCCAAACGTGTCTAAGAACTTAAACTTTTATCCTGTGATCCTTGCCGGCGGCCGGGGCACGCGGTTCTGGCCGTTGAGCCGGAAAAAGCGTGCGAAACAGTTGCTGGCACTCGACGGCAAGCGAACCATGATCCAGCAGACAGTGGCACGACTGCTGCCGCTGGCACCGCCGAAACAGTTCTGGATCATCACCAACGGCGACCTTCGTCCCGCGGTATTGAAGCAGCTCCCGAAGTTGCCGAAGAAACAGGTTCTTGCCGAGCCGGTGGGACGCAACACTGCGCCTGCGATTGGTCTGGCTGCTTTTCTGCTCTTGCGCGAACATCCTGATGCGGTCATTGGGATGTTTCCATCCGACCATGTGATCGCTGATGAAAGGAGTTACCGCGAGACCATCCAGCGTGGCGCGGAGATCGCGGCCTCAGGCGAAAACATTGTTGTTCTCGGTATCCGGCCGAATCGAGCCGAAACCGGCTATGGCTATATCGAAGCGGGCAGCGTCTTCAGCGGCAACGCACTGCGCGTGCGACGCTTCACTGAAAAACCCGATGCGGAAACAGCCGCAGCATTTGTGGCTGCGGGAAATTATTTCTGGAACAGCGGGATGTTCTTGTGGAGTGCCCGAACTCTGGCCAACGCCCTGCGCGAGCATCTTCCAAAGACTGCTTCGCTACTGGAGGAGATTGCTGCTGCTTTTGGCACGCGCAGATTTGGTGGAACCTTCCGCAGGCTGTATCCCAGATGCGAGAACATCAGCATTGATTATGCCGTGCTGGAGCCGCGTTCGGCGAAGGGCGAGCAGGCGGGAAACATCTTTTGCCTGCCTGCCGATTTCGGGTGGAACGATCTGGGCTCCTGGACCGCGCTGCACGAGCATCACACGAAGAGCAATCCGCCTCAGGGCAACCTCATCAACGGCGCGGGCGTGTTCGTCCTGAATGCCCACGGCAATTATGTGCACGCACCGGGCAAGTTTGTCGCGGCCGTGGGGGTGAGCAATCTGGTAGTGGTAGAAACCCCGGACGCATTGCTGATCACCACCCTGCAGCATGCGCAGGACGTTGGTAAAGTGGTGAAGCATCTGGACGAGAAAAAGCTTCACAAGCTGGTGTAAGCGAGAGTGTCCAGTGGTCAGTGATCAGTGGCCCGCAACACTGGGAATTCGCTGATCACTGGCCACTGACCACTGATTTCCATGGCTCAAGAAATCAAGTTCGGAACCGACGGGTGGCGCGGCATTATCGCCGACGACTTCACGTTCGACAACGTGCGCCGGGTGGCCGGTGCGATCGCTTCCTACGTTTTGAAGTATGAGGACGCCCAGCACGGTGTGATCATCGGCTATGACACCCGCTTCGCTTCGCAACGCGCGGCGCAGGTAGCTGCGGAAGTCCTCGCCACCGCGGGCATCGGGGTGAAGCTGGCCGACGATTACACGCCGACCCCGGCCGTCTCCTTTGCCGTGAAAAACAGGGGCGCCGCGGGCGGAGTGATGGTCACCTCCAGCCACAATCCGTGGAACTGGAACGGAGTGAAGTTCAAAGGAAAGTTCGGCGGGTCCGCCACGCCCGGCATCATGAAAAGGATTGAAGAAGAGCTGAACGCCGGTGCAATGCCGCAAGGTGCGAAAGCAGCCATCGAAGAGGCTGACCTCAAGACACCCTACATCGCCGCGGTTTGCCGTTTTGCCGACATGGATCTGATCGGCAAAACCAAGTTCAAGTTCGCCATCGACTCGATGTATGGTTCCGGCCGGGGAATTCTTGCCGGAATCTTCCGCGATCGTGGCGTTCCGTTCGTCGCGATTCGGCAGGAAGTGAACCCGTTGTTTCCCGATATCAATCCCGAGCCCATCATCCCGCATGTCGCTCTCCTGCAGCAAACGGTCGTCGAACGAGAAGTGCGATGCCGGGCTGGCCACCGACGGCGATGCCGACCGCATCGGCGCGGTCGCGGAAGATGGCAGCTTCGTGGACTCGCACAAGATATTCTGCGTCCTGCTGCGCTGGCTGCTGGTGCGCAAAAAGTGGCCGGGAGACGTGGTTCGCGCCTTCAATACCACGCGCATGCTCGATCGCATTGCCGCCAAGTACGGCCGCAAGCTTTACGAAACGCAGATCGGATTCAAATACATCGCGGACCTGATGATGGAGCACGACATCCTGATCGGCGGCGAGGAGTCTGGTGGCATCGGCTACTCGCGCTTTCTGCCGGAACGCGACGGGGTGCTGAATTGCCTGCTGCTCGCTAACGTCATGGCGGAAGAAGGCAAGCCGCTGGGCCAGCTAGTTGCGGACCTGCAACGCGAGTTCGGTCCGCACTACTACGGCAGGCGCGATCTGCACATTCCCGAAGAGATCAAGCAGGGCGCGATTCAGCGCGCTCGGGCGGAAAACACGAAGAGCCTGGGACGCTATCGCGTGCTGAAGAAAGAGAACCTTGACGGTATCAAGTTTTTTCTGGATGCGCCAACGAATGGCAACGGAGCGGAAGCATGGATCCTGTTCCGCGCTTCGGGAACCGAGCCGCTGCTGCGGTTGTACTCGGAAGCCGCGTCGCCGGAACTGGTGAGCGAAATCCTGACAGCCGCGGAAAGTTTTGTTAAGAGTGGTGCGTAGCCGACCGATCCGTTCGAAACTCCACATTTGACACCTCCGTAGTACGATACTTCTACCTAAGCATGACTTTCGCCGGAAGCCCACCTTCGACTCCAGACGACTCGCCCGAGGCGCGCCGCTACAACCGGATCCATCGCTGGCTGGGGGTCGCCGATTTTGCAGTCGGCTCCGCTTTCCTGATTCTGCTGCTGGTCACCGGTTGGACGGGCTGGCTGCGCGATCTTGCCTTGCGGCGGGGATTCCGGAATTACACCGTGGCTGTTTTCGTCTATTTGTTCCTCTTACTCCTGATCAGCAAAGTGCTGAGCCTGGGCCTCGACTACTATGGATTTCGGCTGGAGCGAAGGTTCCAACTCTCCACGCAACGAGTGCGTTCGTGGCTTTGGGATGAGGTCAAGGGCTTTCTGGTGGGGCTGGTGTTGGCGGGGATCGTCGTGGAGTTGTTGTATTTCATGATTCGCGAATCCCCGCAGCACTGGTGGATCATCACATGGGCGCTGTTCATGGGGCTGTTCATTCTTTTGGCCCAGCTTGCGCCGGTCGTGCTCTTTCCGATCTTTTATAAGTTCGAGCCGCTGGACAATGAAGACCTGCGCCGCCGCTTGATTCAACTGAGCGAGCACGCAGGCACGCGCGTTCGCGGAGTCTACCGCTGGAAGCTTTCGGAGAAGAGCAAGAAGGCAAACGCGGCGCTTACTGGACTGGGCAGGACGCGGCGGATCATCCTGGCCGACACTCTGCTGGACAATTACGCTCCCGAGGAAATCGAAGCGGTATTGGCGCATGAGCTTGGGCATCACGTCCACCGGCACATTCTGAAGAGCATTTTCGTGCAAGCCGGAATTACTTTGCTTGGTTTCTGGGTGGCGAACTGGGTGCTTCACTACGCGGTCGATCACCACATGTTCGAGGAGCTTTCCGATTTTGCCAACCTGCCCTTGCTGGCACTTACCGCGACTGCGCTTTCTCTCGTGCTGATGCCAGCGCTCAATGCCTATTCTCGCTACAACGAGCGGCAGGCCGACCGCTATGCCTTTGAATCGATCGCCAGCGTGGAGCCCTTCATTTCGTCGATGAACAAACTGGCCCAGCAGAACCTGGCGGAGCGCTCACCCTCGAAGTGGGTGGAATGGCTGTTTCATTCTCACCCTGCGATTGGCAAGCGTGTGGCGGCCGCGGAAGCGTGGGGCCGTACGCAGCCTCACACTTCTGGACCGTAGGCGTAGTCTCCCAGTTGCGAAGCCCGAGGAAAAATCAACGCTTCCGCAGGATTTCCGCTACGCGCTGCAAATCTTCTTCCGTATCAACGCCCACGGAGTCGTAAGTGGTTTCGCCCACGAAAACCGGGATTCCGTTTTCCAGGAAACGCATTTGTTCCAGCCGCTCGGTTTTCTCCAGAGTGGATTCCGGCTGGCTTACAAAAAGATCGAGCGCGGATTTCCGGTAGGCGTAGAGGCCGAGATGTTTGAAGTAGTGCGGGCCGGTGTTGTCCCGGTCAAAGGGGATTGTGGCCCGCGAAAAATAGAGGGCGCGGCCGCCCGGGACGGTCACTACCTTCACCGCGTTGGGATTATGAATTTCTTCTGGCGGGCATGGAGTCTTCACGGTTCCCACCTGGACTGCCGGGTCTTTCATCACCTCGAGCAGAGTGGCAATTTGTTCGGGCCGCACCAGCGGTTCATCGCCTTGCACGTTGACATAAACATCTGCGGTGATGGAGTTTGACACTTCATGCACGCGCTCGGTCCCGCTGCGGTGAGTGGCTGACGTTATTTGCGCCTTCCAGCTGTGTTTGCGGCAAGCTTCCAGAATTTCTTCAGAGTCCGTGGCGATGATCACATCGGAGAGAAGCGGCGACGAGCGGACTGCTTCGTACACCCAGCCGACCAGGGGCTTGCCCGCAATCTCGCGCAGCATCTTGCGAGGCAGACGGGTGGACTCTAGGCGAGCTGGAATTACCGCGACTGATTTCATGGATTGATTGGGATCTCGGTCGGAATTGCGGCGTTGCGGAATGGCTATTTACTTTTTCGTAACTGGGGGTACCCCCCTTCCCCCTGATCTATTGGAATCATGGAGTTAGCGGGAAATTCGTGAAAGATCTTAGAGCAGCAATCACTTGCGGATAAAATCTTCCATCCAAAGGAGTTACGGGTTATTTCGTTGTCAAAGAGCTAACTCTAGATAACAGCATTAGCTGGAAGTGGAAGCGAAGTCAAGAGGGAAATGGAATAGTCTGTTCACGACCGAGTCGGGAGATTGCCGCTGCCGAGCCTGAGGAGTTTGACACCGTTTTATCGCGGCTTCTAATATCAAGGTTGGGCGCGGGGCACGAGGATGTTCGGTTCGGATCCGCGTGGGGAGGCTCCTGCTTCGGCAGGCCCGTCTCGTTCTTACCTCTGTTTCAATTATTATCCAGTCTGGTTGCACTTGGCGGCGTAGCTCAGGTGGCTAGAGCGACGGTCTCATAATCGGATTCCCTCCATGTGTCGCCTGTGTTTTCAATGACATAACTGTACCCTAAATCCCTATTGTCGGGGGTATTCGGGGGTGTTCGGGTCTGGTTATGCAACGAGAATGCAACGGATTGGGCGTGCGTGAAGTCTGTGAGCGACCTGCCAACAGAGCGTCACTCTTCGTCAACTGTTCGCCCCTTCAGTCGGGTCGTTGGTCGCCCGATTCGTAATCGCAAATCGCCCGTTCGTCGTATCGAAGACGACGAAGAAACGGTTAAAGAAGCCGTGATGCCCGAGCACGCAAGCGGGGCTTGGATGAAAGCAAACACGGACGTTATAAGGTTCGTAGTTTTCAATGGATGCGAGGTCAATCAGGACGACGCCGAAATAGGCGGGGGCTTCCCCGTTTGCCGTCATGATGGTTTCACACTCAAGGGCGTGCCGCTCAATGCCGAGAGGTTCTATAAAGGATTGAGGAAAACTGCAATAGTCCGCGCCTGAGTCCACGACCGCGTAGCAAGACAACCATCCGTCGTAAATCGTCCGTAGAGTCACGGGCAGCATGGGGCGATGGGCTGCCCGCCCTTCTGGGAATGCACTGCTGGGTTCTAACCACCCTTTGCGGTAGTCAAAACTTTTGTTAACCACACCAGTCTCAATTGGCTCACTCATCGCTTCACCTTTGCAAGTAACAGACGGCTGACCGTGTCGGACTCGTCACTGTTAGAAGGTGCTGGGCTGATGCCCCGCTGCTTTTGTTCCCATCGGGCATACGCATCCAATTGACCCGTGTCGTCCAGAAAATAAGTCGCCCGCATGATAAGGATATTTGAGGCACGGGTCACGCTCCAAGCATAACCCTTATGATGCCTGTCTACAGCGATGCACGCCTCTGCCAGTGGTGGAATGTCTAACAGGTCGTCCGTACTCATTGTGCGGAGTCCCGCTGCAAATGGACAAGCAGGAGAGCCGTCGTTATCGCATGCAGGCGTTGCGTAACCCGTTCGCTTCTCTGGATTGTTTGGGTCACTCTCGTAAGTCCACGAAACGCAGGAAGATGAGCACCGAACAGGGTTTTACGAATCGTTTGAATTAGGAGTTCCCATACTGCGGAAAGGTTCCGTAGGTGTTTAGATGGAAAGAACGCCGTGGTTTTG
>CAVYOW010000016.1:0-314899 GCA_963770235.1 uncultured Acidobacteriaceae bacterium | reverse complement strand
TCATTGAGCGGCCTGCCCCGCCTAGCCTGACCCCCCGGTCGGATGATGAGTGTAATCGCGTCTGGAGTTATGCTCCTACCGCCTTTGTCTTGCCTGCCACCTCGGACTCTGCTTTTAGCCAATCATCCAAATCGTGACCGTTTTCTCTTCCGCGCTGCTCATACAGTTGATAAGCTCGTTCGCGAATCTGTTCCTCGATCGGGTCACGGAATTCACCTGCTTGTGGGCTTGTGAGTGGAATGAGTATGGGAGTTTTTTTCATCGGATATACCTCCTTCGTGCCGTGGGTAGGGACACGTGTCCTAGGCGAGGATTGGTCGTTAGTAGTCATAATCCGCGCCTCCAAGGAGAACAGTCAGTGATGTCCATCACCAAGCACTGTCCGTCCGTCCCAGAGCACCTCGAAGGTGGTACAAGACCGGTGATTACAACAAAACCCGCTTAAGTTGACGTAACCAGGCGATTACACTCATTGAGAATTGAGGAGGTCAACATAGTCCTTCATCGACCGAGGTGGGGGAGGCGACCAGACTGTCATGAAATTGTAATGGTTGCACGATCAGAACGAATCATCTCCTGGCAGAACGGATCAAATCGACCGACTTGTAACCCGTTGAAAAGAGGAGTAAAGTAGAAAATTTTCCAAACGGATCAAAACCCTCCTGTGTTCTCATAATCCGTAGGTCCGTGGTTCGAGTCCACGCGCCGCCACCAAACTTTTGCTCCTGCGGAGCCCTGGGAGCGAACGAGCCTCAGGGGCTAAAGCCCGGTTGATTGTGGATGGCTTACGCGGCGCTGAAGCGCCGCTCTTCCACGTCACCGCACGCCGCCACGTCACTGCGGGCCCGTGAGTGCCGACGCAGCTTTCTCCAAAGCATTCCTCCGTTGGCAGGAATTGACATTCCGGCGCTGCTCTGGAAACATCGAAAAACTCTCAGCGAAGGGTCTCGAACCTTCCGGGTATTCTCGAAGCCGGTTGAGGTGTTGCTTATGGTTGGGATTCGCACGCGCGACCTGCGCAAGATCTATACGTCCTCGCCGCCGTTCGGCGCGGGCAGCTCTGGTCCGCCTGCGGCGCGCGACAAGCGGAAGAAGCAGCCGAAGCCGGAGATCGTGGCTTTGGATGGCTTGACGCTGGACATTGCCCCGGGCGAAGTCTTCGGACTGCTTGGACCGAATGGCGCTGGCAAGTCTACGACTGTCGGAATTCTCACCACGCGCGTACGGCCGACCGGCGGCACGGCCTGGATCGGCGAGCACGATGTTTGGAAAGAACAGGTCGCGGTCAAACGCCTGATTGGAGTGGTTGCGCAGCGCCCGAACCTCGATTTTTCCCTGACGGCGCGCGAGATTTTGCTGTTTCACGGCGCCTATTTCGGCCTTGACTCCGAGGCGCGGGCGGCACGCGCCGAGAGTCTTCTGGACCGGTTTAAGCTGCGCGACCGCGCCCAGCAGATGGTGCGCGGATTCTCCGGTGGCATGATGCAGCGCCTTTCCATCGCGCGCGCCATGATGCACGATCCGCAGGTTCTCTTCCTGGACGAACCCAGCGCGGGCCTGGATCCGCAAACAAAGTTGCTTTTGTGGGAGATCATTCGCGAGTACAACCAGACCGGCAAGACGATCCTGCTGACCACGCACAACATGGAGGAAGCCGATGCGCTGGCCAACCGGTTGGCCATCATCGACCACGGGCGCAACATCGCGCTGGGCACGCCGGCCGAGTTGAAGGCTTCAGTGCCGGGCGGTTATTTGCTCCGCCTCCGGTTTGGCCATCACTCTGTCGAACTGCTGCAGCGGCTCCAGTCTTTGCCCGGGGTGAGCGAGGTACGCGCCAACGATCAAAACGGCGCCGACCTCTATGCCGACAGCGGCGGCCCGCTGATTGCCGGGATCGCCAGCCTGGCCTCGGCTGCGGGCGTGGAGTTGCGTGACGTTCACATCTCCGAGCCCAGCCTGGAAAACCTGTTTCTGCACCACACTGGAAGGAGTCTGCGGGAATGAACTGGAAAACGTTTTTCGCCATGCTGGCGCGCGATGTCCACGTGGCCCGCCGCAACTTCGTGGTGCTGCTGCTGCAAACTTTTCTGCAGCCGCTGATGTTCGTGTTTATCTTCGGCCGGGTCATGGTCCGCAGCGGATACATGCCCGAGGCGTATAAGAGCCTGCTGCTTCCCGGCATCATGGCCATCAGCATGGTGTTCACAGGAGTGTGGGCCGTTGCGATGCCGTTGATTGCCGAATTCCAGTTCACGCGCGAGATCGAAGACCGCCTGCTCGCGCCCATGGAAATCTCCTGGGTGGCGGTGGAGAAAGTGCTCGCGGGGACGCTGCAGGCGCTGATCGCCGGGCTGGTGGTGATTCCGGCGGCCTGGGTGATTCTGCGGCCGGGCGTGGCCGTGACGGTGCACAATCCTTTCACCTTTGCCTGCGTTACGTTGCTGGTGGCGCTGTTCTCCGCTTGCGGCGGTCTTGCTTTGGGCTGCAGCGTCAATCAACAACACATCGGGCTGATGTTCAGCATGGTCCTGACTCCGATGATCTTTTTTGGCTGCACCTACTATCCCTGGAGCGCTTTGAACGGCTTTCCAATCTTGCAAAAAGTAGTGCTGGTGAATCCCCTGGTGTACGCCAGTGAAGGATTGCGCGGAACTCTGGTGCCGCAGTTCCCTCATCTTCCCTTGCCGGCGGTGTTGGTAGTCTTGACGGCGTTTGACGCTCTGCTGCTGGTGGCGGGGCTGCGGCAGTTCTGGGGGAAAGCGGTCAGCTGAGTTTCCTGGGTTACCGCTTAACTTGTTACCGTCCTGAAAGTTGCGTCGAATGAGACGATTCCAAGCATTACTGAAGTTTCCGGCAGTGCTCACAAATCATTGTTACTAAACCTGTTAGCTGGTTATTCTAGTTCGAGGGTACTCTCGCGTGCTGCGGCAAAGGCGCGCGCTGACCCACAGACGAATGTCCACCAGCACACACTCGTGGAGAGGCCTGCCCATCGGCGCCAAGGCTTTCATCGGCCTGGTGATTGCTGCGGGCATGGCATCCCTGCTGCAGGCTGCAATCCACCAGAGCAGCAAGAACATCGCCGAGTTTATCTGCTATCTAGGGATCGCGATTTTGGCTTCGCGGTTGCGCGTCACTCTGCCCGGCATAACCGGCACACTCTCGGTGAACTTCCTGTTCATCCTGGTGGCGGTTGCGGAACTGAGCTACTCGGAAGCGCTTACCCTGGGCGCGGTCTCCATGCTGGCCCAGAGCATTCACCCCAACCGCCCCGGCGCCATCCAGTTGACGTTCAACGTTTGCGCGGGGGCGCTCTCGACCGCTCTGGCCTACGTCGTCTTTCACTTTCCTCTGGCCATGGAGATCATTGGCAGCCGGCCTCTGGTTCTATGTCTGGCGGCTTCGACCTATTTCATCGTCAACGCCGGTTGCATTGCGGTCGTGATTTCGTTTACCGAAGGCAAACCGCTGCGGCAGATCCTGGTGGATTGCTATTTCTGGTCCTTCCCCTACTATCTGGTTGGAGCAGGCATCGCGGGCGTGATTGGCTGGTTCAACCACGCGTTCAACTGGGAAACTTCGCTGCTGTTCGTCCCGGCCATTTACCTCATCTACCGCTCGTATCGCTTGTATCTGGGAAAGTTGGAGGACGAAAAGCGGCATGTGGAAGAGATCGCGAACCTTCATCTGCGAACCATTGAGGCTCTCGCGCTGGCCATCGAAGCCAAAGACCAGACCACCCACGATCACCTGCAGCGCGTCCGCATCTACGCCATCGAGGTAGCCAAGGAACTGGGCATGACCGGGACGGAATTGGAAGCCCTGCATGCCGCTGCGCTGCTGCACGATATCGGCAAGCTGGCCGTCCCGGAACATATCATCTCGAAACCCGGCCGGTTAACGCCGGAAGAGTTCGAGAAGATGAAGATTCACACCGTCGTGGGAGCGGAGATTCTGGAGCGAGTTCGCTTTCCGTACCCGGTGGTGCCGATCGTGCGCGCCCACCATGAGAAGTGGGATGGGTCGGGTTATCCGTATGGATTGAAAGGGGCGGAGATCCCGATCGGCGCGCGCATTCTTTCCGCCGTCGACTATCTGGATGCGCTTGCTTCCGACCGGCAATACCGGCGCGCCATGCCGCTGGATGAAGTGATGACGCGGCTGACGGCGGAGTCGGGCAAGTCGTTTGATCCTAAGGTGGTGGATGTCCTCAAGCGGCGTTATCGGACTCTGGAGACTCTGGCCCTGGCGCGATCGGCGGAGGATGGCAACCTGATCCTGCCGACGGATTTCAAGATCACGCGCGGGCCGGCGCCGGCTGCGGGATTCGAAAATGCGACCGTTTCCGATACGCCGGGGCGGGAGGCAACTTTTCTGT
This sequence comes from uncultured Acidobacteriaceae bacterium, assembly GCA_963770235.1. Lineage (GTDB taxonomy): Bacteria > Acidobacteriota > Terriglobia > Terriglobales > Acidobacteriaceae > Sulfotelmatobacter. The sequence goes on along the minus strand of CAVYOW010000016.1, from coordinate 310,521 downwards.
CCTCCATCGCGGCAGCCCGGCAAGAGGCGCAGTCGTTATTTGAATTGAGCCAGGATCTGGGAGCGTCGCTCAGCTTGGGTGAGACGCTCTCGGTTTTTTCCGTAAAACTCAAACTTACGGTCCCTTATGACGCGATTGCCATCTACATCCGTCGCGGCGATGAGTTGATTCCGGAGTATGTAAACGGCGACAACTATCGCCTGTTTGCCTCTTTGCGGATTCCGGTGGGGCACGGTCTCTCAGGTTGGGTGGCGCAGAATAAGAAACCAATTGTGAACGGGAATCCATCGGTAGAGCCGGGCTACCTGAACGATCCCGACAAGTTCAGCACGTTGCGCTCAGCCCTGGCGCTGCCTCTGGAGGGAGTGGCGGGCGTGATCGGGGTTCTCGCCCTCTATCGCGCCGAGAAAGACGCATTTACTTCCGATCATCTGCGCATTCTTCTGGCGGTGAGCGGCAAGATGGCGCTGGCCATTGAAAACGCGCTCAAGTACCAGCAGGCGGAAAGCTCCGCCACTACAGACTACCTTACCGGGCTGCCCAATGCCCGGTCGCTGTTTCTGCAACTGGACCGCGAATTGGCCCGCTGCAAGCGTGACAACGCGTCGCTCACGCTGATGGTCTGTGACATGAACGGCTTCAAGAAGATCAACGACCGCTTCGGGCACCTGGAGGGAAATCGCGTCTTGCGTTTGTTTGCGCAGGCCCTGAAAGATAGTTGCCGCGAGTACGACTATGTGGCCCGCATGGGTGGAGACGAGTTCGTGGTGATTGCTCCGGGTCTGCCCGCTGACGCCGCCGCCAAGAAGGTCGAGCAGATTCGTCCCCTCGCCCGGCAGGCCGGGTTCGACGTCTGTGGAGAGGAGATCCTCTCGTTGAGCGTGGGCATGGCCGTTGCTCCGGACGACGGCAATGACGCCGAGCAGCTTCTGACCCAGGCCGACCGCCGCATGTATCTGGAGAAACAAAAAGAACCCTCGCAGAAGGATCAACGGCTGCACACGCGGATGAAATGCCGGCTAACCATCGAGTTGCATCCCCAGTCCGAGCCCGGACCGGTCTTCGGCAACATGATCGACATCAGCCTGGGTGGCTGCTATGTGGAAACCAGCGCTATTCTGACTCCGGGCTCCAACGTTAGGCTGGTTTTTTCTATCGATGACGGCAACCTGAGCACGGAAGGCAGTGTTGCCAGGATCCATCCTGGGTCGGGGGTGGCGATACAATTCAAAGAGATGAGCCGGGACTCGCGGGAGAAAATGTACCGCATTCTGGAGTTCGTCCAGAACTCGACCACGGTCTACAACGACCGCTATCTGCAGAATCTTTTCAAGCGCTGAAGAACAGTGGTCAGTGGCCAGTGGTCAGTGACCAGTAGGAACTGGTCGGGTTGCTGGCCACTGGCCACTGCTCTTCGCTTGAAGCCCGTCCCTGCCGCCCGTACACTTAGAGAATGCACGTCCACGTTCATGCCGGGGGCGGTCCCAAGCGAGTGCTGAAGATCTCGCTGGGCGTGACCCTGGCCTATATCGTGCTGCTGGTGGTGGCGGGTATCCGCGCCCATTCACTGGCCCTGCTCTCCGAAGCCGGACACAATCTCTCAGACTTTCTCGCTTTGCTGCTGTCTCTGGTGGCAGTGTATTTGCAGTCGCGTCCGGCCAGTTCCACCAAGACTTATGGCTATCATCGCGCGGGAGTGCTGGCTGCGTTAGTCAATGCTGTGTCGCTGCTCGCAGTTTCTTTCTTCATCTTTTACGAGGCGTTCCGGCGCTTGCAGCACCCCGAACACGTGCAGGCCACGGTGATGATGTGGGTCGCCGCCGCCGGCGTGGTGATGAACGGAGTGATCGCGCTGCTGCTATACCGCTCAGGCCGGGGTTCAGGCAATGACGTCAACATCCGCAGCGCGCTGCTGCATGAAGTGGGCGACACGCTTTCCACGGCCGCTGTGATCGCGGGAGGCTGGGCCATTCTGGTCACAAATAATTATTGGATCGACTCCGCGCTTTCATTCGGCATCGGGGCGCTGATCCTCTGGTCAGGATTCGGCATCGTCCGCGAGACTCTGAATATTTTGCTCGAAGGCACGCCGCGCGGCGTGAAGCTCGAACTGGTCGAGACGGCGATCCGCTCCATCGAAGGCGTCAATGACGTGCACGATCTGCACTGCTGGAGCATCGGCTCGGAAACTCGCGCTCTCTCCTGCCACATCTCGATTGCCGACATCCCGCCCTCGGTCAGCGAGCGCATCCTGCGCGACGTTAAGGACTGCCTGCATCACAACTTCCGCATCGACCACACCACCATTCAGTTCGAGCATGTGGAATGTGAAGTAGCGCATGGATGCGTGATTCCGGTGGGGGAGAGCCAAGAGCACCATCACCACAGCCACTAGAAGCCATCCGTGGCTACCCTTGAATCGTCCTACGAGTCACCCGTCTGCTTCGCGAAAATCTCCCGCACCCGTTCGATCGTGTCCGCCTCATCCGCCGTCTTATCCGGACGCAGCCGCACGATCCTTGGGAAGCGCAGCGCGTAGCCGCTGTCGTGACGGTCGGACTGCATCATGTTGTTGAAGGCTACTTCCAGCACGATCTTTGGCTCGACGGTGCGCCGGAAGCCCTGATCTTCGATCGTGTGATCGAGGAACCACTGCGTCATCTCTGCAATCTCGGCGTCGGTCAGTCCTGAGTATGCCTTGCCAATGTTCACGAGCCGGTTGCCGTCCCAGACACCAAACGTGTAGTCGCTGAGCACACCGACACGCTTGCCGTGTCCGAACTCGACCGCGGTCACCACCACGTCGAGCGTGGCCAGTTCACGCTTCATCTTCAACCATGACTTGCCGCGCTTCCCCGGCGTGTAAGCCGAGTCGAGGTCCTTGATCATCAATCCTTCGTTGCCCCGACCCTGCGCAGCCGTGAAGAGCTCTTCCAGTTCCTCCGCAGAGCTCGCGTGAAACACCGGCGCGCGGATGATGCTGGCCCTCGCGGCTTCTTCGTCTTTCCCGAATACCAACTTCCCCTGCGCGCCGGGAGTGCGTAGCGTCCTCGACTCGGTGTCTCTGTGGTCGGCTATGTCTTTCGAAACCAACCCATCCAGCACCTGCGCCCGCTCACGCAACGAACGATCAATCAGCAAGTATCCGTCCGCGTAGAGAACATCGAACACCAGATACGCCACCGGAATCTCCCGCATGATTGTTTCGCTGACCTTCTTTCGCCCCAAACGCTGCTGCAGCACACTGAACGGCCGCGCCCGCCCCGACTCCTCCCACGCTACGATCTCGCCATCGAGAATCGCATCCTGCGGCAATCCTGCAAGCGCATCGGACAACTCCGGAAACGACTCGGTGATCTCATCCCGCGTACGCGAAAAGAACTTCACCTCGTCGTCGGAAACATGCGCTTGGGCGCGAATGCCGTCATACTTGTCTTCGACGGCAGCCTCAGCGAAGTAACTCAGCCCTTCCTCAGCCGACTCGATCGGGCTCGCCAGCATGAATCCCAAGGGATGAAACAACCGCATTTTCGCTTCGGTCAGCGTGCCCTCGACCGCCAGCCGCAGCGTCTCCCCGATATCCCCCAGAAGCATATTCGCCCGCTGCACCTCTTCCAATGCCCCCGCCAGCGTGCCCCCGTAGGCTTTGGCAATCGCCTCCTCGACCAGGCTCTCCTTCAACCCGATCCGCAAATCGCCGGTGATTACCTTCACGATGTACTTGGCTTCGACTGGCGTGGCCTGCGCGAGCAAATCACGGACCAGCGCAGACTTCGCCGTCGGCCCGCGAGCCGCCGCGATCTGCCCGAAAGCGCCGGCAACTTCGAGAACGTTCAAACCTTGGCCTGAGCTTTCCGCCAGAACCTCGCCGGCCGCCGCGCCCAAGTCGCCATGCCTGCGATAGGCAGCGGTCAACGCAGCGTCATTTTTTCCGGAAAGCTCCGCCACCGCGCGCCACAACAGCGAGCCGCCTACTTGCAACGTTGTCTCCTCCCACGCCGGAAACGCCCTGCCGGAGAGAAATACCACCGACACCGCGGCCTCGTCCGTGGTGCGTGATTTGAGGTAGTCGGCAACGGTCGCCGTTTTCAGCAGCTTCTTGGTCGTGGCAGCGATCGCCTCGCAGGTTTCGGCAAGTCTTCTCATGCTCTTCAAAAATACATTCCGAGAATAGACGAAAGAGTCGTGGATTGCCGGCGCTCACTGATATTCGGTCGGATAAATCTTTCCACCTCTGTTACTTAGAATGCAGTCCCGTGGTGCGTTGGCGGCCTGTGGTAACCTAGTGTTTGGCGCTTTTGCCGCGCCTGGAGCATCTAACAGTCGTGCGTTCTTTACGAAATTTCGTGCGTTTTTTGGTGGCCGTGCAACTTCTGCCTGCTCTTGAAAGTGGCGAAGAAACACTGGTGGGCGGGCAAGCCGTGCTCGAAGGCGTGATGATGCGCTCCCCGCACGCCTGGGCAATCGCCTGCCGCAAGCCCTCGGGTGAAGTAGTCACCATGAGCGAGCCGCTCGAGAGACCGTCGGAAAAGCACAAATGGATGGCCTGGCCCATCGTCCGCGGCGTCATGACGCTCGGTTACGCCATGTCCCTGGGCTACCGCGCCCTCCGCTTCTCGGCTAACGTTGCCATCGAAGATGTGATGCAGAGCGACGGCTCCGCCGCAACGCATGCGGAGACAGCCGGTTCGGCTGTCCCGACGAAGCGAAGCGAGGCGGAACCTTCCACGACTGAATCTGCCAAGACGCAAGCCCGCGAAAAAGCCGCGACTATCAGCGGCTGGCTGGCTGCGGTAAACGTCATCATCTCGCTCGCCTTCTTCATCTTCATGTACAAGTACTTGCCGCTGGTGGCGGCCACGGAGCTCAAGAAGTTCAATCCCGCGCTCGGTGGACAGATCATGTTCAATCTGATCGACGGTGCTGTGCGCTTGATCCTGTTCCTGCTGTTCATCTGGGGAGTGTCGCTGTTTCCGGATATTCGGCGGGTCTATCAGTATCACGGGGCCGAACACAAGACTGTGTTCGCCTTCGAAAACGGCGACCCGCTTTCCACCACAGCTGTGCAGAAATATTCGACGTTTCATCCCCGGTGCGGAACCAGCTTTTTGATGACCGTGATGCTGATCTCGATCGGCTTCTACATGCTGATTCCTTTCTCCACGTTTTGGGCACGCTTCGCCTCGCGCATTGCGCTACTGCCCGTGATCGCCGGCGTGTCCTACGAAATCATTCGCTTCGCAGCCAAACACCGTGGTTCGCTCTTCGCCATGATCACCGCACCCGGCCTGTGGCTGCAGCGCATCACGACGAAGCCGCCGTCTGACGAGCAAGCACAGTGCGCCATCACCTCTCTCGATCACGCTATGACTTTGGAAAAAGAACACGGCGGCGAACTGGTGATTGCCTAGCGGCTCCGCCGCGAATATTTTCCTCTTCCCATCCCGATATCACTAAAATGCCGTAGAGACGTAACTTGTTACGTCCAGCCCGCTGCCCGAACCGGGACCGGCGCAAGAACCGAGACGTAGCAAGCTACGCCCCTACGAAGGATCCCGATGTTTGAACGTTTAGACCAAATCGAAGCCCGCTACGAAGAGCTTACCAGGGCCCTGGCTTCACCCGACATCGTCAACGACTCGGCGAGATACCAGAAGACCGCCAAGGCACACAGCGAAATCGCGCTCATAGTCGAGAAGTATCGCGAATACAAGGATCTGACCCGCGGCATAGCTGAGAGTGAAGCCGTGCTCGCTGAGGAGAAAGATCCTGAAATGCGCGCCTACGCTCAGGAAGAACTCGACAAGCTGCAGCCTCGCGTCAGGGCCATCGAAGAAGAGTTGAAGCTTTTACTTCTTCCCAAAGACCCCAACGACGAGAAAAATGTCATCCTCGAGATTCGCGCCGGGACGGGAGGGGACGAAGCCACGCTCTTCGCCGCCGAGATCTTTCGCATGTATACCCGCTATGCCGAAACGCAACGCTGGAAGGTCGAAGTGCTCTCCTCTTCGGAATCGTCGGCAGGAGGCCTGAAGGAAGTCATCGCCATCATCGAAGGCAACCGCGTCTACTCACAGCTCAAATACGAAAGCGGCGTGCACCGGGTGCAGCGCGTTCCTGCGACCGAGCAGCAGGGACGGGTCCACACTTCTGCCGTCACCGTCGCAGTACTGCCCGAGGCCGAGGATGTCGACATCAAGATCGAGGCCAAGGACCTGCGCATTGACACCTTCTGTTCCTCCGGTCCAGGCGGCCAGTCGGTGAATACTACATACTCCGCAGTCCGGATCACGCACATCCCCACCAATACGGTCGTCAGCTGCCAGGACGAGAAATCGCAAATCAAGAACCGCGAGAAAGGCATGCGCGTGCTGCGCTCCCGCCTTTACGAAATCGAAATGGAGAAACAGCAGCAGGCGCTGGCCAAAGAGCGCAAGGCGATGGTGGGTTCCGGGGACCGCAGCGAGAAGATCCGCACCTATAACTTCCCGCAAAACCGCGTCACCGACCACCGCATCGGCTTCACGCTTCACCAGCTCGAAGCAGTTATGGACGGCAAGCTCCAACCCCTGATCGAGGCGCTTACTACGCACTACCAGGCTGAAAAGCTGAAGCAGGAAGCTGCCAGCGTGGTTTAGGAACTTCCCGTGGCCGCTTATGCCCGCGAAGGAGGAGAAACTATGCCGGAACTGGACCAGACGATTGCATCGGTTTTCGCAAGACGCTACACGGCGAACGCAGCCCGCATTCACGAACTCGCAGGGCCTTTCACCAACGCTCAGTTTTGGCAGAAGGTGTTTTCCTTTGGCAACAGCTTCGGCCATTTGGTTCTGCACCTCACCGGCAACCTGAACTACTACATCGGCGCGCAGATCGCAGGGACTGGCTACGCCCGCGACCGCCCGAGCGAATTCAACGACCCGAATCCCCCATCGAAAGAGGAAGCTTTAGAAAGCTTCGAAAATGCCGTCAGGATGGTTCTTAAGACTATCGGCAAGCAAACGCCCGATGATTGGTCGAGCGAATACTCCGGGGTCGGCTCCGATGCCAAGAACCGTCTCGACATCGTGGTCATTTGCGCCGGCCACATGCAGCACCACATTGGCCAGATGATCTATCTTGGTTATGAGTTAAGCCGGCAAAGAGGCGGAGTTCAAGTTAAGGCACGCATTTTGTTTTCTCCGTGACGGAGCCTGTCCTGAGCAACGCCGAAGGGCGTCTCTGTGGTGAAATGGTTCGGTGCAATTGAAACAGGCTCTTGTCTCCGCCATCGCCCGCCTCACAGCGGATCGCGCTCCCTCCCCGCGAATGAATGCTGAATTGCTTTTGATGTTCACGCTCAACTGCGACCGCGCTTATCTCTACACGCATCCCGAACGCGAACTTACCAATGAAGAACAAACCCGTTACGATCAAGCGCTCACCGAGCGCGTCCGTGGCGTACCCGCGCAGTACATCACCGGCCATCAGGAATTCTGGAGCATGGACCTCATTGTGACGCCCGCCGTATTGATTCCGCGCCCCGAGACCGAGCATGTGATCGAGACCGTACTCGAACTTGCAGGTGTGGAGCGATCCAGCGGGCAACAGAGCCCACCCCACGCAACCCGTTTGCGCATCGCCGATGTGGGCACCGGTTCCGGCTGTATCGCGCTCGCTCTTGCGAAGGAACTGCCCCAAGCCGAAATCCACGCCACAGATACATCTGCCGCAGCGCTGGAAGTCGCCCGCATCAACACCGCCCGCCATCAACTCGAATCTCTCATTCAATTCCACCAAACCGACCTGCTGGCAGACTTCGAGAGCAACGCCTTCGACTTCATCGTCTCCAATCCGCCTTACGTCGGCGAATCGGAAGAAGATCAGGTCCAGCTCGAAGTCCGCAAGTTCGAGCCGCGCAGCGCGGTGTTTGCCGGGCCCACGGGAATCGAAGTGATCGCGCGTCTTATTCCGCAGGCCTATAGGGTACTCCGGCCCGGCGGCTGGCTGGTTATGGAGATCAGCGGGACGATTTCAGGGAAAGTGCGTCAGTTGCTGGAGGGTTGGAACGACATCCGGATTCGGCCGGACCTGCAATCGATCCCGCGCGTGGCGCAAGCGCGGAAATAGTTAGTGGCGGACCACCGCGGGCTGAATCTCTTCCACATCCACAATATTCGTTGGATACTTGCCGGTGTAGCACGCCGAGCAGTAGGAGGTCCTCTCTCCCTCGCCGCACGCTTTCTTCAGCCCTTCTAACGAGAGGTAGGCCAGCGAGTCGGCACGAATGTACTCGCGTATTTCGTCGACCGATTTGTTCGCGGCGATCAGTTGATTTTTAGAAGGCGTGTCCACTCCGTAGTAGCACGGCGAAATCGTGGGCGGGCACGAGATGCGCATATGAACTTCCTTCGCGCCGGCATTACGAATCATGCGCACAATCTTGCGGCTGGTGGTGCCGCGCACGATCGAATCGTCAATCAACACTACGCGTTTGCCTTCCAGGAGCGAGCGCACGGGATTCAGCTTCAGCCTTACCCCAAAGTCACGCACGCTCTGGCTCGGTTCGATAAACGTGCGCCCCACGTAGTGATTGCGGATCAGGCCAAAGCGGAATGGAATGCCGCTCTCGGCCGCGTAGCCTACGGCTGCGGTCACGCCGGAGTCCGGCACGGGAACCACGAGATCGGCCTCCACCGGCGCCTCACGCGCCAACTGCCGGCCGAGTTCTTCGCGGCTGGTCTGTACCGCGCGGCCAAACACGATGCTGTCGGGCCGAGAAAAATAAACGTGCTCGAAAATGCAGCTCGATTGCGGCGCGCCCGTCGAATAGAAACTGGAGGTGATGCCCTCCGGCCCTACCACGATCAATTCGCCCGGCTTCACGTCACGCTCGTAAGTTGCGCCGATCAAATCGAAGGCGCATGTTTCCGAAGCAAAGACGATGGTGTCGCGCTTCTGCCCTTCCAACGCCGGAATGCGTCCCATGGCCAGCGGGCGGAAGCCGCGCGGATCGCGCGCCGCGATAATCCGGTCCGGAGTCATCAACACCAGCGAAAATGCGCCTTCCACGCGGCCCAGCGCGTCGGCAATCGCTTCCGGCAAAGTATGTTCGCGGGAGAGCGCGATGAGGTGGACGATCACTTCGGTGTCGCTGTTCGTCTGAAAAATCGATCCCTGGCGCTCCAGCCGGCTGCGAACCTCCATTGCGTTCACCAGATTGCCGTTATGTGCCACCGCGATCGAACCCTTATTCGATTGCACCAGAATCGGTTGCGCGTTCAGCAGCGCAGAATCGCCAGCCGTTGAGTAGCGAGTGTGTCCAATGGCGAGCGTCCCTCGAATCTTCGAAAGCACATCTTCGGTGAAGATGTCGGCGACCGTTCCCATGGCCTTATGGACGCGGGAAGTCAGGCCGTCGGAGGTGACGATCCCCGCCGACTCCTGCCCGCGATGCTGCAAAGCATGCAGCCCCAGGTAGGCAAGCTTCTCCGCCTCAGGGTGGGCGAAGATTGCCACCACTCCGCACTCGTCGTGAAATTTGTCGGTTCTTAGCATTCAGCTATCAGCCGTCAGCATTCCATCAACACTTCGTTCAATCTGCCGCTACAAGCTCCGGATCTGCCCGCAACGCTGATTCCAGTGCATTCTCATACGCAGCGCGTAGCTCAAAGACCGTCGAAGATGCAATCACGTTTCCGTCGAGCGAAATCTCAATCCGCTCCGGAATCGTTTCTCCCAGCACATCCGCTGTGATTCCGTATTTCTCCGCTATCTGTTCGATTCGTAGAACGTCACCGGGGTCGCAGGAGAGCACAATTCGGCTCGCATCTTCTCCAAACAATACGAACTCCGCCGGTAGTCCGTGAGACGCAACATTCACTCGTGCACCTACGCCGTTCGCAAAGGTTTTTTCCGCCAGTGCCACCGCCACCCCGCCATCCGAGCAGTCATGCACGGACTCCACCGCCCCCTGCTGAATCAATTCGACCACCGCCTTCTGCAGCGCAGCTTCTTTCTCCAGATCGAGTTCCGGAGGATATCCCCACAGCGCGCCCAGAATTTCCTTTGCGTATTCCGATGACCCAAACTCACTCTCTACATCGGTGATATCGGCTGCTTCACCCGCGCGCAATAGCACGATCGTGCGTCCGGCGGCGGCAAAATGCATTTTGGCGGTTTTGCGCACGTCGTCGAGAATCCCAACCACTCCCAGGACGGGTGTGGGATAGATGCCCTCGCCCAGCGTTTCGTTGTAAAAACTTACGTTGCCACCGGTGATGGGGATTTCCAACTCCTCGCAAGCCTTAGTGATGCCATCGATGGTTTGCGAGAACTGCCACATGATGTGCGGTTTCTCGGGATTTCCGAAATTGAGGCAGTTGGTTGCGCCCACGGGAGTTGCTCCCGAGCACGCCACCTTGCGCGCAGCCTCGGCGACGGCATGCATCGCGCCCAGCCGCGGATCGAGATAACACCAGCGGCTGTTGCCATCGAGCGCCATGGCAAGTCCGCGCTGCGGGGCATCTTGCGCCCCATGCGGATTTGGATTCTTGATACGAATCACGCCCGCATCGCCCGCGCCCGGCGCCACAACCGTATTCGTCTGCACCATGTGGTCATACTGCTGCCAGACCCAGCGCTTGCCGCAGATGTTCGGGCTGGCCAGGAGCTGCTTCAGAGTTTGGGTAAAGTTACCGCTGCCGTTGAGTTGAATATTCTCAGGTATTTCACGCGGCACGGGAGGCTCCCAGCGCGCCAGCGGACGCTTGTACACGGGCGCATCGTCAGTAAGGGCACGATTCGGAATCTCCGCAACCACTTCGCCGTGCTCGAGCACGCGCAACTTGTTGTCGGTCGTGACCTTGCCGACTTCAACCGCATCGAGCCCCCACTTTTCAAAAACCCGGAAGACATCCTGCTCGCGGCCTTTCTGCGCCACCAGCAGCATGCGTTCCTGCGACTCGCTCAGCATGATTTCGTAGGCAGTCATGCCGGTCTCACGCTGGGGTACGCGGTCAAGCTCGATCTCGATGCCGACTCCGCCGCGCCCGCCCATCTCGCAAGTCGAGCAGGTCAGTCCGGCAGCGCCCATATCCTGAATGCCGACGATCGCTCCGGTCTGCATGGCTTCGAGGCAGGCTTCCAGCAGCAATTTTTCCAGGAAGGGATCTCCCACCTGCACGTTCGGACGCTTGGCCTCTGAGGCTTCGCTAAATTCTTCACTTGCCATGGTGGCGCCGTGGATGCCGTCGCGTCCCGTCTTGGCGCCAACGTAAATCACCGGATTGCCTTCCCCAGCGGCGCGGGCGTAGAAGATCTCGTCTTTGCGGACCAGACCCAAGGCGAAAGCGTTCACTAGCGGATTGCCGGAGTAGCATGGTTCAAACTTCGTTTCGCCACCCAGGTTGGGCACCCCGAAGCAGTTGCCGTAAGAAGCGACGCCGCTGACTACGCCTTCGAGGATCGAGTGATTCCTGTGGATCTCAGCTTGTGTCGAGGTACGAGCAGTGATTGGACCAAACCTTAGCGAATCCATCACCGCGACCGGCCTTGCTCCCATGGTGAAAATATCGCGGAGGATTCCGCCCACGCCAGTGGTTGCGCCTTGAAACGGCTCGATGAACGAGGGGTGATTGTGCGACTCAATCTTGAAAGCGCAGGCCCAGCCGTCTCCGATGTCGATGATGCCGGCGTTCTCGCCCGGGCCCTGCAAAACGCTCTTGCTGCGCGTGGGCAGTCGCCTTAGATGTACGCGCGACGACTTGTAGGAACAGTGTTCGCTCCACATCACGCTGAAGATGCCAAGCTCGGTGAGCGTAGGTTCACGCTGTCCAAGAAGCTGCTTGATCTTTTCGTATTCGTCGGAACTGAGGCCATGCTGCCGGAGAATCTCCGGAGGGAAGGCAGAAGTCATGGAGGTGGTCATGGGGAAGCTCTATTGTCGCATTTAGCGGGGCGGCTGGGTAGGGCTGCCGGCACCATTTTTCGTCGGATTCCCAGACACAACCGCCTTTTCCGGTAAGATGGCGACCCAGATGAAATCCATTATCGTAGGCACGGCTGGGCATATCGACCACGGTAAGACAGCGTTGGTGAAGGCGTTGACCGGAATCGACGCTGACCGGCTTGAGGAAGAAAAGCGGCGAGGTATCACCATTGATCTTGGATTCGCGCACATGGAATTGTCCGCACCCAACGGCGAGACCTTGCGGCTGGGCTTTGTCGATGTTCCCGGGCACGAGCGCTTTGTGCGCAACATGCTGGCGGGCGTGGGGGGCATTGATCTGGTGCTGCTGGTAATTGCGGCGGACGAGGCGATCAAACCCCAGACGCGGGAGCATTTCGACATCCTCCAACTGCTAGGCGTAAAGCGCGGCATCACCGTGCTGACCAAATCCGATGCTGTGGATGCGGAGACGCTCGACGTGGTGCGACTGGAGGTGGAAGAGTTTCTGCGGGGGAGTTTCCTGGATCACCCAAGCCTGGATCACCCAAGCTCAATTGTAGCCGTGAGTTCCCTGACGGGCGCGGGATTGGAAGACCTGAAGCGGGCGATGGCCGCAGCCGCAGCCCAGACGCAGCCGAAGGACTCAAATACAATCGCCCGCCTGCCCATTGACCGCGTATTCACCATGAAAGGATTCGGCACGGTGGTGACGGGAACGCTGGTGGCTGGGACGATTCGCCGCGAGGATGAGCTGGAAGTTTTTCCGGCCGGGCGGCGCGCACGCGTGCGCGGCATACAGGTGCATGGGCAGACGGCGGAAGCAGCCGTCGCGGGACAACGAACTGCGTTGAACCTGGCCGGAGTGAGCACGGAAGATTTGTCGCGAGGGTTGACCCTAGTGCCGCCGGGGACGTTCGAGGCAACGCGGCGGGTGGACGTGCGGTTGCGGCTGTTGCCTTCGGCGCCGCGAGCGCTGAAGGACCGCGCGCGGATTCACTTTCATTCCTACGCAATGGAAACGGTGGCGGAGGTCGTGCTACATGAACTGGATCCCACCCTTGTAAACAGCGCGAAGGTCGGGCGCCCACAACTCTTACCCGGCGGGGAAGCCTTTGCAAGGCTCAAGCTGCCGGAAGCGGTACTGCTCTTGCCGGGAGACCGATTCATCATCCGGCAATTTTCACCAGTAGTGACGATTGGCGGCGGAGTTGTGCTGGACGCAGCGCCGATTCGTATGCCGGGGCGCGGAGATTTCCTGGAGCTCTTGGCTGGCAGCGATCCCGAAGCGATTCTGAGAGCCAGGATCGGGAGACGGAATCAAGAAGGCATCTCGATGTCTCGACTGGTTGCCGAAACCGGTTGGACCAGGAACGTGATCGAAACGCACCTGGCTCAGGCGCTGAAGACCGGCAGCGTGGTACGCGCCGGTGAGCGGCTCCTGTACTTGCCTGCGCTGGAAGCGCTGAAGTTGCACATCGTGCGCACTGCCGGGGATTTTCATAAGGAGAATCCCCTGGTGGGTGGAATCAGCAAGAAAGAGCTGCTGGAGCGGGTGGACGCGGTCCCGGAGGTCTTTGAGGCGGTTGCAGCCATGCTGGTCCGGGATAAAAAGATCGAAGTCGCTGGAGACCTGGTGCGGCTGCCGGGGCATGGGGTAGTGATGAAGGATGAAGAGGCCGAATCGAAGAAGAAGATCGAAGACGCGTTTGCCTCCGCGGGGCTGACAGTTCCCGCACTGAGTGAGGTGATTGCGGGGCTCAAGGTGGACAAAGTGCGGGCGCAGAAGATTGTGACTTTGCTGCTGCGGGACAAGGTGCTGGTTAAGGTTTCTGTTTCCGACGAACTGGTTTTTCATCGCAGCGCGCTGGAAGAGTTGCGGCGGCAAATGGCGGCTTACAAAGTGAAATCGGCGAAGATTGATGTCGCGAAGTTCAAGGAGTTGACCGGAGTGACCCGAAAGTATGCCATTCCCCTGCTGGAATACCTGGATCGCGAACACGTAACACGGCGGGTGGGGGATGCGCGCGAGATTCTTTAGATTCTTCCGGAAACGGAGCTGGATGAGTTCGTACAACTTGCCGTTGAGGGAGCGTCCCACGCTGCCGTAGACGGTTAGAAAAGACTTAAGCATCTCGGGAAGATGGGCGAGACCCTTCTTCACATTGCCGGGCTTGCCGCGAAGCCTGGTGACGTAAATCACCCACACTTCGAGAGATGCGGCTTCCTACAGGAAAGGGGTCGAGCCGCCGATATATCCGTAGAGGTCTGTCCGAATGAAAGTCATTGCGTATGTCGCCATTCTGGCTGTTGCGGCGTCTCTGTTTGCGGCGGCACAGAATTATGGTGATTCAGGTGTCCGCTCGAACATTCTTGCCCTTGAATATGCCTGGGACCAGGCGCAGGAGCGCGGAGACGTCAAGGCCCTGAGTGCAATCTTCGACAATGCTCTCGTGTTCGTCGACTACGACGGCAAGATTTTGACCAAGACGGAGTACCTGGCGCGGGTAAAGTCAGACTCAACGCACCTGCAGCAAGTCGTAACGGAATCGATGAACGTGCAAGTTCTCGGAAACACCGCAATCGTAGTTGGGACTTATCGGGTCAAAGGCGTAGAAAACGGAAAGCCATACCTCCGGCGCAGGCGCTTCGTGGATACTTGGATGCGGATGAGCGAACACTGGGTATGCGTTGCTGCCGAGGCGACACCCATCCCGCGTTGAGATGAGCAGGGGAACGTTGCGCCGCGGATTGTCGACCTTTGGAGCGTGAAAGGAAGAGCCGGAATGTGGAAGCTGCTTTCTGTTTTCCTGCTGCTTTTGCCGGCGTCTCGATTCGACGCGCAGGGTCCGGCGCAGCCTGAGGGCGAGCAAGCCAGAATCCTGACGCTGGAAAACGCATGGAACCAGTCGGTGCAACAAAAAGACCAGCCAATCGACATTGATCCTGCATTGAGGCCCATCCGGGTGCGGCGAGCCTAGTCGCGCCGATCCGCCACTGATGTATTCTTTCGTCTGATGCTCCTGATCCGGCCTGCGACTGTGGATGATGTGACGCTGTTGCGGACTTTGATCCG
Source organism: uncultured Acidobacteriaceae bacterium (assembly GCA_963770235.1). GTDB lineage: Bacteria > Acidobacteriota > Terriglobia > Terriglobales > Acidobacteriaceae > Sulfotelmatobacter. The sequence continues at coordinate 295,519 of CAVYOW010000016.1, read as the reverse complement.
CGAACTGGCGGAGTTTGAGCACAAACTCGAATTCGTGACGATCAAGGAGTCTGATCTGGCGCGGGATGGGTTCGGGACGAATCCGAAATTCCGCGCCCTGATTGCGGAGTGGCGCGGGGAGCCCGCTGGATACGCTCTTTTCTTTGGCTACTATTCGACCTGGGCGGGGCCGGGGCTCTATCTTGAGGACTTGTTCGTGCGTTTGCAGTTTCGCGGAAAGGGAATCGGGATGGGCCTGCTGGCTGCAGTGGCGCGAATCGCATTGCAGCAGGACCAGTGTGCGATGCGCTGGGAAGTGCTCGACTGGAATGAGAGGGCAATCGAACTTTACAAGTCGCTGGGAGCGGAGTTTCAAGATCAATGGCGGTCGGTTTTGCTGACGTCCGACGCATTGCGGCGGCTGGCGGAGAAAGCATCTTGAGGGCGCGAGTTCGCATTATAGGGGCAGGGCTGGCCGGGTCGGAGGCAGCGTGGCAGTGCGCCCAGCGGGGCGTGGAGGTGGAACTGTTTGAGATGCGGCCGGTGCAGTCGACGCCGGCGCACCAGACAGCAGATTTTGCCGAGTTGGTGTGCTCAAATTCGCTGAAGTCGGACAGTGAGAATACGGCTCCGTGGCTGCTGAAGGAAGAAATGCGCCGGTCGGGGTCGCTACTGCTGCAGATTGCGCGGGAGTGCGCGGTTCCGGCGGGGCATGCGTTAGCGGTGGACCGGGTGGCGTTTGCGGCGAAGGTGACGGAAGCGATTTCGCAAGAACCGCGGATTACGGTGCGGCGGGAAGAGGTGACCGCGATCGAGGAATCGAGCCAGCAGATCACCATCATCGCCAGCGGGCCGTTGACGTCGGAGGCTCTGGCGGGGGAGATTGCGCGGCTGAGTGCGGGGGCAGAAGAATCGAAACCTGAGCCGACGAGTCGCCCACTCCCCCATGAGCATGCTCCACATGCCGCTGCACCGCACAATTCTCATTTGTACTTTTATGACTCCATCAGTCCGATAGTGGAAGCGGATTCCATTGACATGTCGCGCGTCTATATGGCGGCGCGCTATGACAAGGGGTCAGCCGATTACATCAACTGTCCGATGACGCCCGAAGATTACGACAGGTTCTATGGCGCGCTTCTGGCGGCGCAGTCGGTAGAGGAACGCGACTGGGAGAAGCTGAATTACTTCGAGAGTTGCCTGCCGATTGAGGAAATTGCGCGGCGCGGCCGCGATACGCTGCGCTTTGGGCCGATGAAGCCGGTAGGTTTGAAGGATCCGCGCACCGGTCGAATGCCCTATGCGGTCGTGCAACTGCGGCAGGAGAATCTGCGGGCGGACTCCTACAACCTGGTGGGATTCCAGAATCATTTGAAGTTTGGCGAGCAGGCGCGAGTGTTGCGTATGATTCCGGGGCTGGAGAACGCGCGCTTCCTCCGCTACGGACAGATTCACCGCAATACATATATAAACGGACCGGCTTTGCTGCGGGAGACATTGCAAATGAAAGTGTCATCCGCGGATTTTATTCGCGGGACAGATTTGCGGTGTGGAAGGCTATGTGGAGTCGATTGCGACCGGGTTGATGGCCGGGCTGCATGCCGCAGCGCTGGCGCTCGGAAGCGAGCTGGTGCCCCCCCCGCGGGCTTCCGCGTTTGGATCGCTGACGCATTATGTCACCCACGCGGACGCGAAGAACTTCCAGCCGGCCAACATAACGTTTGACCTTTTGCCTGCGCTGGAGAAGAAGATTCGCGACCGCAAGGAACGGCACCGGTTGCAGTGCGAGTTCGCTCTGAAACAGTTTGACGCGTGGAGAGAATGGACTGGGCCGGTGCTCACTGCGGGTACGCCCTAAATCGCAGATGCCCAGAGGCGGACGTGGAAATCCCTTCAGAATTCATTTGACCCGCTCCGCGGTTTGCAGTACCTTCCTCCCCATTCGACAGACGTTGAGGTGCACTCTTGCCATTCTCCGCCGTGGACGCGATCTCCCCTGCCTTTGAGCACACCAAGAAACAACTCTTCCAACCTTTCCGGTTCGGCCAATGGGCCAGGCTGGCGGTGGTCGGACTGCTGGCCGGGGAACTTGGCTCCAGCGGCGGGTGTAATAGTAACAACTTTAACCTGAATCAACACCCGGGAGCCACGCGCCATTTTATGGATAATCCGTGGTTATCGGGAATTGATCCCGCCCTTTTGGCCGGCCTCATCGCAGTGCTGGTGGTTGCCGGGCTGGTGTTCGGAATCGTCCTGATGTACATAAGCAGCGTGATGCGGTTCATCCTGTTCGACAGCGTGATGGCGAAAGAATGTCACATTCGCGAGGGTTGGAGCCGCAGGCAAGGCCCGGGGTTGCGATATTTCTTGTGGAAGCTGATTTACTTGCTAGTTACGCTGGCGGGGCTGATTGTGCTGGTTGGAATTCCGGCGGGGCTTGCCTTCGCCATGGGATGGCTCAGGCAGCCGAAGGAACATATGGTTCCCCTGGTGTTAGGCGGGATCCTCCTATTCTTTGCGCTGCTGTTTTTTGTTTTTGTTCTGGCGATCATTTTCGTATTGACCAAGGATTTTGTGGTGCCGCAAATGGCTCTGGAGGGCGTTGGCGTGGTGGAGGGATGGCGGCGCCTGTGGTGGATGATCAAAGCTGAAAAGGGAGGATACGCCGGTTACATCGGAATGAAAATCGTGATGGCCATCGGAGCAGGGATCGTGGTCGGAATTGCCACCGTGATCCTTGGGTTGATCATCGCGATCCCGACGGTATTACTCAGCATCCTCGCGATCGTTACCGGGAAGACGGCCGGGCTCACTTGGAATGCGTACACGATAACGCTGGCGGTGGTCGTGGGTTGCATCCTGTTGGCGGGTTTCCTATATGTGATCGCGCTCATCTCGGTGCCGGTTATCGTGTTCTTTCCCGCATACTCCATATATTTCTTCGCGGCACGCTATCCCGCGTTGAGCGCGGCGCTTTACCCCACGCCGTCCGCTCCCTCCGCGCCTCAGATTCCACCAGGGTCGTCGCCTCCACCTCCGTATGAGCCTCCGCCATTGCCATCTACGCCCGAGCCGATCGGTTAAAGCTCGCTAGGTTTGAGCCAACCTTCTTTCTTTGTCATTCCGAGCAAGAGGAATCCGCTGTTTGCCGGCGCCCGCCAGAAAGCAGACTTCTCGTCACTTCTTGCGCTCGGGAACTCCTGCCCCGCCCCGGGTGTCTGATGTTGCAGACACGCGCGCGTGCTAAAGAAAAAAGACAGGCCGAGGAGCTTTCCATGTCGTTCTCAATGGCAGGCCGTGGTGCGCGCGGTCCCGAAATTAACGTCACACCGCTGATCGACGTACTGCTGACGCTGATCATCGTCTTCATGGTGGTAGTGTCGATGGACAAGGAGCAGGGAGAGACTGCCCAGATTCCGCAGCCGGATCAGAAGCACACGGAGAACAGTGCACAGCCCCGCACGGTCGTCATTCAGGTAGTGTGGGCGAAGGAAGATCAGCCACCGACAGTGAAGATCAATCAGGACGAGGTGCGCTGGGAAGATCTGGAGACGCGGCTCGCGGAAATCTATCTAAAACGCGCGGAGAAGGTCGTCTTCGTGCGCGGCGATGCCGACGTCGACTTCCAGTACGTGGCCGACGTGATTGATGTGGCCCATCACGCGGGCGTGCAGCGCGTAGGGCTGCTCACGATGGATCGGGACGCGTCGGGAGAGTAACGGGACTGGGTTTCTAATTCCTCGCCCTGTTCTTAATCCAAATCGGCGTCCCCAAGAATCCGAAGGCCTTCCGTATCTGATTTTCCAAGAAGCGCTGGTAGGAAAAATGTAGCTTCACCGCGCGGTTAGTAAAGAGAACAAACGTTGGTGGCGCAACCGAAGCCTGCGTCATGTAAAGAATTTTCACCCGCGAGCGCATAGGGACGGAGGCGCGCTCGAAATCCACGGTCTCGATGAAGCGATTCATAGCTGAGGTCGAAATGCGCTTGCGGCGCTCAGTTGCAACCTCTTCGAGCAGCGGGAAGATTCTCTCCGTCCCTTTGCCGGTGTTGGCCGAAATGAAAACGATAGGCGCATAGTTCAGGAACTTGAGATCGTGGCGCAGGCGCTCTTCATAAGCATCGCGGTCGCCGGGACGCTTGCTTTCCCGCATGCGCATGGCTTTCGACGGCCTGCCCGCTTTTAGAGCGCCCCCGGTAACGAGGTCCCACTTGTTCACGACGATGATCATCGACCGCCCGCTCTCGTGGGCGTAGCCGGCGATGGCGGCGTCGAGCTGGCTCACGCCTTCGGTGGCGTCGATCACCAGCAGCGCGATATCAGCCGCTTCCAGATGCTTGCGCGCCATCACCACAGAAAGTTTCTCTGCCATCAGATGTGTCTTGCCCTTGCGGCGAATGCCGGCGGTGTCGATGAAGCGGAAGCGGCGTCCATCGCGCTCGACAATCTCGTCGACCGCGTCGCGCGTAGTGCCGGGAATGGGCGAGACGATGGCCCGGTCGGAAGCGGTCAGGCAATTCAGCAGCGTGGACTTGCCAACGTTAGGATGGCCGATGATGGCAACCTTAGTCTCGTAAACTGTTTGACCTTCGCACTCTCCCGCAGCTCCTCCCTCACCCTCGGTTGCGCCGCTTGCCATCCTTTCCTCGGCGAGCTCGGCGACCTCGGCGGTAGCGTCTTCTTTAGGCGGCAAGACTTCCAGAATCGCATCCAGCAGATCGTCGATCCCGCGTCCGTGTTCCGCGGAGATAGGGAACATCCGCTTGATCCCCAGGCGATGGAACTCATCAACGATGTGGGCCTGCTTTTCGGTATCAGCCTTGTTGACCGCAAGAAAGAGCGGGCGTCCGGTCTTACGCAGCAGGCGGACGAGTTCAAGGTCGGGCCCGGCGAGAGCGGCGCGGCCGTCGACCACCATAACGATAGCGGCGGCTTCATCAAACGCAACCCGAGCCTGCCGGAAAATCTCCGACGGTATGAAATCTTTTTCTTCAGGGAGAATGCCGCCAGTGTCGATGATGCGCATGCGGCGTCCGCGCCACTCGGCATCGCCATAGAGACGGTCGCGCGTGATGCCGGGCTCGTCGCCGACGATAGCGCGCCGCGATCCGACGATGCGATTGAACAGCGTGGACTTGCCTACGTTGGGCCGGCCCACGATGGCGAGCGTAGGAACGCCGGCTGCGGTAGTGGCGAGAGTGCTGGTCGAGTTGTAGGTGGGTTGGGTCAAAATGAGGCAATCAGCTACTGAAAGCCGGGAACTGTTTATTATAGAGACTCCCGTGGCTTTAGGTTCTCAACCCGTGTCTCCTGCAACGCCAAGTCGCCCCGCGGCGGGCGAAAAAGAAGCCTCGGGCGCTTCTTATTCAAGTCTCTATCAATTCTTCGCGCCGGGCGGAGTGCTGGCGCGCACGCATCCCGCGTACGAGTTCCGGCGCGGGCAGTTGCAGATGGCGCAGGCGGTCGAGCAGGCGCTGGAAGAAAAGCGGCACCTGATCGTCGAAGCCGGCACGGGCACCGGAAAGACGCTCGCCTACCTGATGCCGGTGATCCGCTCAGGCAAGCGGGTAATCATCTCGACGGGCACGAAGAATCTGCAGGAACAACTTTTCTACAAAGACATCCCCTTTCTGGAACAGGCGCTGCTCGGGAGCCATGTGGGGACAGTCGCCTCAGGTGCCCAGTCCGAACACGGACCGGGCCGGCTCTCCGTCTGCTATATGAAAGGACGCAACAATTATTTGTGCCGCAAGAAGCTCTACGACCTTACCGACCAGCCGTTGCTGAGCGGGTTGGAGGAGATTGAGCAATATCGAGCGATTGCCGCCTGGGAAAAGACGACCGCAACCGGCGACCGCGCGGAACTGGCCGAGTTACCCGAAACCAGCGTCCTCTGGCACAAACTCGACGCGCGCTCCGAGGCCTGCATCGGACAGAAGTGCAGCGAGTGGGAGCGTTGCTTCATCACCGAAATGCGCCGCCGGGGCATGGAGAGCGACATTATTATCGTCAATCATCATTTATTCTTTGCCGATCTAGCCATCAAGCTGCAGGCGGACGGCGCGCCCGACGCCGGAATTCTGCCGGAAGCAGCCGCGGTAATTTTCGATGAAGCGCATGAACTGGAGGATGTGGCCGGGAACTACTTCGGAATCTCCGTGAGCAACCTGCGGATAGAAGATCTGGCGCGGGATGTTGAGGCTTCGCTGCAGCACAACCGGCTGCTGTCGGCATCGCTTTCGGGAGCGCTCGGGAGTTTGCGGGAGCGCTCGCAGTTTTTCTTCTCGCTGCTTCCGCCGGGAGAAGGACGCTTTGCCTTCGAGACACGGCGGGAATTTCTGGAAGAAAACGGAGACGAGTTCCTGGCACTAAATCAGTCACTGACGCGCCTCGCTGGCGAACTGGAAGGCCTGCCGCAGAAGCCGGAGGAGATTTTCAACTTCGTGCGGCGAGCCCAGGAGCTGCAGGTGCAACTCGCTTTCGCCATGGAGTCGGACGATCGCAACACCGTGTTCTGGATCGAACGCCGCGGCGGTCGGGGGAGTGCCCGGGAAGGGCACGGCAGCCGTGCCCCTGAAGCGAATACTCGCAGCCGGAAGAACGTTTTCCTGCAAGCTACCCCGATCGACGTCGGCCCCATACTTCGCGAATGCCTGTGGTCGAAGCTGGAGTGCGCGGTACTCACATCCGCTACGCTGGCTGTAGGCGGCGGATTCGAGTACATCCGGCAGCGCCTGGGACTAGAGCATGCGCGCGAGTCGGTGCTGCCTTCACACTTCGATTACGAGAATCAGGCCTTATTCTATGTGCCGCCCGATCTGCCCGATGCGCGCACGCCGCAGTTCACGGCCTTGGCCGCGGAGCGCATTCGCCAGCTGTTGGAGATCACCCGCGGACGCGCCTTCGTGCTCTTCACCAGCTACGCCCAAATGAACGACGTCTACCAGCGGCTGCTCGGCGAGTTGGAGTTCCCCCTGCTGCGTCAGGGCGATGCCCCGAAAAGCGCGCTGCTCGAGGAGTTCCGGCTGACACCGAATGCGGTGTTGTTTGCCACTTCCTCATTCTGGCAGGGTGTGGATGTACAAGGCGAGCAGTTGAGTTGCGTGATCATCGACCGCCTGCCCTTTGCCGTGCCCAGCGATCCAGTCGTAGCCGCGCGCGTGAAAGCAATTGACGCCGATGGCGGCAACGCATTTTTTCAGTATCAAGTCCCCGCGGCGGTGATCACGCTGAAACAGGGCTTCGGACGCCTGATCCGTTCACTGCAAGATCGCGGTTTGCTGGTGCTGCTCGACAACCGCATCCTTAAGAAACAGTACGGGCGCGTGTTTATCGAGAGCCTGCCAAACTACAAGAAGACGACCGAGATACGGGTGGTGGAGGAGTTCTTCGGAGTGCAAGACTAGGTTTGCACAACGCAACTGCGCGAGTGATGTCTCCCGCACCTGCTTCACACGTACTCCCGCTCCGCCCGCCGAATCGCCCGATACCGTTCAAACACTTTTTTCTCGCTCTCGAATCCAAGCGCCGATAGAATCGAGCTTCCCCGGAAAGTGTGCAACAGCATCTTCCACCCGCGGAGCAGCACGAATCCCGGGTCATGCTTAAGCGCCACGGGGATGTGGTGAACCTTCATCCAGCGCTCGGCCTGCCAGCGCATGAACTCCACCTCCTCGGCGGGCAAGTGTTCGGTGCGCACCACGGCCGTGGTGCCGTCGTATTCCTCGAGCCGCTCATTCATGATCAAGCCTTGATCGCGGAAGTCTTTCGTCATAGGCGTGCGCGGATACGGCGTTGGGTGCTGAATGTAGGGCCAGTCCACATAACGGCGGGCAAATTCGAGGTTCGCTTCAATCGATTCCTTCGTGTCGCCCGGACTGCCCACGATCAATCCGCCCACCACATACATTTGATTGCGACGGACGTAATCGATGGCTTTGAGCGTAGCGTTTCCCGTGTTCTGGCCGTTGATACGCTCCGTGTTCTTGGCCGAGGCCTTCAGAAATTGCAGATCGCTCTCCAAGATGTTCTCGATGCCCAGAAACACATAGCGGAATCCCGCCCGCCGCATGAGCGGGGCAAGGGTTTCGCCGTGGTTGGCGATGGCCGAGGTCATGGCCTGCACGAAGTAGTCGATCTTGTGCAGTCCGGCGGCAATGATAGCCTCGCACAAAGCCTCGAAGCGTTTAACGTTCAAAGTTATATTGTCGTCGACCAGAAAAATAGTTCGAGCCCCGTGATCGTACGCGTCGCGAATGTCGGCCAGCACGCGGTCGAAAGAATAAGTGTGGAAGTTGCGGCCACGCATCTCGATGATGGAGCAGAAGCTGCAATCGAAGGTGCACCCGCGCGAGGTCTCGATTACGTCGACCTGCCGGCCCAGCAACGTGTATCCCCTCAGCACTCGCGCATCCCGCTTGGGTAGGCGGATTTCGCTGTCTTCGAGCCGGTGCGGCGGCCGAGCAGGGTTGTGCACCCAACTCTCCCCGTTCTGGTAGGAAAGACCGCCGATCCGCTCGAACCCAGAGCCTTGCTCAAGCGCGCGCAGCAATTCGCGGAAGGTCACTTCCCCCTCGCTGCGCACCAGATAGTCGACGCCCATGTCCTCATAAGCTTCGGGGGCAAGGCTGGGATCGTACCCGCCCACTACGATCTTCACACCCGGCCGCAGAGCGCGCACCAGATCGATAATGCGGCCGGCAGTACGCCGCTGAAACGTCATAATGGAGAGTCCGACGACTTCCGGATCAAGCTCGCGGACCAGCCGCGTGACAGTTTCGCGAACCTGGCGGTGAACCAGGATCAAGTCAGCCACCGCCACGCGGTGATGCGGATCAACGTTTCCTGCCAGCGACGTGAGCGCACCATTGGGCATGCGGATCGCGACCGGCGGCATGTGTTCGAAGGAATCCGGCATGGAAAGCAACAGGACGTTCATGTGCACCTGTCCTTATCGCTTCGTAGTAATCCCGCAGGCGCGGGTCGAACCCCAGTGGCGAAGCGAATGGTCGTAATTGTACCCCAGAGTCCGGCAGAAATGCCGAACTCGTAGATGACATGTTAGCTACCGCTGCTCCGCGATTTTGCCTGCGCTGAGCCCGGCTATTTGTGCTCTTCCGCTCCTCCAGGGTTGGCAAGCACGCCCAACGACAATCCCCGAAGCCTCTGCCTTCGTGTGATACACGCGCTCCGTGGCTTTCACAAAGTCCGCGGGCTTGGCGTCGGGAATGTTGACGAAGGTCTGCGGGTTGCGGTCGGTGAGCGGGAACCATGAACTCTGGATCTGCACCATGATGCGGTGCCCGCGACGGAAGGTGTGGTTGACATCCTGCATTCGGAAGTCGATCTCTTCGACCTTGCCGGGAGTGAAGGCCTCCGGCTTTTCGAAACTGTGGCGAAACTTTCCGCGGAACGGCTCGCCCCGCACCAGTTGCTGATATCCACCCATGGTGAAACCGGGCGGAGCGCACGTCGGTCGGGGGTTTGTCCTTATCTTCCGGCCGGGGTGCATCGAACTTGCTGTCGGGATAGTCGACGGGGTATACGTCGATCAGTTTTACATCCCAATCGGAATCGGTGCCGCTGGTTGAAACAAAAAGCCTGCGGAGAGATGGGTCCGGCGATGGTCACATCTTCCTGCAGCACTGGAGTTTCATAAACCAGAACGTCAGTTCTGCTGGAGGCAAAGCGCTGGTCCGAGAGCATGTATTCCTGCGGCACGCGTGTCGAAGCGTAGTTCACGAAAGGCACCGGCTTGGCCGGATCGCTGACGTATTCGTCGAAATCGGGTGAGTCGGAAGCGGGCGGATCGAACGAAAGTCCGCCACCCGCGCGGAAATACAGAGTCTTCGCCTCGGCCTCCTTCGGAGGCCACGCCGAATAGCGCCTCCAGACATTCGTGCCGGTCTCGAAAACGTACGCTTTCGGCAGTTTCGCGTCGCCATTGCCTTTGAGGTATTGCTCGAAAAACGGAAACAGAATGTTCTTGCGATAGTAGTCGCCGGTATTGAAGGCGAACTCTACGCGCCCCAGGTGTTCTCCGTCGTATCGATACCATCCCCCATGCACCCAGGGACCGATCACAAGCGCATTAAAGATTCCCGAGTTGTTCTTGTCGATGGCGTGGAACGTGCTGAACGGACCTTGCAGGTCCTCGGCATCGAACCATCCCCCCACTGTCAGCACGGCGCAGTGAATGTTCTTCATGTGCAGCGCCAGATTGCGCACCTTCCAATAGTCGTCGTAGGTGTCGTGGCGCATCTGGTCATCAAAGAGCGCGCTCTTGCCTTCAAGATACTTTGAAAGATTTCCGATCGGCCCCGCCTTCAGGTAGAACTCATAGCCGTCTTTGGTGCCGTAATCGAAGGGCACGGGCGTCTTCGGCGGCAACTGGGGATTTTCCTGCGGCTTGAACGAACTATAGAAACCGAAGTTGGCGTTCAGCATGAACGCCCCGCCATGGTAGGCATCGTCGCCCATAAAAAGATCGGTCATGGGAGCCTGCGGCGATGCCGCCTTGAGCGCCGGATGCGAGTCGATGATGCTCGCCGATGTGAAGAATCCAGGATAAGAAATACCCCAGATCCCTGCGTTACCGTTGTTGTTGGGCACGTTCTTGAGCAGCCAGTCGATGGTGTCGTAGAGATCACTGGCGTCGTCCACATCCTGTTTTGATTTCTTGTTGTCGATGTGCGGACGCATCTCGACGAACGTACCCTCCGACATGTAGCGCCCGCGGACATCCTGAAAGACGAAAATGTATCCCGCCTTGTCGAACTCGGGCGCTGGCCCGAGCCGCGTGCGGTACAGATCCACGCCATACGGACGCCACGCTGTAAGGAGTTCGGTCGATCAGAAACGGGTAGGCACGGGAACTGTCCTTGGGCACATATACCGAGGTGAAAAGATGCACCCCGTCGCGCATGGGGATTCTGTATTCGTACTTGGTGTAGTGCTCCTTGACGTCGTACTCCGACACCTCGGGCTGGCTCTGGGCGGCAAGATTGGCGGTTATCGCCAGAGTGACGAGAATCGGGATTGACACACTGCGGCGCATGTATGCTCCTTGGTCGGGAAAGAGACGAATAGGCAAGCTATCTTTAGAGACAGCGGGCAGTCAAGCTGCACTGTGTCCATGCGCGTTACAATAGATGTTTCGCTGACGGAGCGCGGTCCGGCCTTTATTCAAGCGAGCCGCCGAGGGATGCATGTTCGAAGTAACGGTTGACGACACCTTTGCCGCGGGGCACTACCTGCGCAACTACAAGGGCAAGTGCGAGAATCCGCACGGGCACAACTACAAGATTCGGGTCACGCTGGCCGGCGCCGAGCTCGACAAAGCCGGGCTTTTGCTCGATTTCAAAGACCTGCGCGAGGTGATGAAGCACGTCATCGAGCGCCTCGATCACCAGATGATCAACGACATCGAGCCTTTTACCGTGATCAACCCCTCGGCGGAGAACCTGGCCAAGTATTTTTACGACGAGTCGAACATGCGGCTGAAGAGCGTGACCAACGGCCGCGTCCGGGTGAAAGACGTAACGGTGTTTGAAACCGACACCACGACGGCGAAGTACAGCGAGTAGCAGTCGCAGCGGCGGGGCCCGTGATCAGCGGCCAGTCCAGACTGCGGCGTCGATCTGCAGCCAGCCGCTGGTCGGCTGGACACTGGCGCTGCCACTGTTCATGCAGATAACTGAGATCTACAAATCGCTGCAGGGTGAATCCACCCACGCCGGCCTGCCGTGTGTCTTCGTGCGCCTTACTGGATGTAACTTGCGCTGCTCCTGGTGCGACAGCGAGTACACATTCCAGGGCGGCCGCAAGATGACTTCGCAAGAAGTGCTGGGACGAAGTAAGCCGGCTCAGTCCCAACGGCGGTCTGGTGGAGATCACCGGCGGCGAGCCCATGCTGCAGGAGCGCGAACTGGTGCCCGCTGATGCGGCAACTGCTCGAAGCGGGCTATCGAGTGCTGCTCGAGACCAGCGGCGAGCGGCCGCTGGAGCGCGTACCCGCGGAAGTCATCAAGATCGTGGACGTGAAGTGTCCGAATTCAGGCGAGGCCGATACATTTCGCACCGAGAATCTGGAGACGCTGAGCGCGCACGATGAAGTCAAGTTTGTCCTGAGCGGGCGCGCCGATTATGAGTTCGCCCGCGACTTCACCTTCCGCCATCGTCTGGCGGAGCGCGTAAATGCGGTGCTGTTCTCCCCGGCTTTTCGCAAGGACGCCACCGGGGCGCGCGACAGTTCGCACTGCTTGCTCGATCCGCAGGAATTAGCCGAGTGGATGCTCGCCGATGACGTTCCGGCACGCCTGGGACTGCAATTGCACAAGTTCATCTGGGACCCCGCCGTAAAGGGAGTCTAGGAGACTGATCGAAATCCCATGACGCGGTCAGCCAAGCGCGCTGTCGTTCTGCTCAGCGGAGGCATGGATTCCTGCGTGTGCGCAGCCCTGGCCGCCCGCGACTATGCCGCCGCGGCCCTGCACGTGAGCTACGGTCAGCGCACCGAAGACCGCGAGCGCGAATCGTTCCTCGCAATTTGCCAGCGCCTCAACATTCACGACAAACTTCTGGTGCGCAACGAGTCTCTGCGCGCCATCGGAGGTTCGGCGCTTACTGACAAAAACATTGCCGTGCCCACGGCGGAGGGAGTTGGTCCAGCTATCGGCCATGACATCCCGGTCACCTACGTGCCCTTTCGCAACGCCCATTTCCTGGCCGTCGCCGTAAGCTGGGCCGAGGTGCTGGGAGCGGAGAAAGTCTACATCGGCGCCGTGGAACAAGACAGCTCCGGCTATCCCGATTGCCGTCCGGCCTATTACGAAGCCTTCAACCGGGTGATCAAGGCAGGGACGAAAGATGGAATCATCGAAATCGTCACCCCGCTCATCCACCTGCGCAAAGCCGAAATTGTGCGCTTGGGCCTTGAATTGGGCGCGCCATTCCATTTAACTTGGTCATGCTACAGCCGCCAGGATCAGGCGTGCGGCGTCTGTGACAGCTGCGTGTTGCGGCTGCGGGCGTTTGCCGCTGCGGGTGCCATCGATCCCATTCCATATGCAACAATGGGCCAGATTGTTTGAATTTTGATCATTAGTTGATCTTGTTGATGTTCACTCACAAGAACGCAGGACAGTTCCAAGGCGGGGTTTTCATCAAGCATCGGAAATCAGCACTCAAATTTAGTTTTGCCCGGGAGGCCAACATGAAGAAGCATTCTGCAGTGTTCGTTTTCGTTCTCTTAATGCTGGGACTGTGTGTGCCTCCAGGTTTCTCCCAGGCTTCGGGAAGCGTCAAGGGAGTCTGCAAAGACGTGCAAGGCAATCCCATCGCTGACGCAGTAGTGGTGTTCGCCAATCAGGACAACGGACAGAAGTACACCCTCAAGACCAACAAGAAGGGCGAGTATTTTTCCTTGGGCGTTGCCGCGGGCAAATACAACGTCACCCTGTACAAGAATGCTGATGATGCTAAAGCGAACGTAGTGCTGTTTCCGGTCAAGGGATTCCCCGTCGCGCTCGATGAGAACACGCTCGACTTCGACCTGCAGAAGGAACAGCAGAAGGCCGCCCAGGGACAGGGCTTGACTCCGGAACAACTCAAGGAAAGGCAGGAAGCCGCTGAGAAAGTAAGTAAGGAAAACAACACCATTAAGACCCTGAACGAGAAGATCGTTACGGCCAACACTGCCATGAAGGCTGGAGACTTCGACACCGCGATCAGCACCTTAACCGAAGCACTGCAGGTGGATACGACGCACGATGTAATCTGGGCGCAACTCGGTGACGCCTATCGCGGTTCGGCGTTAAAGCAGACCGATCCGGCGGAGAAGTCGAAGCGCCTTCTGGAGGCGGTCACCGACTATCAGAAAGCGATTGACATCAAGCAGAAGGCCATGGAAACCGGGACCAAGAAGCCCGACGATAACAGCAGACTCGCGGCGTACTACAACCACCTGGGAGATGTCGCCGCCAGGTCCGGCAAGACTCGACGATGCCGTGAAGGCCTACACCCAGGCGGCGCAGATCAATCCTGAAGGCGCTGCAGGCTACTACTACAACGCCGGCGCAGTGCTGACCAACGCGGGCAAAGTCGATGACGCCATCGCCGCCTTCGACAAATGCATCGCGGCCGATCCCAACAAGGCGGATGCCTATTACCAGAAGGGCGTGAACCTCATCGGCAAGGCTACCCTGCAAGGCGACAAGATGGTCGCTCCCGCAGGCACCGCGGAGGCCTTCCAGAAGTATCTTGCGCTTCAGCCCACTGGCCAGTACGCCGACGTGGCCAAGCAGATGCTGTCCAGCATCGGGGCTTCGGTCGAAACCGGCTTCGGCACGAAAAAGAAAGGCGCCAAGAACTAAGAACTAAACGTGCCATGGATTGAGGTGGACAGGGCGGCCAACGAGCCGCCGTTTTCTGCCCGCAATCCGCAAGAGCCCCGGCGGTTACTCGAGAACTGAGAACGAACTGCGTCTGGTTACTAAGGGCTATGTCCTAACTGTCCTTACCTTTCTCCCCTCAGCGCGGTAAAGTATAGCTATCAGGCTGACTCCGGTCGGCTCGGTACTCCCGTCTGTGGTGCGTGCAATTCCCTAAGAATAAGCACAAGTTCGTGCGAGGATGGAATGGCAACAGCACCTGGCACCGCCGCAATTTCAGTTTCCTTGGAAGGCTATTCCGGCAGCGGCAAAGTGGCTACGCCCGCTCTGCTGAGCGCCATGCTGCGTGCCGCCGAAAAGATCAGCGACCTGATCTTTTCTCCCGGACGGCCTCCCCAGGTCCAGGTTTACGGCCAGCTCATCCCCGTCCAGGTGCAGGGACTCGCGACCCTGACCCCCGATGACACCCGCCACATCGCCGCCGATCTTGATTGGCGATAACAAACAGGCGGTCGCAACCCTGCGCGAGCACGGATCGTGCGACATATCCTACGGTTTGCCCGGCGTGGCCCGGTTTCGCGTCAACATTTTCATCCAACGCGGCAGCTGCGCAGTCGTGATGCGGGTCATTCCCACCGCCATCCCTGATTTTGCTTCGCTTCGCCTGCCTTCGCACCTGGCCGACGTCGCCAAGCTGCGCGACGGCATCGTCCTGGTAACTGGCCCTGCCGGATCGGGCAAGTCTTCCACTCTGGCTGTCCTGCTCGACTGCATCAATCGCGAAAAGAATTACCACATCATCACCATTGAAGATCCCATCGAGTTCCTGCACAACCACAAGAGCTCCACCATTCATCAGCGTGAACTGCATAGCGACACGCCCAGTTTCTTTCACGCCCTGCGCTCCGCCCTGCGCCAGGCGCCCAAGGTCATTCTGGTGGGCGAGTTGCGCGACCGGGAAACCGTCGAGAGCGTTCTAGAAGCGGCCGAGACCGGCCATCTGGTACTTTCCAGCCTGAACACCATGGACGCGCCCAAAACTGTAGACCGCATCGTCAGTTGGTTCGCGCCTGCCGAACAGCAAAGCGCGCGCGACCGCTTCGCCAAAACATTCCGCTACATCATCTGCCAGCGGCTCTTGCCCAAGGCCGATCGCAGCGGCCGCGTCCCGGTCGCCGAGATCCTGAAAGTCAATGCCCGCACCCGCGAGTCCATCGAAAAGGGCGAGCGTGACGGTAAAACCTTGCTGGATGCCATGAAGGCCGGCTCTGCCGAAGGCATGCAACACTTCGACGGCGAGATCGCCCAACTGGTCCGCGATCGCATAGTCGACCTCGAAACCGGCCTCTCCTACGCCAGCAATCCCACGGTGTTAGGCCAGGAACTAGCCCGGTAGGGAAGCACAGCCCACTCCGGGTGCCCCATTTCTCGCGCTTTTTGCGGGAAGTGGGGATCCTTCCACTATCATCTCCCCATGGCAGCACCCCCGACCCAATCCCTTGTCCTCAGCTTTGAGGAAGCACGCCGCGCTGTCGAGGAGCAGGCTTCTCAGATAGTTGCGGGCGGCAGCGAAACCTTAGCTCTGCTCCAAGCCGCCGGACGAGTCCTCGCCGAGCCCATCACTGCCGACCGCGACATCCCTCCCTTCCCACGATCCACGCGCGACGGCTACGCGGTGCGCGCAGCCGATCTGGCGACGCTTCCCACCAAACTGAGGGTGATCGGAGAGATCAAAGCGGGCCCCCTGCGACTCCCATCCGCACCGCATCCTGGCCAGGCACTCTCCATCATGACGGGCGCACCGGTACCACAAGGCGCAGACGCCGTAGTGATTGTCGAATACACGTCGCAAAAAGGCGATTCCGTCGAAATCACAAAGGCCGTCGCGTCAGGCGAAAACATCGTTCCCCAGGGAGCCGAAGCCAAACGCGGAAGCCTCCTGCTCGATCGTGGCGCCCGCCTCAACGAGGCAGCGATCGCACTAGCGGCCTCGGTCGGCAAATCGCGGGTGCAAGTTTTTACGCGCCCACGCGTAGCAGTACTCACCACCGGCGATGAAATCGTCGAGCTCGATGCCGAACTCGGACCCACGCAAATCCGGAACTCCAACAGTTACTCGCTGGCCGTACAGATCCAGAAAGCCGGCGGTGAGCCCGTGCTTCTACCGATCGCCCGCGACGAGTCCCACAAACTCCGCCAACTGATGGAGCAGGGCCTGCAATCAGACCTGCTGATCATGACGGGCGGAGTCTCCATGGGACGCTACGATCTGGTCGAACAGGTACTGACAGAACTGCAAGCCGAATTCCTCTTCACCGGAGCGAAAATCCAACCGGGCCGCCCGGTAGTCTTCGGCCGCATCGGCCTGTGTGGCGCGGGTGCCCCCGCCCGCGAAGGGGCTTTAGCTCCGTTACAGCACAAATATTTCTTCGGCCTCCCCGGCAACCCAGTCTCAACCATGGTCACATTCGACGTTTTTGCGAAGCCGATGGTCGAGGCGCTGGCCGGTATGTCCCCCCGTCCGCTAACTTTCCCGCACGCCCGCCTGAAATCCGAGATCCGCGTCAGGCCTGGACTGAAACGCTTCCTCCCCGCGATTCTCTCCGGCCGGTATGAAGATGCCGAGGTCGAACTCGTACCCTGGCAAGGCTCGGGCGACATCGCAGCCCAAGCCCGCGCCAATTGCTACATAGTCATCCCGCCCGACCGCGAGCAAATCCCCGCCGCCGAGTGGGTAGCAGTAATGCTGCGGTGACTCTGCTGTGAAAGGGCGCGGCTTCCGCCGCGCCGCAAATACCCAACCAACATCAACAGCGGCTTTAGCGGTCCAGGCGCTCATACGCCCGCCTCTACCATGTAAGATAGAGTTTCCGCATGCCGAAGAAACTCTCCCACTATGACGCCGCCGGCCGCGCCCGCATGGTCGACGTCTCGGGCAAACCCGCCACCAGGCGCGAGGCCGAAGCCAGCGCCTTCGTCCAGATAAAGCCGGCGGTTCTGAAAGCGCTTCCAAAGAATCCCAAAGGCGATCCGCTCGAAGTAGCGCGCATTGCCGGAATCATGGCCGCCAAGCGCACCGCAGAGCTGATCCCGATGTGCCACCCACTCCCGCTCGCGCACGTTGCCGTCGACATGAGGCTGTGCGAGAATGGCGTCGCCATCACCACCAAAGTAGTGACCACATCCGAAACCGGAGTAGAGATGGAAGCGCTCGTAGCCGCCAGCGTCTCAGCTCTGACGGTGTATGACATGCTAAAAGGGATGGACAAAGGGATCGAGATTCGGGAGATCGTTTTGGAGCGCAAGTCTGGAGGCAAGAGCGGCGAGTACCGGCGCGCCAAGAAGTAACGCGCATTCACAGTGATTCATGGCAAACGACGTCAAACTACTATTAGTCGATGACAATCCGATGGTGCTGGGAATGCTTCAGCAAGCGCTCACTCCGTTTGCGCTCGTCGTGGCTGCCGGCGACGCGGCCGATGCCTTGCTGAAGGCGGTCGACGACCCTCCCGACCTGGTGGTTTGCGACTATCGCATGCCGGGCATGGACGGCCGCCAGTTGGTCGAGCGCCTGAAGAGCCGGCCGGCCACGGCAAACTTCTCCGCCATCCTGATGGCCAGCCGGGTTGACATTGATGAGCGGCTTTCGCCGCAGGATGCCGCCGACGACTACCTGGCCAAGCCTTTTTTTCTGAAAGAAGCGACGCGCCGCATCAAGCGCACCGTCGACCGCATCGCACTCGAAAAGATGGCAAAGACCGCGCCCTCCGACGGCGTGGTTCGCGGCAATCTTTCCCAGATGAACGTGATCGACCTGATGCAATCCCTCGAAATGGGACGCAAGAGCTGCCAGCTCAAACTCAACAACGAAGGCGACAAATGCGAGGTCTTCTTCGTCGAAGGCCAGGTGAAGCACGCAACCTACGGAGCTTTATCAGGAGACGAGGCCGTCTTCAAAGTTCTGCGTTGGACCGGTGGCAACTTCGAACTCAACTTCGAAGGCAAGACCGATCAGGAAACTACAAAGCTCAACACCCAGGGCCTGCTGATGGAGGGTTTGCGCCTGCTCGACGAATCGCAGCGCGATGGCGGCGCGGAGGCCGTCGAAGACAGCGGCGTCAGCGCTGGTGCGGGCGCCGGCGCGGGCTCCGGTAGCAGCAGTCCCAGCCCAGCGCCAGCCCTGGTTCCAGCAGCAGGGGCCGCAGGGAAGAGGAAGAAGATGTCCTCCTCGACAGTTGAAGCATCGTCTCAGGGAAAACCTGCGCCGGCGGTGCTCACCGCTGCCGTGGTTACGGTCAGCGATTCCTGCGCCCGCGGGGAACGCGTGGATCTTTCGGGTCCAGCGGTTGTCGAGATCTTAAAGAGGCTCGGCTTTCGCGTGGTCGCCAACCAAATCGTTCAAGACGACTCCATGCAGATTCAAAATGCCCTGGTTCATCTGGCATTGGAGGTCCGCTTCATCGTAACCACGGGCGGCACAGGCATTGCTCCGCGCGACGTCACGCCGCAAGCCACCGAAGCGATTTGCGATCGTCTAATCGACGGCGTGGGCGAGCGCATGCGGCTCGAAGGCGCGAAGAAAACAGCATTCGCCGCGTTGAGCCGGGGCGTATGCGGTGTGAGGGAAAAGACTCTGATTCTGAATCTGCCGGGTAGTCCCAGCGGCGCGGTGGAATCTCTGGAAGCGGTCATGGACCTGATTCCCCACGCGCTCAATTTGCTGGAGGGGCACACCGAGCACAAGTAAGTGAGGACGGAGGGTCCTATGGCAAATGCATTCGGCGCCGATATTTTGATTCAGGCTAAAGACCCCATGAAGGCTGCCAATTTCTATGTCAAGGAACTCGGCTTTGAGATTACGGATAAGAACCCGAAAATGGTGGGCCTCCACGGGCCGCACATCAATTTGTTCATTGAGCCCGGCCCCGCTCTGGGCCCGGTTCTGGAAGTTACTGTGAAAAGCGTTAAGGAAGCGAAGGCGAGGCTCAAGAAGACGGGCTGCAGGGTGGTGAAGGATGAGCCTGATTTTCCTAGGTGCTACATAAAAGATCCTTACGGGCTGATTTATAACCTCACAGAGTGATCGGCCTTCTGAACCCAAGGGATCAAAGTTTGTGGAATCCCACCTTTTGCAAAGAACGCAAAAGATGGGCCACCCGGCGGTATCATAATATTCGCATGGCGTTTCCCATCCGAGTCTGCGCCGTTTGCTCAGACGAGTTCGAGTTGAGGCCGGAGAAGCCCGGCTTTGCCAACCGCTGCCCAGCCTGCAGCGAGCCCGAAAATGCCGACCCCGTTAGCAAGCGGGGCGGGGACGCCGACGAACGCAAGACTTTGAAGGAAGCGAACGAAGCTCGCAGGCAAGCCATGCGCGACCTCCTCTACCGGAAGGACAGCTAGGCAGAAGCAGCTAGCGAGTTCGTCCCGAAACCTGGCGCAGTTCAGCCGGGTGAGGGATCTCCCATAGACAGCCGCACGCTCGCGGGAGATCCTTCGCTCCGCCTGAAGTGCGGCTCCGCTCAGGATGACGCCACCGAAAGAAATTCAGACTGAACCAACATCCCTGCTACGGCGCTTCATAACAGCCGATGTCAATTCTCTTTTCTCTTACCCGCGGCCGGCCGTCGAGATCCTGATCACCCACCATTCCCGATCCCAAATCTTCGCCGCCATTCCTCGCGGGAGAGTCCGGCTGCAGATGGAAATTGCTTGAATCAGGATCTACGAATCGCGGATCCGCAAACCGCGAGTTCTTATCATTACCGGTGGCGGAAACATACTCCTCGAAACTCGCGAAATCTTTCTGGTCGAAAGTCCATTTTGCCGCTTTTGAACCGGCGGGAAAGTAATAGATGTTGTGATCCATTGTCACCGTTGGAGCGCCACCATCCATACGGCCAGACTTGCTGGCCATAGCTAGCCCCTGCTCGCCAACATAAACGACGTTGTTCTTGAAAACGTTGTTGCGCATGTAGAACTGCATCAGGAACTCGCCCTGGCCAGTTTTCCAGGTGTCGTTCTTGTAGAAAATGTTGTTTACGATGACTGCGTCTTCGGTGATTCCGCGCTTGAGGTCATAGCCTCCGATGCTGAAGCCCGGGCCGTGGCAGAGATAGACGAGATTGTTGCGCGCGATGATGTGGCTCGTGCTGCCCACGCGGTGCTCACTGGCCAGTTCAATGCCGAAATCAACATCGTGCACGATGTTGCGTTCAATCAGAATGCGAGTTCCGCCGTCGACGTAGATACCGTCCGAATCAGGCCCCTCGCCGTAAGCAGGATTGCCTCTCGCAGTGATGCTGTAAACCGAGTTCTCACTGACCACACCATCGCGTGCCCGGTCGACGGCCGGGTCCGGTGCCGTGTGTTCAAACCCGATCACATCGATTCCGATATTGTTGTTGTCGTGCACCGAGTTCTTGGTGATGCGGAACCCAGCCACATTGCCGTTCACCACCAGGGACTCGCTCGAGCCCGTCTTGAGATGGTGAACATTATTGCCATCGATAACCAGATCGCTGATCGGAGTCCTGGCGTCGGTGCCGTAGACAGAAATCCCAAAGCCGTTGGCCCCGCTGCCCGGCCGCAACCGGTGAGTGGAGTTCTGTTCAATGTGATGTACGTCGTTGTGGAGAATCTCGATGTGCGAGCCGCCGCCGAAGACGCGGATTCCGCCGGGGACGCCGCGATAGTCGCTGGTCCGAAGGTTGCGTATCTCGAGACCCTGGACGCGCACGAAGCTCACGTTGGTCAGCAGCACCATGTTGCTTTCGCCTTCGGGCATCAGGCATCCGCCATCGAGAATCGCATGCTCGCCCGGCTGGCTCTGAAACGTGATGAACCCTTGCTCCGCGTTGCCTGAGACCTTGACCGCTAACTGCTGGCAGTAGCTGCCCTCGCGGACATAAACGGTGTCTCCGGGCTTCGCTATATCGGCCGCATGTTGGATGGTGCGCAGCGGCTTCTCGATCGTCCCGGGATTGGAATCTTCGCCGTTGGTCGCAACGTAAAGAGAAGTGTGAGCGTCAGCTGCGATGCACGCCCCCGAGAGGACCGAAAGCAAAAGAGCATGGACCAGTAAGACAAGCAAGTGGTTCGCAGATCTCAAGTGATTCCTCCAAGGCAGAGAGCGGGCAGCTCGACGGCTCTCTATTGTGCCATTGCGCGGAGGAGGCTGCGTGGGGGAATCCCACCTGTTGAAAACAACAGGTGGGTCGCCGGATGGTGCGAGCTCAGGACGGAAACGATCAGAAGGTGAAACGACCACCGACTGTCGGAGCACAGTTGTTGTTGGAGTTATAAGGGACGCCGGGGCCATGAGGAATGGCGATGGCCAGACCGCCGCTCACCCAGGAATACGCAATTCCGACAAAACCGTCGAAACGCTTGGTGAAGTGATGATCCGCATAGAGCGACCCCTCGTTGAGGGTGCCCGCGCAGGAAGCGCGGAAACCGGCTGTGGGCGAGCAGGTCGGCGGAACACGGAAGTCGTTCTGCCGCTGTTGATACCAGGAGAAAGTGATGTCGGTTTTGCTGTCGACGGCGTATTTCACGCCCGTCCACCAGATATTCACCAGCTTTTCAGAATCAAGATTGTTGTCTTCGACGCCGCTCATGATATAGCCGCCCTGGTCCGAGGCACCAACACCTAACGGGTCGTGCGGGTTGTTCTGCCAGATGTATTCGTAGCCGACAAAAAACTTAAACGGGTCCGACGTATACTTG
Source organism: uncultured Acidobacteriaceae bacterium (assembly GCA_963770235.1). Taxonomy (GTDB): domain Bacteria; phylum Acidobacteriota; class Terriglobia; order Terriglobales; family Acidobacteriaceae; genus Sulfotelmatobacter. Next base: position 273,426 of record CAVYOW010000016.1, on the reverse strand, counting down.
GCCGCGAACATAACTGCGTTGTTGTCGGTCACGATGCCATATACCGTGTTGTTCGTGTCGACGAGATTGGGCCCCAGGCCGGGCCCTCCGTTGATGGGGTTGGTATTGATGCTGTCGGTGGTCGACTGATATTGCCCCGCCCCACTCAGACTCTGAGGTCCCAGCAAGGGGTTCAATACGCTGATCGCCTGGTTGTAATGCTGGAAGACGAGGTCGGCGGAGAACTTGCGCTGATCTCGACCGATGTTTCCGCCGAGGTCGAATCCAAAGGCGTTGTTATGCGCCGATTCCGGCGTGCAGGCGTTGGGACCGCTGGCAGTCCAGCCTGCGGTGGCCGAGTAGCAGCCGCCAGTACCATCGGCGAATTTGTACATCGCGCCGAAATGGACCGGGCCATAGGCGATGCGATACTTCACGGCGTCGTCCCAACGGGAGTTCTCGGTGTCGCCGCCGCCGGCCATCGTGCCGTTATACCCGATGTAGGAAAAGGCATAGGCGCCGCTGGCCGGATCGTAAAGCAGCATTGCATCGGTGCCGAGAGAGCGCTGGCGACCGAAGGTCAGCTCGCCGAAGTGCGTGGACGATACGCCGCCATAGTATTGGTCATTGAAGGGTTGGCCGGCGCGCGCGCCGTCGATGGCGATCGAATAACTGCTCCGGGGAAGGCCGTTGTTGATGGTGTCGGTGGCCGACGCGTTGGCCAGCAAGCCGGACTGCGGATTGATGCCAGTTGAAGCGTTGAACACAACGGACCAGCCAGGCAGAAACTCTGCCTTGCCCCTGATGCCCAGACCCGTCTGCGACAGGTTGTTCGGTGCGACCAGGAATCGATGTTCATAGCCGTTTCGGTTCACCAGAGATTCGCCTTCATAGTTATAGCCGTTTTCCGGCAGGCCATGGCTGACGTAGCCGAAGCCGACGTCATACGCACCGTACAGCGTGATGCCGTGCCAGGTCAGCGTGCAATCGGTGGTGGCGAACTCGTGGCCGCTCGTGCAGGGGTCGGGGTTGGCACTCGTGCCGTTGGCGTCCTGGGCAGAAGACAACATTGACGACAGGCAGAGAGCGAGCACGGCGAAAAACGAAGCACCTTTACGCATTAATGCCTCCAAGAAGAGATATCGGCCGAAAGAATACTAAGAAGTGTATATGATGTGTCGGTTCCAATGTCCATTACGATGCAGTTATATGTACTATCCACACTTCGCCGGCTAGACCGGGCAGCCGAGCCAGTTTGTTGACCGGCCCTGGGGTTGGCTGTAGGATTTCGTTCCGATGCCGAGGGACGGCCAATCCGAGCCCAGGAATGAAGAGTTGCTGAAGCTCCGCGATGCGGCTTTGGACCTGGGGATCAGCGTCCCCACCCTCAAGCAATGGATTTACAAGAAGAAAATTCGCAGCGTTCAGACGGTCGGGGGACATCACCGCATTCCTCAGCGGGAAATCGACCGGCTGCTGTTCCGAACGCGAGGCAAGAACGGAGAAAGAACGCAAGCTGGTCATCCGCCGCGTCAGCGGACGCAATCAGCTGGTGGGACGAATCGGCGCGGTTCGCATCAGCGGCCTCATGGCGGAAGTGGAGATTTCAATCGGGGGCCAGCAAATCACCTCCATCATCACCGCACGCTCGGCGCGCGAGATGCAACTCAAGCCGGGGCAGACTGCGGCCGCCCTCATAAAAGCCACAGAAGTGATGATTCTGCGCATCTGATATGAGAAGTCGCCTATTCCTTCCGGCCGTGGTATTCACTCTGCTGCTGCAGCCTGTGCTGCTGCAGTGCCAGCAACTCACCGTCGAAAATGAAACCGGGAAACAGACCCAGCTAACCCGGGCTGACCTGGAAGCCCTGCCGCACATCAAGGTAACGACCAGCGCGTCCTCCACATTTGAAGGCGTTGCCCTGGGCGCGCTGTTGGCAAAATCGGGAATCGGGTTTGGCGAGACGCTGCGGGGAAAGCGCATGGCATCGTGCTTGTTGGTGGAAGCTGCAGACGGATATCGCGCCGTGATCGCCCTGCCCGAGCTAGACCCGGCGTTCACCGATAAGCAGATCGTTCTGGCTTTCCTGAAAGATGGCAAGCCGCTCGATGACAAGGAAGGCCCATACCGCATCGTCATCCCCGACGAAAAAAGAATGGCGCGCTGGGTGCGGCAGGTGACCAAGCTAAGGATAGTGGACGTGCAGTGAAGCGGCCTGTTTCCGAACGCCGCCGAGGGACGCTCATTTCTGCACTGGCGGCACGTACTCCTTGGGCACCGCCGAACCCTCCCCGAAGAAGAACTGGTCCAACTGCTTCACGATCACTTCCTGATCTTCGCGTCGGGCAGGGTTCAGGCGGTATTCGTTGAGCAGCATCTTGCAGTGTTCCGTCCACATCCTCCAGGCTTCCTGGGAAACGTTGTCGTAGACCTTGCGGCCCAGATCGTTGTCGAAAGGCGGCTCGTCCAGCCCGGGCATTTCTCTTTTCAATTTCACGCAGAAAACAGTGTGCGGCATACACTTCCTTGAGTCAGGAATTTGTCTACCTAAAGATTATTACACGGGATGGAGCGTGGGGAACGGCCGGCTTCAGCTGTCAGGCTTCGGGCTTCGGCAAATGCTCTTGGCCGACGCCCGAAAGCCGATGACCGAGGACTATTTCTTCTCCTCGCCTTTTTCCGGGGCGGCGTCTTTGCTCTTGTCCTCGATGGAGAGCAGCTCCACTTCGAAAACGAGCGTAGCGCCGGGGCCAATATCGGCCCCCGCTCCGCGGTCGCCATAGGCAAGATCAGAGGGAATGAATAGCTGCCACTTCGAACCAACCGGCATGAGTTGAAGCGCCTCGGTCCATCCTTTGATGACTCCAGTCACGGGGAATGTCGCAGGCTGGCCGCGCTTGTAGGAACTGTCGAACTCCTTGCCGTTAATCAGCGTGCCTTGATAGTTGCAGACCACCGAGTCGCTCGTTGTGGGCTTCGGTCCCGTGCCTTCCTTCAGAATCTTGTACTGCATGCCGCTCGCGAGGGTGACGACGCCGTCTTTGGCTTTGTTCTCGGCCAGGAAGGTTTCTCCTTCCTTCTTGTTTACCTCTGCAACTTTCTTGTTCGCTTCCTCAGCTTGTTGCGTCTTAGCCTGCTGTTTTGCGTGCAGATCGTCCTGCATTGCCTTGAGCGCGGCCTGCGCTTCCTCGTCGGTGAGCAGAGTCTTGCCCCCCGCCAGGCCGTCTCTCATTCCCCGCGCCAGAATCGCCGGATCAACGGGCACTGACTGTTTCCCGAGATTTTGTCCCATCTTCATCCCGAGAGCGTAGCTGAACTTGTCTTTTTGCGTTTTGAGAGTCAGGGGAACCGGAGTCTTTGCGGCAGTGGCGGAATGCAGCCTTTGCCGCGGGAGTCTGCGCCTTGGCGGAGGAAGCTGGGGATGGAGAAGCCGGTGGAGTCGTCGCTGCCGGAGTCTGCTGCGCCAGGGCATTCCCCAGCAGCATCCCAGCCGCCAATATGTTCATCGCTGTAGTGAAGGATTTGTGCATACAGCCATTGTCACATTGCTCGGACATCCCCGCAAACCAGAGAAATCCGAGATGGTTACCTGAGAAGATGCCGGGCAGGAAAAAGACCAAGGAACTGTCCCCCCGAAAAAGGTGGTGGGCCCGCCAGGATTCGAACCTGGGACCAATGGATTATGAGTCCACGGCTCTAACCACTGAGCTACGGGCCCTATTTATTGAAAAGACTACCTCGCCTGGGCAGTGTTTTCGTGCAGCACGTCGCTGACCGGAGGGTTATTCCGCGTCTTAGACATGATAGCAGCCCCGGGTTGCCGCTCCGAAGGCGGTGTTCGATCTGCGGAAGAGGTCATCCAGGCAGCCGAGAGAGCGGGCAGCTTTGCGCGGTGGTCTGGAGCAGCGCCGCTGAGTTTGGGGCCGGCGCGAGCATTCCGGCCATACGGGTTGAACATTGCGGCGGGGAGAGGTAGACTCCTGACAATTCAAGGGGGATCCTCCCATGAGCCCTGTTCAATTGCGCTGGCGTGCGTTGATTCTTACCGTCGTGGTGTGTCTGGCTGGCCAACACTTCGTGGTTGGTGCCGACGAACCAACCCTGACAAAGGATCAGATTAAGCAGTTCCTTCTCACGGCCAAGGTGGTGAACAGCCGGTCGGCCAAAAAAGGCATCACCGGCACCACGCGGCTTACGCTCTCCGACGGCACTATCACCCACGACGCCTCTTTCCAATCTATTGATGAACATAAACCGGTGATGCAGCTTAGCGCGGGCACCGAACTGAACTTCGTGGACTCCTACAAGTACAACATCGCTGCTTATGCGCTGGCTGAATTGCTGGGCATGGACGACATGCTGCCGGTGTACGTCGAACGAAAATGGAAGGGCAATGTCGGCTCGCTGAGTTGGTGGTTGCCGGTGAAGATGGATGAGGTGGAGCGCCACCAGCAGAAATTAACGGCGCCGGACGCGGACGCCTGGAACAACCAGATGTACAAGATACGGGTCTTCGATCAATTGGTCTCCGATTCCGATCCCAACCTGACCAACGTGCTGATCGGTGAGCACTGGGAAATTTGGAGGATTGATTTCAGCCGCGCATTTCGCCCCAACAAGGATGTGAAGGACCCTAAAGACCTGGTACGCTGCGACCGGCACTTGCTGGAGAAACTGAAGGCGCTGGACGAGAATGTGCTGGCAGAAAAGACCCAACACTATCTGACCAAGAATGAAGTGAAAGCGGTGATGTCGCGACGGGACAAGATTGTGGCGCAGTTCCAGCAGATGATCACTGAAAAAGGCGAGAGCGAAGTGCTGTATTGAATTGTCTTGAGTCACGGAAGAAAGCTGCGTGCGCTCTTTCGGGGTCAGGTTTCGGTAAAGCAACCGGTACGAGGGATGCAGCGGAGACATTCAGTGGAAGCCCGAGTTTTGAAGCAGCTTGTTTCGGTGCCCAGGTCTAGTGTCCGTGCACACGTCACATCGTCACCGGCGATCCCGGTGATAAGGAGAAAGACATGTTGAAGAAACTCATTCTGCCGTTTGCGTTGGTACTTACCTTTTCGGTGGCAGTGGTCTTCGCGCAACAGGCTCCCGCACCGGCTCCTGCCTCGGCGAAGGAAGCGCGCGTGGAAGGGAGAGTTGTAAGAAGCAGTCAGGGTAACTCTAGTCTGACTGTTCGTAAAGTGGGTTCGACTTTGGAGAGGACCGTTGTATACGACGGCTCGACAAAATGGGTCAGTCAGTTTCACGGCGATACGAAGGTCAACACCATTGACGCCAGCCAGGTTAAAGACGGGGACTACGTGATTTGTACAGGTACTTTGGACAACCATGGCACACTCCACGCAACCCTAATCTCTAAACGACTCTCTCACTCAGAGTAGTAATCATGATCGCAGTGTGGACCGAAAAGACGCATGAGCCTGGTTCTTCGAGTTGCTAAGGCGCGGAGGCGGCGTGCTCTTTGACCTTTGCAACCAGGGCGTCGAATCGCGGATCACCGTGAAGCGATTTGAGATCAGTATCCGTGTGCATTTGCCGGCCACCTCCGTGCGCGACCGCTTCTGCCAACAGTGACAGCGCCTCGTCACGCTTGCCGTTACGGGCCGCGTAGCAAGCCAGGTTGTACACCGAGCTGATCGTTGCCGGATGCTGTGGGCCGAGGACGCGGCGTTGAATCTCCAGCGTTTCGCGTTGCAGCTTTTCGGCCTCAGCATAATGCCCTTCGTCATCCAGAATGGTAGCCAGGTTGTTCGCCGAATCCAGCGTGTTCGAATGTTCCGGCCCAAGTGCGCGGCGTTGAATCTCCAGCGTTTCGCGCAGCAACTTCTCGGCCTCGCTCAGATGGTTCTCGTCAGCCAGCACGTTGGCCAGGGTACCCATCGTCAGCAGGGTGGAAGGGTGCTCCGGTCCCAGGACGCGACGTTGAAGATCCAGCGATTCGCGATCTAACTTTTCCGCATCAGCGTAGCGTTGCTCGACATCGAGAAGGGAAGCCAGGTTACTCATCACCAGCAGGGTGTCCGGATGCTCCGGCCCGGAGACGCGACGTCGAGTCTCCAGGACGTCGCGCTCCAACTTCTCCGCCTCGGCATAGCGGCCCTGTCTAACCAACGTCGTGGCCAGGTTTGCCATCAGCATAAGAGTGTCTGGATGCTCCGGCCCCGAGACACGACGTCGAATCTCCAGCGTTTCGCGATCTAACTTTTCTCCGTCGGCATAGCGGCCTTGTTCAAACAGATCGGACGCCAGGTTGTTCATCGACAATAGGGTGAAAGCGTTCTCCGGCCCGAGCACGCGCCGTTCAATCGCGATGGTTTCACGAAACAACTTCTCTGCCTCGGAATATCGGCCGTCTCCACCAAGGGCCGTGGCAAGATGATGCATGGTAGCCAGTGTTTCCGGATTTTCCGGCCCGAGCACGCGGCGTCGAATCTCGATGGCCCGCTCCAGCAGCGGGAGTGAACTGGAATAGAGACCAAGACGTTCGTACACGACTCCCATAACGTCCATCATCTGTGCTTTGAGCTCCGGGTCTTGAGCCAGGCTGGTATCGATGGCCGCCGACGATTTGTCAAGAATTTCCCGAGCGGTTATGGTCTTTCCCCGAGCCTTGCTTGGATCGGACACATTGAACATGCCGGTCATGAAATCCGTGACCCGGGTGGCGCGATCTCGTTCGCGGTTGGCACGGTCGCGCTCGCGAGTAATCCGGCGCAGCTGGATCGTCTGCATCACTCCGAATGCGATCAGCAGCAGCACCATCGCGCTTACGGCGGCTACTCCGAACTGGTGGCGCTGGACATACTTCTTTGTCCGATAAGCCATGCTCGCCGGGCGCGCGGTTACGGGTTCGTTCCGCAAGTAGCGGCCAATATCCGCACTCAGCTCCGAGGGCGTGCCATATCTGCGGGTGCGGTCTTTGTCCAGAGCTTTCAGGGTGATCCAGTCCAGATCCCCACGCAGCAGGCCAACCAGTTGCCGCGGATCTGTTTTCCGGTTAGCAGCAGTGGCCGTCGAAGCTGGGTCCTGGGTGATTCTCGCGCTCGGACTCGGCGGATCGTCCTCCTGCAACTGGCGCAGAACCTCGTGAAATGGCTTCGTCTTCCACTGCTTCACATCAAAGGGTAAGACGCTGGTGAGCAATTCATAAAGCACCACGCCGAGCGAATAAACGTCTGTGCGGGTGTCAACGTCCGGGATGCTGGGGTCGGCTTGCTCTGGGCTGACATACCCCGGGGTGCCCACCGTTCCTCCGGCGCGCGTCACCAGCGTCTCGTCCTCAGATTGCTGAGAGATGGCTTTGGCGATGCCGAAGTCGATAATGCGCGGCATCGGCTTGCCATCGACTTCGACCACCAATATGTTGGAGGGCTTCAGGTCGCGGTGAATGATCGCCTTCTGATGCGCATGTTGCACGCCCTCACAAACTTTGACGAGTAGGGCCAACCGCTCGCGGGCCGCCAGGCGCTTCTGATCGCAGTAGTTGGTGATGGGGAATCCCGGTACATACTCCATCACAAAGTAGGGCTGGCCTGCGGGAGTCGAGCCGGCATCGAACACCTTGGCGATGGCGGGGTGATCCATGATCGCCAGGGTCTGCCGTTCGAGATTAAAGCGCAGCAAGGCGGACCCGTCGTACTGTCCCGCCTTGATGATTTTCAGCGCAACCTGCCGCTTGACGGGAGCGGACTGTTCGGCCAGCCACACTTGCCCCATGCCTCCTTCGCCCAATTTCCTGGTCAGCCGGTAGGGCCCTATCGAACCCAAATCGGGTGCAGGTAGGCCCACGGGAGCAGCGGCTGAGTCAAAAGTGGCTTCGGGATCAGAATCCCTTCCTGAGTTGTGCAGGCCCGGATTGAAAGCGGTGGGGTCCCGGTTGCTCACGCTGTCCTCTTTGGAGGGTCGAGCCGGTGCTTGGGCCTTATGCCCAGCTTTTCGAGTTCGCTGTGATAGTTTCTGACCGCCTCTTTGGGTTCTATTTCGCCATCGGCAATGGCGCGAAGCATGTGGATGAATGTCAGCGGGTGCTCGGAATCCTTAATCCTTCGACCAAACAGCGCGACCCTCGCGCCGTGTTTGCGGGCTTCGGCCAACAGCTTGAAGGCCTCATAAGTTGTTCCGCTGTTGCCTCCGAGTATACCGACGACGAGGGAGGGATCGTAGGCCACCAACTCTTCGAGAGGTCCCGGCCCGAGGTAAGGTATTTTCAGAAAGAGTGGCCTTCCGCTGGAAGGGACGCCCGCCAATGCCCGCACAATCTGGTCGTTCAGAAAGGCCGGCACCTGTTCGGGGGACAGTCCTGTGTTCGGGGAATTTGGCGCAAACACTTCGAGAAAATAGTGGAAGCCGGATTTCTCGGCTTCGGCGCGGAATTCGCGGAAAGCACGCAAGGTGCGCAGATCCGCTTCCAGATCGTTGTTGAAGGTCATGGAATACAATCCCAGGTTGACGACGGGTGAGCCCTCGCGAGATGCAGTGAGGCTGCCAAACTGTGCTTCCTGGATGTAAGCCGTGGCGAAGGGCGCCGAGGGCGATTCGTGATAGCGGGCTCCGCGTTGGCGCCAAATGTCGGTCGCGTCGTTGATGCGCACCGCCGGAGTGACGTGCGAACCTTCAAAAAGTCGCTCTTTGTGGGCCAGGGTATCCATGGTTGATGCCGATGCCAGCAATACTTCGACAAAACCCTGGCGAACGACCGCGCGGATTTCTTCCAGGAACGCGGGCGCTGAACGGAAACCGTGGCCAGAGCGGGCCTTACCGAAACTGGGGATGCCCCAGGCCATGTCGGCATCCCGGGCGTCGGCAAGAATGAAAGTGCCGCCGGAGGGATTGGATCGAATCTCCGCGAGTTTCGCGAACAGCGACTTCACGCTCATGCGGGGTTAGTCCTCGACAACCGTGGCACGACGAATGTTGGGATCGGTGAAGACGTCGAATTCATCAGTGCTGGCGCTGGAGAACTCCGAGACCACGGCGCCATCCGGGCCACCCTGGAACCAGTGCAAAGTGTTCGGGGGAATGGTGTATTGTTCGCCCGGGTGCAAAACAATCTCGTGAAATACCGTGTAGTGGTTCTGGCTCGCCTGGGGAACTTTGGCCTGAATGCGCGGGGCGGGCGGTCCCTCCAGATAGAGCCACACCAGACCCTTGCGACAGCGAAAAGTCTCCTGCTTGCCGGCGTGTCCATTGACGGGCGGATGGCGGTGCTCGGGGCACGTCTGGCCGGGAAAGAGAACCAACTCCTTGGCACAATAGCGATCGGTGTTCACGTAGGTGACCAACTCCAACCCTTCCGAGGGCAGGCGATTCAGTCCGAGATCGGCCACTTCGATGTTAGCCGCCTCCTGGTTAGTCAAGGCAATGCCGACGCTGGCCAGCCTCTGCCGCGCTTCTTTTTGTGCTGCAAGCACTTCAGTTCGTTTCATCCTACCTCCTGCTCTCGCTTGTGGTTCCAGACTCCCAGGTGCCGATCATAGGTCCAGTCTTTGTCCTTGCCCGGGGCCATGTTCTCGATCCTTTCCCAACCCGATTCTATGCGCGCCTTTAACTCTGCCATGGATCGCACGCCGCTCGAGGCGTCCCAAGCTTCCACACCGCAAGCGCCAGCCGCAGCGGCCATGGTCAAGGCTTGCTCGGGTCCGCTGCCATTCGCGGCGGAAGCGATGAAGCCGGCGATCGCGCAATCGCCCGCTCCGGTCGCGTTGACGACGTGAGCCCGGAAGCAAGGCGCCATGAGTTCGCGAGCGCGCCATTGGGGACCGAACTGCCAACCTGCGAGATCCGCGTCAGCGTCTGTGGTTGCAAGATATAGGCCGCTCATTCCCAGCTTGATTGCGACTATAGAAAATCCCATGGCAAAAAGTGCGGATGCGAGCGAGCGAACATCGTCGATATCGTCGACGCCCCTCGGCGGCTGCCGCAGAGCCGTCCGCAGTTCTTCAATGCTGGGCGTGAATACGGTCACGGCCGGGGCACACTTGCGCAGCACAGTTCGCCAATCCGTGGACGCAGCAGCGTCGCTAATCGAACAGAAATCCAGTGAGGTCCGCAAGCCCCGCTCTTTGGCGCGGTAAAACAAGTCTGCCAACTCTCTGCCCCCGTCAGCGGAGATGGCCGGCATCACAGGAGGGTAGCCAAAGTGAAGCCAGCGGGCGCCTTCCAGGTCCTGGTCGCGAACGTGGGCCGAGGTGAATACGGCGTTGGCGCCAGGGCAATGCAGAAACGCGCGATCGCGCCCTTCCGGGGCGATCACGATGCTGTAACTTGTCACCTGGCCGGGTGCGATTCGGATGCAAGGTTGATCTCCGAGCGGCTGCAGCATCTGGATGGCTATCTCGCCCAACCGGTCGTCCCCGACCAAACCAATCAGCCGGACGGGGCAGCCTAAACGCCAAAGCGCAGAGCCTACGTTTGCGACCGCGCCGCCACAGGAGAAGTGTAAAGGGCCAGTTTCCGCCAAGCCTCCGGGCTGGGGCAAGCCGTCGGTCAGTGCGGGGGTCAAATCGACACAGAGATGGCCGGCCACCACAAAATGAAGGGGTTCAGACATTCAGTTGCGCCCAGTGCCGGAACTATCTTACACAGGAAGGGGTTGAGCACAAACTTGGGCTTGATTAGGAACCGAAGAATGCCGGACTGAACTATAATTGCGCGCACCATGACGCTGATCCCGGGCAGCAAATTAGGACCTTATGAAATTCTCGGCCCGATCGGCGCCGGAGGCATGGGCGAAGTGTATCGCGCCCGGGATTTACGCCTTGGGCGTGAAGTCGCGCTGAAGGTGCTGCCAGAGTCTTTTTCGAGTGATGCCGACCGATTGCGGCGTTTCGAGCAGGAGACGCGCGCCGTGGCCGCGCTCAACCATCCGAACATCCTTGCCATTCACGATATTGGGGAGCAAGACGGCTCGCCTTTTATTGTCTCCGAACTTTTGGAAGGGAGCAGCTTGCGCGCCGAGCTTGACCGCGGCCCGCTGACGTCGCGGAAGGCGTCCGATTATGCGGCGCAGATCGCGCAGGGGTTGGCGGCGGCCCACGACAAGGGCATCGTCCATCGCGATTTGAAGCCGGAAAACATTTTTCTCACCAAAGAAGGCCGGGTGAAGATTCTCGACTTCGGCCTGGCTAAGCTGGCGCCGAATGCTCGCGGTGGGAAGAACGAATCCGATGGCCTGACGCTGACCAGTTTGCCGACGGAAGCAGGTATGGTGATGGGCACGGCCGGTTACATGGCGCCGGAGCAGGTGCGGGGCTCGGGAGTGGATTCGCGCACCGATATTTTCGCTTTTGGGGCCGTGCTGTACGAGATGATTTCGGGCCAGCGCGCCTTCAGCCGGGATAGCGCGGCCGAGACCATGACGGCGATCTTGAAAGAAGATCCGCCGGAACTGAACGAGATGGAGCATCCGGTGTCGCCGGGGCTGGAGCGCATTGTCCGGCGCTGCCTGGAGAAGCAACCGGAGCAACGCTTTCAATCCGCGAAGGACCTTGCCTTCGCGCTGGAAGCTTTGAGTGGCACGACCTCGAGGACAGCGGCGAATGCGGCCATCGCAGGCAGCACCGGGATTCCTCGCTGGCCAGTATTGGTTGCGGCCACCGGAGTTGCCGGCCTCGCCCTTGGAGCCGCGATTGCCTGGTACCTGCGGCCTGCGCCTCCTTCACCGCCGACTTTTACTCGCGTCTCGTACCATCGTGGCGAGGTGATTCGAGGCCGGTTTGCGCCGGATACGAAAACTGTCTTCTACAGCGCCAAGTTCGGCGCCGGAGCGCCCGGCGCCGGAGCGCCCGACACTTACAGTATTCGTGAGGACTATCCGGCATCAACGCCAGCGGGGCTGGGCGGGGCAATGCTGCTGGCAATCTCGCGGCAGGGTCAGATGGCGGTGCTGATGCGGCCGATTTATTTTGCCCACTATGAATGGGGCGGAACGCTGGCTACTTCTCCTCTGGGCGGCAGCGCGCCTCGCGAACTGCTGGAGAATGTCTTCGATGCGGACTGGGGACCGGACGGGAACGAACTCGCTGTGCTTGACCGCAACAACGATAAATGGAGATTGCAATATCCCATCGGAAAGGTGCTGCTCGAAGGCGAAGGCTGGATGAGCGATCTGCGAGTTTCTCCCGATGGAGCCCAGGTGGCGCTGTTTCGTCACCCGCCGAATCCCGATGATCGGGGCGACCTTGTGCTGCTTGACCGGTCGGGAAAGTTGCGAATTATATCGACCGGATGGGAATCCCTGGAGGGCTTGGCGTGGGCTCCATCCGGACAAGAGATTTGGTTCTCGGCTGCGGAAACAGGGGAGCAGTGGTGCATTCACGCCGTCAACTTATCGGGCAAGGAAAGGACGGTGTATTGCGGCACGGCGCCGACACGCATCCTCGACATTGCAGCGTCGGGGCGCGCCCTGGTTTCGACCGAAGAGGCCCGCGGGACGATGGAACTGGTGGAGCATGGGTCCAATCAGGAACGCGACCTGAGTTGGCTCTCCTACAGTTGGGGTCCGCGGCTGTCCAAAGACGGAAGTGAAGTGTTGTTCACCGATTTATCGGAACAGTCGGGAAACGATTACTCTGTATATGTGCGCAAGAGCGATGGCTCCCCGGCGGTTCGCATCGCTGGAGGCGGATACGCCTCGGACATCACACCCGATGGAAAATGGGCGCTGGTACAGCTCCCGGACGATCCGGCAAAACGCCTCCAGATCGTCCCCGTGGGGCCCGGGCAGGCTCGCGCGTTGCACTGGGATGGGATGGAGCCGCGATGGGCGGAATGGTTCCCGGACGGAGAACATATTCTGATGGTAGGCAGCCAGTCCGGCCAGCCGGAGGCAGTCTACCTTACGGATGTGAATGGTTCGACGCCAAAGCAGTTGTCGCCGGGAAGAATCTCGTGGGGGGCGATCGCGCCGGATGGGCAATCTTTCATTAAGTATCAGAACAGGAATGTGGTCATCGTTTCCATCTCGGACGGTAGCTCCAAACCGATCCCCGGAATTCAGGATGGGGATGATCCGATTGGGTGGGCCGACTTGAAGCATGTATTTGTGCAGGCCACAACCGCTACCGGTCTCAACATTTATAAGATCGATCTAGAGTCCGGCCGGCGGGAACTGTGGCAGACCATAACCCCGAAAGACGCGGTAGGTTTGAGGCCCATGGTTACACCGAGCGCCATTACCGCGGACGGGCGCTGGATGGCGTTTGGTTACAGGACGCAACTGGGGCAGCTTTACCGCAGCGACACGCTGAAGTAGGCAGGGCAAAATTCATGCTCGGTTGGCTTCTGCTCGCGCGGGTTGCTGGGCCGGGCAACTCTGGTTACACGGAGCTTAATCCCCGGCGTCGGCGCAGGAGCAGACGCCAGTGGGGAAACCCAGCCAGTGCACAAAGAAGCAAGTCAATTCCAGGTTGAAGCTTAGCTCCTCCCGGGAGAGAGACGCATCCGTCAGAGGGGTCTCCGTGATGCTGAACGTGCCCGCGGTTGCGCCTTTCTGAATGTGAGTGAGCCAGCCTTTAATCCCATTCTCTGGAGACTCTTCGGTGGGGTCGCAGGTGCCGCTGGGAGGAACGAAACTGGAAACCTCCTTGATGATGCCGCGGGTGGGCCTGGTGCCGTGATCCAGCATGTTGCCGACGAGGCTTGAGTTGACGGTGAGGTCAAGGTATCCGTCGGGTGTGATCTGGCAGCTGCAGCATTCCGCCATCTCGCCTTGGGTGTCGAAGACATAGAGGTTCGCACACAAGGGAGCGGCGGAATCGTAGCCGTCGTTGGTGAGCCGCAAACGGGCACTGGGCGCGCCCGCTGCGTTGGCATTGGTAAAGTAGCCTACGTCATAGTTGTAGTCTTGGGCCGTGGCGGTACCCACCGCGAGCAGCAAAGCAACGGCCAGAAGGGAAAGCAGTGTACACCTAAGAGCATTCATGCAAACTTCTCCTTAGGTAGCGCCGATGGCTGGGGGAGGAGGAGTCAGCTAGAGCCACGCTCAACAAGAAACTAGCCGTTTGTGCAATCTTTACAAGTACCCACGTGGGTTAGTCGCGATAAAGATATCCTAAGGTAGCGAACCTACTCCCGTTGGGTTAGTTCTCGTCCGCTGGCGAGAAGCTTAGCGCGGCAAGATTTCCTTCAAGGCCCACTCAATCCTGTCCAATTCTTCGCGGATGACGCGAATCGACTGCTGGTTTTTCACCGGGTGGGCCAAGGGAGTGATTCCTTCCAGGGCGCCGCGGATTTGATGGTTCCGGGCACAAATGAAATTAAGCCGCGCGCTCCTCTGTTTCCGATTCCGGTAAGTATCGCTAACGAACTTAGTGGCGAACCAGGCAAAAACCAAGCCGAACAAAGCCTCGATCGGAATGCGATCGGTGGCGCCGTCAAACTCTGAAAACAAGAGCCGGTAGACCGCCTCCCCCATACCAAACGACGCGAACAGCACGGTCGCCCCGAACAAATAAACTTTTAAGCGCTCCATAGGTTGAAAGCGCAGGGAGTCGTCGCTTACGTCAGTTGCAGGCACAACGTTGATCGCCATGATTCCCCCAAAATGGCCGGTTACCGTTTCCAGATTCCGGCCAGGGTATAGTACCGATTTTTCTGAATGATAACTTGAAATTGCAACCGATGCGACCGCTAGTTTTTGGACAAAGCTGAGTTTTGGAAATGGGAGGGACATCCAGTTTGCCGAGGGGCGCTATCTATGCAACGTGCGGGCCCCGGACCGTAGTGAAGAAAGGGAGTTGAGCAGCACAACGGAGAGGGAACTTTTTCCAGCCCTTCGAGGATCACCAGGCCCTGTATTTTTCCATCTGCTCGTGATCACGACGCTTGCGGTCCAGGGACGACTGAATGGCCGCTTGCAGCCTGAGTTCATCCTCGTCGTGGAGGCGGACAAACTTGAACGGCTGAAGGCTCCAGGAGATGGGACTCAACATTTCCGCGGTGCCAACCACCGAGCCTCTGCGGGTGAGAAACATCAATGTCACCTGGGAGCCTTGATCCAGAGGTCGAGACAGGCAGAGCAAGCCGCCGGCGAGAGAGATGACCTGCAATCTGCCGGGTACGCTGCGACCGTCCTGGCAGCGAAGGACAGTGGGAGTGATTTCTGCGAGGTAGGTTCGCGGGGCACGGCGTGAAGCGGGCTGTAGGGGGAAGTGCGGAATAGGGGCAGAGTCGAGTATGGAACCTGTGCGATGCAGGAAGCCTGGGTAGCTTTTGTGCTCCGAGGATCTCTGGGCCTCGCCCTGGCGCCAGTGGTTCAAGGCGTCGGCGATGCGTTCGACCTCCTCGCGACACTTCCTCATCTCCAGCACCGTCTCTAGAGACTGGTCGATCTTCTGGTGCACCTCACGCAGGTGGGCTTGATGGGGTTGCAGGAGGATGGAATCGAGCACCTCCTCCTCAGGGGCTGTTTGCGGCTCCGGCGATGCTTCCGGTTCCGTTCGCACGGCGCTGAATTCGAGCCCAAAGCAAAAGCCGGAGCGATTGCGAACGACGCCGGCGACGCGGATCTTGCCCATGGTCTGGAACTCGACCTCCAGGAGGTCGCCGGGCTGCAGATTGACCCCGCCGTACAGCTCCATGCCGGCGCGGCTTAACTCAGAAACCAATCCGGGGACAACTATGTTTGCGACGCCGGTGCTGGCGGCGACGAAGACCGGCAAGTGCACGTGATATCGGGGCCAGCGGCGAGTGTTGACCGAGTTATAGTGAGGCAGTCTCATGAAACACGATCTAGTTCAGCAAGCCCGTGTGCAGCAGATATGCCGCAACGGCCAGAGCGATCGTGAGCAGGCCAACGGCCCCTGCCAGTTTGAACCGCTTAGGCCGCGGCTCGCCGTCCCGCGCCGAGGCAGCGCGCAGTTTCTGAATCCAATCCTGATCGGACTTGTTCTGACCGGAGCGTTCCCAGATGAGCGTTCCGAGACGGCGCTGATCGTCGGCGGGGAGCGAAACGAAGCGGAACGGTTGTAGTGTGCTGGTGCCGGGGAGGAGCATTTCTGCGCCTCCAAGGACGGAGCCGGCTCCGGTCAGGAACATCACCTTGACCTGCGATCCCTGGAGGACGGGCTGAGAGAGCGAAAGCAGACCGCCGGTGAGAGAAATTACCTGGAGTTTGGCCTCGGCGCGCTGGCCATCAGGAAACCGAATCACAGCCGGAGTATTGCCTGCAAGATAGGCGCGCGGGGCACGCCACTGTGGAAGAGGCTGGGGGAGGCTGGTCATCAGGATACCAGTATTCAGCAGGGTGGTTACTAACAGAAGATTACGTAGGTGCCAGTCCAGGTCCCGTTACCGCCGGTCTGGTTACCGACCCCGGGGCGTCACGGGCTGTGCGCCTAGTGGTGTTTGCGGTGGGGGAACCCCAAAGTTGGAAAAGGCGGTGGTGGGAGGACAGCCGAAGCGCCTGTCTCCACATGGGTTGTGGCGCTGCATGCGACAGCAGGTTCCCTTCGGCTTCGCTCAGGGCAGGCTCTAGCGCGCTTTCAGCGCGCTCGGAATGACAAAGACCTGGTTTGGAGTGGCTTGCCAAAGGGTTGCGGTCATCTTTATGCTTGTTGCAAGTTTGGAGAGGAGCGTTATGAAGAGTTTTTCGGTATTTTTGCTGACCTTAGTTCTGGCTGGGTTATCTGCAGTGGCCGCGGACCAGCCTCAGCCCCCGATTGCCGGCACTCAGGCACCTGCTTTCAGCCTGCCCAACCAGGAAGGGGCACAGGTGTCGCTGGATCAGTTCAAGGGCAAGTGGGTTGTGCTTTATTTCTATCCCAAGGACTTCACTTCGGGTTGCACGATTGAAGCTCACAACTTCCAGCGCGACATCGATAAATACACGGCGAAGAATGCCGTGATCGTGGGGGTTAGCGTGGACGATGTGGATTCTCATAAAGGCTTCTGCGCCAAAGAGGGGTTGAACTTCAAGCTGCTGGCCGATTCGAGCCACGTGGTGGTGAAGGAATACGGCTCGATCATGGAATACAACGGCATGACGCTTGCCGCGCGCAACACGTTTCTAATCGATCCTGCGGGCGTGATCCGAAAGGTGTATGTGAAGGTGAGTCCGCAAGGTCACAGCGAAGAAGTGCTGGCGGATCTGCAACAGCTGCAGTCGGCAAAGTGAGGTCGATCGAACTGCCCGGCCTTCATCCCGATTTTCTCTACGGGACCGCATGGAAGGAAGAGCGGACGCCGGCGCTGGTGGAACTGGCGCTCCGCACGGGCTTTCGGGGCGTCGACACGGCGAATCAGCGGCGGCATTACTTCGAGGCTGGGGTTGGGCAGGGGCTGGCGGCTGCTTATCGCGCGGGGGTGGTGGCGCGCGCTGATCTTTTTCTGCAGACGAAATTCACTTACCGGCCGGGTCAGGACCACCGGCTGCCTTACGATCCTGAGGCTCGATTTTCTGAGCAGGTTGCGCAATCGATGGTCAGTTCACTCGAACATCTTGGGACCGATTACGTTGACAGCTACGTGCTGCATGGGCCCTCCTCAGGCTACGACTGGACTGACGCGGACGCCGAGGTTTGGGAAGCGATGAGGAAGGAGCGCGATGCCGGCCGCACGCGGCTGCTTGGGGTGAGCAATGTTTCCTTGCGGCACCTGGAGCAGATGGAGGCGGTTGACTCGGAAACTCCGGCGTTCGTGCAGAACCGTTGCTATGCGCGCCTCGGATGGGATCGTGAGGTGCGATCGTTCTGCAGAGAGCGCAAGATCGTTTATCAGGGATTCTCGCTGCTGACCGCGAATGCGGAGGTGCTTCGGCATCCTGTGGTCACCGGCCTAGCGGCGCGGGCTGGCGCCGCTCCGGCTCAGGTTGTATTTGCCTTTGCTCGCGCGGTCGGGATGCTGGCGCTGACTGGAACTTCCAATGGCGAGCATATGAAGCAGGACCTGGCTAGTGTTGGGTTGGTGCTTTCGGCGGATGAGGTGCGGGGGATTGAGGGTTTGGCTGGGTGAACCTGGTTGGGCGCATCCGATAAACTCGCGGCAATCAGAGAGAGGGCAGGCCTCAGGGGCTAACGCCGATTCCGCGCCTGGTAACGCAGGCCTGGAAGGCATGCTCCGCACCTTCGTTTGCGGCGAGGCTGAAGCCGCGCCTCACCTTCTGTAGCAGCCCGTTTCGTTGACTTGCCTGTTTGACCAACGTAGGATTCTGCTGAGTGATCGGGCGGACCATCTCGCACTATCGCATTGTGGAAAGGCTCGGCGGCGGCGGGATGGGCGTCGTCTACAAGGCGGAAGACACTCGGCTGCATCGTTTTGTCGCGCTTAAGTTTCTGCCCGACGAAGTTGCCCGAAACCCCCAGTCCCTGGCCCGTTTTCAAGTCGAAGCCCAGGCCGCATCGGCGCTGAATCACCCTAACATTTGCACGGTTTATGACATTGGAGGGCAGCAGGGCGAAGCCTTCATCGCGATGGAGTTTCTGGACGGGCTGCCCCTGAAGCATCGCATTGCGGGGCGGCCGGTGGA
Organism: uncultured Acidobacteriaceae bacterium; assembly: GCA_963770235.1. GTDB lineage: Bacteria > Acidobacteriota > Terriglobia > Terriglobales > Acidobacteriaceae > Sulfotelmatobacter. The sequence continues at coordinate 254,974 of CAVYOW010000016.1, read as the reverse complement.
AATTGGAACCCTGCTGCAGCTGGCAATCGAGATTGCCGATGCGCTGGATGCCGCGCACACGCATGGCATTATTCACCGCGATATTAATCCGACAAACATTTTTGTCACCAAGCGCGGGAACGCCAAGATTCTGGACTTTGGGCTGGCGAAGCTGACCGTCGACGACGAAGCGCATGTCAGCGGCGGCACTTTCGGGGGCGTCACCCATTCGCCGGAGGATCTGACTCGTCCCGGATCGGCGCTGGGAACGATTCCTTATATGTCGCCGGAGCAGGCGTTGGGCCGGCCGCTCGACTCGCGTACTGATTTGTTCTCGTTTGGCGTCGTGCTCTATGAGATGGCGACGGGAGTGCTGCCTTTCCAGGGACAAACTTCGGCGGCGTTTTTCGATTCTCTGATTCACAGCGTGCCGGAGTGGCCGCTGCGATTTGATTCGGCGACGCCTGCGGAACTGGAACGGATCGTGCGGAAGGCCCTGGAGAAAGATCCGGGGCAGCGCTATCAGAGCGCGGCTGAGATGCGGGTTGATTTTCAGCGGCTGCGCCGGGAATTGGAATCGGGTCAAAGCTCGAGCGGCGGGGATCGGCGTGTGAGACCGGCGGCGCCGGATTCGAAAGAGAGAATCCGCGCGTTGTTCGCGACGGCTCTTACCACGGCTCACCCTCGACCCAAGGCGAGTCTCGCGAAGTGGCTGGTGGCGGGAGTGGTTGCGGTCGCGGCGGTGGTTGGCAGCGCTCCTGTTTCTGAGATCGCCGGCGTCGCCGCCGGTTGTGACTTCGTCGCTGCAGATTACCAACGACGGGGCGTCGAAGCGCTCGCTGGTCACCGACGGCACCCGGCTGTACTTTTCCGAACATCTGAACGGGCACTCGGTTTTGATGCAGGTTTCGGCTGCGGGAGGAGAAACTGCGCCGGTGCCGATCTCGCTGGCGAGCGCTGACATCTATGATTTCTATCCGGGGCGTTCCGAATTGCTGGTGCAAGGCGTGGCGGAGGGTTCGGAGACGGAATGGCCGGTTTGGGTGCTGCCGGTGCCGGCGGGATCGCTGCGGCCGGTGGAGAATATTCTGGCGCACGCGGCGGCGTGGGCTCCGGATGGGCAGCACATCGTGTATGCGAGACAGTCGAGTTTGTATATCTGCAATTCGGACGGAAACGATTCGCGGGAACTGATCACCGTGGCGGGAGTTCCTTTTGCGCTCCGATTCTCGCCCGATGGGCGACGCTTGCGCTTCACCATTCGCGATACCAACCAGCGTACTTCTTCGTTGTGGGAGGTTTCGGCGGACGGGAAGGGCTTGCATCCGGTATTGCCGGAGTGGAACCGGCCGGCGGAAGAGTCGGATGGAGCCTGGACGCCGAACGGTGAGTATTTCCTTTTTGAATCGACGCGCGCCCATGCTGCAGAACATATGGGCGCTGCGGGAGGGAGTCCGGTCCGCTCTTTCGCAAGGCCGGGGTGGAACCGTCGCAGCTGACTGTGGCTCCGCTCATGTTCAGTAATCCGACTCCGAGCCCGGATGGAAAGAATCTGTTTGTGATTGGGCAGCAGCGGCGCTTCGATTTGATCGCGGGTGGCGGCGGGCAAGTCGCAGCAGTTCTCGATCTACCTGCCGGGCGTGTCGGCGGGCGAGGCGGATATTTTGCGCAGCTGGCGAGTGGATCACCTATGTGGCGCATCCGGACCTCACGCTGTGGCGGAGCAAGCTGGATGGAAGTTCGCGGACGCAGCTTACCTATGCGCCGATGCAGGCTGCACATACCGCGCTGGTCGCCGGATGGAACGCAGATCGTATTTATGGCATCGCGCCCGGGAAACCCTGGAAGATATTTGTGATTCCGGCCGAGGGCGGCACGCCGCGTGAGGTGATTCCGGCCGACCACAACCAGCGTGACCGTAATCAGGGTGATCCGTCATGGATGCCCGGCGGGGATTCCGTTGTGTTCGCGGGAATACCATGGCTGGAATATGGGACTGCGAACGGGCCTAACATTCACATCGTTGACTTGAAGACTGCGCAGGTTTCGGATGTGCCGGGATCGGAGAACCTCTTCAGCCCGCGGTGTTCGCCGGATGGACGCTATGTGGCGGCGCTTTCGGCGGACTCGACGAAGCTGATGCTGTACGACGATGCAGAAGAAAAGTTGGACGCCGCTGGCGGTGTCGCGGTTTGGTTTCGAGAACTGGTCGCACGATGGCAAGTATCTTTATGCCGAAGATTATTCCGACAAAAGCGATGACGTGGTGCGCGTGAGTCGTGGCCGACGGCAAGGTGGAACGACTGGTGAATCTGAAGGAAATTCCGCGCGGATTCGATCCGTGGGAGTTTTGGGTGGGGCTGGCGCCCGATGACTCGCCGCTGCTGATGCGGGACCGGAGCACGCAGGAGATTTACAGTTTGGAGGTACGATTTCCGTAAAGGTGGGGGAAACTCCCAACTTGGATTGCTAGTTCGGATTGTTGAGCAATGCGAGCGCCTGGTCGGTGGTGATAAATTTTGCTCCCAGAGCTTGCAGTTCGGCCACGGCGCGTGCTCCATCTTCGGCTTTCAGGGTTTCGATTGCGTCCTTGACTACGGAGACGCGGCGGCCGCGCTCGAGCAATCCCTTAGCCGCGAGGCGAACGCAGTATTCCGTTACCACGCCAAAGACGACGAATTCGGGGTCTCTCCCCAGCCGACTTCACGAGTTCGTCCGGCGTGGCGGCCTTCGAAAATGTCGAGTGTTTGTTTTTCGAGGAGAATCTGCTGATATTGCGAAAGATCGCGCGGCAGGGCTGCTGTGGGCTCATTCGGCACGGTGAGCACTTTCCCGGTCAGGGCCTCGGGAACGTACGCGGAGCCGACGGTGCCTTTGATGCAGTGCGGCGGAAATGTTTTGAACTCGGGATCATCTTTCGTATGGAAGCATCCGTGTGACACCAGAAAGACGCGGCCCTGGCGGGCGGCGTCCGTTAGCCTGCGAATGTTGGGCAGCAGGCGTTCGGCGCCGGGCACGTAGAGCTTGCCGCCCGGCAGCATGAAATCCGCCTGGGTATCAACCTCCCAGAAAACAACGTTGCTAGAGCGCATTGCCGTTCGCCTGATCGCTTTCCGTAGTTAGAAACCAACTTATAACATTGTTTGCAGACGGCGGGGATTCCGTCAATGGCGCCTGCGAAGGCGACTGGTTTGCGTATGTGAGGGAAACGCGATCAGGATTGCCCAGCGCAGATTCGCCGGGTGTCAGGAACCGGAGTCTTGCAGGCGCTGAACGAACTGCAGCAGGCTCGCCTCCAGGGCATTCCTGGTTGCCTCGGGCAGGTCGATGAAGCGGAAGGGCTGGAGCCAGCCCTGAGTGGCCCACATGGGGAACATCATTTCTGCCTTTTCGTGGATGGTGGTCTCCCCGAGGTGGAAGATCACTTCCACGTGAAGTTTTTCGTCGAGCGGTTTTTCCAGGTGCATCAAGCCGCCGGTGGTGGAAAGCTGATGGAGTTTGCCTCGTATCTGGCGCCGGTTGGGCAGTCGAATGAGGGCCAGGACAGAGCCGCGCAACTTAACTCGAAAGGGGCGGTCCTGGCCGCCGGGAAAACCGACTGACGATGGACCCTGCGCGACGGATTCTGGAGTCTCGGACATCGTGGCTAAAGTATGGCACTTCGCTACCACCGGGACGAGGTTACGAAAGAACGCAGAATTTCAGTGGCCAGTGGTTAGTGATCAGTGGCCAGTGCGGATCCCAGAAGGAATCTGCAGGGGACGTGGTCCGGTCCGCTGATCACGGATCACTGACCACTATTTTCGGCTGGGATGGGCTTCGCCTTGGCCGGAAAACAGGTTGTAGGGCCAGGCATTCTTGCTGTTTGCTGGGGCCTTAGTCTGGCCGGCGGAGGCTGGGCTGGGCGTGGGGGCACAATTCCAATCCGCCGGTGCATCGGCGATTCCCCAAACATTTCCGGGGTTGTAGAGCGACACTCCGATAAGAAAGTATTTGCCGTCATTGCCTAGCGGAAGACAGTTGGCCACGCGGGCAGAAGCGCTTCCGCCGCCGGGCAGATCACTCAGCTGCACGGGAGTTCCAACCGGCAAGGCTTGCGATGCGCGGAATCCGCAGCCCTGCGGGCTTACTACCAGGGCGACGCACTGGGCAGCTAAGGGATGTTTCCGATCCATGCTGGTCACCGTGACGGGAATCTCCACACGCACTCGCGTGCTGCGCCGCGTCGGCTTGGGTGTGAGTATTTCCACTTGCGAGACTCTCTATTCCGCCGGAACCTGCACTGCCTCCAACACCTTAGTTTGACAGAAGCGAAGGCGGATAGAGCCTTAATAAAGGGCTGATGGAGATGACGGAAGTAACCTTCGGCGGTGCTGAGGTCACAGCGGTGCGCCCATTGCTCTGGTTCGAAGGGTGCCACCGCGCCCTGTTAAGATGGCTCGACATCCGTGAGTGATATCGTTGGACGAATCAGCGACGCCACATCAGTGAACTCAGGATCTGCCACATCTGTAGACGGTTCGGCGCCAACTACTTCAGATGCCCTCGAGTGGGATCTTCTGCTGGCGGCCAGCTCGGCGGATAGCGACAGCGATCTCGGCCGCATCCGGGGCTTGCTGGAGAAACCGGTCGAATGGGAAGCGGTGCTGCGGCTGGCGGACAATCACGGCACGTCCTCGCTGCTGTATCAGAACCTCTCGCGTTTGCGGCGGCATAGTTCCTTCGCCTGTGCTGGAAGCGCTTCGCCAGCGTTATGAGAGGAACGTCTACAAGTCGCTTTTTCTGGCGCGCGAGCTCATGCGGCATTCTGGACTGCCTCGAGCGGCTCGGCATCGACGTTATTCCTTACAAGGGCGTCGTCCTGTCGGAGGTCTACTACGGCGACATGGCGCTGCGGCAGTCCGGCGACATCGATTTGTTCGTCCGCAAGCGCGACTGTGGGGCGCATCAAGATCGCGTTGCGGGATCTGGGATACACCACGCGGCTGGTCATCCCTGAAGAGGTGTTGGGAGATTACGTGGCTTCAGGATATGAATGGGTTTTCGATAGTTCCGCTGGACCGAACCTGCTGGAACTGCAGTGGGCGCTGCAGCCGCGGTTCTATGCGGTCGACTTCGACATGGAGGGACTGTTTCAGCGGGCGGTGAAGGTCACGGTAGCGGGCCGATCGGTGAAGACACCTTCTCCGGAAGATCTGCTGCTGGTGCTCTCGGTGCACGCGGCGAAACATGTTTGGGGACGGATGATCTTGCTGCGCGACATCGTGCAGATCTTGAAGCTGGAGAATCTGGATTGGGATCGGGTGCAGTCCCGCAGCCGGGAACTCGGCATTGAGCGGATTCTGCGGTATCACGCTTTTGTTGGCGAATCGCTTTCTGGGAGCTGCGATTCAGGCGGCGATCGAAAGCTCGATACTCGCCGACCAGGCTGCGCGGGCTTTGGCTGATGAGATCGCAGTGGCTGTGGCTGGCGGAGTTTCGTACGACACGGAGCAGACATCCTACTTTCGGCTTATGATGCGGCTTCGCGAGCGGCGGGCGGATCGAGTGAGATTCCTTACGCGATTGATGTTTCACTCCTGGTCCTGGGGAGTGGGAGGCGGTTCGGCTGCCGAAGATTTTGTTTCCGCTTTATCGGGTGGTGCGGTTGGGGCGGCTGGCGGCTAGATTTGCGCGGGGATAAGAGACTCCGCTTACCAGGCGCTTAGCCGCCTGCGCTTCACTGTGCTTGGCTGGACCCTTCGGCTTCGCTCAGGGCAGGCTCCCGAGGCGGCCGTCCCCACACAAGCATCTTGCCACAATCTTCAGCGGCTGGCTAGGCCGCCGGCGGTTTCGCCGCCGTCTATGGTGTAGACGTGGCCGGTCGCATATGCGGCGTCGTCGGAGGCTAGGAATGCGAACAGGGCTGCGATCTCTTCCGGGGCGGCGTGGCGGCGGAGGGGAATTTTCTGGTTCACTTCGTCGAGCATGTTGTCGGTGTACTCGGCGCGCTGCATGGGCGTGAGGACGTATCCTGGAGCTACGGCGCACACGCGAATCCGGGGCGCGAGTTCGAGCGCCATAGAGCGGGTCAACTCGATCACTCCGGCTTTGGTTGCATTGTAGCCAGCGTAGTAGGGGTAGCCCATAATGCCGTTGGTGGAGGCGGTTTGCAGGATCACTCCGCTGCCGCGCTCGGCCGAGAAGCGCTCCCACATGTGGCGCGCGGCAGCTTGCGCCACGTAGAAGACGCCGGTGAGATTTACGGCGAGTACCTTGTCCCATTCTTCGGGAGTGATATCGAGGAATTTGTGGCGGATGCTGATGCCCGCATTGTTGATGAGCACGTCGACGCCGCCCATGATTCGGACCGCTTCGGCGAATGCGGCTTCCACCTGCATCAGGTCGGTGACGTCGGCAATGATGGCTTCGGAGATGGCAGGCAGTTGGTGACGAAGGGCGGCGCACGCAGTGGAGTCGCGGTCGAGGATGCACACTTGGGAGCCTTCTTCCAGAAAGCGCGCGGCGGTGGCGGCGCCGATTCCGCTGGCGCCTCCGGTAATTAAGACTCGTTTGTCTTTTAGACCTTTCATGCAGCTTCTATCGTACCGATCTTCTATCGTACCTGAGGCGACTGATGCGGTAGAATCCAGGTTAGTTTTCGCGAAATGCGAGCGTGTAGCTGAGGTTGTGACATGCCCGTGACGTACGCCATCGACGCGCAAGAGAGAGTCATCCGTACCCGGTGCGTTGGGAGGGTGACGCTGGCCGAAGTGGTCGGTCATTTTCGGGAATTGGAGCGCGATCCCGACTGCGTGGGACGCCTAGACGTATTGTTGGACCTGAGTGAAACGAATTCCCTGCCGAGAACCCAGGACATACAGGCTATCCCCAATGAATTAGCGCGGATTCGGGAAAAGATTCGCTTCGAGGCCTGCGCCATTGTAGCCAGTACGGACGCACTTTTCGGCATGCTGCGAATGTTTGAGGTTCTGGCCGAGCGGTATTTCCGGGTGATCCATGTGTTCCGAAGCAGGGCGGAGGCAGAGACGTGGCTGGTGCCGCAGAGGCAGCGGGCTTCTGAGGTCCCGCCGGCCACCTCGAGAAGAGCAAGCCCAATCGGGCCTGGCTCCCGTGATGGAAATACGGGGCGGGGGTAGAAACGCCTAGGGCCTGTGGCGTCGGCAGACAGCAGGTTCCGCGTTGCTTCGCTCCTCGGAATGACAAGTTAGATAGGTTTGCCGCGGAAGAAGTAGATGAGTTCGATGATGAGGATGATTACCACCATTAGTTCGAGGACGAAGGCACGGCTCTGGTTGAATTCGTCGACCATGAAGCGGTAGAGCTCTTCGGCGGTTTGCAGCTTTTGCTGGACCAGGTCTTTGTAGTCGGGGACGCCGACCTTTAACGCCGCCAGCTTGTAGAGGCGGGCGGAGAACATGTCGCTTAGGAACTTGATGGCGTTGTCGGCGCGCTCGGTGAGCTCGCTTACGTCGAGCAGGACGGTGTGAAGTTTCGAGGCAGCGCGGGCGGTGCGCCAGCGCGACCAGAGGCCGCGGCCTCCGCGATCGAGAAAGTCGTAGACCTGTTCCAGCTCGCGTGGTGAGCAGATCGTCGTAATGGCGGAACTCGAGCAACTGCGAGTTGGCATACTGCAAGAGTTGGATGGCGGTCTCGGCACCGGCTGGAGTGTCGTAGATGAAGGCAGCGTTCCAGCCGATCACGGCCAGATCGTTGGGATAGTAGGAAATGCGCGACTGCAGAATTTCCTGGCGTTCGCCATCGGAGAGCGGCTGGGTCTCGCCGCGCACGACCTGGGCGATGCAGGCGCCTTGAGACGCGAGGATATCGGTGGCGGAGGGTGCGCCGGCAATCTCGCGCAGGTGGAAGATGAAATAGTCCTCCTGCAGCCACTCGGTGGTGTAAGGCTTGACCAGCGCGGGAGCGGCGCGCTCCAGTTTCTGCTTCACGATGCGAGTTGCCAGGCTCTCGAAGTTGGTGTCCCAAACCCAGCGGCTGGAGAGTTGCACCAGCTTGTCCCAGTCGCCGGAAAAGGGCAGCTCGAAGACCACGCTGACCACGCCGTAGTCGAAATACTTGATGTCGCCCTGCAGGCGCTCGCCGCTTTCAAGAATCAGCGGTTCGAGGACCTCTTCAACCGGAGGACGCTGGTAAGCGGACGTATCCGGGAGCGACGTGCTTGAAGCTGGTATCGGCGGTGCGGGCGCCGAGGATCTGGCGAAGCTGGTCGAGACGAATCTCTTCGCAAACGTCGAACTGGATCATGACCAGCACGGAGCCGGACAGGGGCGCGTCCGGCGGCTTGGCGGCTACGAGAGTGGGCAGGGCCTCGGCGGGAACCTTGCCGACGACCGGGGCGGTGACGGTGGTTTCATGGTCCATGACGTTGGTGCCCTGAGAGTTCGCTGGCTAACACCGCAGGCTCCATTACCTCTACTTCGGGTTCCATGACTTCCTGACTGAGAATTCGGACTTAGAATCGGCTCGCCGTGGTGTTTTGTCTAGGGCTCCTTTGGAGGAGCGGGCGAACGTCCTATTGTCCCAGAACTGAGTCGATCTGGCGAGGGGTGGGAGTTAGCATCGAGCTATAAATCTTAGCTAACTTCCGTAGAATCAGTGCTTTCTGGACAATTCCCATAATAGAACGCCGCCTGCTGCCAGGGCGGCTAAGCCGAGACCGGCGTGCTTCATGGACTGGAGGACCTCGGCTTCGCGTTGCTGGGTGCGCGCGGATTCGGGGTAAGGGTAGGAGTCGGGGTGTGCCGGGGCCTGGGCTGACGATGGCGGTGGATGAGCGCCATTTGCAGGACTTCGGCCAGGTGCAAGGCGTGGCGCGGCGTTCCCTGGGCGATCTGCTCGCGGCAACTGAAGCCGTCGGCGATGATCAGCCAGTCGGGCGGCGCCCGGCGGACGGCGGGGAGGAGTTCGAGTTCGCCGATGGCGATCGACAGGTCGTACTTGTCGCGTTCGAAGCCGAAGGAGCCCGGCCATGCCGCAGCAGCCGGGGGCGGGGCTCTGGAAGTCGACTGCCCAGGCGGTGCAGGACTGGACTCTTCCGCCGTCATCTTCATCAAGGACTTGTGGTGGCAGTGACCGTGGAGGAGCGCTTTGCGGTCGAGCCGGGGCAAGGGGACAATCCTTGGCGATAGGTTTCGAGGAATTCGCTGAGCAGGAAGGTCTGGCGGGACAAGGCCTGGGCGCGCTCGTCATGGGGAAAGAGGTTTAACAGTTCGTCACGGAACACGGCTACGCAGCTGGGTTCGAGGCCGACGATGGGAATGCCGGCTTCGATTTCGGGGGAGAGTTCGTCGAGGATCTGAAGCAGTAGGGCCTGGGCGCGGTCGAGCATGCCGAAGTCGTAGAGCGGGCGTCCGCAGCAGAGGTTGGCTTTTGGGACGACGACTCGGAAGCCGGCGGCTTCGAGGACTTCGACGGCAGCTTTCGCGGTGCCGGGGTGGAAATAGTTGTTGAAGGTGTCGGGCCAGAGGAGAACGGGCGGTTTTTCCGGTCTTCCCGGCGGTGTTTCGTCCAGCTGAGCATCGCGCTGGCGGCGGTGGAACCAGGATTTGAAGGTTTCCGGAGCGAAGGCGGGGATGGCTCGCTGTTTGGGGATTCCGGCGACTAGCTTTGAGAGATCGCGCAGGAACGGAAGTTGCGTGGTCAGGTTGGCGAGGCCGGGGGCGTTCGAGGCGAGGCGTGCCCAGAGATCGATGTTGCCGAACGCGTAGGCGCTGCGCGGGCGCACGCGGCCTTCGTAGTAATGGGAGAGGAACTCGGCTTTGTAGGTGGCCACGTCGACGCCTACCGGGCATTCGGTTTTGCATCCTTTGCAGGCCAGGCAGAGATCGAGCGACTGTTTCACTTCTTCGCTGCGCCAGCCGTCGCGGATGATCCATCTTCGACCCTGCGTCATCTCCCAGAGCAGGTGAGCGCGGCCGCGGGTGGAGTGTTCTTCTTCGCGGGTGGCGCGGTAGCTGGGGCACATCACTCCGCCTTCGTCGTGGCGGCACTTGCCCACGCCTACGCAGCGCAGAGTGGCTTGGGCGAGGCTGCCGTGGTCGGCGAGGAATTTGAAATTGGTCTTGGGTTCCCAGGGAGCAGTAGGCGGCGCCGAGGCGGAGGTTTTCGTCGAGCTTGTAGGGCTCGATCAGCTTGCCGGGATTCATCTTCCATTCCGGATCCCAGGTCGACTTGAAGTCGCGGAAGGCCTGCACCAGTTCGGGGCCGAACATTTTCGGAAGCAGCTCGCCGCGGGCCTGACCGTCGCCGTGCTCGCCGGAGATGGAGCCGCCGTAGCTGACCACGAGGTCGGCGGCCTCTTCCATAAACTTGCGGAAGTTGGCGATGCCCGCTTTCGATTGCAGATCGAAATTGATGCGAGTGTGCACGCAGGCGTGGCCGAAGTGGCCGTAGAGCGAGCCTTTGTAGCCGTACGCGGCCATCATCTTGCGCAGATCGCGGAGATAGCTGCCAAGTTTTTCGGGGGCGACGGCGGAGTCTTCCCAGCCTTCCCAGCTCATGGCTTCGCCGGCCACGTGCGAGGTCACGCCGAGAGCCGATTCGCGGACTTCCCACACGCGTTTGACTTGTTGCTTGTCGGTGTAGAGGCGCATGTTCGGCGGATGGGAGCTGTGGGAGAGAGTCTGCATCAGAGCGCGGGCCTGGGATTCGGCTTCCCGCGCGGTTTCAGCGCCGAACTCAACCATCAGCCATCCGCCGCCTTCGGGCAGCAGCGCGAGGCCTTCGGAGTTGATTCCTTTCGCTCGCGTGTAGCTGACCAGAAGATCGTCGAAGCCTTCGAGTCCGATGGGCTTGTGCGCCATGATTTCGGGAACGTGGTCGGCACACTGATAAATGTCGGGATAGGCGACGACCAGCAGCACGCGTTCAGGCGGACTCTCGACCAGGCGGCACGTCGCTTCGAGAATGGTGACGCAGGTGCCCTCGGAGCCGACGAGGGCGCGGGCCACGTGGAAGCCATTCTCGGGCAGAAGGAAGTTCAGGTTGTAGCCGGAGACGCGGCGGGGGATTTTGGGAAAGCGCTGGCGGACGAGATCGCCGTAGTGTGGCGGCGATGGTTTGCAGTTTGGAGTAGATTTCGCCGCGGCGTCCGCCGGCTTCGCCGATGTGTTCGATCTCGTCGTTGGGCGTGGCGCCGACTTTCATGCGGAGGCCGTCGTAGGTGAGGATTTCCAGCGCCTCGATGTTGTCGTCCGTTTTGCCGGCCATGACCGAATGTACGCCGCAGGAGTTGTTGCCGATCATGCCGCCGAGAGTGCAGCGGTCGTGAGTGGCGGGATCAGGCCCGAAGGTGAGGTGGTGTTTTTCGGCGGCGGCGCGGAGATGGTCGAGCACGACTCCGGGCTGTACGCGGGCGATGCGGCGGGCGGGGTCGATTTCGAGAATCCTCGACATGTACTTGGAGAAATCGAGGATGACGGCGACGTTGCAGCATTGTCCGGCGAGAGAGGTGCCGCCGCCGCGGCAGAGCAGCGGCGCGCCGAACTGGCGGCAGAGCGCGACCGTGGCCTGAACATCGTCGGCATCGCGCGGGAGCACCACTCCGATGGGCACCTGGCGGTAGTTGGAGCCGTCGGTGGCGTAGAGAGCGCGGGTGCCGCGGTCGAAGCGGACTTCACCACGAATCTGTGCGCGGAGAGCTTCTGCCAGGGCCGGGGTGTCAACCTGCGCGGACGTTTTGGCAACCTGGGATTTGGCGGCTTGGGCGAGTTCTACGAATGGGTCTGGCATGGGACGGATTTTTTCTAGTTCGAGGACGAGTTTGCCGCGCCAGACTTACTCACGTTCGTGATCACAATCCGGGTCTTGCCGTTTTCTGTTTTGGCGTTAATGTTGATCATGTTCTTCTGATCGTTGGAGACAATCGTGCACTGATTCGCGTCTGTGCTCATCACCATCGCATTGGGGAACTTGGGTTTGTAGAAGCTACAAACCTGGTCGACGGAATCGGAGGTTTCGAATTTGAGCGACGCGGAGTGAACGCCTCCCATGGTCGCGGAAACAGCGCCTTGCTGGAGGATTTGTGCTCCGGGATATACGTCAACTCCCAGATTGCGGGCGGCCTCTTGCGGATCTTTCGTAGTCTGGACCGTGCCGAACGGTGTTTCCACCTTCACGTTGTCGCCCTCCTGGCGAACACGGGTGCGATGAGCCATCCTCACAGCAAAAAACGCGAGCGCCGTGACGCCGAGGATTCCCACGAGTACGACTACGCCCACGATGATCAGGACGGCTTTAAGAGCGCCGCCGCCCGAAGCCGTGGGGACGGCTGGAGGGATGGAACGCGACGGAGGCACAGAACCTGCTGTCGGCACCGGCGCTGAACCGAGTATCGCCGCGCCGCACTTGTTACAGAAACTGGTTCCGGGGGCGATGCTTGCACCACAGGAATTGCAGAACGCCATAAGTCACCTCATGCCGATCGGTGTTGCAGGCGGTCGGCGCGAGTATACCGCAGATTGGATCGGAGGCTCAGGATAACGATTAGAACGATAAAGTCCCTCAGGGCTAAAGCCCGCACTCTTGCAAGACGATTGCGGCGCGGATTGAAGCCGCGCCCTTTCAAAGCGAGTCGCGGATTATCCTAGCTCCAGGCCCGGGTGGCGTAGTCGGTCATGGTGAGGCCCAGCAACAGGAGCAGGAAGAACAGTGCTGCGATCACGACCAGCTTGGTTAGTTTTTCGCTGGCGTGCCAGACATGCATGAAGAAGAGAGCCACGAGAGTGGCTTTGATCGTCGCGATGCCGAGAGCGACTGCGGCGTTATAGGGAGCCAGGTCCAGGGTCGCGGCGTAAACGGTGAGACCGGTGCCGGCCAGAAGCGCGATCCAAACCGCGAAGTAACCTTTCAGGGGCGATTTTGCTGACGAGTGTTCAGACATGCAAGCCTCACGGGTGCCGGTCGATCAGGTAAAGCAACGGGAACAGGTAAATCCAGATGATGTCGACGAAGTGCCAGTAGAGGCCGCCGATCTCGACTGGAGTGTGCCACTCGGGAGTGAAGCGTCCTTTCCAGGCCATGACTAAGAGCCAGAGAAAAATGCCCAGGCCGATGATCATGTGCAGAGCGTGCAGACCCGTCATGACGAAGTAGAGAGAGAAGAATAGCTGCGCGTGGTGCGGATCGGCGTACTGGCCGGGATGTCCGGGGATCGGCACATTGCTCGAAGCTGAAGGAAGCGCCGGGGACGTGATGCTCCACGAACTTTTCCCGGTACTCGATGCCTTTGATGCCGAGGAAGACGAGACCGAGCAGCATGGTGATGATGAGGCTGCCAATCAGCAGCGTGCGGCGCGCGGTCTGTGCGGCCCAGACAGCGAGGACTACGGTCAAGCTGCTGCAGATCAGCACTGCAGTATTGGTGGCGCCGTAGGCCATGTTGATGGTTTTGCTGGCGGCGGCGAAGTCTCCAAAGTACAAGCGGCGGTAGATCAAGTAAGCGCAGAACAAGCCGCCGAAGAACATGACTTCAGTGGCGAGGAAGACCCACATGCCCAGGCTGGCGGCGTCGCGCTGTTGCTGCGGCTCGGCGAAGTGGTGCAGGAGCGCCGGGTTGTGCGTTCTTCGTTATGAAGGCCGACGACCGTGCTATCGGGCAACGGGGACCTCCTCCTTGCTGGCGTGCGTCCAATTCGTCGTAGTTGTAAGCTTCCCACGTCACGACCGGTTCTTCATCGAAGTTGAAAGTCGGCGGCGGAGAAGCTGTCTTCCACTCGAGTCCGGCGGCGTTCCATGGATTGTCGGGCGCGGGCTTGCCGTAGCGCATCGACCACAAGAAATAAATCATGGGCAGAAGATATCCCACGCCGAGGACCGTGGCGCCAGCCGTCGACAACACGTTCAGGATCTGGAATTCGGGCATGTGGCTGTAATCGTAATAACGGCGCGGCATGCCCATGTAGCCGAGAATGAATTGCGGGAAGAAGGTCAGATTGAAGCCGATGAAAACGATCAGGGCGGCCAATCGCGCCCAGCCTTCGGGATACAACTTGCCGGAAATCTTCGGCCACCAGAAATGCATTCCTCCCAGATAGCCCATGACCGCGCCTCCGACCATGATGTAGTGGAAGTGGGCTACGACGAAGTAGGTGTCGGTGACGTGGACGTTGATGCCGAGCGCCGCGAGGAATAGTCCGGTGAGGCCGCCGATGGTGAAGAGTCCGAGGAAGCCGAACGCGTAGAGCATGGGCGCATCGTAGTGGATCGAGCCTTTGTAGAGAGTGGCCGTCCAGTTGAAAACTTTGATCGCCGACGGAACGGCGACCGCGTAGCTCAGCAGAGAAAATACCAGCGCGGCGTAGACCGACATTCCGGCCACAAACATGTGGTGAGCCCAGACCAGGAAGCCGAAGACGGCGATCGCGATCGACGAGAATGCGACGAAACTGTAGCCGAAGATGCGCTTGCGCGAGAAGCAGGCAATGATTTCGGTGACGACGCCCATCGCCGGCAGAATCATGATGTAGACGGCGGGATGGGAATAGAACCAGAACAGATGCTGGAACAGGAGCGGATCGCCGCCGAGCTTGGGATCGAAGATGCCGAGGTGCAGCACGCGTTCGCAGGCGACCAGCACGATGGTGACGGCGATGACCGGCGTGCCCAGAAGCTGAATAATGCTGGTCGCGTAGTGCGCCCAGATAAACAGAGGCAGGCGCGACCACGTCATGCCGGGCGCGCGCATGCGATGGATGGTGACAACGAAGTTCAGGCCGGTGAGGATGGAGGAGAATCCAGCGACGAAGATTGCCAGCGCGGCTTCGACGATCTTGGTGTTGGTGAAGTTGGTGGCGAAGGGAGCGTAGAAGGTCCAACCCGTGTCGACGCCGCCGGTCAGCATGCAGTGCAGCATCATCACGCCGCCGATGATGTAGAGATACCAGCTCAGCAGGTTGATGCGGGGGAAAGCGAGATCCTTGGCCCCGATCATCATGGGCACGAGGAAATTTCCCAGCACTGCGGGAATTGAAGGAATCAGGAAGAAGAAAACCATGACCATGCCATGCATGGTGAAGAGCTTGTTGTAGGTGTCGGCCTGGACCAGGTCGCCCGCGGGAGTGAGCAACTCGAGGCGGATGAGCAGCGCGAAGAAGCCCCCGATAAAGAAGAAGAACGTGATGGAGAGGAGATAGAGAAGCGCGATGCGTTTGTGATCCGTGGTGAGCAGCCAGGACCACACTCCGTAGTGCTTGTTCAGGTAATTCTCGCGTTCGGGTTGAGGCATCGGAGTTGGCATCTTATTGCACCTGACTTCCATTCGGTTCGGCATTTCCCGGGACTCGGGGCGCGGCCGTGCTGGCGCTGGTTTTGGCGCCTTCACCGGGCTTGGCTGAAATCGATTTGATGTAGGCGACCAGGGCGTTTACCTGCTCTTCGCTGACCAGCCCCTGAAACGTGGGCATGATGGGCTGGAATCCCTTCACCCGCTTCGCGCCCGGGTCGAGGATGCATTCGCGAACGTAATTCTCGTCGGCGGTGACGGTGCGTCCATCTTCGAGTTGGACCGGCTTGCCGAAAACTCCCTGCAGATTGGGGCCGCGGCCTTGCGTGTCGGTGCGATGGCAGGTGGAGCAGCCGAGTTCGGCGAAAATCTTCTCGCCTGTGGCCGAGAGCGGACCGGTCGAGCCGCCGTTCATCCAGGCTTCGTACTGCGCAGGCGCCATGACCACGATGTCGCCGACCATGCCGGAGTGCTGGGTGCCGCAATATTCCGCGCAGAACAGGTGATAAGTGCCGGGCTTTGTCGCGCGGAACCATTCCACGGTGTAGCGGCCGGGCAGCACGTCCTGCTTGATGCGGAAGGCGGGAATGTAGAAGCTGTGAATCACGTCTTGCGAAGTCATGATCAGTTTCACGTCGCGGCCTACAGGGACGTGTAGTTCGTTGATCTCGCGCTGGCCCTCGGCGTGTTCGAGTTTCCACATCCATTGTTTTGCCACGACATAAACTTCGGTGGAATCGTCTGGTGGAGTGCGTTCCTTGAAATACACGACCGCGCCCCAGGCGAAGATCACCATGAAGACCAGGAAGGGAATCGTGCTCCAGGTGATTTCGAGCGGAGTAGAACCTTCGATTTGCTCAGCGCGAACGCCGGGGCGGGACGAAAGCGAGCGGCGAAGTAGACCAGACAGATAAAGATGAGCAGGGTCATCATCCCGGTGACGATGAGCAGGAAGATGTAGAGAGCGTCCACGTGGCCCGCCGTGGTAGAGGCTTGCTCCGGCCATAATGGAAAATTATTGAGCATACTTGGTCTTCGCCGCCGCCGTCGTTACTGTTTTTCGGGTTACCGAGAGATCCATCCGCCAAAGGATGAAAAGAAGAGCGCCCATGAAAAGAATCGTCGCGGCTGCCGCCAGGCGCAGGATGTTGGCCACCATGGCGCCATATTTTCCGGTCTCAGGATCATAGTGATAGCAATAGAGCAACACCGCATCCACGGCGTTGCCGATCTTGCCCTGCGAAGCCTCCACCAGGCCCATGCGCAAATCCTTCGGCGGAAAATCCACCCCGTAGAAGTAGCGCGAGATGCGGCCTTGCGGCGTCAGCACCATGATCGCGGTGGCGTGCGCGTACTGATTCGTCTTGGCGTCGTATTGATACTGGAAGCCTACGGCTTTGGTGAGCGCGTTAATCGAATCGGGCCGGCCGGTTAGAAAATGCCAACCCGCCGCGGCGTTGGGACGGCCGTAGCGCCCCACGTAGTCTTTCTTTTTGGCGGCGGCCATCTCGGGAGTTTCGCGCGGATCGAAGCTCACGGTGATTACGTCGAATTCGTTGCCTACATCGAACTTCACCAGGCGCATGGCGCTGGCCAGCCCGGCCAGAGCCTCGCCGCACAGCATGGTGCAGTTGTAATAAACCAGGTTGAGGATCAGGGGCTTGCGGCCGAAATAGTCTCCCAACTTTACGGCTGCGCCGGTTTCGTCGCGGAAAGTGAGATCGGGCGGGACCTGCGCGTCGAGATGTTGCTCGATGCTGACGTTCTCGAGCCTTGGGGGGCGCGTGTTCGCCGGAGGAGACATTACGCCGTTGTTCATCTGCGCCCAGGCGGAAGTCGCTAGCGACGCGAGCGCCAGCACGACTCGTGCCGCGAACATCGAATTGTTGTTCTTTCTGCTCACTTCTTTCCGCCCTTCTTAGCCGCTCCGGTCGTTGTGGCCGTCTTAGCCGCGGGAGCGTTCGCCGGCAATGTTCTGCGGACGTACCGGAAGGCCTCGCTGCACGATCAAATCCATGGCGCGTTCGATGGGGATGCGCACTGTACCGGCTTTTTCATCCACCCAGCCGTAGCTGTAGAGCAGCCCTTCTTCGCGCACGGCCTCCTTGTTCAACTGATTCCGTTCGTCAGTTCTCAAGGCGGGGATCCGGGAATGCCTTCTTCAGGTATTCGTCGGGGTCTGAAATCCTCCGCGTATCCGTCGGAACGTTGGTCACCAGCGGACTCACCGCGGGCTGCAACGCTTTTTCGCGGTGGTCGAGGAAGGCAAAAAGACCCCTCAGACCAAAAAGGCAAATCACGACTGCCACCACAATGGTCAGCAAGAAATAGAGAATGCCGGAGACCTGCAGGTCCTGGTGCTCGTAGCCGCCGTGCTCCGTGGTGTTCTCGAGTTTGGTCTGGTCGCTCATTTCCCGTTGGTCAGTTCTCTTTATGCATGCGTTTCACGCGCCGGCTGCAGAACTTCGTGGGCATCGGTGTCGTAGGCCGGCAGAAGCGGCAGCGAAGCCAGGTTGCGGAAGAAATACCAAAGCCAGAATCCGCCGATGGCGATGGGCACGACCACATCGGCCAGAGTCAAAGTGATGGTCTTGGAGAAATTCGGCTCGATGATCCAAAACAGATCGAGATAACGAATCAGCAGCATCCAGACCGCGAGCCACACCAGGCGCCGAATGTCGCGCTTGAATGGGCGCGAGAGCAGCATTGCGAACGGGATGACGAAGCCGAACAGAACTAGAATCAGGCCAATCGATCCCCAGCCGCCGCTCAAGCGCCTGAGATAAAAAGTAATCTCCGCGGGCAAATTGCCGGCCCAGATGATGAGCCATTGCGAGAAGTTGAAATAGGCCCAGACCATGATGAAGGCCAGCATCCACTTGCCGTGGTCGTGGACGAAGTCGGGCTTCAACATCTCTGACATGGGCTTGTAGTTGAAGAGGATGCGCTCGACTACCACCGCGAAGCACATGGCTGAGAGCACTTCGCCGATGAGGATGACTAAACCGAAGATGGTCGAGATCCAACTGGGATCGAGCGACATGATCCAGTCGATGGCGGCGAAGGAGATGGTGAAACCGTAAAGGATGAGTCCGGGTCCGCTGACTGCCTTGAAGCGACCGCTGTTGTCGGGCGCGCCAGGTTTGTCGGTCTGCTTCGACCAATACGAGAGCAGGAACGAGAGCAAGATTCCAGATGGCGAAATAGAACACGGCGCGGACGATGAAGCCGTTCACCGTGAGATAGGTCTGCGTGATCTGTTCGAGGTGCTCGCGGAGATGCTTGTCTTCGATATTGCTGAGAGGCTGCGCCCAGATGTAGAGCCGGTGTATTCCAAAGAAGATGGGAATGAAGAGCACGAAGAGCAGCGGCAGCGTGCGCATGGCCGCGCCCAGGATGCGGCGAATCACCGTGCCCCAGCCGCCGCCGGTGAGATGGCGGATCATGAGAATCGCCATCGAGCCCAGAGCGACGCCCAGCCAGCACATGAAGCCGAGCAGGTAGGCGCGATAGAACTCATCGGGCTGCTTGAGCGCCAACACAACGGCGATCACCGCGAAGACGACGCCGACCACGAGCGAGCGCTGCGAGATTTTTCTTACGACCTCGGGCGCCGTCAGATCGAGATGGGGAGTGGTCGCGGCGCTCATTTCTGTTCCTCGGTTTGCGAGCTTGTCTCGGAATCAATGACGGGAAGAGTCGCGCCCGAGCCCGGCTGGCCGCGGAACTTCGGCGGTTCCGAGGGCACGGTCTGTCCCTTGGGCACCTCCGCCAGGGTTGCGTTTTGACTTAGCTGCAGCGCGCGGATGTAGGCCACGATGTTCCAGCGGTCTTGCGGCGGAATCTGCGAGGCGTAGTCGGGCATGATGCCGAAGCCGTTGCGTGATTACGTCGTAGAAGTAGCCGAGTGGAGCTTTCTGCAGTCGCGGGATGTGATACGACGGCGGCTTGCGCGCGAAACCGCGCGACGGGATGAAACCGTTGCCGTCGCCGACCTCGGAGTGACAGGGAGCGCAATAAATGTTGTAGCGCTCGCGTCCGCGTTCGAGAACTTCCTTGGTCACGGGAAACGGCATGTAGTCGCCGGGACTGTTGCCGAGCTTTCCCGTGTAGAAATAAGTGTCTTCGTGCAGCTGGCCGCGCGCGACCGTGCCCTCGACCGGCGGACGCTCGGAGCGCTGGTCGGCAGAAGAAGTCGCTGCGGGAAAGCGGATTCTGCCGCGGCTGCACGTGCATGTCGAGGCGGCAGGCGGAGAGCAACGCGATCGCCGCCAGCAGGAACCCGAGCTTCAGAAAATCCCAAGCGTGAGACTTCCGTGGAATCCCACTCTTGCGCAAAGAACGCGCAAGAGCGGGGCACCCGGCGTTGCATGTGAGGGCCGACATTTGGCGGAGCTGCGGCATGCTAGCTGGGCACCTCCGAAATCGAGCGCGGCTCGAGGCCTTGCAGAAAACCGCGCGTGCCGGCCGGATCGTACTTGGGGTCGGAAGAAAACACGATCAGGAAGAAGCGGTCTTTCGAAGCCGAGGAGCAAAGCGCGGCACGTTGAACACGGGATGATAGGGCATGGGCAGGCCATTCAGCGCGAGCATGCCGAACACGGCGGAGATTCCGGCGAAAAGAATCGTCATCTCGAACGTGATCACGATGAATGCCGGCCAGGAATGATAGGGCTTGCCGCCGATGTTGAGCGGATAGTCGACGGCGGACATCCAGTACTGCATCAGGTATCCGGTGAGGCCGCCGACGATGCCGCCGATCAGCACGACCAGCGGAACTTCGTCGCGGTGAAAGCCAATTTCCTCGGCCAGGCCTTCGATGGGGAACGGGCTGTAGGCGTCGATCTTGTTGTAGCCGGCCTGATGTGTGCGGCGCGCCGCCTCGACCAACGCCGTGGCGGAATCGAACTCCGCCATGATGCCGTAAACCGGATCGCGCTTCATTCCTTCACCTCCGCTTCCGGCAGGAGGGTGCGCATTTCAAAGATCGAAATCGCCGGCAGGATGCGCAGGAACAGGAACATGGCCGCCAGGAACATGCCGATGGTTCCGATGTAGGTCATCCAGTCCCAGCGCGTGGGATAGTACATGCCCCAGGACGAAGTCAGGAAGTCGCGATGCAGGCTGACCACGACGATGATGAAGCGCTCCAGCCACATGCCCACCAGGATCACGCCGGAAATCAGGAATAACGCCACCGGACTGGTGCGCAGTTTCGAATCCAGAGCAATTGCGGAATGAAAATATTGCAGGTGAGCAGAGCCCAGTAAGGGACGGCGTAAGGCCCGTGCAGGCGGTTCCACAGCGTGAAGGCGTCGTAGCGATCGCCGCTGTACCAGCCCATGAAGGCCTCAATGCCATAGCCGTAGGCCACGATCAAGTCCGGTCGCGAGCATGACTTTCGCCGAGTTCTGCAGATGGCGCTCGGTGATGAAATCTTCCAGGCCGTAGATTTTGCGGATGGGAATCGCCAGCATCAGCACCATGGCGAAGCCGGAGTAGATGGCGCCGGCCACGAAGTAGGGCGGAAAGATGGTCGTGTGCCAGCCGGGGACGATGCCGACCGCAAAGTCGAAGCTGACGACGGTGTGAACCGAGAGCACGAGCGGTGTGGCTAATCCCGGCGAGCAGCAGATAGGCAGTTTCATAGCGATGCCAATGCCGCGCCGATCCGCGCCAGCCCATCGAGAGCATGCCGTAGACGATTCTGGCCGCGGGATGCGTCGCGCGATCGCGCAGCGTCGCCATGTCGGGAATCAGGCCGATGAACCAGAACAGCGCCGAAATCGTGGCGTAGGTGGAGACCGCGAAAACGTCCCACATGAGCGGGCTGCGGAATTGCGGCCACACGCCCATGGTGCTGGGATAAGGAAACAGCCAGTAAGCCAGCCACGGACGTCCGACGTGGATGGCGGGAAAGATTCCGGCGCAGGCCACGGCAAACAGCGTCATGGCTTCGGCGAAACGGTTGATGGAATTGCGCCACGACTGCCGCAGCAAGCAGAAGAATTGCCGAGATCAGCGTGCCGGCGTGGCCGATGCCGATCCACCACACGAAGTTGACGATGGCGAAGCCCCAGCCGATGGGGATGGTCACGCCCCAGATGCCGACGCCTTTCAGAAAAAGGTAGCCGATGGCATACAGCATCATCATCGTCAGCAGAAACGCGATGCCGAAACCCACGAACCATCCGTTCGAGGCGGGACGTGTCAGCACGATCGCGCTGATCTTTTCCGTGACCGTGCCGAAGGTGTAGCCCGGCTCCATCACCGGGGCTTGCGTGCTCGACCGTCGCTTTGTATGGCTCGTCCATGCTCTAACTTTCTATCCGGCCTCTGCCCCCAGCGACCGTTCTTCAGGCCCTGTGCAGGATCCTGAGCGCCACCGCTCTATCCCCGCTTCAACTCCGGATTCGGATTGCTAACTTCCGCCAGATACGTGGTCCGCGGACGAGTGTTCAGTTCGCCCAGCAGACTGTAATTCCGCGACTGCGCCTTCAACTTCGAAACCTTGCTGTTCGGGTCATTGATATTGCCGAAAATGATCGCGCCCGCCGGACACGACTGCTGGCACGCGGTTTGCAACTCATCTTCGTGCTGACTGTCGTTGATCTTGCGGTCTTCGCGTTCAGCAGTCGATGCGGCGCTCGTTGATGCGCTGCACGCAGTAGGTACACTTCTCCATCACGCCGCGGCTGCGCACGCTGACGTCGGGATTGCGCATCATCTTGTATTGCGGCGTCTCCCAATCCTGAAACAGCAGGAAGTTGAACCGCCGCACCTTATAAGGACAGTTGTTCGAGCAATACCGCGTGCCCACGCAGCGGTTGTAGACCATGTCGTTCAGGCCTTCGGGCGTGTGATTGGTCGCGCCCACCGGGCAAACCACTTCGCACGGCGCGTTCTCGCACTGCATGCACGGCACAGGCTGGAAGAACGCTTTGGGATTGTCGCGGTCGCCCTGGTAGTAGGCGTCGACGCGAATCCAGTGCATGTGGCGGCCGATGACGGTCTGCTCTTTGCCGACGACCGCGATGTTGTTCTCCGACTGGCAGGCCAGCATGCAGTTGTTGCAGCCCACGCACGAGTTCAGATCGATCGCCATGCCCCACGCGTAATCTTCTTCTTTGTAGGGATAAGGCTTGTAGAGCGTGAGCCCCGGCGCGGGCTCTTCTCCTTCTTCTGCTGCGAAGTTGGGATCTTTGCGATATTCCTCAAGCGTGGTTTCGCGGACCAGCGGACGATGGCCGCCATCGGGCGTGTCCATGGTCTGGTAGCCCTGGGTCGAGGCGAGCTTGTAAGTGTCTCCCGTCTTGCGGATTTGCAAGCCGGTGGCGATCCACGGCGCGGCGCTCGTGCGCAGCGTATAAGCGTCGAAGCCCTGCGCAGTGCCGACGCGGCCGGCGCGCCTGCGTCCGTAGCCGAAAGTCACCGTGACTGAATTGTCGGGATGGCCGGCCTGAATCCAGACCGGGCCAGTGACTTTCTTGCCGTTCAGTTCGAGCTCAACAACGTCTTCCACTCTTGATCTGCAGCCGCTCCGCCATCTTGGGACCGATGAGCACGGCGTTGTCCCAGGTGAGCTTGGTCATCGGCTTGGGCAATTCCTGCAGCCAGCCGTTGTTGGAGAATTGTCCGTCGTAGATGGTGGGATCGCGGCGGATGTTGAGCTCGATCGCGTTGCAGGGGAAGTCGGGACTGACCCAACTGGCGCGCTTTGCGGGCTTACAACTCCTTCGCCGCGAACCCGGTGTCTTCGATCCAGCCATCGTGCAGCGACTTGCGCCAGAATTGCTCGAAATCCGCGCCGGTGTGCTGCTTCTGCCAGTACGCGCGCGTCAGATCGTATCCAGTTGCGTCGGCCTGACCCGAGAGCAGCGCGACAAATTCCAGCGCGCTCTTGCCGCTGTAGAGCGGCGCGATCAGCGGCTGAATGATGCTGACCGTACCGTCGTAGGCGCGAGCATCGCCCCAAGCTTCGAGTTCATGCGTCGCGTTGACGTGCCACTGACACAGCTCTGCGGTTTCGTTCTGATAGAGGCCATGATGCACGCGCAGCGGAACCTTGCCGTTCTTCAGGGCGTCAGCGAAGTCCAGATCGGCGGGCGCGTCGTAGGCCGGATTGCCGCCGAGGATGATCAACAGATCGACCTTGCCACCGCTCATGTCGGCGACGAGTTCTTTGATCGATTCGGTTTGATTGACCGGATTCGCGTCGACTGGATCGGTATAGAAAACGGTTTTGCCGACGTTGCCGAGCCTCGCATTGATCGCGTGAGCGATTGCGTGGACAGCGGGAGGCTGATGGTCACCCACGATAACCACACTCGATCCAGCGCTGGCTATCCAAATCGCGAGATAGGAAATCGAAGAACTTCTCTGTCCCTCCGCCATCAGCCTCCGCTGCTTCTCTCAGTGCTACAGCAGCCGGACGGAATAGAAGGGCAGCGCATAGTTCGATCTCGTGTGCTCTGACGGGCAGTCGATGATCCGCCTTCGCCCCCGTCGTCGTCGGCGTGCTCTCGATCACGTACAGCCGGTTCATCTTGCCGTCGGGATTGCGGCGCTTGGCGAAGTCGCGGATGTAGCGGACGTTGCCCGGAAAACCCGCATACAGGAAGTCGGCGTCGAGCGAGACGATTACGTCGGCCTTCTCAAAATCGTAGCGCGTCTCGACCGGCTGGCCGAAGGCCAGCTTCGCGCCTTCGAGCACGTTGTCGCGATTGACCGGCTCATACACATGCCACTTGGTCTGCGGATAAATCTTCAGGAAGCCGCGCAGCTGATCGGCGAGCGTGGGCGAAGAAATGGTTGGCGTGAGAATGCGGATGCCCGCGCCTTGCAGCGCTTTCTGCGCGCTGAGTGGTCCGCGAATCGCAGTTAGAAACGACTGCCAAGAGCGCTGGTCGCCCATCGACACCACGCTCTGCGAGCGGTCGGGATCGTACAGGCCGAGAACGTGAGCCTGCGCGAAAATGTCGGTGCCGCCGAGCGATGCCGGATGCTTGTCGTTGCCTTCAATCTTTGTGGGACGCCCGAGATGGCTCTCGACCAGAAGCGGGCTGGCGTATCCGCCGAGCGTCATCGCGGTAGCGTAGAACTGGGGTCGGCCAGGGATCACGTCCTCGGGTTGGCGCACGTAGGGAACGATGGGCTCGAGCGGCAGGCGCACGCATCCGGTCATTCCGGCCAGCGCCATGGACGCGCCCATCACTTTCAGGAAACCACGGCGCGAAACCGAATCGACCCACTCGGAAGCGCCTTTCGGAAACTCGCGGTGCAGCGCCTCCTGGAAGGCTGGGCTGCCGGCAAGCTCTTCGAGGCTGCGCCAGTATTCCGGGCCGGCCTTATCGTTATCACTGGCCTCGTTGATTTGCGCGCGCAGGGAATCGAGATCGAGTTTGCCCTTCTTGGTGGGGCAAACATCCTCTTGCTTGGCACGGCGGTTTTGTTCGTCCATCTTCATTGGTTGACGCACTCTGCCGGGTGCCCCATTTCTCGCGCGTTCTTTGCGCGAGAAGTGGGCCGGTGCCGATCCCTCATCGATGACACGTGCTGCAACTAGTAATGTCTTTCACACTGCGCACGTTGTACTTCTTCAACAACATCGAACCTAAATCGATCTGCTCGGTGAAGCTCTGCCCGTCCACTAACACGGGGTTCGTGCTTGTGGGCTGCTGGTAACGCATGTTGAACACCTGATCGCGCGGGCGCAGATTCTTCTCCGGCGCGCGGTGACAGCTCAAACACCACTCCATCTGCAACGACTCCTGCTGATACATGAGCGGCATCTGGTCGACTGGACCGTGGCAGGTGTTGCAACCCACTCCTTTATTGATATGAATGCTGTGATTGAAATAGACGAAGTCGGGAAGCTGGTTCACCCGCGTCCATTGCAGCGACTGGCCGGTGCGGTAGCTGGCGCGGACGGGCTCGAGCAGCTGGGCGTTGGTCCAGATCTGCGAGTGGCAGTTCATACACGTCTTGGTAGGAGGAATACCGGCGAAACTCGAAGTCTCAACCGAAGTGTGGCAGTAGCGGCAATCAATGCCAAGTCCGGAGACGTGATGCTGATGGCTGAAGGGCACGGGCTGCGGCTTGCGCACCCCGGCGTAGGTGACGTAAGGCGAACGCTGGACCTCCAACGCAGCCCAACTGAGCGCAGCAATCACGAAGACCGCGCCAAAAATCGTGGCCCGGGAGAGGGTGTTGGTGCTGCGATGAAAAATCTGCGGCATGCTCTATGGAAATCTATGATTGAGATGCTCGTCAGCCATGTTGGGTATGTCTCCGCAGGAAAAACTTGACCCCAGACTTTTCGGCGACGAACGTGGAAAACTCAGGATTATAAATACTTCATGCGCCGTTGTCGCGTACTTTCCCGCGGGAGCGGGAAAATATTCGCATGGGCTAAGCGCCGTTAAGAGATGGCGCTATCTTTTTTCGGCTGGGCATCTAACGCCGGCTACCGCAGATTCATCACCAGCAGTTTCGGCTCGGTCATTTCCTCGATCGCGTAGCGCAGACCTTCGCGGCCGAGGCCGGAGTCTTTGACGCCTCCGTAAGGCATCTGGTCGATGCGGAACGAAGGAATATCACCCGCAACCAAGGCGCCGACTTCCAATTCGTCGTAGGCCTGGAAAAGCAGCTTGACGTCGCGAGTGAACAAGCCCGCCTGCAGACCGTAGTTGGAGTTGTTGATGCGGCGCAGCGCCTCGTCAAAGTTCTGGTACGGTTCCACGGTGACGACCGGGCCGAAAATTTCCTGGCAGTTCACTTTCATGTCGGGTTTGGTGCCGGTCAGCACTGTCGGATCGACGATGGAGCCCTGGCGGCCACCTCCGCACAGCAGGCGGGCACCGGAGCGAACCGCTTCCTCCACCCAATTGGTGACGCGGATGGCATCGCTCTCGCGGATCAGCGGACCGAGGTCGGTCGATTCCTCCGCGGGATCGCCGGTTTTCAGTTTCTTGGCGCCGTCGACCAGGATGTCGGTGAACTTGCCGTAGACCGACTGTTCGACCAGAATTCGCTGCACGGAAATGCACGTCTGGCCGGCATAGCCGAACCCGCCGGTAATGCAGCGCTCAGCGGCATAATTGAGATCGGCGTCGCTGTGCACGATGGCACCTGCATTGCCGCCCAGTTCCAGCGCAACTTTCTTTTTGCCGGCGCGGCGTTTGATGTCCCAGCCCACGGGCACACTGCCGGTAAAACTGATGAGCTTGATGCGCTCGTCGGTGACCAGCAGGCTGGCGTCGTCGTTCGAAAGCGGCAACACGTTGAGTCCGCCATCAGGCCACCCAGCCTGCTGGACGCACTCCGCCAGAAGCAGCGAGCACAGCGGAGTCTGGGGCGCAGGCTTCAACACCATGGAGCAACCTGCCGCAATGGCCGGAGCCACCTTGTGCGCTACCAGATGCAGAGGGAAATTGAAGGGCGTGATCCCCGCGATGGGACCGAGCGGAAAGCGCTTCACGATGCCCCAGCGTCCGGCGGTGAACTCCTGCCAGTCGAGGGGAAGATACTCGCCGTAGATGCGCGTGGCCTCTTCCGCCGCAACGTTGAAGATAAAAACGGCGCGGTCGACTTCGATGCGCGCCAGCTTGATGGGCTTGCCGGCTTCCTGCACGATGGTGCGGGAGAATTCGTCGCGGCGCTCGGCAATAGCCTCGGCGATGCGACGCAGCACGCGCTGGCGCTCGAAGGCGGGCAGGCGGCGAGTGGTTCCGAAAGCTTTCACGGCAGCGGCGATGGCGGCTTCGGCATGCTCGCGCCGCGCCTGGACGACGCGCCCGATTACGCTGCCATCGAAGGGGGAGCGGACCTCGACGATGTCGCCGTCTTCCATCCAGCGGCCGTCGACAAAGAAACCGTGGGTTGCGACTGGGGCGAGCGTCATTTCCGCCATTTTTACCTCCCATGTGCAAACAGCGTTTTTGATTATAGGCCTTGGCTGGCGGTTGCTTTTTTCTGATGGCGTAAAGAAAGGTAAAGACTTTGGGAGAAGGTTCAAGTTCGGCAGATACAATGAGGACCGCCTGTGACCAAGCCTATCCCCGAAACGATCATGGAGCTTGCTCCGCGTCTGCGGCGGAAGGAAGTCTCTCCTCTCGAACTGACGCGGGCTTGCCTGGGTCGCATCGAGAGACTTAACCCCGCGCTGAATGCGTTTATTGCGGTGACTGCCGAGTCTGCGCTGGCGGAGGCGCGAGCTGCGGAAGTGGAAATCTCGCGCGGGGAATGGCGCGGGCCGCTGCATGGGATTCCCGTCGCCTTGAAAGATCTGATCGATACTGCCGGCACGCGCACAACGGCCGCCAGCGGACTTTACCAAAACCGTGTTCCTACGGAAGATGCGACTGTCGTCCAGCGATTGCGGCGGGCGGGTGCGGTGATTCTGGGCAAGAACAATCTGCATGAGTTCGCTTATGGCGGGAGTTCGCTGGTCAGCTTTTTCGGGGATGTTCACAATCCGTGGGACACGGGGCATATCGCCGGCGGATCGTCCGGAGGATCTGCGGCCGCCGTTGCTGCCGGGCTTTGCTACGCGGCGATTGGGACTGATACGGCTGGTTCGATTCGCGAACCGGCTGCGCTTTGCGGGTGTGTGGGGATCAAGCCGACTTATGGGCGGGTGTCGGCGCGGGGTGTGATTCCGCTTTCGTGGTCGCTCGATCATGTTGGGCCTTTGGCCGCGACTGTTGGCGACGCGGCTGCTGTGCTGCAGGCTATTGCGGGATACGATCCGCTCGATATTTGCAGCGCTGATGTTCCGGTTTTTGATTACGTTTCGGGCTTGAGTGAAGAGACTAAGAGTCTTCGTATCGGTGTTCCTCGGGCGTATTTTTTTGATGATCTTGATGGTGAAGTTCGGGCTGCGGTTGATCAGGCTCTGGCTGTAATCGGGACGCTGGTGGCGGATGTTCGGGACGTGCAGATCGAGGTGAGCTCAGACCGCACCGTGCAAGCCGCCGAATCTTTTGCCTATCACGCCGAGAATGTTACGCGGACGCCTGAGCTTTATCAGCCCGAAACTCTGCGGCGCATTCGGTCTGGGGAGAACATTCCGGCGGGGGAATATATTCGGCGGCGGCGCGAACTGGATCAGGAGCGGCGTCGCGCTCACGACTTCTTTGCCGAAGTGGATTTGCTGGTCACGCCGACGATGCCGATTCCGCGCGCCGGCGATTGCCGATTTGAAGAAAGATCCTGCGACGCTTCGTCCGGCTGAACTTGCGTTGCTGCGCAACACTCGGCCGTTCAACGTTTGGGGACTGCCTGCCATCTCGGTGCCTTGCGGCTTTACGAAAAGCCGGCTGCCGATTGGATTGCAGATTGCGGGACCTCATTGGCGGGAGGATCTGGTGCTAAGGCTGGCTCATGGTTACGAGTTGGCGACGAAGTGGCACGGGCGGCGTCCGGTGGGCTGACGATGGGCTAGCTGACGCGGCCTCCTGGCTGTGGATTGTTGAGCGAAATAAATTTTCGACGCAGCTTGCGCATTGTGGACGGATTAGCTTCCGGGGGCAGATCTCCAGATTGATTTTTTTCTTTCGATATCCCTGAAAGTCTTGCCCGGCGCGGGTTTCGCAAAACCGTATCGCGCAAAATCTGGTTTTCAAAGAACTTAGATATCAAAATCTTGAGAACAAAGGGCTTAGGGTTGGGCACTCTGGGTGCTCCCAACTGTCACTGCCTCGACTATGATCGCGCGATTTGAATTGCGGGACAAGGTTGGATGTCACAGGGCGGTTGTGGAAAAGGCCGAGGGCCCTGCCGACGTGGTGGGAAAGGCGTCGAGCCTTCGCTCGACGGACAGCCGAGGGGGCTGTCCCCACATGGGCATTTTCGGAGCATCGATCCAAGCGCCTTGCGTGGCGTCGGTGGTGCTTGCTGGTAGGGATCCTTCGACTCCGCATTTGCTTTGCCGCGTGCGAAACCGTGCCGTCCCTCCGGGACTTGTTCTTTGTTCCGACCCAACCCCGGACTTACGTCCGGGGCTGATGAATGCCGTCCCTTGCGGGACTGAGTCCGGTGATTCGGGCGATCTCTTCTCCCGAAATTTCCTTATCGTGCGACCTTTCAGTCCACCGTTCTTACATCATCGGGCAGCATGAGGACGAACGTGCAGTTTCCCGTCGCTGTGGAGCAGGAGAGAATTCCGCGGCGGAGGATTTTTACCGGGGTGTCGTCGGGGAATGAGAGGCGGTATTCGGCGGTGCGGAGGGCGTCGGTGAAGACCTTTAGCTTTTCGTCGCCGCTGGTGAACTTTACGGCTTCGACGGTTGCGTCGGAACCCTTGCCGCGACTTAGTAACACGAAGAATTCGGCGCTGCCGGTTTCTTTTGCGACCTTGCCCAGGTCGATGGTGCGCACCTGCTGCAACTCGTCTTTGTACTTTGCGACTGCGGCGTCTACTTTGGCGCTGCCGCCGGTCAGCGCGGCAAGCCGGTCGCGGGTTTCGGGGATGGGCCGCAGTCCGCTCAGGGAAAGCGCGTAGGTGTGCAGGGCTTGATCTTTCTTTCCCTGCTTTTCGTAAATCTGTCCTAGATGGTCGCCTACCTCGCCGTGGTGGCCGAGTTGCCAGGCGGCGCCGACGTATTTTTCGGCTTTGTCCAGATTGTTTTCGCTGAAATAGACCCAGCCCAGCGTGTCCCAGTAGGCGATGAGCGAGGGCACCAGAGGCAGGTCTTGCGGGGTTAGACGGTCTAGCGACACATTGCGCAACGCCGCCGTGGTGGCCGAGACTGCCGATTCGGCGTACTGCTGCGCGCGGTCGAGGTGAGACTTCTTCAGCGAAAGCTGGTAGGCGATGTTGTTCCAGACCAACGGCGTGGCCGAGATCTCGACTGCATGGTCGAAAGTGGCGAGGGCTTTGTCGTCCTGGCCAAGGTTCAGATAGGCATCGCCCAGGCTGACCTGCAGTTCAGGATTATCGGGTGTGAGGGATGCGGCTTTTTCCAACTCGGGCGCGGCTTCGGCGTACTTGTGCCACTCGGAATACATGCTGCCCAGGCCGGCGTGGGCGAACTTGTCGAGGGGATTGATTTCGATCTGCTTGTTGAAGGCGGTTACGGCGTTGTCGTACTTGCGTTCCTGCCAGTAGGCGTGTCCCAGGGCGTTGTAGGCGAACTCGTCGTAGGGATTGAGCTCAATCTGTTTGTTGAGGGCGGCGATGGCGTCGTCATTCTCGCGCATTCCCATATAGGCCACGGCCAGGGCATACCAGGCGTATTTGTTCTTGGGGTCGACTTCCGTGGCGCGCTTGAGAAGTTGAATGGCCAGAGGCAGATTGTTGGTGGCGAGGGCGGCTCGACCGCTTTCGACCAGGTCATCCGCTTTCATGTCCGTCGGCGGGGTTGGGGCGCCGGCTAACGTATTTTCGACGGAGAGAAACTGACCCAGGTCAGAGCCAACAGCGCGGCGGAAGGCTTGGTAATCCGTGGAGCGAGTTGCGGGCAGCTCGTCCTGACGCATGGTTAGCGTTCGGGCGGCGGTGAAGGTGCTGCCTTCGAGCTTGTAGGTCGCGTCATATTCAGCATAGTCGCGCCTGACAGAAAGAGGCAGCGGGGCGTGCGCGGTGTACTTGGCGGGTAGTTCGAGCTTGATCTTGTAGACGTACTCCGCCTTGGGGCCGAGCTTCAGCGATTCGGCGTCTGGCCCGTTGTCCTCCTCATCGCCGGTACCGAGGTCCGGCAGGTTGAACTGGCAAAGGGGGAGCGTGAGGTCGGCCTTTTTCTTGGACCAGTCGAGGAAATTTGGCTTGGCTACATCGTAGGACATGGTAAAGGGCTCGCGGGTCGCGGCCGGATCGCTGACTTTCAAATTCGTGATGTCACCGCCCATTCCGGCGTTGACATTCTCCACCACGCGTTGCCATTGTGCTTCCGGGACACGGCGGAAAACCGAACGCAGCATCAGCTCTTCATCGCCACGGAAGGTGTAATGCACATGGGCTTCAAGCTTGCCGATCTCATTTACTTTTCCTTCGATCTCGGAGATCTCGGTGTCGGGCATGGGGGTATCGGCTGGAGTTTCTTCGAGGTGTGGCGTGGAGCCGTCGGCGGGAATGACGAGCGCCAGCTTGTTGCGCAGGCTGAAGGCCAGCAGGCGGAAGGGAGCGACTTCGGCGGTGGTGTCCATCCAGACTTCTTCATGGCCGAGGGGCAGCATGGTGATGACGTGATCGAACTGCGAGGGCGAAGGGACGTCGGGATCGAGCTTGCGGCTGGAGTTGATCAACACGGAAGACGCGTGCAGGCCCTCGGCTTCGAGCAGGGAAGCCAGCAAGGTGTGCTTATCCTTGCAGTCGCCGTACTGGTCGTGGAGGACGTCTCCGGCAGAGTGGGGCTGATAGCGGCCTAATCCCAGCGACAAGCTGACGTAGCGGAAGTTCTTGGCGACGAAGTCGTACAGACCCTCGACCTTATCTAACTGCGTGTTGAGACCTTTGGTGAGTTCGTCCGCTTTGGCGCGGACTTCGGGGGAGGGAGCGCGCCGGTCTTTTTCCAGGGCCGCATACCAGCGGCCGATCTGTTCCCAACTGACGAAGGTGGTCAACTGGACGTCGGGCCGGTCGTCTTCGGGTTTCTTCTTTTTCTTTCTTGTCTTTCTCTTTGTCCTTGTCTTTCTGGTCGTCTTCGCGCTCGAGGTGAGAACTGGTCCAGTGGTAGATTCGGCGTCCGTTGTCTTCGGAAATCCTGGGATCCATGCCCGCCTTGTTCTTCAGCTTGAGGGGGCGGGCAGAGGGAACATCGACGTCGAGTTCTTCGTCGAGCATGATGTTGGTCTTGTCGAACTCGTAGTCCGCCCAGAACTGCCCTGCGGCCAGAGGGGTGTGAATCACCGTGACCATGTCGTACTCGAGCACTTCGCCGGGACGCAGGCCGGGCACGGTGATGTGCTTCTGGCGGTAGTCGGTATAAACGGGGGCTTCATGCTCGACGGGCGCAGTGAGGTCCTGGACGGCATCGTCGCCCGCCTTCACCACGCTGCCGTCTTGCTTGACCACGCGGACGTAGGCAATCTCGACGCGTTCGTTGGCGGAGTTGTAGCCCACTTGAATCTGCCCCCACTGCTGGACTCCGGCCTCGCTCTGCACCCGGATGCGGGCGACGGTTTCCTTGCGCCCCGTGCCGTCGCTTTCGAAACGGTAGCGCGAGCGGTACTGCTCGACGACAAATGCCTCCTGGGAATAATCGTGTTTGGGCTGTTCAAGGCTGGCTGCGGGATCCGCAGGCTTGGCTGGGCTGGGAGTTGCTTGCCCAGCCTTGGCCGTTTTCGATTTCGCGGGATCGGCCGAGGGTGTGGGAGTTTCGCCCGATTGTGCCGAGGCGGTGAAGGCGGCTAAGGTGCAGGCGACCAGGAGCGAGAGAAAGAAACTGCGCATAGGTTAATAGTAAAGCCTGCGGGGTTGGTATCCCAAGGAGGGAAGCGGCACGACGGCATTTATGGAGTCTTTTGTGATCAAGATCACATTTCCTCGCTCGCACGCCTCAGAACCGTAGTAAAATCACGCCCAGATGGTCTTGCCCGGCCGCGACGCCGGGCAGGCGTGACGCATAATGTACTTGCGGCACGATCTTTCCGTTGGAGGCTTTCTGCATGGAAGATCGGTCCCCTGTCTCTCTTCTTCGGTTTCTCAGTCATCGATATCCCAGCCAGCTACGGGCAGTAAGCATCGTGAAGGCCGCGGCGCATGGGTTCTCACCGCCTACGGCATCTCCGGGCTGATTCTTTTCGGGATCCTCGCTTATTTCTTTTCAGACTTCATCGCGCACTAGCTAAGAATCAGCGTCTGGACAGGAAGGCGTGCGCTTCGCTCGACAGGACAGCCGAGGCGGCTGTCCCCACATGCGCATGCTCTCGAAATGAGATTTCGTCCGCCCTGCATCCAACGACGAACGTGTTACAATGAGCGGCCTTAAGAACTGCTGCTTCGCCAAGAACCCGGCGTTTTCCCACACTGAAACACCGAGAAAAGGACGCCGCGATAAGCCGTGGCCAAGAACCCCACATCCGCCGCTGGACCCGTCACCTACGCCGACGCTGGTGTGAATATTGACCGCGCCAACCGCACCAAGCAGCGCATCAAGTATCTGGCGCATAAGACCTTTACTCGTGGCGTGCTCAGTGAAATTGGCGGGTTTGGCGGGCTTTTCGCGATCGATAAGACGAAGTACGTGGATCCTGTGCTGGTTTCGAGCGTGGATGGGGTGGGGACGAAGCTAAGGATTGCGTTCGAAATGGGGCTGCATTCGACTGTGGGCGCTGACCTGGTGAACCACTGCGTGAACGACATTGCGGTGCAGGGCGCGGCGCCGCTGTTCTTTATGGACTATCTGGCGACGGGAAAGCTTGAGCCCACGATTGCCGAGAAAGTGGTGGAAGGCATTGCCGATGCCTGCAAGCACAACGGGTGCGCCCTGATCGGCGGGGAGACGGCGGAGATGCCGGGCTTCTATCCCGATGGCGAGTACGATCTGGCGGGATTTATTGTGGGCGTGGTGGAACGCGACCGGATCATCACGGGCAAGGAGGTGCAGATCGGCGACGTCGTGCTCGGCATGGCTTCGAACGGCCTGCACACCAACGGATATTCGCTGGCCCGCAAGCTGCTGTTCGAAGTGGCACGCTACTCACCGGAGGACTACGTCAACGAAATCAAGAATAAAGTGGGCAATGAGCTGATGCGCACGCACAAGAGCTACTGGCCGGCGCTGAAGAAGCTGCTTGATGCGCAATGCGTTTCGGCTTTGGCTCACATTACGGGCGGCGGCATCACCGAAAACCTGCCGCGCGTGTTGCCTCGCGGGACTTCGGCTGCGATTGATCTTGGGTCCTGGCCGGTGCCGCCGTTGTTCGAGCATCTCCGGCAGCTGGGCAATGTTCCGCAAGACGAAATGCTGCGCACTTTCAACATGGGCCTGGGTATGCTGCTGGTGGTCCCTTTGGCGAAATTCAAGAAGGCTCAGACCGTGCTCGAACGGGTGGGAGAGAAGGCTTACACCGTGGGACGGATCGTTAAAGGCGAGCGCAAGGTGATCTACAACTGAGAAGCTGACTCACCACGGAGGCACAGAGACACGGAGAAATTCCTAACCGGGAAATTCAAGATCGTAGATCCCAATCGGCCAGGGTCGAGCACGGCAAAGCTTTAGAGATTCCTCCATGCCTCTGTGCCTCCGTGGTGAATTATCATTTAGTCGCTCATGAAATCGCTCGGCATTCTTCTTTCTGGACGCGGCTCGAACTTCGTGGCCATCGCCGACAGCATCGACGCGGGCCGCATCGCGGACGCGCGAATTGCCGTTGTGGTCTCGAACCGCGCGGACGCGCCGGGGGTCGCCACGGCGCGGCAGCGCGGCCTGAATGCGGTGGTGATTCCATCGAAGGGCAGGACGCGAGAAGAGCACGACCGCGAAGTCGTGGGCACGCTCAAGCAACATAATGTGGATCTCATCTGCCTCGCGGGATACATGCGTCTGCTCTCGCCCTGGTTTGTGCGGCAATTCCCGCGGCGGATTCTCAATATCCATCCTTCGTTGTTGCCTGCTTTCCCCGGACTTGAAGCGCAGGAGCAGGCCTTCGCTTATGGAGTGAAGGTTTCCGGCTGCACCGTGCATTTTGTGGATGAAGAACTTGATCACGGAGCGATCATCGTGCAGAGGACTGTTCCGGTGCTCGACAGCGACGACGAACACTCGCTGGCGGAGCGCATTCTGGAGCAGGAGCACATTGCGTATACAGAAGCGATCAATACTGTTCTGGGCGGGAGATTTTGAAATTGTTGGCCGAAGATTGAAGACAGAAAAATAGAGAGTAGCGCTCTGGCTGCGCCTCGCTGCGCTCGGCGAGACAGCCGAGGCGGCCGTCCCCACCGATAGATTTCGTTGAGTCATCCCGCTAACTTTCTTTGCCATCCTTACGATCGGCAAAACCTCTCCGTTGCCGAGCGGGGTTTGCAGATTCTCGAATGCCGCATACCCTTTTGCTTTGTAAAAAGCCACGCCGCTGAGGGTTGCGCCCATCTCAAGGCGGGTGAATCCGGCTTCCCTGGCAGCATTCTCGCAGGCTTCGAGGATCAGGCTGCCGATGCCGCGGCGCGCCCACTTGGGATGCACGAAGAAGGCGCGAATCTTTGCTGGATCCTGCTTTGGATCGAGCAGTGAATCTTCGCGGGCTGCGTACTGATCGCCTCCGTACAAGGTTTTGCGCTTGCTCCAGCCGCCGCAGGCTACGATCTCCGGCTTCTGCGCGACTCGGTAACTTCCGCTACGAGATAAGTTCCGTCTGCAATGAGCTGGCTATCCACGCCATAGACCGACTGCAGCGCGCCTTCGATCTGTGCCGGCGAGTAGTCCTGCAGCCTGCAAGCCTCGCACCGAGGCCTCGATTACCTCACGCAAGCGCGGAACATCGGCCGGGGTCGCTTTTCTTATGTGAATATTCAATCTGTTCCCGGTGAATTCCTGACATTCTAAACGTCCTGATTCGGCCTTTGCCGCTCCGTTCCTTATAATGTCCTTTCCCATGGCAAACTTCGCTCCTGTCGACGAACAACTGACGTATCTGAAGAAGGGCTCGGCGGAAATCATCCGCGAGGCTGACCTTCGCGCCAAGCTGGAGAAGTCGCGTGCTGCGGGAAAACCTTTGCGGGTGAAGCTGGGCATGGACCCGACCGCTCCTGACCTGCACCTTGGGCACACCGTCGTGTTGCGAAAGCTTAAACACTTTCAGGATCTCGGGCACACGGCAATCTTTCTGATCGGCGACTTCACCGGGATGATCGGCGATCCGACGGGGCGCTCGGCTACGCGTCCGCCGCTGACGCGCGAACAGATTGAGGAGAACGCTGAGACCTACAAGGCGCAAGTCTTCAAGATCCTCGATCCGCAGAAGACTGTGATCGACTTCAACCGGCGCTGGTTCGCAAAGTTCACCGCCGACGATTTTATTCGCCTGATGGCGAAGTACACGGTTTCGAAGTTGCTGGAGCGGGAAGACTTCCACAAGCGCTTTCGGGAAGAAAAACCCATCGCGCTGCACGAACTGCTCTATCCGCTGGTGCAGGGCTACGACTCAGTGGCGCTTGAAGCTGATGTGGAGCTGGGCGGGACCGACCAGAAATTTAATCTGCTGGTGGGGCGCGAGTTGCAGCGGGCTTATGGGCAGGAGTCGCAGGTGGTGCTGACCACGCCGATTCTTGAGGGCCTCGACGGCGTGCAGAAAATGTCGAAGTCTTTGGGGAATGCTATTGGGATTAACGACGCACCGATCGACATGTACATCAAGACTATGCGCATCTCAGATGATCTGATGTGGCGCTATTACGAGCTGCTTACGGATGTCCAGGTTGCCGAAATCGAGAAGATGAAGCAGGGTGCTCACCCGATGCAGGCGAAGAAAGATCTTGCGCGAAGAATCGTGACGGACTTCCACTCACTGGAAGCGGCAGCGAATGCAGCTGAGGGTTGGACCAATCGAGATGAAGCTGCAGACGATCTAGCGCCGAGCGAAGTGATGGTAGAAATTACACCGGATGGTCGAGCACGGTTGGACAAGTTAGTATCGCGAGAAGGCCTCGCAGATTCGGTGACGGATGCCGTGCGCAAGATCAAGCAGGGCGCAGTCAGGGTGAACGGACAGGTAGTGATTGATCCCCTCCCTCGGTTGAACACCGATGAAGTAGTCATCCTGCAGGTTGGGAAACAAAAGCCCAGGAAACTCCGTCTCATGCCGAAGGGGGTCCGCTGAAGAATTGGAGCTTCGGACCTGTTACTCTCAACCGCGCAGATGCGCGTGGCCGCCATTCTCGGGCTGGGATGTTCGCAGAAGAATCTCGCTGCCTTTCAGACCGATGCAACCCTCCCCGAGAGAATCGAGTGGCGTATCGGGATGCCGGATGTGGCGGATCAAGCTGACGTCATCCTGCTCTTCGGCGGCGACGGCACGATCCATCGTCACCTGAGTCAGTTGGTGAAGCTCGGACTGCCTGTGCTGGTTGTTCCCACTGGAAGCGGCAACGATTTCGCCCGCACCCTTGGACTGCATTGCGTACGCGACTCGCTCGCGGCCTGGCGGCGCTTCTGCGCTGGACATGACAATTTGCGGACTATCGATCTGGGAGTCATCTTGCCCATGGGCGCTGACGCGGGCGGGGCGCCCGCACCACACTATTTCTGTAGCGTGGCGGGCGTTGGGCTCGACGGCGAAGTGGCTCGCCGGGCTAATGCGCTGCCGCGCTGGTTGCGCGGGCACGGGGGTTACGCGCTAACCCTGGCTCCAACGATCTTTCGCTTTGCGGCGCTGCCCATGAAGATTTTGACTGCCGGACGAAGGCGGTGGCTGGGTAACTCGAAGTGACCAGCCCACGATCCTGGCGGCGTTTGCCAACACTTCGACCTACGGCGGCGGGATGAAGATCGCGCCGCGCGCTCGAATGGATGATGGCCAACTTGATGTCTGCGTAATTGGCGGCATCGATCCCTTCAAGCTTGCGTGTATGTTTCCTACCGTTTACTTTGGCCGACATCTTGGCATCCGCGAAGTCGAGTATTTCCAATCGGCGCGGCTGCGCGTGGAAACCGAAGCCCCGCTCGATGTTTATGCCGATGGCGAATACGTCTGCCGAACGCCGGTGGAAGTCGGCGTGCACTGCGCTGTGCTGAAGGTGGTTGCTGCTGCGATCGGGTAGAATGTTGGCGACCTACCGTGAGGCCGGAGGGTAACAGCCGTGACTCCCAGAACAATCGACAGTCTCGATCTCGTCGAGATGGTAATGGCGTTCGAGCAGGCCTTCGGCATTGAAATCCCGAACGACGATTTTGAGCACTTTGGCAGCCCGTCCGAGATGGTAGATCGGCTGGAGCGACTCTTGTCCAATCAGCGGCCCGACAACGCGGCAAAAAGCTTGCTCAGAAAGCTCGCAAGAGAACAGCAACGACCCGAATTGGCGGACGGCATGGAGCGAACCTGGCGGCGTGAACAAATAGCCGCCATCGTCCGCGAAACGCTCCGGTGACAGAGCTTCGAACTCTTAAACTAGAAACTTTCAGCCTTCTCCGGTGCTAAACTTCCCACATGCCTGAACGACGTTCCCGCACGCTGCTATGGATTCTGATTGGGGGAGGAGCATTCTTCCTCTTTGTGCTGGCCGTGTTTTCGCTGGTTTACCTGACGCTGCATGCGGGGACCAGTGAAACCGGATTTAGCGGCTTTGGAGACCGCATCGGGGTAGTGGATCTTGAGGGCGTGATTCTCTCGCCGCAGCCGGTGGTCGGGCAGCTGAAGAAGTTTGCCGACGACTCTTCCATTAAAGCCATCATCCTGCACGTGAACTCGCCCGGGGGCGGCGTGGCTGCTTCGGAAGAAATCTATCGCGAGGTGAAACGCATCCGCGAGGAAAAGAAGAAGCGCGTCGTGGTTTCCATTGAAAGCGTGGGCGCCAGCGGGGCGTATTACGTCGCGTCGGCTTCGAACAAGATTTATGCTGATCAGGGAAGCATTGTGGGCTCGATCGGCGTGATCGCGGAGTGGGTGAACTACGGCGACCTGCTGAAGTGGGCCAAGCTGAAGAGTGTGGTCATCAAGACCGGCGAATTCAAGGACACCGGCAGTCCTGTCCGCGATCTCACTCCCGCCGAGCAGGCTTACATGCAATCACTGATCGATAATATGTTTGGGCAGTTTATTCAGGCGGTGGCCGATGGGCGCGGCATGAAGTTCGACGATGTCAAAGCCATCGCCAACGGCAAAGTTTGGAGCGGCAAGGAAGCCCTGTCAATGAAACTGATTGACGATGTGGGTGATTTCGAGGCGGTCGTCAAGGACACGGCGAAATCGGTGGGCATCACGGGAGAACCGACGCTGGTGCATCCGGAGAAGGATCGCAAGACAATGCTGGACCTGCTGACCGGTGACATCTCACAGTGGATTCCCAGCCGCGAAAAGATGCTGGAGGAGCAGGTGGGATTTTACTACCTGTGGAAGTAGGGAAACGGGTCTGGATATTGGGTGTTATGCCTCGGGATTTACTCTGCCGTCGTGCGGCCAGAGCCCAACGCGCGACACCTTAGACCTGACTCTCGGCCGTGACTTGCGTACAACCCCTGAAATTTGAGAAGGTTATGGAGGGTTCCGATATGGGACCGGGCCGGTCGCCCGCCAGGTGGCGACTGGTCAGTGTAAGGCCGAGCCGGGAGCAAAGAGGAACGAGGAACTATGACGAAAGCCGACTTGATCGATGAAGTCTCGCGTTTAGCGGAACTTACGCGCAAAGACAGCGAAGTAATTGTGGAAGCGATCTTTGACAGCGTGGTGCGGTCGTTGCGCGCAGGCGACAAGATCGAGATACGCGGCTTTGGCAGCTTCCGCACCCGGCAGCGCAAGGCGCGCATGGGGCGCAATCCCAAGACCGGCGAAAAGGTCGAAGTGCCCGCCAAGAAGATTCCCTTCTTCAAGCCCAGCAAAGAGCTGAAGGATCTGGTGAATGAGGGAATCGCCGATGCGGCGCCGGCTCCGGCTGCGCCGCCCACGGCGTAGAAGTGCAGACGAGTCAGAAGTGCAGAAGCAGAAACGGATTCGCTGCGCTTCTGCTTTCGCATTCTGACTTCTGACTGCTGCACTTCTACCCTTGGATTCCAACCACTCCCATCATCCGTCCGGTCTGACCCTTTTCTGCGCGATAGGAAAACAGCAGGTCGGTGTTGCAACTCGTGCACTGCGGCGAGGCTTCGATACTCCTTGCTGGCACTCCCACAGCTAATAACTGTCGGCGATTGGCTTCCACCAGGTCGAGAAAAATCTTTTTCGGCAGTTCACTGTGGCCGGGCGGGCGAGCGGTGAGGAACAGCATGGGATATTTTTCGCGGACCGGGTCGAACTCTTCGAGTTCGCGGAATAACTTTGCCGCATAGGCGAACTGTGAGTCGAACTGCTCGCGAACTTCCTTGCCCACCTGATAGCAGCAGCCATGAATGCTGGGGCCAATCGCGGCCTTGAGATCGCGAGGCCGGGTGCCGAAGCGGCGGCGCATCTCGCCGACGCCCTTCTCGACGATGCGCTTCAGCGTTCCCCGCCAGCCAGCATGAAATACGCCTACGGCGTGGCGCTTGGAGTCGACGAGAATGATGGGCAGGCAATCGGCGGTCTGAATCGCCAGCAACAGACCGGGAGTCGAGGTGATGAGGCCGTCGCCAACTAGCTGGGACTTGAGTGGGGCCTCGACGAACCGAATCGCGTCGGAATGAACCTGACGTAGAGTGACTAACGGCCAGCTTCCCGGAAGCGAGCTCGCGCGAGAGCGCCGCGCGGTTGCGTTCGACGGTGGCTTTGGAATCGTCCTGGGTGAATCCCAGGTTGAGTGCGTGGCCGCCGTAGGCGCGTGAAAATCCTCCCAGACGCGTGGAAAATCCGTGGACGAGCCA
This sequence comes from uncultured Acidobacteriaceae bacterium, assembly GCA_963770235.1. Lineage (GTDB taxonomy): Bacteria > Acidobacteriota > Terriglobia > Terriglobales > Acidobacteriaceae > Sulfotelmatobacter. The sequence goes on along the minus strand of CAVYOW010000016.1, from coordinate 214,324 downwards.
GGGAAATTTGCTGAGGTTTGTGGCGCGAAGAATGTTGAGTTTGGCTGTGCCTGCTTGGAACCCGGTTCGACACCTCTCCATGTTACCCGTCAGCCCAGCGTTGCCGCACCTCAGCCAGAAACTTTTCCTTGTCGGCTCGCATTTGCCGAATGAGTGGTTGATTGCCGGTATCTTCATGCGCGGCGGCCCAAAGCACCATCTCCGTAAGCACGGGGGCCAGATCGATTCCTTTCGCGGTCAGCAAGTAGATCAGTTTGCGTCCGTCTGAGGAGTCCGGCTGGGCGGCGATTATTCCGCACGCGACGAGCTTCCGCAGGCGATCCGCCAGAATATTCGTCGCGATGCCTTCATAGCACTCCAGGAATTCCTTGTACGTGCGCGCGCCTTGCAGCATCATGTCGCGAATGATCAGCAGCGACCAGCGGTCGCCCAGCATCTCCACTGAAGCATTCAGCGGGCACTCCGACCGCCGCTTTGGGCCTGCCTTCTTCCGCCCCATATGCGGTCATTGTAAATTATCACTTGCATTTCGCAATCTAAATGTGGACACTGTTTTCTGCCCGGCTCGCCCTCACGGTTGAGGGATTCCATCTGCACGACAGGAGGAGAAAGGATGAACCGGAAGGTAACCAGGACGATCGCGTTGGGAACTTTCGCTTTGGTCGTTGTGCTGGGAGGGTGGGGGCAAGCGCCGGCGCAGGACGCGAAAGCACCGTATCCAAGCATGGCGCCGCTTGACCAGTATCTGATGGCGGATCGAGACGCCGAGATAGCTCTGGCGCGGAGCGCGGCTCCCGAGTCCATCTCACGGGATGCCGAGGTCATGGTCCTGGGGCGGCATGGTTACGAAACTGCAGTCAAGGGCAAGAACGGTTTTGTGTGCATGGTGGAACGATCATGGACGGCCGGAATCGATGATCCCGTTTTTTGGGATCCCAAGATACGGGGTGCGATCTGCCTCAACCCGCCGGCTGCACGAACCGTCGTTCCCATCACTCTCAGGAAGACCGAGTTGATATTGGCTGGACGATCGAAAGCTCAAATGTCCGAGAGTATCAAAGACGCACTCGACAAGAAGGAATTGCCAACGCTGGAATCTGGCTCGATGAGCTACATGATGTCTAAGCAAGCATACTTAGGCGATAGCGCCGGGCACTGGCATCCCCACCTGATGTTTTTTGCTGCGGAAACGGACGCTGCGACCTGGGGCGCAGATGTGCCAGGTTCGCCGATTTTGACTTTTGGGTATAGTCAAGATCGAATGACGGTGTTCTTGATTCCGGTCGGCAAGTGGTCGGACGGAACGGCTGACGCACATTAGCACCGCCGCGCGCCAAATCTGGACGCCAAATCTGGAGAAGACGAGTGCGAAAAGTGATTGTTTCCAATGTGGCATCCCTGGACGGCTTCTTCGAAAGCCGCAGTAAGGAATTGGATTGGGTGGTCACGGATGCGGAGTTTTTCGACTATGCCAAGGGCTTGCTGCGCACCGTGGATACTCTGCTCTTCGGGCGGGCGACGTATCTGCACATGGCGAACTACTGGCCCACAGCTCCCGTCGACGAAATCGCAGGAAAGATGAACAACCTGCCGAAGATTGTGTTTTCCAAAACTCTGCAAAAGGCGGAATGGAATAATTCGCGGCTGGTCGCGAGCAATATTGAGGAGGAAGTATCGAGATTGAAAGGGCAGCCGGGCAAGGACATGGTGATATTCGGCAGCGCCATGCTCGCGTCATATCTTTTGCGGTGGGGGCTAGTCGATGAATACCGGGTTATTCTCCAACCGGTTCTGCTGGGCAGCGGCAGCCCGCTGTTCAGAGACATAACGGAAAGAATTCGCATGAAACTCATAAGCGTGAGAAGCTTTGGTTCGGGAGTCGTTTTGGCTAGCTATCAGAAAGCCTGACAAAGCAAGCGAAGAATTCGGGAGGAGGCGATGAGCAAGGTTCGGGTACTGGTGGGTACGCGCAAGGGCGCGTTCGTGCTGACGGCGGACGGCAAGCGCGATAAGTGGGAGGTAAGCGGTCCGCACTTTGCGGGATGGGAGATGTATCACGTGAAGGGATCGCCTGCCGATCCGAACCGGCTGTATGCGTCGCAGTCCAGCGGCTGGTTCGGGCAGATCATCCAGCGCTCCGACGATGGCGGCAAGACCTGGCACCAGCCGGGAACGCCGCCCGGAGAGCCGCCTGCGCCGGGTCCTCCGAAGGCCGCGAGCAATAAGTTTGTCTACGACACTTCTGACGCGACCGGCAAACCGCTTACCACTCATCAGTTCTACGACGGCACGCAGCATCCCTGGGAGTTCAAGCGGGTGTGGCATATGGAGCCCTCGCTCACCGATCCGGACACGGTGTACGCTGGCGTGGAAGACGCTGCCATCTTTCGCTCGACCGACGGCGGCGAGAACTGGAAGGAACTCTCCGGCCTGCGCGGGCACGGCACCGGCCCCAAGTGGCAGCCGGGCGCGGGCGGGATGTGCCTGCACACGATTATTCTTGATCCCAGCAATCCGCAGCGGATGTGGATTGCGATCTCGGCCGCGGGCGCATTTCGCACCGACGACGCGGGCAAGAGCTGGAAGCCGATCAATCGCGGACTGTATTCCAAGTACATCCCTGACCCGACCGCCGAGGTCGGGCCACTGCGTTCACCACGTCGCGATGAATCCGTCGCGCCCCGGGGTGCTGTTCATGCAGAAGCACTGGGACGTGATGCGCAGCGATGATGCCGGCGATTCCTGGCGGAAGATCAGCGGGAACCTGCCGACTGATTTCGGTTTCGTCATCGACGTGCATGCCCACGAGCCGGAGACCGTTTATGTTGTCCCGATCAAGAGCGACGCGGAGCACTTTGTTCCGGATGGCAAGCTGCGCGTGTTTCCGCAGCCGCACCGGCGGCAACGAGTGGGAAGCTTTGACGAACGGCCTGCCGCAACGCGACTGCTACGTGAACGTCCTGCGCGATGCCATGGCGGTTGACTCTTTGGATAAATGCGGAATTTACTTCGGCACCAGCGGCGGGCAGGTTTACGCCTCGGCAGATGCTGGAGACAGCTGGGCTGCCGATTGTGCGGGATTTGCCGGGAGTGCTATCGGTTGAGGTGCAGACGTTGCCGTGATCCGCGTCATACTCCCGCAGCATCTGCGAACGCTGGCGCACGCCGGCAGCGAGGTGCACCCTCGAAGTCGAGGGTCCGGTCACGCAGCGCTCGGTACTTGACGCGCTGGAGGCTCGTTATCCCATGCTGCGAGGGACGATTCGGGATCAAGTGACGCAACAGCGGCGGCCGTTTCTGCGATTCTTCGCCTGCGAGGAGGATCTGTCGCATGAACCGCCGGATGCCCCGTTGCCCGACGCGGTCGCGTCGGGTGCCGAACCGCTTCTTATCATAGGGGCTATTGCCGGAGGCTGATCAGCCATAGCTTCCGTGATAACATTTTGGCCGTGCCCTTCACCGATACCAGCCCTTCTGCGCAAGCTGTCCAGCTCCGCGTTCAGCGCGCGATGAGTGGAGAGAAGCGCCTCCTACTGGCGTTCGAGATGAGCCTGTTCGCCCGGGAACTTGCGAAAGAAGGGATCCGTCGGGAGCATCCGGATTGGCCTGAGCCGCAGATCGTCCGCGAACTCATAAGGCTGGCATTTCTTCCGGCGCTTCTGCCAGTACCGTTGCGATGAACATTCCGGAAGCTATGCAAGATATCACGGCTGCTCTCAATCGAGCCGGCATTGCTTTTATGCTTTCCGGGTCCTTTGCCAGCGCTTACTATGGCACCCCGCGTTCAACCCAGGACATCGACCTCGTCATCGCAGCTACCCCGGAGCAACTCCGAGCTTTCGTTGAAAGTTTGTCGAGTGATAGATACTACGCGGATTTGGACGCAGCCCTGGAAGCTCACAAACGGCAATCCTTGTTCAATGTGATTGACCTGGCTACAGGTTGGAAGATCGATCTAATCATCCGTAAGTCGCGAGCGTTCAGCCAGGAAGAATTCAGCCGTCGCCGATTAGTGGACCTTCAAGACATGCCTCTTTTTGTGGCGAGTGCCGAGGACGTAATCGTCGCGAAGCTCGAATGGTCTAAGCTGGGGCAATCGCAAAGGCAGATCGAAGACGTGGCAGGGATACTAAGAGTGCGATGGGTGTCGCTCGACCGCTCCTATCTAGAGAAATGGATCGGTGAACTCGGGCTGCAGAAAGAATGGAACGACGCTCGACGTGCGGCTGGCTCCTCGGATCCGTCATGAGGTTTGCCTCCTGATTCCAGAGATTTGCCCGCGCCCTGCTCGTCCGCTATAGTTTTCCTAGCTATGTTTGAGGATTTCACTGCTACCGACCGCTGGACGAAGAAGCCGGTTCACTGCGTCTATCAGGCGCTGATCGTTGCTATTGCTACGCGGCACGCCGATGCTGTCGACGTCAAGTTTCTGGTCGACGGACGAACCGTGTGGGTGGCGCTGCCGCATCCGGCGTGGGTGGAGTACAAGAACCGCACCGGCAGGGCCATCACGGATTCTCTCGCCGTCGAAATTGCCGGGCATTATTTGAAAGCCGCGCTGCAGGCCGGCGAAGGTCTGGGCCGGGACATGTACTCGCTTACGGTCGAGGAGACGCTGGCGCATCTGGACGCAGTGGTTGCTGCGATGCAGTCTGCCGGTCCCCGCTTAGAGCCGCCTCGGTTGCAGCCGGGCTTTCGCCCAGGCTGGACAGCCGAGGCGGCTGTCTCTACATGAGCATCTCCACATGACGCTCTACAGCGTTGCTTCCATCTGCAGGCCTTCGATCATGTCGTTGAGCGTTTTCTGGGCGGCGTCGCGCTTCTGCTGCAGGTCGGCCACCTCGTGGTGCAGTGACTGCACGTGGTCTTCCTGTTCGTTCAGTTCGCGGACGTAGCGCGCCACCAGCGCCTTTTCTTCCACGCTGCCTTTCAGGGCCTTCATGTTTTCGCGGACGCGCTGCTGATCTTCGGAGATCCCGGAAATCTTTGACTTGCGCGACCCCACCTCGGCATCGAGGGCGGCGATGCTGTTCTTCTGGGCGATCACTTTCCGCAGGGCCTGATCGATCTCCGGGTTGATCATCTTCTGCGGCGAGAAAGAACTTGATCTGGTCGTCGGTGACGTTCGACAACTGATAACTGTTCGTGACTGGGCGGTATTCCTTAACCAGCAGGGTTTCGGTTTTCTTCGGGTCGACCGTTATGCGGAAGCGGTGGAAGGAAGCGGAGCTTTCCGCCGGCTTCTCGTCGTCGGTGAGCTTCCATCCCGGACGCGCGGGATGTTCGATCACGACCGTCCGTTGCGAGGTGTCGCGGTTGCGAATGGTGTAGGTGTTTTCCTCGCGCTCCTGGGTCGACTGCGTCATCAGGCCGTGCGCGATGAACACTTTGGTGACGCGCTGGTTCTCGGCTTTTTGCTTGGCATCGACCAGGACGCCGAGATCGGCCGCGTAGGAGAGCAGACGCTTCTCGCCGGGCTTGATCGGGATCCATCAGGCCTTCGCCGGCGAAGGCATCGCCTTCGAGCACGTTGAAGCTGCCGCCGTCGAAGCGTGAGGTCGCTGGTATTGTCGAGCCAGAGCGCGCGCAGGACCGAGCTTTGCGAAGGATTCCAGACGGAGACTTTTTCCGCGTCGATGCGAGCTTGCAGAATCGGCACCAGGCCGACTGGTTCTTGCGGATGGTGACGCGGTCCTGGAGTTTGTATTCGAAGAGGTCGCCGAGGTCGCGGGTTTGGGCGGTGGTGGTGGCGGCTTCGAGAGACGTCGAGTCCGCGTCGAGCCACTGCCTGGAGTTTCCGGCGCTGGGCTGATACATCCCACCTCCGATGCCAGTGCCACCGCCGCTGCCAGATCCTATAGCCTTTAGCGGCCATAGGGGCGCTGCTGATGATTCCGCCGGTCACGCCACCCATCTGGCCGCCTGGGATTCCGCCTGGAACTCCGCCCGACCACGCCGACCGCACTGACGCAACCTGGCCGGCAGGTGGCTGATCTTCCAACGTGGCTTCATACGTCTGCGGCGTGATCATGGCATTCTCCGGCAGCGGAACCACCGGGCGCCGCGCGTAATAAGGCTGCGAAAGCTGCTGCACAAACGACTGCGGCGCGCCTGCCACCAGCGACAGCTCGACGTTCTTCCAGTCTTCGCCGACCGTGTTATCGACGATGGCCCAGCCTTGCAGCAGCGGCTTGCCTTCGTTCGGGATCACGATTCGGTACGTGCTCTTCCACACCGGCACTTCGCTGATGTAGCTGACCAGCAGATTGCGCTCGCCTTCGCCGGCGGTGGAGATGGTCATGCGGCGCACGTCCTGATCGCGGGTGGAGGCGACGAGGCCGAGATATTTTCCGACTTCGTCATTCACATCTTTCTCGGCGACGCGGACGCTGGTGGTGGGAGTGAGATCGAAGACGCGCACTTCTCCGCTGTCGCTGACGATGGAAATCTGATCGACCGTGATCTTCTGGTCGCCTTTGATGGGAATCTCGCGCTCGTCGATGCTGAGCAGGCGGCCGGAGGCGCTTTCAGATCCGCTGTGCACTTCGAGGCGCGCGCCGCGCAAGGCATCGAGAAACTGCGCGGTGGTGGGGTTCTCGCCTACGGCCAGATGCAGAGAACCGAGACGCCTTTCGAGAGGAGCGTTGGAGTTGTAGCTGACGCCGGTGATGCGTCCCTTGCCGAGATCGAGCACGGTCAGGGACTTCAGCACGTCATTCAGTTGCGCGGTGGTGAAATCTACGTTGACGTCCTGGCTGTCGCGTACCTGGCCGGCGTGCTCAAAGTAGCCGACTCCGTTCTTGTAGAGAATGACGCGGGTTACGGGCAGGCGCGCGGCCGACATCAGCGGCCGAATCCGAAGCTTGGCCAGCTGAAGATTGGCCAGATGAAATTGCAGGCAAGCAGCCAAGACACAAGACTGCAAGCTTTCAGAAAACGCATGGCTCCTCCGTTGAGCTGGGGGGCCGCTCGTCCTAGATAGAACGCAGACGCGAGGTCGTTCTTGCGCGCTGGCGCGGCCCCTGCAGGGATTTAGACACCTGAGCGGAGGTCTCTGGAGCCGTGGATGCAAGTTCGCGTACTTTGAGATGGCTGGGGCTTCGCGGACAGACGAGTTACGCGGCGCTGCTTAGGCCTTCTTGAGCAGGCGGGTGAGCCAGATCAGGAACATGGCGCCGATGATCGCCACGACGATGGTGCCGATAATCCGCCTCCGGCGTGGATGCCGAGCGCGCCCAGGAGCCATCCGCCAACGACCGCGCCGACGATGCCGAGGACAATATCCATGACGGTGCCGTAGCCGCCGCCTTTCATGATCTTGCCCGCAGCCCAGCCCGCGATCAGTCCAACGACGATCCACCAAATGAAGTTCGTAAGCATGCGATCCTCCTGTAAATTACCGGAATCTTGAGCCGAAGCACGGCGGCGGCCTCCCCGGTGAAGATTGGTGCGCGAGCCGACTCGGCAAGCGTGGTGATGCGCAGACTAGTGACCGCGAGCAGATCTGTCAAGCGCGGTTCCTGCCGGCAGCTTCGTCTGTGGTTAAATCAAGTCATGTTCGCCCGCAAGATTCGCGTCGAGTACGAGGACCATGGCCAGAGGCTTCCCTGTCCGCTGAAGTGGCTGGACAGTTTCTCCATGCGCAACTTCACGAACGCCAGCGTGTTTGACGACACCTTGCCGGTCGCTGACGGGCGCATGGAGATTGGCAACAACGTTCCTTTGGACAAGCTCCGCGATGCCATGGAGGACTGGTTCCGGCGCAAGAGCTATCTGCCCAGGGACTCGAAGTTGTTACTGGAAGAAATCTGAGGACTGTCGTACACTATCCCGAATAGTTAAACCTTTTCTGGCGGACCGATCGGCTACACGGGGTAGCTCGAGGGAAGTCGATCTGAAGCAATGGCGAAGCCAAATCGGGAAGGCACTATTTACAGTGTAAATTTTGGACCTATTGAAAGCGCAGGCGCTCAAAAGGCTTTCTGTGGGGTCGGAGTCGTCCTATTTTCAAGCAATTAGCCGCCCCGGAGGAGATGGCAGAGCGTTTGCTCGAAAAAGTATGCGGAGGTGCGGATGTTATGAGCTACAAGTCACAGCTCTCTCCCCTGTCCCGCACTTGCGAGACACCATTGCGCCAGCCAGTCAGCCATTCGTGGCGCTCCGCCGTCCCTGAATTTGCGGGACATGAAGTTCCTGCGCTCCTGGCTCGTATACGACTCCGAGATCCGAGACTGGTCCGGACCGCGGGCCGAGTCAACTGGAACCTGGTCGCTGGGGTCGGGTCTGGCAATCGGCGTCAGCGCCGGCTTCTGGGCCGGTGTAGGGCTGATGATCGCGCACATCTGGAAGTAAGACGGGCTGCGCAGCTTGTCGCTATTGGTCGCGGTGGCTACTTGTCGTAGTGCAGCAGCGACATCACGTCGTAGCCTTTGAGCTTTTCCCGCCCGTTCAGGAAATCCAATTCCACGACGAAGCCTAGCCCTGCAATCTCTGCGCCGAGCATCGACGCCAGCTTGGCGGTGGCTTCGGCGGTGCCTCCGGTGGCCAGCAGATCGTCCACGATCAGCACGCGCTGGCCTTTCTGGATGGCGTCCTTGTGCATCTCGAGCGAGTTGGTGCCGTATTCGAGGGCGTAATCGAACCTCACGGTTTCGGCGGGAAGCTTGCCCACCTTGCGCACGGGAACAAATCCGGCATTCAAGCGATAGGCCAGTGCAGGGGCGAAGATGAAGCCGCGGGCTTCCATGCCGAGGACGAGATCGACTTTCTGGGCGACATAGTGCTCGGAAAGCCGGTCGACGAGCGTGGCGAAGCCGACTTTATCTTTCAGCAGAGTGGTGATGTCGTAGAAGAGGATCCCCTTCTTGGGGAAATCGGGAACTTCGCGGATCAGTCGTTTTGAGTTGGTCGGCATTCATGCCGGAGTTGGGGGACAATCTACCACGCTCCTTCAATGCGAAATGAACTGACGTCCGGCTGGCTGGCTTGGCGTCGGATTCCTCGACGGCATCCACGCGAGCGGCGCGCGGGCCTTCGCGCAGGCGCGAACGCAATCCGGAGAGCTGATCGCGGGTTCCCTGAGCCAGAATCTCGACGCTGCCGTCGGCGTTATTGCGTACCCAGCCAGCGATGCCGAGAATGTGCGCCTCGCGCTCGACAAACCAGCGGAAACCAACGCCCTGCACGCGTCCACGAACCACGAAGCGGCGGGCTTCGATCGCTTTTTCGATGGAGGTCATTTTTGTTTTGCAACGTCTACAGACGTCGGGTTGCGGCACAAGGCTAACGCATAGTACAACAGCGAGGAGACCTTGATCACTGCAGCGCAAGGCCGAGTACCGTCGAAAGTGGTTCCGGGGGCTTGTGCGTGTGCCGGGGAGCAGCGTCAGCCGGCCAAGCCATGGGAGCGCGCCAGTACTCGAGCAGGTCACAGGACCACCGCGAGAGGCTACGACCACGTGCTGAACGAATCAGTGCGCATAACACGCAGTCACGCAACGCCATCGAGCCCACCACGACCGAAAACCTATCGGTCCCCAGGAATGTCGCCCCGAGCGAGATAAGCGATGATCACCGCTAAGGCGACAGACCATCAGGCCGCAATGAACTTCGGGTGATTAACAGCAGTAACCCGCATCATATGATCCGGCCATGAGCCGGACACTGAGAAAACGCGGCGCGTAATCGCACCATCCTTGCAGTCCTGACTTGCGACTGCCGCGGTAACGGGCATCTTTGTCGCCTCCGCGCAGAACCTTGCTTCGGGGACATGACTGAGCAGTCCGCGCAGGTATCGACTCAATCGACACTCTGCTAGTCTGCGCTCGCGACAAATACACGCCCTCGGCGGTATCCACTTTGATCTTCTCGCCTTCGTTGATGAAGGGAGGCACCTGCACGACCAGCCCGGTTTCGGTCTTCGCGGCTTTGGTCACGCTGGATGCGGTCGCGCTCTTCAGGCCGGGTTCGGTTTCGACCACGGTGAGCTCCACGGTCTGGGGCAGCTCGATGCCCACGGCCTTGCCGTCGAAGAATTCGACTTTGATCTCGAGGTTGGCGATGAGGTAATCCACGGCGTCGCCCAGAATCTCTTTGCTGAGGTGCGTCTGCTCGTAGTTCGAAGTGTCCATGAAGTAGTAGTTGTCGCCGTCGGCGTAGAGGAACTGCATGTCGACCTCGTCCACGTTGACCTTCTCGATGGGATCGGGCGAGCGGAAACGGTGCTCGAACATGGCTCCGGTGCGAAGGTTGCGCAGCTTGGCCTGGATGAAGGCGCGCAGGTTGCCGGGCGTGCGGTGTTCGACGCTGAATACGGAGTGCAGATCATTGTTGTGCTTGATGATCATGCCGGGACGCATTTGGGTGGCAGGGATCGACATCGCTTGAAACAATCTCCTCAAAATAAGTGCGGTTTGCAGGGCTGACGGAAGGCGGGCAGGCCACATTTTCCGCCGCACAAGGGCCGAAGAAGTTATTTTACACTCAGGTCGCGGGAAAGGAAACCTTCCCGAAGCTGCACTCATCGTAAGCGGGTCACATGCGTTGCGCATTGGGTAGGATTCGCCGCCAGCGGCTTGCGGAGGACTAGAATTGTGGCTGGCGGGATATTGCAGTCTGGACGGAAGCATGCCCGGCGTCTTCCCGCCACGTGGAAATGAGGTCAAATTATGCGCTTTGGACGTTATGAATCTTCGGAAGGAAACAATGTAGGAACCGCGGTCACTTTCTTTCTGGTTGGACTCGGCGCGGGAGCGCTGGTAGCGCTTGCGCTCGCCCCGAAAACCGGCAAGCAATTCCGTCGCGACCTGAAACGCGGCTACGACGACGCCAAGGACACGCTGCAGGATTGGACGGAAGAAGCCAAAGACCGCGCCCGCGACGCGAAGGAACGCGTGAAAGACGTGGCGGAGCGCGGCGTCGATCTGGCTGAAGACCTGCGCGACGCGGCCCGCGAGAAAGTGGAACCGCTGCGGCGGGCCGTTAATCGCGGGTAAAGCCCGCGCGGCCTTCGCGCCGATCCCTTGAGCGCCGGACTCAGTGCCAGTCTCAGCGAAAGATCGCGGCGAAGAACCTTCCGATCCGTCGCAGCACGCGATGGTGCTCGTCCTTCGACTGAGCGGTTGGCGCCGGTCACGGCGGTTGTACCTGGGTCTCGACCCGGGCTGGCCGGGCTGACCATTCCATCACCGGAAGCGCCGTGGCCTCGTCCGTAGGAGCGGGTGGTGCTTGAGATGTTCCCCGGCGCGGAAAACGAACGGCGCATCCACCTGGATGTGAACGTCATCCGGATTCGAGACTGGCAGGGACTGGATTTCGGGTCCGTTGGAGGGCTTCGCCGTAGTCTCCGATAACGCACCGCCTTGAACCATTGTGGTCTTCGCCGGCAAGTCAGAATCCCGAACAAGCCCCGTGGAGGTATCTGTCCGCATCATGGGAACTGGCGGCGGGCAGCCGCACTCCAGCGGTACAGCAGTATCAGCTTTGTCGATGCGCCCTGAGTGAAACATCACCTGCTCGGCGGGTTTCACCTGATAGACGCGATCTCCGAGCAACTCCGAAACGATCGCCGAAGAGGTGTTCCCCATCAACGCCCGCACGCAAGTGTTGCCGTGCGCGTCGGTGCTGACGGCGTAGTGAAACTCTCCCGGGCCCGCGAACAGTATGCGGAAATCCGGAGTGAGCACGATGTCTGCCGAGGCATCGAGTGTGTAATGCGTCTCCAGCGCGCCCGTGCTCATGCCCAGCATCAAGTCTTTGGCATTCTTCGAAGGCGTTACCGAAACCGTGGTCCCGGGACAAACGCGGACCTCGCCGCCTCTCGACAAAAGCAGCACCGCGGTATCACTTCCAGCGGTCAGAGAGGATCCTGCCGCGAAACGTTTGCCCGCCAACACCACCTCGCCGACCCCGGCGGCTAACCGGCACAACCGCCGGCGTGGCGGCTGGAGTCAACGACAGAACTTGCGGCGGCTGGGAGGGCGACTTCTTGTTGGCTGCGTTCGGGTCGTCCTTCGGGTCTTTGTTTGGATCTCCGCGGGGAGTTTCAGCCGCACCATCAGGCGGTTGCCGGCAACGTCCCAGGTGTAGCCGTACGGAACCAGGAGGTCGAGCACTATCCTGGTGACGGGTGGATTGTTCTGGTATTGCTCGGTCCGGATGGTCAGAATGTTTTCCTGCAGCACCGGAATCCGCTTGCGCTGCAGTCCCATGCGCGTGTTGGATAAATCGATAACCAGGCGCGGAGGCGAATCCAGTGAACGGATCGTGGGTTCTACGGGGTGAGTGGAAACAATTTCAACTACCGGCACGCCGCGCTCGTGCACCACGCGCACACTGCTAACGACTGCGGCCTCCGGCTTGGGTAGAGCTGGTCTTCTGAGATTCCGTATCTTGCGATCCGGCCCTGCTAACCAGCAGCGCCGCCAGCACAATCCCAACAACTTGGATGCCAGATTGCGGCAAGAAAATCCTGTGTTGGAACCAAGACCGAGGAGCGATGAGCCCCTGAAAGGAACCTTATCACTTGTCAGGAAGGTAAAAAAGTGGCGGGTAAGCGGATACCGGCAAAAAGGTTGTGGGAATCTTCAGGATGCCCTGCTCGTCCAGAACTCAGACCTTGCAGCGGGAGTCGTCCCAGTACCGTTGTCCCAGAAATCGTGGCCTTCCGGAACCCAATTCAGCTCTGGGGAAGGAATTCGTACTCTTCGATCACCGCGGCCACGGCCATTTTGCCATCGGCGGTGCCGTCCTCGATCCGCACCACGCGGCCTTTGCACTGCACGCGGATACTCTCCGTGAGCGTGATTTCGGGCGGCAGGGTGAGAGTGAAGCCGATGGGCGACCCACGTTCGATGGGTGAGTCGAGGTAAAGACAAATTCCGCGCGCGCTCACGTCGCGGATTTGAGCTGATTCACCGTGGTTCGAGTTTCCATCGCGGTCTACCGCTACAGGGATCCGGAGCGCGAAACGTCGTGCAGCCCTTTTTTCCTGCTGGGCCTCTGTCATGCGTTGCTCCAAGCTAATGAAGTGGCTTCTAACTTATCCTAAGAATGACGTGTACGAGCCTGTCCGTCAATACCACCCTTGGGGAGGCGAGTGGCACGTTCCGGTGAGTCAGAGCTCCCTGGGGTAGTACGGGAGCTGCATATCTGATCAGGAAATAGGGCGGCATCCGTGTGTAAACTGCAAGCAGGACGGTTCCGTGGTATTCGTTCTCGACAACTACGATTCCTTTACCTACAACCTGGTTCAGTATCTTGGGGAACTGGGCGCCGAGGTTGAAGTGCGGCGCAACGACCAGGTCACGGTTGCTGAGGTCGAGGCGATGCAGCCGGAGCGCATCGTGATCTCGCCCGGTCCGTGCACGCCGCAAGACGCGGGCATCAGCATCGATCTGATCCGGCACTTCGCCGGCAAAGTGCCGGTGCTCGGCGTCTGCCTGGGACATCAGGCTATTGGCGCGGCCTTTGGCGGCAACGTGGTGCGTGCTCCCCACCTGATGCACGGCAAGACCAGCGCCGTCACACACGATAACAAAAGCATCTTCCGCGGCCTGCCCATGCCGATGACGGCGACTCGCTACCACTCGCTCATCGTGGAGGGGAAAGGCCTGCCGACAGAACTCGAAGTCAGCGCGTGGACTACAGAAAAAGACGGCTCCCGCACCATCATGGGCCTGCGTCACAGAGAGTTTGCCGTCGAGGGAGTGCAGTTCCATCCTGAGAGTGTGCTGACGGATGCCGGGAAAAAGCTGGTAGGGAATTTCTTAGCGGTGGTCAGTGGCCAGTGATCAGTGGCCGGTCCTCACTACCTGCATCTTCGAAGCTTTCCGAGAAATCCACAAGAATCTGGCAATTAGGAACCGCACGCTGGGTGTTACTGGCCACTGGCCACTGATCACTGACCACTGCTTCTAGCCACCTCCACTGCCCTCAGCAGCGCCTGGGCCTTGTTCATCGATTCCTCAAACTCGCGCGCTGGATCGGAATCGGCCACGATCCCTGCTCCTGCCTGCAAGTAGGCGTGCTTGCCTTGCATGAGCATGGTTCGAATGCCGATGCAGGAATCGAGGTTTCCGGCAAAATCGGCGTAGAGGACCGATCCACCGTAGATGCCGCGGCGCACCGGTTCCAGTTCTTCGATGATCTGCATGGCGCGGACCTTGGGTGCTCCACTCAGCGTTCCCGCGGGGAAACATGCCGCGAACGCGTCGATCGCACTGAGATCCTTGCGCAGCGTGCCTTCGAGCGCCGAGACCAGGTGCATCACGTGGGAGTAGCGCTCCACATACATCAAGTCTTTCACCTTGACCGAACCGTACTCGCTCACTCGTCCGAGATCGTTGCGGCCGAGATCGACCAGCATGACGTGCTCGGCGCGTTCCTTTTCGTCGTTGCGCATCTGCTGCTCGAGGCGCAGATCTTCGGCCTCGTCGCGTCCCGCGCGGATGCGTACCTGCGATGGGACGGTATTCCAGCTTGCGTCCGGTCACACGGACCAGCATCTCGGGTGAAGAACCGAGGATTTGCGTCTCTCCCATCCGCAGAAAATAAAGGTACGGCGAGGGATTCACCTGGCGCAGGGCGCGGTAAAGATCGAACGGCTCGATGCCGGGGATGAAATCGAGCCGCTGCGACAGCACCACCTGAAAAATGTCGCCTGCGGCAATGTATTCCTTGCAGCGCTCCACGCTGCGCAGAAACTGCGCTCGCGTCGTTCCGGCAGTGGATCTTGAGTTTCCCCGGCTTGGTCTTGGCAGATTTGCGCCACATCGCCGGGCGCAATCCCGCTGCCAATTTCCTTTCGATTGCCGCAATATCGCGCACCGCGCGGTCGTAGGCGCGGCGGGGGCTCTCCCGCGAAACGTCCGCCGCAGCCACGATGTGAATCTGGTGGCGCAAGTGATCGAAGGCGAGCAGCCGGTCGAAGAACATCAATTCGCAATCCGGCAGAGATAAGGTCGTCCTTCGCCCGCTCGCCGATGCTTTTCCAGTTGCCGCACCACGTCGTAGGAAAAATAGCCGACGGCCCCGGCCGTGAACGGCGGCAGCCCGGGGATTGCCGCCGGCTGATGCTCGCCGAGCAAGAGCTTCACGAACTCAAAAACGTCTCCCTCGTGCCGTTCGCGGCGCCGTCCGCGTTCAATCTCGATGGCCTTGCCCCGCGCCCGCAGCCGCATGTAAGGCCGCGCTCCCAGGAAGGTATAGCGGCCGATCTGCTCGCCGCGCTCGACCGACTCCAGCAGAAACGCGTGCGGCTCTTTCTCCGCGATCGCGAGGAAGGCAGAGACCGGTGTGAGCAGGTCGGCGCTTACCGATTTCACCACCGGCACCAGCGTCGCCGAATGCGCCAGACGGGAGAATTCCTTGAACTCGGGATAAGGCATGCGAAGAATTAAAGACGAGACTCGCCAGACGCCGGCACTGCCTCACGGTTCATTATAGGGGAGTCGCTACTTGGACGCGGAGCCTTGTGCGTGTGGCCCTCGTCCCGGAGTACTTTCGTACTTACCACGGAAAGACTGCGAAATAGTAGGCTGGGAACCAACACGGCAATTGACGGACGCGGCCCATCGTCGGAAGATACCAAGGAATACCAAGCAATCGGGCCCGGGTGCGGTCACGAGCCTATGCGGATCAAGTTCTGGGGCGTGCGCGGTTCCACGCCAACCCCACAATCCGAGAACATGCGTTATGGAGGCAACACCTCCTGCGTCGAAGTGCGCTTCGGCGACCGCATCTACATCTTCGATTGCGGCACCGGATTCCGCGTGCTCGGGCAGCAACTGCAGACTGAGTTCGGAGAAAAACCCTTCTCTGCCCACGTCTTCGTTTCCCACTTTCATTGGGACCACATTCAGGGCATGCCGTTCTTCCGCCCTCTATATGCCAACGCGGAGAACCGGTTCCTCTTTCAATGTTCGAACCGCACTCGCAGCCTGAAACAAGTGTTGGGCGAACAGATGGCGGCGCCCTACTTCCCGGTAAAAATCGATGAGATGAAGGCGCATCGCGACTTCTTCGACATCGAGGCCGGACGCATCAAGGTTGAAGACGGGGTTCAACTGCAGACCGCCTGGCTCAACCATCCCCAGGGCTGCATGGGCTTTCGCCTCGAAACCAAAGACGGGATTCTCGTCTATGCCACCGACAACGAACCCGGTGATGCCGCGTTCGACAAGGCCGTGCGCAAGCTGGCCGAAGGCGCGGACGTGCTCATCTACGATGCGCAGTATCTTCCTGAAGAATACGAAGCGCGCCGCCGTGGCTGGGGACACAGCCACTGGCGCGAAGCCGTCAATGTGGTGATGGAAAGCGGCGCTAAAGAGCTGGTGTTGTTCCACCACGATCCCGACCACACCGATGTCGTCATCGACAAGGTCGTGAAAGAAGCCCGCAACTACTATCCCAAAGTGCGGGCCGCGGCTGAGGGGATGGAGATTAACTTGTAGGGCTCCTCTCCCGACTCAGTTTCATTATGGGTTCCCTTCCGCGGCCTCCGCCTTGCTTCCCTGCCATCCCGGCTCATATACTCTGAACGTTTGCCCGATCACTCCGGGAACTCGTCCCGGCGCCGGCCAACATCTTGAATCGCAATCATTCCGGAGACCACTTTTATGACCACGATGACTGCCCCACCGCACGTCGACAAAGAAAGCAATCCATGGGAATCGCAGCGGGCGCGTTTTGACCTGGCTGCCCAGAAGCTCAATCTCGACGACGGCCTGTGGCGGGTTCTGCGCTATCCCAACCGCGAGCTGACGGTCTACATCCCGGTCCAGATGGACGACGGCCATCTCGAGGTCTTCACCGGATTCCGGGTGCAGCACTCGATTGCGCGCGGCCCGGCCAAAGGCGGCATCCGCTACGCGCCCGACGTCACGCTCGATGAAGTGCGCGCTCTCGGCGAGTTGGATGACCTGGAAGTGCGCCGTGGTCAACATTCCTTTCGGCGGCGCCAAGGGCGGCGTGATCTGCGATCCGCACAAGATGTCGATGGGCGAAATCGAGCGCATGACGCGGCGCTACACCTCGGAGCTGATCGAATTCATCGGGCCGGAAAAAGACGTTCCCGCTCCCGACGTCAACACCAACGAACAAATCATGGCGTGGATGATGGACACCTACTCCATGCACATGCGGCAGACCGTCACGGCGGTGCGTGACCGGGAAGCCCATCAACATCGGCGGCTCCCGCGGACGCCGCGAGGCCACCGGCCGCGGCGTGATGGTGGTATGCGACGAGGCCATCAAGAAGCTCGGCCTGTCGCGCGAGAGCAGCCGCGTGATCGTGCAGGGCTTCGGCAACGTGGGCTCGAACGCCGCCCACCTCATGCATCAAGGCGGGATACAAAGTTGTGGGCATCGCCGAAGTCGGCGGCGGCCTGTACAACAAGAATGGAATCGACTTGAACGCGTCTGGTCGAATTCCGCCAGAAAAATGGAACGGTGCATGGCTTTCCCGGCGCGGAAGCGTACGATGCCGCCGACTTGCTCACCACGGACTGCGAAATCCTGATTCCCGCCGCGACCGAGAACGTCATCACCTCGCGCAACGTCGATCGCGTGAAGTGCCGCATCCTGGCCGAGGGCGCCAACGGTCCCACCACCTCGGCCGCCGACGATGTCTTGACCGACAAGGGAGTCTTCGTGATTCCAGACATTCTGGCCAACGCCGGCGGCGTGACCACTTCGTACTTCGAGTGGGTGCAGGACCGCCAGGGCTACTTCTGGAAAGAGTCCGTGGTCAACGAGCAACTGGAAGAGATCATGATCTCGTCCTTCGGAGATGTGGTCCGCTACGCCGAGACGCACAAGGTGAACAATCGCATCGCCGCCTACATGCTGGCCATCGATCGCGTGGCCTACACCATCCGCCAGCGCGGAATTTACGCCTGAGGAGTGTTGTATGAAGTCCGAGAAGCTAAGAGCCTGCTGGCGCGAGCGCTGCCGTTGCTGTTCGCGTTCTTTGTTACTGCCAGTTGTCGGTCCGCGCTTGCTTGGACGCGAGTGCTGTCGCTGCGCCGCACGCGCCGCGGCCGCTGACCAAACTCGACATCAACACGGCGACCGCCGATCAACTCAAGGCCCTGCCCGGCATCGGCGACGCCTACTCGCAGAAAATCATCGCTGGCCGTCCCTATCGCACCAAGCTCGATCTGGTGCAGAAAAAGATCATTCCGCAGGCGACGTACGACAAGATCAAAGACCTCATCATCGCCAAGCAGCCGAAGCCGGGTGCAACGGCTCCGGCGCCGAAATAATCGAGCCGGCGTTTGCATCTTAAGCAGGAATCCGTCCCTTGAACCTCCGTGTGCGGCCGCGGCTTCTCGATCATTGCGTTCCCTCTCACCGTGGAGGATAATCAAGCTGTCTCCCGGAATAGTGCTGAGCCGCGGTGAACCTGCCCAATTCCATCACGCTGATCCGCATCTGCAGCATTCCTCTGCTGATCTGGATCCTGTCCTCCAATCACTTCAGCAGCGAACACGGCGCCAAAGAATTGCTGGCCTCGGCCGTGTTCATCGCCGCCTCCATGACCGACGGCATTGACGGGTACCTGGCTCGCAAGCGCGGGCAGATCACGACCATGGGCATTCTGCTCGATCCCATGGCCGACAAGCTTCTGATTGCCGCCGCTTTCGTGACCCTGGTGCAATTCAATCCCAGCCTGGTTCCGGCCTGGATCGCGGTGATCATCATTGGCCGCGAGTTCCTGGTGAGCGGCCTGCGTTCCATCGCCGCGTCGGAAGGTTTCACCATCGAAGCCAGCGAACTGGGCAAGTTCAAGATGGTGGTGCAGATCGTTTCCGTGGTCGCGGTAATTCTCGACCACCGCTGGAAGGAGTGGCCGGTTTACGGAAACTTCGTCTTCCCGGTGCACTGGATCGCCTACGTCGCGATCTGGTTCGTGGTCTGCGTTTCGCTGGTCTCGGCCATCGATTACTTCGCTGCGTTCTGGTCGAAGATTGACCGGCGCGTCTCCAAGCGCCGCCGCCGCGCGTTCATTCTCAGCCGCCGCCGCAAGCCGCAACCGGCTCCCCGACCGGCAGATGCCGATGTCGCCCCTACAACCTAATTCGTCCTCGGCAGTAGCTTCCGTCCAGGAATTCTCCACGAAGAGCGCATCCAACTGCTTTGCCTGGCGCACGATTCCATCTCTTCCGCGCTCGAGCATCGCGAGATTTCCCTGGAGCCCCCGAACCCTCACTTTGCCGAGCCGCGCGGCGTATTCACTTCGCTCTATCTGCGCCATGATCTGCCAGACAGAAGACGGGCACGATCTGCCTAGAGAAGATCAGCGCAGAGAAGAATTGCGCGGATGCGTCGGCTACGTGCTGCCCACCTGCCCGGTCTATCGTGCCGTGGCGGAAACCGCGCGAGCCGCGGCCTTCGACGACAACCGCTTCCCGCCGGTTACCATCGCAGAAGAAGCGTCTCATCTGGAAATTGAGCTCAGCATCCTCTCCCCCGCGCAATCGATTCAGCCTGAAGAAATCGAAGTCGGCCGCCACGGTCTGCTCATCAGCTGGCACGGCCGCCGCGGCCTGCTGTTGCCCCAGGTTCCCGTCGAGCACGGGTGGGATCGCATTGCCTTTCTGGAACAAACCTGCCGCAAAGCCGGATTGCCCCAGGACGCATGGCAAAAAGGCGCGACCATCGAGGCTTTCACCGCGGAAGTCTTCGGGGACAAGAGTGGTCAGTGATCAAAACCAGTGGCCAGTGGCCAGTGGCTAGTGTCAGTAAGAATCCGCGAATGGGCCCTTCGGTTTGCTGGCCACTGATCACTGGCCACTGCATTTAGAAACAAAACCGGGGACGGTTGCCCGTCCCCGGCTGGACTGTGCCTGTGCTGCTTGCGAGGGTTACTGCTGTTGCGCCTGTTCGTCCAATTCCACGCCGTCGCCGGCGTGTACGTCTTCCATGGCAAACACGATCATTCCGGTTGCCGTGGTGGGCGTGGTCCCGATGACAACGATCTCGCCAACCGCGCGCCGCGGCAGGTCCCGTACGTGAATCACCGGGCCGTTGCCCTTCTCGAACATGCCTGGATCGAACGACGGCTGCTTCTTCTGCGTGTCTTCACTGACCGAAGCCCGGAACGAAAGCGAATCCACCGGATCATCCAGGGTCGCCTCATAGTTCCGCACCGCGCGGAAATAGTCCCCGACCTTTACGCCCTGGTTCGCTCCCACGTTGAAATAAACCTTCTGACCTGTTCCCAGCTCCGAATCGAAATCTTTGGCCATCACGATGCGCCCGGAAACCTTGCTGCCGGTGGGCAGGAAGCGGTCAAAACGAAGCGGCGGGTGAAACGACACCATCTGCTTCTCGGCGAACGGAATCGCTGTATCTCCCGGGTTCAATGGGATCACAGGAGTATTCGACCTGCGCCACCGCCGTTTTGCTGCGGGTATCGAGTACGCGGACACGGCCGACTTCCTCGTAGGGCTGCCCCGTAGCCTTGAGCAGCTTGAACTGGCCGGGAAACATTTCATACTTGTTGATGTCCTGCAAAGCGCGCACGATCTCGTACTCCGCACCAGGAGTGTATCCCGATCCCTTCAGGTAGACGATGTCGCCCCTGACGAACTTCGTGGTTGTCGGAGTGTCCAATCCGCCTGCGACATAGTTGGCGTCGGGCAGGGTCTGCCGGTTGATGAAACCAGCGCAGTAAATATCGGCGTAGGTGGGCATCATGACCCGCTGAATGGGAAAGTTGGCGGACGTGAAAATGGTTCCATCCGGGGTGGTCGGGCTTGCCGGCGCCCCATCGGTCGCCGATTGGGCCCACGCCGCGCTCGCGACCAACAGTACTAACAGTCCTATTTTCTTCATGTTACCTCCGAGAAGAGACACACGCCGCCTCCTCTCCAGCAAAATGCCACGGAAGCTAGGCTTCAACAGGAAGGTAACAAGGGGGTAAGAGGGGGTCAAGGTTACGAGGGTGTAAGCCAGTTCGTGGAAACGGGTTTTTCGCGTAATTTGTGAATACTTTGTTGCATCTGGAATTAAGCCCCTGTAAGATTCGCGCCGAACCTATCACTTCAAGATGATTTCTGCTGCCAGGAGTTACCCGCCCCGCCTGCTGCCTCTGCGCATGCCGCGGGTCTGTGTCGCGGTCACCGCCCCCGATCCCGCCGAACTGGTCGAGAAGGCCGAGGCCCTGATTCGCGATAACTCCTTCCTGGAGTTCAGGTTGGACTACATTTCAAAGCCCGGTCTGGCGCTTCCCAAGGTCAAGCATTTCATCGACACCCATCCCGGTACGGTGGTGATCGCCACCTGCCGCCGCGTGGCCAGTGGAGGCCGATTCCGCGGTTCCATTGCTTCTCAGCTCGATATCCTGGCCAAGGCCTCGGCCATCGGCTGCCAACTGGTTGATGTCGAAATTCAAACTGCACTAAAGTGTAAACCGGCCCAACTGCAGAAGCTGCGTGGCCGCTCCGCTCTCATTCTTTCCTTCCACGACTTCCGGGGCACCAAGAAGCTCGACGAAACTCTGGAAAAGATGCGCGCCTTCCCTGCCGACTTCTACAAAGTGGTCAGCACCGCTGCCACTCTCTCCGACAACGTTGCCATGATCCAGTTTCTGGAGCGCGAAGGCGACAACCATTCTCTGGTCGGCCTCTGCATGGGCGAACAAGGCATCATCAGCCGCGTGCTCGGAGTCCGCGCCGGCAGCGTGTTCACCTTTGCCGCCGTCAGCGCCGGAGAAGAAACCGCTCCCGGACAGGCCACTGCGCAGGAACTGCGCAGTGTTTACCGCATTGAACAGGTCGACGCCGCCACCCGCGTCTACGGCGTGGCCGGAGATCCCGTCGCCCACTCGCTCTCGCCCGCCATCATGAATGCAGCCTTCCGGCGCGAGAACGTCAACGCCGTCTATCTCGCCCTGCACGCCAAGACTCTCAAAGACCTGCTGAACTGCGTGCGCGAGATTCCCATCCACGGCCTCAGCATCACCATGCCGTACAAGGAAGCCATCCTTCCGCACCTCGACAACACCGACTCTCACACCACCAAGATCGGCGCCTGCAACACGGTAGTCCGCGCCCAGGACGGCAAACTCTACGGCTTCAACACCGACACTTCCGGAGTAGTACGCCCCCTGGAACGCCGCCTGAGCACGCTGCAGGACGCGAAAATCCTGGTGCTGGGCGCAGGAGGCGCGGCCCGCGCCGCAGTCTTCGGCCTGAAGGAACGCGGAGCCGAAGTCTTCATTCTGAACCGCAGCGCCGCCCCGGCGCAAAAACTTGCCCGCCGCGCCCACGCGCGTTCGATAAAACGCGCCGACCTCAAGAAGTACGCCTTCGACGTGATCATCAACGCCACCCCGGTCGGCATGGGCAACAGCCGCGAGACTCCTCTACAGGAAAAAGAAATCAACGCGCGCTACGTTTTCGACATGATTTACGATCCCCCCGAAACCCGCCTGCTGCAACTGGCAAAACAGCGAGGCGCGCAGATCATCCCCGGCATCGAAATGTTCGTCCACCAGGCCGCCCGCCAGTTCGAGATCTGGACCGGCAAGCCCGCCCCCCAGGACGACATGATGCAGGTAGTAACCCTGGCCCTGCAGGAACGCGCCACCAGAGCCGCAGCGGCGGCAGCAGCAAAGAAGAAGTAAGATTCTGATTTTGATAGGCGCACAGAGGGTCAGCCGATCCTCAACGAGTGCTAACGCCTGCTTACAGCAGTCATCTTCAAATCCTGTCCTTCTCCGCGTAGAGTGCTGATATGAAAGCCCTGAAACTTGCCACGCCCATTTCGGTTATTTTCGTCGGATTGTCTTTTTCCAGTAATGTTGCGGCACAAACGCCTTCAATCGAGGCGAATGGCAAGAGTGGTAGCATCTGCGTCCTGCCCAATTCCCCTGAGCCGCCAACCAAAATTTCGCCCGGCGGCGAGTTCAACCCAGATACGCTCACGGTGCGTATCGATAAGGGACAATCGATCCGCTGGCCTCATAAGGAGGCAGTACTGATTGATAGCTTAGACCTACAAGCAAATCATCTTGTGGTACTCACATCAGACGGCAAGCGAATCCAATCGGCCCGATTCAAGTTTTCCGAAGACGACGATGCGAGGCTGTGCGTCTACTTCGACGGCTATCAGGGAGTGCAATTGGGGAACACGAAGAATGCCCTTTGGTGCAAGGTGAAAACTCGGGCTTGTTGGCGTTAAATCTCCATATCACTTTCGCTTAAGCTGAGCTGCCTTTGGTCCCGCAGCCACGAACCTTGATAAAGTGCGCCGCACACCAGTCAAGTCTACTTTTGTAGGCATCAGACCCCCTCGAAAGTAGATATTTCTTCCACAGCCTAACCGCTTGAACCCATTGATCCGCCAAAAGTCCACACGAGGAGTCAACAACTTACGCCTCAAATCTTCTGCAAAGTGAAATGTTCCAGTTGGAACATTAGAGCGATTTGCGCCCCTAAAAAACCACAAAGCCGGGCTGGTTGGCCCGGCTTTCTCTTGTGGAACTGGTTCGGTCAATCTTGTTTCGACGGCCGGTCCAGAATGTCAAAATCTGGAAGCTCTCGCCGCTCGCCCTGAGATCTCTGGCCCACTGTCGTGCCGTTTACCCCTGGCATAGTCTCATCCAGGAGCCTAAAGTCTCAGTTGCAACGTCTCATTCCCACTTTGCGCCGCGGGTTCACCGGCCCGCGCCGCGTGCAGCGCTTACATCACCAGCGCCAGGTTCTCCAGCTCATATTGCAGCACAGGCAGGGCGCACCCGGCCATCTCCACCCGGCCGGCTGCGTCCAGAGCCGCCTTGGGCGAAACCCCGTAGCCGCGGCCCATCAGGAAGACCTGCAGCAGTTCGGCGGCCTCGTAAGAATCGATCATGCCGCCCTGCAGCAGATCACTGCGCAATGCCGCCAATTCAGTGGCGGTGAATCTGTCTTTATCGTTATTGGCTCTTTCGTTCATCGCTTTTTCAAACATGGCCGTCATCACCTCCGACTCCGACCTTTTGAACCACTTTTGCCTATTAGACTCATCGGCAGCCATGCAAGTTGCATGCAATTCGGTTGCCGCGCCTGCCCTCTAGTTTCATATACGGAAAGCAGGCGGCCTTAGATTCATTAACACCTGTGAATATCAGAAGTTGCAGGCAACCCTATCAAAGCTCCCGGCTTCTCCCAAGTCTCGTTAGTAACATTTGCCGTCCCAAAAACTGACAGAGAGTGTCATTCCGGGAACGCACTCCGGGAATGCCCAGCGGTTACCCGTGGTCCGCCTCTGCCAGTTTGCCGGGTCACGAGTCTCGCGAGGGCTTGCGAGTCTTCGGGGAAAGATACCGGCGGGAAGGTGTCAGGGCTGTGAACTCAATGTGAAAATTACGGCGCGGTAAGCAGACCAGGGCGGCTCCTGATCGGGCGCTCGGGATCGACATCCGAACTCTGCAGGTTGCTGACGGGAGAGTTGTTGCGTCGAGGCTAAGCTTCGATGGTTGCCTCATCCACCAGCATGATCGGGATGTCGTCTTTCACCGCATACACCCGGCGGCACTGCTTGCACTTCAAGGTCTCCGGATTCTCCCGGTACTCGAGGGGCTGCTTGCACGCCGGACAAACCAGGATTTCCAGCAAGTCCTTGGCAATCATGACAAGTGATTGTAAATCAACTCACCACGGAGCCACGGAGCCACGAACCACGGGGAATCCCGAGTTCTTTTTTCCTCAGTGCCTCCGTGGTGAATATTCCGATGGCCCTGCTCGCTTGCGATAGAATCCCAACGAACGCTATGCCCGCCAGAATTCTCGACGGCACGAAGATCGCAAACGACATTCGCGGCGAAGTGGCCGCGGAAGTGACAACCATGGCCGCCGCCGGCGTGCGCCCTGGGCTCGCCGTTATCCTCGCCGGCCGAAATCCGGCGTCGGAGATTTACGTGCGCGGCAAGGTCAGGGCCTGCGAACAGGTTGGCCTTTACAGCGAGCAGCACACGCCGCCGGAAACCGCAACAACCGCCAACTTGCTGGCTTTGGTCGAAGACCTGAACCGGCGCGACGAGATTGACGGCATCCTGGTGCAGTTGCCGCTGCCCCCGCAGGTGGACTCGAAGAAAGTGCTGATGGCGGTCGACCCCGCCAAAGATGTCGACGGATTCCATCCCGTCAACGTCGGTTTGCTTTCTACGCAGCGGCTTGGCTTGGTCCCGTGCACGCCAGCGGGAATCATCGAGATTCTGAAGCGCAGCAACATTCCCATTGCCGGGCAGGAAGCGGTCGTGGTTGGGCGCAGCGACATCGTGGGCAAGCCGGCGGCCATGCTGCTGATCAATGCCAATGCCACGGTTACCGTCTGCCACTCGAAAACTCGCGACCTGTGGGCAGTTTGCCGCCGTGCTGACATTCTGGTAGCGGCGATCGGCCGGGCCGGCATGATCACGCGAGATTTCGTGAAGCCCGGCGCAACTGTGATTGATGTCGGCATGAACCAGGTGACGGACCCTGCGGAATTCCAGCGGCTTTTCGGGGGCGGGTTGGCCGGAGGATCGGCCAGCAACGCCAAGCGGGAAGCGGCTTTCCGCGCGAAAGGATTCACGCTGGTCGGCGATGCGCATCCGGAAGTGGCCGAAGTGGCGGGAGCGCTCACGCCTGTCCCTGGCGGCGTAGGCCCGCTGACCATCGCGATGCTGATGTATAACACCGTGAAAGCGGCGAAGATGCGAAGAGGGCAGTGGTCAGTGGCCAGTGGTCAGTGGCCAGTCGACCCGCATTCGGTGTTGGCGGAGCGGTGAAAAACTCTTGCGGGCTCCACAACGATCTAATGCAAGCCGCCCTGACTGACCACTGGCCACTGACCACTGGCCACTGCTTATGCTGAAAGTCGGCCTCACCGGAGGCATTGCGTCGGGAAAGTCTGCGGTCGGAGAGATGTTGGTCGCCCTCGGCGCGCATCTGGTCCAGGCCGACCGCATTGCCCACCAACTGATGCTTCCCGGACAGCCCGTGTACAACGAGGTGGTGCGCCATTTCGGTGGCGGGATTCTCAATTCCGACCTCAGCGTGAACCGCTCGAAGCTGGCGGAGGCTGCGTTTGGCTCAGCCGCCGCGCCTTCCGCCGTCTCATCTCGCATTCAAGAGTTGAACCGCATCGTGCATCCCGCAGTGCTGCGCAGCCAGGAGGAGTGGATGGAGGAAGCGGGACGCCAGGATCCGCACGCCGTCGCCATCGTGGAAGCCGCGTTGATTATCGAGGCGGGCGCGGCGAAACGTTTCGACCGCCTGATCGTGGTCACCTGCAGCGAAGAGCAGCGCATCGCTCGTTTCGCCACGCGTCACAAGTTGGGGCTGGAGGCCGCGCGCAAGGAAGTCGAACGCCGGATGGCCGCGCAACTTCCCGAAGCCGAGAAAGTGAAAGCCGCCGACTATGTTATCGACAACTCCGGCTCGCTCGAACAGACGCACGGGCAGGTGCGGCAGCTTTGGGAGAGTCTTCATACCGAGGCTGCCGGCCAGAGAAGAACAAGCCTTCCATCCTGAGCCGCGGGCGTCCTTCTGTCACCAACGTAACTACAACCTCACTCCAGATCGCGGGACAATGGAGCGCAATGATCGGCGTCGGCGCCATTTTGATGGATGCATTCCTTGTTGCCCTGGGATTGTTCTTCCTGATCGGTACCTTCCAGGACTGGATCCGTAGCCTGCACCGAAAGCCGCACAATGTCCTCTATAAGAATGACCGCACTCGGACAACTTCGGAGCGGTTTGGGATAATGCTCTTCGTGCTCGTATGGAGCGGGGTGGTGGCCGCACACACTGTGAGCAAATTCCGTTTTTACTCCGACATGTCCCACCTGCAGCCTGGAACCGTGGAACGGATCGAGATTGGCGCCGGGGCGGTGACCGACCGGCAGCAGATCGAAGACATCGTCGCCGCCATCAACCACGCAGACTGGTACTCGTCGCGTCGCTACCCCGCTGCCGACGAAGTTTCTTTCGTAGTCAGGCTGACTTCCGGAAAACTGTACAACTTGAAGGCGAGCCACTACCTTCAGGGAGAAGGCGCGGCCCTGATCTCGCAGTCGCCGTCAGGTTGGTTCACTGGTGAGATCTTTTGCCGGCGGTTGCCCGCGTCTCTGCAGCGCGCCGGAGTCACCCTGCCTGATTGCTATACGTATTCCGGCAAGCCTCAGAGATGCGCGGTGCAGTAGGCGGTTGCGGCCGTGCTAGCGCCAAGCTCTTGCGGGATCACTGCATCTTCAGAAAGTTTCCCTGTTCAAGCTCCTTGAAGGCCTGCTGGAGCTGTTCCTGTGTGTTCATCACAATCGGACCGTACCACGCGACCGGTTCTTCCAGCGGTTTGCCCGAGACCAGGAGGAACCGGATACCGTCGTCCCCGGCTTGCACACTGACTTCGTCGCCGCGGTCAAAGAGAATGAGCGAACGGTTGTCGGCGTCGACGGGAGGTGTGGTGTCCAACCATTTCACGGCTTCCGTCGGCACCGCGAGCGGACCGGATGCGTTGCAGAACTTCCCGCTTCCTCCGAAAACATAAGCGAAGGCGTGGCGAGTCGTCTCCACGGGCAACGTCTTTCTCTTGCCCGGAGCAACAGACACATCGAGGTAAATGGGGTCAGCAGCAATGCCATCCACCGGACCCTTCTTCCCCCAGAAACTTCCGCAGACGACTCGTACATGGGTGCCGTCGTCGTCCTTGATCTCGGGGATATCCAATGCCTTCACTTCCTGATATCGCGGTGCGGTCATTTTCAATGATGCGGGGAGATTTGCCCACAACTGAAAGCCGTGCATGCGTCCCGATTGATCGCCTTTTGGCATCTCCTGATGGATGATGCCGCTGCCTGCCGTCATCCACTGCACATCGCCGGCGGCGATGGCGCCGCGGTTTCCCATGCTGTCGCCGTGTTCGACGGTTCCAGCCAGCACATAGGTGATGGTCTCGATACCGCGGTGAGGATGCCACGGGAAGCCTGCCAGATAATCCTCGGGAACGTCATTGCGGAAATCATCGAGCAGGAGGAACGGATCAGTCTCCTTGGTGTTTCCAAAGCCGAAAGCGCGGCGAAGATGGACACCCGCGCCTTCGAGCGTCGGCTTCGATTTGATGACTCGTTTAACAGGTCGAATCGACATGGAGGCCTCTGGTTACGAGGTCTTTGATGTTGAAGCGAAGCTCGGGGATTCTGGCGCGGTGAGTCTGTCCGCCTGTGGTTTCCCCGCGAAAATAAAGTTTGCTGCGACGATCGCGAGCGGCTTCGCATTCGCTCCTTGCAAGAAAAAACTGGGGTATCCCCCTCCCCCCTCCCTTCTATGGAATCATCACGTTAGCGAGAAATTCCCCGCAAAATCCGGATGACAAAGAACTTAGAGGTCAAAATATAGACAACAAAGGACTTAGAGAGCGACGACTTGCTCTGGAGCAGACCGTCACAGCCTCGACAATGATCGCTGATTTAATTTTGCGAGGCAAGGTCGGAGGTCACAACGAGGGTGTGCAAAACCATTTCGACCGCGTAGGCGCTATGCCGCAATTTGACGAAATTCATTGGCCTTGCGGATTATCTCGGGTGAGGGGCGCTGTTTGGGGTCAGGCGGTAGAAAGATGGTGTCTCCGAGCGGCTGCCTGAACGAATCGATTCCCAGTGCGAGGTTAAGGGCTTGCAGCACCTGTAGCCGAGCCTGGTTGAGTTGCATTTTGCAGTTTTCGTCGAGGTAGATCAATCCGGCGTCATATGCGCGGTGATATGTGGGCGAAAGCGACAGGCCATTGGTGACGGCATCTGAGCTTCCAGGTGCGCCAACAGGCAATATATGGGCCGCGTCAACCAATCGAAGCTGCACGCGGGTTACCGCGCATCGATTTCCGTAGGCGAAGAGGACACGCTGCTTGAAACGAGCGTCCCTGCTCAATCGGCTGACTTCGGCCACCACTCTCTGACGCTCGGCCGGAAGATCTTCCACGTCCTTTTGCGGTATTGGCCGTTCGATCACCGCTTGATCGAGCAGTTTCCGTATGTTTGCGTCCCGTCCGTACCGGTGCAGTAGGGCGGCATTCATGGCATAGGCGACGAACATGTCGGGGCGTATTTCCGATCGCGATTTCCTCGTTGCTCTTGCGATAAAAGCTCAGGCCATTCTTTTCGGCCTCTCGGAGCTCGGCGATGCCGATCCTTCATGGCCATCCCGTTGTAGAGTTTCTGTGCGCCTCACGTTGGAGCGGTGCCCAGGGCGGTGTTCTCACGTCGGCAGTAGATGCCATTTCTCGCCGTCGAACGAGATCCTTCCGTCCCGTTTGAGAGCCTGCTGTGCCGTTCGCACGTGGTGTTTCCATTTCTTTCCGAAGCTCAGGCCATCAATCACGCGGTCGATGCTGTCGTCGCAAATATCAGGATGTATTTGCTGGATTAGCGGATGGAGTTCGATGGTTCGCAGAGGTCCCTTTGAGAGAAGGTACTCTATGGTGCTGCAGAAGATTGCCTGATTGGATTTATCTTTCGCACGGAATCGAAGCACTCGATCCTGGGCGGTGCGAAGTTGACCGGCGAATTTCCTTCCCGCGACGGTGATCACTTCGCGTTGCCGAGCCCTGTATTCTTTCCGTAAGCCGCCGACTTCTTGCGCAAGGGACGTTATCTCTTCCACGGACACCGGCGCGCCCAGCCGGGCGTATGCTTCAAAGTCTCGGCGAATTTCCCTGACCCGCTCGGGAATCCGTATGCCTACTCCGTACTCGTAGTTGCCTCTCAGTCCCCCGCCGGTCAGGTTACCGGATGTGATGATCGCGTACTGTTCGTCGGCTACGTAAACCTTCGCGTGAAGGGAGGGCATATGGACGAGGCATAGGCGGTCGAACGTGCGTCCCAGTTGTGCCAAGCCTTCTAGCTCTAGGACTCCGGCGAGGACGCTTTCCATTCGGATGTTTGTCAGAAATAAGATCTGTACTTGCTGTATGCCTTTGTTCTCGCTTAGGCGCTGCGAAACCCAATCAGCCACGGGCTTAGTGATGAAGGGGCAGGCTAGGAGGAGAGTTTGCCGCGGCAGTGATAGGAGTTCTGAAAGTTGTGACTCCCACGGGTTTTTCAGGAGCGCGAGCGGGATATCCTCGGTTCCTTGCATGGGCTCTATACTACCCTTGATTTGTCGTAGCGAGCTACTCCGCCTCTTACCCGCGCAAGCCACAATGCGGCGGCCTCATCTGATGGGAATCGCCGGCATGTATCGCACCTTTCCACGATCCGTCGCCCCGAGTTGCTTGATGGTCCGGCCAAGACACCCCTTAACCCGGAGCGAATCGCTCCGGGCTCCTCGCAGCAGCATCTCATGCATCATCCTCCAGTCTGTGGGCGCCCTCAGGGGCTAAAGCCCCAATCTTTATTGTCCCCGAGCGGCGCGGCTGAAGCCGCGCCCTTTCGAGGCAGTTCCCTGCAGAGCTTAAAGTGGTGGAGAGACCAGGTTGGCCGTCCGGGAAGCCATGCCCCTCCCATGTCGACTACGAGGGAGCCGGAGGATTTCAGAATGCGTTTGAATTCCTGCCCGAAGGGCTTGAACCACTCGATGTACTCGCCGCTCTCAACGTTCCCGTAATCTTTCTTTCGGAGAAGGCCGAAAGGGGGGCTGGTTACGATGAGATCAGCAGATCCCGACTTGACCGTCGCCATGTAATCGAGGGAATCGCCAAGAATGATCTGCCCGTGCTGCGTTTTGTGGTAAGGGGCCATTGCGCGCCTCTATATTCCCACAGTTCCCTGTGCATCGCGCAACCAAAGGGTCGAGGCGGCGCGATGAGGCGCTATCAGGCTCGATCAGGCGCCGGGCCATTATGGGGAGATAGGCCGTCATGTGGCCGTGGCCGAGGACGGGGCTTGGGGATTCTCGGACGCCAGATTGACAGGCCTACCGCGCGGTCAGGCTGTGTACTTCGGCTATATAACCACCGGGAAATTCCAGGATCGCGGTGGTTCGGCCGCTTGCCGTGTAGGGTGCCGACAAGATCTTCGCACCAGCGGCTTTTGCCTTGTCCAGCGTCGCACCGAGATCCTGCACCTGGTATCCGGTCAGTTCGTGGCCGAACGGATATGGCAGGTGACCATCCGTCACCAGGACTAGCACGTTGCCGAACCGCGACGTAATTTGGATGCGCCTGTAGGTTTCTCCCGGGCGTCCGATCTCCCCTCCATCGGCATGCTTGTCATCCGCGACTACCCGGCCGTGGGCCAAGGCCACGAATCCGCGAACAAAATTATCGGCCTGGTCGCGCGATACATAGACTCGGTTGTCGGGAATGGTTTCTAGCGGAGGGTTTTTGGGCGGTGGCGTAAAGTGCCAGTACAGCTGCATCTTCACGCCGCCGGGCAACTGGATGACGGCGTCAATTCCGATCGGGTCCTTGAACGGCTCGACGATGACCTCTGCTCCGGCCGCGCGAGCGGCCTTGATCGCGTGGTCCATGTCGGTGACCAGGTAGCCGGTGCGCTCCTGCCCAAACGGAAACGGCACCGGCGTGTGGTACGCGAAGATGGACAGCGCGCCCACGGGCGTCGATATGTATTGCCACTCGGCGCTACTCGGCACCGGCAGGACGTTTACGACGATTCGTTTGGAGGCCTTGCCGCCGAATGTGGCGACGAAGCTGTTCACGAATGCGTCCAGATCGCTCGGGGCGACGTACACGTGCGTCGAGTCGTATTGTGCCCCGACCGCAACGTCTGCGACCGCGCCGGGATCGACCTTGGCGCTAAACGGGGAAGCCTGCAGAGGAAACGAGAAGGCTACGACCAGAATGACCGTCCAAGAGGCCTGCACGGGGCATTGTCCTTTTCGGTCGGACTCCTGGATGCGACAGATCCGCTTTCTGTGCGTCAATGCTGCCTGGGGCATTGGCCTGCTTCTCGCGGCCAAGTATACGCTGAGCGGGTTTTATTGAAGGTATTTTCCCGGTCGGAAAGCCAGAAGCCGATCGAGGCAAGTCGTTGCCGCGTGCCTCACGACGGAACATTGTTTAGAATCAAACGTAGTATTGAATGTGGGCCTTCTCCTCAGATCCGGTTCGCGGCCCCGAAGGTTTGAACTTATGAGACTCATACGACCTGCAATATTGACGCTGCTTATCGCCGGCGCATTCTTCTACTTCACCACCTGGCGTTCGAACGCGAAACTGACCGGCGGGAACCCGGTGGGCTGGTTCAGTCATCCGGCGCAGGTGGAGATCACAGAGGCTTCTGGCGGCGAGGCGCTCGACAGCGAAGAGCAGAACAATATCAGCGTCTATCGCAAGAATATTCCGTCGGTAGTGAACGTCACCTCGCGTGCCATGACCTTCGACTTCTTTTACGGTCTGGTGCCGCAGGAGGGCCAGGGATCGGGCTTTGTGATCGACAAAGATGGTCACATCCTGACCAACTATCACGTCATCGCCGATGCGCGCCAGGTGGAAGTCACGCTGCACAACCGCAAGAAGTACAAGGCGACGGTGGTGGGCACCGATCCGGCGCACGATCTGGCGGTAATCCTGATCAAGGCGCCTGACCTGGTTCCCGCGGTGCTCGGCGACTCGCGCAACCTGCAGGTGGGGCAGAAGGTTTATGCCATCGGCAACCCGTTCGGGCTGGCGGGGACTATGACGCGGGGCATCGTAAGCTCGATCCGGCCGGTGCGCGAGCCCAATGGCGCGACCATTGACGAAGCGATTCAGACCGATGCAGCTATCAACCCCGGTAACTCGGGCGGTCCGCTGATGAACTGGCATGGGGAAGTGATCGGCATCAACACCATGATTCTTTCGAGCGTGGGGCAGAACTCCGGGGTGGGCTTCGCCATCCCCATTAATACTGCCAAGGCTGTGCTCAACGATTTGATGACGTTGGGGCGGGTGCGGCGTCCAGCTCTCGGCGTGCGCACCATTCCGATCAGTGCGGAGCTGGCTGATGAAATGGGCTTGCCTGCGGACTACGGCTTGCTGATTGTGCAAGTCACTCCCGGCGGTTCGGCGGACCAGGCAGGACTGCACGGCGGCACTGAACGCGCTTATCTGGGCAACATCCCCATCATGCTGGGCGGCGACTTGATCGTCGCCATCGACGGCGAAAAGGTCGAAGACGAGCAGGACCTTTCGCAGATGATGAATAACCACCGGGCCGGGGATACGGTGAAGGTTACGATCTACCGCAACAAGAAAAAGATGGATGTGAGCGTGGCGCTGGGCGAGGCCAGGGAACAGGTGTGAAGGAGGCGGCAGCTGTCAGCTATCAGCTTTCAGCCAATGCGTGAATATCGATTCCATCCGCGAGTATTGCCTGTCTTTCCCGCGGGCGGCCGAGAACCTGCAGTGGGGCGACGATCTTTGCTTCAAGATCGGGGGGAAGATTTTTGCGATCGTCGGACTGGACAATCCGCGATTTTGCTTCAAGTGCACGCCTGAGACCTTTGCTGAGTTGATCGAGCGTGAGGACATTCGTCCGGCGCCGTACGTCGGGCGGTACAAGTGGGTGATGCTGGATCGGCTTGATGCCGTGCGTAGCGGATGAACTTGAGGATTTGATCCGGCAGTCGTATGAGATGGTGGCGGCGAAGGCTCCGAAGGAAAAGTCGGGGAAGAAGAAGGGCGGCGGCAAGGTCGGCGGTCGGAAGAAGACTAAGAGCGGATAAGATTCTCGGTCGTGGATAGAGTTGGCGGGCGAGGCCGGCCCGAACCCCACACGAGCAACCCTGATTTGACTCTGCTTGCCGCCGTCGGCTAGCCTCAAGAGTCCGCCCGTTCCTGGACGCCTTCGATCTTCATGCGATTCCGAGACAAATCATTGATTTTGCTGCTGATGGCGGCCGTGGCGGTGTTCGGCTCAGCCCGCGCCTTCGGCTCTACCGAGCCGGTGCACGCGCCGCACGGAATCGTGGTGAGCGTTCACGAATTGGCGTCGCGCGCCGGAGTCGAGATCATGCAGGCCGGCGGCAACGCGGTGGATGCGGCCGTGGCTACGGGATTCGCGCTGGCGGTGGTGCATCCGGCGGCGGGAAATCTGGGCGGCGGCGGATTCATGCTGATTCGCATGGCCGACGGCAAAGTGCATTTCGTCGACTATCGCGAGAAGGCTCCGGCGGCGGCGAAGCCGGACATGTATCTGGATGCGCAGGGCAACGTGATCGAAGGCGCGAGCGAGATTGGATACAAGTCGATCGGCGTGCCGGGATCGGTTGCGGGCATGGTTTACGCCGAGCAGAAATACGGCAAGCTGACGCTGCAGCAGGTGATGGCTCCGGCGATCCGGCTGGCGCGCGAGGGTTATGCGCTGAGCTGGGAAGAGGCGCGCGATTTTCAACGTGATAAATATCTGAGCAAGTTCGCCGAGTCGCGGCGCATCTTCCAGCGCGACGGCAACTACTACCAGCCGGGAGAGATTTTCCGCCAGCCTGATTTGGCGCGGACTCTGGAGCGGATTGCGGCGAAGCCTGATGACTTTTATCACGGCGCGCTGGCGCAGGAACTGGCGGCGGCGATGCAGAAAGGCGGAGGGCTGATCACCGCCGACGATCTGGCGCACTATGAAGTGAAAGAACGCGAACCGGTGCGTGGGACCTATCGCGGGTACGAAATCATCAGCGCGCCGCCGCCGTCTTCCGGCGGAACGGTTCTGATCGAATCGCTGAACATTCTGGAAGGATACGATCTCGCCAAGATGGGAGATCGGTCGGCGCAGTCCATTCATTACACGACTGAGGCGTTCCGGCGGGCGTTTTTCGATCGGGCGGAATTCATGGGAGATCCGGATTTCTCGAAGATTCCCGTGGCGCAACTCATCGACAAGAAATATGGAGCCGCCTGGCGGGAGTCGATTGATGCGGACCACGCCAGCCCCAGCAAAGAGTTGAAGCGGCCCGCGATTTTCAGCGAGCTTGAGCAGTATGCTGCTGCCCATCCCCAGCCTTCGGCGAATCACGAGTCGCCCAACACCACGCACTATTCCGTCGTGGATGCGGACGGAAACGCGGTCGCCGTGACCACGACCCTCAATGGCTGGTTCGGAGTCGCGGGTCACGGCCGAGGGCCTGGGATTTCTGTTGAACGACGAGATGGATGACTTCTCCACCAAACCGGGCGTGCCGAATTCCGACGGATTGATTCAGGGTACGGCGAATGCCATCGGGCCGGGAAAGCGGCCGCTGTCGTCGATGACGCCGACCATCGTGGTGCATGACGGCAAACCGTTTCTGGTGCTGGGATCGCCGGGCAGTTCGAAGATCATCACGACGGTGGCGAATGTTCTGATGGGCGTGATTGATTACGGGATGAATATTCAGGAAGCGGTGGATGCTCCCCGTTTTCACCACCAGTGGATGCCGGACGTGTTGAACGTGGAGCAATGGTTTTCGCCGGATACGGTGCAAGCGCTGCAGAAGATGGGATACAACGTGCAGATCGGGCTGCGCTACGGGGCAGTTTGTGTTTCCTTACTGGAGCGATGCGGAGTGCATCGCCATCGACCCGAAGACCGGCGAGCGGCTGGGAGCCAGCGACGACCGGAACAACGGAAAGGCAGTGGGGTACTGATGCTGAGAGCCGTTTCAACGTACTTGTACGTGAAGGAGCGGCTGCATCCGGGAATTCTGGATGGGCTGGCTCGCAGCGGAGTGCAGGCGATCGAGATTTTCGCGGCGCGGCAGCATCTCGACTATGCCAACCGCAAGGCTCACGTCAAAGAGATTGCCGAATGGTTTCGCGGGAGCGGGGTTCCGCTGAATTCCGTGCACTCGCCGCTCTACGCCGATTACGAGTGGGGCCGTGCCGGAGCGCCGCCGGTGAACCTGGCGTCCACCGACCGCGCCGGGCTGGTGGAGGCGATGGATGAGGTGAAGCGGGCGCTGGAAATCGCGGAGCAGATTCCGTTTCGTTTTCTGGTGCAGCATCTTGGACTGCCCAACGAAAGTTTCAGCGAGAAGAAATTCGAATCGGCGATGACCTCCATCGAGCACTTGCGGGCGTTTGCCAAGCCGCTGGGCGTGCGCATTCTGCTGGAAAACATTCCCAACGAACTTTCCACGCCGGAAAGATTGGTGGAGATGATTCATGCCGCCCACTTTGACGATGTGGGAATCTGCTTCGATTTCGGGCACGCCCACATGATGGGTTCGGTGCGCGAGGCCTTCGAGATTGTGCGGACAGCAGGTTTGCTCGACGCATGTTCACGACAATGCCAAACTCCACGATTCGCACCTGTGGCCGGGACAGGGAACGATCGACTGGAAGGAAGCGATGGAACTGCTGCGCTCCGCGCCGCAAACGCCGCCCCTGATGCTGGAACTGGCGGACGACGAGAAAGTGAATCCGCTGGAGAAGTTCGGAGCGACGTTCGAGAAGCTGGAGACGGCGTAAGAGCTTTTCACCGCCGAGAACGCGGAGAACGCCGAGCGAGGACGGTCAAAGAACGTTTGTTCACTCAGCGCTCTCGGCGTGCTCGGCGGTAAATTGGTTTTCCAATATTATGTCTTCGCCTGTAACTACTATTGCGGAAATCGGGAAGCACGAAGGGCAGTCGGTTACGCTTCGGGGCTGGCTTTATAACCTGCGCGAGAGCGGGAAGCTGCTGTTTCCGCAGTTTCGCGACGGCTCGGGCGTGATTCAGGGCGTGGTGCCGAAGAATGCGGTCACGCCGGAAGTGTTCGAGGCGATCAAGACGCTGACGCAGGAGTCGAGCGTGATCGTCGAAGGCAAGGTTCGCGCCGATAAGCGCGCGCCCGGCGGCTACGAACTCGATGTGGTGAATGTGCAGGTGGTGCAGCGCGTGCCGGAGTCTGATCCCTATCCCATCACGCCGAAAGAGCATGGTGTGGAATTCCTGATGGAGCACCGGCACCTGTGGGTGCGGTCGCAGCGGCAGGCTTCGATTCTGCGGGTGCGGGCGGAAATTATTAAAGCGGTGCGCGATTTCTTCGACGAGCGCGGCTTCACGCTTACTGATCCGCCGATTCTTACTCCGGCGGCTTGCGAAGGCACGAGCACGCTTTTCCCCGTCGATTATTTTGAGGAGCAGGCATACCTCACGCAGTCCGGCCAGCTTTACATCGAAGCTACGGCGATGGCGCTGGGCAAGGTGTATTCGTTTGGTCCAACATTTCGCGCGGAGAAATCGAAGACGCGACGTCACCTCACCGAGTTCTGGATGGTTGAACCGGAAGTTGCCTATGCCGAACTTGACGACCTGATGGATCTGGCCGAAGGGCTGATCAGCTTTCGTCGTGAAGCGCTGCCTGGAGCGGCGGCGCGTGGACCTGCAGGCGATTGGGCGCGACATTTCCAAACTCGAAAAGATTGAGCCGCCTTTTCCGCGGATCAGTTACGACGATGCCGTGAAGAATCTGCAGGAAGGCCATGCCAAGGGCGCGCTGGAAACGAAGTTCGAATGGGGCGGCGACCTGGGGTCGCCCGACGAGACTTATCTTTCGGCGCAGTTCGACAAGCCGGTGATGGTGCATCGCTATCCGGCGAAGGTGAAGGCCTTCTACATGGAACCGGATCCGCAGCGGCCTGAGTTGGCTTTGTGCGTTGATGTGCTGGCGCCGGAAGGTTACGGCGAAATCATTGGCGGCTCGCAGCGCATGGCGTCGCACGAATTGCTGGTGCAGCGCATTCACGAGCACGGATTGCCGGAAGAAGCGTTCAAGTGGTATCTCGATCTGCGCAAGTACGGCAGCGTGCCGCACGGCGGCTTCGGCATGGGCATTGAACGGGCCGTGGCCTGGATCTGCGGGCTTGAACATGTGCGGGAGACGATTCCGTTCCCGCGGATGCTGCATCGGCTGTACCCGTAAGAATTGAGTCATTGGGCGATTGCGCGATTGGGCGATTTGATTACAGCAGTTTCCAGCTTCGGTTGTTAATCGCCAAATCACCCGATCGCTTAATCGCAAAATCCTATGACTACCAACAGCCCCACAACCATTGCTCCCAAGAAGATTCGCGTGATCGGCGTACCGCTCGATCTGGGCCAGTCGCGGCGCGGCGTCGATATGGGGCCTTCGGCCGTCCGCGTGGCCGGGCTCGAGGCGCGGCTCGAGGCTCTGGGGCATGAGGTTGAGGACGGCGGCAACGTTGCCGTGGCCATCCCGGAGCAGAAAAAAGAAGGCGACACCCATGCCAAGTATTTGAAGGAAATCACTGCGACCTGCACCAAGCATGCGGAACTGGTGCTCAAGACGCTCGAAGCGGGGAAAATTCCGCTGGCGCTGGGCGGAGATCATTCGATGGCTGCGGGCACGGTATCGGGAGTGGCGGAATTTTATCGGCGGCAGAACCAGCGGATCGGGCTCATCTGGATCGACGCGCACACCGACATCAACACGCCCGAATCGTCGCCGAGCGGCAATGTGCATGGGATGCCGCTGGCCGCGCTCATGGGGCTGGGTCCGGCGGAACTGCAGAACATCTTCGACTTTTCTCCCAAGGTGAAGCCGGAGAACTGCGTGCTGGTGGGAGTGCGCGACATTGACGCGATTGAGAAAGAAAATGTGCGCCGCGCCGGCATCGGGGTCTTTACCATGCGCGACATCGACGAGCGTGGCATGCGGACCGTGATGGAAGAAGCGTTGCGCATGGCCGGGCGCGGGACCGCCGGCTATCATATTTCGCTCGACATGGACTGGATCGATCCCGAAGACGCGCCGGGCGTGGGCACTCCGGTGCGCGGCGGCGCTACTTATCGCGAGGCTCACCTGGCGATGGAAATCATTGCCGACCACGGGCGCATGGTGAGTTTCGAGATCGTCGAAGTGAATCCCGTGATCGACGAGCACAACCGGACCGCCGACCTGGCGGTGGAGCTGGCGCTGTCGGCGTTTGGGAAGAAGATACTGTAAGAGCTTATGAAGAAGCTTCGAGTCGGCATTCTTTTCGGCGGGCGCAGCGGAGAGCATGAAGTGTCTCTGCTCTCGGCCGCTTCGGTTCTCAACGCGATCGATAAAGACAAGTACGAGGTGGTGCCCATCGGCATCACCAAAGATGGCCGCTGGCTTACGGCGGAGCACGCCGAGAACCTGCTGCAGGGCAAGCTGGTGCTCGAGCCGCGCCAACTGCGTGCCGGCGATCCTGAAACTACTCCGGCTGCGGCGGTGCTGGCGCGGGGAGAGTCGGTGGTGGTGCCGCCGGAGCCCGTGCATCGGCAGAGCGGCCTCGTCCCCTTTCAGACCGATGAGCGCTCACGCGGCGCGCCAGCGACCGTGCCATCAATGTCGATGTGATCTTTCCTGTGCTGCATGGAACCTTCGGCGAAGACGGAACGATTCAGGGACTGCTCGAACTGGCTGACATCGCTTATGTGGGCGCGGGCGTGCTGGGCTCGGCTGCGGGCATGGACAAAGACATTATGAAGTCGTTGTTCAGCTGCCGCGGGACTGCCCATCGTGAAGCACGTCACGATTCTGCGCAGCGCCTGGGAGAAAGAGCCGAAGAAAGTTCAGAAGTTTGTCGAGAGCAAGCTGAAGTATCCCGTGTTTGTGAAGCCCGCGAACCTGGGATCGTCGGTGGGAATCAGCAAGGCGCACGACCGCAAGGAACTTGGGCCTGCCATTGAGGAAGCGGCGAAGTTCGACCGCAAGATCGTCATCGAGCAGGGCGTCGGCGGGAAGAAAAACAAAGCGCGCGAGATCGAGTGCTCGGTGCTGGGCAATGACGAACCGGTCGCCTCGGTCCCCGGTGAAATTGTTCCGGTCAAAGAGTTCTACGACTACAACGCCAAGTATCTCGACGAAGGCTCGGAACTGATTATTCCGGCGAAGCTCACGAAGGCGGAAACGAAGAAAGTTCAGGAACTGGCGGTGCGGTCGTTTAAAGCCGTGGATTGCTCCGGGCCTGGCGCGCGTGGATTTTCTGATGGAACCTGGTTCTCGGGAAATCGGTCGGAAAGTCGCGGAAGATTTATTTGAACGAGATCAATACCATGCCGGGATTCACGGCGATCAGCATGTATCCCAAGCTGTGGGCGGCGTCGGGACTGGATTATCCGGACCTGATCGACCGGCTGATCCAGCTTGGGCCTGGAGCGGCACGCGGACAAGAAGAAAAATCAGTACTGGCGATGAGATCGCAGTCGCGTGCGGAGAGCGTTGGGAACGCCTCGCATGGCCTCCGGTGGTGTAAGAGTGCAAGGAGTCCTTCGACTGCGGTTGTGGTTCGCGTTCGCGAACCACGACCTCCGCTCAGGATGACACAGTTTTGTTATGGCTACGGAGCTCCCGCCTTCACCATGAAGCTTGCCTGATCGGCCTTCATTTTTTTCAGTCCTT
Source organism: uncultured Acidobacteriaceae bacterium (assembly GCA_963770235.1). Taxonomy (GTDB): domain Bacteria; phylum Acidobacteriota; class Terriglobia; order Terriglobales; family Acidobacteriaceae; genus Sulfotelmatobacter. The sequence goes on along the minus strand of CAVYOW010000016.1, from coordinate 174,074 downwards.
CCGTCGGCAGATAGACCATGTGCCCCGCGTCGTAAGTGGCGTACGAAATATTGTCGCGATACTTCTGGGGCAGGTCGAGGTGCTGAATCGCGTAGTTCGCCGCGAAATAGGGCGTGGCCAGGTCGTAGTAGCCTTCCATCACCAGAATCTTCAGATACGGATTCTTCACAATGGCTTGCCGCATGGCCGACGCCGTGTCGGGGAAGCCGCCGATGGCCGATCCCCAATCCCATTTGTCGAAGCCGATGTCCTGCGCCCGCACATAGTAGGGCATGTCGGTTTTGTATCCGAGTTCGGTGCGCACGTAGTTGTTGAACACGGAGGTGTAGGGCGGTTGAGTAGCGGAGCCCGTCGGATCGTAGAACGGAGTGTCGAGCAGGCCGCTGGGATCGGGACCAGTGTAGCGTCCATCGAGGCGCCCGACGCGGAGTTTCTGGTCGATCAGCAGATAGTGGGTGAACTTGCGGACATTGATGCGCAAATTGGCTTCGTCAACGACCTCTTTGGTCAGACCGGTATAGTGGGCTAGCTGCTCGATGATTTTCTCGCGCTCTTGCGGAGTGAGTGCGTCGCCCTTGGCCAAGGCCTGGGCGTAATCGCCGAAGGCCCACTGTTCCGATTCCTGCCGGGCGCGGTTGAGGTCCTGTGCCAGGTCGGGCGCGAGTTTGTGGTGATAGGCGGCGATCATGGTGAATGACGGAATCAGAAAAATGTAAGGCTGGTCGTTGGTGTTGGTCTCTTCGAGCGTTTCGAAGTTCAGCACACTCGAGAGCAGCGTGATGCCGTTGAAGGAGATGCCGCGATCGGCAAGATATCCGGCGATTCCCGCGGCGCGCGTGGTTCCATAGCTTTCTCCGAGAATGAACAGCGGCGACGACCAGCGTTCGTTGCGGGTGATATAGAGGCGAATGAATTCACTGAAAGCTTCGATGTCTCCCTTGACCCCCCAGAATTTCTTGAACATCTCGGAATCTTCGGCGCGGCTGAATCCGGTGCCGATGGCATCGATCAGCACCAGATCGCTCTTGTCGAGCAGGGTGTAGGGATTGTCTTCCATGTGATAGGGCGCGGGCGGCATGAATCCGTCGGGCTGCAGCACAACGTGCTTGGGCCCGAGCGCTCCCATGTGCAACCAGATCGAGGCCGAACCCGGGCCACCGTTGAAGGCGAAGGTGAGTGGGCGTTTGGCGGCTTCCTGCCCTTCGAGAGTGTAGGCGACGTAGAACATCTCGGCTTCGATCCTGCCGTCCCCGCGCTTGATCGGAAGACGTCCTGCGGTCGCCGTATATTTCAGCGCTTTTCCATCTACGGTGATCTGGTGATGGGTCGCGACCGGAGGCACTTCGGTCATGTCGTAGTGCTCCTCTTTGTCTTTGTCTTTTTCCTTGTCGGAGGACGCTTGAGGCGCCGGAGGCTTCGGCTCGGCGGATGTCTCGGACTTGGTGGCCGTGTTCTCGGCAGGCTCGGTGGACGACTGCGCGGCCGGCTGCTTCTTTTGACTTTGAGATTTCGGGGAACTGGTTTGCGGGGCGTTGGTCTGCTGGGCAGAAGCGACGACTGCCAGAATGCAAGCCGCGGCTAGCGCCATGAAAGTAGATCTCATGATTGGGTCCTCGTCAGGAAATGCTGGGTTAATTCTTGGGAACGGCATGAATTGTACACTGGACATGCAGAACTCATGCGGCGAAGTTCAGCAGATCTATGGGGCTTGTGCCAGGTAACTACAGATAGTGCCAGCTCCTGCCGATGGAGTCGGCATGGCTGGCGATCGCCTTCGTTATCTCACCCCGAATGATTGGGTCTTGCTTCGAGCGAAAACAGCGCGTCACACCTTCAAGCTGGGAGAAGCGATAATCCGGCAGGGAGATTGGGGTGGCAGCATTTTCATAATCCGCCGAGGGGAGGCATCCGTGGAACTGGCCGGGACCGGTTCCAGGGCGATCGTGGCCGGGCTGGGGCCAGAGGACATCTGCGGCGACATGGCCTTTCTGGAACAGGGCAAGGCTACCGCAGCCGTGGTTGCAAAAGATGAAGAGGTCGAGGTCGAAGAAATTAAGGCGCACGCGTTGCGGGAGATTCTGGAAGCATTCCCCGGGCTTGCCTCCCGCTTCTACCGGTCGCTGGCGCTGGTTCTGGTGCGGCGGCTGAAGGCGACGAATGAAGAATTGGCCCGGGAAATGGCGCTCCGCGACCGCAAGTAGCGGGCGCATGTGGCTGAGACTATCGCAGGATCAAATTGCCGGTTGACGAACCACATCCCGAGTTGTAGCATTACGGAGACAAGTTTGCCTTTCGGGGCAGACCTGAATTTCATGCAGAGTGGCTGAGGGACGAGCCCTGTGACGCCACGGCAACCGGATCTGGATCATATATCCTGACCGCCAGGTGCCAACTCCCGCCCGGAAACGGGGAACATGAGATTCGGATGCGAGCTTCATTTCTATTTGCATTCCGATACCTCTTTTCCTTATTTCCTGGAAAAGAGGCCTTTGTATTTTGGGACTCTTTTCCCGGCTCGTCCTCAGCTATTCGCTGCTGTAAGAGATAAAGAAAGCGAGTAGCCCGATGTCGAACTACGACGGTCAAGCTCAATACGAACTGCGCTGCCGGGAATGCGGCCGAAGCTGGGGAAACCAGCCCCGCTCCATCTGCGACGAGTGTTTCTCTCCTCTGGAAATCACCTACGACTACGACACGATCCGGGCTTCGATTGCCCAGGGAACCTTCAGCCGCGAGCGCATCGCGCAGCGGCCGCCGAACATGTGGCGCTATGCCGAATTGCTGCCGCTGCCGGCGGGCTTTGAGCCGCGGCTGCCGGTCGGGTTCACGCCTCTGTTTCAGGCGCCGCGTCTGGCCACAGCGGCTTGCCGACACCGCGAACGATGCGAAGACCGCCGCGCGAGAATCTTTACCTCAAGAACGACGCCGTCTGCCTGCCCACGCTGAGTTTCAAGGACCGCGTTGTGGCCGTGGCGCTGGCTCAGGCGCAGGCCTTCGGCTTCGATACCGTGGCGTGTTCTTCCACCGGAAACCTGGCCAATGCCGTGGCAGCGCATGCGGCGCGACTGGGCCTGAAGGCCTGGATCTTCATTCCATCCGATCTCGAGCCGGCAAAGATTCTGGGCACACAAGTCTTCGGCGCGAACGTGGTGCGCATCGCGGGCAACTACGACCAGGTGAACCGCCTGTGCTCGCAGATTGCCGAAGAGCGCCGCTGGGGATTCGTCAACGTGAACCTGCGGCCTTACTACGCCGAGGGATCGAAGACCGTGGGCTTTGAAATCGCCGAGCAACTGGGCTGGCGCCTGCCCGACAACGTGGTCGTTCCCATGGCTGGCGGGTCGCTGATTACCAAGATCAAGAAGGCGTTCGACGAACTGATCAAGCTCGGGTTGGTCGAGGAGAAGCCGGTGAAGTTCTTCGGCGCGCAGGCTACCGGATGCTCTCCGATTTCGACTGCGGTGAAGACCGGCAGCGCGGAGATCGATCCGCAGAAGCCGGCGACCATCGCGCGTTCGCTCGCCATCGGCAATCCCGCCGACGGGCACTATGCCATCAAGACCATCAAGCACAGCGGCGGATGGAGCGAGGACGTGAGCGATCCCGAAGTGATCGATTCGATTCGTCTGCTGGCCGAAACCGAAGGCATCTTCACTGAAACCGCCGGCGGCGTGACCGTGGGCACAGCGGGCAAGCTCTATCGCCAGGATCGCATCCTGCCCGAGGAAACGACGGTGCTGTGCATCACCGGAAACGGATTGAAGACGACCGATGTGCTGGCCGGCGTCTATGAGATCGAGCGGCCGATCGCGCCCAAGCTGGCGGAATTCGAGAAGTATCTGCAGGAAACACTGGACACCGTTGAGGTCGCAAAAGAAGTAGCGGCCGCGGTGGGCGTTTAGGAACGGAGGCCTAAGATGGCGATCACGGTGCAAATTCCAACCGCTCTGCGGCGGCACACGGCGGGCGTAGGCTCGATCGCGTGTGCGGCCACGAACCTGGGAGAGCTGTTCTCCGTCCTCGACGAGAAGTTTCCGGAACTGAAGCCTCACCTGCGCGACGAAGCCGGACACGTGCGACGCTTCCTCAATATTTACGTGAATGAGGAAGACATCCGCTTTCTGGGCGGGCCGGCTTACATCTTCACCGACGGGGATGAAGTGCTGCTGGTGCCGTCGATCGCCGGCGGCGCCAGATAGCCGCGCGCTCGCCCTTTCCGACACAGTTGGCGATTCCCATTTCTTGGCGTACAATCTAACTAACTGGTTAATTAGTCATGGCTCAACTCTTCCGTCATCGCCAGCACCCTCCCCGCATGGGTTCCCGCGGGCAGCCGGAGGAGAGCCGCGCCGCCATTCTGCAGGCGGCGGCGAAGGAGTTTGCCGAGCTTGGCATTGCCGGAGCCCGCACGGACGCCATCGCGCGCGAGGCGCGAGTCAACAAGGCTCTGCTCTATTACTACTTTAAGGACAAGGAAACGCTGTACGGCGCAGTGCTCGACGATGCCTTTTCCGGGATGAAGTCAAGAGTTTTCCAGGTGCTCGACAGCGATTCTCCCGCCACGCGAGAAGATCATGGCCTACGTGGGCGCATATTTCGATTTCATCGCCTCGAACCAGATTTATCCCAAGCTGATGCAGCGCGAAATGATGCGGGCTCGCGAAGGCCACTCGGAGCACATCGACAGACTGGTTAAGACTTACTTCCAGCCGATCTACCGCAGGGTAGGCGAGTTGTTGCACAAAGGAATTGCGGAAGGCGAATTTCGCAAGGTCGACCCGGCGCACTTCGTTCCCTCCATGGTCGCGATGATCGTTTTCTATTTCAGCAGCGCCCCGGTCATGCAGCGGATCGTGCATTTCAATCCGCTTACGCCGCAGACGGATTGCCGAGCGGCGGGCTGCGGTTCTCGATTTTATTTCCGCCGCGTTGTTTCAACCCCGCGCCAGGCGTCGCCGCAGTCAGGAGTCACGCAAATGAGTGCTCGTAACCGATTCTTCATTCTTCTCGGCATCATCTTCGTGATCGCCGCGATTTACTATGGCTTTTCCGTCGACCATTCCAAAGACCTGGTGCTGATCGGCACCGTCGACTGCGAACCAGGTGATCGTCAGCGCGCAGGTGGAAGGCCGCATCCAGAAGCTGCTGGTGGACGAAGGCACGCCGGTAAAGGCCGGCGACCTGATCGCCGTGCTCGATCCTTCTGAGCTGCAGACGCAGGAAGCCGCAGCGGCCGCGAACATCGCGAGCGTGCAGCACAAGGTTTCTGAGATGCAGCACACGGAGGAATCCACTTCGGGTTCCACTTCGAGCGACGTGGCCAATGCGCAGGCCAAGCTCTCTTCCGCCAGGGCGCAGCTCTTGCAGGCGAAGGCTACGCTGGATCGCACCGAGAGCGACAGCCGGCGCACCATCGAACTGGCCAAGGTCGGTGTCGCTTCGGATCAGGATCGCGTGCAGGCCGAAACCAACCTGCAGGCCGCACAAGCGACCGTGCAAGCCCAGCAGGAGATGGTGAAAGCTGCGGAAGCCGACTTGAACTCCGCCATCGCGCGCACGCAGCAAGCGAATGCGGCGAAGAGCACGGTGCGATCGACCGAGGCTGATCTCAAGAACGCCATCGCGCAGAAAAATCAGGCCGCGGTACGGCTCGGCTACACCAATGTTTATGCGCCCGTGACCGGCACAGTTTCGGTGCGCGCGGCGCGGCAGGGAGAAGTAGTCAACATCGGCGCGCCTATTGTGACCATCGTCGATCTGACTGACACCTGGGCGCGGGTTGCGATCCCGGAAACCTACGCCGACCACATCGGCTACGGCGATGTGCTGCGCATCCGTCTGCCCGGCGGGACGATCACCAGCGGCAAAGTGTTCTTCAAAGGAGTGGAAGGTGACTTCGCCACGCAGCGTGATGTGAGCCGGCGTAAACGCGATATCAGGACCATCGTTCTTGAAAGTTCGATTGGACAATCCCAAAGGCGCGTTTGTGCCCGGGATGACGGTCGAGGTTCTGGTCTCGCCGGACCAGTTGAAAGGCAGCAATCCGCAGAGCGCGGCGGCAGCGGGGCAGCAATAATGCCGGAAACCTACGCCATCGCAGTCGAGCACATCGTCAAGAAGTACGGCGACTTCACCGCCGTCGACGATGTTTCGTTCAACGTCAACGAAGGCGAAATCTTCGGGTCTGCTGGGACCGAACGGAGCGGGGAAGTCGACGCTGATCCGCATGATGACCACGCTCATTCCAATCACTGCGGGTAAGGCGACCATTCTCGGACACGATGTGGCAAAAGATCCGGATGCGGTGCGGCGAACGATTGGCGTGATCCCGCAGGCGCTGACCAGCGATCTTGATCTTACGGTGGAAGAAAATCTGAACATCTACGCCAAGCTGTACGACGTGCCGGCAAAAGAGAGAAAGCGCTCGATCGAGGAGTTGCTGGGACTGGTGGATCTAACCAAGTGGCGCGATGCGCAGACCAAGACGCTCTCCGGCGGCATGCGGCGGCGGCTGGAGATTGCGCGCGGGCTGGTGCATCATCCCAAAATCTTTTTCCTCGACGAACCCACCACCGGACTGGACCCGGTCTCGCGCGTGGCGGTATGGGAGATGCTGGGCAACATCAAGAGCCAGCGGCAGCTCACCATCCTGATCACCACGCATTACATGGACGAAGCCGACCGGCTCTGCGATCGCATCGCCATCGTGGATCACGGCAAGCTCGTCGCGCTGGATACGCCGATGGCGCTGAAGGCGAGCGTTCCGGGATCGAACGTGATTGAAGCGCAGTTCGAGAATCCCCCGGAGGATTGGGAGCAACGCCTGCACACCATGGACGACGTCACGTCCGTGCAGCACGAAGGCGCTGGCATGTATCGAATCCTCACCGGCAACGGATCACGAACCACCACGGAACTCGTCGAGATGGCTGTCGAAGCTGGCGTCGCGGTGAAGTCGCTTTCGGTACAGAACACCACGCTGGACGATGTATTCGTTCATTACACCGGCAGGCAGCTCCGCGACGAACTGCAGAAAGCGTACGCCTTCGTGATGCCGCAGCGGCCGGGGTTGCAGCCGTGAACCGCTCGGGTTGGATTTTATGAATCGAATGATGGCGATTGTCGAGCGCGAAATGCGCAAGTTCTTCCGTTCACCGGCGCTGATGCTGGCGTCCATGATTTTCCCGCTGGTGCAGCTCATCATCCTGGGCAACGCGTTTGGCGGAAAGATTCGCGATGCCCGGCTTGCTATTGTCGATCAGGACGGAGGCACCGCAGGCGCTGCGGATTCGCGAGGCCTTCGATTCCGTACGCGTCAACATTCGAACCTTCGTCCCGGTCAATTACGACAGCGAGAAGCAGGCCGTGGAAGATGTGCGTAACGGCAAGCTGGATGGCGCAGTGATCATCCCACCGCAGTTTTCGCGGCGAGTGTACGAAGAAAATCATCCGCGCATTGCGGTGGTCGTGGATAACAGCGACAACTTCATGAGTTCCGCCATCGAAACGGAGTTGACCGACCTGACCAACGCTCTGAATCAGCCTACGGTTCGAGCCCCGCATCCTGCAGCAGACCGCACTCGACATTGTCGAGCTTTATCCCTACATCGAATACATGAAATATCTGCTTCCGGGATCGCTGGTACTGGCCATGTTCGTGTCAGTGATGATCGGCGGCGGAATGCTGTACATCGACGACAAGGCGCGCGGCGTGCATGAAGGCTATCTGGTCACGCCGATCACCAAGCTCGAACTGGTGCTTGGACTCAACCTGGCGGGCGCAATCAAGGCGGTGATGACGGGCGTGATCATTACCGTGATTGGATCGCTGATTGCCGGAGTGAGCACGATCTTCAATCCGCTCACCATGATCGGCCTGCTGATCATGATCGTGCTGACTGCGCTGGCTTTCAACACCATGATGTTTCTGCTGATGGTGAGCATCGAAGACCCGCTGGTGCCGCGAGCCATGTTCGGAATTCTGAATACGCTGCTGTTTTTTCCCAGCGGTTCGGTCTATCCCGTTCAGGCGTTTCCGCCGTGGTTGCGGGCGATTGCCAGGGTTGATCCCTTCACCTACGCGGTCGACGGCTTCAAGTGTCTGCTGCTGAAAGAGACGAACCTGTCGGCGGTCTGGGGCGACATGCTGTACCTTACGATCTTCGCCGCCATTACCCTGGGGATCGCGATTCCGCTGTTCAAGCGCACGCTGTAAGACATCCACCGCCGAGTACGCCGAGAGCGCAGAGAAATTCATAAAAGACATTGAATCGAGCAGGCCTTGATTTTCTCGGCGTCTTCGGCGTTCTCGGCGGTGAATGAGTTTGGGAACCTTTGACTTGTCACAGATGTCCGGTATTCTAGAGAGTGATGACGCTACTGGACGCGAAAGAGTACCATCCCGAAAAAGAGCGGAAGAAACGAGTCCGGATTATTTCGGCGATCGTTCTGGTTCTGATTTTGGCGCTGGTGGGCTGGTTCAATCGCTTCTGGCCCGAGAAACGCGTTGCCGACAAATTCTTTTCTGTCGTTGCAAAAGCAAGACTTCGAAACCGCGTACGGCATCTACTTTGCCGATCCGGCCTGGAAACAGCATCCGCAGAATCACGCACAGTATCCGTTGAACGAGTTCCGCCAGGATTGGGGACCGGGCGGCGAGTGGGGCATCGTCAAGAACTATCAGATTTATGGCGCCAGCAACTGTCCGGGCGGTGGAAGCGGCGTGGTCGTCGACCTGATCGTGAACGATCGCGCGCAACACGCCCAGCTGTATGTAGACAAGACAGATAAGACAATCAGCACGCCGCCCTGCGATCTGGAATTTCGCTAAGACTTAACTTCCAAAATGCTCCAGCGCCTTAGTCAGGGACGCTTCGTCGCCGACATTCAAACAGGTTTTCGACCGGTCAATCTGCCGCATCAGGCCGCATAGAACCTTTCCCGGCCCGATCTCCACGAAAGTATGCACGCCCTCCCTGATCAGCAGGCGCATGCTCGGCTCCCACTTCACCGAGCCAGTTACCTGGCCCACAAGCGTGGTGCGCGCCCGCAGTTCATCGCTCACCAAGGACGCTTCCACATTGCAGACCACGGGATAAACCGGTCGCTGCATCTTCAGTGCGTTCAAGTCCACTTCCAGGCGGTCTTGCGCAGGCTTCATCAGCGAACAGTGGAAGGGTGCGCTCACGGGCAGCAATTTCGCGCGTTTCGCTCCCCGCTCGTCGGCGAGCTTCGCTCCGCGCTCAACGGCGGCGGTGTTGCCGGAAATCACAATCTGCTCAGGAGAATTAATATTCGCAGGAGAGCAGACTTCACCCTGCGCCGCGTCCTGGCAGACTGCGGCAACCCGTTCCAATTCCATCCCCAGGATTGCCGCCATCGCTCCCACTCCCTACCGGGACTGCCTCCTGCATATACTTGCCACGATTGCGCACGGTCCGCACGGCATCGGCAAAGCTCATGGTGCCGGAGGCAACATGAGCTGAATATTCACCCAGGCTGTGGCCTGCCACAAAGCTCGGTTTGGGGATGCGGCCCTCCAGAACTCGCAAGGCCGCGATCGATACTGTGAGAATCGCCGGCTGCGTGACCTCGGTCAGGCGCAGCTTGTTCTTCCGGGCCCTCAAAACACAATTGCGACAATTTGTAGCCCAGGGCTTCGTCGGCTTCTTCAAACGTTTGCCGCGGCGATGGGATACTTCTCGGCGAGATCCTTGCCCATGCCCACGGCCTGCGATCCCTGGCCGGGGAAAAGGAATGCAATCTTTGATGTGGCGACGCTGGGTAGGTCTCTTGATTCCGTCATCGTGTTTGATTGCGTGAGAACTAGCGCACCAGAACTTAGCGAACCAGAACTTAGCGAAGCGGGGCGACTTCCACTTCTACCGGTGCGGGACGAAGCGCGGCCAGCCCCCGCTCAATCGCTTCATTGACGCGCCGGTCGGCGAACTCCGCAGCCACCCGCACTGCATTTTTGATGGCGTTCGCGTTGGAAGAACCGTGCGTGATAATGCACACGCCCTTCAACCCCAACAGAGGTGCGCCGCCGTATTCCGTGTGGTCGATCCGCTTCTTGAAATCAGAAAATGCGCTGCGCGAAAGCAGGTAGCCGACCTGGCTGGTAATCGTTGCCTTCAGCGACTCTTTCAGAACGGTTCGCACCAGGTTCGCCACGCCTTCGGAAATCTTGAGCGCGACGTTGCCCACGAACCCGTCTGCAACGATCACATCAACATGTCCATTGAACAGGTCGCGGCCTTCCACATTGCCCACAAAGTTCAAGGGCAGCCGCTTCAACAGCTGGAACGACTCGCGCGTCAGGTACGTTGCCCTTGGTCTCTTCTTCGCCGATCGAGAGCAATCCCACGCGCGGCCGTCTGCCGGCGCGGCCGAACGCGGAGTGGCCGGCTTCGATGTCACCGAAGATGGACCGGAAATAGATCTCGCCCATCACCGCGAACTGTTCGAGATTATGCGGCTTGCAATCTACATTCGCTCCAACGTCCAGCAGGATCGCCGCAGTCCCCGGTGCCGTGGGAAAAACCGCGGCCAGCGCCGGCCTGTCCACGCCGTGCAACGCTCCCAGCACCATCTTGGCCGTAGCCATCGCCGCCCCGGTGTTGCCGGCAGTCACGAAGCCGGCCGCGCGTCCCTCGCGCACCAGCCGCAGCCCCACTCGCATCGAAGAGTCGCGCTTGGCGCGCACCGCCTGCACTGCCTTATCTTCCATGGTGATGACTTCGCTGGCGTGGACGATCTCAATGGGCAGGTGCGCCGCCGCCGGGTGACGTTCCAGTTCCGCTTTGATTGTGGCTTCCGGACCGACCAGCAGCACGCGCACACCGTAACTGCGCGCGGCGTGAATTGCGCCTTCGATTTCAGGCTTGGGAGCCCGGTCCGAACCCATCGCATCCAGCGCGATCACGCTAGGCATTGTGGTAGGAAATTAGCTGGCTTCCTCAACGTCCAGAACTTCGCGGCCTTTGTAGTAGCCGCACTTGACGCAAGCGCGATGCGGCATCTTCTTCTCGTGGCAGTTCGGACACTCGGATAGCGAGTGGCTCTTCAGGGCATCATGCGCCCGCCGGGTCGACGTGCGCTTCTGAGAATGTCTTCGTTTCGGATTCGGCATGGTCTATAAATTCCTCTCGCCGGGGCCCTCGGCCCCCGCATGAATCAATAACTCTCATCTGAGTGTCCGCGGCATGCCGTTCTTAGTGCGCCAGCTTGCCGCGGATTTCCTTCAACGCCGCCCACCGCGGTTCTTCCAGCGCCACCGCGCACGAGCACTGTTCCTGGTTCAGGTTCTTGCCGCAGTGCGGGCACAACCCCTTGCAATCTTCGCGGCACGTGACCTTCAGCGGAACCGCCAACAGCACCTGCTCGCGCACCACGTCATCGAGCAGAATTCCTTCTCCTTCATAATAGCTGATCTCGGCTTCGGCGTCGGTCACCGACATCTCGTCCCGCCCGGCGTCGGCGCCCTGCGGACGATACAACAAATCAAATTCGCGCTTCACATCCTGCGTAAGCGGCTCCAGGCACCGCGCGCAGCTCAATTCCAGACTAGTCGCCAGTCGGCCTTGGATGCGTATGTCTTGTATTATCTTGTGCTTGCCGTGATGCTCTTCGACCAGATCCGCCCGCCCGCTGCTCTCGATCGGCGTCACCTGGCGGTATTCCGCTCCCAGGTCAATCACGCCCGGTTCGAACTTCTCCGCAAACTCCACCGGATGAAGTTCCAAATCCTTGATCTCGAAGAACATCGGAAACCTCCGCGCACCGTCCAGTTACCGCCCCAGGCCCGCGGAAGCACGCCAGGAAGGCGCAAGTACCGCTAGGAGCAAGAAGTAAGGATAAAGGTTGAAAGAAAGCAGTGTCAAGACGTGGTCAGCTCCGCCTTTCCCGCTCGCCTATGGGTATTATGGCTGGACACATTATGGCGACTTCGCGAGAGAGAGAGAACCGGGCGGTTCGAAATCCGCGCCAATCTGGCTGCAGCTTTAATTACCCTGCTCGGCCTTCTCGCGCGCCTGTGGGCCGCCTCCGGAATCTTCCTCAATCCCGACGAAGCCCTGCATTTCCGCCTGGCCAACCAGGTCTCGCTGGCTCTCGCCTACAAGGCGAGTCTCACCGCGGCTCATCCGCCTCTGCTCATCCTCTTGCTTTATTTCTGGCGAGCGCTCGGCACCTCGGAACTCTGGTTGCGCCTGCCCTCGGTGCTTGCGGGTGCGGTTTTTTGCTGGGTGTTTTACAAATGGTTAAGCAAAGCCGCGGGCAACCTTGCCGGCTTGATCGGACTTCTTTTCGTCGCATTCCTCCCGCCCATCATCCTGGTCGCGGCGGAAGTGCGGCAGTATTCTTTGCTGCTGGCATTCCTGGTCAGCGCCCTGTATTTCCTGGACGAAGCTTTCGCGAAGCGTTCTACGAGCCGGATGGCGGCCTTTACGCTTGTGCCTGTACGTCGCCATGCTGTTTCACTACTCGGCATTCTGGTTCGCCGCCGCGCTCGGCATCTATGCGCTGTTCCGAATCTTCACGGAACGCCCGCCCGCCACCCTGGTGGCAGCTTGGGCACTCAGCCAACTAGGCGGACTGGCTCTCGCAGCGTTTTTGTATAAGACCCATCTTTCGAAACTGGGCGTGGGCGACTCAAGAACGACGCTGCAGGGTTGGATGAGCGACGCTTATCTCCGCCGGTCTTATTTCGATCCCGCCCATGACAATCCCCTGAAATTCCTGGTGGGCCACACTTTCGGAGTCTTCCAATATTTTTTCGGACAGCTTGCCGTGGGCGACGTAATGGGGTTCGTGTTCCTCGTGGGAGTTGCCCTGCTGTTGCGCGGGAACAGGCCGGCGGAGGATCGAGTTTCTTCGCGCCGGTTGGGATTATTTCTGCTTCTTCCTTTTGCAATTGCCGGCGCCGCCAGCCTGGCTCACGTTTATCCCTACGGCGGCACCCGGCAAATTGCATTCCTGATTATCCCCGCCGTGGCGGGCGTCAGCGTGGCAATGGCGTGTTTGGCGGCGGGAAGATGGAATGCGCGGACTTGCGATCGCAGCCCTCGTCATCCTGGCCTGCGTCAGTCTTTGGCAAACCACGGCAGCCCTGGATGGATCGCGCCGATCAAAGCCGTACCAACATGGCGAAGGCGATGGACTTTGTGACGAAGAACATCAACCCGTCCGACATCATCTTCACCGATTACCAGAGCGATCTTATTCTTGGTCACTATCTGTGCCGGCAGCGTCCCATTTCCTTCGACGTTGCCCCCGCCAACTTCGAACAATTTCACTGCGAGGGCTACCGAATCGCTTCCACCGACTATAAGACCGCATGGATGTTTTGGGCGGACAATTTCCCCAAGGACATGGCAGCGGCTCGTCGCAAGCCTACAATCTCAAGCCCGGGGACACGGTCTGGATTGTTCAGATGGGATGGGGAATCATATCTCCCCGAGGACTTGCGCAAAGCACTTCGCAGAGTTCCGCGATCTGCGTTTCGACTCGTTCGGCAATAACATCAAAATCTTCAAGATGACGGTAGGTCAACCGATGCCGGCGGCCGCCCCAGCGTCCATTTCCAGGCGTGCACAGTTCATTTCCCCGCCTGCGATTCAGCCCCAGCGCCCGCAGGGTAATTTCATCCGGAACATTCCGCCCATCCTTCTTTGTCACCACTCCAAAGCTGCCGGAATAATCCCACATCGCCCAGCCCATGCCGTGCCGCTCCAGCGCCGTGCGCACGTCGTGAATCCACGCCTCACGATCCTGCGGGTCCGCATAGTCGCGGTAAACGCCGAACTCGTTGCACACCACCGGAACTCCGCGCTGCCGTGCCCATTCCGCGACTTGCGTAATCTCGGCGTCAATGCGCGCCGCGTCCCAGTGATCCTCTCCATAGCGGATCACTGCCAGACGGTCGACCGCATCGGGCACACCCGCCGCCACTTTCGCGGCCGATTCCGGCGACGACGGATAATGCAGCCCCTTCACCCAATGCCAGAAATATGAACTCCAGGTCGCACCCTGGTGGGTGAAGATGTGCGGCTCGTAGAAATGGAAGTTGTAAATCACGTTGGGATCGCGCAGCGGTTCGATGAAAACCAGATCATCGTCGTCCGACCAGCGCGCTCCGGCCGCGATCATGGTGTGCTGCGGAGCTCCTTCGCGAATCGCCGCCGCCAGCTTGGCCTGCACCCCAGTACCAGCGGTAACGGTCAGACATCTCCGGCTCGTTCAGAATCTCAAAAAACACCCGCTCCGCATCCCAAGTCGAATAATGCCGCGCCAGCACCCGCCAGAAATCGGCGAACTCCTGCACAAAGCTGTCGTCCTTCGCGAGCCGCGCTTTGAATTCGCTGTCCGGATGCAGATCGATCACCACGGCCAGCCCCCGATCCAGAATCATCTTCACCGCCGCGTCAAGATATCCCAGATACTCCGCCGGAATCTCCTCAGGCCGGTGGCTCGCCATCATCGGTTGCGGATCAACGCTCAACCGCACGTGATCGAAACCCATCGCTTGAATCAGCGCGATGTCTTCCACCGTGGTCCAGCTCTGAAAATGTTCCCGGGTGTAGCCGCGCTTGTCATAAACCTGCGCGAACCATCCGCTGGCGTTGATGCCGCGCCGCAGTCGCGCCAGCCGCGATGCCGGCACGGAGAGAAGATCTGGCTGGATCGAAGAGCCGGGCACAGCGGTTTGCGCCGGCAAGAGACCAGCCGAACAGAAAAACCAGGAGCGCGGCGCAGCGCATGACTCGCAGACATTTCATAATGTCCTAGCTCAGAATCGGCAGCGCCCGAATCCTCTTCTTCGTCGCCGCATAAATCGCACTGCACAAAGCTGGCGCCAGCGGCGGCACGGAGGGTTCTCCAATCCCCGTCGGCGCCTCCGTGCTGGGCACGGCATACACTTCGACCACTGGAGTCTCGTCCATGCGCAGCGGAGCGTAATCGTCGAAATTCCCCTGCACCACGCGCCCTTTCTCGATGGTGATCTTCGCCCGCAGCGCATTCGACAGAGCATAAACGATCCCGCCCTGAATCTGCTGCTCCATGATGCTGGGATTCACCACCTGTCCGCAATCCACCGCCGCCACCACGCGATGCACGCGCGGCACGTCGTTCTCCATGCTGATCTCCACCACTTCTGCCATGTAAGAAGAAAAGCATCCAAAGCAGGCGATCCCGCGAAAGCGGCCCGCCGGCAGAACGGTCTTCCATCCCGCCTTGTCGGCCGCCAGTTGCAGCACTCCGCGCATTCGCGCCGTGTGCCACGTCGAGCCCAGATACTGGATGTCCTGATCCTTCCCCAGCATGTGCAGCCGGTACTCCAGCGGATCTTTGCCCGCCGCCACCGCCAGTTCATCAATAAAACCTTCGCTGGCGAATCCAGCCTGCAGCGCATACACCGACCGCATCCAGCCCAGCGGCACCGCCGTCTCGGCGAGCACATACTCCAGCGAAACATTCGGCAGCGCGTAAACAAACGCTGCCTCATCCGGCAGATCAGGATCGATTCCGTTCGGTCCCGGCTGTCCCTTCTGCCCGCTGATCGAGGGTGCAACGATCCGATGCGTAAACGCCACCGGCCATCCCGCGCCATCCAGTACAGCGCTCAACTGATGCAAGCTCGCCGGACGGTAGGTCGAAAACCTCATATCGTCTTCTCGAGTCCAAATCACTTTCACCGGGGCGTTCGCCGCCTTCGACACCAACGCCGCTTCCACCGCATAGTCGTACTCCAGTCGCCGTCCAAAGCCTCCGCCCATCAGCGTGACGTTCACCTTCACCTGATCCGGATCCAACCCCAGCGCCTTCGCAACCTGGTCGCGGCAGTCCTGCGGCACCTGCGTCGGAGCCCACAACTCGCACCTCGTTCCCTGAAAATTCGCCGTGCAGTTCCCCGGTTCCATCGGAGCGTGCGCCATGAAGGGAAGCTGATACTCGGCAGAAATCCGCCGCCCATGGACTTTCGAAACGTCGCCCACCGAATACAAACTCGCACCCTTCTTTGTCGCGGCCTGCTTCAACGATTCCGTCACTGCCGCACTGTTCAAGTCTTTATTCGGACCATCATCCCAACTTACGTTCAGCACGCCGGCGCCCCTCCATCGCGCCCCAGACACTATCGGCCACCACGGCCACGGCCGCGTCGCTGATCTTGCCCACGTAGCTCACTCCAGCAATCTTTCTCGACTCCTTATCGTCAAAGTTCAACGCCTTTCCACCGATTGTGGGACACCGCGACAACACCGCGTACTTCATCCCCGGCATGCGGAAGTCGATGCCAAACACGGCTTCGCCTTTCACCTTAGACGGCGTGTCCACGCGCGCCAGCCGCTGCCCGACAATCTTGTAGTCTTTGTTCTGCTTCAGGGCCACGTCGGTCGGGATCGGCAGCGTGGCCGCCTTCTCCACTAGCTCCCCGTAGCTGAGTCGCCGCTGGGATGCCCCATGCAAAACGGCGCCGTCCCGCGCCGCGCAGGTCGAGCGCGGCACGCCCCAGGTCAGCGCCGCCGCCGAAATCAGCATCTCTCGTGCCGCCGCTCCCGCCTTCCGCATCGGATCCCACGTCGTTCTGACGCTCGCGCTCCCGCCCGTCGTCTGATCTCCATAGAGCGTGCTCGCTCCTGCCTGCTCGATCTCAATCTGTTTCCAGTCGGCTTCCAATTCTTCGGCAAGAATCATAGGCAACACTGTGCGCACGCCCTGTCCCATCTCCGAGCGCGCCACCACAATTGTGACCTTGTTGTCCGGCGTGATCCGCAAATAAGCATTCGGCGAGAAAACTTCTTTGCTTGATCTCCCTGCATGTGGCAGGTAGAAGCCAACCACCAGCCCTGCTCCCGCAGCCACTCCGACAGCAACGAACTCACGCCGGCTGAGCGGGCTCATCGCGCACCTCCCGCGGTCACAGCCCGACGAATCGCCTTGCGAATTCGCTCATACGTCCCGCAGCGGCACAGATTGCCGTTCATCGCCTGCGTGATCTGCTCATCACTCGGATTCGGCGTCTTCGCCAGCAGCGCCGCGGCCGTCATGATCTGCCCCGTCTGGCAGTAGCCGCATTGCGGAACTTCCTCGGCAATCCACGCCTGCTGCAATACATGCAGCCCGTTGGCTCCCAGCCCTTCGATGGTGGTAATGCTCTTTCCGGCAACCTGCGAAACCGGCGTAGAACACGATCGAATCGCGGACCCCTCCACGTGCACCGTGCACGCCCCGCAGAGCCCGGCGCCACAACCGAATTTCGTTCCCGTGAGTTCCAGCGTGTCTCGCAACACCCAGAGCAACGGGGTCTCGGGCGAGACGCTTACTTTTTTATCGTTACCGTTAACGCGCAGTGTGAAGTCGGCCATATAGTTTCCCAGGTCGAATTGCAACCTGGACAATCATCCTACTCAACCGGCAAGAAAAGTGGAATGGTGCTCGCGCGGGTACGCGACCGACTAAAGTTTCCCGCCGCCGCGCCGATCAGAGATTGAGACTCTCGTAGACGTGCAAAGGCGGAGGGTCTGTCGCTAGCTCAAATCCTTACAGGCGGGCCCGGCAGGCCAGGGCGGAGAAGCCAGAATTGAAAGCTCAGAATCAATCGGCAACCGGCTCGGAGCCTGGCGTTGTCGTCGCGCGTCACGAACCCCGGTTCAAACTCGAGGTTGATATCAGTATCCGTACCCGATCCTGCGGTGTGCTGGCGGGGTATACCGTGGATATCAGCGAGTCCGGAATCTCAGCCATGCTGAAAATTGAAGTTCCATTGTCCGAGATCGTGGAGTTGGGCTTTATGCTTCCGATCGGTCGCGTCAAGATTGCTGCGATGGTTCGCCAAAGAGACGCTTTTCGTTACGGTTTCCAGTTCATTGGATCAGACGCCACGCAGGACGTTATTCGGTCCACTTGCCGCCAGCTTGCCGTTGAACAAAGCCTTTTGCGCGATCAAGCGGTTCCACAAGACTAGATTCGAAGCCCAGCTCTACTTCAGTTCTGCCAGCTTCTGGGTCGCGATCCGCAGTGCTTCTGGGTTGGGATTGTCTTTCTTGACCTGCTCGTAGAGGCGCTTGGCGTCGAGCGGCTGGTTGCTGGTTTGGTAAAGTTCTGCCAGTTGCAACTGCGCCGTCGCTTTGCTCACGGAAACCGTGGGCTGGTTGATCAGTTCCTGGCAAAGGGCCACTGCATCCTTCGTACGGTTGGTGTTTCCATACAAATCGGCCAAAGCGAGCTTCGCCACCGAAGCCAGCTCTTTGCTGCCGGTTGAAACCACGGCCTTCAGGTTGCTTTCAGCGGAAGCATTATCGCCGGCAGTCGCAGCCGTCACGCCCAAAAAGTAACGTGCCATATCCGCCGTGCGAGTGTGCGGGTACTTATCCACGATCGTCTGGAATTGCTTTTTCGCGGTGTCGGAGCGTTCCTTCGCCGAGGTGAAGCTGGGAAAGTCCGGCTGCGCAGGCGTTCCGGCGGGACGCAACGGCGTACCGAGGGTCCGCACCGCCTGCGATAGATCGAAGCTCGCCTTCTCATCCTGCGCACTCAGGTAATACCACCCACCCGCCACCGCGGCGGCGATCACCGCCACGGCCACAACCGCCACCGCGAGCGTGTTCCTGTGTTCCACGCTCCAGTGAGCGGTTTTCTCGGCAGCTCCAATGGTGACTCGGCTGAACGCATCCTGTTTCAGTTGATGGCGGGTCTCTGCGCGCACGGGAATCCCTTCTGATAGTTACGATGGAGGGTTGAACGAATATGGCAAACTAACAGTCTAACAGGACGAAAATCGCCCCGTCAAAACAGCGTCATTCTTAGAGCTTCACTTAATTCTTAGAGCTCTACTTAAGTGTGTAAGCCAGCAGCAGTCCCAGGCCAAGCGCAATGACGTCTTCAGGAATCGCGATCACCGCATCCGGCACGTGAAGCGCACGAACCAGCCCAACCCGAGCCCTATAACCTCCAAAGGCTCCGGCAAGCGCGCCGATCGCCCCGCCCAACAAGCCGACCCACAGCAAGAAGCCGCCGGCAATCGCGACACTTGCTCCCGCCAGCAAGCCTGTAACAATTCGAGCAATCAGCGGGAAGGTGGCCGTCCGTGCAGGAGTTGCGGGCAGCAAGTCCACAATGTACTCACCTATCGCACCCAGGGTGAGCAAGGCCACCGCCCAACCCGAGCCCATGAAAGCTAATGGAGAGTTAGAGAGATTCATCCAGCCGATGTAGGAGGCCCACGCCACCACGGCAGGGGCAGTCATGGATCGCAATCCTGCGATGAGCCCTAGCCCGAACGAGACGATGAGGGCTCCAATCATGGGATCACTTCACTCGTATCAGCACTCGGACCGATCAAAAATGAAAAGCTGGTGAGAAATCGCGCTGCACATCTTCGCCCCAACTACCGCGGAGCTTCCTCCAGCAACCCCTGCTCGAGTTTCTCCTGGCACTCAATGCAATGCCGCGTCCAGGGCACGGCCTCGAGGCGCTTGGCATTAATTTCTTTGCCGCAGTGGATGCACTCGCCAAAGCTGCCTTCCCGGATGCGCGCCAGCGCTTTCTCCACCATCTGCAGCAGTTGCCGCTCGTTGTTGCTTTGGCTGAACAGAAACTCTTTGGTGTAGGAACTGGCGGCGCGGTCGGCAATATCCTGCGCCGTGTCTTCATCGGCGGAACGCCCGTCTGCTTGGGTGCGGGAGACCGTCCGGCGCAAATCCTGCTGCCGCGTCTCCAGCCGCTTCTTGAACGCTTCCAACTTCTTCTTATCCATAAGTTCACTTCTATAATTCCGCGACGGCTCCCCGGAGCCGCTCAGGGTGTCAGGGCCAAACGAAAATGATAAGCGCGTCAAACGAGATGCGTCAACCACGAGGCGGGGTCGTGGAAGTTCATTTCACCAAGGAGACCCGGAGACGACCGTGGGCTACAATTTGTCGGGATCGAAACGCAGTGTCGGCGCTGATGACTCGCTCTCCCCGGACCACTTCATAAATGAAAGGAAAGCCGAGCGCCCTCGCTCAGCGCACAATCGTGATGGAGAGCGGCATTTGCTGCTTAATCGAGCCGCTGCTCGCCGATATGGCGGCGGAATAGGTTCCCGCCTTGGCGGCATTGCTCGCGACGATTTTGAGGACGCTGCTGCCTGACCCCGGAGCGGACAGTGTGGCAGGAGTGAAAGCGCCCGAGACGCCGCTGGGTAAGCCGGTTGCAGACAAGGCGACGGCCGCCTTGAACCCTCCGCTGACCGTGACCGTCACCGTGATGCTATGGTTCGATCCTGCAGTGACCGAGAGAGAACCGGCCGAAAGCGCCGCGTGAAAGGCTGGAACCGGAGGAGGAGTTGCATCGCCCCAGTGGTTCACCAGGACCGAACCGTCGATGGAGCCGAGTCCGCTGGCCTGATCGTATCCCACTGCAGCGTTGAAGCCGGTCTGGCCCGGAACGCTGTTGTTGCCGATCGTTGTGTCATGAAAAACGGAGGCGCCGCCCGCCCGCTGCTTGCTGGCCAGAGAATAAAACGCCACGTTGGCGTTGCCCTGCCGCGCCGCGGTGTTCTGCACCACCAGCGCCATCACGCCGGCAAACGACGGAGAGGCCGCCGAGGTGCCGCCGACCACATACAGTTCGCCATTCTGGAAGATGAGGTAGCCATCGTGACCGGCGGAAGTCAGGGCAACGTCTGGGACGTCGCGCTTGCCATCCGCCGGAACTCCCGGGCCGGTTTGCCAGGATGGCTTGGCATACACCAGGCTCGCCCCGCCCCCGCTCGCCCAGAGCCCTTGGCCCGGGCCGCTCACATTCCAGACCACCTCTGGAATATAGCTTAAAGCTGATGCCTGCGTTCCCGGCGAGTTCGAGGGCGCCCAATAACGGGTGGGGTTGGACACGTCGTTGAACTCGGTGCCCCCGACACAAATACTGTAGGGTGTGGAGCACAAGCCGTTGACGCCGCGGCCGTGCGTGGCCGACGCGGCCGACGCGGAATCGCAGCCCGCCGCGCCGCTGTCTCCCGAGGAGACGAACACCGTGATGCCTTCCGCTGCCGCTTGCTGCCACAGGCTGTTGAGAAAGCTGTTTCCGGAGGAGCCGAGCGCAGCCTCGCACAGCCCGAAACTCGTGCTCATGACCGGCGCAAGATTGTGGTTGACGATGTATTGCGCCGAGAGGTCCACGCCGTCGCTCGAATTCGTGGATTTCGAAACCACAAACTTGATGGCGGCACTCCTGGCCACTGCGCCGGACCACTCCACGTCGAGATCAGCTTCGGTTTCTTCATTGGAACTCCAGATGCCTGGGTCGGTTCCGTTCACGATGATCTGGGGGTCGTTGGCGGGCAAGCCAAAGAATGTTCTGAACTGGCGCGCGTCCGCGATCTGAATGTTGGAGCGGGCGACGATGGCGACGGACTGGCCGCTGCCGTTGATCGATTGCTGATAAAGCGAACCCAGGTCGTAGATGGTGGCGAAATCTGCCGGGGCCAGGTAGTACGCGCCGCCGCTGCTGAAGTCAGGGGATGGCTTCCGGACCAGGCCGTGCGTCGGTTGACTGTGAAAGTCGTGCAGCGAAACCACGCCTCCCACTACTTGCACCAGAGCGGCTGGAATTTCCGGATCCTTCGCGTTGGCGTGGTGGACTTCATTGCCAATCTTGTAGGTATGAATCGGGGTATGAAAGGCCTCCTGCACCTGGGCGGCAGTGCCGCTGAAGATGATGGAGCGGCGGCCGGCCGTGACCTCTTCCACTTCCATGCCATGGCCTTGCAGCCAGCCCGCAATCTGAGCCGTGTCGCCGTCGGAGACGCCGAAGCGCTCGCCGTACTGCTCGGGTGTGAGCCACTGATGGTAGTAAGGAGATTCGAGATTGTTCTGCGCGTCCACTAGCTGATTCAGTGCGTCCTGCTGGGTTGCGTCGGGCAGCAAGGTGAGAAGCATGTGTTCCATGGGGAAGTCGGGCGCGACTGCGCCGGCATCGTACTGGGCCAGGGCGACGGGATGAACGTTGCCGCGCAATGTTACTCGCTGATCGTCATCAATGAAGCTGGTAATGCGGTCAGTGACTTGAGCGAACGGCAGTTGCGTGAGCGGAGCATTCGGAGGAGCGGCCTGGGGCTGGGCTCTGGCGGGAAGGTTCAGTAAAAGAAGCGGGAAGAGAATTGTTAAAGCCAGGAATGAAAATGCGCGACGCTGCAGTGACGCGGCCGACAGATCGGGACATCGTTTTTGGGCCTCCGAGGCGAGATGCGGGTCTTTACTCCCGCTTCAGGCTTCATCGGCGGGGGGAAGGAACACTTGAGGGATCAGCCTTACGTTTC
Source organism: uncultured Acidobacteriaceae bacterium (assembly GCA_963770235.1). Taxonomy (GTDB): domain Bacteria; phylum Acidobacteriota; class Terriglobia; order Terriglobales; family Acidobacteriaceae; genus Sulfotelmatobacter. The sequence continues at coordinate 151,777 of CAVYOW010000016.1, read as the reverse complement.
CTGGTAACGGGAGTCACTTATGGGGTTGGTTGTGAGGGGTTTTTCTGAGATTGGCTTAATGTTCCGACCGGAACATTTGTGAGACATGTTCCAACTGGAACATTTTGTTACTGCAACTTTGCAAAGATATTAACGTAGGTACAAGCGGGTCCGGGTGATAGAGGCTGCGGGAGTTGGGAGATCGCTGCCAGTTAGACTACGGCGGCGTCGTGCCCACCCCCCTCCGGTTCCCGAACACTTACTGGTCTCCTCACGGCCGGGTGCCCAGCAACCTTCTCAGGAGTTCCACGGCCTGGCTCACGTTGGCGAGTTCCTCGGGTGTAAGGATGCCGAGATGGCTGGCGAGGAACTCAATTCGACGGCGGCGCGCTTGCTGCAGAAGGCGCGTGCCCTTGGCGGTAGGGCGGACGTGCCGGCGGCGCGCGTCGTGAGGATCGCGAATGATTTCAACCAGGCGACCGCGCTCGAGTCCGGCAACGATGCGGCTTATGGTGGGCGGCTTGACCTGCTCGGCGGCAGCGAGTGCTCCGAGCGTTTTGGGGCCGGCAAAGACCAGCACTGAGAGCGCGGATAGTTGCGCCGGGCCGACGCCGGAGGCGACATCCCGTTGGCGCACGTGGCGCAGCAGGTGGATGGCGACGGAGTGGAGGCGGTCGGCGGCGGCGATGGTCTCCGGCCGGGGTGCGGGGTTTCCGGGCGTGACATTTCCAGACCCGGCTTTTTTAAGCTTGACTTTGGTCATGGGATATAGTTAGCTATGCTAACTAATTTAACTCGGGAGGTCAAGGACATGAGCGCAACTGCTACCGGAATTGGAATTACACGCCTCGGCCAGATCGCCATCAATGCGAAAGATGTGGAACGTGCGACGGCCTTCTACCAGGACAAGCTGGGGCTGAAGCTGCTATTCAAGGCGCCGCCGGGGCTGGCATTTTTCGATTGCGGAGGGGTGCGGCTGATGCTGGACCGGGCGGAGAAGCCGGAGTTCGATCATCCCAGCTCGGTTCTGTATTTCTCCGTGCCCGACATGCAGGCGGCATACGGCAAACTGAAAGAAAGCGGAGTGCGGTTTGAGGACGAGCCGCACATCATCGCGAAAATGCCGACGCACGATTTATGGATGACGTTTTTTCGCGACTCGGAGGGGAACTTGCTGGCTTTGATGAGTGAGGTGGCACGCTAGGGGCGGAATGCAGATGCCTGCGTCCTGCGTCCATCTTCCATCGTCCATCTTCCATCGTCCATCCGTGCGCTGGCCGAGCGGGTTTTCCATTGCTAAGGGTCCGGCGGGTGATTGAGAATTTGTGGGATAGGCGATCCCATGAGGCAAGCAGCTGCACTTTCAGCGCCGGGTTTTGGCAGTGCTTGGTTTGCGCTATGCGTGGCATTCGCGCTGCACATTCTGGATGAAACCTCGAACGGCTTTCTGGCCGTGTATAACCCAACCGTGACCATTCTGCAGGAGCGCTGGCTGTGGTTTCCCATGCCCACGTTCGAGTTTCGGGAGTGGCTGGGGGCGCTGATCGTGACTTGCGGTGTGCTGTTCTGCCTGGCTCCGGTGGCGGCTCGCGGGATGCGTGGGTTGCGGCCGCTGGCGTGGCTCTACGCCGTGACCATGTTCCTGAACGGCCTCGGGCCACACCTGGTTCTCGATGCTGGGGCATACGGTGGCTGCGGTGAGCTTTCCGCGTCCCGGGCCTGGGTTTTATTCTTCTCCGTTTCTGTTCGTGGCTTCGCTATGGCTGATGGTGAGGCTGCGGCGCACGGCGGGAGTGGATTTTCAATTGCCGAGCGGCGATTGACCACCATCCGAAGAACTGTGCGGGAGCGCACCGCACGGCGCGGCGCCGGCCCTGTTATCATCGTTGACGGAGTTTTGCGAACGCCATGGACGAAATGGAAGACGACGAGGGACTTCCTTATATTTCCGGTTCAGGAGAAGGACTTATGGATGAGGGTCCAGCTTTGCATGGGAGTGCGCGCCGCAACGAAGATATCGCGCTCGATCTGATGAAATTTGTCGCTATGACCACCGGGTACGGGCGGACCACTTCCTCTGGCGTAGGTTTTCAGGGCACGGGTTCGGCGTCGAAGCCTGAGGAATACGCCAGCCATCTGCTGGAGTTGTACGGGAAGTGCCGGCGGTCGTGGAGGGTAAGAAGTAGCTAGTACCTAGTACCGAGTACTCTGTCGCTGATTGACGCGCGCAGGCTGCGATGACGGGCACAGAGACGAAGAAACCGCGGCCCGTGAGCCGCGGTTCTTGAAGTCCGGAGCTTGCCTTAGCGGCGGCGCTTCTTAGCTTTCTTCTTTGCCTTTCTCGCCGGCCTTTCTTGGCTTTCTTTTTCGCCGCTTTCTTTCTCGCAGGCTTCTTTGCGGCTTTCCTCTTCTTCGCCGGCTTCTTCTTGGCTGCCTTCTTCTTTGCCGGCTTCTTCTTTTTCTTTGCTGGTTTCCTGGCCGCCTTCTTTTTGGCGGCGGGCTTGCCGCCGCCGCCTCCTCCGGCGGGAGCAGCGGGTTTGGGTGCGGGAGGTGGAGGAGCGGGCATTACCGGCTCACTCATTGCGGGTTCCGGCACGCCAGCTTCTTCTTCCTCCTCCTCTTCTTCTTCGAAATCTTCTTCGAGCGACTCGCTGTAGGCGCCGCTGTCGCCGAACTCCTCTTCTTCATCACGTCCGTAGAGTGTGGGATCGTAGAACGTCATTGCTCCTCCTGATCTTGTTTTGGCTTCCGGGCGCAGGAACGGCTGCGCAAGGCTGCCGGGCACGAGAAATTAAAAGACCACCAGAAACTTGTGCTGGAACGGCGCGCGATTATAGCACGGCGTTTGGTGCAGATTGCAAGGGCTGTAGTCATACCAGTCCTGCCTATCCTGTTACCACACACAGGAGAGGAATGGAAGGAGATTCGACGGGCCGAGGTGGGAAAAAGGAAGCGGGCGCCGGAACGGGTCTCGCCGTAGGTTGCGGTCTGGGAAACGACCGGTTCGCGGGAACTGGTGGTTTGGGGAAGAAGCCGACTAGCGGAGCGGCACATCGGTGGCCGAGCCCTGCCGGCTTGGAATGGCCTAAAAAGACGGGAAGCATCGGCTTCCCGTCTTTACTGCCGCCGGCTTGCTATTTCTGGGTAAACGGCAGACCCGGCAAGGTTTCCGTATGTTCGGACTGCACCGCGGTCAGCAGCTTCGGATCCAACCCCAGGGCCTTCACGATGGTGGGAGCAATCTGACGCGTCTCCACCTGATCGAGAAACGTTGTCGGCTTGTATTTGGGGTTGGAGACGATCAGCAGAACGTTCCGGTCGTCGTAGGCAAAGCCGCCATGCTCGGCAACCTTGGCCTTTCCCCCCGTATAGATCACGCCAACGTTCGGAGCCACGATGATGTCAGGAGTCCGAGAATCGATGAGCGGATCGTTGAATTGCAGCGCGAGGGCTTGACCGGCGAAAATTTCCCCTTGCCCAAACAGGCTTTCATTTGCAGCCAGGGTTTCCACTGAGCTCTGGGTCTGGCTTTGATCGGTCAGCCAGAGCATCGAGATGTCATCCTCATCGGCTTGCGCAACCGGCAAGCCAGGCCCGACTCCGAGGGGCGAAAGGATTTGGGATGGCGGCTCGTCCAAGGCATTATCTGCGGGAATGCGCAACACACGATTCGGATCAATCGGGGACTGCCCGTGCTTGGCCGATACAATGATCAGAGTCGAATCCAACAGCCCTTGGTTATTCAACTCCGAAACAAATTGACCAATCGCACCGTCCACGTACTGGATCTCGGCCAGCAACGAAGCGCTCGGCGTTCCCAGTGCATCCGTGTAACCGCCTGTCAGGCTGAGCGATGGTTCCACCAGCTTTTCACCCACGCTCACCGCCTGGAAGTTCATGCCAAACAGGCTCGGCACTGGGGCGCTGGCGGTGCCGTCGTGGGTTTTGCCATCGATCCAATTCAGTACCGCCTGCACCTTGTACTGGTCGTAGCAGCGGATGTTTTGAAAGCTGTCGGTCCAGGCGTTCGTCGACTTCGCAGCTCCCGGGTCGGGAAGCGGATTGCAACCCTGAACGGTAGGCAGCGGCACCGGAATCGAGTTAATTTCCGGCGACCACAGATCATCCACGCCGTCGCCAGTCGGTCCATTGGTAAAGTCGTAGGATGGGTGCTTGTCCGACCACGCTGTGTAACCACCCGAATTCCTCACCACATTGAAGATCGTGTTATCACGAATGAAATTGTGTGGATATACCGGAGCGCAGCCGTTCTTTGGATCGCGCGGCAGATAGTTCGGGTTGATTCCGTTGATCCCGGAGCTGCCGTTCGGTTTGCCAGAGTGAAGTTCCTGATAATTGTAGTCAATCTCTTCGTCGAACCCCACCTGCGTGCCAATCACGCTCGGGCATAGCTTCGGTCCGCCGATTATGCCGTAGGGTGTGGTCTTTGCCGGAGGAGAGAGCGCGCGATCATAGCTGACGTCATAGAAGATTCCCGCAGAACGCGGTGTCCCGCCAGTGATCTGAGCCACCAGGCCAGGGAAGGAATCAGAAGGTTTCGAAGTCAGCGCTTGCAGGTAATGTACGCCGGTTGACGAAAGGGCGGCTAGATTTGGGCAGTAAGGTTCATTCCCGAAAGCCGGAACGCCGCTGCTGCAATTCGCGAAATCCAGCGAGTGCATGCCGTCAATGCTGATGAGCAGCACGCGCTTGATCTGGTTACTGCCGGGAGCTTGGGCAAACGCCGCCGAGGCCGCGAGCAACATAGCCAATAGCGGCACGACGACACGAAGGTTGCGAGTCCAATTCATGGATTCCTCCTGTGGGATTTAAGAAAGGCTCTGCGAGAATTAGCAGAGGGAAATAAACGGCAGGTAAGGGCAGTGTTAACTGCCGGTGAAAAACGAAGGGCAGGCTGTGGATTTGTGGCACCGTTCTGAAATGTCTGGAGTGCGACCGGAGATTTGCGAGGATTCTAGCGGCTGGGCTCGACGATCAGGATCATGCCGGGGCGGAGGACGGCGACGTTGCCGTTGTTGCGCTTGAGGGCGGCGACGGTGGTCTTGTAGGTGGTGGCGATCGAGTAGAGAGTTTCGCCACTCTTTACCGTGTGGCGGACGCACGGTGGCTTGGCCGGAAGCGTCTTCGGTGGCGTCGTTGGCTGAGTTGTCAGCGGGAACTTTGGCGCTGGCGGTTTGAGCCGTCTTCCCGGGGTGCGTGGTGGGCTTGCTGGAGGCGGCTGAGGCCGCTTCGGTGCTCGGGCGTAACCGGCAGATGCAGGGCCAGGACTTTCCTTCCGCGCGAGACTATCGCCGCGGGGCAGGCCGTTCCAGCGGCGGACCATCTGAGCGGAAACGCCAAAGTTCTCGGCCACGGTCTCGACGGTGTCGCCCTTGTGGACCCGGTAGCGCGTGATCCGGCGCGCGTAAGTGGCAGTATCGCTGAGGGGAGTGCTTGCCGGCTGCCACGGGGATCACCATCTTGGCATCGGCCTCGAGTTCGGTGCTGTCGAGGTGGTTGGCGGTCGCAATCGACTTGGCCGTGACGCGATAAGAACGGGCGAGGGAAGCCAGGGTGTCGCCGGGCTGAACCTTGTGATAGCGCCACCAGAGCCGCATGTCGGGCGGGATGGCGGCGATGGCGGTCTGATACTGATCTTTCGTCCCCAGCGGGCAGATGGAGCTCGAATGTTCCTACTCTGGGCGTGGTCAGCCTTAGCAGGCTGGGATTCAGTTCCTGCAGTTGGGCGGGAGTCGCGTCCACACATTCCGCCACCAGGCGCAAATCCACGGGATAGTTGATCGTTAACGGAGTCATAGGCTACCGGCTCGTCCATGGAGACATCATCAAAACCGTACTGCGACAGATTCTTGGTCACGATGGTCACGGCCAGGATGATGGGAACGTAGTTGCGCGTTTCCTTGGGGAGAACGTTGCGCCGGTAGAGTTCCCAGAAATCGGCGTAGCCGGTGCGCCGGACCGCAGCCTGCACGGTGCCGGGGCCGGAGTTGTAGGCGGCCATGGCGAGATACCAGTCGCCGAACTGGGCATAGAGATCTTTCAGGTGGCGGGCGGCGGCGCGAGTGGATTTTTCGGGATCCTGGCGATCGTCCACCCACATGTTGTGCTGCAGGCCGTAGCCCCGGGCGCGGCTGCCCATGAACTGCCAGATGCCGCGGGCGCCGACGCGGGAAACGGCCAGAGGATGAAATCCCGACTCGGCCTGAGCCAGGTAAATCAGATCCTGAGGGACGCCTTCCTCTTTGAGAATCGAAACCATCATGTCGTGGTAGCGGCCGGAGCGGGCGAAGGCGCGCTCGAAGGTGCCGCGTCCACGATTGGAGAAGTAGCTGATGTAGCCGGCGACCTGATCGGTCATCATGAGCGGCAGGTCGGAGTGGGTCGACTTGATCTCGGCTTGGGCCTTGGCCCTGACCTTGGCGTCGGTGGACAGGGTGATGTCGTTGGTTTCGTCGATGGGTGCGGGCTCGGATTTCTGCGCATCGGAGTCGGGTTGAATCGGATGCTAGCCTAAGCTGCCGAGATCCAGGTGGTTGATGCCTTCCACGATGCGGTCAAATTCCTTTTCCAGGCGGTCGTCGGAGCGGATATCGAGGTTGCTTTCGAGCAAGGCATTCAACGCATTGTCGAAATCCTGTTTGGCGGCGTCGGTCTGGCCTGCCTGGTAGGCGTTCAATCCGGCCTGATAGTCCTTTTCGACGCGGGCGATGAGATCAGACACGAGGTCGGACGCGGGCATGGGACCGGAGATGGAGATTCTGGCTTGGTCTCGGCTCGAGCTGGAGATTGAGCTGGGGCTTGAGCTTGGACTTGTGCTGGCTTCGGAGTGCTTGCCGGTGGTGGAGCTGGCTGGGTCTGCGCGGGACGGTTGCGGAGCGGCTGCTGTGGTGGCCGTCAAAGCCGGGGCGGTTTTGGCGGGCAGCAGGGAAACCGGCTTTTGGGCAGTGTGGCAGGAAGAAGCCGACAGACACCAGAACGGCGAGCACCGCGATCCGCATTTGGAGTTTTGCAACTCGCATATTTCTCTACGAGATACGGATTGCTCCCTGGGGTCAAAATCCGCCGAATTCTATCAAAAATCGTACCCTGCGGTCTGCCTCGGGTCAACGCCGAAAAGGAACTGCTGCGGTTACTTTCGGCATGGGTCGGGGCTAGCCCGCAGCGGAGAAACCAAGTCAGACGCGCCAGTAATCTGGCCGCCAGGTCTGGATCGACTTCTTAATGTCCGCTGGGGAGAGCTTTTCGGTCAGTGCCCGCTCGGCCAGCTTGGGGGCTTCGGCATCCGAGGCGAAACGCAGAGCGATGAGCTGACCTTCGGTCAATTCCGGAATGCGCGACCGCAACGGCTCCGGCGAAAGCGAAGCCAGACGCAGCCGCTCTTCCAGGCGAATCACGCGGTCCTGCACTCGAAGCGCGTAAAGGCGAATCTTCAAGACCGCGACCGTAGCCGGCGGCAAGGAGAACGAAACTGCCATGCCGAGTGCAGACTGGGGTGCCAAATGAACAGGACTATGGCTGCGAGCGTGGAAAGAGCGAAGACCGGAATCACAAAGAAGTGGAAGAGCGGATCAAAGCGCGCGTGGTTGGCGAAGGTTTGAGGTTTCTTTTCAGCCATGACGAAGGGCTCCCGGCGCGGACGGGCCAGTGTAACAGAGGATGCAGTTCTCGGTTCTCGGGCACAAGGTTTTGGTTTTTCCGGGAATCGGGATGACGGCTGGAAGACGCGAATCCGGAATCTTTTGTTTCGTGAGACGAATCCAAGGCAAGCATGAAAGCCATCCAAGTGAAGCAAGTCGGCGGACCGGACGCGATGGAAGTGGTGGAGTTGCCGGTGCCGCAGCCGAAGGCGAATGAGGCGGTGGTTAAGCTGGCTGCCTCGGGCGTGAACTTTATTGATGTGCTACTTCCGCGAGGGGCGGTACAAGGCGCCGTTGCCGTTTGTTCCTGGGCAGGAGGGTGCGGGAGTGGTGACGGCGATCGGCGCGGATGTGAAGTCGGTGAAGGTGGGAGATCGTGTGGCCTGGAGCGGGCTGCTGGGGTCGTATGCGGAATATGAAGCCGTGCCGGCGGACCGGCTGGTGCCGATTCCGCAGGGCGTGAGCGATCAGCAGGCGGCTGCGGCGATGCTGCAGGGCATGACGGCGCATTACTTATCGCACGATACTTATCCGCTGAAGCGCGGCGAGACGGCGCTGGTGCATGCTGCGGCGGGCGGCGTGGGACTGCTCCTGGTGCAGATGGCGCACAACATCGGAGCGCGCGTGATCGCCACGGTTTCTACCGAGGAGAAAGCTAAGCTCGCGCGCGGGGTGGGCGCGGATGAGGTGATCCTCTACACGCAGGCGGACTTCGAAACGGAAACCAAACGGCTGACCGGCGGCAAAGGCGTGGATGTGGTCTACGACTCAGTGGGCAAGACGACATTCGAGAAGGGACTGAACATCCTGCGGCCGCGCGGGATGATGGTGCTGTTCGGTGGATCGAGCGGGGCGGTGCCGCCGTTTGACCTGATCATGTCTGTCGCAAAAGGGATCGCTGTTACGTGACCCGGCCTTCGCTGGTGAACTACATCGGCCACGCGCGAGGAGCTAGTAGCGCGGTCGAGCGCGGTGTTTGGCATGATCGCTGCCGGAAAACTCAAGCTGCGCATCGAGCATACGTATCCGCTGGCCGAGGCACAGCGGGCGCATCGGGATTTGGAAGGACGGAAGACGACAGGAAAGCTGCTGCTGATCCCATAAGTTAGGGCATTTCCGCCTCGACGCAGCGAGGGCGCTGCTCCCTGAGGAAGAACCATGAAAGCAATCCAGGTGCAACACACGGGCGGGCCGGAAGTGATGGAACTCGAGGAGGTTCCGGTTCGGCAGCCGAAGCCCGCCGAGGTGGTGGTGAAGGTCTCAGTTGCGGGAGTGAACTCGATCGATGGCTACTTCCGCGATGGCAGGTACCGCACGCCGCTGCCGTTCACCCCTGGGCAGGAAGGCGCGGGAGTGGTAACGGCGGTAGGCGGGCAGGCCAAGACGGTAAAGGTGGGCGATCGTGTGGCGTGGAGCGGGGTGTTTGGTTCGTATGCGGAGTTCGTCGTCCCGCCCGAGGAACTTCTGGTGCCTGTGCCGGCGGCGATCAGCGACGAAGAGGCAGCCGCCTCGATGGTGCACGGGCTGACCGCGCACTACCTGGTGAACGACGCGCGCAAGCTGAAGGCAGGCGAGACGGCGCTGGTGCACGCGGCCGCAGGTGGAGTGGGGCTGTTGCTGGTCCAGATGTTGCGCGGGATCGGCGCGCGGGTGATCGGCACGGTATCGAGTGAGGAGAAGGCCCGGCTTGCGCGCGAGGCCGGCGCGGACGAGGTGATCGTCTTCACCAGGCAGGATTTTGAAACCGAGGTGAAGCGGCTCACCGACGGCAAGGGCGTTGAAGTGGTGTACGACGGTGTGGGCAAAGCGACTTTCGATAAGAATCTGAACGTGATGCGCCTGCGGGGGATGCTGGTGCTTTACGGAATGTCGAGCGGGTCCGTGCTGCCTGTGGATCCCGCGAAGCTGTTAGAGAAGGGGTCGCTCTACATGGCGCGAACCACGTTAGCGCACTTCACTGCTACGCGTGAGGAGCTGCTGGCGCGCACCAGCGCGCTTTTCGGCATGATCGCGGAGGGCAGGCTGAAACTGCGAATTGCCAAAACATACCCGCTGGCGGAAGCGCCGCAAGCGCACCGGGACATGGAAGCGCGCCAGATGGTAGGCAAGCTACTGCTGATTCCGTGAGGAGGCGCCACTTCACGAATCGACCTCCTCATCGGCGGCTAATGCCTGCAGGCATGTAACTCTGCGCGCGTATTTCCGCGTACGGTCTGGCCTGCCACGATCAAGCCGCGAATCGTCAATCGGCATGCCTGCAACCATGTCCAGAGGAATAACTCCAGCCCAGGTGGGGAAAGAATAATCCTCTTCATCGTCGATGGGCGGTCCGACTCTGACCTTGGCGGAGAATTCTTCGATGGGCAGGCGCAGAACCGAGGTTTGTTTGAGCTCGCTGGCGTTGGGCTGGCGGGAGTCAGCCCAGCGGCCGGGCAGGATGTGCTCGGAAAGAAGGTGCAAGGCTGCGAGCTTTTCATCCGGATCATCCACCAGAGTCGCTTTTCCGAGGACCACGACCGAGCGGTAATTCATGGAGTGATTGAAGACAGAGCGGGCGAGCACGAGTCCGTCGAGCAGCGTCACGGTGATGCAGACGGGCACGCTTTCCTTCATCTGCCGCAACATGCGGCTGGCGGCGGAGCCGTGAATGTAGAGGTTCGCGTCCTTGCGTCCGTAGGAAGTGGGAATCACGAAAGGCTGGCCTTCGACGACGAAGCCGACGTGGCAGAGGAAGCCTTCGTCGAGAATGCGATAGGCGGCTTCACGATCGTAAACGGCACGATGGGCTTCGCGGACCAGACGGGTCCGCGGCGTGGGCGTATGGGGTTGGGACATTAGGGAACTTACTCCGGGCAAGCGCCAAGGATGGGTGAAAGAAAATTGTAACAGGATATTGGCCCCGGTCTGATCTCCGAGCCGTGGGTGCGAGACGGAAAGTCTCGGCCGCCGCCGTAGGACCTTCAGCCCAGCCACCGCGGATTGTGGTAGGTGCCGTCGAAATCGTGGCTCGTCTTGTAGTGCTCGTATGCCCCTTTACTGGCGGCGGGTGCGCTCTTGGCGAGCAGGCTTGCGACTTCCTCCTGACTCATCGGCTTAAAGCTGCGCGCAGCGTCCAGCGCTTGCTGCAGGATCTTCAGCGAATCGCAGCCTGTGATCACTACGCTGGTAGGCAGGTTCATGGCGTAGTGCAGGCACTCCAACGGCGTGGCGGTCTGGCTCTGGAGAATAATCTTGTCGCCCATTGGCTTCATGCCGAGCACTCCGATACCATCCTTCACCAACACGGGCAAAACCTTCTTTTCGAAACTTTCATAGTGCGCGTCCATCACATTGAGCGGCATCTGAACGGCGTCAAATGTGAATTGATGGGCGGACGCGGTCTGCAGCATCTTGAGATGGATATCAGGACTCTTGTGGCCGGTGAAGCCGATGTACCGCACTTTGCCCTGCCTTTTCGCCCCCAGCGCAGCTTCCATGCCGCCGCCCTCGGCGAAGACCCGATCCGGATCGGTGTCGCGAATGATTTCGTGAAACTGCAGTAGATCAATGCGGTCGGTTTGCAGGCGGCGAAGGGATTCCTCGATCTGCTGCGATGCGGCGTTCTTTGTCCGCCCGTCGATCTTGGTCATCAGGAATGCTTTCTGCCGGTACCCCTCGCGAAGCGCTTTACCCATGCGAATTTCGCTTTGGCCGCCGTTGTAATCCCAGCAGTTGTCGAGAAAGTTGATGCCGCTGTCGAGAGCTGTGCGGATGATACGGATGCTCTCTTGCTCATCGGATTGCATCCCGATATGGAAGCCTCCCAGTCCTACCATAGAAACTTTTTCGCCGGAGCGGCCCAGCGTACGCGTGGGAATGGAAGTATCGGCGGCATGAGCGAACTGGCTGCTAAGAGAGGTCATAAGAGTGCCGGCTGCGGCAGTTTTGAGGAAATGTCTTCGATCCATGCCGAACTCCTTCTATTGAGAGTCGGTTGGCCGGGCAGGAGTTGCAAGAAGTTTGACCAGCCACGCGGAGCCCCGGGAGTTCACCAAGACAAGTCTGTGGGGGCTCCGTGCTTCCATGGAAGCCGACAGAACCCCGATCAGCGCGGCCTTACCAGTTAAATTTCAGCGCGAACTGGAACTGCCGCGGATCGTAGGCGGCCGTGGCCTGTCCCGCATTAGCTAAAGAGCGGGCTGACGGCGGCCACGTTGAACCGGTTGGCGATGTTGAAGATGTCGGCAATCAACTCCACGTTGAAGCGTTCGCCGAAGTAAATGCGCTTGGCCACGCGCAGGTCGTTGAAGAGTGTCCAGGGCTGAATTCCGGCATTGCGGCCGAGGTTGCCGTCGAGCTGCCAGCCCGCCAGGGAGAGGCGTGGGTGCCGAGTCCGGTCGCAAGAACCCCCGATCGGCAAAGCATGGTTCCTGCAAAGAGCCCGTCGGCGAAACCTTCGAAGGTGTTCCGTGTCGCGCAAGCTTGCGGGATGGACGAACGGATTGGGCCGGCCGCCGTTAGAGACGAAACTGGAAGATTATCGACGCTGCCGGTAAGGATGTTGAATGGCCGTCCGGAAGCGACTTCGATGATCGGTGCGAAAGTCCAGTCGCTGAGGAACTTGCTGCCGAAGCCGCTGCCCGCAACCTTGCCGCTTGATAAACGCCGCTGAAAACGAAACGATGGCGCTGATCGAAAAGCGAGCTGGAACGATCGAGTGCAGGGAAGTAACTGTCCTGCGGCGTGAGCGTCGACTGCAGATCGGTCGAATCGTCAATGGCGTGCGACCAGGTGTAAGACGCAAGGAATTCGTAGTGGCGGTTGAAGCGCTTGCGCAGATTGGCGCTGAGGCCGTGATAGACGGAACTGCCGTTGGAGTAGTTGGCGTCCATGTCGCCGAAGGGAACGCAGTTGGCGAGCGTGGCGCAGATTGCAGCTGGTGTTCAGACCGTACTCCTGTTGCACCAGGGCAATACCGCCTGGACACAAGGCGCGGTCGCGGGACTCGATAACAACGCCAGGGCGATGGAGGGATTGACTCCGGACGGACGGAAGAAATTCGTGAGGGCTGCCGGGACGTAGGGACCTCCCAAACCCACGCCGCAGCCAGTTACACCGAAGCGGGTTGTCCGTGGGCAGATTCACTCCACCTGCAACCGCAGCGTTCAGGTTCTCGACCAGCAAATCGCCGCGCACGGTGTTGGCGTTGATGGGGCGATTGAAGTGGCGACCGCCGTTGAAGTTGTAAGCCAGGTTGAAGGCGAAGCCGTCGCCCAAATCGCTCTCCACCGTGAAGTTCGCCTGCTGCGAATAGGCGTACACAAAGTTCTTTCGCCTGCGGATAGCCAAAAGGCTGGAAGGCCAGCGGCAGAAAGTCGTAGGGTTTAGATAGTTCTGGTTGAGAAACATCGATTGCGGGAAATTCAAGGATCGAAACTGCTGTTGGTTGGGCAGGTATCCGCAGCGCGCTGACGACCGCTGGATTGATTGGAGCACGGCGCACGGGCCCGCGCTGTTGAGTTGATGCGGCAACCCCTGGAAAATCGGGATCGCGTTGAGGTTCCCGAAACTTGGAGGTGCTGCGCAAGCGGGAATGCTACAGCCTCCGGTCCAGCGAAAGCTAGCTGTCCGCTGGTGGAACCATCGGAAGCATCGCCGAGGAAGTAAAGGCCGAGCAGCGGGTGATCGTAGAAGATGCCGTAAGAGGCGCGAACCACAGTCTTGCCGTCGCCTCTTGGATCCCAGGCCACGCCGACGCGCGGCTGGATATTGTGCGTGGCGGTCTGAATCCCCTTCTGCAATCCCAGCTCGTTGTATGCGGCAAGCGCCAGTGCACGGTCGGCGCTTTGAACTGCGGCGGAAACTCGATGTCGTAGCGGACGCCATAGTTGACGGTGAGGTTCGGACTCGCCCGCCAGGAATCCTGCCAAAACACTCCCAGCGGTTTGTTGGGGAACGAGTCGCTGGGGACTGCCGAATGCCCTGAATGAAGTCCCCGGGCAACCCCGCACCGTACGCCTGCACCGCGGAGAGGTCGGGGAAGGGATCGTTCGCGACGGGAGAGATGAAACCCAGATTGGCGGAGCTGAAAGTGCCGAAATCGTACACGCCGCCGTAGTTCACGGTAAAGGTGGCGTCGGGTCGGAATGTAGTTGAAGTCCACGCCGAACTTCGTGTTGTGGCGGCCAATCGTCCAGGAGAAGTTGTCGGTGAACTTGATAGCGCTGCTCGGTGCGCTGAATGTAGGAGTAAGGCTCGCGGCCGAAATAGGCGTAGCCAGGAATATTGACTGCGGGGTCGGAGCCACCCGGAATCGTCGTGTTGTAGAAATAAGACAGGCCGCGGCGCGCATACTGGAAGCGTGAATTCGTTCACCTTGTTGTTGCCGATGGTCCAGGTGTCCTGCACCGACTCCCGCTACATCGCGATAAGTCTGCTCCGAGGTGCGCGAGTAGGCGTTCTGTCCGAATGGCTGGTCCTCGCCGCTGACTTCGATGCCGGTCACCGTGCTGGGGCTGACGTTGGCGCGCAGCGTCAGGCGATTGTTCGTGCTGACATTGTGATCGATGCGCAGCGAGTAAAGGCTGGTGCCCTCAAACACGGGAAAGTTGCCTTCCTGCGATGCCAAAGTCTGGTACGACGCAGGTACCGGAGCGCAGGCGCCGCCCGGCGGACAGGTGGTCGGGAAGCCCTGCCCAACTGCCGAGGAGGCCTCCCGTCGCAGCCGATCACCAGCTGACTCGGCCACGCTCCTTGATTGCCTGCCCAGAAGACTGCGCCGGCCAGAACGGCATACTGGTCGACCGCCTGCCAGCGAAACGCTAGGACTGCCGCCTCAGCTGCGCCAGCGGTTGCAGGATTGGTGAAGAAGCCGATCTGCGTCCGGGGTCAGCTGCAGGGTTCCGAACGGGCAGCGCCGACCTGCCGTGGTATCGAAGGGCATCAAGCCGAAGTTGCCCTGGCCAATGTTGGAAAATCCGGTTTCATGCCGCCGCGTAATCTCGTACGAGAAATAAAAATACGTCTTGTCCTTCTTGATCGGCCCGCCGAAGGCCGCGCCTGCCTGCACTCGCGTGTAAGCCGGATTCGGACACGGTGCTGAACGGGATTCACCGCCTGAAAATTCCGGTTGCGCAGGTAGCCGAAGACGTCGCCGTGAAAATCATTCGATCCCGAGCGGGTGATGATGTTGACCACGCCGCCGGCGGCGCGGCCATATTCCGCGGCTGTAGCTGTTGGTGATGATCTGGAATTCCTGCACCGCTTCCTGGGAAACCGTGGAGCGCACGCCGTTTACTCGAGTTGTCGGTGGCGTCGGCGCCGTCCACGTTCACCAGGTTGGAGCGGCCGCGCTGGCCGCTCATATTCAGGCCGGAAGTGGGCGCGGCGCCAGTGTTGGGGGCGTTGTCGCGCACCACCTGAGAATCGGTCAGCGTGAAATTAATGTAGTTGCGGCCATTGATCGGCAGATTGTCGATGCGGCGCTGCCCGATCGTGTCGGTGGTCGAGGTGCGCGAGGTCTCTACCAATTCTGCCTGGGAGTTCACCTCCACCACTTCCCGGCCGGTAGCGACCGCCAGGGCGACCGGAAGATCCACCAGTCCGCCGACCGTGATGCTCACGTCCTTGGCTTCGACCTTGCCAAAGCCCGGCGCTTCCACCATGACGGTATAAATTCCCGGCGGCAACAGCCGGGCACTGTAGCTGCCCTGGCCGTCGCCGGTGGCAGTGCGCTCCAGACCCTTGGCAGCATCGCCTACAGTGACAGTCGCGTTGACCACTAGATTGCCCTTGGGATCCTTCACGGTTACTTGCAAGTCGCCGGTGGCGACACCGCCCTGGCCGAAGGCGATGGAGGAAAGCAACAGGACCAGCAGTGAAGCGGAGAAGGTCTTCAGGTTGTGGATCTTTGTTCTGCGGATCATAGAGTCTCCCTTGACTCCGCCCATTAGAAGGTGGCGGCAGAAGCAACTCCAACGGCGGTTGACCGGAGCACGCACAAAGTAGGCGCAGGGATCTGCGGGTTGGCACGTCCCCCGCTGGTTTTTACACCAGAACGGGTGACAAAAACAAGGAAGGAATGACTAGAGGTAGTGGGCAAGTAAACCCGACGGGTTTGAGACGCGCAGATGCCGGGATTGAGGCTAACAGAGACACGCCCACAGCGTTTGTGATCTACGTCACATCTAGAGCAGCGCGGACAGACGAACCGGGACGGCGGGATTCTGCAGCCTGCCCAACAGCATGGCCGCGCCGCTCAGCCGTTCGTAACGGTCGACCACCCGCGCGGCCGCGAAACCGGAGTTAGGCCAGGCCAAAGCCAGGTAAATCCTCGCCAGCGCCACCGTGGTGTTGCGACGGAGAAGCAGTGCGTCGTTCACTACTTCCTGTGCTGCTCCGGCAATGCGTGGATCGCCACTGGCGAGAGCGCCTTCGCCCACGCTTACCAGCACGACGGCGTTTCTCGCCGCGACATGGACGTAGGCGGCCATGGCGCGCAAACGCTCACGGCGGACTATGCGGAACTGAGCCGGCGGCAAGCGCCGTCGCAGGTAGTCGTCCTCGGCAGGGTTGATCAAATTGCGGAAAGCTTCGATGTCGATGGGATGGATCGTCGTGGCCAGGTCGGTGCTTTCCCTGGCCTGCAGGCTTCGGGTTACGGCCAGGCGCAAAATAATGCCCAGCGCAAGTACAGCGGCGGTGACGAGGACGATGGCCAGATTCATTGGTGTATGAGGCGCTCCAGTTCGTGATTCAAGACTTCGAGATGGTGATCAGGGAAGCGGCGCACGGGCGGGCGCGGCTTTTCTTCCGGGCCAAGGAGATAGTAGAACCAAATCAGGATGCAGACCTGGTAAGTTGCCATGTTGAGGAAGTCGAGGAGGTTGCGATAGTCGCGGAGGCCCCCGTTAGCCACCACTGCCCACGTGGCCAGATGCACGCACGCTGATATCGCCAGGCCGAGGGAGATGCCAAAGGGCTTTCTGCTCCAAGCCAGATGGAAGTATGCCGCGAAAAGGAAAATGGACAGCAGAATGCCCGACGAGATCAAGTAGATGGTTTGTTCGAGCAGATGCTCGCCGGATATCAGCCAATTGGGGTTGTCCCTCCGTGCCAACGACGCGGCGCCGACTGCCACAAACACGAGAACGACTCCGACGCCGCGAATCACGGACTTACCGAGCCTGGCTATGGACGAGTACGATCGACAAAGGTGTGAGAAAATCTCGGCGATCACGCAGAATTTCAGTACGATGTCAATCAGCAGGCCTGCCCAGGCAATGCGCCAAAAATTCTCAGCAGTGACCGACGGTGCAACGTCGGCAATGTAGAGTACAAGATGTCCAACTGCGCCTAGAAATGCGAAGGCAGTGAACGCCGGGAACTGCCTTTGAAGATTTCGGCGCCACATCAGGACGCCTAGGAGGGGGAGCTCAAAGTCAGGGGCCAACCAAAAGTAGTCCCAAAGAAATGAATGCGCCTGCAGCATAAGCTCGCGGAGGCACTATACCGCGAGTCGCTGCAGGCGGCAACGTCATCGTGAACTGCGTCCTGTTTTCGTAAATCTCCCGGCTACGGTTTGCACATCCCGCCGCCGCAACTGGTCCCGGTGGGGTTCCCATCGGCACGAGCCAGCGTGGGAACTGCGAAAGTGTTGAGGAAAAGCAGGGCGGCAGCGAGTACGAGTAGAGTGCGTTTCACGGTTTTTTCTCCTTGTTTTGGAAAAGCGAGCCGTGATACTTTCATGCTTCGCGCCCGGCTGGAAAGATCACTTAAGACGCTTAAGGGTTCGGAATTCGTAACAAGATGACGTTGAAATCCGCTCTGCAGGATCTCCGGGAAACAACGCTGGCTGCGGTCTCCGGTTTGCTGGCCAAGCTGGCCTACCTAGGCTCTCTGCGCCGCCGGGAGGGTGGGTACCTGCACTGGGGCATGTCGCTGGTGCATGGGGAGGAATCGTCGGATCGCGCCCTGAAGACGGCTCACACCGAGGTATTGTCTACTGTGCTCAGGACGCCGATCTCAGACCTGGAGGAAGACTTGCGCGAGTCGAGCCAGGACAACCAGAAAACCGCGGCAGCCTACGTCGAAGGAATGCGCGAACAGTTCAGCGAACTGCTGCCGTCACCCCAGGACGCAGCTTCCGCCCGCCACCTTAATTCAGTGCTGGTTGCGCTTTCGAGCCTGGAGAAGAACCGAAAGCCTGCCACTCCGTCAGCTTCATAGCGATCCCCACAACCTGGCCAATGATCTCGGCTTCCTGGGGATGGCGCAAAACTCGAACCGGAACCGGCGACAAGGGATGCGGCTGCAGGATAAGGTCATCGCGACGCATGCTGCACCAGCAGCAAGTGTGTCCGTCGCGGGTTTCCACGAAATAAATGGGCCGTTCGTACTCCGAGCGCCACGAGCCCTCTACGACCTTATTCCTCGTCTCGTCCACCTGGATGAAACTGCCGGGCGCAAGAATCGGGTACATGGTGAGGTCCTGGTGGCCGATGTATCCGTAGGTAAAATCGCTGTGGGCGAATTGCGCCAGATACGCCAAAGGCACCAGGCCCCACTGCTCCACCATACGGCCCAGATTGGTGGTGCGTTGCTGGTCAAAGCCAGGATCCATGCGGACCGGCATTTGCACCGAGGATAGTCCGGAAAGAGCTTCGGAAACATGCGACCGTGGCGGTGAAATCATGCCCAGATCCGCTGCCAGATTGTTCATATCAACCCCGTACCAGGTCAGCAGTTCCCGCAGGTCGCGCCGGTAAATCACCGCCAGGGTATAAAGGCGGAAGATGCTGGGCAAAACCCCTTTGGTCTCAATGTCCGACAAACGGCTGGGAGGAATGGAGAACTCCTCGTTGCGATATTTTTCGGCCATGCGCGCGCTGGAAGTCTCAATATCGCGCATGGTCAAGCCAAGTTTTTCTCGCAGTGTTCGAAGGCTTTTACCGGCCGGGAGCATGACATATCCTCCACAGGGAGTGGCCGCCATCATAGCAGGACGTACAGTTTTGTGTCACGAACAGCGCAAGAATTTTCATTGCGCGGCGCTTGTTACGATTTCAGAACAAGCCGAACCCGCGTCCAGTAAAGGAAAGACCCGATACCATGTTCGAAAGTGAGCACGCCGTCTACTGGTCCGGCAGCCTTGAACTGGTCTGGTTTGTTCGGATTTCGTAACAAACCACCCGGAAACTGCCGGAATCTCGTTTGTGAACCCTGGTAGTAGGAAGTGAGCGGGCGCCCAAGGTTCATGGAGCAGGTGACCGCTCCGCCCCACTTTCTTCCTTGTGCACGGTCTTACACGCCCAGGCCATGCGCGGAGTATTATGCGCGATCCCCAACTGCCCCGCGGCATTCAGCACGATGATGCCGCCATGCCCCTCCAGCCGCTGTTTCAGATAATTCATCGCTTCCTGCGCCGCCCACTCCGGCAAATTCCCCGCCGAGACCCGATCCGCCGTCCACTTGGCCAGCACCAGCTTCATAATCGGCTCGCCCCACCCGGTAGTCGACACCGCCGCACTCAAATTGTCCGCATAGCAGCCGCAGCCAATCAGCGACGAATCCCCCAGCCGTCCCGGAGCCTTGTTCAAGGTCCCTCCAGTAGAAGTAGCCGCAGCAATGTTGCCGGCGCGATCCAAAGCCACGGCGCCCACGGTATCGTGCGAAATCTCCGGCGCAAACATCTCGCTTCCCGGGGGGTGCCCCATTTCTCGCGCGTCTTTTGCGCGAGAAGTGGGGGTTTTCGCCTGCGCCTGATACTCCCGCAGCCGTTCCACTTCGCGCGGAATGATCAGCTCTTCGTTCGCGCACAACTCCACGCCATGCTCCGCCGCAAACCGCTCCGCCCCTTCACCCACAAAATAAACATGCGGACTCTCACTCAAAATCTTCCGCGCCGCCCGCACCGGATTCCGCACCCGTTCCACGCACCCCACGCCCCCAGCCCGCAAACTAGCCCCGTCCATAATCAAAGCATCCAGCTGCACCTTGCCATCGCGATTCAGAAAACTCCCCCGCCCCGCATCAAATGTCTCGTCATCCTCCATGATGACAACAGCTTCCTCAACCGCATCCAGCGCCGCCCCGCCCCGCTCCAGCACCCGCCATCCCGCCGCCAGCGCATTCCTCACCCCACGCAAATGCGCCTCCACCATGTCATCCGGCATGGCCCAAGCGCCGCCATGAACAACCAGTACGGGATCAGTAGGCAAGAAGAACTCCTCGGAAAATGACTGAATAGGATAGCAGGTGTGGCGTGGGCGATCTCAACAGCGGGTACGCCATCCTTAGCCCCTGCGTTCTTTGCAGGGACAAGGCGCGGAGAATTTGACTTTGCCCACGCCCGACTGTGCATTCGGGCGCGAAAGGGTGGGACCAACTCCTGCTATCGATTCAGTGGTCGAATCGTCTACACGTTCGAGTCTCAGGGCAAGTCGCGAGCAACCCAAGAGGTTACGACGTAGATGATGACTCGACGAGAAGCAGTTCGACTATTAAGTTCGGCCTCAGCCGGGGCGTGGTTTGCGGCGGGGCAGATAGGCCTCACCTTTTCGGTCGTTCCAAATGCCTCCGCAGCCAAGGACGACGCCACTCCTCCGCTCGCGCCCGGGGTCCCTAACGTCGCCTGAGCGGATTGCTTTGATTGAGGCGTTTAAGAAAAAATCCGAGGGGCTGCAAGAGAAGTTCGAGGCGCGCACGCACAGGAGTGACTGGGCGATGCCCTATCGGTTATTCCGGCCGGAAGCATCCGGGAGAGTGCCGTTGGTCGTGTATCTGCATGGCGGCGGTGGGTTGGGCGACGACAACCTGAAACAACTGGCCTTCGGCAATATTTTCGGTACACGCGTCTGGTTGCTTCCCGAGAACCAGAAGCGTTTTCCCTGCTACGTCGTTGCACCGCAGACCGATCGGGGATGGATCAAATACGATTTTTCGCAAGAGCCGGCGAGGGAGCTCCCCGGCTTCGGAGAGGGAGCGCGATTGGCGCTGGAGATTGTGGATGCGTTGCGCCGCGAATTCGCTATCGATGAGCGCCGCATCTACGTAGCCGGGAACTCGATGGGAGGCGCGGGAGTGTGGAATATCATCGCGAATCGTCCAGACTTTTTTGCCGCGGCAGTAGTCTGTTGTGGAGGCGTCTCCCCCGACGATGGCACTGGGTCGATTGACACGCCGCTGTGGGACTTCCACGGGGACTCCGACGAAGTCGTTCCTGTGTCCTCATCGCGTGAGCGTATCGCGGCAAGACGGAAAGCGGGCGGACATCCGCTCTACACTGAGTACCCTGGCGTAGACCACGACGGCGCAACCAGATTGGCTTTCACCGAACCGGAGCTCGTGAAGTGGGTGTTCGCCCAACAGCGTCCCCGGCACGCTCACCGATTGTGAGCTGTCGGAGGTGTTTGATTCGAACTTCCTGAACAATAAGGTCCCGAGAGCGCAAAGGAGGAAAAAGACCATGCTGAATCGCTGCTTGAATTGCAGCGCCGTAACAATATTAGCGGCCAGTTGTCTGTTTTCAGAGACACCGGCGCGCCTGAAAAGCTTTCCTCTCCGCGATACGACCGGGCTGATTGCGCCGAAGGCGAAGACGGAAGCGGTGAAATATCTGGGGCGCAGTTGCATCCGGATCACCATGGAAGGGGAGGATCACGATGGCCTCGCCTTGCTGCAGGGAACTGACTTCCAGGATGGAGTGATCGAAGCGGATATCGCGCTGAAGAGCACAATGCCGCAGGGTGTCAGGTTCCCAGGCTTTGTCGGGATTGCCTTCCGCGCCCGGCCCGATGCATCGCACTATGAGTTGTTCTACCTGAGGCCGGGAAACTCGGAGGCTGCGGATCAGGCGATGCGGAATCATGCGGTCCAGTACGCCTCGGAGCCGGACTTCGGATGGTATCGCCTGCGCCGGGAATGGCCGTCCGTTTATGAGTCTCATGCGGAACTGGCGATGGAGACTTGGACAAAGGTGCGGATCGAAGTGGCCGGCCGTGCCGCGAAACTCTTCCTAAACGGATCCGCCAAGCCGAGTCTTGTGGTGGATGGTTTGAAGAGCGAGGACTTGCACGGCGCCGTCGGGCTGTGGACCTTCACCAACGAGGAAGCATATTTCTCCAACGTGCGGATTACTCCCGCCGTTCCTCAGAACCTGAAAAACGGATCTGAAGGCGCGGGTTCATGGGAGATGCGGTATTCAAGCGACGCAGGCCGAATGGACGCGTTAATGGAATTGCACCGCGAGGGAAACAACTTGACCGGAACGTGGTCTGGCCCACTGGGAGAGGGTCGCGCGATAACCGGCACTTGGCGGAACGGTTACCTGGAACTCTCATTCGCGGGCGAGTGGCCGAAGGAAAGCCAGCAAGGAGCTCCGGGTCCGGTCAATGCATTCCTAAACGGTTGGATTGACGGCGATGCCGGCAAGGGACGGATGCGCGTGGAAGGGCGCTCCGATGGCGCATGGGTAGCCAAGCGAAAAGAGTAAGCGTCTATTCTCCAAACGGGTTGATCGGCCCACGCCGTCACAGAGTTCGCTGGAATGTGCGGATCCACTGTCAGGGTCGACCGCAGTGCGATCACCCAAAGCACTGGCGCCATGCGGTTGAAAGGCGCCGATGATCACCACCACCAGCCGGTTACCGGGCAGCGCGCCGGCAGGAGTCCGTCAGACAATTATGCTATAATGTCTGACATGGCATCCGACCGCATCACCATTCGCATTCCGGAGACTCTCGGGCAGCGCCTGCGCCACCGCTCGCGGATGAAGGGGCAGCCCGAGTCGGCACTCGTCCGCGAAGCTCTGGAAACCTATCTGGGACAGCCCTCCGACGCCCGGCCAGCCTACGAACTGGCCGAAGAAGCGGGATTGATTGGCTGCATCGGGCGCGGCCGAAAGTCTCCGGCAAGAGACCTCAGCACCAGTCCCCGCCATTTCGAAGGTTTCGGCGAAATCCAAATGAAGCGCCGCGTGCTGGTAGACACCGGCCCGCTGGTTGCCATTCTCTCCAGCGTGGACCAGCACCACGCCGCTTGCGTCCAAGCCCTTCATCAACTGCCCGGCCCTCTATTTTCCTGCTGGCCGGTGATCACCGAGGCCGTGTGGCTGTTGCGTTCCCATCCGTCAGCCGTCCAGCAACTTCTCAGAAGCTGCTTTTCCGAGAAGCCCGGCGGCTTCCTCGAACTGCTTCCCCTGGCCGGCGCCGAGGCCAGCGCCATTGCCGAAGTGATGAAGGAGTACGAGGACATCCGTCCTCAACTGGCCGACGCCGCGCTGGTTTATCTGGCGAACCGCGAGGGGATCGACACGATCTTCACCCTAGACCGGCGGGATTTCGCCGTGTATCGCTTCGGCCACAAACGCGCTTTTCGCATCGTCCCATGAGGACGAGGAAGATGGCTAGGACGAGTAACCTCCCTAGATTATCTGGGAGATAATACTAAGATACAACAGCATTAGCTACGCTGCCTGCCCCGCCTTGGCCGCGGTGTTCGGGGCGTCCTGGGTGCGGGTCCAGGTGTAGCGCATGCGGTGGATCACCGTGATGGTCGACAGCACTGCGATCACCCACAGCACTGGCGCCATGCGGTTGAAGAGTGCGCCGATGATCACCAGCACCAGCCGTTCCGGACGTTCCATGAAGCCCACGCGGCAGGATCCAATCAGCGACTCGGCGCGCGCGCGCGTGTAGCTCACCATGATGGCGCTGACCATCACGAACGCAGTCAGCACTACATAGAAGAAGCGGTCGCCGCGCGCATAGAAGACCAGCAGGCCAAGAAACTGCGAGGCGTCACTGTAGCGGTCGACTACTGAGTCGAAGAACGCTCCGAAGCGCGTGACCCGGTTGGTGGCGCGGGCCACCTGCCCCATCCACCAGATCAAAAAATCCTGAGCCGATGATCACCAGGCCAGCGTAGAAGAACAGGCGCTGCTGAGTCAGGGCTGTGGCCGAGCCGAAAAGAATCGCGGCCCAGGTGTTCACCACCAGTCCCATGAAGGTGAGCACGTTGGGATTGATGCGCGACAGCGCGAGCCAGCGAACGATGGTATCGAGCAGCACGCCGCAGGCGCGTCCGAAGGCGCTGGTCCAGCTCCTATTAGGGGAAGAGGCTGACACTATGCGCCCGCCTTTTCGGGCTCGGCCTCGTCGTGGATCGTGGTCAGGGCCAGGATCTCCAGTTCGCGCTTGCCGTTGGGCGTGATCACGGTGGCTTCGTCGCCTACCTTCTTATTCAGCAGCGCGCGGCCGATGGGAGACGTGGTCGAAATCTTGCCCGCGCCTACGTCAGACTCTTCGCTGGTGACCAGCTTGTATTCGATCTCTTCCTTCTTTGAACTGTCGAAGACCTTGACGGTGGAACCCAGGCCCACCTTGTCTTTCGGGATGTTGTTCATGTTGGTCAGCGACAGGTCGGCGAGGCGCTTGCCGAGCTGGCGGAAGCGCGCCTTGACGAATTCCTGGCGCTGCTTGGCCATGTGGTACTCGGCGTTCTCGCTGAGGTCGCCGAGAGCCGCGGCCCGTTTGATCTCTTTGGGCAGCTCGTGGACCAGTTCGTGCTCGAGCGCGTCGACTTCTTCCTGCAGTTTCTTTCTGAGTTGATCCGTCATGACTAATCAGGTCTGCCTGAGATGAACCTCTTAGATTATAAACCTGTTGAGTGGCTGAAGGAGTCGTGGCGACCCGTTCGGGGGAGCGAATCGCTTGAATGTTCCGGTCGGAACATTGGAGTGGTTTTGGGGGGAGATTGCGCTGAATGTTCCAACCGGAACATAGTGCTGAATGTTCCAACTGGAACATTTGTGCAGGCGATATTGTACTTATCCAGTGATACGTACAAACGCTTCTAAGTGAAACGGATTCCGGGAGTTAGGAGGGGCGGAAGGCGGGTTGGCGGAAGGACCGGAAAGGCTGGCACTCGGCCATGTCGAGTGCCAATTTGCCTTTAACGGAGTGGGCTATTCGAGCGGACGGAGAGATGGAGGTGATTGGACGATCTTTACGGCTTCGAAGCTTCGGTTCGCCGATGACTCCGCTGCCTCAAGATGACAAGCGGCGAAGAGGAGCTTCATTGGTGGTGTAAGGGTGGCCGGGCCCCTCTTCGTTTTACTTTATTGATTAACTATGATTAACTATGGAGCATCATCTGTGGTTAATATACGAGGCTGGGCCGGGGTTGGCACCTTGGTGGCTAAGCGCATTGAGGAAACACATGACTTGGGAAGTTCGCGCGGCTCTTGTTCTAGGCGTGAGCGTATTTTTGGCTCCCAGCATGGCTTGGGCACAGGGAGAAACTACCAGCGCCATTGCCGGCCAAGTGTCGGACACAACCGGCGCTTTGGTGCCGGGAGCCACTGTCACCGTCAGCAATCGGGAGACTGGTCTGAGGCGCAGCGCGAGGACAGATGAGGCAGGCCGGTTCAATTTTCCCCAACTAAAACCCGGCACGTACTCGGTCACGGTAGCAGCGCAGGGGTTCCAGACGCTGCAGAATGAAAATGTGTTTTCCGGTCTGGGCCAGAAGCAGACGGTCGATTTCACGCTTAAGGTCGCTCAATCCAATGAGGTCGTGGAGGTGAACGGCGAGGCTCCGCTTATCAACCCGGGAAATGCCAACACAGCTACGACCTTGAATGCGCCGGCGCTGGAGGATCTGCCGAATCCCGGCGGCGATCTTACCTACCCTCTGCAGTTTGCCCCTGGAGCCCTTATCAACACGGCGGGCAGCGGCAACGACTTCGTAGGCGGCACGAACGGGTATGGAAACGTGGAGTTTAATGGACTGTCCGCCCTCTCAAACGGATACATCGTTGACGGTCTGGAAACCAACGACCCGCTTACCAACCTCAACAGCGGGCTCTCTACCAACCTTGTGCTTGGACTGAATTCGATCTCCGAAGTGACTGTCAACACGCTTTCCTATTCTGTGGACCAGGGGCGCTATGGAGCGTCTCAGGTCAACTACGTGACCAAATCCGGGACGAATCAGTTTCACGGGAATCTGTATGAACTGTGGAATGGTGCGCTTCTGAATGCAGCGGACTACTTCACCAATGCAACGCCGGGGAACCGCAAGCCGGGAGCCACTGTGAATCATTTCGGAGGCAGCGTTGGTGGACCGATCGCGCGTAATAAGCTGTTTTTCTTCTTCGACAGCGAGTGGGTGCGGATTGCGCTGCCCATTGTCACTCCGGCGATCGTCCCAAGTGCGGCCTTCCAGCAATACGTGTTGGGACAGCTTCCGTCAGGGCTGACGGAGATTGTTGATGGCGCCCCTAAACTCATCTACCCCGCCGCGGAGCAGGAAGTGGCGTTCTATGAACAGATGTTCAGGCTATACGGCAACACCAGCGGCACCCCCAGCCAGGTCCTCTGGTGTCCTTTCAATTCGGACGGCAGTGTGGCGTCGGGCAGTCCGCCGAGCGGAAACGGTTGCGCCAACCGGCAGAGCGTTTCGCACTCCAGCGACGACCACGAACAGGTGCAGACGGCGCGCGTCGATTACAACATCAACGAGAAAGATACGACCTGGTTTCGTTTCCAGGCGGACACCGGGCTGCAGGCCGCGTGGACGGATCCGATCAATCCAGTGTTCGACGCTATTTCGCCGCAGCCTCTCTATTCGTTCGCGGCAGGACACACGCACGTTTTCTCACAGGACCTGGTGAACTACTTCAACCCCGCGTTCTCCTGGTACGAGAGCCTGTTTGGGCCGAGCAACTTTCAGAAGACACTTTCCGCCTTCCCGATTGTGCTGCAGGGCAGCGGGGCAAATCCTTTCACGCCGATCGGAGGGCTTGACAACACCTGGGTTCAAGGCCGCCGCGCCTCGCGGCTTTTCATCAACGACAATCTAGCCTGGAGCCGCGGCGGTCACGAATTGCGGTTCGGCACCAACACTCGCGTCTTCCGCCTGAATGACTTTGACTTCGGGGAAGGAACGGTTCCCGCCGTGACCTACGCGAACTTGCAGCAGTTTATCTATGGAGTAGCGAACACAACGTCGGAGACGTTCCCTTCGAATGCTGACGAGCCTTTCAATTTTCTTAATCTCGATGTGTACGCGCAGGACACCTGGAAGGTGACTCGCAAGCTGACCTGGACGTTCGGTCTGCGCGACACCTTCAACTCTGATCCGCTGAATCCGCACAACCAGGTTGCTCGTCTTAGCGGCTCTTTCAGTTCTATCTCGCATGACGTCAGTCAACCGCTGAACGCCGCTATTCAAACTCATCTCGGCAATCTTTTTTCATCTACACCAATAGCGATCCTGCAACCGAGGACGGCGATTGCGTGGCAGTTCGAGCCGAAATCGATACTTCGAACCGGCTTCGGGATTTTCAGCGACATTTTGCCGGGCAGCGTGGCGGACCTCGTGGGCGCCAATCCTCCCTACGACAAGACGTTTCAGGGGGGACTGCTTGGCACCGTGGGCACAGCCGGGTCAGCGGGCTGCGACCCAGTATTCGGCTGCACAGCAATTGCGCCGGGAGTAACGAATAGCGCGGTCGACGCAACTGTCACGGCGAATCAGATTTTTACTATGGGATTTCCACGGGGCCAGCTCTCGTGCGCAGCTCCGAACGCGAATCCGGCTATTTGCCTTCCCCCGGTCGCGATCACGGCAGTTCCAGACGGCAAACTCCACGCGCCGTACTTTATGGAGTGGAGTCTGGGAATGGAGCATCAATTGGGGACGACGGCCAGTCTGCAGGCACGATACGTGGGCACGCGCGCCGTGAACCAGCCGTACTCGACACAAGTTAATGGCTATGAGACCGTTTGCCAGGGCTGTTTTGCGCCGTTCCCCTACCAGTCGCCAACCGATCCGCGATTCAGCCCGACCGATGCACGATTCGGCGCGGTCACGCAGTTCTCCACCGGCGAAAACAGTCACTACAACGGCCTTCAACTCACCGCCATGAAGCGATTGGGGCACGGTCTGCAGGGACAAGTCAACTACACCTGGAGCCGGTGCATGGATACGGTCTCGAACGGAGGGTTCCTGCAATTTTCGGCCGGAGGAATTCTTTCTCCACTACCGGGGGAACTTGCCCGCGATTACGGCCCATGCGATTACGACATCCGGCATAATTTCAACGGGCAGTACGTTTATCAGTTGCCGGTTAGAGTCCGGAATCACTCGCTGGGCTATGCGCTGAATGGCTGGCAGATCTCTGGAACATTGTTTTGGCACAGCGGGGTTCCGTTCTCGGTGCTGAGCACGCCCTATTCAGCGGGTGGAAATGGCATTGTGCAGGGCAGCGGGCCGGAGTTCGCCGGCGTGGTTCCTGGGGTTTCGCTGTATGAGCATCATCCGATTCCAGGGGTGACACAGGCAGGAACACTGCAGTGGCTTAATCCGGACGCTTTCGTCTCGACGGTTGATCCGGGAACCGGGCAGTGCTCTGGCGGCGACAGCCCGCTGGATTGCCAATTCGGAAACCTCGGTCGCAATTCACTGCGGGGTCCGGATTTCCTCTGGAGCGACTTCTACCTGACAAAGTGGTTTACCTTGACCGAGCATATAAAGCTGCGGTTTGAGAGCCAGTTTTTTAATGTATTCAACCACCCGAACTTCGGCCTGCCCAGCGTGGTGCAGGCCGGCATTCCAGGACAGCCCTCCACCCAAACCGGATTCGGAGCGCTCACTTACACGACCTCTCCGCCGACCGGGCTGCTCGGAGTTGGGTTGGGCGGCGACAGCACTCCCCGCATGATTGCGTTTCAGGCGCGGTTGGAGTTCTGACCCGACTCGAAACTTGAATCAGGCTTCGAATTCGGAGGCTTCGGGGAAGCGGAGTTTGCACTTGGCCAGGGCCAGGGCCAGGAGTTCTTCGACCTTGGTTTCTTCGCAGTTGCGGGACATGGCTAGTTCGCTGACCAGGAGGTAGCGGGCGCGTTCGAGCATCTTCTTTTCGCGGAAGGATAGGGGTTTGGATTGGTGGAGGGCGATCAGGCTCTTGAGGACTCCGGCGACTTCGAACAAGGAGCCGGTGCGCATGCGGTCGGAGTTTTCTTTGAAACGGTCTTTCCAGTCGGCGGTGCTCAGGTCGTCGGCGATGGCGAGGAAGTCGAGGATTTTCTGCACTTCGCCATTGCGGACTACCCGGCGAATGCCGACGCTGCCCACGTTGTTGCAGGGCACCATGACCTTTAGGCTGCTGGCTTTGATGTTGAGGAGATAGAACTTTTCCACCGTGGCGCCGATGGAGCGGCTGCTGATTTGTTCGATGACACCCACCCCGTGGTTGGGGTAGACGACCTTGTCGCCGATGTGAAAATTCAGGTCCGCACCACTCATAAAAGGCACCCGGGCAGGTGTAAGGGTCTAGTGGGGAGAAGCGTTGTCGTTACGGTAAACAGACTACGCTGAAACCTGGCGAAAGGCAAGATTGGTGCGGGGTTCGGAGGCAGTTTGCGGAGGGTTCGGATCTTAGGCATTATGGCGGGAATGTGAGGGTAAGTTATTGTGGCTGGATGGGTTACAGGTTGGAGGCAGAGCACCGAGGAGATTTACGGCAAGGCCGGGCTGCGCCCGGCGGACAGCCCCCTTCGACAAGCTCAGCGCAGGCTCTTCGGCTCCGCTCAGGGCAGGCTAGGGGGCTGTCCCCACATGGGCGCCTTCACTGGGAGCGTGGCGCTTATAATCTCGGCGTGAGTCTGGATGCGGGAAAATCGGAGCGGGCGGGGCGGATCCTGGGGCTGGACGTGGGGTCGAGGCGGATTGGGATCGCTGTTTCGGATCCTTTAGGGATTACGGCGCAGGGACTGGAGACTTTGCAGCGCCGGAACAAGCGGCAGGATCTGGCGGCGCTGGAGCGGGTGATTCGGGAATATGCGGTGCGGGAGATCGTGGTCGGGCTGCCCTTGCGCATGAGTGGCGCGGAAGGGACGCAATCGGAGAAGATGCAAGGGTTTGCGGAGGAACTGCGGAAGCGGTTCCGGCTGCCGGTGCACTTGTGGGATGAGCGGCTGACGTCGGCGGAAGCGAACCGGCTGCTGCGGGAGACGGAGTTATCGATCGAAAAGCGGGCCAAGGCAGTGGACCGGATGGCGGCGGTTTTGATCCTGCAGGGGTGGATGGAGGCGCGGGTGGTTCGCTAGGGAAGAGGGTTCACCACGGAGACACCCTTCGGCTGCGCTCAGGGTAAGCTCCGATACGGAGAAGAGAATTCTTGATCTGTTCTTCGATCCTCTGGCAGAAGGCGCCGGACATCCGAGCCCCCAAGGGTCGGCCTAAATTGGATGTCGTCCCGGAGATTTCCTCCGTGCCTCGCGCTGGGTGTTCTCCTTTTTGATCGCTACGACGAGACCAGCTCGGAGAACTTGCTGAGGTCGATGTTTCCGCCGCTGATGACGCAGACGATCTTGCCAGTCCCGGCTTTTCCGGTGAGTCCGGCGGCGACGGCGCATGCGGCTGCACCTTCGCAGATGATGTGATTGCGGGCGGCGACGATCGTCATAGCGCGGCGCGTTTCCTCGAGAGAGACGACGATCGAGCCGGCCAGGAGGCGGCTGGCGAGGGTCCACATGGTGGGCAAGACTGTCTTGCCGCCGCAGCCATCCACGAAACTGGTTTTCCAATCCGGAAACTTCTGAGCTGAGCCCTTGAGAAACGACAGGCTGAGCGGCGCGGCGGTTTCGGGTTCGGCGGCAAATACTTTTACATCCGGCTTCAGGGCGGCCATGGCGGATGCGATTCCGCAACTGAGGCCACCTCCTCCGAAGCCGGCCACGATCGCGGTGACGCCGGGCAAATCTTCGAGTATTTCCAGACCGGCGGTGGCATTGCCAGCGATGAAGTTGTCGTCGTCGAAGGGATGAACAAAGACGCCTTGAAAGGCGGGATGCTTGCGTTCGATCACGGCGGTCCAGCACTCGTCCATGGAGGCCTGGCGGATGCTGGCGCCCAACCGGCGGATGGCATCGAGCTTGGCGGCCGGGGCGGTGTCCATGACCAGGACCTCGCAGCGCACCCCGACGATTCTGGCCGCCAGAGCTACACCCTGGGCCGCGTTGCCCGCGCTTATGGTCCACACGCCTTTGGCCTTGTCTTCCGGCGGTAATAAGGAGATGGCGTTGAAGGCGCCGCGGATCTTGAATGAACCAATGGGCTGGCAGGATTCGAGCTTGAGATAGATCTCGGCGGGAGCGTCATCGTAGTAGAGGCGGACGAGGGGGCTCCGGATGGCGGCCTGATAGACGCGCTGGCGAGCCGCCAGAATCGCTTCCAGCGGGATGTTTCGGTCGTGCAGTTTGTCGGGAAGCGATGAAGTTGCCATGATTGAAAACAGGATTGTACACCCCGGTGTTGGAGGGTTCGTACGGGGCACTTGGCGACGCTCACTGCGGATTAGCGAATCGGGTCTTGCCATTATATATGCATAGTGATATATATACAGTTATATGCATAGTGAACTCCTGCAGGTCTTGGGTGACCCAACTCGGCTTCACATCGTAGAAGTGCTCCGGGGCGGCGAGCATTCGGTCAATGACATCGTCGAAAGCGTCTTTATCGATCAGTCGGGGGTGTCGCGGCACCTTCGCATCTTGCATGAGGCTGGGTTCGTTCGTATGCGGCCTGAAGGACAGAAGCGGCTCTATTCCCTTTGCCCGGAACCCTTTCAGGACCTCGCCGCTTGGGTGAGCCAGTATCGGCAGCTGTGGGAAGGCCGTCTCGACAAGCTTGGGGAAGCCCTCGCGCGCAAACGTGAGGCGAAAAAATAGGCTTTCGGACAGGGAATCATCGAGGGGAGAACATCATGAGCGGAAAAGCGAATCACCGGTCTGATCGCAAGATTGTCATCGAGCGACGGTACGCGGCGTCGATCGAGGATGTCTGGGAGCTTTGGACGACGAAGGAAGGAATTGAGTCGTGGTGGGGTCCTGGCGGGTTTTCGGTAAAGGTTCACGAACTCGATCTGCGCGCCGGCGGCGAAATGCACTATGCCATGACCGCTGTCGATCCGGCACAGGTTCAATTCATGAAGCAAGCTGGCATGCCTTTGACAACGGAGGCGAAGCTGACCTACACCGCGATCGTTCCTGGTAAGAGCATCGCTTACACCCACCGGGTAGATTTCATTTCCGGGGTCGAGCCATACGACGTGGGAAGCAAAGTGGAGTTCTTTGCAGAAGGCGGTAACGTGCGCATGGTTCTGACTCTCGATCCGATGCACAGCGACGAGTGGACGCAGAGGGCGGTGATGGGTATGGAGAGCCAACTCGGAAAGCTCGCCCGAGTGATTGCGAGCCAGGAGGCGAAATAGCGGCCGGCGGCCCAGCGAGCGCAAGTGTTTCTCCCGTGCGCACTCAGTGAGCAAAGCTTGCAACCACTCTACTTTCCGCGCATGGCGCGGCGGTAGGCGTCTACATTCTTGTTGTGTTCTTCGATGGTGCGGGCGAAGCGGTGGTGGCCCTGCGGCGTCGGCGACGAAATAGTAGTAGTCGCTTTGCGCGGGATGCATGGCCGCTTCCAGAGCGCTCTTGCCGGGATTGCCGATGGGGCCGGGTGGAAGTCCCGCGTACCTGTAAGTGTTGTAGGGCGAGTTGAACTGCATGTCGTCGTGATGCAGTGCGCCGGTGTAAGTTCCGGCTAGGAGTTCGGCATAGATGATGCTGGGGTCGGCGTCGAGCGCGATCTTCTTGGCCAGGCGGTTGTAGTAGACGCTGGCCACCAGCGGGCGCTCCTCGGCGACGGCGGTTTCTTTTTCGATGATTGACGCCATGATGACGGTGCGCTCGATCCGGTCGGCGCGTCAGATCGCGAATCCTGTGCATCCGGCTCGACATGAGGCGAGTTCGGCGATGAGCTATGCCCTCGGGCTGAATCAATCCAATCTGATGCGCGACCTGGCGAAACTGCCTGACCATGGCTGCGGCCATGTCGTGCATGGTTTGCATGCGGCTGAATTCGTAGGTGTCGGGAAAAAGGTAGCCCTCGAGCGAAGGCGCGTTGGGCGCGATGTCGGCGATGAGCGCGGTATCGGATTGCGCCACTTTCAGGAAGTCATCCGCGGGGCCGAGTCCGGCGGCTTCGACGGCGCGAGCGATGTCGAACATGGTGAAGCCTTCGGGAACGACGACGGTATGGAAATAAACGTCGCCGCGGCGGAGACGCTTCTGGAGGTCGATGATGTTTGCCGGCTTCTCGAAGAGATATTCTCCGGCCTTGAGTGAACGGTGGCGGTGGAAGTAGTGCCAGAGGATGAATGCTTCCTCGCTGCGAATCACACCGGCGGACTTGAGTTCGGAGGCGATGCGGTGCGTGGAATAGCCCGGGCGCAGCATCACGAAGGTTTTCCCCGGAGGTTCAACCGGGGTCAGCAGAGCCCAGGCGAACCAGCCCGCGAAACGCGAGCGCCGCAACAAGGATGAGCCCGAAAATCTTACGGCGATTGCACGATGGCGACAGTTTAGATGATGGGCGAAGGCGTGCGTAGCTGACTTTAGTAAGATTCTGAGTTCGGGCTGCGTGGGCTGAGCCTTACTAGCCAAGTTCCGCCGTTAACCGAGCCTGTTAACCAATGATTTTGGAGTGCTTGCTGGTTTTGCACCCTTTCCGGCGCGGTATACTCAAATGTTCTAGGAGATAATCTGAATCCCTTCATGAGACGTACTCCGCCCTTTTGGGCCTTGGCTTTGGTCCTCGCGGTACTGCCCACGACGGGCTGTTTGTTCCGGACGCGGCCGGTGGAGGAAACGTACTCCAAGGCTCCGCTTCAGGAATCGACCCAATCCGGGTTGATCGACAGCATCAACCAGCAGGCGGAGAAGATCCAGTCGCTGAAGGCGACCGTGGACATTGATACGTCCGTGGGTGGCGCGAAGAAGGGCCACCAAACCGACTACAAGGAGATTCGCGGCTACGTGCTGGCGCGCAAGCCGGCGATGCTGCACATGATCGGGCTGCTGCCGATCGTGCGCACCACGGCCTTCGACATGGTGAGCAATGGGCAGGACTTCAAGCTGTGGATTCCGCCGAAGAATCGCTTTGTGACTGGGCCGGAACGACGTGCAGACGCATAACGCGGACCAGCCCATGGAAAGCATCCGGCCGCAAGATATCTACGAGGCGCTGCTGATCCGCGCCAATCGATCCTGAGCACGAGATTGCAGTGCTGGAGAATAGCGAAGAGATTCTGCATGACTCCAAGGGACATCGCGTTCTGCAGGAAGACTACGAGCTGGTAGTGATTCGAAAGGGCGAGCAGGGCTGGGCGCTGTCGCGCAAGATTGTGTTCAGCCGCACCGACCTGCAGCCGCATCGGCAGTACATCTATGACGAGCAGGGCAAGCTGGTGACCGATGCCCGCTATGCGAACTATAAGGACTACGACGGCGTCAGCTTTCCCTCGCGCATCGAGATTTTCCGGCCCCAGGAGGAGTACGACATCACCCTCAATATGTTGAAGCTGGAAATGAACAAGCCGCTGAGGGATGATCAGTTTGCGCTGGAGCAGCCGCCCGGGGCGGAGGTCGTGCATCTGGATCGGCCGCAGTCGCGTGCGCGCCGTGGCGCCGCCAGGCGAGAAGCATCCGTAGAGGTCAGGCTCAGCAATGCGGCGAGCGGGCGCTGGTAGTCCTCACTATCGGTCATGATGAACAAAATGATTGTCGCCAACCTGGTGCATCGGCCGATCCGGTCGCTGATCAGCATTGTGGCGATTGCGCTGGAAGTGGCGCTGATTCTGCTGATCGCGGGCCTGTGCTACGGCATCATGAACGACTCCAAGAACCGGACGGCGGGCATTGGCGCGGATGTGATTGTGCAGCCACCGGGGTCGTCGTTCTTGGCCGGCATCAGCGGGGCGCCTGTTTCCGTCAAGGTTGCCGACATCCTGCGCGGCATGCCCCACGTGAAGGTGGTGAGTCCGGTGATCTGGCAGCTTTCGACCGCGGGAGCGCTGGAAGTGATTGACGGAATCGATCTGCCGAGCTTTGAGGCTCTGGGTGGACCGTTTCAATATGTGCAGGGCGGTCCGTTTCAGGGGTCCGAATGACATTCTGGTGGACGACTACATTGCGCGGCAAAAGCACGTGAAGGTGGGCGACACCATGGAGGTCCTGAACCATAACTTTCGCGTGGCCGGGATCGTGGAGAACGGCCGGGGCGCGCGCAAGTTCCTGCCGATGGCGGCGCTGCAGGATTTGATCGGGGCGAAGGATAAGGCCTCAGTGTTTTACGTGAAACTCGACGACCCCGCCAATGCCGATGAGGTGGTGAAGGAGGTAAAGAATCAGCCCGGCATGGAGAAGTATTCCGTGCTGTCGACGCCGGATTATCTCAGCATGATGACGCCCAGCCGCCTGCCGGGGTTCCGGCCATTCATTGGCGTGGTGATTGGGGTGAGCCTGATCATCGGCTTTCTGGTGATTTTCCAGTCGATGTATGCGGCGGTGATGGAGCGCACGCGCGAGATCGGGATTTTGAAGGCGATGGGCGCGTCGAAGTCTTACATCGTGAGCGCGATTCTGCGGGAGACTGGATTGCTGGCCGTGGCTGGAATCGTGCTGGGTATCCTTTTCAGTCTGGCAGCGAGCTGGGCCATTCGGCATCGCTTTCCGCTGGTGCAGGTGGTGGTGAGCGCAGACTGGATTGGCTGGTCCATGCTGGTGGCGGTGCTGGGGGCGATTGCTGGGGCGCTTTATCCGGCGTTTAAGGCGGCGGGGAAGGATCCGATTGAGGCGCTGGCGTACGAGTAGGGCGGTTGAGGTTAACCGTTGGCAAACCCTTTCTTCTAGTCCCCGCTTGGACGTTACCTTTGTTAACTCTGCGTTGACAATTCCTTGCAGGCTACGGTATCTTAAAGACTTTGGGAAGTCTCGCGGTTGCCCGCCTGATGGTCTGGCGTCCTCGCCGGGGAATCAACGAGCGGTCTTCTTTGTTATATTCAATCGCGTTTCGCAACTTTTTTTCATTCTGGGAGAGTTCCGATGTCAACCTATTTCCCCAAAGCGGGGGAAATTGTGCGCAAGTGGTACGTCGTGGATGCGGACGGGCAGACGCTCGGGCGTTTGGCCTCGCAAGTGGCGCGCATCTTGATGGGCAAGGAAAATCCGCAGTACACGCCCTTTCTGGATACTGGCGATCACGTGATCGTGGTCAATGCCGAGAAGATTCGAACGACCGGCATGAAGTCGGAGCAGAAGCAGTATCACCACTACACCGGCTATCCGGGCGGTCTGCGCACCGAAGATTATCGCAAGCGTTTGGCGCGCAAGCCGGAAAAGATTATTGAAGACGCGGTGCGGCGCATGTTGCCGAAGAACAAGCTGGCGGCGCACATGCTGTCGAAGCTGAATGTTTACAAGGGCGACAAGCATCCGCACGAGGCGCAGAAGCCGCAGGATTTGAAGTTGGAAGTGCGGGCGTAGCCGGCTTCCGGCGCTAAGGTCGGAGGAGATTGAGATCCTTCGCTCCGCCTGAAAAGCGGCTGCGCTCAGGATGACAATGAGAAAGGTCGCTTCTGGGATTCGAGCTGAAGCAAGAGTTAGGAGCTAAGAGCTAACATGGCGGAATTGGTTCAGTACTACGGAACGGGTCGGCGGAAGCGGGCGATTGCGCGAGTGTATTTGCGTCCGGGCAGCGGCGATTTCAAGGTGAACGGGCGTGCGTTTGAGGAGTATTTCGTGACTCCGGCGCAGCGCTCGGCGGCCAAGGCGCCGTTGGCGTCCACGGACACGGCGGTTTCGTTCAACATTGTCGCCAGCGTGCTGGGCGGCGGAGTGCGCGGGCAGGCCGATGCGGTGAAGCTCGGCATCGCGCGCGCCTTGATGCAATTCAACGCGGAACTGCGCGGCAAGCTGAAGTCCGAGGGCCTGGTGACTCGCGACTCGCGCGGCAAAGAGCGCAAGAAGTACGGGCAGAAGGGCGCGCGCAAGCGGTTCCAGTTCAGCAAGAGATAGGTTTCAATCGTTTCAAGGTCGTTCGAGGAGTCATTGAGATTGACTTTGAAACCTGAGTTTTAGGTGTTCAATTCTTCCCGAGCCTCGCGGCGCGGGGACGGGAATGGCAATCGGGAAGGAAAGTTTCAACGTTTCTAAGGTTTCAAGGTTTCAAAGTTAAGGAAGGCGCGGCGACGCTCGAACTTTGAAACATCGCAACCTTGAAACTCTGAAACCCGAATGCGATGCAGACTTAACAAGGAGGTTCATTGGCTACTATCACCATGAAGGAGTTGCTCGAAGCGGGTGTTCACTTCGGGCATCAGACGAAGCGCTGGAATCCTAAGATGAAGGAATACATCTTCGGAGAGCGCAACGGGATCTACATCATCGACCTGCAGAAGACGCTGAAGATGTTCAAAGAAGCGTCGAAGTTCGTGCAGGAACTGGCGGCCGACGGCAAGATTGTGCTGTTCGTGGGCACCAAGCGCCAGGCGCAGGACGCGATTGCCGAAGAGGCAACGAAGTGCGGCGGCTTCTACATCAACCAGCGCTGGCTGGGCGGACTGCTCACCAACTGGGTTACGGTGCAGAAGTCGGTGAAGCGGCTGAAGGAGCTCGACGAGATGGCCACGGATGGCCGCTACGAGCTGCTGCCGAAAAAAGAAGTGATCAAGCTGGAGCGCGAGCGCAAACACCTGCAGGCCAACCTGGCGGGCATCAAGAATATGAGCCGGTTGCCGGATGCGGTGTTTGTGATCGACTCGAACAAGGAACAAATCGCAGTTCGAGAAGCCCGCAAGCTGGGTATTCCGGTGGTCGCGGTGGTCGATACGAATTGCGATCCCAGCGAAGTGGATTATGTGATTCCGGGCAACGACGACGCGCTGCGCGCGATCCGGCTGTTTACTTCGAAGATTTCGGAGTCGATCGCCGAGGGCGCGCAGTTGATGACCGACAAGCAGGTTGCCGACATGACGGCGGCGACCGAACAGGCGCAGGCTCGGGAATTGCAGCAGGCCGAAGATGCGGCGGCGGCGCTCGAGATTCGCGCCCAGGAAGCTGCGGCAGCCTCTGATCTGGCGGACATCGGCGAAAACATCAGCATGGAAGAAGTGCTGGGTCCGGGGACGCATAAGAAGCCGGTGGCGAACGAGGATGGGGACGTCCCGGTCAAGGTGGAGAGCCAGACGGTTTAAGAGCAGTGGCCAGTGGTCAGTTGATCAGTACCGAGTCAGAACAACCGGGCACGTGAGATCAGACCCGCGCGGGTCATCGATCCCGGCGCGGGTCATAGCTTTAGAGGTTTCAAAGTTTCAGGTTGCAGGGTTTCAAAGTTTGTGCAGATGGCACGGTCATTGTCGTTTGAAACCTTGAAACTCTGAAACCTTGAAACCTCGGCATGAACCCAGAATTCATAAGGACTCTCAATCAATGAGCACTACTATGGCGAATATTTCTGCAGCGCAAGTGAAAGATCTCCGGGAGAAGACCGGAGCTCCGATGATGGATTGCAAACAGGCCCTGACCGAAGCCAAGGGCGACATGGAGCAGGCGGTTGTGATTCTGCGCAAGAAGGGCGTTTCGGTTGCTGCCAAGAAAGCGACGCGCGTGACCAGCGAAGGAGCGGTGACCAGCTACATCCATGCCGGCGGCAAGATCGGCGTGCTGGTCGAAGTGAACTGCGAGAGCGATTTCGTGGCGCGCACCGACGACTTCAAGGAACTGGTGCACGATATCGCCATGCACATTGCGGCCAGCGATCCGAAGTACGTGCGCAAGGAAGACGTGACCACGGCGGACTTCGCGCGCGAGAAGGACATCTTCCTGGCGCAGGCGGTTGCCTCCGGCAAGCCGCAGAACATCGCGGAGAAGATGGTTGCCGGCAAGATGGAAAAGTTCTACGAGGAGGTCTGCCTGCTGGAGCAGCCTTTCATCAAGGACCAGACCATGTCGATTGCGCAGCTGATCGCGGCGAAGATCGGCAAGCTGGGCGAGAACATCAGCGTGCGGCGCTTTGCGCGCTTCAAGGTGGGCGATGCGGGCGAGACGGTCGCCGTCACCAAGCCTACGGAACAGAAAGCTGAGTAATTTAAGGGCGCCTGCGGGCGCCTTTTTTGTTGGGCGAGAGTCGTATACGCTCGCGACAGCCGGCGGGACGCCGGCGCTACTCATGGACACCCCTGCCTTCAAACGCGTTCTGCTCAAGCTTTCCGGAGAAGCCCTGGCTGCGAATCAGGGCTTTGGCGTGGATACGGCGCGCATCCACGAAGTCGCTGCGGAATTGGCCGACGTGCACAAGCTGGGAGTCCAGCTGGCGATCGTGGTGGGCGGCGGCAACTTCTTTCGTGGCGTGGCCGACCAGGCCCGAGACATGGACCGCGTTTCCGCCGATCACATGGGAATGCTGGCCACGGTGATCAACGCGCTGGCGCTGCAGGATGCGCTGGAGAAGCAGAACGTCTACACGCGCGTGCAAACCGCGATTGAGATGAACCAGGTGGCGGAGCCGTTCATCCGGCGGCGCGCCATCCGGCATCTGGAAAAAGGCCGCGTCGTGATTTTCGCGGGCGGGACGGGGAATCCTTATTTCTCGACCGACACGGCGGCGTCCTTGCGCGCCATGGAGATCAAGGCGGATGTGATTCTGAAGGCCACCAAGGTGGACGGCATCTACGATGCCGATCCGATGAAGGTCGACGGCGCCAAGAAGTTCAACCACATCTCCTACATGGATGTTCTGAAGCTGGGGCTGAAGGTGATGGATTCCACCGCCATCAGCTTGTGCAAGGACAACAACCTGCCCATCATCGTCTTCAACCTGAATCAGCATGGGAATATTCGCCGGGTGTTGAGCGGGGAGAAGATCGGGTCGAGGGTAGGCGCTTAGAGACTTTGGCCACGGATCTCTCGCAAACGGAGGCGTCATCCGAAGCACGGCGTTTCCAGCCTGGCGAGGATCTCGAACTCAGTCATGGCTTCGATCCGTGCAGGTTTCGATCCGCCTGAAAAGCGGCTGCGTCAGCATACGCAAACGAGTGGCTTCTTGGGTTTATAATTCAGCGTTTTGATTCTTAGTGTCTTACGGAGCTGACTGATATGGCTCAAGCGACCATGGCCGCGATTCCGGGCCTGAAAGAAACCTACGTACAACTGAAGACGCGGATGGATAAGGCCGTGGAAGATTTCCGCAAGGCGATGGCGGCCACGCGCACCGGGCGCGCCTCGGTGCACATGCTGGACAGCGTGAATGTCGACTATTACGGCTCGCAGATGCCGCTGAACCAGATTGCGCAAGTGCACGCGCCGGAGCCGCAGATGATCACGGTGCAGCCCTTTGATCCGTCGCAGGTGGGGGCGATCGAGAAGGCGATTCGCTCGGCCGAACTGGGGCTCAATCCGATGAACGACGGCAAGCTGATCCGCGTGCCGGTGCCGGCGCTCACGCAGGAACGCCGCCAGGAAATGGTGAAGCATCTGCACAAGGTGCTCGAAGAGCACCGCACCGCGGTGCGGAATATTCGCCGCGATGGCAACGACGCCATCAAGAAGGCGATGAAGGACAAGAAGATCACCGAGGACGACGAGAAGCGGTCGCTGGATGAGATCCAGAAGCTCACCGACGACGAAATCAAGAAGATGGAAGAGATGAGCAAAGCGAAAGAGAAGGAAGTGCTGGAGTTGAAGTAGAAGCAATCGATTCTTACATTGAACTGAATTCAGGGCATCCGAAGCGTGCGGATGCCCTTTGTGCTGCACGGGTCAGCCTCCCCTTATAATCGAGAGGTCGAACAGACGGAAGACTATGAAGAAAGTTGTCCATGCCGCGTGTCCCCACGATTGTCCCGATGCTTGCGGGGTGCTGATTACCGTGGAGGATGGGCGGGCGACGAAGATTCAGGGTGATCCGGGACATCCGGTGACGCGGGGGTTTTTGTGCGCCAAGGTGGCCAAGTATCTGGACCGGGTGTATTCGCCGGATCGAGTGCTGTATCCGATGCGGAGGATTGCAACCAAAGGGCTTGGGGACGCCGCTGCAAACGCGGGCGAGGGCGCCCGCGCCACACCGAGTTTGGCAGCGCATTTGCTGGGACGAAGCGCTGGATGAAATTGCTTTGCGCTTTCGCGCTGTCATCTCCGAGTTCGGCAGCGAGGCGATTCTGCCGTATTCCTACGGCGGAACTTTGGGAGCGCTGAATGGCGGTTCGATGGACCGCAGATTCTTCCAGCGCCTGGGCGCTTCCGAACTGGAGCGCACGATTTGTTCTTCGGCGGGCGAGGCTGGGCTGGAGTCTGTGATGGGGGTGAAACTCGGCACCGAGCCGGAACAGTTCATCCACTCTCGCTACATCATTGCCTGGGCTTCGAACATTCACGGAAATAATGTTCACCTGTGGCCGTTCATTGTGGAAGCGCGGCGCAGGGGCGCGAAGCTGGTGGTGATCGATCCCTACCGAACGCGCACTGCGGCGTGCGCGGACTGGTATCTCCCGATCAATCCCGGCACCGACGCCGCGCTGGCGCTGGCCATGATGCATGTCATCATCGGCGAAGGGCTGCACGATGCCGATTATGCGGCGAAATACACGCTGGGTTTCGATCAGCTGCGGGAGAAAGTAAAGGCTTACCCGCCGGAGCGCGCGGCGCAGTGGACGGGGATTGCGGCCGAAGACATCCGGAAGCTGGCGCGTGAATATGCCACGGTGCGGCCTTCGGTGATCCGGGTGAATTACGGCGTGCAGCGGTCGGAGGGTGGCGGGACGGCCACGCGCGCGATTGCGATGCTGCCTTGCATTATCGGGTCGCTGAAGGAAGTCGGTGGTGGGATACACCTGTCGACCAGCGGCGCGTTTGACCTGAACAAGGGTGCGTTGCGGCGTCCCGATCTTAAGCCGGAAGGAAGCCAACGTCCACCGCGGGTGGTGAACATGGTTCGGCTGGGTGAGGCGCTGAACACGCTGAACGATCCGCCGGTGAAGGCGTTGTTCGTCTACAACTCAAATCCGGCGGCGGTTTGCCCGAATCACAATGAAGTGGTTCGCGGGCTCAAGCGTACAGACTTGTTTACCGTGGTTCACGAGCAGTTCTTTACAGATACGACCGACTATGCCGACATTGTGTTGCCGGCGACAACATTCTTCGAGCACAAGGATTTGCAGGCGGCCTACGGCCACTACTACCTGCAGGTGTCGGACCAGGCGATTGAGCCGTTGGGGGAATGCCGGGCGAATGTGGAAGTGTTTAGAGCGCTGGCCGGGCGGATGGGATTCGAAGACGCGTGTTTCGGCGAGAGCATTGATGAGATGATTGATGGCGCGCTGGCTTCTAAGAATCCGTGGCTGGAGGGTATAAGCCGCGCGCGGCTGGAGCGGGAACGGCAGGTGCGGCTGAATTTCAGTGGCCAGGGGTCAGCGGGCAGTGGCCATTCAGAACCGTTTCTTCCCTTCGCTCACGGCAACTTCCGCACGCCTTCGGGCAAGGCTGAACTTTACAGTGAAGCGATGAAGGCGCTGGGTCTTGATCCGGTCGCCGAGTTTACGCCTCCTGCGGAATCGCGGCATGGGAAGCAAGGAACATCTTTCCCGCTGGAACTTCTGGCGCGCAAAGCCGACAACTTCCTGAATTCAACATTTTCGAACCTGCCTTCGGTCCAGAAGATGGAAGAAGACAAACCTTCTGGAGATGCATTCCGCCGATGCCCGGGCGCGTGGAATTGCCGACGGAGAGACGGTGAGGGTGTACAACCGCCGGGGAGAAATCTTCCTGAAAGCGCGAGTGGATGGCGCGGTTCAGCCGGGAGTGGTTTCGGCGAGGCTGAACTGGGCCAAGCTGGGTCCGGGATTCCGAAACATCAACGTGTTGACCTCAGAAAAACTTTCCGATCTGGGCAACTCCGCCACGTTTTATTCCGTCTTGGTGGAGGTGGAGTTAGCCAAGCCCTTTCCATGAAGCCACCGGCAAGAGTGGCCGCTTGGACGCTTTCTGTTTATCTACCGTATAATGATCGTTTTCCTATATCCCAGAGGCTGAGGTCGTAGCGATTCATCTTTGCTCTCATCGAGACATTGCTGTGTCCGGGCGCGGCCACGGTTCTTCCGGCACTGCTCACCCTCCATCTTCTTCATTTGCACGGCTTTGCCGGGGGATGAAGGGGTTGAGGTGGACGCTGGGGATCGCGCTGGTGCTGCTTTCCGCCTCGGCAAGCTGGGCCCAGAGCGACATAGTTTCTGAGATCAACGTTCAGGGAAACCGCAGGATTCCCGCCGAGACGGTCAAGGCACGCATCTTCACGCACCCCGGGGACATTTATGACCCCGCTGCCCTGGAGCGCGATTTCAACTCGCTGTGGAACACGGGTTATTTCGAGGACATCCGCTTCAGCCGGGAACAGACTCCGAAAGGATGGCGGCTGATTATCCAGGTGAAGGAAAAACCGACCATCCGCGAGATCAACTATGTAGGCTTGAGTTCGGTTTCCACCAGCGACGTGCTGGACCGCTTCAAGGAGGCGAAGGTCGGGTTGTCGGTGGAGAGTCAATACGACCCCACGAAAGTGAAGAAAGCCGAAGTGACGATCAAAGGCCTGCTGGCCGAACACGGGCGGCAGTTTTCGACCATCCGGACGGAAATACGGCAGATTCCGCCGGCTGCGGTCGGGATCACGTTTGTGGTGAAAGAAGGTCCCAAGGTCAAGGTAGGCAAGATCAAGTTCGAAGGCAACAAGAACGTCAAAACGCGAGTGCTGCGTTATGCCATGAAGAACTTGCGGCCGATCGGCATTCCGCACTCGATCTTCCTGGAAGCCATCTTCGCCAGAACCTACGACGCCACCAAGCTGGACGAAGATACGGAACGCGTGCGGAATGAATACCAGAATCGAGGGCTATTTCAAGGTCAACGTCGGGCCAGCCCAAGACGGAAATTCACGATACCGGACACACGGGCGCCCACGTCCCGCTGTTGCAGGGCGGGGCGGGCAAGTCTGTCGACATTACCATGCCCATCGAGGAGGGCGACCGTTACACGCTGGGTGGGATCACATTCAAGAACAACAAGGCGGTGCAGAACGTGAAGGCGCTGCGGGCCATCTTTCCGATCAAGGACGGAGATGTCTTCAGCAAGGAGAAAATCGGCAAGGGGATCTGGAGAACCTGCGCAAGGCCTATGGCGAGCTGGGCTACATCAACTTCACTTCGATCCCGGACACCCGGTTTGACGACGACAAGAAGCTGATCTATCTCGATATCGACGTCGACGAAGGCAAGGCGTTTTATGTACG
This sequence comes from uncultured Acidobacteriaceae bacterium, assembly GCA_963770235.1. GTDB lineage: Bacteria > Acidobacteriota > Terriglobia > Terriglobales > Acidobacteriaceae > Sulfotelmatobacter. The sequence continues at coordinate 107,987 of CAVYOW010000016.1, read as the reverse complement.
CCGCATCGAGTTTCAGGGCAACACCACCACCCGCGACAAAGTGATCCGGCGCGAGATCGCGCTGGAAGAAGGCAACGTTTACAACTCGCACCTCTGGGAGTTGAGCCTGCTGCGCTTGAATCAACTGGGCTACTTCGATCAGTTGAAGCCGGACGATCCGAACACCACGGTTCGCCAACTGGACGAGAAAGACGGGCTGGTCGACCTGACGCTGAAGATCCACGAAAAGGGCAAGAACAGCATCGGCCTCAACGGAGGCGTGAGCGGGCTGGAAGGCGCGTTCGTGGGAATCAACTACGCGACCAACAACTTCCTGGGTCTGGGTGAGACGCTTCAGGTGCAGGTCAGCGCCGGAAACCTGGCGAAAAGCGTCCGGTTCGGCTTCACCCAGCCCTACATGTTTGACCGGCCGTTGCAGTTTGGTTTCAACGTGTACTACACAGAAGACCAAGTACGATCAGGCCCGGCAACTCTCCATTCTTGAGCGGACAGAACCTGAACCTGCCCAACGCCGTGCTGCAGAACTTGCAGAATTACACGCAACAGAGCGCGGGGTTCACGTCGTCGTTGAGCTATCCGCTGCACCGCTCTTTCAAGCGCGTGGGAATTACCTATTCGTTCGACCGATCCTCGCTGGCGGCCCTGAGCACAGCGTCCAAGAATTTGTTCGAATTCCTGGCCTTCCGCGGGATTTCCGGGCCCAGTCGCGCTGGAAGGAATCATCACCAGCAAGATCTTTCCCAACTTTTCCTTCAACACCTCGACAGTCCGATCTCGCCCCATCACGGGCACCAGTTTACGTTGGGAGTGGAACTCGCGGGGCTGGGAGGGACCATTCGATCGGTCCGGCCGATCGTTCAGTACAAGAAGTTCATTCCCGTCCAGAACCGGCGCAATGCGCTGGGCTTCAACGTTCAGGGGTCTTTCATCACGCGGCTTTGATGGCTTGGTTGCGCCGCCGTTCCAGCGTGCTTACATGGGCGGCGAGAACGATCTGCGCGGGTTTGACATACGTTCGGTGTCCCCGGTGGCGTTCCTGCCGAACGTGGGATCGATTACGCTGACCAACTCCGACTGGAGTGCCTGTGCCCAGAACCCGCAGAATCCGCCGGCGGGGAATGTGACCATACCGATTCCGATCGATCAGATCACCTTCCCCGGGCGGCGATTTGAGCATTGTGACCAACATGGAGTACCGCATCACGATCTATGGGCCGGTGGCTCTGGCTCCGTTTGTCGATTTGGGCATTGATCCCATCATACGGAAATCGCAGTTGCAGATTGCGTCGGAGCAATACGAGACTGTGATCGGAACGCCGGTCGGATGTCCTATACTGTCGCAGACTGCCACCGCCAATACCTGCTCTCCGGGCTTCATGTTGAACCCGCGGCCGTCGCAAGATTTGCAGGTTCTGGGCTCGACCAACTGGCGTCCGAGAATGTCCACCGGACTTGAACTCCAGATGTTCCTGCCGGTAGTCAACGCGCCGTTCCGCATCTACTGGGCGTATAACCCGCTGCGGCTGGATAACCCGGCGAACCCGCCGATACCCATTACGCGCGGCATGTTCCCTTCCGGGAGAGCTGAGGGGGCTGGTAACTACACGTATAACCTGGCAAAGACTGCCTACTCCCCGAGTTTCCTGCTGCGAGAGCCACGTAAGACGTTCCGCTTCACAGTGGCTACGACGTTCTAAAGGCGGGTTCCGAGGCCGGGTTCTGCGGCAGGCAGGTTGCGGAGGTTTGACGGCACCCGAGGAAGCTCTCTATAATCGTAGTGATCCACACCATTGCAGAAAGCTGATCAGGGGTGGACGACACGTCCGCAACCCCGGCGTGTGACGCTGGCAATCCGGTGCGCCTTGTCTCCAGGTGGCGCCCGACGGCGGTCGTTGCAGAAACGCAAGACGAAGACCTCGCTGAGTGCGGCCCAGCGTTGCCTGAAGAGGGTAATCTGAGTTCATTCCCGGAACCTATTTACCGGAACCATTCCAAGGAGTTTAAGCGATCCAATGACAAGCAAGTTTCTGCGGTCTGTCCTGGCCATTGCGGTTTTCTCGATGATTTCCGCATGGGCCCAAACCGGTGGCGCGCTGCTCCAGCGGGCGCGGCCAGTTCGCCCGCAGCCCCGGCGACCTCCACGACAACTATCGCGACCGGTACCGGCTGCAAGCTCGGGACCATCAACATTGAGCAAGCCGTGATCGGCAGCAACGAGGGTCAGCGCGACTTCGAAGCCCTGCGCAAGAAGCTGGAGCCGAAACAAAACGAACTGAAGTCTCAGAACGACGAACTCGAGAGTCTTGCAGAAGCAACTGCAGACACAGGCAGACAAGCTGAACGACGATGCCCGCGCCACCCTGGTCAAGCAGATCGAGACCAAGAAGAAGTCCTTTGATCGCGCAGTGCAGGACGCTCAGGAAGATGCGCAGAACCAACAGAAGGAGATTTTTCAGCGCATTCTGCAGAAGATGGCGCCGGTGATCGTGAAACATGCGCAGGAAAGCGGCTTCGCCATGGTTATGGACACCTCGAACCCGTGGCCGCAAAGTCCGTTGCTGTGGTATGGCGAACAGGGAGACATCACCAAGGCGGTGGTGGAGCTCTATAACGCGCAGTCCGGCGTGCCGGCTCCGGCTGCGGCTGGAGGAGCAGCGGCAAAGCCCGCGGCTCCAAAGCCGGCAGCCCCCAAGCCGGTTGCTCCGACACCAACAGCACCACCCAAGTAGTTTTCTGCGACACCGCGTGTGTCGGAAAAGTTCCCAAAGGCCGCATTCCAGCGCGGCCTTTTTTCTTTGCCCCGGCTAATCCCGCGCAGCCCGGTTTGGTGTCCTTAGCAGTAACCGCATTCCACGCAGGAGGACACCATGTTTGACGACACACTCAACTCGTCGGGGGACGAGCGTTCGCGCCGCGGATTGACCACGTTGACATCGTTCGGCTTGCAAGCTCTGGCGGTCGGCGTGTTGCTGGTTTTGCCGCTGCTCCGGCCGCCGGGCCTGCCTTCGTTTCGCCAGCTCTCGACGCCGGTCAGTATGGGAGAACCTCTCGCCGAGGCCCCTGCGGTCAGAACGCACGCGGGTGCAAACGCGGCTCCTCGCAGCAATTCTGCAGACATCACTCTGAGAGTGCCTACACGAATTCCGAGTGAGATATCTGCAAGCGATGATGGTCCCCCACCTGAGGGACTGGGTTCAGTTACTTCCGGGAACGCAGTAGGCGGAGATGCCCGCGGCCTGCCCAACTTGTTTACGGGCGGTTCGCGCCCGGTCTTGCCCGTGGTAGTGCCTACGCCCGTTGTCGCGCCGGTCCGCATCTCGCACAGCAGTGAGGGAGATCTGATGCGCAAGATTCTGCCTGCATATCCCCCGCTGGCGCGAGCTGCGCGCCTCCAGGGTCAGGTGGTTCTGCAGGCGGTGATCAGCAAGCAGGGAGCGATTGAAAATCTTAGAGTCCTGTCTGGTCATCCCATGCTCGTGCCGGCGGCGATTGAGGCCGTCCGCCAGTGGCGTTACCGGCCCTACATCTTGAACAGTGAGCCCGTTGAGGTGGAAACGCAGATCACGGTGAACTTCTCGCTGACGGAAAACTAGCCCGGGAGTAGCCCAAGCGTAACCTGAGGGTGTGCGCCCCTCCCGCTATAATCGAGCCCAGTGGCGACAACTGTAGAAACTCTGAGCCGCGTGGCTACGCGCCCCACCTGGGCGGAAGTGTCGCTGGCCACTCTGCGGCAAAACTTTCGCACGGTGGTGAAGCATGCCGGCGCGGGCGTAACCGTGTGCGCAGTGGTGAAGGCCGATGCTTACGGCCACGGTGCTGTCGAATGCTCCCGCGCTCTGCAGGCGGAAGGTGCGACCTGGCTGGGCGTCACGTCGCTCGACGAGGCGATCCCGCTGCGGGAAGCCGGGATCGAGTCACGAATCTTGCTGATGACTGGGTTCTGGCGCGGCGAAGAAAGCGAGATCGTGCGCCTGCGGCTCACGCCCACGGTGTGGGAACGCTGGCACGTCGAGTCTCTGGAGAATGCCGCGGCATCTGGAGCGGTGCGGCAGGCTGTGCATTTGAAGGTGGATACAGGAATGGGCCGGCTGGGTGTGGCGCTGGATGAACTTCCTGCTGTGCTGAAAGCTCTGAGTGCGGCTCCGCACCTGATCCTCGAGGGGCTCTCGACGCATCTGGCTTCTTCCGAAATTATGGATGCGCCTTCGGTGGCGGAGCAGGAGCACCGCTTCGCGGAAGCGCAACGCATGGTGCGAGCGGCCGGCTTTGATCCGAGTCTTGTGCACATGGCGAACACTGGCGCGCTGATCTCGCGCCGTGAAACCTGGAACAATATGGTGCGTCCGGGCGTCGCGCTCTACGGATATTACTTGCCGTTCCAGCGGGCGGGCCGGGAAGTGAGCGGCGGCACGCTGCGGCTTGCGGTAAAGCCGGTGCTGACCTGGAAGACGCGGATTCTCTCCATGCGGGACTTCGCCGCCAATCAGGCTCTGGGCTATGGCGGAACTTATGTGACCAAAGCGCCGGCGCATGTTGCCGTCCTGCCGGTGGGATACGCGGACGGATATAACCGGCAGCTTTCCAATCGCGGCCGCGTGATCGTCCGCGACCACTATGCCCCCATCATCGGCAGTATCTCGATGGACCTGACCCTGGTGGATGTAACGGGTATTCCCGGGATTGCCGTGGGCGATGAGGTGATCCTGCTCGGAACCCACGACGGGCTGAGCGTCGATGCTCTCGAACACGCGCGCCTGGCTAACAGCTCGCCCTACGAGATTCTCTGCAATATTTCGAAGCGTGTGCCGCGGAAGTACGGGAAGTAAAGCTCCCTCCTGTTCTTGTTCCGCTCAGGCAGCAAATGCGCGGTGCCAACCGCTGATTGCGACCGTTGAATGAATCGCTTGTGAAGCTCTCGTTTGCGCTTGCTACACTAGAAGATTGACCATGCCCTCGCGCTACGCGCAATGGATGTACGACTGGGAACACCGGCTTACTTCGGTGGACAACAACCGCGTGGTGCGTCCGCTGGAGTGGGGAGTGGAATATGCGCGGGACTGGCCTTGCCGGAATGGCTGGCAGCCGGGGCAGGCCGTGGCTGATCCCGCGAAGTTCTTTATCGATTTCAATCGGCGCATCGTCGCCTCGAGCGATGAGTTTTATTCCTATACGCGGCCACGCGATTTCAGGCTGGAGAAGCGCGAAGTGCAGGTGTTCTCCACGCGCGAAGTTCCTGATCCGAAGCTCGAAGCAAAGGTGAAAGGAACGTTCGCGGAGTTCTTGCGGTTCACGGCGCCGGTTAAAACGCCTTATCCAGAAAACAATCTGGTGAATGCGCGCTGGTTTCCGGCACGCGGACGGCGCGCCATCGTTCTGTTGCCGCATTGGAACGCGGACGCAATTGCCTACGCCAGCCTCTGCCGGGTCCTGAACATGCTGGGAATCGCGGTGTTGCGGTTGAGCATGCCTTATCACGACATCCGCATGCCGGCCGAGACCGGTCGCGCGGACTATGCTGTTTCCGCCAACATCGGCCGCACGCTCGATGCCGTGCGGCAGGGCGTGGTGGACGTCCGCTGCTGTCTCGATTGGCTGGAGCAACAGGGCTACAGCAAGCTTGGGATCGTAGGGACGAGTCTGGGTTCGTGTTACGCCTTCATCGCGGCGGCGCATGATCCGCGTATTCGAGTGGCGGCGTTCAACCATGCTTCCACTTATGTTGCCGACGTGGTGTGGCATGGGCAATCGACCCGGCACATCCGGCAGGGGCTGGAGTCGCAGATCACACTCGACACGTTGCGGCGTTCATGGCTCGCTGTTAGTCCCATGGCGTACTTCAATCAGTTTTCCCGCTGGCCGAGGAAGTCGCTCATCATTTATGCCAAGTACGATCTGACTTTCTTGCCCGAACTTTCGCGCAACGTTGTGGAGGAATTCGAGCGACACAGATTGGATCACGAGGTCGTTGTGCTCCCCTGCGGCCACTACACCATGGGCGAGACGCCCTACAAGTATATGGACGGGTGGCAACTGGCTTCGTTTTTGCGAACGGCGTTCGAGGGCTAGTGCCAGAGTGGCCGGAACCGCGCTCTACGGGTCGCGGATGAGGAGTAGGCGGTAGAATGTGGGCATGGCGACCGGTCGCATGATTGATTCCGAATCTGTGATGGAGTACCGGCTCGGCGAGTTTCTGATCAGCACCAGCCGTGAGCGCCTGAGTCTGGATGTGGTTCACGGTTTTCTGACCAATTGCTATTGGGCCAAAGGCATTCCGCGGGAGATTGTGGCGCGGTCGATTGAGCACTCGCTGTGCTTCGGTATCTATGAGAGTGGCGGCACTCAAGTTGGTTTTGCGCGCGTGGTCAGCGATTTTGCCACCGTGGCCTACCTGGGCGATGTCTTCGTGCTGGAATCGCATCGCGGGCGCGGATTGAGCAAATGGCTGATGCAATGTGTCATGCAGCATCCCGCACTCGCGAACCTGCGGCGTTGGATTTTGCTGACGCGCGACGCGCACGGACTCTATGCACAGTTTAGATTTACTCCGGTGAGCGCTCCGGAACGATATATGGAACTTCACCGCCCTAACGTATACGAGACGCCCCAGGAAAACGAGATATGAAGAACTCCGCAGGTTCAACCAAGATGTACCGCCCGTTGTCCGAGGCAGATCCGCAGATTGCCGCGGCCATCGACAACGAAACCCGCCGCCAGCATGAAGGTTTGGAGCTGATTGCCTCGGAGAATTTCGTAAGCGAAGCTGTGCTCGAAGCCGCGGGCTCGGTTTTCACCAATAAGTATGCCGAGGGATATCCCGGCAAGCGTTATTACGGCGGTTGCGAGTTCGCGGATGTGGTCGAGAACCTGGCGCGCGACCGCGCCAAACAATTATTCGGAGCGGAGCACGCCAACGTGCAACCCCACGCCGGATCGCAGGCGAACATGGAGGCTTACGCGGCGGTACTACAGCCGGGCGACACCATTCTCGGGTTGAACCTGGCCCACGGCGGCCATCTCACACACGGGCACCATCTGAATTTCTCGGGCAAGACCTACAAGATCGTCCCTTACGGTGTGACCAGGGAAACCGAGACGATCGACTATGACGCGTTGGAAAAACTGGCGGAGCGGGAACGCCCGAAGCTGATCATCGGTGGTGGCAGCGCTTACCCCCGCATCATCGACTTCGCTCGCATGCGCCAGATCGCGGACAAAGTGGGCGCACTCTTTCTGGTCGATATGGCGCACTTTGCCGGGCTGGTTGCGGGCGGGGCGCATCCTTCGCCGGTGCCGCATGCGCACATCGTGACCTCCACTACGCATAAGACTCTGCGCGGGCCGCGCGCAGGCATGATCCTTTCGAAGGCCGAGTTCGCGGCGGCAATCGATAAAGTGGTTTTTCCCGGGATGCAGGGCGGGCCGCTGATGCACATCATCGCAGCCAAGGCGATCTGCTTTCAGGAGGCGATGCAGCCCGAATTCCGAGATTACGCGAAGCAAGTTGTGGCCAACGCAAAAGTTCTGGCGGAGACACTGGCTGGCGAAGGCTTCCGCATCATCTCCGGCGGGACGGATACGCACGTAATGCTGGTCGATGTCTTCTCCAAAGGCATGCTGGGGAGCGAGGCCGAGAAGGCTCTCGGAGAAGCCGGAATCACCGTCAACAAGAATGCCATCCCGTTCGATGTGAACCCGCCGATGAAGCCGAGCGGCATTCGCATCGGTACTCCGGCCCTCACCACGCGCGGAATGAAAGAAGGAGAGATGCAGCAGGTCGGACGCTGGATCGCGGAAGCGCTGCTGCAGCGCAGCGACGCGACCGTTCTGGCGCGGGTCCGCAAGCAGGTGCTCGGTCTGTGCGAGATGTTTCCGCTGTATGCCGAGCGCAGAGCCAGAGCCCAGGCTGAGGTCCGGGCTTGACACGAGCCTTCTGCAATTCCGCTGTGAACCTGCGCACCCTCTGTGGTTAAATGCCTTCGGTGAAGATCGCCATCGACATCCGGCGGATGACCGAGTTCGGCGTCGGTACATACATCCGCAATGTCGTGCGCACCCTGGGGCGGCTTGACCACGAGACCACGTACTTCCTCATCGGCTCTCCCGCCAAAGTCAAGGAAATTGGGCCCCTGCCCCCTAACTTTCACACGATTCCGCTGACGGAGCCAGAGCGGACGTGGAAGAGCTTCCGCGAATTCCGCGCCATTGTGAAGCGGCTGGAATGCGATCTGGTGCACATTCCGAATCTGTTCTCCATCCCGCGCGCGCTGCCTTGTCCTTACGTGATGACCGTGCACGACATGCTGGAGCATCTGTCGCGGGCGCGCCAGCAGACCGGGTTTTGGGGGTCGCTGCACTTCCAGTCGACCAAGCGAGTCTTGCTGGGAGCGGCGCGCATTTTTGCAGTATCAAACTTTACCAAACTCGAAATGGAGAAGCTGTTTGGGGTTCCGGCGGGACGCATCGAAGTGGTTTACAACGCGATCGATGAGAGGTTCCTTCACGGGCACGCCAGCGCGGCCGACCGCCAGTTGATTGCCGAGCGCTACCAGGTGACTTATCCCTTTCTGCTCTATGCCGGCAGAATCAGTCCGCACAAGAACGTCGTGCGCATGATCGAAGCCTTCTCCGCACTGAAGACGGAGCTGGAAAAAGACCGCGTGTTTCCTGACCTGAAGCTCATCATCATTGGAGACGACGTTTCCGGCAATCCCGACTTGCGGCGAACGGTGATCCGCAGCGGCGTGCAGAATGATGTCCGCTTCCTGGGATTTGTGCCGATCGAAGTGCTGCGCACTTTTTACGATGCCGCCAAGATCTTTGTCTTTCCGTCGTTGTACGAGGGGTTCGGCCTGCCGCCGCTGGAGGCGATGGCACATGGCACACCGGTTGTGACCTCGAATGTGTCTTCACTACCCGAAGTGGTGGGAAATGCCGCGGTACTCGTCCACCCGGAGAACGTTTTCGAAATCATGAGGGCTCTGCACAGGGTGCTCCTAGACCAGCCGCTGCGCGAGAAAATGAAGGAACGCAGCTACCGGCAGGTGACAAAGTTTTCCTGGGAAAAGTCTGTGCGCCGGATCATGGACGTCTATCAGGAAGTGGTGGGTCCGCGACGCAATGCAGAATCCCGCGGCCAGCCTGCTTCCACAGGCCCCAAGCCGACAGCAGGCGTGGCTTGACTCGGCGGGCTCCCGCCAGGTGTTCGCACCAAACTCAAGCTTAGGGGGTTCTACTTCAGCAGGGGCTGGCCCGGTGAAGCGATGGCGAGCTTGTGCAGCTTGGCGGTGACCCGGTTGCGGTCGGCTTCGGTCTGGGCCGAAGCAAGACGTTTGCGCAGGGTAGTGATCTTGTGTTGACGGGCTCGGCGCCGGCGAATCTCCGGCCGGCGGCTGGGTGCTGACATGAAATGCTCCTGAGTGAATCGAAAGTTGAACCACAGCTGGATCGGTAAGCGGACCTCGCCGCTCACATCCGAGCTACCTTAGCTATTGAATCGGATACCGCGCGAACTGTCAATGACGCCAACGTTGGCCGTGAGGGCAGTTTCACGGCACACTTCGCGGCCGCATTTCTCTTCGTCGCTTCGTCAGCGCCGTGCTCCGGCCTCAATATGAAATCCCATTCGATGTGACACTCTCGAAAGTGTCCTAGAGACGTGGAACGGACGATTCGAGTCGAGATACCTTCGCGCTGTGGCGACTTTAAGAGCCAAGGATGTTACTTATCCGCTGCTAGAGAAATTGTTATGGTGACGGTACCGTTTCGCGGTGACTCCAAATCTATGAGTGTTGCAGCCGGAATCGGAACAATTTCTTCCGCGGTCACCGCTCCACGTTCTGCAGTGTGGGTGGTGCCTCGCAAGAACGATCCCCGCATTCCCTTCGCCTGCATTCTCACGGCCTACGCCATCTTGGGATGTACTCTGCTCGGGTTTAACCGGACACCTTTGCAGATCCTGCTGACGGTTGCTGCCGGCTGCCTGCTGGACATGGTTTTGCACTGGACATTCTGTAAACGCGAGCGGCTCGTACCATTGAGCGCGTTCATCAGCATGATGTCGATCGGTCTTCTGCTGAACTATTCCCACAACTACTACCTGCTTTTTCTGCCGGTATTCTTCACCATTGCCTCCAAGTACGTGTTCACGTTTCACGGCCGCCACGTTTTTAATCCTTCACTGTTTGGGCTGGTGTGTGCGTTGGTGATCGGGAAGGGCTTGTATTCATCGGCCCCGGCATACCAGTGGGGTGGCTCGTGGGCGCTGGTTGCGTTCATGATCACCGCGGCCTGCGCACTGTTCTTGTTTCGAATTGGACGGACTGCCCTGATCGTCTCCTTCCTTGGCTTCTACGCGCTGCAGACCTTGCTGCGCGCTTACATCCTCCGCGACCACCTGCCCATGGAGACTCTTATTCTGGGCACGCTGACTTCGGCCCGCTTCTATCTGTTCACGTTTTACATGATGACCGACCCGAAGACTTCGCCCTCGGGAAAATGGCAGCAAGTCCGGTGGAGCTTCGCGATCGTTTTGGTCGATCTCTGGTTTCATACCATCGAGTCTCTCAGCACGTTGTTCTTCGCACTGTTCGTGATGTCCGCCGCGCGATTCCTCTGGTTGCATTTGAGGGCGTTCTGGAAAGAACGTGGACTTCATCTGAAACAAGCCTTTGATCTGCAACTCGCGGGCCGGGTGGCCGTGTGCGGAGCCATCGGAGCCGCCGGATTGCTCGCCTACGCACAAGTGATCCACCCGCGTTTGACGATCAACAACCCCGGCTTTGAATTGGTTGAGGTTCCTCCGTCCGTTTCCGGAATTGACTCCCAGATGAGTGACGTGATGAATCAGGTCGACCCGCGAGTGCGCCATTTGTCCAAGTGGCTGATGTCGGTCGGCGACGCCATTGCAATCGGCGACTTCGACAACGACGGTTTGCCCGATATCTTTCTGACCAATCCGCTGAAGCGCCCCGAAGACCGCAATGCTCTTTACCGCAACCTCGGCAATTTTCATTTTGAGCGGGTTGAGATTCCTGCTTTGCGCGAGATCAATCTTCATCCGGAGAAATACGGGCTTGCTGCCGGCGCAATCTTTGTGGATTACGACAACAGCGGCGCTCAGTCGCTGTTGCTGACGTTCGCTTACGGCAAGAATCGTTTGCTGAAGAATATGTTGCCGGTTACCGGCAAGCCGGAGTTTGTCGACGTCACGGACGAAGCGGGTATCGGCGATTACAGCACTTCCGTCGCGGCTACATTCTTTGACTACGATCGCGATGGCAAACTCGACTTGCTCGTCGGCAACAGCTTTGCCCCGTATTTGAAGGACTACCCCGAGCCCACTCCTCTGAACATCTTCCATCTTCCGCAGCCGGAGTATCCCGGCGACCGTCGCATGTTCCATTTCATGCATGAGAGTTGGAACAACGCGCAGAACGGCGGTCCGAACGTACTTTTTCATAACGCGGGCGGCGGCCATTTCGAGAAGATGAACATGGCTGCCATGGGCATGCCCCAGACCCATTTCACCCTTGCCATAGCAACCGGCGACCTCAACGGAGATGGCTACACCGACCTCTATTGCGCGAACGATTTTGGCCCCGATGATCTTTACCTCAACGACCACGGCCGCCACTTTATTCACGTGCAAGGCAGGATGTTCGGGAGCATCGGCAAAGATACGTACAAGGGAATGAACGCTTCGATCGGCGACCTCGACAACCGCGGTCAACTCGACATCTATGTGTCAAACGTTCATGTTCCTTTGCAGGCCGAAGGCAGCTTGCTGTGGAAGACCTACCGCAACAATTCATTCACCCCCGATTTTCGCGACGAGGCGACCGGCCGCGGCGTTTTGAATGAGGGCGGCTTCGGCTGGGGCGCCGCTATGGGAGACCTGAATCTTGATGGCTGGCAAGACCTCGTGCAAGTCAACGGGATGGTGGATGACAGCATGGATCGGCGCTTCGCCAAGCCACGGAACTACTGGTACGCGGCCGAGAAAGTAATGCTCGCGCCGCCAAATGTGCACTCTTATGTGGACCGCTGGCCCGACCTCCGCGGCTATGAGATCTTCGGCCATCAAGCCAACCGCGTCTACCTCTCGCGCGGCGACGAAACCAGCATGCAGTTTGTGGACGTCGCACCCCAAGTCGGACTCACGCAGCTGGGTAATTCTCGCGGCGTGGCGCTCGCCGACTTTAACAACGCGGGCGTTCTCGACGTGGCCATCACGCACCAGTTCGGCCGCCTGACGCTTTACCGAAACACTTTGAACGAACAGGACCGGGTCGACGGGCGTGTTCATCATTGGATTGGCCTGGCGATGCTGGGAGACGGACAGAAGGTGAGCCGCGAAGCGGTGGGCACTCAGGTCTTCGTCACCTACACGCAGGATGGCCGCCAGATGCGCCAGATGCGTGAAGTACAGATCGCAAACGGATTCTCCGCACAAAATGACCGGCGACTGCTGTTGGGTCTGAGCGACTACGACGGACCCATCGAAGTCGAGGTGCACTGGTACGGCGCGGAGACTGTGACCTACCACGATCTCGCGCTTGACGAGTACCACACGATTCGCTATCGGGTGCCCGCGCAGCTGGCCAAGAGGTGATTTATGGGGCTGAAGGACTATTGGTATATCGCGGCGGAATCCCGCGAGTTGAAACAGGAACCGGTTGCGGTTGCCCCGTTCGGCGAACCCATGGTTCTATTTCGTGACGGCGACGGGCTCGTGGCCGCCCTTGAAGATCGCTGCTCGCACCGCAATATAGCGCTCTCGCTCGGCACCGTGTCCTCGGGGTGTGTGGCTTGTCCTTACCACGGTTGGACGTTTGACGGCGCGGGCCGCTGTGTTCAGATTCCTTCTCTCGGCTCTGGCCGGCGGCTGCCGAACCACGGAGTGCGAGCGTACCCGGTTCGCGAGCACGACGGCTACGTGTGGGTGTATCCGGGTGAATCGATTCCTGAATCAACGCCCTTCCAGTTTCCGCACTTGGGCGAGCAGGGTTGGACCAGCTTCCGTATGCGGACGCGCTTTCAAGCCTCAACCGAAGCGTGCCTGGAGAATTTCCTGGACTGTCCGCACACGGTCTACGTCCACGGGGGCTGGTTTCGAAACCACGACACGCGCGAACTCTCGGCGAATGTGCGGTCGACAGCTGAGTCGGTCGAGGTGGAGTTCCGCGGCGAGCCCATCACGAAGAGCCTGGTGTCGAAGCTGTTCTTTCCGAATGGGCGAGAGCTTCGCCACACCGACCGGTTCCTGATGCCGAACGTAAGCCGGGTCGACTACGATTTCGGTCCCGACCGCCACTTCATTATTACTTCACAATGCACTCCGCTGGGCGAATACGAAACGGACGTGCACACCGTCATCACTTTCAGTTTCGGCCGAATCGCACCCCTGGTGCGGCTTTTGCTCGAGCCCATCTGTCGCAAAATCATCCGTCAGGACGTTGAAATTCTGGCGTCGCAGGCCGAGCAGGTTCGCCGTTTCGGAGGGCCGCAGTTCTGTCACGTGGAAACCGACCTGCTGGGATTAAAGATCTCCTCGATGCGCCGGCGTGCCGAAGGGCCAGACCAGGCCGCGGAAGCGACGGACCAGCAACGCGAAATCACAATCTGCTTTTAGCCAGACACCGAATAAGTATGAGAGAACGATCCATTCAAAGTCGAGTCACCTCCGTGGCAGAGATCACACCCACAGACGCTCGCGTCATGTACGATATCTTCGCGCGTCACTATGACTGCGTGTCGTTCGAGCAGTTCCTGCTGGACCTCTCGGAAAAAGACTGCGTGCTGGTCCTGCGCAACCCAGACTCCGCAATTTGTGGCTTTTCGACACAAAAAGTTCTTCGCGTGTCCGTCGGAGGTACGCCCGTCCGCGCCGTGTTCTCCGGTGACACAATCGTTGACCGGGCTTACTGGGGCGACCAGGAATTGGGCCGATGCTGGTGCCGATATGTGAGCTCAGTGTACGCGGAAGAGCCGACAGTGCCACTTTATTGGTTTCTGATCTCGAAAGGCTTCCGGACGTACCTCTACCTGCCGCTGTTCTTCTCGAGCTTCTATCCTAATTGCGAGGCCCCGACGCCAGCATTTGAACAACAGGTGCTCGACACATTGGCTGCCGCGAAGTTTCCCGATCACTACCGCGCAGAAAGCGGTTTGATCGAGTTTCCGCAGTCGCACGGTCAGCTCAAACCCCACCTCGCGGAAATACCGGCGCGGCGGTTGCGCGATCCTCGTGTGCAGTTTTTCCTCAAGTGCAACCCTGCTTACGCAATCGGACACGAGCTCGCCTGTCTTGCGGAGATTTCGCCGTTGAACATGAAGCTCTTTGCTGGCCGCATCCTGGCAGAAGCACAAACGGCGCCACTGTTGTGGTTGGGAGCTGATTGAATGCTTCGGCCGCTGCTTTATCGCACCCTGAACGCCTTGCCCCTGGCCGGATTTCGGCGCGCTGCGGATGAGTTCGATTTGGCTCTAGCCAATCCGGAAGAAACACAGCGAAAACTTCTGCTGCAGCTGCTGAAAAAGAACAACACTTGCGCATTCGGCAGGCAGTACGGGTTTGAATCGATCAACAGCGTTCGCGAATATCAGGAGCGCGTGCCGGTTGTGACGTATGACGACTTGGCGCCCTGGATCGACCGCATCAAGACGGGAGAGCCCAGTGTTCTCACGAGCGAGCCTGTGCTTGCCTTCGAAAAAAGTAGTGGTTCGGCGAGCGCTGCCAAGTACATTCCCTTCACCCAGACTCTGCGCGCCCAATTCCAGTCGGCCTTGGGTCCCTGGATCACAGACATGCATCGCGCATTCCCTGGGATTGCGCGAGGGTGCGCGTATTGGGTGGTGACTCCGCTTTCGCGGCAGCGTGAAGTGACTCACGGTGGGATTCCCATTGGATTCGAGAGCGACGCCGAATACTTCGGGCCAATCCAGCAATGGATTCTGCGCAAGACCATGGCGGTCCCGCCCGAGTTGGCGCGAGTGTCCGAACTAGAGGACTGCATCTACCTTACTTTGCGCTTCTTGCTCCAAGCTCGTTCTCTGGCTTTCATATCCGTTTGGAGCCCAAGTTTTCTTCTGATTCTCCTGGACCGGCTCGAACAGCACGGCGAGCGACTCGTTCGCGATTTGTTTAACGGAAAAGCCAGCGTCGCAAGCCCGGTTCCTCCCAAGTTGACCGGTTCACTCGCGCGAGACGCGCGTCAGGCCTGTAGTCTGCAGGCGATGTTGCGGCGCGGCCGGATCGAACCCGGCCACCTCTGGCCTCAGCTTGAACTCATCAGTTGCTGGACTTCGGCAGCCTCCGCCTCCATGAAAAACAAAATCGAGCGAAGATTTCCGGGAGTGTCTGTCCAGGGTAAGGGGTTGCTGGCCACCGAGGGTGTCGTCTCCATTCCGATCGCCAGATTCGAAGCCCCGGTCGCCGCAGTGACTTCGCATTTCCTTGAATTCCTTGATGAGGATTCGGGGAAGTGCCGGTTGACCTCGGAATTGGAGAAAGGTCGCGAGTACTCCGTGATACTGACCACCGGAGGCGGGCTCTGGCGCTACCGCCTGGCCGATCGAATTCGCGTGACCGGCCTCGCAGAGCGAACTCCGTTGCTCGAATTCATCGGCAAGGAGGACTGCGTCAGCGATCTTCGCGGCGAAAAGCTTAACGCCCTCTTCGTGGCGAACATGCTCGGTGAATTCGAGTGCTGCCGGAGCGCAAGTTTCGCAATGCTGGCGCCGTCCCAGGCCGATACCCCGCATTACACGCTCTTCCTCGAAAGCGTCCGCTGCCAGCCTGATCTGGCAGCCCGGCTCGACGAGAGACTGCAGGCCAATCCGCTCTATGCCTTTTGCCGAAGGGTCGGTCAACTCGGCGAGCTTCGACTATTCCTCATCCGCCGCGATGCGCGCGAGTCTTACTTGAAACATTGCACAGCACTCGGGCAACGGCCCGGTACCGTCAAGGTGACAGCACTCCACAAACGCCACGGTTGGGAGCACGTCTTCAGCGGTGCCTACATCGAAGCCGGCACGGTGGAGGTCTGCGCGTGATTGCTCCGGTTCTTCCTCAACTTAAATCGCGGTTCGACATCGAGCTTGCGACCGCAGCGGATGACCACGAACTGTGCGAATTGTTGCGGACCAGCCCGATCCCTGGCCGGATCAGCGTGACCTTCGAGCGTGAGCCCAGCTTCTTCGATTCCTGTCAAATTCGTGGGGATTTCTTTCAAGTTGCTGTCGGGCGCGATCGCAGCACCGGCGAAATCATCGGGCTCGGCACCCGCTCGATTGCTCCCGGATTCATCAACGGCCAACCACGATCACTCGGCTACCTGGCTGATTTGCGCCTCGAGCCAGAGTACCGCGGGGGTATGCTGATCGCGCGCGGCTATCGGTTCCTGCGCCAGTTACACGAAGATCGCCGCACCGGCCTCTACACCACCGTGATTTTCAGCGAGAATCATGCGGCTCTCACCACCATTGCCAGCGGCCGCGCCGGACTTCCGCTGTATCACGACATGGGTACGATCCATTCTCCAGGCATCAACATTCGAGGCGCCGAGCCCAAGATTCACGCCGGCTGCGAGATTCTGCGCGGCTCGCAAGAGCTCCTGCCCGAGATAGTCGAATGCCTGAACCGCAACAATTCCCGCCGTCAGTTCGCACCCGTTCACACCGCCTCGATGTTTGGCAATCAATGGCGAGATTTCCGCATTGAAGATTTTCACCTGGCCGTGCGCGGAAGCAGGGTGGTCGGCGTCGTAGGGTGCTGGGACCAAAGTTCTTTCAAGCAAACCCGGGTCGCTGGATACGATTCCCAGTTACGGTGGACTGTTCCGCTGGCAAACTTGCTTCGCCCCTTCACAAGAGCGCTGCGGTATCCGAAGCCTGGAGAGGAAGTTGCGTATTTCTATCTCAGCTTTATTGCCATCGATGACGAGAATCTCGCGGTCTTTCGAGCCCTGCTCCGCAGCGCCTACAACGCTTCTGTAGACCAGGGATACTTGTACGCAATCGTCGCTTTGCATGAGCGAGATCCGCTGCTGCCCGCGCTCAGCGACTATTCTCTGACCCCATTTTCCGGACGGCTGTTCTGCGCGACTTTTGAAGACGGCGAGGACCTCTTTCGCGCACTTGAGGGGCGCGTGCCCTATCTGGAGGCAGCGACTTTCTGATGACCGTCTCCCCGCGAAGCCCGTGGCCGCTCCGTTATACTGCGGATCTGCGTACGCTGGCGTTTCTTGTGACGTTCAATGTTCTGCTTGCGGTTCAGTGGCTGAATGTAGTTCGTAATGCGTTTCTGCTGGTCGCAACCTACGCCCTGGCGGTGGTGGCTCTCGTCGTAAAACACAATCACATGCACTCGGCCACCTTCCGCAGCCCAGCTTGCAACAGCGCCTTCGAATTGTGGCTCAGCGTGCTGACGGCCCATCCGTCATCCGGCATCATCACTTCGCATAACATACTCCACCATGGACAAAACAATACCGATGCTGATTTTGTCCGGTGTTCACTGGTCCGTTATCGCATGAACCTGCTGAACTTTGTTGTATTCTTTTTCGCCTCGGTTGCCGCGATGTACCGCAACCGTCCCCCGGATCTCGACAACTGGCGCCAGTCACGGCCGCACCTGTACCGGCAAGCCATCGCCGAACGCATACTTATTTATGGGTTCGTCTTGTTGCTCGTCATGTTCGACTGGCGCTCTACACTGAAGTACTGCGCCGGACCATGGTTATTCGGCCAGTGGTTTCTTGTGACCATCAATCTGCTGCAGCACCAGGACTGCGACTTCGAATCGCAGTTCGATCACTCGCGCAACATTACCGGCCGCTTTTCGAACTGGTTCCTGCTGAATAACGGCTATCACTCGGCTCACCATATGTTCCCCTCGGCCCACTGGAGCAAGCTGCCCGTCATCCACGAACGTGTAATCGCTCCGCGGCTGAGCCCCGCCCTGAACGAGCGTTCCTTATGGCTATGTGTATGGCGGCGGTTTGTCCTGGGCAAGGGCTGGAAGGGAGCGCGAGCGTGAACCCTCGTCAAAACCCACCCGGACCGCGTTCGCGCCTTGGCATCCGCGAGGCCATCGCATTCCGCCGCAGTCCGCTTACCTATCTGCAAGAACTCACCCGGACCTACGGGGATCTCGTGCACTTCCGCCTCGGATGGAGAAACGCGTTTCTGCTGAACCACCCCGACTTGGTCCAGGAGTTCCTCGTTGTTCATGCTTCCAGGCAAGTTCGCGGACCGGTCATGCAACGCGGTCGCGCCGTGATGGGCGATGGCCTGCTGACCAGTGAAGAACCCCTGCACGCAACTCAGCGCCGCCTGCTCCAGCCCGCATTCCATCGCGAGCGAATTGCACGCCACGCCCAGGTGATGGGCGAATACGCCGCCAATGCGTGCAGCCGTTGGCGGATTGGCGAAACCATTGACCTGCGCAGGGAAATGATGAGCCTCACGCTGGCCATCCTGGGGAAGACCCTCTTCGACCAGAAAATTGAGGAAGACGCGGGAGAAATCGCAAAGGCGGTCACTGAGTTGATGTCGCTGGTCGACCTGGTGTTCGTTCCCTTTTCCCGTTACCTCATGCGTTTGCCGTTGCCCGGCTTGCGACGGTTGAAGAGAGTACGCGAGCGATTCGACCGCCTAATCTACGGACTCATCAAAGACAGAATGCGCTCCGGAACGCACGGCGACGATCTGCTCTCCATGCTGCTTCAGCATCAATTGGTTGAAGGAGATCGCGAGCAAGCCATCCGCCAGGTCCGCGATGAGTGTCTGACTATCCTGCTCGCGGGGCACGAAACCATCGCCAATGCCCTGACCTGCGCGCTCTTCCTCCTGGCGCAACATCCCGAACAAGCCGAAAGAATAAGAGCTGAAGTCAGCCACGTTGCCGGACCGAAACTCCTGAACGCTGAACACTACGAACAGCTGGCCTTTACGCGTCGCGCGCTCGCCGAGTCCATGCGTTTGTACCCACCGGTTTGGCTCCTGGGCCGCGCCCTCAACCAATCGTGCTCGATTGGCGCGTACACAGCACCTCAAGATTCCATTTTGTTTGCGAGTCAGTATCTGCTTCATCGCGACCCGCGTTTTTTCCCCGAGCCGGATGCCTTCCATCCCGATCGTTTCCTGGGAAACAGCAAAGCGCATCAGTTCGCATATTTCCCCTTCGGGATCGGACCACGCCGCTGCATTGGAGAAGGCTTCGCCCTGATGGAAGGAGCGCTCGCGCTGGGCACGATCCTTCGACGCTGGGACGTTGAAGCACTCCCGGAAACCAGGCTCGTGCTCGACCCGAAAATCACGCTCCGGCCGAAGTTCCCGGTGCTGGTCAGGGTGAAGCCAGCGCGAGAATTGCGCCAGACTGCGGACGAGCGTAAAGCGGGGAACGTGTCATCTTGCGCGTAACCTGCCCTTACCACCACAGCAGTTGCAGGGCAATGATGGCAGCGCACTGGGTCACGAGGTACACGTGAAAATAATTGCGGGCGCGGGATAGCCCGAAGAATTGGAGCGTGCCAGAATCGTAGCTGAGGCGAATAAAAATTCGGAGCACCACGAGGCACAGCAGCGCAGAGAGAATCGCGCGGTAGCGCACCGGGTCATACACCGGGAGCAGGCCTGCAACTCCGGCAAACACTCCGAGCGCGCCCCATGGACGCAACACGGCGGTCATCGGAGAATCTGCAGGAAAGCGTGCTCCGAACAAGCGCTGGTACAGGCCGGCCGCACGCTTTGGAAATAGAACGCCGGCCAGGCCAGTCGTCAGATGGTCGGCGGCGAGGACGATCAGATTCAGGTAAGCGACGAAATGCCAGAACTTCATAGCGGCAGACGATTGCACTGCACGGAGGATTGTATTTGAAAGACCTGACCCAAGGCTCGGTGATGGGGAACTTGCTACGGATGTCGGTGTTTCTCATGGCCAGCATGCTCGGGCAGGCACTCTACCTCCTCGCCGACATGTACTGGGTCGGACGTCTTGGCAAGGAGTCGGTAGCCGCCGTGGGTCTAGCAGCCAACCTGATGGCCTTGACGCTTGCGCTGACGCAGATGATGGGCGTGGGTACGACTACTCTCATCTCGCACGCCGCCGGCGCGCACAATCAGGATCGAGCGCGTCTCATTTTCAATCAGTCCTTCGTCATGTCCATCGTTGGAGGTGGAACGCTGTGCCTGGTCGCATTCTTGCTCCGCCATGCCTATTGCGCGGCGCTGGCCGCAAGTCCGCAGACAGTGCAGCTGGGCACCGCGTACCTGGCTTGGTTTGTTCCTGCTCTGTTTCTGCAATTCCCACTGATCTCGATGGGTGCCGCTCTTCGTGGCGCGGGAGTCGTAAAGCCGACCGTGGTAATACTCGTGCTGACAGTCCTCCTCAACCTTGTTCTTGCGCCAATTCTGATCTTTGGCTGGGGAACGGGACACGCTTTCGGAGTGCGCGGTGCGGCCATGGCAACCTTTTTCGCGCTCGTGCTAGGTGTGGCCGGAATGTTTGGCTACTTTGTGTTTCGAGAGAAGTACCTCGCTTTTGACACGTCCGGGATGCGGCCTGATTTCCCTTTGTGGCGCGAAATGTTTCGGATCGGCCTTCCCGCCGGAGCCGAACTCGGAATCCTCGGCGTCTACCTCATCGTAGTCTACGCATCGCTCCGGCACTTCGGCGCTGCTGCCCAAGGTGGATTCGCCATTGGTGCCCGCATTATGCAATCGCTGATCCTGCCTGCGGTTGCGGTAGGGATGGCGAACGCTCCCATAGTCGGCCAGAATTTTTCGGCGAAGCACCCGGCGCGTGTCCGCGAGAGTTTCTGGGCTGCATGCGCGGTTGGCTCGGCCGTGATGCTGTTGCTGACGGCTCTCTGCCAGGCGAAGCCAGCAGCCCTCGTCAGTCTTTTCTCGAAGCAGGACGACGTTGTAGCCGTCGCCGCCGGCTATCTGCGGCTGATCTCGACCACCTTCGTGGCGACGGGCCTCATTTTTGCCTGTACCAGCGTTTTCCAGGGCCTTGGCAATACCCGGCCGCCATTCGTGAGTTCGGTCATTCGCTTATTGGTCTTTACTGCGCCGGTCCTGCTTCTCCTGAGTCGACTCACGCTGCAAGACATCTGGCTCATCTCGGCGGGTTCGATCTGGGTGCAAGCCGTTGCTAACCTGTGGTTCTTGCGAAAAGAACTCCGGGCCAAGCTGGCAACGCTCCAGCGCGCGGTCGCAGCGGAAGCTTTGCACCCGGTGGGTTAGGAATCACATGTCAAACGCCAAAACCTTCATTTGGTTGTTCGTGTACGTGCAGGGCGCATTCGTCACTGTCGACCTCTACGAGCACTGGCGCTTGGCCCGCAAGTCCGGCAAGCACAGGGTAATAAGTGCGAATGCGGCAGTGATACTGGCGGTCGGAGCGGCGTGCGTCGGATATTCCGTAATTCAATTGACGCTGGCGTCTGCGCTTCCGAACATCGGTAAGCTCACGAATCTCGCGATCAGAGTAACCTCGTCAGCGGCGTCCGCTCCGAGTGCCCCATGGATGGTTCCCGTGTTCGCCGCCGCCTTCTGCATCGGCACTCTCTTCGACTACCTGGTTCACCGTTTCCTGCTGCATGGTCCTTTCTGGAGGCTGCACGAGAACCATCATCTGCCCTCGGTCGTCTCCAACGTCATGCCGGGAATCGCCGCGCGCCCCTTCGTGATCGTGCCGAACTTTCTGATCAACGCCGGCTCCTGCGCCACAATCTTCCTCGTCGTGCGGGTCATCGGACGGCCGCAGTTGATCGCAACCTTCATCTACCTCGTGCCTGCGTTGCTGTTGACCTTCACCTTCGTCGCCTGCGCCAGCCACTCGATCTTCTTACGCAGGTTCGACTGGGTCGAGACGTCATTTCGCTGCCTCCTCATCGTTGGTCCGCGAGAGCACCTTCTCCATCACGCGGCGACCATCAAAGGTAACTACGGCAACTTCACTACCGTGTGGGACCGAGCCTTCGGCACCTACGTGTCGCCACCAACCGGCGAGACTCCCTTGGGCCTGGACTACGACCAGGACTTCCTCGGAGCAATCACTGCCGGCCGATTCAAGCTCTCGCCCGCCCTGCGCTCCCGCTATCACGTGGGCCGTGTCTGCCGTCTCGATGAAGATGGAATCGACGGCTCATTCGCGGAGTAACTCGTGCGGCACCGCTTCAGTTTGTACTGGCAATCGCCCTGGTTTTCACGCAGTATCCGATCTGAGGAGCGACCATTATGAACCGTCACACTGGGATCAAGGTTCTCGCCGGGTTCATGGGCGTCTATCACATTCTCATGGGAGTTCTTGGAATTGCATCGGGATCGCTGGCGGCGTGGGGCGCCCATGCTCTCTGGCACGCCAACGTAACAGTTGATCCGCAGTTCACCTACCTGGCGAAGTTTCTGGGTGCCTACGTAGTCGCATTCGGGATCATGATGCTCTTCATTGCCAAAGATCCGGTACGTTATGGAGCGCTTGTCTATCCCGCAGTCGCCGTGGCCATCCTGCGAATTGGGGAACGGCTGGTGTTCGCCGGCGAATTGAAAAGCGCTTTCGGCATCGGCTTGGACCGCACCATCGGAACCATCATCGTGGTGGGAGGTCTGAACCTCGCATTGCTCCTGCTGAAACCGCGCGAGTCCGGCGCGGCAGAGCGCTAGCGCGACTGCGTCAATGATCGAAACGAAAAAATTATGGCAGCCGGACCTGTAAGCCGAATTCTGTCCGCCGGATTGCTCCGGCGGGACGGTCATTCCTCTGGGCCACGCATCGCTGCGGGGCTCTAGCGACCTACCCGAAGGTTGGACGCGCCGAGCCGGCACGTGCCCAGACCGAAGCCCGGGCTCCCTTCCTATTTGGTCTTGCTCCGTGTGTGGTTTGCCCTGCCCGCTGCATTGCTGCCGCGGCGGTGCGCTCTTACCGCACCTTTTCACCCTTACCCTCATCCCGAAAGATGCGGGCGGTATGTTTTCTGTGGCACTTTCCGTCGGACGGGCTTGAACCCGGCCTCCCGGACGTTATCCGGCACACTGCTCTGCGGAGTTCGGACTTTCCTCTCCCCGCGCCCGAAGACGCAGAAAGCGACCGTCCGGTCCAGCTGCCAACAGAATCATTATATGCGATGACTTGGCGATGGTGGTCTTGGGTTTGAGCCGCAACGTAGGAAGGAACCACTATAGCGGCGCGGTTCGGGGCACGTCAGAATTGGAGATATCGAACAACACGCTCCACCTGCCGTCCCCCTGTTTTTTCCATACCATTAAATATTTCCCTCTGTCGGCAATAGCTTTCCCGGATGCGTCCTTGAAGCTCAGTTCATATCTGCCGCTGGTATAGCCAAGTTCGCCGGAACGGGCAACGTCGGCCTTGTTCGGACGCCATGCGATCTTGTAATCCTTTGTCGCGAACGACCTCGCAATGAATTTCGCAATGGCCTCCCTCCCAGTCAAAATCGGAGTGTTGGGCACTAACATGGAGCCTTGCTCGCCGAAGAACGCCGCCGATTTCTCGATATCTTTCGCCTGATAAGCCTTCAGCCAGGCCGCATCAGCCGCCCGAACTTCAGCGACTGCCTTGCGGCTGGCCTGTCTGGGCGCGGTCCCTTTCAGTGATCTCATATTCCCCTCCGCTAGCGGCAGCATTTTCCTTTATCGACGCAGGAGTCTATCATTTGTTCTTGCCCTATGAACATCGCCGAAGCCATCCGAATCGCTCTGCAGTCGCTGTGGGTGAACAAGCTGCGCTCGGTGTTGACGCTGCTCGGCGTAGTGATCGGAGTGGCGGCCGTGATCGCCGTGGTCACCTTCGTCTCTGGTATCAACGACTACGTGGCGCAGAAGATCTTCAATCTGGGCGCGGACGTTTTCCTGATCTTCAAAGTTTCCCCGGCCGTCACCAACGTGGACCACTTCCTGGAAGGTGAGAAGCGCAAAGACCTGACCATGGAGGACTACCAGGCAGTTGTGGATGCCTGCCGGCATTGTGTGCTGGTTGCTGCTTCTACTAAAAACGAAAGTGGTCATGTGAAGTACAACGGTCAAGAGATCAACGATACGCTGGTGCGGGGAGTCACCCCCGGGATGGCTACGATTCTGGATACTGACCTGAGCGCTGGCCGCATGCTGAACCAGACTGACCTGGATAATCGCTCTCCGGTTGCCGTCGTGGGAAACGATATCGTCGAACATCTGATGGCGGGTGCGGATCCGCTGGGAAAGGAAATCCGCATCGACGGTTGGACCTACCAGGTAATTGGCGTGGCGACGAAGAAGGGCAAGACACTAGGCCAGAGCGCTGACAATTATGTGATGATTCCCATGACGGCATGCTTGAAACAATATGGATCACACAATAATAGCCTGAGGATTGCGGCCAAGGCAGCAAGCGCGGGAGTTCCCCTCAACGAGGCTGTCGACGAAGCGCGCGCCGCTCTTCGCGCCCGGCGGCATGACCAACTCGGCGGCGACGACAGCTTCGACATTGAGACCAATTCGAGCCTGCTCGGCATCTGGACCGACTTCAGCCAGACCTTCTTCATTGCTACCATCGGCATTGCTGCCATCTCTTTAGTGGTGGGCGGCATTGTGATCATGAACATTATGCTGGTATCGGTGACCGAGCGCACCCGCGAGATTGGCATTCGTAAGGCGCTCGGGGCGCGGCGCGACGATGTGTTAATGCAGTTTCTAATCGAGTCGGTTACTCTGGCGCTCGCGGGCGGCGCCTTGGGCGTATTGTTGGGAGTGGCGATCGCATTATCGGTTACCTTGCTGATCGGGATGCCCTCGGCGATCAAGCTCTGGGCTGTGGCGGCCGGACTGATTGTATCGGCAAGCGTCGGGGTGTTCTTCGGAGTCTACCCCGCGCGCAAAGCGGCGAAGCTCGATCCGATTGTGGCGTTGCGGTTCGAAACGTAAGAAATTTAGCGATTGTGTGGTCGGGCGATTGAAAACCGAAAGTCGTAACCGACGGTTTCAATCGCAAAATCACCCAATCGCCAGATCCCTCAATTCTTCATGATTCGTAAAGACGAATTCGGCGAGATCGTCCAGATGGCGACCGACACCATCCGGAGCAACAAGATGCGCTCGTCGCTGACCGTGCTGGGAATCGTGATTGGCGTCGCCATGGTCATTGGCGTCTCCTCCATCGGGCGAGGTTTGGACGACAACGTCCGCGACCTCGTCGCCAGCGTCGGGTCCAACATTGTATTCGTGTTTCACATGGAGCCATTTACTTTCGGGCGCATCCCGGAAGAAGTGCGGACTCGGAAAGAACTGACGTTTGACGACGCCGAGGCGATTAAAGATTTACCCCACGTCAAAGCGGTATCGGCGGGGATTCGGCTATTCCGCCCCGAACTGGGTGTGGGCAGCTACGCAGTCAAATACCAGGACCGCAAGGTCAAGAACACCATCCTTGAAGGAGACACGGCGTCGGTGAAGGATGTGTTTGACCTGCCCATGGCGGGCGGCAGATGGTTCACTGACGTGGACGATCAACATCGCTCCGCAGTCGTCGTTCTCTGCTACGACACGACCCAGGAGTTGTTTGGAACCCAGGACCCACTGGGCCGTGAAGTCAATATCGAAGGACGGCTGTTTCAGGTCGTAGGCACGGTGCAGAAGGTCAAGTCGGTGTTTGGCGGGGGCAAGGACCCGAACGACAATCGGGTCTTTTTCCCGCTGCAGACCTTCAAGACATTGCATCCGGAGTTGAAGCAGCACTGGATCAGCGTCAAAGCCACGTCCCACGATGACATGCCGAAGGCCATCGACGAAATTCGCGAGTTGCTGCGGCGACGGCGGAAAGTTCCGCCCGACAAGCCCGATAATTTTGCTGTCTTCACTTCCGACTCGATCTCGGACGTGTGGAATCAGCTCACGGGCATGTTGTTTGTAGGGATGTTCGCGATTTCGAGTGTAGGGTTGATTGTCGGCGGCGTGGGTGTGATGAACATTATGCTGGTCAGCGTCACCGAAAGGACGCGCGAAATCGGCGTTCGCAAAGCCATCGGCGCGCGCAAGCGGGATATTCTTTTGCAATTCACGTTAGAGGCGATCATTCTCACGGCCGTCGGCGGAGTAATTGGGATTCTGCTGGGCGCGATCATCGTCTGGATCATTCCTGCGCTCTGGCCCTCGTTGCCCGCTCACATGTCGATGTTCTGGACCACCTTCGGCTTTACTTCCGCTGCGGGAACTGGTCTTGATCTTCGGCATCTATCCCGCATGGAAGGCAGCGAACCTGGATCCGATTGAGGCGCTGCGGTACGAATAATCTGGCCTGCGCTCGCGCATGATGCACTCCGTCCTTAGAATAGTTCAGATCGCCGCAGTCATCGGCACCGTCTCCAGCGCTACCTACTATCTCCTCTGTCTTTGGAGTGCGGTGAGATTCCTGCGCGAGCGGAACGCGCCGAGCCAGGCCCGCACACCGTCCTTTCCGCCCATCTCGATTCTCAAGCCGCTCAAAGGGACTGATCCCGAAATGTATGAGAGCTTTCGCAGCCACTGCCTGCAGGACTACCCGCAATACGAACTCATATTCGGTGTAAGCGATCCCAACGATCCTGCAATCGACAGCGTGAAGGCATTGCAGCGGGAATTCCCGGTTCGCAGAATTCAGTTGCTGGTGAGTCCGAAGATTCTGGGCGCGAATGTGAAGGTCAGCAACCTGGCGCAGATGTTGACGGAAGCCCGCTATGACTACCTGATTGTCAACGACAGTGACATTCGCGTGGAACCCGACTACCTGCGCCGGGTGACCGCGCCGTTGGCCGACTTGCGCGTAGGAATGGTCACTTGTCTTTACCGTGGAGTCGCCGGCGCGACGCTGGGATCGCGACTGGAAGCGTTAGGCATTAGCACTGATTTCTGCGCGAGCGTGTTAGCAGCGCGCCAGCTTGAAGGCGGCATTCGCTTTGGTCTCGGTTCCACGCTGGCTTTCCGCCGGGCCGATTTGGAGAAGATCGGAGGATTCGCCTCATTCATCGACTACCTCGCCGATGACTACGAACTCGGAAAGCGCATTGCTGGCCTGGGGCTGAGCGTGAAACTGTCGGATGTCGTGGTTGAGACATATCTCCCGTCTTATAGCCTGCGGGAGTTCCTCGCGCATCAGCTTCGCTGGGCACGTGGAGTCCGGGATGCGCGTGCTGGCGGTTACCTGGGTCTGGTCTTCACCTTTGGGATCCTCTGGGCATCGCTGGCTCTGGCGGCGAGTCGAGGAGCGCTCTGGGCCTGTGGTGCGCTGGCGATCACTCTATTTCTTCGCCTCGCGGTTGCCCTGGTTGTAGGCCGGGGCGTCCTGCGGGACCGTCAGACTCTGAAATATGCGTGGCTGATTCCCATGCGGGACTTGATTGCAGCCGCAATCTGGATCGTGAGCCTCGGTGGCCACACTGTCACCTGGCGTGGAGACCGTTTCCGGCTGAAGAATGGCAAGCTCACTCGGATTGCGCCGTAGCGCTGTACGGTTGCGCAATCGAGTCAGTCACCAGGGGAACGTTGGCAACGGTGTGGTAGCTGTGATCGAGAACCGTCCGGACTTTGCTGGCCAGTTGTTTCAACGTAAACGGCTTCTGCAGGAAGTTGTTTTCGACATCGACCACTTTATGGTCTAACACGGTTTGGCCGGCGTAACCCGAGACAAAAAGTACCCGGGTCTGAGGACTGAGCATTTCCAGTTCCCTCGCCAGTTCGCCCCCGCTCATGTGAGGCATTACGACATCGGTGACGGCCAGGTGGATTGTCGAGCCATGATTCTTGCTGACCGACAGGGCGTCGACGCCGTCTCTGGCTTCCAGAACGGTGTAGCCGCGGAGCCTGAGAAATTCGACGGTTGCCCGGCGCAGGGGTTCCTCATCCTCGACTAGCAGAACGGTTTCTGTGCCGCGGAGCGTGGCCCCCACAGCCTTGTCTGGGCTTTCAACCGCGACAGGCAGATCCGGCACGCAGGGCAGGTAGATTTTGACGACTGTGCCCATCCCCGGTTCGCTATAGGCCCAGACAAATCCATGATTTTGCTTGACGATTCCGTACACCGTAGCCAGGCCAAGTCCGGTGCCCTTGCCGGAAGGTTTCGTGGTGTAGAAGGGTTCAAAAACGTGCGACAGGTGATCGGCAGGAATACCGGAACCTGTGTCGGTCATGCTCAGGACAGCATAGCGTCCGGGGGGAATGACGGCGTGCTTGCGGTCGGCGTACTGCTCGTCGAGTTGGACGTTGGAAGTTTCAATCGTGCATTGACCTCCCTGGGGCATGGCATCGCGGGCGTTGGCCGCAAGGTTCATGAGAATCTGCTCAATCTGAACCGGATCCAGGCGAATTCTGCCCAATTCCTCGCACGGAACAAAGACAAGCTCTATGTCTTCTCCAATAAGGCGGCGCAGGGTCTTGGCGATTCCACTGACCACCGTGTTTAATTCTGCGACGCGCAAGGCCTGCGGTTGCTTGCGGCTGAAAGCGAGTAACTGCCGCGTCAGATCGGCAGCGCGACGGGCGGCGGAAAGGATTTCCTGGATCCGCGCCTGAGCGGCGCTTTCAGCGACCACGGAGTCGAGTGCGAGTTCGGAGTAGCTGGTGATAATGGTGAGCAGATTATTGAAGTCATGGGCAATTCCTCCAGCCAGGCGGCCGATGGCGTCCATTTTTTGGGACTGGAGCAGTTGTGCTTCAAGGCGCAGGCGTTCGGTGAAGTCCCGCCCGTTCGAGACAAAGTTGGCGATGCGCCCTTCGGCGTCCCGTATCGCGCTGATACTCTCATCGACGTAGTACACCTCGCCGTTCTTCTTGCGATTTACGACGATGTTGCGGCAATCGCTGCCCGAGCGGATGGTTTCCCACAACTCCCGGTAGAGTACCGGTGCTTGCTGTCCAGATTTCAGAATGGACGAGGTCTTACCTGTGACTTCCTCCGGAGAGTAACCCGTCAGCGCTTCAAACGCTGGGTTCACATATTCGATAATACCTTCGCTGTTTGTGATAAAGATGGCATCGGCCGACTGCTCGACCGCGCAGGAAAGTTTGCGCAAGGATTGTTCCGCCATTTGCCGCTGCTGCTGCGTCGAGTGCAAACTGAGGGCGCAACGGATCGTGCGTACCAGGTTGGCTCCGGTGAGTTGCGATCTCTCCATGCAGTCCCAGGCACCCGCCTGGACGATTTCAGCTACCGCTTTCTCATCGGCGTGCTCGGTCAGCAGGATGAAGGGCATGGCGCCACGGGTGTGCAGAAATTCGGCAAGAAGCTTGGTAGCTGCCGCATCTCCCGTCTCATGTTCAAATAAGACCAGCCCGTAGTCGTCCCGCTGCAACATCGTCTTGGCTTCTTCCAGCGAGCATGCATGATCGAGTTCCGCGGGTAGCGCACCCCGGTTCCGGTCGAGAATTTCCCGGATGAGAAAAAAGTCCTCCTCCTGGCTTCCCACCAGCAGGACGCGCAAAAGGGAGCGCCCGGGTTGTGTCGCGGTTGACAGGGGATTCCTTTGCCTACTCTTTCCCATCGGAAGGTTTCAGTTTCGGCGTCGTCTTCAGGGTAAGCGGGCAACCTTTGAGATCACGAGGAAGTCCCAGATTGGGAATGGGTTCAGTTCGGGACCGGGCGGGATAACTTTCAGCTCCGAAATGTGGTCAACCTATCCAACACCGAGTGTGTACGTATGTCCCGCTTTTGATGGCTTGTACGATAATTAAAGATAATAACAAGAAGTTGCTTCCGTCGTTCTTGATTCTTTTTGCAATAACGCCTATGGTCCACCATCGCACAGTCGTCTCTTTTTCCTTGCCCATCGTCTCGCTTCTGGCCACTTTGGCCTGGTCACAAACTTCCTCTGAGGATCACAGGGAGACTACACCTGCACCCGTGCTCAAGCTCTCCGCTGCCCCACTCGATTCCCAACTCCGCAAAGCCATTAACGGACTGCCGCGCCGGGCGGCCGACCAGTTCCAGAACTTCGGTGACATGGTGAACTTCGTCGTCGTTGGATCTCAGCAAAGCGTGCAGGCCGCCCTCGACGCGGCCAACTGGCACGTCGCGGACACCACCAAGAAGAAAGCCGTGCTCGATGCGGTGCTGGAAACTTACGAGAACAAGGATTACCTGCAGATGCCGATGAGCACTCTTTATCTCTTTGGCCGGCCCCAGGATTTTGGTTTCGAGATGGCCGATCCCATCGCCATGGTTGCGAGCCGCCACCATTTTCGGATCTGGAAGGCGCCATTTACCTGGAAGGGCCAGGAGGTCTGGGTGGGGGCGGGCACACACGATATTGGTTTTGCCAGGGATAAGCGCAATGGCAGGGTTACTCACAAGATCGATCCCCTGGTCGACGCGGAGCGCGACAACATCGGCAACAGTTTACAAAATGCTGACAAAGTCAAGAGCCTCACCTACTACCTTCCACCGGACCCGGTGCGGGAGGCGAAGAATGCCACAGGCGACAATTATCAATCCGATGGCCGCCTGTTGGTCATTATTCTTCGCTGATGCATCGATGGCTGACGTTCGTTCAAAGATTCATGTCAGAAAACACGCAGTCTGTCCCTCTTTCCTCGCAGATTGTGTCGTGATCCCGTAAATCGTCCCGAATCCTCTTGGGGTGGTTAACCAACTCAAAG
The DNA here is from genome assembly GCA_963770235.1 of uncultured Acidobacteriaceae bacterium. GTDB lineage: Bacteria > Acidobacteriota > Terriglobia > Terriglobales > Acidobacteriaceae > Sulfotelmatobacter. Next base: position 77,360 of record CAVYOW010000016.1, on the reverse strand, counting down.
TTCAAACGTCTAATCCGAAGAGTCTGGATATGAGGGATACGCCTCGTCCCTGTGAGAATTAGGGAACCCTGCCCAGTTTCCTGCGTATCTGCTGAAGAGCCGGAGTGTGCATGAGCAGCAACTGTCATGGAGGCTTTATGGAGATCCAGGAAGGCGCCGCCGTCAGGAGAACCATCACCGACACCGGGAATGGCCACGTGCAAGAGGTAGTGCGGCAGGCGCACCAGGAGCTGCGCCAACTCTTGCAACAGCGCGCCGAAGTCATGCGCCGCATTGGCACCATCAAGCAGACTATCGTCGGCCTCGCCAATCTCTTCGGAGACAGCGTGTTGAGCGATGAACTGCTGGAACTGGTCGACCGCAAGAGCAGCGGACGCCAGCCGGGTTTCACCAAGGCGTGCCGCTTGATTCTGATGGATGCAAAACACGCCCTCAGTGCGCGTGACGTTTGTGATCGGATCCAGGAAAAAACCCCACCCATGCTGGCGCGCCACAAAGACCCGATGGCCTCGGTGACTACGGTGCTCAATCGTTTGGTGGCGTACGGAGAGGCAAGGGCCGTGTCTCTCGACAACGGCCGCCGTGCCTGGCAGTGGGTGTCTGACTCAGAGCCTGAGTCGACTCGGCGCCCGGCGTCAGCCTGATAATAGACACAGCCTAGCAGCGTCAGATCGCTCACAATCGCCTGGGCGATCACCGTCCGGCTCCCGTGACTGGCGATTGAGTCATTTCCGCGCAGGCCACGCAGTCTCCACAAAACCGTCATGGAATCCTGCCCCCTCGTCCTCGCCAACTTTCACGGTACTTCGGTAACTCGAACCTTAATCTCGCGAGCGATATCCTAGCCTTAACCTACCCCGGGTTCTAACCCACGCGGCTCGCAACTGGATCTGCGCGGCTTGTTTTCTGGGATGAGGCACGGAACCATGTCCACTAAAATCGGCCACTTCGAAATCCTGAGTGAACTGTCTAGGTCCGCGACTTGTGTGGTTTACAAGGCGAACGACGCGGAGACCGGTCAAACCGTCGCTCTAAAAGCGATTCAGCTGTCAGCCTTCGGGGAATGCGCTGCCGAACTGGAGCACTGCCTCCTCGAAGAGGCCGAGGCCATCAAGGTCTTGAGCCACTCCAACCTCACGCCGGTTAGCGGCGCGGGAGAAATCGACGGCCAGTTCTGCGCCGCGATGGAATACATTCAAGGCAACAGCATCGCCACCATGCTCGCGCGCAAAGAGGGGTTTTCCATCTGGGACCTGCTCGATATCGGAAGGCAGGTATGCGGTGGCCTCGAAAACGCCCGCTCCCAAAACATATTTCACTATAGTCTAGAGCCCGCCAAAATCATGTGCGGCTGGGATAGCACGGTCAGGATTCTGGGATACGGCGTTTCCAGCGTGGGCAAGTTTACCGCGAATATGCCCGGTGTCCCCTCGATTCTGCACTACATGTCCCCGGAGCAGGTTCGCGGCGAGAATATCGATGCCCGGTCGAACCTCTTCAGTTTGGGCGCCATGTTTTACGAGATGGTGACCGACCGCAAGGCCTTCGATCGTGAAGATGCCGAATCGCTCCGCCAGAGCATCCTTGAGAGCACTCCGGTGCCTCCGATGCACGTAAATCCAAAACTTCATCCGGTGCTGAGCGATCTCATCATGAAGGCGCTCGCCAAGGATCCTGCAGAACGCTATCAGAGCGGAAGGGAGCTGCTCGACGAACTGGAGAAGTGCAAGGAATCCAAACCACAGGCGGCGAAGCAGGCGGCAGCGCCAGCCAAGAGCACAACCGTTCCGAACGCGGCTAAAGCAGCGGCCCAGACGAAATTCGTCGGTGCCTCGGCTCCCGGCCGTCCCGCTGCGCCGAAGCCTCAGCCCGCCCAACCGGTCCAGAACAAGCCAGCCGAAAAGAAATTCACAGCCCCGGCATCCGCTCCCGGCAAGGCCGCTGCTGCAGCTGCAGGATGGGGCAGCCGGGCGGCGTCATCCACACCCGCTAAGCCGACCACCAACGAGCCGGCCGAACCATCCGCGTACATGTCGTCCCCCGTCCTTGATGAGCCCGCAGTAGATGCGCCCGAAGTCGAGGCGCCAAGAATTACTGTCGACCCCATGATGGCCGAAGGTAGCCCGTCTCAGGGTGGCGGCGGCATCAGCTTTTCGGAGATGACCGAACTGCCTCCGCTCAAGGAAGTCTATATCCCGCCGCCTCCGCCGCCTCCGGTTTTCGAGCAGAAACAGGCTCACGCGCCCACTGTCTTCGCGGGCCATGATGAGGAACCGGAGAAACCGAAAGTTCAGCCCCGCGTAGTCGCCCAAAAGGCGATGAAAGAAATCAAGAGCGTCCCGCCCCAGCTGATGATTTACTCCATTGCCGGCGCGGCCGTCTTAATCCTTATCATCGCCGTTTTCCTGGTCCTCCATGTCAACACTTTGAATAGTGACGGCGACACGCCTCGCCCCGCCGCCGCCGAACCAGCTCCTCAACCTGCGGCCAGCGAACCCGCCGCCCAGCCCTCGCCAACGGCGCAATCTGCCGCCCCAATCCAAGCTCAATCTGAAGCCCCGGCCCCGGTGGCCGAAGCTGAACCCGCGCCAAGTCATGGTGCGGCCGCCGCTGCCCGCGGCAAGAACGCCAGAAAGAAACCAGCGGCCGCTCCCGCAGCCGTGCCCGGACAAATGGCAATCGATTCCACACCCCAGGGTGCTCAGGTGCAGGTCGATGGAAAAACCGATACCTCCTGGGTTACTCCGTTCTCTCTTACGGGTCTAGGCCCCGGCCTCCATACCGTTACGGTCAGCAAAGCCGGTTATTCCACGGATACGCGCACCGTCGATGTGGCTTCCGGCGGCAAAGCATTTGTCACCAGCCACCTCTCCCTGCTCATGGCGACGCTCGCCGTCTCCAGCAGCCCGGCAGGAGCCAACGTCTATATTGACGGCAAAGACACCGGCAGGCTCACTCCCGCCCAGGTCCCCGTCGACAAAGGCCAGCACGTCGTGCTGGTGCGCAAGTCGGGTTACCTTGACGAGACCACGAACGCCCAGTTCGTCCTGGGCCAGGCCGTCAGCTTCTCGCCCACGCTTCGCACGCTCGGCAACGTCGACGACATCAAGACGGTCGGGAAAATGAACAAGCTGTTCGGCGGCAAGGAAGCGCAGGGTATGGGCACGGTCAGCATCAAGACCCAGCCCAAGGGAGCCCAGGTGGCCGTCAACCAGCACATGCTGGATAAAGACACGCCCGTGAACTTTATTCTCGATCCCGGCAACTACATCGTCGACGTCACCATGAGCGGCTATGTCGCCGTCCACAAAGTCATCACTGTGGATAAAGGCGGAAAAGTTGTCATCGATGAAGTCCTGCAGCACGAGTAACCGACTGGAACGCCATTGCTCAGAGACATCTCTGGGAAATCCCGTCCGCAACTCTGACTGAAAGGTCGCGCCTTGTTCCGAAGCACTCTGAGTTGAGAGCCTTTTTTAATATTGTTTTAATCCTGCCTTAACTTTCGCGCCGTAGCATCCTCTTCCAGCAAAACCCTGCACCGCCAATTCCGAAAGGGCAAAAACTCTATGCGTCGTCAATTCCTGTCTGTATGCCTCATTGCCGCCATCGTTACCGGACCAGTGCTGACGCCGGTAGCAAATGCCGCCAATCCTAAGACAACCACGCCGATCAAACATATTGTGATCATTTTCGGGGAAAACCGCTCTTTCGACCACTATTTCGGAACCTATCCGAATGCCCTGAATCCGAAAGGAGAACCCCAGTTCCACGCGCTTCCAGGGACACCAACCGTGAATGGCTTAAGCAAGGCCCTGTTGATCAATAATCCCAATCTCAACCCGCTCAACGGTAGCGGCGCAGCTAATCCTTTCCGGTTTGACCGCTCCCAGGCGAATACCCAGGATATGGATCATGACTACATGGCTGAACAGCTCGCCTTCGACGGGGGCGTGATGGATTTGTTCCCCGCGAACACTGGGAGCGCCGGTCCGCCTCCCAGCGCTCCGCCGGCTGTGGTGCTTACCACCGGCCAGGTGATGGGCTACTTTGACGGCAACACGGTTACAGCGTTCTGGAACTATGCTCAGCACTACGCGATGAGCGACAACTCCTATAGCACCAACTTCGGTCCTTCAACTGTCGGCGCGATCAATTTGATTTCCGGCCAGACCAACGGCGTGGCGAAGAGCATCAACGGCACCGGTGGGCTGGTCGGCGACGGAAGTGGCGGAATGACCCTGATCGGCGACCCCGATCCACTCAACGATGTGTGCTCCGGTGCGGGCGGAACACAAGCGCAGATGGGCGGAAAGAATATCGGTGACCTGCTCAACGCGGCCGGTATCACCTGGGGTTGGTTCGCCGGAGGCTTCAACCTGCAAACGGTAAATTCCGACGGCAGCACCGGGTGCAACCGCGACTCGACCTCGCCGATTGTTGGAACCCAGGGCGATTACGTTCCTCATCACACTCCATTCCAGTACTACGCTTCCACCGCGAATCCAACCCATGCACGTCCCCGCTCGGTCGCAACAATCGGTCACTCAGGCGATCCTGCCAATCACGACTATGACGTCGACGACTTCTTTACCGCGGTTCAGGCGGGCAATTTTCCCGCAGGTAAGTTTCCTGAAGGCCATCTCAATTCAAGACGGCCATCCCGGGAATTCCGATCCTCTGGACGAGCAGGAATTCGTAGTCAAGGTAGCCAACTTCCTGCAAGGCCAGCCGGAGTGGACCAACACCGCGCTAGTCGTGCTCTACGACGATTCCGATGGCTGGTACGATCATCAGCTCGGCCAGATTGTAAATTCATCGAAGACCGCCGCCGATGCTCTCACCGGTCCAGGAACTTGCGGCAGCGGCGCAAATGCGCTACCCGGCCTCAATCCATCCACCACCCACGCTCAGGGCCGCTGCGGATACGGTCCGCGTCAACCGCTCCTCGTCATCTCCCCCTGGGCGAGGCACAACTTCGTGGATCATTCGGTCACCGATCAAACCTCGGTCATTCGCTTTATCGAGGACAATTGGCTCGGCGGCCAACGGATCGGCCACGGATCGTTTGACGCATCGCAAACTCGATCAGCTCGTTGTTCGACTTCCATCAGGTCGTGACTAACGATCTGTTCATCCTCAACGAAAACACAGGCGAACCCGTATTTACTGATTCGTTCTAACACTAAGCATCCCTGCAAATGGTCTGACCGGAAGTTGCGACGACAGAAAACGGCAAGGCAAGTGCAGGCGCAGCGCGTCAGCGCTCACCCGCCTTGCCGTTGTTATATCCTTGGCCGCAGAAAGGTATGTGGTGATTACCCGTCGAAAGTTTCTGCAACGATCGAGCCTGGTGGCTACAACGCTGGCGACAGGCAAGAGCGGGCTGCTGAATGCAATAGCCCAGAGCCACGCAGTGCCTACCATGCCCCCGGCGCTCGATGTGAATACCCTGGCGCAATTTGTGGATCCGCTTCCCATCCCTGCAATCGCGCAGCGTCAGGGATACCGGCCCAGTCCTGCCGATCCCAAGCTGACCGTCCCGTTTTATCGCATCCAGGCTCAGTCCATCGCCAGCAAGGTTCACCGTGATCTGCCGCCCACCAAGTTCTGGAGCTTTGGCCCCTCTGCGCCCGGTCCGACATTCGAGACGCGCTCCGGTGAACCGCTGCTGGTGGAATGGGTGAACGCGCTCCCCAACGAACATTTCTTGCCTGTGGACCACACCATTCACGGGGCCGAGCCCGACAAGCCTGCCGTCCGCACCGTGGTGCACATGCACGGAGCGAAAACCGGACCCGAAAGCGACGGATATCCGGAAGACTGGATTGTGCCCGGGAAGTCCTCGCTCTACTACTACCCAAACCAGCAAGATGCGGCCATGCTCTGGTACCACGACCACACGCTGGGAATTAATCGCCTGAATGTCTATGCAGGATTGTTGGGGGCGTTCTTCATTCGCGACGGCGTGGAAGACGCCCTCAATTTACCGCAGGGCAAATACGAGTTGCCGCTCATTCTCTACGACCGCCTGCTGACGCGAGATGCCCAGCTTCTTTATCCAGTTTCGCCGGATCCGCAATCCCCCTGGGTTCCTGAACTCTCGGGCAATGCCATTCTGGTGAACGGGAAGCTGTTTCCCTATCTCGACGTCGAGCCGAGAAGATATCGATTCCGCGTCCTCAATGCGTCAAATGCCCGCTTCTACCATTTGTCCTTCGTCCGTAAAACACCCAGCGATAACGCGCCGTTTCATCAAATCGGGACAGATCAGGGTCTATTGCCCGCGCCAGTTCCGCTCACCAGCCTTGAAATCGCGCCGGGTGAGCGCGCCGATCTCGTCGTTGACTTCAGTGAGCATCGCGGCGCGCAGCTGGTTCTCAAGAACGACGCTTTCATCGTGATGCAATTCCGCGTCTCCGAAGGGAAAGTGACGGACCGAAGTTCGCTGCCTTCCGCTCTTCGTCCCGTGCCTAGGATCCCGGAATCCCAGGCCGTGCAGACCCGCCTGCTAACGCTCAACGAGTATGTCAACAAGGCGGGCAATCCGGTCCAGTTGCTCCTGAATGCTTCCCATTGGGGCATGCCGGTCACGGAAAAGCCGGTGCTGGGATCGACTGAAATCTGGACGCTCATCAATCCCACCAACGACTCCCATCCCATTCATCTGCACCTGGTGCGCTTCCAGATCCTCGACCGGCAACCCTACGAGCCCTGGCTGTTCCAGACCAGGCGCCAGCTGCACTTCCTGGGCCCGCCGCAACCTCCCGACGCGAACGAGGCCGGCTGGAAGGATACTGTCAGAGCCGATTCTCGTATGGTCACGCGGATCATTGTACCCTTTACGGGCTTTACGGGCCGCTACGTCTGGCACTGCCACATCCTCGAACACGAGGACAACGAAATGATGAGGCCCTACGACGTCGTGGCCGCGTCCTGATTCCTGCTTGGCAAGTAACCCGTTGTGGATTTCTCAACTCTGAGAGGTTGACCTGAGGCTTACTTAGGCAGCTTGAAGTTCATCGTGATCTGCGTCTGAATCTCAACCGGCTCACCGTTGAGCAAGTACGGTTTGTACTTCCACTGCTTCACCGCATCAACCGCGGCGCGCGCCAAACGCGGATCGCCGCTGACAATCTTCACCGCAGAGATATCGCCGGCTCTTGGAGATGGTTGCCAGCAAGCTCAACCGTGCCTTCGATGTGCATCTGCATCGCGCTTGCCGGATATGCCGGCGGCGTCTTCTTCACCAACAGTCCTCGCGACACTCCCTGCGAGACGTTCAGCGTCTCGCAGCACGGGAGCCGGCGCATTGCTGTCGCCGCCCATGAGATTGGGAAGCGATCCGCCGCTGTCTGCCGTAGCAATCCCGGTCATGCTCGGAGCCTGCGCATCGGTGATCGGTGCCGGTTTTGCGACCGGCTTTTGCGAAAGGTCATTCTTGATCACAATGGCCGGTGCAGCCGCTTTTGTTGCTGGAGCTTTATCTGGTCGTCGGAGCCGAAGCCTTGGCCGAGTTCGCTTTCGGGTTGACTCTTGCTCGGATGAGCTGGTGCATTCTCCGCATCTTCGCCGTCTGACGTATCGGAATCGGAATCGGAAGAGCTCTTGGCTGCCCCGGTGGATTGTGGAGCGGCTGCGGAGTCTGAAGTCGAGGACGGAACTGACGAAGTCGCAGAAGAGGTCGCAGAAGAGTTCGCAGGGGAGTGGCAGCCGGAGCCGTGCTGGGCGCCACCTGCGGAACCACGGCAGGTGTCTTCACCGGCGCGACGCGACGTGCGTCGAAAGGAGTTGCGGCCCCGCTCGAACGTACCCATTGCATCCATACTGCGGTGCCGCCGGCCGCAACGAGCACAACCGCAGCCACGGCCAGCAGCGTCTTCTTGCTGCCGCCGGTGGCGGCTTGCCGCCGCTGCTGACATTACCGCCGAAGGTGAACGCAGGCGCCGGCGCAGACGTTCCATCGCTCGAAGAAGTGTTCTCGCTGAAGTCCGCGACTTTCTCGGCTTCTCTGGGCTCTGAAATAGCCGCTGAAGGTTTGGTCTCGGTTGCAACGCTGTGTTTCGGCTCGCGGGCGGGAGCCGGCGCGCTGGCGGCGCCTGACCCAAACCCTGCCGAACTCGCCGTGCGAAAGTCCAAGGCTCGGCCGCGGCGGCAGAATCTCCGCTTGGGCGGCTGCTATCTTTGTCTCGATCTGTGTCTCGGCCTTTGCGATCGAAGGTGAAGCGATTTCATCACTCATGTCCAGAATCTCCGCGTCGCTTTCAGTGATGTTCGCTGGGAACCGAGGCCACAACCTTCGGCTGCGGCGGTTTCTGAGCTTGGAATACTGGCCGTTGCCGCCTTCACCAAAGGCGCAGCCGGCGGCGCCGGACGCGCAGTGGCTACCCTTGTATTTGGGGCTTGGGGCGCGAGCTTCGGAGGCGCCGGTACAGGCTTTAGCGGCTTCACCGTTGCCGCTGCGCGCTCGCAGGTGCCGCGGGTTTTCCGCCTTCGTTCTTGCGCAACAATCCGCGCGCAACTCGTAGCGTTCCTTTCGCCTGCTCCACATTGATGGGCTTGGTGAGAACCAGGTTCGCCCCGATCCGGAAAGCCTTTGCGACTCCCGCCTGCCCTTCCACCACCGCCACCGCCAGAGACGACTGGTTGTTGGGCGTGTTCCGTGCGCTCTTGAACAGCAATGTGGCGTTCTGCTCGTTATCGCAGTCGACCACGACGGCATCGAAGTGCTCGCCCATCAATTTCTTGACCGCTCCGAAGGGTTCGGTGCAGGGAATGACGGTGAAGTCCAACTCGCTGAGAACCTGCGTTACAGAGCGAGCCGTCTTCTCATCGGGACAGAATAAGAGCGCTTGATAACCCATACTAAGGTCATCGTAGGTACACTCGTAAGCCTCATCAAGTTACGGTGGTAATTCCGATTTAACGCGTTTTGCCCTGCCGGAAAGGCTTTTGGCACGTCGCGATTCCAGCGCTTCCCGCCTGCGGATACAATACCGTGTCATGCGCATCCCACTCTGGCTCAAGCTGCTGTGGACGGCGTGGGTGCTAGTCTGGGTGCCGGTTTACTGGCGACAGTATGGTCTGCAGAATTTTCTTTTTTTCTGCGATCTCGGAAACCTATTCATTGCCGCCGGCCTCTGGCTCGAAAGCCCGCTCATATTCTCCTGGCAGGCAACCGGCGCTGCTGCTTTTCCAGACTCTATACACGATCGACCTGGCAGGCGCTCTCGCTAAGTGGACGCCACCTGATCGGCGGAACGGAATTCATGTTCGATCCGCATGTTCCGCTCTGGATTCGCCTGCTGAGCCTGTTTCACGTGGTGTCGCCGCCCTTGCTGCTGTGGGCGATTTGGCGTTTAGGCTACGACCGGCGAGGTTGGAAGTATCAGACGCTGACCGCGTGGATCGTGGTCCCGATCAATTATTTCTGGCGTCCGCAATACGATGTGAACTGGGCCCGCGGCCCTTTCTTTCACGAACAGCACGTCATGCCCGGACTCCTATATCTGCTGCTATACCTGATCACTGTTCCGGCCGTCGTCTATTTTCCAACGCACCGGTTTCTGGTCTGGCTGACGCGGCGGTGGCACGCCAGGCCCTAATCATCTTTCCCGGCATTTTCTCCCGCATTGCGCTGTCGCTTCGGCGTCGCCGATTCCGGCAGCTGACGGTCAGCCGCCTTCGCGACGGAGGAAGTCGTCGGCTTGGTCGCAGCATCGATCTTGCTCTTCGCGCCCGGATCGCCGCCCAAATAAAGCGTCTGCGATGCCGAGGCAAGATTGGTTCCCGATTCCTCCACAAACTTCATGATGCGCAGCAGCAAGTTTTCGCGCGCCGTGGCGAATTCGTCGAAATCCCTCGTCAACACGTAACAGAAAAGCTCCACGTTGATGGCACTCGGAGTTACCTCAGTGAGCCGCACGCGAGCGGTGCTGGCCTCAATCTTGGGTTGGCTGGATAATACGCTCCGGATTTCCGCGAGCACAGAGCGCACGTGGTCGGGCGCGGTCTCCGGGTGCAGCCCCAGCACAGTCTTGAAAAGAATCTTGTCGCGCCGGCTCAGATTCTCAACATTGATGGTCGCCACCGTGCCATTCGGAATGGCCAGCAGCGTCCGCTCTTCCGTACGCACCCGAGTCGAGCGCAGCCCGATATCTTCGACCGTTCCCGTGCGGTCGCCGAACTTGCAAACGTCCCCCACGCGAATCACTTCATCGCCCAACACCGAGACGCCGCCAAATAGATTCGCGATGGTCTGCTGCGCCCCGAAGCCGACCGCCAGAGTTCCAATGCCGACCCCCGCCAGCGCCGTGCTCAGGTTGAAGCCCAGCACGCCCAGGATGAGAAATATCGCCATCACGACAACGATGGCCTTGATCATCCGCTCGCCCAGCAGCATCAGCGAGCCCGTGCCCGAGTGCCCGTGCGCCAGAGCCCGGTTGCGCACGCCCTGCAAGAACCAGCGAATCACCCGCCACAGAATCCACATCGCCCCGATAATGACCGCGACTGTCGTGACCTGCACGTAGTAGTGCCGCTGCAGCAGCGGCATGCCGAGGTAGCGGGCCAGGATCCGGTGAATCGCCGTACCAACCAGCAGCCACGCCGGCCCTGAAACCGAATACCACGCCCCCAGTTCACCTTGTCCGCGCTTTCCGCGCCCACCACCGCAACGGGATTTCCAGCAGCACCAACAGCAGCCAGCCAGCCGCAGCGGCCACGGGAATCGATCAGCACCAGAGCCAGCCACTGCCACAGCGGCATCCCGGCCAGCTGATGCTTCACCATCCACGGCGGCAATCGTGTCTCCACCTGCCGCGCCTCGACCTGATCGTAAAGTTCCGGTATCTTCGCCAGCGTGTCGGAAGAGATCAGCCAGATTTTTCCCACGCTCGGATCCAGAACGCGAACCAGTTCGAGGTCCGCCTCCACGTCGCCGGACGACATGGTTCCCAGCTTCTGCCGGCCCGGCGGAACGCCTTCCTGCAGCGCGCCTTCGGGCTGAGTGCTGACGTTCTTCAGGCTGCCGGCATAAGCGCGGTCCATCACAACCTTCAGATTCGTCGCCAGCGCCTCGCCTTCGCTCTGCCGGCGCGCGGCGCTCATCTGCAGATATTGCGCGGCGATGCTGTAGTTGCCTGCTTGCGCCGCCTGCAGAAATCCGAAAACCGTCCCATAGGGCGTGTTGCGTCCGAGCGCGTCGGTCGGAGTGTTAGAGGAAGTGCTCGCGGGTGCCGAGGGTTTGCAGAATCTGGGTTAGCGGACTCTGCGCCGCAAGCGGAAGACAGCCCGCAACACTAAGAACAAGAAGAGCAATTCCCTTGGAAAAAGTGGACATGGGTTTCTTCCCAGACTAGGCGCGCTTGGGGCGAAATACGTCTGTGCTCGTGCCAAAGAAAACTTCCGCAGCTTCCATCACCGTTTCCGAAAGCGTGGGATGCGGATGGATCCTCATAGCCACATCGCTGGCCAGCGCCGCCATCTCGACCGCCAGCACTCCCTCGGCAATCAGTTCGCCGGCGCCCACGCCAACAATCCCCACGCCCAGCACGCGCTCGGTCTGCGGGTCAATCATGCAGCTTGGTCATTCCCTCGGGACGGTCCAGCGTAACCGCGCGTCCGGATGCGCCCCAGGGAAACTTCGCAACCTTGATCTCGCGATTTTCTTTCTCCGCCTGAGTTTCGGTCAGACCGCACCACGCAACTTCCGGATCCGTGAACACCACCGCCGGAATCGCAGCCGGTTCGAAGGCAACCTTGTGCCCGGCGATTGCCTCGACCGCCGTTCGTCCTTCATGCGATGCCTTGTGCGCCAGCATCGGCTCGCCCACCACGTCGCCAATGGCGTAGATCGACGGATCGGCTGTCTGCAGTTGCTTGTTCACTTCGATGAACCCGCGCGGGCTCACCTGCACTTGCGTGGTCTCAAGTCCGGGGATCTCCGAATTCGGCTTGCGCCCCACGGAAACCAGCACCCGGTCAAAAACTTTCTCCCGGTCCTTCTCCTGCACAGCGGCGCCCGCGAAAGTCGCACGAATTCCCGCACCTTCCTCTTTAAGAGAAGCGACGGTAGTGTTCAGCAGAATTGCCTCGAACATCTTCTCCAGCCGTTTGTGCAGCGGAAGAACCAGATCGCGATCCGCGCCCGGAAGCAGCCCCGGCAACATCTCGACCACGGTAACGCGCGTTCCCAGCGCCGCATACACCGAACCGAGTTCCAGGCCGATATATCCGCCGCCCACCACCAGAAGACTTCCGGGAATGTCTTCGAGATTGAGCGCGCCGGTCGAATCCATCAGGCGCGGCGAATCGAGCTTAAGCGCCGGAACGATGGCAGGCCGCGAGCCGGTCGCGAGAATGATCCGGTCAAAACTAGAGAACCACTTCGGTTGCATCTGTCTTGCTGATCCGCAGCGTAGTCGAATTCTGAAACGCCGCCCGGCCCTGAATGTATTCCACATGGCGCTGCTTGGAAAGGATTCCCAGACCTCCGGTCAGCTTCTTGACCACGCCTTCTTTCCAACCGCGCAACCGAGCCAGATCAATCTTCGCCGGAGGAAATTCGATTCCCCAGTTCTTAGCCTGCTGCGATTCTTCAATCAACTTGGCGACATGCAGCAGCGCCTTCGAAGGAATGCAGCCGCGGTACAGACAAACGCCGCCAGGATTAACCTCCGGATCGATCAGCGTAACCTGCATGCCCAGGTCGGCGGCCAGGAAGGCTGCCGCGTAGCCGCCCGGTCCCGCGCCCACTACGGCAACGCGCAACTTCTCAGCTCCTTCGGTCGTTCCGGCTGACGTTTGGTTCAGAGTTTCGTTCATGAAATGACTTTCAGTGAGCCATCCCAAAGTCCCGCGCTTTCACCAGCGTGGCGAGGGATCTCAAGCGCATCAAAACCGTAATTCCAACTGCGCGCCACCTGATCTGCACCTTCGGATTCCTCGCGCGCGCGGCTATCCTTGAACGGAAAGCAGGAAGGGCTGCTCGAACGCTTCCGCCACCCAGCGCAGAAAGCGCGCGGCATCCGCGCCGTCAATCAGCCGATGATCGTAAGAAAGCGAGAGCGGCAGGATCAGCCGCGGTTCGAACTTTCCGCTGATCCATTCCGGTTCCATCCGCGAACGCGAAAGTCCGAGAATGGCAACCTCGGGATGATTCACAATCGGTGTAAACGCCGTGCCCCCGATCCCGCCGAGGTTCGTGATGGTGAAGGTGCCGCCTTCCATGTCGGCGAGCGTTATTTTCTTTGTCCCGCGCTTTCTGCGACAGTTGCGACAACTCGACCGCCAGCTCCACGATATTTTTCTTGTCCACGTCGCGAATCACCGGAACCAGCAAGCCGCGATCCGTATCCGCCGCGACCCCGATATTGATGTATTGCTTGTAAACGATTTCTTCTTTCTCCATATCGATGCTGGCGTTGAATTGCGGAAACACCTTCAGAGCGGCCGCGCAAACCTTCAAGCGCAATCGCGGTTACCGTCATCTTGCCGCCGGCCTGCTCGGCCTTCGGAGCGAAACGCGCTCGCAACTGTTCCAGTTCGGTGATGTCGGCGCGGTCGTGCTGCGTAACGTGCGGAATCGTGTTCCAGGATTCCGCCAGATGTTCCGCCGTCTTGCGGCGAACTCCGCGCATCGAAACCCGCTCGATTTTCCCCACTTGGCGAAGTCCGGCAGCTTCGGTTCGATGAAATGTCCGGCGCGCGGCGGGGCCTGCGCAGCCGTAGCCACAGCGGTTACCAGGGCTTTGGCGTGGGCCTTGACATCGTCCTCACTGATACGTCCGCCCGGGCCCCGTGCCTTTGACTGCATAAATGTCGACGCCGATCTCGCGAGCCAGACGCCGAGTGTGCGGAGCTGCCGGAACCGGTTCGCGGTGCTCGGTTCCGGCAACCTTGCCCAGTTGCGCAGGCATGGAGAACGCCGCCGGCCGCGGCCGCGGCTGGTCGGGAGGCAACGCCTGTTCCTCGGTCTTGCCCTCCGCCCGAATTGCGGCTTGAAAAGCAAGGCGCGCGCCATGCTGCCCGGTAACGTGTTCCACCGGCCGGCTCGGCGGCCGAACCGTCTCGGCCGGCGATGACGCCGCACTCTGCAGCGTGAAAATCACTTGCCCAACTTTGATCTTCTCGCCTTCCTTGACCTTCACGTCTTTTACAATGCCGCTCACCGAAGAGGGAACTTCAACCACGGCCTTGTCGGTTTCCAGTTCCATCACCGGCTGGCCTTCGGAAACCTTGGCGCCCGGCGCGATCATCAAGCGCACCAGATCGCCCTCCGAAATGTTTTCGCCAAGTTCCTGCAGCCGAAATTCGGTGGCTGCCGGAGCGTCGGTCGATCGCTTTCGTTGCGGTGCTGCCTGCGGCGCCGATTGCGGCGCGGGAGCCGGCGGCAGGTTTTGTCGCAGCTGTTGGTTCCCCGGACGGACGTTGCGCGGGAGGCGCAGTTGCACTTTTCGGCGCTGCTGCCGCCACCGCCGCGCCGGAGTGATTGTCGACCGTGAAGATAACCTGCCCAACCTTGATCTTGTCGCCTTCCTTAACCAGAATCTCCTGCACTTTTCCGCTGACCGACGAAGGCACTTCCACCACCGCCTTGTCGGTTTCAAGTTCCATCACCGCCTGGCCCTCGCTGACCGTTGCGCCGGGCGCGATCATCAGGCGCACCAGGTCGCCCTGTTCAATGTTTTCACCGAGTGCGGGAAGTTTGAATTCGATCACTGATTCCATTTCCTTATTACTCAAAGCTATTGGAGGATGGTGTCGCGTCTAGCTCGTTGCCGGATTCAGCTTTTCCGCATCGATCCCGAGGTCACGCACCGCCTGCTTCACCAGATCAAGGCCGACTTTCTTTTCCCGCGCCAGAGCCCCCAGCGTGGCCAGCACTATGTGCTTCGCATCCACTTCGAAAAAGTCGCGCAGCGCCACCCGGCTCTCACTGCGGCCAAACCCGTCGGTCCCCAGCGACACCAGTTGTCCCGGCACCCACTTCGCCAGCGATTCCGGCAGTACCTTCATGTAATCAGATGCGGCGATGAACGGACCGGGCGCATCCTTCAGCGTCTGCGTCACATACGGAGTCCTCGGCGCTTCGCCCGGGTGCAGCATGTTCCAGCGCTCGCAGTCGTTGGCGTCGCGATAGAGTTCTTTATAGCTGGTCACGCTCCACACATCCGCGGCCACGCCGTATTTTTCTTTCAGGATCGTCTGCGCCTTCAACGCCTCATACATGATGGTTCCGCTGCCCAGCAGTTGCACCCGCAGCTTTGCCTCCGGAGCGTCCGATGTGTTGAAGCGGTAAAGCCCGCGCAGTATGCCTTCGCGGACGTGCTCGCCCTTCGGCATCTCCGGCATGTGCAGCGGCTCGTTGGTCACGGTGAGGTAATAGAAAATCGATTCCTGGTCCACGTACATGCGCTTGATGCCATCCTGAATGATGATGGCGATCTCGTATGCGAATGCCGGATCGTAGGCCAGCAGGTTGGGAACCGGCAGCGCCAGCACGTGGCTGTGGCCGTCCTGATGCTGCAGACCTTCGCCCGCCAGCGTAGTTCGTCCCGCCGTTCCTCCCACAAGAAATCCCCGGCAACGCATGTCCGCCGCAGCCCAGATCAGATCCCCAATGCGCTGGAACCCGAACATCGAGTAGTAAATAAAGAAAGGGATCGTGTTGATGCCGTGGTTGGCGTAGGCCGTGCCCGCTGCGATGAACGAGCACACCGACCCGGCTTCGGTAATTCCTTCCTCCAGAATCTGTCCGTTCTTCGCTTCCTTGTAGTAAAGAAGCGTGTCCATATCGACCGGCTCATAGAGTTGTCCCACGCTCGAGTAGATGCCGACCTGGCGGAACAACGCTTCCATGCCGAAGGTGCGAGCCTCGTCGGGAATGATGGGCACGATCAGCTTGCCGAGTTCCGGATCGCGCAGCAGCTTCGCCAGCAGCCGCACGAAAACCATGGTCGTGGAAGCTTCGCGTCCCTCCGTGCCTTTGTAGAACTCTTCAAAGTACGATTCCGGTACCGGCTTCAGCGGCGTGGCACGCACTTTGCGTTGCGGCATGTATCCGCCGAGCTGCTTGCCGCCGCGCCTGCATGTACTTGATCTCGGCGCTGTCGTCGATGGGCCGGTAGAACGGCGCGTTGTGCAGTTCGTCGTCCGGGATCGGAATGCCGAAACGCGAACGGAAGAGTTCCAGCTCATCTTCATTCAACTTCTTCTGCTGGTGCGTGATGTTCTTGCCTTCGCCGGCTTCGCCCAGGCCATAGCCCTTGATGGTCTTGGCCAGGATGATCGTCGGCGACCCGGTGTGGTCGACCGCGGCCCGGTATGCGGCATGCACCTTGATGGGATCGTGGCCGCCCAGGCGCATGCGCGCCAGTTGCTCATCGGAAAGATGCTCCACCATTTTCAGCAGCCGCGGGTCTGTGCCGAAAAGGTTCTGGCGGAAGTAGGCTCCGCTCTCCACAAAATACTTCTGGTACTGCCCGTCGCTGACTTCTCCCAGACGCCTCACCAGCAGTCCGTCGCGGTCGTTGCGAATCAGGCTGTCCCAGTCCGAGCCCCAGATGACCTTGATCACGTTCCATCCCGCGCCGCGGAAGATGGCTTCGAGTTCCTGAATGATCTTTCCGTTGCCGCGCACCGGGCCATCGAGGCGCTGCAGGTTGCAGTTCACTACGAAGATCAGGTTGTCCAGATTCTCGCGCGAAGCCAGCGTGATCGATCCCAGTGATTCCGGTTCGTCCATTTCGCCGTCGCCCATGAAGGCCCACACCTTGCCTCCAGTCGACTGCTTCAGTCCGCGATTCTCCAGATAGCGAATGAAGCGCGCGTGATAGATCGCCTGAATCGGTCCCAGCCCCATCGAGACCGTAGGAAACTCCCAGAAATTCGGCATCAGCCAGGGATGAGGATACGAGCTCAGCCCGCCGCCCGGCTTCAACTCGCGGCGAAAGTTCTCCAGCTTCTCTTTTGGAATGCGGCCTTCAAGATAGGCGCGGGCATAAATTCCGGGCGCGGCGTGGCCCTGGAAATAAACGAAGTCGCGGTCGCCGCTTTCGGTCTGCGCCTGAAAGAAATGATTGAAGGCAACTTCGTACAACGTGGCCGCAGAGGCGAAGGTCGAGATGTGTCCGCCGATGCCTTCCTGAATCTTGTTGGCGCGCACCACCATGGCCAGCGCGTTCCAGCGCACCAGGCTCTTGATGCGGCGTTCCATCTCCTGGCTGCCGGGGAACGGCGGCTGCTGCGTGGATGCAATCGTGTTCTGGTAAGGAGTGGTCGCTGAAAAAGGAAGATTCACTCCCGCGGCGCGCCGGGCGTGCAAGGCCAATTGTTGCAGCAGTCGCCCCGCGCGAATCGGGCCCCCCTTGGACAGCACATAGTCCAGCGAGTCGACCCACTCCCGCGTTTCCAATACCTCTTGACCGTTAGTTTCCGTCTGAGCCACGTCTGATCTCTCCATCGAGTGATGCCGAATACTCCATGATATTCAATTACGCGGAATTTTGCTGGACGAAGGGAGATGGCCAAACGTTCTACAATGCTAAAGTCCGCGTGGATCAGGTCAGGAGGCCCGCCATGTTCCGAGTCACGCTGCTGGTGGTTGTAGTGGTGCTGATCATCTTTCTGGTTCCGCGCTTGCTGACGGGCTCGCGCACCGCTGCCCCTGCCCTCGGGCAGCCTCGCACCCGATTTCACATTGGCCTCGCAGGAAGGCGCTTCCGTCAGCTTGCAGGATTACCGCGGCAGCTGGGTGGTGCTTTATTTTTATCCCAAGGATCAGACTCCGGGCTGCACGCGGGAAGCGCACAACTTTCAGGTAGATCAGTCGAAGTACGCCGAGCGCCACGCGGTGGTTCTGGGCGT
This sequence comes from uncultured Acidobacteriaceae bacterium, assembly GCA_963770235.1. Lineage (GTDB taxonomy): Bacteria > Acidobacteriota > Terriglobia > Terriglobales > Acidobacteriaceae > Sulfotelmatobacter. The sequence goes on along the minus strand of CAVYOW010000016.1, from coordinate 59,492 downwards.
GAGTGTGGACAGCGTGGACTCGCATAAAAAGTTCTGCGCTAAAGAAGGACTGAACTTCAAGCTGCTGGCCGATCGCGACGGCAAGGTGAGCAGCGCCTACGGCTCGCTGACGAACCTGGGAGTGGTAAAGTTTGCCGCGCGTCATACCTTCCTCATCGATCCGAGCGGGAAGGTTGCCAGGGCATATACCAGCGTTGATCCGGCGCGGCACAGTGAAGAGGTGCTGGCCGTTCTGGACCAGATGCAGAAGCAATAGGCGGCCTGGCAGGCGTTGGCTTAGGCTGAATGTTCCGACTGGAACATTCGTGAGATATGTTCCAACTGGAACATTTGTGCATGCAGGAATATTGGTACTGGTGTATACGTACAATCCTCCCTAAGTAATACCAGCTAAGAGGGTTAACGAGGGCCGGAATGTCCGGGGTCAGTGGGCGGACAATGTGGCATCGAGGCTGGCACTCGGGGGCGGCGAGTGCTGATTACATAGGCTTAGGAGGCCAGAGCCCTCTCAGGTTGGATAGCCTCTTGGGAGATGCAACTGGGCGACAACATGTGCGGTGGCGTCTCTGGAGTTCAGCGTCCTAGCGCTGCAAGCGAATACAGAGGTCCTTCGGCCCGCAAAGAACGCGGGCCTCAGGATGACAGAGCGTTGGCATGGGCTGATTCTTGCCGAGGACGCGATCAGTTCTTGCCAGGTGCGTTCTTTTGTTCTGCCAGGTACATGTCGGCGACGTGTTCAGCGATTGCGCCGGGCTTGGCTTCTGCAAGATTCGCCAGCACAACTACCGTCAACTGATCGTTTACATAACGCGCGATTGCAGATTTGAATCCCTGCCAGGCGCCGGTGTGGCTGACTACGTGGTGTCCGTGACGTTCCTCGATCGCCCATCCGAAGCCGTAGCCGGCCTTGTTCGGTTGCCCGTTTTTCAGGTTTGCCGGGGTCCACATCTGGTCGAGGCTTGAGCGTTTCAGCAGCTTCTCGGTGTAGAGCGCGGCGTCCCACTTCGCGAGATCCAGGATGGAGAAGTAGAGGCTGCCATCGGCCGTGGTGTTGACCATGGGCGCGACCCATTCCTGGTTCTTCAGTTCGCCCTTCACCAGACGATAACCGGCGGCGCGATTGGGAATGATGTCGGCCTCGCTGATGATGCGCGTGGTTTGCATGTCGAGGGGGTGGAAGATGCGCTGCTGCAGAAAGTCGCCGTAGAATTCTCCGGTCACACGGTGAATCAGGATTCCCAGCGTCAGGTATCCCAGGTTGCTGTAATCCCACTTGGTGCCGGGGGGATAGGCCAGCGGGATGCTCTCTACCAGCTTCAACTCCTGGTCTTCTGTCCAGTCTTTGCGGAAGTTGAACTTCTCGGGATAGTCTCCAAAGCCGGCGGTGTGGCTTAGCAGCTCTCGAACTGTCACCTCCTTCCAACTGGCGGGAGCGTCCGGGAAATACTTGGTTAGTGGATCGTCTAGCCTGACTTTGCCCTCTTCGACCAGCATCATCACCGCGGTCGCGGTGAATTGCTTGCCGACTGAACCTGACTGGAACACGGTTTCCGGCTTCACCGGGACTTGCAGTTCGACGTTGGCCAGACCGAATCCCTGAGCCTGCACGATCTTTCCGCCTCGCGACACCAGAAGGGCCAGGCCGGGAATGTGTTGGCGTTGCATTTCGCTTTGCACGTAATCGGAGACTGGTTTGGAGACGTCGCCTGAAGCAGAAGTGCCTTGGGCCCGGGCAATCGACGGAGGGATGCACGACAAAACGAACACGAAGATGAAAGCTGCACGCCAAGTCGCCTGGCGATAGAAGAAGCCGCGAGATTGTTTTGTCATGGGTGAAGTTGAAAGGAATGGAGGCGCGGGTCGGAATCGAACCGACGCATAAAGGAGCAACCTCACTTGATGCCATCGACCAGGTAGAGGTCGGAGAGCGTGCGGCCATATTCGTAGACGTAGGATTTGCCGTCGGGAGTAATCAGGATGGGACCTAGGTCGGTAATACCTGCCGCATCTGCAGGCATCAGCGCCTTCCAAAGTTGCTTTTGTCCGGTCGCCAAGTTCAGCCGGTAGACTTTGGCAGGAAGGTCGCCTGGATTGTAGAGAAAGATGGACTGGCCATCACCGGTCCAGGACACGGGAACATCTCCCGCCACGAAGCCAGTAATGGCTCGCGGATCACCGCCATCAACTGGGAACAGATAGCCTTTGCTATCGGACTGGGCCGCCGCGACCACCTTTCCATCGGGCGATGGCACCCACTGCGTTGATTGAATGCCCTCAGGCGAAATGGCAGTCGGATTACCGCCCTCTACACTCTGGACCCACAGCCGCAGGCCCCGGTCTTTTTCGTTTCCGAGAAATACGAATCGTTTGTTGTCAGGGAGCCAGTGCGCCCGTACCAGAGCAACGCCAGCGTGGCTCAGTTTGCGGCTTTCACCGGCTCCGGTCGGTAGAAGGATGCTCTCCAGGGGAGTGCGTGTCTGACCGGCGATAACCCATTTCTGGTCAGGAGAGAGCGCGTAGGCGGCCCCGTCGCCCAATCGCACGGCCGGGGAGCCATCGGTATTGCGGATGTATGCGCTGTAGTTTTCACCGCCGCCCTCGCCCGACTCAAGGAACAGGAGTGTCTTCCCATCGGTGGAGAGATCGGTGGGTGCAGACCAGTCCAGCCAGGAGAGATCGGACTCCTTCGTGGCTCCCGGCCCCATGCCGACCATGCCGACGCGCTGCACGTCGCGCGTCAGAAGCACACGTCCGTCGCGCCCTACGTCTTGCAGCGTGAGCGTACCGGGTTCCCGTGCCAGCAGACGCTCCACTCCAGAAAGAGTGACCGCGTTGAGGAAGCGGTCATTGCCGACCTTGGTGCCGGTGAACCACACCTCGCCGCCTTGTGGCGACCACGACAAGCCCTGAATCGACTCCCATTCCGAGGAGATATCTTTCTCGTTGCCTGTGAGGTCAACGATCGCGGCGAACCCCATGTCATCCCGGCGTTGCGGGTGATCGAGAAAGGCAATCCACTTTCCGTTGGGCGAGATACGGGGATGGCTGATCCAGCCCGCGGTCTTGTAGAGAACTTTGCCAATCGGATACTCCAACCGGTTCTGACCCTCGAGATCACGAACTACGACGAAATTGTTGCCATCGGGACTCCAATCCGCCCACTGCACACCTTCGAGGACTTCACGCGGCGCGCCTCCCCCCAACGGAACCCGGGCCAGCGTGCCGGCGTTGATATAAGCTTCCGTATTGTGGCTATGGAGGAGAACAGCCATTTCTCCCTGAGGGGACACAGATTGAACTTCCGCGCCCTGCAGGCCGAATGGGCGTGATTCCGGACTCCCCGGGCGAGTCGTATAGATCTCGATAGGTTTCTCTTCCCATGCGGCACTGTAGAGCACGGTCTTTCCGTCGGCCGCAAAGCGCGCCATGCGAATGCCGCCATGCCGGAACGTGAGCTGGTGATAGACGGGCGGCGTGACCGGCACGGATTTGACGGTGGATCGTCCGAGAAAGAACCCGGCGACGAGGGTTACGATAGCGACTGCCACAATCGCCCACGGCGACTTTTTTGCGACTGGAGGCGGTGGCTGCGGAGTGGCAACAGCAGCAAAGGATTTACCGGCGCTGCTGGCGACGCGCCCCGACTCTTTGTCGCGCTTCAGCCTCTTTAGGTCGCCGCGCAATTCGCCGGCCGTCTGGCAGCGCAGGTCGCGGTCCTTCTCGAGCGTCTTGTCTATGATTTCTTCCAGGCGGGCGGGCATTTGCGGATTCAGGGTGGAAAGCCTGGCCGGTTGATGCTCCAGGATCTGGTTGAAGATCACGGCGGACGTGCTGCCCGCGAAGGGTTGACGTCCGGTCGCCATTTCGTACAGGACGACCCCGAAAGAAAAAAGATCCGTGCGAGGGTCGAGCGGTTCGCCGCGGGCCTGTTCTGGCGACATGTAGGCCGCAGTACCCATGGCCGTTCCCGGGCTGGTCAGGTTCAGGTCGGTGGCCGCCGTGGCCTGTGTGTTTGACCCGCTCGGCGCCGAATGCGGATTCACTTTTGCCAGCCCGAAGTCGAGGATCTTTGCGGTGCCACGATTCGTCACGAAAATGTTCGCGGGCTTGATGTCGCGATGCACGATGCCCCGAGAATGGGCCGCGTCCAGGCCGTCGGCGATTTGCACGCCAAGATCGCAGATGGCTTCAAGGCGGAGCGGTTGATTTTCGATGCGATGCTTCAGGGTGACGCCGTCCAGAAATTCCATGGCGATGAACGCCTGCCCGTCCTGCTCGCCAATGTCGTATATGGTGCAGATATTAGGATGGTTTAGTGCGGACGCGGATTGCGCTTCGCGCTGGAACCGGGCGAGAGCCTGGGGGTCACGGGCAACTTCTTCTGGCAGGAACTTGAGCGCGACAAAGCGTTGCAGCCGCGTGTCCTCAGCCTTGTAGACGACACCCATGCCGCCACCGCCGAGTTTCTCGACGATGCGATAGTGCGAGAAGGTCTGCCCAATCATGCAGTCGGGTAATGGTAGGCGTGATGCGAAGACAAGTCAATGAAAGCGACGGGGTTGGCGGTGGCTCAAGAGGATGGTTGGCGAGGAATCGCCATTACACTCATTGACCCCGTAAAACCTACACGCAGCATCGCGTCGATTAGGGCCATCGGGATCGTGAATAAATACTGGCACTGCGTCGCATGCGTCGCTCGCGTCAGGAGTCACCAGAAGATGCTTCGTATTTCGGTAAGTGACTGAAGAATTTGGAGGCGCGGGTCGGAATCGAACCGACGCATAAAGGTTTTGCAGACCTCTCCCTTACCACTTGGGTACCGCGCCCCTGCTCAATACGTTAGCGTTCCGTGCGAAAAAAGTCCATCCGCGGGGGGAGAACTTGCGAGGGGAAATGGAGCGGGAGACGAGGGTCGAACTCGCGACTTCAACCTTGGCAAGGTTGCGCTCTACCACTGAGCTACTCCCGCCCTGCGGAAGTCATTATAAATGAGGGGTTAGGCTGCGGCAACGGCGACGCGGGACATACTAGGCCGGCACCTTTACTGCACCGACCACTGCGGATCTTCTTCGGCCTTCACGACGTGGCCATCCCGCATGTGGATGATACGGTCTCCGTACTTGGCAGCTTCGGGATTATGCGTGATCATCAGCACTGTCTGACCCAGTTCCTGGTTGGACTGCCGCAACATCCGCAAAACGATGTTCGAGTTCTCCGTGTCCAGATTCCCGGTGGGTTCGTCGGCCAAAACCACTGCGGGTTTGTTGACTAGCGCGCGCGCCAGAGCGACGCGCTGTTGCTCGCCGCCGGAAAGTTCGGAGGGGCGATGGTTTAGACGCTGGCTCAGCCCCAATAGATCGCAAATGCGGAGGAAGAATGCGGGATCGCGGTCGCCGTTGCCGGAGATTTCCTGCGCGATGGCGATGTTGGAGCGGGCGTCGAGCGTAGGCAGCAAGTTGAACTTCTGAAATACGAATCCGATTTTGCGCTTGCGCATGCGGGTGCGCTCGGCATCGGAGAGCGTAGCGAAGTCGTCGCCATCCAGAATTACCTTGCCGGAATCGGCGCGAGTCAGTCCGCCCAGCAGGTAGAACAGTGTGGACTTGCCGCTGCCCGAAGGGCCGACGACGGTGACAAATTCTCCCTTTTGCACGCTGAAGGAGATGCCTCGAAGCGCGGGCACATCGATCTTTCCCACGCGATAGGTCTTGTGCAGATCAATGGCTTCGATGAAAGCGCCCATGCCAGCCCTGATCTTACACGATGGAAAGAGCAATCAACCGCCGAGTACGCCGAGGCCGCCGAGAAGTGCGAGAAAGAAGAATCCAAGTAATCTTCTCGGCGAGCTTGGCGCACTCTGCGGTGAAAAGCTTTGGGGTGCCTTCGAAGGCCGTCAGGCTGCTCCCTGGCGATGCGCGAGTTGCACCGGCCGCTCCTGCATCCGCTTGGGGCCGCGCTTGCGGACTAGAAGCAGACGGATTCTTTCCAGCAGATCGGCGGGCGCATACATTCCTCTGGCCAGGAAGACGTCGGCTTGCGATTCATGGTCGTAAACGCGGACCTTACTCGAAATCAGTATGGCCGGGGTATGGGGCGACAGACGCTTGATGGCCGCGATCAACTCCGGGCCGTCGAGACCGGGCATGGCCATGTCTGTGACCACGAGATCGACGCCGCCCTGCTTGAAACGTTCGAGGGCCTCTTCGCCGCGGGAGTAGCTGGCCACGCGGTAGCCGCGGGTCTCGAGCATGATTTTGCGGTAAGAAAGGGACTGTTCGTTGTCGTCAACACAAAGGATCGTGCGCTTGGGTTTCATTCACCGTCCGTATCCGCCTGATGCCGGCTGTGACCAAGAGTCAAGCGGAAGTTTTCTCTGTTCGCGAAGAATATGGGAGCGAAGTGATGCTAATGGCAAGAGGCATCCACTGTAAAGTGGCGTCGAAGCAAATGGCAGGTTTTGGCCATTGACTTTTTGCGGACATGCGAAAGGCGCGATCCTGCGCCGCTTGCAGGCGGTCGGCTAAAGAAAAACTTCGCCGCGCATGATTTCAACCGAGTGCCCGCCGACCCTCACGTTAACTACCCGGTTATCGCGGTGCGAGGCCCGCACAAAAATCCGGCTGGGCCGTTTCATCTCCACACCCTGTTCAATCAGAACTCGTTCATCGGGCTTGGCCACGCCGTGCGCCACCATCCAGGCCGCAGCACAACCCGCGGCTGAGCCCGTGGCCGGGTCCTCACCGTTGTAGAACAACATGCGGGCGTGCAGCCGCGCCTCAGGATCCACGGTCTCCCGGCTGACGAAATAAAAGAACTTGCCGGCGGTCTGAGCCAGATATTCGGCGGCACCGTTCAGGTCGATCTGCAGATCGCGCATCACCGCCAGCGATTTCAGCGGCGTTACGGTGTACGGGAGTCCGGTCGAAACCGTTTCAATGGGCAGAGAATCATCGAAGTCCTCGGACACGCAATCCCGTGGCCCGTGCGATCGCTTCCCGCTCATGCTGCATTCCAAAGGTGGGGTCGATCTGCGTCATCTCGCCGAATGCAGGCTGTCCTCCGTTGTTTTCAAAACTAACCGGCACTTTGCCGACATTCAACTCCAGCACGACTTCTTTAGCGCCGCTTTGGCCACGCAAAGCAAATGCCGTTCCCAGCGTGGGATGACCGGCGAAGGGCAGTTCTTCCTGCACCGTGAAAATGCGCACGCGAATACCCTGCTGCCGCTCGGTAGCGGCATCGCGGGGCAGGATGAACGTCGTCTCCGAGAGGTTCATTTCCCTGGCGATCGCCTGCATCTCGGCGTCAGTCAGTCCGCGGCCGTCGAGAAATACAGCCAGCGAATTGCCCTCGAGCGGACGCGAAGAGAAAACATCCCATTGCGCCATCGCCAGACGCCTTAATGGTTGGCTCATGAATCGTACCCGTGGTGAAGACCTGGCAGGGTCTGGGAGAAAAACGCTGCAAGAACACAGATGCCGGGAGCTGCTTTCGCGATGCAGGAAAACTCCGGGACAACGGCTCTGCTTGCGGTCTCGCGGTTGACAGGGCGAGGGCAGGCTTCTATTCTTATCAGGTGTTTTGCCCCTCCCAGACCGGCGCCGTCTGTTGTTGTACGTGTTCGCCGCCGTGTGGGTAGGAGCAAGCAGGATTTCTTCCAACCCACCCGGCGAAACGGGTGGGTTTCGTTTTCATGCGATACTCCCCCGAACGTGAGAGCCGTGGCGGGCAACTTTCAGAATTTCGAGAGAATTCATTCACAAGGAGAGCAATATGAGTATCGAGACTGCAACCGAAACCTCCAGAATCCCCCGCATCAATGACACGGCACCAAATTTCACCGCCGAAACCACGCAGGGGACGATCAACTTTCACGAATGGATCGGCGACGGCTGGGCGATTTTGTTTTCCCATCCCAAAGACTTCACTCCGGTGTGCACCACCGAACTTGGCTATATGGCGGGCCTGCAGCCTGAATTCGCCAGGCGCAACACCAAGATTATTGGGCTGAGTGTCGACCCGGTGAGCAGCCACGGCAAGTGGGCCGCCGATATTGAGGAGACCCAGGGACACAAGGTGAACTACCCAATGATCGGCGACCCGGAACTCAGGGTTGCCAAGCTCTATGGCATGTTGCCGGCGGAGAGCGGGAACACTTCCGAAGGCCGTACGGCGGCGGACAATGCCACCGTGCGCACGGTGTTTGTGGTTGGTCCGGACAAGAAAATCAAGCTGCAGCTCAGCTATCCGATGAGCACGGGCCGTAACTTCGACGAAGTGTTGCGGGTTCTCGACTCGATGCAGCTCACGGCCAAGCACAAAGTTGCCACGCCGGTGAACTGGAAGCAGGGCGACGAAGTGATCATCCTGCCCTCGGTGTCGAACGACGAAGCGCAACAGAAGTATCCCGGAGGGTGGAAGTCACCCAAGCCTTATCTGCGCATCGTGCCCCAGCCGAAGTAGTGGGGCAGATCGTCTGGAAGCGCATGTGGTCCGGTGATCATCCCGGTCTTCAAAACCGGCGGGCGGCGGGTCACCCCGTCGCCGGTGGGTTCGACCCCCACTCGCTTCCGCCATTTGTTTGGGCATTGGGCGGGCAACTTCGCCAGTGCTTGTCTGCTCCTATCTCGCGGGCTTTCAGGCCGGCGCGCTGCGCAGCATGATTTGCATCAGCAACAGCCACCGCCGGACGTTGGTGGTCATCAGGAAATTCTCCTTCACGTGCTCGTGTCCGTTGCGACCCAGCTGAGCGGCGAATTCGGGATGCGTCAGCAGGTAGCGGATCTGGTAGGCGCAGCCTTCCACGCTGTGCACGAGCATGCCTGTCAGCTTATCGATAACCTGGTTTGGAATTCCGCCGACGGCGCCAGCGATGGTCGGTTTGCCTTTCCAAAGCGCCTCGGTCACGGTGAGCCCGAAGCCTTCCTTGATCGACTTCTGCACTACCAGGGTTGACGCCTGTTGCAGCGCGTTGATTTCCAGTGCGCACCACGGCGGGAGGTCGAGAATGATGATGTCGGGATCGTTGCCTGCCGCTTCTTTAACCTCTCGCAGGACAACCGCACCCTCGGGATCGTCGCTTGCGCCACCGCCCGCCAACACCAGTTGGCAGTCCACGTATTTTCTGGCGAGTTTGAAAGCCTGCACTACTCCCACCGGGTCTTTGAGGCGGTCGAAGCGCGAGACCTGGGTCACGACGGGCCGCGACCGGTCAACTCCGAATTCATCGCAGACCTTCTGAACGAAGCTCTCGTCGAGCGGCTTGTTCTTTTCCGATAGCGGGTCAATACACGGATAAAACAGATATTGAGGGATGGGCAGCTGGCGCGCAAAGGACTGCGATGAAAAAATCGCCGCGTCGTATTGCTCGATAAATGGCCGCAGAAATCCCCACACCTGCGGATGGGGGTTCGACAGATCGATATGGCAGCGCCAGACCCAGCGTGCCGAGTGATCCTGCCGGGCACGGATGAGCGCCGCTGGCTGCGGGTCGTGAATCACCACGACGTCCTCGTTGAATTGCATGCGCTGCCGGTTTTGCTCGTTGCAGGTCAGGAAGATCTCCTGGGCATGCCGCGTCAGCTCGTACTCAGCACCGTGCAGCGCATTGTGAAACGCCTTGGTCACTTCGAAGAAATCGTTCCCTCCTGTGATGATGTCCCAGTGCGTGGCCACTTCCAATTCTCCAAGCATTGGAACCAGGCGGTTGAGCATCTCGGCGACCCCTCCACCAACCGCTGTGGAGTTCACCATCTTCAGAGTCTTGCCCTTAAGATCGCGGGCGAGGAAGCGAAGTTCGTCAAGGACCGCTGAACCCACGATGCTCTGGTAGTCGTCCAGGTGTGGCGATGGAACCGGTGCAGGAGGTGTTTCCCAAGTTCGGGGCGCAGTTCGCCGCTCCGCCCGAGAGGCTAAAGCGTGATCGAAAGTTCTCTCAGACTGCGTGGTGCCGGATGCGAGTTCAGACTTTAACGGTTCCATAGACGATGAACGCTACGTCAACGCTTTTTCCACGATGCGGACAATCTTCTGGCGGACGTCTTCCAGAGTCGCAGTATAAATGTCGATCCGGTTCAGCGAACGCGCGGTCTCCGTCAAGCCGGCGTCCTCGTGCAGCCATTGGGAGAAATCATTCGACATGAGCTTGATGCGGAGCCGGGCCTCGATGAAATGATGATGGATGGAGTGCACGCTGACGCGCCTCACTCCCTCGGTGAACTCGTGCAGGGTGTGGGCCTGAAAGCTAGTAGGCATGACAACCATGTCGGAGGCACAAAAGTAGAAAGTTTCATCCGCGACGCGTGCGCTGGATTCCGAGTTCTCGTGCAGATATCTCTCCAGTATCTGGATGAATCTCTCGCGCAACTCTGCCACCGAAGTGAATTCGCGCACGTCTACGCCGGCGAGAGCTTCTGCGAGGCTGGGTTCGTTGCAGGCCGCCAGGGCCCAGTGGGCAAAGTCGTTGGAAAAGCCCGCGCGAAGAAAGTGATGTTCCTCGAGGGTCCGGAAGGTGTGTTGGAAGATCGAATCCTCGGGACAATCGCGCAGGGCGTCCAGCAGCTCCGAAAGGGTATTCGCCTTGTACTTAGTGATGCGCAGCAGATGGGCCGAAGTGTTGAAGTAGAAGGGCTTCACCGGCATCCGCTGGAGAGTTGTTTCGGCTGCGCTCATCGTCCGTTCACCGCTGCAACTGCTTTCGAGCCGAGGGCGTTGCGTTCGCGCACGGCGTTCAACCACCGGGTCAGGAAGTCGAGCAACTCCCCGGGCGGCTTCAGCCACAATTGCGCGGCAGTCTGGCGCCAACGCGGCCGCACCAGCACGCTCAAGCCCCGGCCCAGAATCGCTCGAAAGGCGTGCTCATCGGTAACATCGTCTCCGAGATACGCGGCGGGGGTGTCCGGTTCCATCTCAGTCAGCACGATCCGAACCACGTCTCCTTTATCTGCTTCGGGGACCCGAATCTCGATGCCGCCGTCAAACTCAAGCAGCTTCATGCCAGAGTATTTGGCGATCAGGTTCCAGCCGGCCAGCAGGCGTGCTCGCAATTCCTCAACTTCCAAATCGGTCGATCCTCGCCAATGGACCGCGATGCTCCCGGTCTTGAACTCCGCCGCGCGCCCAAGGTACTGACAGTCGAGCCATCGGTTGGCATCGGACAAAGCGTCCAGATAGCGTTCCTCGATGCGCACTGTTTCGATCTTCCCGCCGGGCTTCCGGCGCTGCAGACCATGAAGCCCCCAAACTTCGGGAGCCGGCGTAAGCCCGAGAAGAGGAATTGTCTCACTGGCGTCGCGCCCGGAAATAATCACCACACGAGTGTGGCCGCTGCGAGCGATCTCCTGCAGCAGCTGCGCGCTGCCCGGATAAGGAAAGGCCTGGTCGCGCTCTCCACGAAATGGCGCCAGAGTGCCGTCGTAATCAAGCAGGAGCAACGATCGCCGCGCCTGCGTCACGGTTTTCAGAAACCGTTCGATACGAAATTGCGTTTCTGGTTTTAGCACTTCATCCTCTCTTGGTCTTTAACAGCTCCGATTATGCAACGGTCGCGCTGGCGTGGAGTTTCTCGTGAGCGTCTTCCGGGGCGTCCAGCCGGACCTCACAGAGCTCAGTAATGAGATTGCCTGCCCAGCGGTAGATGTTGTGCTCTTTGATGGTTCGGCGCATACGATGTATCCGCAGTTGCTTATCTTCCGGCTCCATCTCCAGCGCAACCCGGATCGCTTCCGCCGATTGATCGATGTCGTATGGGTTCACCAGCAGTGCGTCGCGCAGTTCGCGCGCCGCACCGGTGAACTGGCTCAGGATCAGCACACCGCGTTCGTCCCGGCGCGCCGCCAGGAATTCCTTCGCGACCAGATTCATGCCGTCGTGCAGCGATGTGACCATACAGAGATCTGCCACGCGATAGTAGGGTGCAATCTCGTTGTGGCTATGCTGCCGCTTCAGAAACACGATAGGTTTCCACCGGTCTGATTGGAAACGCCAGTTGATCCGGTCGGCTTCCGCCTCCACCTCGGCTAGCAGGTCGTGATAGCGCTTGATGTGGGTCCGGCTGGGCGCTCCAATCTGGATAAATGTGAATTTCCCCTGATAGGTTGAATATTTCTCCAGGAACCGCTCAATCGCCAGGAAGCGTTCCAGGATTCCCTTGGTGTAGTCCACGCGATCCACTCCGATCCCGAGAAGCGTTGCCTCGGTACCCAGACTGCGCAGCACCGATGCGCGTTCCACATAGGTGAAACTGTCACTGCTGCCTTCTCCTGGTTCGTCGTCAGGGACATCCACGCTGATGGGGAAGGGGCGGACAATGGTGTCGTGGTCCTGGCGCAGGACGGAAAAGTGTTCCCAGTCCACGCGCGACTCCACCACCCGGTCTACCGTCTGCAGGAAGTTGTTGCAGTGAGCCTGCACGTGAAAACCGATGAGATCGGCTCCTAACAGGCCATCTACCAACTGACGCTGCCAAGGACAGATGCCAAATGCTTCCGGGTTCGGCCACGGGATGTGCCAGAAGATCGCCACCCGCGCGTCCGGCCTCTTCTCTTTGATCAGCCGCGGCAGCAAAGCGAAGTGATAATCCTGAACCAGGACTACCGGACTGGGTATGCCTTCGATTTCTTCCAGCACGGCGTCGGTGAACTTGCGGTTGACCTCCTGGTAGTGCTGCCAGTCGGAGGCACGAAAGATGGGGCGAGTGTGCGCGATATGACAGAGTGGCCAGAGACCCTCGTTGGCAAAACCGTAGTAGTAGCCTTCCTCCTCCTGCTTGTTCAGCCACACGCGCCGCAAGGTGTAGCGCGGATCATCGGGAGGAACGCGGAGACGATCGTGGGCATCTACAGCTTCCGCATCAGCATCACCGCTGCCGTGCGCGATCCAGGTACCGTCGCAGGCGTTGAGCACGGGTTCCAGCGCGGTTACGAGGCCGCTGGGAGGCACCACGACATCCAGCGACTTCCCATTGTGCTGGTGAATGTAAGGCTCGCGGTTGGAGACGACGAAGAGCCGGCTGCCGTCGAGACGAGTCTGCAGGTGCACGGAAAGCCGGTCCGCCGTCCATATCGATTCTCCAGCTTCCCGCAAGCGTGCCTCGTTTTCGGCGGCGCTGCGCGCCAAATTGAGGCTCTCAGCCATGGTGGCAACCTCGCGGGCCAGAGGACGGAACATATCGAGATCGGGCATCTTCTGGGATGAGGAGATTCTCCCCGTGCGCATGGCCCGCATCCATTGCGCGGCTCGCGCGATGGGACCGCTGATGCTCCAGCGTACGATCAGCACGGTGATGAAAGCGATCAGAAACACTTGCGCCAAGACGCGGAAAAATGTTTCCCGCCACACCCGCAACGTTTGCGCCTGGATGTAGGCTGCGTCGTGCACAATCACCAGCCCGCCCGACAATTCATCCTCATGGTGAAGAGGCAACGCGAAAATCAGAATCTGGGTGCTTCCCGACTTAACGAACGCACTCTCATCATGATCGTCCCGGAGGGCTTGGGTCAGCGCTTGCGGGCTCGCAGTGAGAGTTTTTCCAAGTTCCGGGGTCATCGCCACGACCTGAGCCTGCCGGTCATAGACGGCGACTCCAATCAGGTGTTCACGATTTCCAAAGCGTTGCACCAGACGCTGCAGGGCCTGGTTCGAACCGGCTCCCCAGGTTTTCTCGACGTTGCCAACCAGACTCTCGCCCAGCACCTCGGCCCGCCGCTCCAGGTCGCCGCGGAGAGCGCGCCTTTCTGCAACCACCTGGTAATAGGAAAAACCCAGCGATACCAGGGTTACGCCGAGAATCAGAGAAACAATCAGTCGAACACTCAACAACCGCACGCACGAACCTCCCTTGCAGCAAGTTTTGTGATGTTCCCGAGATCGACGAGGCCAGGTCGAACGAAACTAAAAGACCGACGAAGGTGGGCGCACGCGCGAGGCACAGCTTTTGGAGGATCGAAAAGAGAGGGGCAGAGGCGCGCAGGCCGTCCCTCGCTCAAGGAACGGTCAGATGGGCACGATTGTGCGCACGAATGCTGCTACTATCCTGTTCATAGCAGTCTCCTTGGGGAGGGGATTCTTGTTTGTATAAAAAGACGATGCAACTACTCTTCCAATACGAAGGTGCTTCCCTAAATCATTGAAATGCCACTTACTTATCCTGAGATGCCAAAGTCGGTACAGTGCAAAGATGGCGGGTACTGAGAAAATTGTGCCGTACCAGTGCCTGACAGTTTCTCTGGATGGATACCAGGTCTGATAGATTACAGGTTTAGTAGCCCTTATCAGTTCGGGTGCAGAAGGGACAAACCTCAACATGAAAATTGCAAACGATGTTACCGAATTGATCGGGCACACTCCGCTGGTGCGGCTTAATAAAGTCACGGGGGGCTGCGTGGCCGAGGTGGTAGCCAAACTGGAAAGCCAGAATCCCGTGGGCAGCGTTAAGGACCGTATCGGCGTCAGCATGATTACCGAGGCGGAGCGTGCGGGCAAGATTCGGCCGGGGAAGACGGTGCTGATTGAGCCAACTAGCGGCAATACGGGAATCGGCCTGGCTTTCGTGGCGGCTGTCAAAGGATACCGGCTGATCCTGACGATGCCGGAAACGATGAGCCTGGAGCGGCGCATCCTGCTGCTTGCCTTCGGCGCGGAAATTGTTCTTACGCCGGGTCCAAACGGAATGAAGGGCGCTATTGCCAAGGCGCAGGAGTTGCTGGCGAACACTCCTAATAGCTACATGCTGCAGCAGTTCGACAATGCCGCCAACCCCAAGATTCATTTCGAGACCACGGGTCCTGAGATCTGGAATGACACCGACGGACGCGTGGACTTCCTGATCTCCGGCGTGGGCACCGGCGGGACCATCACTGGCGTTTGCGAATACATTAAGCCCAGGAAGCCTTCTTTCAAGGCTGTGGCCGTCGAGCCGGCGGATAGTCCGGTGCTCTCTGGGGGCAAGCCTGCGCCGCACAAGATCCAGGGGATCGGAGCCGGCTTTGTTCCCAGCATCCTGCGCCGGGACTACATCGATGAGGTGATTACGGTCACCAACGATGACGCGATTCGCATGGCGCGGCGGCTTCCGTTGGAGGAAGGTCTTTTTGTGGGGATTTCATCCGGAGCGGCTGTGGTCGCTGCTTTGCAAGTGGCGCGGCGGTCGGAGAATGCGGGGAAGCTGATCGTAATGGTTCTGCCGTCGTTCGGAGAACGCTACTTGAGCACCATCCTTTTTGAAGAGCTTCGCAGCCGTGCACAACAGATTCCTACCTCTCCGCTTCCGGCTTGATGGGGTGGGCGGACAAACAGGGGGTACTGCGCTGTGCTCTCGAGGTTGGGCGCACGCCGACTTCGTGTGGAAATTCTGTGGAAATCGGGCCAAATGGGCCCATTTTTCGGGCTTTTTCCAAGACACGTAGGTGTATCATACTGCTCCATCGTCTATCAGCAGGGTGGAACTCTAGCATCTGCGTCTCAGGTATACTTGTCCACCCTGAGCAACCAGGCTTGTTCGGGGGGAACCGGCGGGTGCGCGGTGCGGGCGTCGCTGTCGGCATTACAGTATAGGGAGGTAAAGTTATTTTATGCCCACAAACGATTCATCCAGTGACGGGCCGCGTCCTGTGGCAGTCGGGAAGAAACCTTACGAGAAGCCGGGCTTTCGCTACGAACAGGTATTTGTGACCTCGGCTCTGTCGTGCGGCAAGATGTCCCCAACGCAGTTCGGCTGCTCCAGCAACCTGAGCGCGTCATGAATTCACCCCCCGATGCAGCCATGGGCCCTGCTCACATCCTGAAATGTGAACTGGCGGCCGAGGTGCTGCGTTCATCGGGCAAACTAAGGCTGGGTGTCACGGGTTGTAGCATGCTTCCAACCGTTTGGCCCGGTGACACGCTGGTGGTCGAGCGCGTCAGCCCGGATCAAATCCGGATCGGAGATGTTGTGGTAATCGCCCGCGACGGCAAGCTCTGTGAGCATCGCGTGGTCTCTATACCTGAAGAGGCCGGGAACCGGCGATGGATCACCCGAGGAGACGCACTGCCCGTTCCTGACCGACCGGTGCTTGAAAGTGAGTTATTGGGCCGGGCTTCTTACCTGATCCGTGCGGGAAAATTAATCGCAGTGCCCGCGGAGTTGAACGTAGTGGAACAATTGATCGCAAAAATTCTTCAGAACTCCGCTCCGGCGGCGCGCGCCCTCGTTTATCTGCACCGCAAGGCTCATATTCCGGAAAAATCGGCTTCAGGGGAATCGGTTCCGTGCCAGGGCTAGCCACACAAGTCGAGCGTTACAGCGTGGTGATTGCGATCGGCGGCGTCCCCGTCAGAGTGAACACGACCGACGCGGATTTCCTCGAGATGTTGCAGGATCGCTATGCGGGCTTCGTGAGCGCGGAAACGTATGCTGAATTCGATTTCGATGTGGATCTGGCCGCGCCCGCGTTTTCCGATCCCGACGCGGAGGTGAGTGTCACGCACGGTTCGGGACGGTGGTTCATGAAGCGCGGGGATTTCCACGCCGAGTGGGAGCCGGCAACGGGCACGGGCCGGATTCGCCAGACCGCGAATCCATACTCGATCGACGCCGTTCTGCGCATCGTGCACACGCTGGTGCTGGCCAAGCAAGGCGGATTCCTCTTGCACTCAGCCAGCGCGATTCGCAACGGGAAGGCCTTCCTGTTTGCGGGCGTGTCCGGAGCAGGGAAGACGACGATTGCCCGGCTCGCCCCAGCGGATGCAACGCTTCTCACCGATGAGATTTCCTATGTTCGCAAGTATGTTCGCAAGCTGGATGCTTCCAAGAAGAGCGAAGGCTATCTAGCGTTCGGCACGCCATTCACGGGTGAACTGGCCAAGCTGGGTGAGAATACGTCGGCGCCGGTGGCCGCACTTTATCTGCTGGCCCAGGGTCCCGAGAATCGCATCGACCCCGTGGCTCCGGCCGATGCCGGGCGGGAACTTCTGGCCAACATGCTTTTCTTCGCCGAGGATCAGGAAATGGTCCATTGGGCATTTCAGGCGGCGTGCGACTTCGTCCATCGCGTTCCGGTTTCCCGGCTTACTTTTGTACCGGACGCGCGCGTTTGGGAGATGATTGGATAATGAGCAAGAAACTCTATGTCGCGCGCAGCCCACGCATCGCAGCTCGCATGCTGGGCGAAGAAATGCTGGTGATGTCAGGTCAGGGATCGACGCTGTTCACGCTCAACCCGACTGCGACCATTCTCTGGCAGGCCGCCGACGGGGCCACGCCCCTCGATGAGATCGTCGAGCGCCGCATCTGCTCCGAGTTCGAAGTGAAGCCCGAGGAAGCACTGCGGGATGCCGAGGCGCTGGCCGAGGATCTGGCCAAGCATGGCATCCTCCTGATCTCGGAGCAACCGATCTCGGAGCAACCCATCGCGAGTACTCCACTGGTACAGGAGCAACAGCAACGATGAGCTCGATAATGCAGGAGATAAGCGACCGGGCACTGCGGCTGAGCGTTCCCTTCAGTGTGCAGCTGGATCTTACCTACCGCTGCAACGAGCAGTGCGTTCACTGCTACCTTGATCACGACGACCACGGGGAGATGACCACTGTCGAAATCAAGCACCTGCTCAAGGAGATGGCCGAAGCCGGCGTTTTCATCCTGACTTTGAGCGGTGGCGAGATTTTCATGCGCAAGGATTTTTTCGAGATTCTGGAGTACGCGCGCTCGCTTACCTTCTGCATCAAGCTCAAGACCAATGCCGTGCTGATTCGCGAAGCCCAGGCAGCGCGCCTCCGCGATGTGGGCGTGGAATCGATTCAGATCAGCATCTATTCGCACCGGCCGGAAGTGCATGACGCGATCACCAAAATTCCAGGCTCGCTGCGGCGGTCGATCAATGCCATTCGCTTTCTCAGAGCGCAGGGCTTAAAGGTGGTCGTCGCCAACGTGCTGATGACTGAGAACATGCAGGACTATCACGGCGTCCGGGCGCTGGCGGAGGAAATAGACGCCAAGTACACGCTGGACCCCACCATCACGCCGAAAATGGATGGCGACCGCTCCATCCTGGAGTTGAATGCAGGCGAATCCGCGCTGCAGCGCCTGTTCCGGGACGAAGCTTTCGTCGGTAACGCCGATGAGTTCTGTGCGCCCCCGCCCGCGCCCGATGAAGACAGCATGAACGCTCTGCCTTGCAGCGCCGGCCACACCGCCTGCTACGTTTCTCCCTACGGTGAGTTTTATCCGTGCGTGCAGTTTCCCTTGTCCTGCGGCAATGTGCGGCAGCAGCGCTTCATCGACATTTGGCGCAACTCGGAGCAATTGAAAGAAGTCCGCTCCATTCGGCTGCGGAATCTGTCGAGTTGCTCGCAGTGCGCGCACGGCTCGACCTGCACTCGCTGCCCGGGGCTGGCGTTCATGGAAGGGAATATGCGCGGTCCCTCCACCGCGGACTGCGAAAAATCCTTCGCTCGGACTGGCATTCCCTCCGCCAATCTGCTGGCGAAAAAGGGGAACGCCTCCGCTCCGCGTCTGGTGCAGATTCAGATTGTACCGGCGATCACAGGCAGCAGGCTGTCCGGCAGCAACGCTCACGCCACCGCCTAGGCTTGGGTCTTTTCCCTTTCCTGGCGGGTTCTCTTCAAGCATCTTCCTGGAACTCCGTCGTTCCAAGGCGCGTATATACTGCAGTTCGTCGATCGATCACGAGAAAACCTATGGCTTCATGTGCGAAATGGAATTGCTGGTTGGTGGTGTTTTGCTTGTGCCTGATGACAGGCAGCTTGGCTGGTCAGCAGGCGCCCACACCCGGTCTTCAGCCGCTCACGGCGATGCCGTCGGTGATTCAGGTTCCGCCCGAGGCCCAGCCTTCCCCCAACTTCAACGCCGAAGCTGCCACGAACGCTTACCTGGCGCAGATTCCTGCCGACGCCAGGGCGCGGTCGGACGCATACTTCGAAGGCGGCTATTGGATGATCCTCTGGGATTTTCTTTACGGAGCGGCCGTCGTCCTTCTACTGTTGAATCTTGGCTGGTCGGGGGCCATGCGCAATCTCGCCGAGCGGATCACTCGCTTCAAGCCAGTCCACACCATCGTCTACTGGGTGCAGTATCTGCTTCTTACGACGATCCTGGGCTTCCCGCTGACGGTTTACGAAGAGTACTTCCGCGAACATAAATACGGGCTGGCCACCCAGACTTTCGGTCCGTGGATGGGCGACCAGCTAAAGGGTCTGGGAGTGAACCTTGTGCTCGGCGGCATCCTGGCGGTTGTGCTGTTCGGCATAGTACGGCGACTGCAGCGAACGTGGTGGATTTGGGGATCCGTCGCCACTCTGTGCTTCTTGATCCTCGTGATCCTCATCGTGCCCGTCTATATTGTCCCCATCTTCAACAAAGTCACGCGGCTGGACGATCCCAAGGTTACCGAGCCGATCTTGCGCCTGGCCCGCGCCAACGGAATACCGGCGCACGATGTTTTTGAGATCGACGCATCCCGGCAGACCACGCGCATGAGCGCCAACGTGAGCGGCTTCGGAAGCACGATGCGCATCACGCTCAATGACAATCTGCTGCGCCGCGGTTCGCCGGAAGAGATTCAGGCGGTCATGGGCCACGAGATGGGCCATTACGTTCTCAACCACATTTACAAGGATATTCTCTTCTTCGGCGTTGTCATCGTGGTCGCCTTCGCGCTGTTGCAATGGTCGCTGAACTGGTCTCTGCAGCACTGGGGAGAGAAGTGGCAGATCCGCGGCATTGGCGATACTGCTGTGCTGCCTCTCGTGGTTTTGCTGGTCTCGATCTTCGGCTTTGTCGCAACTCCGATCCTAAACACGCAAACCCGCACTGAGGAGCGCGAGGCCGACATGTACGGGCTAAACGCCAGCCGCCAGCCCGATGGTTTCGCTCAGGGGGCGATTCATCTTGGGGAATACCGCAAGATGAACCCGGGTCCGGTTGAGGAGTGGATCTTTTTCGATCACCCCAGCGGTCGCAACCGGATCTACGCCGCCATGCGCTGGAAAGCGGAAAACCTCAAGCTGATGCGATGGCAGGCGAGCCTCGAATCCGTCGCTGGTTCGCCGCCTCCAGATCAGAAGTGATCGAATCGCCGGGCGCCTTGCTCTCGCTGGTCGCTGCTCTTGTACCGCTCGTACACGACCCGTTCGTAACGCTGGCTTGCCGGCCCATTGCGAATAACATTTACTGAAGCAGTCCGTTCCTTTCCTTCACGGGTTGCCAGGGAGGGCCTTCCCATGGGCACAAGGTGCAAGCTCATTCTGGTTTTTGCGGCGGCGGGTTGCCTGTTTGCAGGTATCGCCAACGGCCAGGATTCGCCGTCCCTCGGTGACCTCGCCCGTCAGCAGCGCCAGCAGAAGGAGCAGTCAAAAACCGCGCAGGGCAAGGATGCCAAGGCGTCCAAGGTCATCACTAACGAAGAAATTCCCGAGCATGCAGGCCCGGCAACCCCGCCGGCCGCAGGGGGCCAGGCGAGCCAGAGCTCGATGCCAGCTTCTTCAAACGGAGCCAAGCAGCCGGCCGAACACGTGAAATCCCAGATTCTGGCGCAGAAAAACCAGATTGCCACTCTGCAAAGCCAGGTGGACGAACTCAACGAGTCGATCCGTTTTGCTCCAGCCAATTGTGTTGAGAACTGCGTTGGATGGAATGAGCGCCAGAGGGAAAAGCAGCAGCGCGCAGAACGGATGCAGGCGCAACTGGAAGAGGAGAAGAGGCGCCTGGAAGATATGCAAGATTCTGCCCGCAAACAAGGCTACGGAAGCTCGGTGTACGACCCGTAAGCGTAAGACCTGCTGGAACCATCTTTTTCGTCTTCCTTTCAAACCGCTCAGCGTGCGAAATTAGTGGTATGGCCCTGGTGGTTCGTCCTTCGCGGATTCATTCGGTTGGCGTGTTCACCACCACCCCCATTCGCAGAGGCGCCCGCGTCGTCGAATACGCCGGGCCGCGCATCACTCCACAGGAGGCTGAGCGGCTTTACGACGGTGCGCACCGCACCTACCTCTACGGTCTGGAAGACGGCAAGACGATCATCGACGGCGAGGGGCTGGGCGCTTACCTGAACCATTCCTGTGACCCCAATTGTGAGATCGACGAAATTCGGCGCCGCGCGTGGATCTTTGCTCTTCGCGACATCGCCGCCGGCGAAGAGCTGCTTTGGGACTACAACCTCTACGACGATGAAGCTCCCGCGCCCTGCCACTGTGGCTCGCCCAAGTGCCGCGGCACCATGTATTCCCGGGAATGGATGGCCAAGATGCGGCGCAAGGCTCGCGCGAAGTCGACGAAGCAAGCGGGTGAATTCAAGCGTAACGGCGGCGGCGGCTAGGCTTTTTCCCGCGCCTTCCCGTGCTCCGCCAGCCCTCGATGAATCCGATCGAGCGCTGGACCGAAAAAAGGCCTCAACGCGATCGATCAAAACCCTGCTGCCACCGGTTGGCGCAGCGTGATCTTCTCGTCATCCTCGTCCCGGATCGCGGTATGAGTCTTAGCGACCACCATATAAATGGAGGGCACCACAAACAGCGTGAAGACCGTGCCAATGATCATGCCGCTTACCAGCATGATGCCGATGCTGTTGCGCGCGCCGGCGCCAGGGCCCGTGGCCAGAACGAGCGGGAAGTGGCCGAAGACGGTGGCGGCGGTCGTCATCAGGATCGGACGCAGCCGGGTGCTGGCGGCGCCGATGACGGCTTCGAGCTTGCTGAGTCCGGTTTCCTGCAAGTGGTTGCCGAATTCCACGATCAGAATTCCGTTCTTGGCGATCAGGCCGACGAGAGTGATCAGGCCGACCTGACTGTAGATGTTGAGCGTGGTGAAGCCGAGGAACGAGAACATCAACGCGCCCGAGATGGCCAACGGAACCGAGCCGGCGAGAATGATGAAAGGATCGCGGAAGCTCTCGAATGTCGCAGCGAGCACCAGGTAGATCAGGATCGCCGAAAGCAGGAAGGTGCCAAGAAACTTGCTGCCTTCCACGCGCAGCTGACGCGATTCACCGGCGTAATCAACGGTGAAGCCTTGCGGCAGGATCTGTTTGGCTTGATCTTCGAGGAAGGTGAGCGCCTTGTCGAGAGGCACGTTCGGGGGGATAACACCCTGAATGCGCACGGCGTTCAGCTGCTGAAATTTATTCAGCGAGCGGGGTTCCGTCGTGGTCTTCAGCGTGGCGAACGTCGAGAGCGGCACGAGTTTGTCGGCCGATCCCTTCACATAGATTTGCGAAAGCTGTTCGGGCGTGAGGCGCTCCACCCTCTGAACCTGCGGAATGACCTTGTAGCTGCGCCCTTGAATGCTGAACCGGTTGACGTAGTTCCCGCCCAGCATGGTAGAGAGATCCTGGCCGGCCTGGCTCAAATCCACGCCTTGCGAGCGCAGTTTGTCGCGATCGAAAACGACTTCCGTCTGCGGCTGGTCAAACTTCACGTCGGTGTCGGCATAGATGAACAGGCCGCTGGCCATGGCCTTCTGCACGATCTTTTCCGCGAGTTGGCTGACTTGCTCGGGCTCGGCAGAGGAAGCGATCACGAAATCGACAGGGAAGTTGCCGCCACCGGGCAGCGGCGGCGGGGTCAGGGGTATCACGCGCACGCCGGCAATTTTTGACAGTTTCGCCGACGATTCAACGAGCAGCTGCTGCGTGGTTTTCTTACGCTGGCTCCACGGCTTGACCACCATTCCTCCGAAGCCGCCGCCCGGGTTCGTGATCTGGAAAAGGCTTTCGCTCTCCGGGAATGAGTGGTACACGTCATACACCTGATTGGCGAACAGGTTGGTCTGGTCGAGCGTGGCATTCGCAGAGGCCTGAATCACGCCGAACACAACTCCCTGGTCCTCTTGCGGCGCGAGTTCACGTTGGGAAAACATGTAGAACGGGATCATGAGAAGGGCAACAATCGCCCACACCGTCAGCACGACTGGGCGGTAGTTCAGAGTACCGGTCAGCAGGCGGGTATAAAGAGTTCGTACCCGTTCGAATCCGCGATTGACAATGCCGGAAAATCCGCGCTCGGTGTCGCCAGCACGAAGCAACTTCGAGCCCATCATGGGCGACAAGGTAAGCGCCACAACACCAGAGACAGTGACTGCGCCGGCCAGGGTGAAAGCAAATTCGCGGAACAGCGATCCGGTCAGTCCGCCCTGGATGCCGATCGGCGCGTAGACCGCGGCCAGGGTAATGGTCATGGCGATGATTGGACCGACGAGTTCGCGGGCGGCGTCTTGCGCGGCGCGGAACGGTAACTTTCCCATCTGCAAATGGCGTTCGACGTTTTCCACCATCACGATCGCGTCGTCGACCACCAGGCCGACGGAAAGCACGATGGCGAGCAGCGTCAGAAGATTGATGGTGAAGCCCGCCAGCAGCATAAGAAAGACCGCGCCGATCAGCGAAACTGGAATCGCGACAATCGGAATGAGCACAGACCGGAACGAGCCCAGGAAAAGGAAGATGACAACGACGACAATCAACAGCGTTTCAGTAAGCGTGTGCAGAACTTCGTTGATGGCATCCTGAATGTACGCCGTGGAGTCATAGGGAATGCCCAACGTCATTCCCGCAGGCAACTGTTCCTGAATGGCGGGAAGCGTCTTGCGCACTGCTTTGATAACATCCAGCGAATTTGCCGTGGGAAGGACCCAGATTCCCATGAATGTGGCGGTTTCGCCATTGAAGCGCACGTCCTGGTCATAATTTTCCGCGCCCAGTTGCACATCGGCGATTTCGCCGAGGCGAACCACCACGCCATTTTCCTGCTTGACGACCATCTGTTTGAAATCATCGGGCGTGCGCAGGTCTGTGTTCGCGACCAGGTTTACAGAAACCATCGAACCCTTCGTGCTGCCGAGCGCCGACAGATAGTTGTTCTTCGAAAGCGCGTCATGGATGTCGGAGGGCGAGACGCCGCGGGCGGCCATTTGATCAGGCTTGAGCCAAATCCGCATGGCGAAGGTGCGATTGCCCAGAATGTCGGCACGCTGCACGCCGCTGACTGCGCTCAGCTTGGGCTGCACCACCCGGGTGAGATAGTCGGTGATCTGGTTCTCGTCGAGGTCCTTCGCTCCGAACCCAATGTACATCGCCGCGAACTGCTGGTCCGCCGTTTGCAGATCGATGACCGGAACCTGCGACTCAGGCGGCAAGTCGTTTTTCACCTGGTTGACCTTGGCCTGAATCTGCGTGAGGGCCGCGTTGGTGTCGTAGTTCAACTTGAGGTGAACAACAATCGTGCTCAAGCTCTGGGCACTGGTTGACTCCATGTAGTCGATGCCGTCGGCGCTGGCAATTACGCGCTCCAGCGGCGTGGTGATAAATCCACGCACCAGGTCGGCGTTCGCGCCGACGTAAACGGTTGTGACTTGAACGAGAGAAATGTCGCTGCGGGGATATTGCCGGACGCTCAGCGAACGGACAGCCTGGAGACCAGCGATCAGAATGAGAAGGTTTACCACCATCGCCAGCACTGGACGCCGGACAAATAAATCAGTGAACTTCATGCATGCTCCTCGCTCGGCCTCTCGTTGAGCTCAAGTCTCTGCTTAACTCTCTTCCGGGTTCGGTTTGGGGCTATTCGAAGGTTTCACAGCGTTATTAATCTCGACCGGCGCAGCGTTGCGAAGCCGGAAGACTCCGGCGCTGACGACTTCGTCGCCCGGATTCAGTCCGGAGGTGATCGCGACCTGATCGCCGCGGCTGCCCTCGATCTTGACGATCTGCTGGCGCACGCCGCGATAAGTCTTACCCGTCTTCGCATCCTTCATGTCGGTCACGACGTACACGGAATCACCATAGGGTGCATAGTTGATGGCCGACGCCGGCAAAGGAATAACGTCGCGCGCCTCGCCCAGCGGCAACTCGACTTGCACGTACATGCCGGGACGCAACTTCCCGCCCGGATTCTGCACTGTGGCCTGGATCTGGATGTTGCGGGTCTGCTCGTTGATCACCGAATCAAGCGCCGTAATCTTGCCGCTGAATGCCATGCCAGGAACGTCGGCGCTGGTGACATGCAGGCCGCGGCCGATTTTCATTTTTGGAGTATCCTGCTGCGGCACGCCGAAATTCACATAAATAGGATTGACGCGACTGCAAGCGAAACAATTGCCTGTCCCGCGGCCAGATATTGGCCGAGGCTGATCTGGCGAATTCCCAGAACTCCTGAGAATGGGGCGTGGATCGTTTTGCGCGCGATGGCGGCCTTGATGTCGTTGACCTGCGCCTCGGTCGCCTTCTGCTGAGCGGCGGCATTGTCGTACTCCGACTTGGAAATGACGCCCGCCTTGGCCAGTTGCTCCGAGCGGCCATATTGAATGCGGGCCAGATCGCGCTGGGCTTCAATGTTGGCAAGCTGCGCTTTTTCCTGGCGCGTATCGAGTTCGACCAGAATGTCTCCCTCATGCACCGACTGGCCGGATTCGAAGTGAATCTTATCGACGGTCCCGGGCAGATCCGCGCTGACCGTAACACCCTCGATTGCAGCTGCAGTCCCGATCACAGACAAGGTCGAAGGCCACGTCTCGCGCTTGGCGACCACCGTGGTGACGGCGGTGGGCGGCATCTGGAAGCTTCCACCCATCGCGATGGCAGCCTCGACCTGGCGGTATTTTAGAAAGCCGAGCCCACCGACCAGCGCCGCCATCAGCAACAGCATGATAGTCATTCGTTTCGCCATACATTCTCCGGATAGGGTACAGAATAACGGGTGCTCTTAAGGTCTAGTAAGCGTGGAGCCCCATGCTAATCACGCAGATATGGATTTCCCGAATTGACGAAAAGATTCAAAGCCATGGTGCTGTTTGTTCGATCTGGTCTGTGTGAAAGTCTTAACATAATCCGGCCTCTTGCGTTTCCCCAGCCCTTACGAATGTTGGTTTCTAATAAGGTAAACGCCCCCGCTTTTATCTTGGTTACGCACCTTTCATTTAGATAGACGAGCCAGGGACGTCTGAAATCGACAGTGCCTCGATATTTGTTTTGTTATGGATAGGTCTAGGCTTCTCTCGATTAGGGAGTTAGCCGCGGCATGAAACTTGGCCAAAAGTATGATTCTAGGAGGTCTGCTAGATTATTCAATATGCTTCCGGCACCCACCCAGCCTGTCCGCGGCTTCGCCAGCGACAACAATGCCGGCGTGCATCCCGAGATTCTCGAGGCCATTGCCCGCGCCAACCAGGGCCACGTAAAGGCCTACGGCTACGATGCCTACACCGATTCGGCGATGAAGAAGTTCGAGGAGCATTTTGGCCCCGACATTGCAGTCTTTTTCACCTTCAACGGGACCGGCGCCAATGTTCTGAGTCTGCAAGCCCTGACCCGGTCCTTTGAGTCGATCCTGTGCAGCGACTATGCCCACATCTACACCGACGAATGCGGCGCGCCGGAGAAGCACACCGGCTGCAAGCTGATTCCACTGCCCCATCAGGACGGCAAGATCACGCTGTCGTCCGTCCGCCACGCCTACCACGGTATAGGCGACGAGCACCACTCGCAGCCCCGCGTCATCTCGATTACTCAGTCCACCGAGATGGGCACGGTCTACCAGCCGGAAGAGATTCAGGCGCTCGCCCGTTTTGCCCATGAGCATGGCATGTTCCTGCACGTCGACGGGGCGCGGATCGCCAACGCCGCCGCGTCGCTTGGCCAAACTCTTCGCCAGGCTACCCGCGATTTAGAAGTTGACGTTCTCTCTTTCGGTGGCACGAAGAATGGAATCCTGGGAGGCGAAGCGGTGGTGTTTTTCCACCCCCTGCACGGCCAGGATTTGCTTTACCTGCGCAAACAGAGCATGCAACTGGCGTCGAAGATGCGCTTTGTCGCAGCGCAATTCGAGGCTCTTCTGACCAACGATCTCTGGCGGCGCAGCGCCGAACATGCCAACCGCATGGCTCGCGTGCTGGAAAAGGAAATCAGCCGGATCCCGGGCGTCAAGGTTGTGTGGAAGGTTGAAGCCAACGGGGTCTTCGTACAGATCCCCCGCCCCGCCATCGAAAAGATCAAGCAGCATTACTTTTTCTACACGTGGGTGGAGGAGGAGTCGATCGTGCGCTGGATGTGCTCCTTCGATACCACCGAAGACGATATTCGCAAGTTTGCCGCGGTGGTCGCGGAGGCGGTGAAGGGGTGACGGACGATGCTCGACCTCGCGGTTAACGATTGCTTTTTGCCCCGTTTCTAGCTAAATTGACCAAGTTGCCGCGCTGCGCGAGCATTTAGCCCGAGTTGATTCCCAGGAGTCGTTGATGAGCCGGAAGTGGTTCAGCATCCTCGCACTTATCGCCGCCGCGACATTCTTGTTCAACCTTGTCCAGTTGTGGATTCAATCAGCATCTGGTTTCGATTCAGGTGGTTCCACCGGGCGTGACATTCAACTCCGTCGGAGCGAGCATCGTATCTTCAAGGCGATCGGCACGTATGAGCATCCGCCCGCAGACCAAGGACATTACCAATATCGTGACGTGGTCGGTCGGATTCCCAGAACCTGGTCACGATCACCGACACGAGTCTGGTGACTGCACTCAGCATCTGCGGCAGCGGAAATCTGTACGCGAACTATTACGACAGCCCCAACCAAGTCACCGGCAGCTGCGTTTCTTACCGGAGGAGGCGCAGGCACGGCGGCCTGCAACCAGGCCGTCTTGACCGTCGACGTTTGACGAACGCGGGAGGATCGGTGGTCGATTCTACAGGCGTCATCAACTGCCCAGGCACCTGCTCCGCCGACTATCGCTCTTGGCAGCACGATTGGGCTGACGGCTACGCTAGGGGCAGGTCAGACTTCAGTCAGCTGGACGAATTGCAATCAGTCTACGGCCACAACGTGCACCGTCATTCTGAATGTTAATACCACCGTGACGGCGACCTTCAATTATAACGAGCACACCTAATCCGCTACTCATCGCCTAGCAACTTTCCCAGCGTAGGTTTGTGCTTGTCCGGCTTCTTGTTCTTGTGCGGAACCACTTTCCCGGCAGGAGGCGCGCCCATGCGCTCCCGCGCCAGCTCCTTCACGGCCTGCACCGCGCGAAACCGCTTTACCTTTTTCTTGCGCGCCATTTTCCTGCGAACCCCGAACTTCATGTTGCCATAGCTTGTACCGCGTCGAACATGCAATAATCGTGTTTCATGGAAGAACGCGATTTTTTCGACGAGAGTACCCAAAAGAAGATGGCAACCCTGAACTGTCCCCATTGCCATCAGCCCGCCGAATACGAAGTCACCTGGGTGGTGCGCACCAAGAAACGCCAGCTTGCCGGCCGCGCCGACGAGCGCGACCGCGCCCGCTTCGCCAAAGCCCGCTCCTACATGCTGCGCAAAGACGACCTGATGGCCTGCAAGAACATGCGCTGCCGCAAACGGTTTGAGATCTCGGGCGTGCAGTCGGTCGTGTTCACCGAATAGTACAAGAAACGGTTTCAGGAGTGACGGTGAACGAAATCACTCTGACTCGGCCTCGTTACCAATTCACTCGACAAGGCGTGCTGTCTCTCCTCGCCGTTCTAATCATCTTCTGTTGTGCAACCCTGCCTCGATACTTTCACGCGCGAAAGAGCGCGCAGTGGCCGACCGTGCCGGGGGTGATCACGGTCTCGCAGCTTAAGGTTGGATATCTTAAGCACATGAAGGGATATTTCGGCGATGTCGAATATAGTTACCGAGTTGGAGCAACCGACTATCACGGGAACCGACTTTCCTTCAATCGCGTGCACCTCGGAGTCAAAGACGCTTGGCAACAGGTGCTTGACGGCTACCCGGTGGGGAAAGTCGTGGCCGTTTACTACGATCCCGAGCACCCCGAGCTCTCTGTTCTGGAACCGGGCTTGCACGGCGAGATGGAGTTGATATTCAAGCTTGATCTCCTTTTCGTTGGCTCGTTCACGATCACGTTCTTGTTGGTTCTTTTGGCGCCCCGCGGTGGCGCGAAGATATAACTGATAGCCGCGCACCACGTTTCTCCCCCCTCGTTTATACTAGCTAGTTTTCCCCGCCGCGCTGAGGCGGCAGGGAAGGAGGCCTGCTTTGAAAATCCTGGTTTGCATGAAGCAGGTGCCGCAGAAAGATGCACCGCTCAAGCTCAACGAAACCGCCGCCTGGATCCGCGAAGACGTCTCCTATGAAGTGAACGAGCCCGACGCCTTCGCGCTCGAGGAATCGCTGCGCCAGAAAGAGAAGCACGGCGGAGAAGTCGTGGTCATCACTTCCGGCCCGGCCCGCTCCCAGCAGGTGCTGCGCGAAGCCCTGGCCAAGGGCGCCGACCGCGCCATCCATCTCGAAGACAATGCCTTCGTCGGCCTCGACGCCTTCAACACCGCCAAGGCCTTCGCCGCCGCCATCAAAGACGAAAAGTTCGATCTGATCTTCACCGGCCTGCAATCCGACGATTACGGCTACGCGCAAACCGGCGTCATCCTCGCCGAACTGCTGGGCTGGCCGCACGCCACCATCATCATGCAGATCGAAAAAACCGAGGCCGGCATCCGGGTGAAGCGCGAACTCGAAGCCGGATTCTTCCAGTTCGTCGACATGCCGCTGCCCGCAGTGCTGACGATTCAATCCGGCATCAACAAGCTGCGCTACGCCACGCTGATCGGCATCAAGCAGGCGAAGAACAAGCCTATCCGCAAGGTGGCGCTGGCGGAAGTGCAGTCGGCGATCGGCGAGAACCTGCAGAAAATCGAACGCCTCTACGTGCCGCAGAAAACGAAAAAGACCGAGCACATCGAAGGCACGCCGGCCGAGATCGCGAAAAAGCTGGTAGACAAGCTGCGCAACGAACTGCGCGTGCTGTAGCCGCCATGTGGGGACGGCCGCCTCGGCTGTCCAGCCGAGCGAAGCGAGGCCGTCTGCTGAGAACCGAGAACTGAGAAGCTGCTTTATGCCCGATACCATCTTAGTAGTCGTCGAACAACGCGAAGGCAAACTCAACCGCGTCTCCTGGGAGACCATCACCGCCGGCCAGGCCATCGCCGCCGCCACCGGCTGGACTCTCGAAGCCGCCGTCGTCGGAGCCAACCGCGTCGACCTTCGCCGCCGAAGTCGCCGCCAAGAAAGTCGCGAAGGTCTACGCCGTCGAGTCACCGAAGCTCGAGCCTTACACGCCCGACGCCTTCGCCGCCGCGCTCAAACAACTCCTCACCACGAAGCAGCCGAAGCTCGTACTGATGCCGCACACCTATCAGGTACGCGACTTCGTCCCCAAGCTCGCCACCGCCATGGGACGCACCGTCATCAGCGACTGCATCGGCTTCAAACACGAAAACGGAAAGCTGGTCTTCACCCGCCAGATGTTCCAGGGCAAGTTCGCCGCCGACGTCAGCTTCGCCAGCGACGCTCCCTGGTTTGCCACGTTCCAGAACGGAGCTTTTCGCGGAGACAAGGCCGAAGCCGGAGCGAGCGCAGCTCCGGTCGAAACCGTCAGCGTCGAAATTGCCGATGGCGTCATTCGCAACAAGCCGCAGGAAGTCTTCAAGGAAGCCAAGCAGGCCGTCGATCTCACGCAAGCCGAAATCATCGTCTCCGTCGGCCGCGGCATCAAAGAGCAGAAAAACATCGAGATGGCCAAGCAACTCGCCGAGGCGCTCGGCGGCGAACTGGCGGCCTCGCGCCCCATCTGCGACTCCGGCTGGCTCCCCATGGACCGCCAGATCGGCTCGTCGGGCCAGACGGTCGCGCCCAAGCTTTATCTCGCGCTCGGCATCAGCGGCGCCATTCAGCACATCGTGGGCATGAAAGGCTCGCGGACCATCATCGCCGTGAACAAGGACTCCGAGGCGCCGATCTTCGAAATCGCCGACTATGCGATCGTGGGCAATCTGTTCGACATCGTCCCGCCGCTGACTGAAGAAGTGAAGAAGGTGAGGAAGGTCCGGAACGTTAACCTGAATGCTTTGATCTTCCGCAAACCCATCGAAGGCGTCGAGCGCCCGCAAATGCCCGCCGATGTGGTCATCGTCGGCGGCGGTCCCGCAGGCATGGCGTGCGCACTGCGCTTGTCGCAGCTGATCGATGCAGCACAATGCTGCCCATCCCGACTCGCAGCTCAGCAAAGAAAACATTTACGTCCTCGAGAAGGCCCGCGAGGTCGGCCAGCACTGCCTCTCCGGCGCGCTGCTCGACCCGCGATCCATGCGCGAACTTCTGCCCGGATTCGAAAAAGAGGCTCCGCTCGACGCCGAAGTCACGAAAGAAGCCGTCTATTTTCTGACTGAGAAGAGCAAGTTCAAGCTGCCCATCACGCCGCCGCCGCTGCGCGACCATGGCAACTACGTCATCTCGCTCAACCGCTTCGTGAAGTGGCTGGGCGGCAAGGTGGAAGAGACCGGCATCACCATCTTTACCGGATTCGCCGGCTCCGAACTTCTGTTCGACGGCGACCGCGTCACCGGCGTCCGCACCGACGACAAGGGCGTCGACAAAGAAGGTCATCAGAAATCGAACTTCGAGCCGGGCTATGACCTCAACGCGAAAATCGTAATCCTCGCCGAAGGCCCGCGCGGGTCTTTGACCAAGCAACTCGTCAACAAGTTCGACCTCGCCAAGAATGCCAACCCGCAGACCTACGGGGTCGGCGTGAAAGAACTCTGGGAAGTCCCCTCCGGTCGAATTGCGCCCGGCGAAGTGATCTACACGATGGGCTGGCCGCTCACCACGAAAGAATACGGCGGAGCCTGGATTTACGGCTCGAAAGACAACATCGTCTCCCTCGGCTTCGTCACCGGACTCGACTATCCCGACCCGCGCCTCGACCCGCAGCGCGTGCTGCAGGAATTCAAGAAGCATCCACTGGTGGCGAAGCTGCTTACCGGCGGAAAAATGATCCGCTACGGCGCGAAGTCGATGCCTTACGGCGGCTGGTGGGCGATTCCGCCGGTTGCCGGCAATGGCTGGATGATTCTCGGCGACTCCGCCGGCTTTGTGAACTCCGCCCGCCTCAAGGGAATTCATCTCGCCATCAAGAGCGGCATGCTCGCCGCCGAAACTGCCTTCGAGGCGCTGAAGAAAGACGATTCGTCGGCCGCAACGCTCGGCGGGTTTCAGAAAAAAGTTGAATCCAGCTGGATCAAAGAAGAACTCTGGAAAGTCCGCAACATGCACCAGGGATTCGAGCACGGATTCTACGCCGGCATGTTCCACACGGCCTTGCAGATGGTCACCGGCGGACGCGGCCTGCGCAACCGCTATCCCGGCACCGCTGGCTACCAGCACATGCGCAAGCTCGCCGACTTGCCCGCCGACGGAGGCGCCGAAGCTCGCCTGCTCGGCCCCGCCAAAGGCGACGGCAAACTCACCTTCGACAAACTCACCGATCTCTATCACTCCGGCACCAAGCACGAAGAAGACCAGCCCTCGCACCTGGTCATCGACGACACCAACATCTGCAACACGCGCTGCGTGAAAGAATTCGGCAGCCCCTGCCAGAATTTCTGTCCCGCCAACGTCTACGAAATGGTTGACGACGCAAGCCAAGCCCAACGGCAAGCGCATCAGCCTGAATCCGTCGAACTGCGTCCACTGCAAAACCTGCGACATCGCCGACCCGTACCAGATCATCACCTGGGTACCACCGGAAGGCGGCGGCGGGCCGAACTACGACGGGATGTAGTAGCATTTCCGGCATGCGAAACCGGATGATGATTTGTACACTTTTCGTTCTATGCACCCTCACCGCTCCGGCACAACAGCCCACTATCCCCTCCACCGGCAACCCGGGTCTCGACCAATACCGGGCCTCGCGAATTGCGATCTTCACTGATGATTTCGGACAACTCGCGCGCTACCGCGACGCCAATGCCGCCCTCAACCCGCCTGCATCAGGCGAGAACCGCGTCGTCTTCTTCGGAGACTCCATCACCGACCTGTGGAAGATCGAAGAATATTTCCCTGGCAAGCCCTACCTCAACCGCGGCATCGGAGGCCAGACCACGCCACAGATGCTGGTTCGCTTCCGTCAGGACGTCATCGAGCTTCATCCCAAAGTCGTGGTGATTCTGGCCGGCACCAACGACATCGCCGGCAACACCGGCCCCATGCGCCTGGAAGACATCGAAGCAAACTACGTATCCCTGGCGGAACTCGCCCGCGCCAACAGCATTCGTGTCGTGTTCTCCTCGGTGCTGCCCGTACACAACTACACGCCGCAGTCGCAGAATCTTTTTGCCGGCCGTCCACCTGAGAAAATCCTTGAGCTGAATCGGTGGCTGAAAAACTATGTCGCTGCCCACACCGACTGTCTCTACCTCGATTACTTCGGCGCCATGGTTGACGACAAGGGCCTGCTCAAGCGCGACCTTGCCGGCGACGGCCTCCACCCCAACGCTGCGGGATACAAGATCATGGCTCCGCTAGCCGACGCGGCGATCGAGAAGGCGCTCGGGACGCACTAGGTTGGAAGGCCATTCTCCGCCACCCGGCCTATAATGTGCCTAAAGCAGTCGAACCACCAGCGACCGTGCCCCTTACCGACAAATTCGGCCGTCCCATTACCGACCTGCGGATCTCCATCACCGACCGCTGCAACTACAAGTGTGTCTACTGCCGAACCGGGAATGAAGGAGCGCTTTACGGCGACTTGCCCTTCGCCGACTACCTGCGTATGGCGCGGGTGCTGGTCGGGATGGGCGTAACCAAGATTCGACTCACCGGCGGCGAGCCGCTCCTGCGAAAAGGCGTCGTCGAGTTCGTTCGCGACCTTGCCCAACTCCGCTCGCCCGACCAGAACGGTGGCGAACCGCTCGACATCGCGCTCACTACCAACGGCCATCTTCTCGCCGATCTTGCCGAGCCGCTCAAAAACGCTGGCCTCACCCGCGTCACCGTTTCCATGGACGCCGTCGATCCCGACCGCTTCGCCCGCATCACCCGCGTGCCCAACGGATACGACCACGTGCTGGCCGGCATCCGCGCCGCGCGCCGCGCCGGGCTGTGGCCGCTGAAAGTGAACTGCGTGCTGATGCGCGGCTTCAACGAAGATCAAATCATCCCTTTTGGAATGTTCGCCCGCGAAGAAGGCGTCACCGTGCGCTTCATCGAATTCATGCCGCTCGAAGAAGGCCGCACCTGGTCGCCTGCAACGGTGGTCACGCTCGACGAAATCCTGGCCCGCATGGCCGAGTACCGCCCGCTGGTCGAAATTCCGCACGCACGCTCGGAAACCGCGCGCCGCTTCCGCTTCGACGACGGCGTCGGCGAAATCGGCATCATCGCTCCGGTTTCGCATCCCTTCTGCGGACACTGCAGCCGCATCCGCATCACCAGCGACGGCAAAATCCGCACCTGCCTGTTCTCGGTGTGGGACCACGACCTGCACGCTCAAATGCAACGCGGTGCCAGCGACGAAGAGCTGAAAGATTTCATCCGCGGCGTGATCCAGAAAAAAGAAGAACGCCACCACATCGGCGAGCCGGATTTCGTGCCCGCATCGAGGACCATGGTGCATATCGGGGGATAGTCGTCAGCCGTCAACAAAACCAGCCGCTGGGTAATGGGTCAGATCAGCGATATCGAGGAGGAGATTGATAGGCATGAGTTCACAAGCCGATCAGTTTGTTGACCTGTTGCAAAAGTATCCCTCCACTGGATCAGTCTCAAACCCTTGGCGAGACCGGGACCGTGATTTCGACACAGAGAATGCACCGAGCCACAGGTCGAATCATCTGCGAGCGTATCTCAACGCACGGCTCAATTCGGCAAAGGCTCTGTTGATCGCCGAAGCACCCAGCTTTCAGGGGGCCAAATTTTCAGGAATCCCAATGACGTGCGAGCGAACACTCTTGGGCCTTCGTCGCGTTTCCTGTGCAGATGTATTCGACGAGACAATCAAGCGCCAGCGGACGAGCCGCCCAACCGAAACGTCAAGTCAAAGCGGTTAAGCTGTGGGGGTTTTGCGAACCGACTGCGGGTTACGTCTGGGGTCATATGGCTGATCGACCCGGACTATCGAAGAAAATTGTGTTGTGGAATGTTTTTGCATTTCACCCACACGAAGACACGGACACATTGACTAATCGAAAGCCCACAATGCCTGAAATCCTCGGCAATCGTCCTGTGTTGGAGGCATTTCTCCGGTCGTTTCCAGACCTACCTATTCTCTCGATCGGCAAGGTCTCAGAGAGATATCTAAAGGAATGGTTGCCTCGACATACTCTTTCGTCTGCCCGGCACCCAGCGAATGGAGGGGGCACTGAATTTCGTAAGGATTTTGACAAATTCTTGAAGAGAGTCGGCCTCTTGACCTGATTGCTAGCAAATGAGATTGATCTGCAACTGCATCGTCGCGCTTATCCTAATCCTAGCCTTTCTCCAGGTTAGTCTGGAGTCGCAATCTTCCTACCTCGGCTTCGACCGCAACACCTACCCCGGCGACGCCAACCTCAAAGCCCTGCACCAAACTTTCTCCTACACCGGCTACTGGCTCAACAATCCTCCGGGCGAGAGCACGAACACCTGGACCGGCCACCGCGCCGCCGTCGAATCCGCCGGCTTCGGATTCCTCGTGCTCTTCAACGGACGCCTCTACGCCGAACTGAAATCCGTCGCGCGCGCAACGAAGCTCGGCAACTCCGACGCGCAAGCCGCCGCCGCGGCCGCGCGCCGCGAAGGCTTTCCCGCGCACACCATCATCTTCCTCGACCAGGAGCAAGGCGGACGCATGCTGCCCGAGCAGAAGGCCTACATCTACGCCTGGGTCGACGCCGTCACCGCCGCCGGATTCCGCGCCGGCATCTACTGTTCTGGCATCCCCGCCAAAGACGACGGCAACGTTGTCACTGCGGAAGACATTCGCCAGAGCGCCGTCGGACGCCAGATCGTCTACTGGGCGATCAACGACGCCTGCCCGCCCGCACCTGGCTGCGCTTTTCCCGCTCACCCGCCAAGCCCCGCCCAGAGCGGAGTCCGCTTCGCCGAAGTCTGGCAGTTCGCGCAGTCACCGCAGCGCAAAGATGTCGCGGCGCACTGCGCCAACTACAGTCGCGACGGCAATTGCTATCCGCCGGGGATTTCCCCCGCGCAGCAACTCCACTTAGACGTGAACACCGCCACCTCTCCCGATCCCTCAAACGGCAGAGCCCACTGATCACTTTTTGCCAGCGTTGCCGCTTCCCACGCAAGAATGCGCTAAACTGTAGCGACTCATACGAATCCAGGAGACTCTCAAATCATGCACCGGACACTCTCCGCACTCACTGTTGCCCTGCTCCTCACCCTATCCGCCGCTGCACAAGACGCCTGGCAGCTTGACCCGCCGCACTCCTCGGCACAGTTTTCTGTGCGCCATCTGGGAGTCTCTACCGTTCGCGGCGCCTTCACCAAGGTGAGTGGCAGTGTGGTATACGACGCAGCCAACCCCAACAAGTCCTCGATCCAAGCCACTATCGACGCTGCCTCCGTGGATACCCGCGTCGAGATGCGCGACAACGATCTGCGCAGCCCTAGATTCCTCGACGCGCAGAAGTACCCCTACCATCACCTTCGCGTCGAAGAAGGTCGAGGCCGCCGGGACCGGGCAAGCTGAAAGTCACCGGCGATCTCACCATTCACGGCGTCACCAAAGAAGTTGTTCTCGACGTGGACGGGCCTACGCCGTCAATCAAGGATCCGATGGGTAAGGACCGGCTGCGCATGGGCGCTTCCGCGACCACCAAAATCAATCGCAACGATTTCGGAGTCAGCGGCCTTCCCGGGATTGTCGGTGACGACATCACCATCACGCTCGACGTTGAAATGACAAAGCCGCGATGAGCGCAACTCAATTGCCAACTGCCGCTTTCCCGGTTGCGTTAGAATAGAACTACCCACCATGTCTGACCGCACCTTCACCCTCGACGAAGCCCAGTCGCTGCTTCCCGTCCTCGAATCTCTGCTGCGAGCTGCCATCGACGGCAAGAAGCTGATGGAAGAAGTCGAGGGCGAAATGCAGGCGCTGAATCACCGGATCTTCCTGAACGGTGGCACCCACGTCGACGTCGTTTCCGTAGCCCGCCGCAAGGCCGAGCGCGCCAAGGCAGAACAAAGAGCCAAAGACGCTCTCGCCGAAATCGACTCCATCGGCGTGCAGGTCAAGGATCTCGATATCGGACTGCTCGATTTTCCCTGCGAAGTCGAAGGCCGCATCGTCCTGCTCTGCTGGAAGATGGGCGAACACTCCATCACGCACTGGCACAGCACAGAAGAAGGATTCGCCGGCCGCAAGCCCATCGACGAACGCATCGCCCGCTCCAAACGGACGAACTGAGTCCGGAAACCACACATTCCAAACAACTTGTTGGCTAGCAACATCCTCTGGGCCGCCGTGTTTACAAAAGAAGACAACGCAGTAATTTCGCCCGATTGTGGCGCTGCGCTTTCGGCAAGCGCGCCGGGCATGAGGAAAAACACGATGAGACTTCCCCGCGCAGTTCGCTTTCTAGCATTAGGACTTATGCTGCTGGTTATTCCAGCGGCCCTTTCTTCTCCATCTTCCGCGCAGATCGGGATCGGCATTGGCATCTCGGTCCACATCGGTCCGCCTGCGCTGCCGGTTTACGAGCAACCCATCTGTCCCGGCGCCGGCTATCTCTGGACGCCCGGCTACTGGGCCTGGAACGATGACGCCGGCTACTACTGGGTGCCCGGCACCTGGGTGGTCGCGCCCGTCGGCATGCTCTGGACTCCGGGCTATTGGGGCTGGAACAACGGTCTCTACGTCTGGAACGCCGGCTACTGGGGCCCGCACATCGGCTTCTACGGCGGCATTAACTACGGCTTCGGCTACGGCGGCGTCGGCTTCGGCGGCGGCGAATGGCGTGGCGGCGCTTTCTTCTACAACACCGCCGTGATGCATGTGGACACGGTCCACATCACCAACGTCTACGTCAACCGGACGGTCATCGTAAACAACGAGTCCCACGTCGCCTTTAACGGCGGCGAAGGCGGCATCGCAGTCCACGCGACGGCACAAGAAGAAGCGTATTCCCGCGAACCGCACACAGCCTCCCGTAGCAGCGCAGATTCAGCATGAACATGCTGCCAGCCAGAACAAGGCCTTGTTCGCGTCGAATAATCACGGCGCACCCGCAGTGGCCGCCACGGCTCGCCCCGGCGAATTCAGTGGACACGGCGTGGTAGGCGCGAAGGCTGCCGGAGCGCCGTATCATGCGCCGGCCATGTCGCCCAAGGAAGCGCGCGCTGCGGCCCCGGCCGAATCACGGGGTAACGCAATGAAGAACAACGCAATGAAGAGCGACAGCAACTCCCGTCCCTCCGCTCCCGCTGCGCACACGGAGAACGCGCCGCGTGCAGAGAACGCCCATCCGGAAAACGCTCCCAAGGCCAAGCCAGCCAAGCCGGCGAAGCCGCCCAAGAAGGCGCCCGAGGAGGAGAAGCACGACAAGGGACGGTAGCAGCCTGAGCGTCAGACGAGTGGCCGGTGGCGGTTTCCAGCCCCGGCCACTTTTCTTCGCAAGCCTACCTTCCCCGTCCGTTCTTACTCGGTGAGCGGCGTTGGCCGTGCTGGTTCGGGGCTTGCACGGAAGTGCAGGTTACGCCTTCGGCCTGGAATCTTCATCTGCTACAATTTTTTACAACCCTGGGCGCGGGGTGATCGTATCTAAGAGGAAGCAGGCGGCGTCCCCGGCGCGGCGGCAGACAGTTTACGGAGCCAAGATCGGGAGTAGGAGCGGGCAAGAACAGCTTCGGCAGGCGCGCCAAGGAGTCTCGATAACTATGTCATCCACGAACCACAAACTGCGCCTCGCCGGCGCCTTCGCCGCTCTTGCCATGTTGGCCCTCGCCGTAAGCTGCAAGGGGTTTTTCACCAACCCGACGTTCACCACGCTCAGCATCAGTCCCTCTGCCCCGTCGGTTGAGGTTGGATCGAGCGTTACTCTCTCGGCTTTTGGTATCGACAGCAACAATAACGGGAGCACTCTTACTAGCGGGGTCTCGTGGTCAAGTGCCACACCGACGGTCGGGCAGATAAATGGCTCGTGCGCGAGCGGCACATGTGGCGCCGTCACGATTCAGGGCGTCTCAGCGGGGACGTCCGTCATCACTGCCGGAACCCAAGCCGTCACCGCTACAGCCACGCTCACTGTTCTTCTTGGCAATGTTACCGACTTCGAAGTTTGTGAGGGCACTTTCGGGGCCACGACTTCCTGCTCGCCCCCCGGTGGCACGCTAACTTCGTCAGTTACAATCAGCCAGTCGGGAACGTATATCGCACAGGGAACTTCCAACGGAACTGTGTTCGATCTCACTGTCGCCTCAATCTGGACGCCATCGTCCGCCGCCAGCAGCGTAATTTCGTGCTTGAACAACAGCGTTTCTCCGGAGACGTGTACTGTCGAGGACGGTGCCGTGTCAGGTACCACTTACCCGGTCACTGTGACATATGGCAGCAATATCGTGGCAACCCTCAACATAACGGCAACGCAGTGATGGCCGGGTGACCCAGACCCTGTCGTCGAGACGAACCTGTGGAGGGCAGATTCTGTTCTCAGATTCCCCTGGGGTTGCTATCGTTGGCAGCCGTTGCTGGGGACCGGCGGGTGGCCCGCTTCTGACGCGCTAACTACGAAATCTGGGTACCCCATTTCTCGCGTCCTTTGCGAGAAGTGGGGCTTTTGACTTTTCCGGCCAAAGGCATCCGACCTCAGGGAGATTGAGCCGGAAGTGTACAGATACGACAAAAAACAGTCGGCGGGTGGTTTTTGAGATGGTCCTGTGAGCTGCTCCTTTTGAGATGGCCAACCTCGCAGGCAAATCTCAGTGGCGTTTCTCAGATCGCCATGCCCACTCGTAAGTTGCCATCCCCCGTGGTGCAGAAAGTATTATCGTAAGGGAACTTAGTCTGGATAGCGACCGACGACGAACTCTCTATGTCAGACATTCGCTGTATCGGCATCGGCACTGGAGGCGGTGACGCGCCCGGCCTCAACGCCGTCATCCGCGCCGCCACCAAAGCCGCCATCATCAAGTACGGATGGAAGGTCATCGGCATCCCCGACGGCTTCGACGGCCTCATCTGGCCGGAAAAAGCCATCGAGCTCACGCTCAAGGAAGTAAGCGGCATTCTGCCCCGCGGCGGCACCATTCTCGGCACCACCAACCGCGGCGATCCCTTCCACTACAAGACGGTCGAGAACGGCAAAGAAGTGTCTCGCGACATTTCTGGCCAGGTGATCGCGAACGCTGCCAAGCTGGGCATCGACGCCATCATCAGCATCGGCGGCGACGGATCGCAGAAGATCGGCTACGAACTGTTCCAGAAGGGATTGAAGATCGTCGGCGTGCCCAAGACCATCGACAACGATCTTTCCGCCACCGAGGTCACCTTCGGCTTCGACACCGCGCTGCACACCGTCACCGACGCCCTCGACAAAATTCACACCACCGCCGACGTCGCATCACCGCGTGATGGTGGTTGAAGTGATGGGCCGCGATTGCGGCTGGATCGCGCTCGAGGCCGGCATTGCCGGCGGCGCTCACGTCATCCTCATCCCGGAGATTCCCTTCACCATCGGGCACATCTGCCGCTACATCGCCGAGCGCGAAAAAACCGGCAAGTACTTCACCATCGTGGTTGTGGCCGAAGGCGTGAAGCTGCCGCCGGAGCTGAAAGAGAACCGCCGCGCCAGCTCCAGTCGGCAACCTGATCGGCAATGCCATCGCCCGCTGGCTCCAACAAGGAAGTGCGGGTCAGCGTGCTCGGGCACATTCAGCGCGGCGGCACGCCGTCGCCCTTTGACCGCATTCTGGCAACGCGCTTCGGCGTGGCCGCCGTCGATCTGATCGCTGCCGGAGGGTTTCGGAATGATGGTCGCCCTGCACGGCGACTCGATCGTCTCCGTCGATGTGGCCCACGCCATCGGCCATCTCAAGTCCGTCGACCCGAAAGGCGAACTGGTGCGCGCCGCTCGCGCCATCGGCATCGGATTCGGGGACTAGATTGCTGACCACGCGAAACCTGGCAGGCGCGGAAGCTACAAGCTAAAGACTGCGAACTGAGAATTGCTACTCCTTCATCATGGCGTCAATCAGCGCGTAGAGTTGCCTGCTGTCTTTCATCTCCACATAGGGCCTGTCCGGATGCCGGCTGCTGACCACGTACACCGTGGGCGTGTGTTCGAGCTTGATGGCCTTGCCCACGTCGCGGTCGGCGTTCACCTCGGCGGCGAACTTGCCCTGCGGATCGATCACGAAGGGCAACCCGACTTTGTGTTCGGTGGCGAACTTCTCGGCATAGCCGCGCAGGTTCTGCGGATTGATCTCGAGCTGGTTCGAGAAAATGTAGTCCCGAAATTCGTTGCCCAGCGCTTTCGAAGTTTCGTCGAAGTAGCGCGCCATCACGGCCGCGTCGTAGGACCAGTTGTGCATGGGCAAGGGAAAGTCATGACGCACCAGGGGAATCTTGTAGGTCTTGGAGGCCTGCTCGAGAATGGGCGCCACCCGGCGGCATTGCGGGCACTGCAGGTCCTCGAAGACCACGATTGCCACCTGCGCGCCCTTCGGTGGACGCAACGCCGGATTCACCGGCTCATTCGACGCAGCGCGCAAACCGGCAGCGAACACTAACGACAGTAGCGACAGAACGAGCGCACCGACTCCTGGACATGTTTTTCATCACTTGCTTGAGTCATGGCTCATTCCGCCTTTATGGTAACCGAAACGCCTTCGCGATGTCAGGTTACTGGAAGAGACTCCCCTTCGCGCGATGTGGCGTGGACTTCTCGCTCCGCAAACCATCGCCCCGACGCGCTATAGTAGAAAGTTAACCGCGCTGATGTCGGCTCGCTGGAGTTAACTGGTCAAAGTTAACTGGTTGAAGTGAACCTCGTTAAGATCGTGAAACCGTCCTCTCCATTGCATATTTATCGGCGCGCCCTGCTTTTCGCGCTGGCCGCCGTCTTTTTGCTTGGAGCTTCCGCCTGCAATCGTAAAGGCCGGCACGTGCTGGAAGTCAATTATGTGTCGGCGGCGCAGGCCACGCTGCGCGACCGGGTGGCTACTGTCTATAACCGCGTCGGTACAGTCAAGAATGGCGAGCGGGTTGAGGTCCTGGAGCGCGAGAAGCGCTTTTCCCGTGTGCGCACCGAAAGCGGCATCGAAGGTTGGATCGAGCAACGCTACCTGGTCGACCAGACATACCTACGACGCCCTGCAAAAGCTGACGCAAGAGAACCTGAAC
Organism: uncultured Acidobacteriaceae bacterium; assembly: GCA_963770235.1. Lineage (GTDB taxonomy): Bacteria > Acidobacteriota > Terriglobia > Terriglobales > Acidobacteriaceae > Sulfotelmatobacter. The sequence continues at coordinate 17,351 of CAVYOW010000016.1, read as the reverse complement.
GATCCCGTGCAGTCCCCCGGCGTGCTGCGCAATGAGACGAACTTGCACATCACGCCCGGCTCGCGAGGCCGAGCATCTGTACCAGCTTTCGGCGGGAGCGAGGGTCTCCGTGCTGAAACGCGCCACAGCGGAGAAGCAGCCGGGAGCGGTCGCCGAACCGGCCAAGACCGCGAAAGCTTCCGGTGGGAAAGCGTCTTCCGGCCCGGTGCTGGAAGATTGGTGGCTGGTGCGCGACTCGGAGAACCGCGTGGGCTGGGTGCTGGCCCGCATGGTGGATATCGACGTCCCGCTCGATATCGCACAATATGCCGAAGGCCAGCGCATCGTCGCGTTCTTCGTGCTGAACCAAGTGCAGGATGCGGGCAAGGAGGGCACTGGCAAGCAAGTTTCGCAGTATCTGTGCGCCATCACCGAGCCGCACGACGGCCTGCCCTACGACTACGATCAGATTCGCGTCTTCACCTGGAACGTCAGAAAGCACCGCTACGAAACCGCCTACCGCGAGCACGGGCTGAACGGCGTGCTGCCGGTGACCGTGACCAGCGAGAATTTCGACAAGGAAGGCATGCTGCCGGTCTTCATCCTGCGCGTGAAAGACGATAGCGGCAACGTCAGCGAACGCAAATACAAGCTGAACACGCCGATTGTGCGCAGGGTGCTGGCCCCAGGTGAGCAGAAGCAAGCGCCGAAGCCGGCGGCGAAGCATCGGCGGCGCTAGCAGTTATGAAGATTCTCCGGTAAACGGTAGAGCGCCGCCGCGAATCAAAGACTCTTGTCTCCAGAGTCTCTGGCTCCTGGATTTTGTGCTCGGCTCCTTTCGACCCGTCCGATAAAGTGTGGCTCCCTTAACTGATCGAACAGAGCTGGGTATTTCGGTGAAGGTGAACATCTATTTCGGATGGAAGCCGAACGGCGTTCCGGAGCGAAAGTGAACAGCAGTCGGAGCAAGCGACGCTGACATGGTGATTGTGGAGTAGGTGTTCGGAATCGTCAAGCGAGGCAGGTTCGGTGGGGATTGGGGGTGGAGGGGAAAAGGGCGGCAGCCCCTTTCCCCTGCTTCCTCGCTGTAGAAGAAGGGATTCATGGGGGTGCTCTAAACATAGGCGCTAACCTAAGCTGTTTGGGCTTGAAGTGGCATGCCAACTTCCGAGAACCCCGTTTCCGGCCAACCTTCGACCATGCTTCCAGAGTCCTCGCACGCTCGGCGAATCTCTGCCTTAGGACTATAATCGCTCGCACAAAATGGCCGTTACTTCGGGCACGAAACTCGGGCCGTATGAGATCATCGCTCCGCTCGGCGCTGGCGGGATGGGTGAGGTGTACCGGGCGCGAGATACCCGCCTGGGACGCGAGGTCGCAATCAAAGTACTTCCTTCGCAGTTGAGTCAGGACCATGACCTGCGAGCGCGTTTCGAACGCGAAGCCAAGGTCATTTCCGGCCTGCAACATCCCAATATCTGTGTTCTGTATGACGTTGGCCGCCAAGATGAAGTGGACTTTTTGGTGATGGAGTACCTGGAGGGCGAGACTCTCGCGGCCCGCATCAAGAAGGGCCCGCTTCCGCTCGACGATGCACTCAAGATCGCCATCGCAGTTGCGAGTGCGCTCGGCGCCGCGCACCGCAAGGGGATCGTCCATCGCGACCTCAAGCCTGGCAACATCATGCTCACCGAAACCGGGGCGAAGCTGCTCGATTTCGGTCTCGCTAAATACGAGCAGTCCGTAGCAGCTGATGAAGAGACCATGACCACGCTCCTCACTGGCGACGCGCAGGTGGTTGGCACGCTGCCTTATATGTCGCCCGAGCAATTGCACGGTAAAGAGACGGACACCCGCAGCGACATCTTTGCCTTCGGCGCTGTTCTCTACGAGATGCTCACGGGCCGGAGAGCGTTCGAGCGTCAATCAAACGTCGACACGATCGCCGCCAGTAGACCGTGAGGAGCCCAAGCCTCTTCACGAATTCGTCAATGATCGTGCCGGACGACCTGGAGCGCATTATCCGGCGCTGTCTGCGAAAGCACCCCGAAGAACGATATGCATCCATGTCGGAGATCGAGCGGGAACTCGAGGATTGCCGCACGCTCAGCCTCAGAAGCCGTCAGCGGCATCAACCTGATGGTGCTCTTCCGGCAAAGCAAGCGGCCGCAGTGTCGCGATTCCTGTGCTGCTCATCCTGCTGATGTTGGGGAGTCTCTCCGCCTGGTGGGTCCATCGCAGTTCCAGAGCCCGGTGGGCGAGGGAGCAGGCGGTGCCGCAGATCGCGCAGCTCATCGAGCAGGAGAAATTCGGCGAAGCCTATGCTCTGGCGGTTCAGGCTGAGCGGTACATCCCCGATGACCCGATGCTCGGTAAATTCTGGCCTGCGATCTCCTGGTCAGGTTCTATCAAAACCACGCCGGCAGGAGCTTCCGTCTTCCGTAGGAACTACAACGCTCCGGATGACACATGGGAGTTGGTTGGACGTTCGCCCATCGAGAAACGGAGATTTCCTCTCGTGGATTCACAGTGGAAGTTCGAGCTGAAGGGCTTTGCCACCGTGGAGCGCGCCACCTTCCCAGACGACGACTCCATGAAGGTTACGATGGATGAGGAAGGCAAGGCCCCTGCTGGAATGGTTCGCGTCGAGTTCCCCACCTCAACATCTTCTCAGAGCAGGCCCGTCACGCTTTTTGGACTCCCTGGCTTTCGCAGATCTGCCGGCCATTCCGCTGGCAGACTACTGGATCGACAGATACGAAGTCACCAACAAACAGTTCAAGCAGTTTCTCGATCAAGGGGGCTACCGGAAACAGGAGTACTGGAAGCACGAATTCCTCAAGGACGGCCACGCGCTTTCCTGGGCGGAGGCGATGGCCTTGTTCCGAGACACGACGGGTAGGCCAGGGCCCGCCACATGGGTGCAGAGCGAGTACCCTCGCGGCCAGGAAGACTTTCCTGTCACAGGCGTGAGCTGGTACGAGGCAGCGGCGTACGCGGAGTTCGCGGGCAAATTGCTGCCCACAATCTATCACTGGACCGCCGCCGCCTCGCCCTCGGACGGCCCCAGCATCATACCCGCCAGCAATTTTGGTGGGCAGGGACCGGCTCGTGTGGGAAGCTACCGCGGCATGAGCTGGTCTGGCGCTTACGATATGGCCGGCAACGTCAAGGAGTGGTGCTGGAACGAAGCGAATTCCGGCAGACGCTACATCATGGGCGGCGCCTGGGACGAGCCAACCTATATGTTCAACGAAGGCGATGCCCGATCGCCGTTCGAGCGCTCTGCCAATTTTGGATTCCGCTGCGCCAAGTATGTTTCCACAGGTGAAGCAGCCAAGACTGCCGATCCGGTCACGCTGCAAGCGCGGGACTTCAGTCGAGAGAAGCCCGTCTCGGATCAATTGTTCCAAGCCTACAAAAGCCTTTATTCATACGACAAGACACCGCTGCATCCAGTCATTGAATCCACTGCACAGACAGACGACTGGAAACAGGAGAAGATCACATTCGACGCGGCCTATGGGAACGAACGAATCATCGCGTATCTCTTCCTGCCCAAGAAGACGTCCCCGCCATTCCAAACCGTGGTGTACTTTCCCGGCGCTAATGCCATTTACAGTCGATCCAGCGCGAACTCGCCGCAACTGGAAGTCTTCGATTTCATTATCAAGAGCGGACGCGCAGTGATGTTTCCCCTGTACAAGGGAACCTTTGAGCGAGGGGACGATTACAAGGGGTACATGGGGTACCATCACAACACCAGTTCCTGGCGCGATCACGTTATCGCCTGGTCCAAGGATCTGGGCCGGTCGATCGACTACCTCGAAACCCGTCCCGACATCGATAGCAGCAAGCTCGCCTACGAAGGCATCAGTTGGGGAGGAGCCATGGGCTCAGTGCTTCCAGCAGTGGAAGATCGCATCAGAGCTTTATTGCTGATTGTGCCCGGGTTTTATTTACAGAAGTGTTTACCGGAAGTGGACCAACTCAACTTCGCACCGCGGGTGAAGGTCCCTGTCTTGATGTTGAATGGTCGTTTCGATTTCCTCTTCCCAGTAGGGTCCTCGCAGGAGCCGATGTTCCGCCTGCTCGGGACGCCCAAAGAGCATAAGCGTCGTGTCGTCTACGAAACCGGCCACGACATTCCCCGGAATGAGCTGATCAAGGAAACACTCGACTGGCTGGACCGCTATTTGGGGCCGGTGAAATAGACCGAACCGATGAACTCCTGCGGGCCCCCCAGCTCTCGGCTCCGAATTTGGCTCCGACGCTACGAGAAGCAGGGCCACGAGGGTCGTCTGGCTTTGGTTCATTCCTTCTTCTCGTCCTGTGGCCGATTGCGTTTCTTGCGCATAGACTCGCCGCGCATTTCGATGCGGTGGCTCCAGATGGGGTTGATGACTCCTGGGGCGGTGCTCACCCTGAGTGATGGTTTGACCACGACCGCGACTGCTCAGGTGGGAAGCGATCCGGTTGCCCTTGTAAAAGATTTCCACCGTAGTCGGCGTGGAGCGGACTTCCACGACTTGCTGCACCAAGGTGTACGGCACACTGTAAGAGTTCCCATCGAAGGCAATGTGGTAATCGATATTGACGGTGGCACGCGACAACTGGCTCATGTCGAACCGCTCGGCTGGTGATGGTGCCAGAGCCGGTTTCTCAAGGCTGTGAAACAGACTCGCCCGCGATCCGTCCCGTTTGCGAAAAGGATGTTCATTCAGTCGCACCAGCAGCTCGGATCGCCTGGTTGAGTTCTGGCAGGCTAAAGAACTTCTGGTTTCGCAGCGCAGCAACGATCCACCGTTCGACGACCTGGACTGCACTTTCGGCTTTTGCTTTGTCCCGCGGCTTGTACGGCCGGGCGGGCACGACTCCCATCCCGTAATGCACCGCGAACTCTTGATAGGTGGATTCAGATCCGGATCGTAGCGGCAGGCTCGCGTTACGGCCGTGTTCGTGTTATCGAGCACCGCCAAAATCGGCACCCCTCCGAAAAACTCCAGGGCGTGGATGTGCGCCTGAATCCAGGCTTCCAGTTGCCGATCGCGAGTCGCTTCTGTGTAGGTGTAGGAACTGGCGCCTAACACAGAAACAAACAACGATGCTGGCCAGGCTCGCCCCGTCGTGGCGTCATACACGGGCATCGTTGCCCCCGCCCAGTCCACGAAGATCTTTTCCCCGGCTTTGTGTTCCTGGCGCAGCACTACATCCAGGTGCCGCCGCCAGTGCTGATAGCGCTCGCAAAACCAACTGTAGCGATACCCCTCGGGTTGCGCTTTGCCGGTATTCCCACACCAACTGGAGGGTCAGATGACGATGTTGCCGCACTTGTTGATGGATGGCATTCCAGTCTGGTTGCGGATTCTGTCGCACCGCGCCGGACTGCACGGGCTGGTTTCCAAACAGCTTGGCTTCCAGTTCTTCTTCGCCCAACCCTTCCGGCAACGGCCAACCGATCACGGCTGCCACCACCCGTTCCGGATACTCGTGAACCGTGCCCAGCCCCATTCCGCAACTGCGTGCGATCTGGCGCTGTCCCAACCGCAACTTAAACCGCAAGGACTTCCTTAGTTTTCCGCATGGACTTTCTCCTGGTCGACACCCAGTCCTCCTTAGATTTATGGAGTTTCAATGCCGGGTGATTGTCCAGCGTCGCTGCACCTCCTGCGGTTCGTCTGTGGAAAACATTTCGCTCCCAGCCGAACGCCATTTAGCGCTAGGCGACAAAAACTGTTCACCTTCTCACCGGAATCGGCGTTCACCTTCAGACCAGAATGCCGTTCGGAATCACAACGGAATCGTGTTCGGCTTCAGAACGAAATCGCGTTTACCTTTCACCGGATTCCCCAAGAGCAACATCGTAGCTACCTTCTTTGCTTCCAATCGGCAAATCAATACCCCTTGCCGGTTTCATCAATAAAGTCTTAAATGCGGCGACTTGGAGGCGAACAGCTACACTGGGGGGTGTCATATCGGGTCCGAAAGGCTGGCCCGGTTCTTCAGCGATGGATACTGGCATGGCAATTCGTACAAAGCGTGACGAGGTTCTCTTCCGAGTCGTGGCCGGCGCGGCTGCGAAAGCGTTTGTGATGGACCTCCAAGTTCGACATCGTGCCGCACGATTGACACCTCCAGCCATCACGCCGCAGCACCTGCTGGCGCAGAGTCTCGTACGACGCCGGATCCAGTCGTAAAGGCGTGGGCTTTGGACTAATCGAGCTCACGATGCCTTCTCGCTCAGGGTTCCGAGAAATGCCTGCCGCTGCTCCTCGGGCAGAAACCTGAAGAATCTCGTCATCGAAAACAGCAGCATCTCCGGATCTCCGTGGTCCAGGTTCGCCCCGGCCAGAAAGTCCGCACAGATCATTTCCAAACAGTAACCTCGGGAACGGCCGGTTCCGAGCATCAGAGCTGCCGTCTCGATGGCCCGCTCAATGACTGGCATCTGGCTCTGGTACAGCTTGAAATAGATAATTTCCCACGGTTCCGTTTCCCGCCCCGTCAGTTCCCTCTCGACTTCCTGCTTGAAGTCTTCTTTGGGCATCTGACGCGCTTTGTGCAACCAGGTTGCACAATCGAAGTGCTGCCCGTCCCTCCTAGCCAGTTTGGCTAGCTCCAGCCCTTTCGCCCATCCCACTTCCTTCAGCTGTTTTCTCGCCTGCGGCGGCAGGTGTTCGTGGATCGACATTAGGTAGTACGCCTTCCGCCGCGACTCCGGGAACCGTCTCTCCAGAAACTCGTCGAAACACCTCAAATCCTCCAGCCGCCAGTACTGTCCCGCCCGCACCTCACACAGATAACGCCCGAGTTCCACCCACCGGGTGTCCCGCTCCGCCTCTTTCCGTTCCTCCCACGCCAGAATCTCGTCAATCTTCGTGAGCACGAACAGGGCTCGCCGGCGATTGAGCTTGGGCAACACGGGCGGATTCTTAGTAACTAAGCTCGTCAAGCCAATCAAGGCTGTCTGCTCCTGGACGCCGCACCAGAGCGGCGTCAACCATCTCCTGCTTGCCCAGACAAAGTCCTATATAGGGACAGCTACTGCAGGGGTTTTGGGGAAAGCGGATGCCACTGTGCGGCAGGAACTGTGCGGATTCGATTCTTCCGATCGTGTCCCCTACCAGACGGCCGAATTCCTCGCGTTGCCCGTCCGTAATGGTGGTTCGCAGGTACTGAATCTCTACCAAGCGCTTGCGGACGAACACGACCTGGGCGACTTCTGCGATTCCGGTCATCCAGGAGTAGCAAACCAGCTGCGGATCCAGAGAAAGCAGTCCCTCAGGCTCTTCCGGATATCGGCTCGAAGACGTTTTCCACTCCAGCAGGCAGCGCGTTCCATCGAGTTTGCCGACGGCATCGATATAGGCGACGAAGTCGTTCTTTCTGAGCGACCTGCCGGTTGAACTTGATCTGCAGATTCCGTCGAGGCTGGGGGACCTGGATACGGTCGTCCTGGCAGAACCGGGTCAATAGCATGATCCCTTGCCGGAGCATGCGATCCCAGGAGTCTCCGTTGGAGTAGTGCAGGCCCTCGTTCTGACAGGCAGACCACTCGGCAAACAGGACTGCTCCAGGATCTTCCCGGCGAAAATAGGCGCCCAGAGCTTGCTCGAAGGCACGGCCGAACAGCATCGCCGCCCGGGTGTCCTTCTCCTTCCAGCCATCGAGGTAGCGATGCCTATATCGCCGAGGGCAGGTCAGGTACTGGCTGATCTGGGTGTAGCTATAGGTCATTCAGGCCACCTGGGGGCTGTCCAGATTCGCTGGTGAGAGTTCTTCCCAACGGCCGGCAGGAGCAAAGCCGTCGAACCGGAGCAGGGAAGCGCCGTTGAAAACGATGTGGCTGATCTTGACTACGCCCTTCAGACCGACGAGCTGGGTTTCGTCGATCTCATCCCGTCCGAGCAGTTCGGGGTCGTAGCCAAAGTCGCGCAGGAACCAATTCAGCTTCCACAGGGCTCTTGGGCTGCAATAGAGGCGGCTCGAAAGGGCGTGGCCAGCAAATCGGCTGGGCTCAAGAATGGCCAGAGTGAGTGTGTAATAAGGTTTCTGTGCATTCCGGCGAAACTGGATTCGCTGTACCCGAACAAGGAAGACTCCGTCGGGGGTCTGGTCGGCGGCACAGCGGTCGGCGGCGTGCAGACCTGTGATTTGGCGTCTCATGCGGCCCCTTCTTTCTGGCCGAGATAGGTGTTGAGCTGGCAGAGCAGGGCATTGCGGTCCTTCTCGGCCCAATCGGCAAGCTGTGTGACGAAGGTTTCGATTTGGTCGCGAGTGGCTTCGCGAAGAGTCTTGACCCCGCATGAGTCGATTGCATAAGCCTTGACCAAGTTTGGATCTAGTTGATGTTGTCGAATGATCTGGCAGAGGCGATCGCGAACTTTCGGGCCACCGTGGTTTTCGTTACCGTTGGACGGTTGCGGCGGGAGTTTCTTCGACTCTCTGGCGGGTTGCGATGTTTCGGCGAAAGACCCGATCTCCTCGACCGAGCAGATGCCGATGCCGTAGGCTTTGCGTAGAGCGCGGTTGACCGCACGGGTCTCGGCAACGCGCATTTCGGCGCCATGTACAAGGAAAGAAACATTGGAGGGATCGGCGTCGCCATAGCCAACGAAGCCTTTGCACTCTGAAGAGGTGTAGACGGTTGCTCTAAAGGCGTAGCGCAAAGCTGAGGTTTCGCAGAATGCTGCAACGGGCTGGATCCGAATACCACGACATTGCTTCCGTGTCGCGATTTTCAGTAATCCGGAATGAGTGACATACCAACGCCCATCGATAAGTAGCAAATCACCCGACGCGATGGACAAACGATGTTTCCTCAATATCTCTAACAGCGTCAAGAGCGAAAGCGGAGGGAGTGCGCCCCACAGACGATCTGGCTAGTTTGACGTCTCTTCGGAACCTCTTTGCGATTGCCATCATTTTCCTCCTACTTCCCATGCTTGCCGCTTAGCATAATGCTTAGCGCTATGCAATGTCAAGAGCTAAGCTTGATTTTTCTGCAGCAGCAGGGATAAGGTTCAAAGCAGATGACTAAAGAAAGAGAGAAAGATCCTCACGCAGTGCACCTCGGTCAATTGGGGGGGAAAGCCAGAAGTCGAAAGTTGAGCTCTGAAGAACGCACTGCAATCGCTCAAAAAGCAGCACGTGCTCGATGGGCAAAGGTCAAGCGGAAATCAGAGAAGACCGTTGATTAGAGGCCGGCTGCCGCGGCTCAGCTCAATGAGTGTAACGGCGATTTATCGCCGGTTGGATTATTTGTTCACCAGTTGGCGTCTCGGATAACTAATGGGATGGTCCGCCGCCTTTACCCAGCCAGCAGCTGGATATAAGGATGAACGGAGGAGGTATCCCATGGAGCTACACACGATCGGTATTGATCTTGGTAAGACAGTTTTTCATCTAGTGGGGGTTAACTTGCGCGGCGAGGTTGTGGTGCGCAAGAAGTTTTCGCGCAAGCAATTGCTGCGTTTCACGGCGAACCTGCAGATCGAATTGATTGGCATGGAAGCCTGCGGAGGGGCCCACTTTCTAGGGCGAGCTTTACAAGAGCAGGGGCATGAGGTGCGGCTGATGCCAGCGCAGTATGTGAAGCCGTACGTGAAGACCAACAAGAGCGACTACATTGACGCCGAAGCGATCGCAGAGGCAGTCGGGCGGCCGAAGATGCGCTTCGTACCGATCAAGAGCGATGACCAACTGGATCTCCAGTCCCTGCACCGGGTGCGCGAACGTTGGGTGATGCGTCGCACGGCGGTCATCAACCAGATTCGTGGCTTGCTGCTCGAACGTGGAATCACTTTGCGCAAGGGACGGTGCCACGTCGACGCGGCATTGCCCGGGATCCTGGAAGATGCCAGCGCGAAGCTATCAGGAGCATTGCGCCTGCTGCTGGCGCAACTGAAGCTGGAGCTCGATCACTTGCGAATGCGGATCGACGAAGCCGATGCAGTGATCAAAAAGACGGCTGGCGAGAATGAAGCCTGCCGGCGATTGATTGCGATTCCTGGGATCGGACCGGTGACGGCGACCGCAATCATCGCCGCCATCGGCAACGGAGCAGCTTTCAAAAAGGGGCGAGAGTTCGCAGCCTGGCTCGGAATCGTCCCGGGCGAATATACCACCGGGGGCAAGCAAAAGCTGCTCGGAATTAGCAAACGCGGGAACTCTTACTTGCGAAGACTCTTCGTGCACGGAGCTCGCGCCGTCCTGCAACAGAGCGCGAAGCAATGTTCCGGTTTGAGTTTGTGGCTGGCCCAACTAACAACGCGCACCCACCCTAACGTTGCCGCAGTGGCCTTAGCGAATAAACTGGCTCGCATGGCATGGGCCGTGCTCGCCAAGAATGAACCATATCGGCCACCGACCTTGATCGGTGCAGCGACAGCGTGACTGGCCTGCAGATGACGCCTGGCTGAGGCCAGGCTTGGAAATCGCATTCGCGATTCCCACATCTACAGACCAGCGGCTACGACGGAGTGGATGATTTCTGCCAGGTCTGCTGGCGAACTATGAGATGGCACAACGGTCGAACCCGGCGCTCTCGAAACCTGCTAACCGGAAAAGTCTTTCGAGACTGCCTAACTAAATAGGACGAGAGCGCAGCGCATTCCATCATGGCCAGGAGCTTCTGCTCCAACAAAGGCCGAATACATTTGCGCAGACCAACCTGTTACCTCATTTTTCGCTTGCGACAAAGCGGCGGACCATACATTTCGGTTAGCCCGTCATGCATTCCGAACCTGCCTTGTGCCAAAACCAGTGAAGTACAATCTGACTTCGTGCCTCAAAAGTCCGGCCACGAGGGCGGTTTCAAACGCGGTAACGACAGCGTAGAATTTGTGCCAATTCCACGGAGAGCGAAAAACAATGCGCTGGTACCACCACATCGGAATACCCACTACTGAAGCGAAGCCTGGCGAGACCCACTTGAAACACCTTAAACTCTTTGTCGTCAGCCACGAGAAAAGCGAATTTGGCGTGGAGTGGATGCGTTTCGAAGCGGACGCGGCGGTCCCCGATCTCGTCCGGCAAGTTCCGCACGTCGCGTTTGAAGTGGCTGATCTCGCCTCCGAGCTTGCTGGCCGCGAAATCCTGATTCCTCCCAACAGCCCATCCGACGGCGTCCGCGTCGCGTTCATAGTAGAAAACGGCGCGCCCATCGAACTGCTCGAATTCACCGACCCCAACCATCCTGCCCGCCGCCAGCAGAGCAAGGTGCTGATACAAACACCCTCCATCCAAAGCACCTCTCAGATGGGGTCTTGAGTGTAATCGCCTGGTTACGACAGGTACGACAAGGGCCTCGCGTATGATGGAATCGTGACCTTGGCACATCTCCGGTTCAAATTGATCCGCCTCGCGCCAATCTACCTGTACTTATTTTGTTGCCCTTTGCTAACCGCCAGCGACGCACCGCAACTCCTGCCAGACGCGGACAAGTTCCGCCTCACGCTGGTGGAAGATCGCAACAGTACGCTGCCGCTCGGGCCAAGCTGTACCGGCGAAGCCGAACAGACATTGACCTGCCGCGCTTTCACGGTGACCTTGAAGAATTTGGGCAAGAAGGTAGTCCGAATCAGTTGGGGCGGTTGCAATGAACCGGAAATACGATTTGACCGTAAAGAGCCAAACTCAAGTAGCGGATGGTGGCCGGTTAGTCAGATAAAGCGTGAGAACTGTGGTCCGGCGATATGGCGCAGCATTCGGCTGAAGCCCGGTGAGAAGAACGAGTACGTGACTCGTCTAATCTCCTCGCGCCGCGATGCGGAGGCGTTTGCGCCCGGCCCTTACACACTGCGTGCGGAGTGGGTTCTCTTGGGCTGTACCGAAGAACCGGAAGGCACGGATTGCCTTAGTCCGTTGCAGGTTGTACGCCCGCCCGGTCCTGCCTCCGCGTTCGATTTTCAGGAGGCGGTTTCCGTCATCTCGAACGAGGTGAGAGCGGAATCACCAGCGCTGCCAAACCTCGGCACGGTGAAATTCTCGTTCGACGCGGACGTTATTCCCGCTTCATTGGCTGCGAAACTCGCGCCGATGCTGCGTGCTAAGTGCCCGGCTGAAAGGGTCGACAGCGTTGAATGTGCGGCATTCCACTATAAGATCGGGAACTCCGGTACGAGAATCGTCATTTGGACGCGGGGCTGTGGGGAATTTTTCCCGGAATACTTGGCCGACGGACAATGGCGTCCGGTATTCCAGAATCTGCCATGCACCTTAAATGTCCCTGTGGAGACGCCAATTCTCCCCGGCAGTGTCGTCGAGGGTGATTTCAGCCTTGCATGGGGCTACGACATCAGTTCGTTCCGTAGTCCTGGAGAGTACACGTTTCGACTTACCTTGAATCCGACGGCGTGTTTCGCGTCGCCGGATGGACGCTTTTGCCTAACCCAGTATCACAACGAGCCACCAGTCACTTCCAATCAACTCACGTTTCGCACGCAGTAGCTACTAATCTTTAATCTGACTCCATTGGCGCGAACATATCGTTGGCCGGATAGATGTTGCAAAATCGCCTCTCTGACAATGTCGGCGGTGTCAAGCAGTTTTCGAGCACACTTCAGCATGCACTCGTAGAAGAGCGCCATTTCGCTCTCGTTGAAGCTGTTGCTTTGCTCTGCCAACCCAAGGCTCGCTCGTAATCAATATTCAGGTCTGGAACTCGGTCCGACCCATGCATCTCTTCGGTCTCTAACTGCGATCATGATTACTACTTCGAACTCCTCGTTATAGAGGAGCGGGACGCCCAATCAATTACTCGGTGTTCTACTGCACACCATCGCGATTTCCGGGCTGTCCCGCGTGCGAACCGAACTTTTTCACCTGCTCGTAATCCCATCCCTGGCGCATCATCCAGTACAGACGAACCGCCAGTCGGCGGGCCATGGCGACCTTGGCAGTCTTCCGTCCTCGTCGCATCATCAGGTGGAAGTACTGGCTGCGCCACTCCGGCACGCTGCGCACCGTCACCTGCGCCGCTTCCACCAGCAAGAAGCGCAGCATCGAACTCCCCTGTTTGGTGATATGCCCCAGCCGTCGCCGATTGCCGCTGGATTCTTCTAGTGGCACCAGTCCCAGATAGCTCGCCACCTGCTTGCCCGCAGCCGAAAGCGCTCGGCTTTGCCGATGATCAGCACGAAGGCCAGTGCGGTCAAGGCACCCACTCCGGGATGCGTCCTCAGTCGCTGCGCCTCCGGACACTTCTCGACTTCCTGCTCGATCGCCTGGGTCAGTTCCGCGATCGTCGGGTTCAGTCGATCCAGCAACTCCAGCAGATCGCGTCGTCGCCGGCTGGCCCACGGAGCCAACCGGAACGATTCCAGTTGCTGCCGTCCGCGTTCCCGCCACAACCGCTTCTTGCAGCGCAGTCCTTCGTTGAGTGCCACGGCTTGCAGTTGATTCATGATCCGAGTGCGCGCCTGCACCATGCGGTGACGATGCCAGAGCAGTTGCCGCAGATCCCGGTTCTCCCAGCTCGGCACCCAGATCTGCGGGAAGCGATCTTCCAGCAGCAAACGCAGGATCAGTTGCGCATCCTGGCGATCCGTCTTCTGCTTGCGTACTCGCTTGGTGCGGATCTCGGCTGCGTCTCCGATCCACAACTCAAACTGCAACTCGGCCACGAGTCGTTCGAACCAGCGTGCATGCCCGCTGGCTTCCATCCCAACCCGCACCTTCTGGCCCGCCAGTGCTCGGTAGAACGTTTCCGCCTCCTCACGATGCGCTAGCCGCTTTTCCTGGAACTCTCCGGTGTCGGTATCCACCGAAGCTATTTGCTGAAACTCGGGGTGGAAATCTACTCCTATAATGATCATTGTTCGGCTCCTTTCTCCCGAGCCTGTTGGTTGGCTTTAGCACCACCAACTCTACTCGGGCGTCGGAGCCGACATTGTCATGGAATCAATTACACTCATTGACCTTCCGCCGACACCCCAACCAGTTTCGCCAAGCACCCAGTGCCTCGGATGCGGTCGGCGTCGGCCCGCGCGGCATAGGTGACGGAAACGCCCAGAGCCGCCACCGAATTTCTTGATGCAGGCCCTTATAAGCCACAACCGTCCAGTGATTTCACACCCCGCTATGGCGCGTCAATTTTGTTCGCGAACGCGCTGGCTATGACAGCGTATCCGAACGCATTCGGATGTACGTCCGGGCCGAAGGGCGCGGGCGCATCTATCCACGTCCAAGTCAGCTCAAGAAACACGTCCAGAGGTACGTTCAAAATTGGCGTGGTGTCGTTAATGCGGAACGCGTCTGCGACGTCTGCCACGGGAATGGTAAATAACTGATACACGTTGACTTGGAAAATTGGACATATCTTCCCGAGCTTTTCATCGAACTGCGGAAGTTCTACCTAGAGGCGGCAGAACACGGAAATGGAATGATCATGAAGATCCTTTGATCACCCGGTTTCTAAAGGAGTCGTGGGTGGAGAAACATGACTGACGTTAACAGGCGTTTACACTCAGAACCCCACTTTGTAGGGTCAATGAGTGTAATAGAGATGTTACGCCAACCATCCTTTTGAGCCAGTGCCAACTCCCCAGCTTTCATTGACTTGCCGGTTTCACCCACGTAAGATTTGCCCCTGATGATCGGCCAAACCATTTCCCACTATCGCGTTACCGAAAAACTTGGCGGCGGCGGTATGGGGGTGGTGTATCAGGCCGAGGACATCCAACTCAACCGCTTCGTCGCGCTCAAGTTTCTTCCTGACGCGCTGGCGAGCGATACGCAGGCTCTGGAGCGTTTCCGGCGCGAGGCGCGGGCCTCTTCGGCGTTGAATCATCCGAATATCTGCACTATCTATGAGATTGGCGAGCACCAGGGCCGCCTCTTTCTGGTGATGGAGTATCTGGAGGGCAAAACTCTCCGGGATCTGATCCTGGGCCCGCGGCTTGAGTTGGAGCGGTTGCTTGATATCGCGATCGAAATTGCCGACGCCCTGGACGCGGCCCACGCCAAAGGAATCGTGCACCGCGACATCAAGCCCGCGAACATCTTCGTGACTGACCGCGGGCATGCAAAGGTTCTCGATTTCGGATTGGCGAAAACTCACGCGACGACAACGCCGGACGGGGCCACCATCGCCAGTTCCGACAATCCGCACCTTACCAGTGCGGGCAGCACTTTGGGGACTGTGGCTTACATGTCGCCGGAGCAGGCGCTGGGCAAGGAGCTTGATGCCCGCACTGATGTGTTTTCTTTTGGCGCGGTGCTGTACGAAATGGCGACCGGACAGTTGCCTTTCCGCGGGGAGACAACCGCCGCGATCTTCGATTCCATCCTGCATAAGGAGCCTGCGCCTGCGCACCGTCTCAACCCCGATCTTTCCCCGGGGCTCGAGCACATCATCAGCAAGGCGCTCGACAAAGACCGCGAGATCCGCTATCAGAGTGCCGCCGAAATCCGCGCCGACTTGAAACGGCTAAAGCGGGATAGCACTTCGGGCAGGGTGAGTGTGGCGGCTCAGCCCGCCACGCAAGCTCCGAGAAACAAGCGCGGTTGGCTCTGGGCGGCAGGCGCGACGGCGGCTCTGTTGATGTTGGCTGTGCTGCTCTGGGGCTTGTTCCCGGTAAGTCCGGTCAAGGTCACCGGTATCACGCAGGTCACTCATGACGGCTACGTCATGGGAAATATGCTGACCGATGGCGCGCGGGTCTATACCACCCAGTGGCGTCCTGAAGGTGTGGTACTGGCACAGGTTTCAGCAACGGGCGGCGAAACGTCGACAATTCCGGCGCCGGTCAAGAGCATGAATATCCACGACATCTCTCCGGACCATTCTCAACTGCTGGTGGGGAGCATGGTGGCGACCGGCGACAGAGTTGTGCCTTTGTGGGCGCTGCCGTTGCCCGCTGGTTCGCCGCGGCGCTTGGGCGATATTGAGGGCAGCGACGGCGCCTGGTCGCGCGATGGAAGGCATCTCGTGTTCGTTAAGGGCTCGGATTTGTATCTGGCGAGCGCCGACGGCACGGGGGCGCATCTTCTCGTCTCCGCCCCGGGGCCCGCTTATGGTGCCGCGTTCTCCCCCGATGGGAGCCGGATCCGCTTTTCGGTCCAGAATGAGGCCTCGGCCAACTCGAAGTCATTGTGGGAGGTCCGCTCCGACGGATCCAATCTGCATCAACTGCTCAAGGGCTGGCACAATCCGCCGCAGGAAAACTGGGGCCGCTGGACCACGGATGGGCGCTACTACGTTTTCGAAGGCGGCCAGGGCCAAAGCAACGATATTTTCGCTGTCGCGGACTCCGTCGGACTGTTTCGCAAAGCTTCCGCTGTTCCCACGCAACTGACGACTGGCCCGACCGTATATCACACGGCCTTGCCAAGCCTTGATGGCAAGAAGCTATTTGTGCAGGGCACGCAGCCGCACTCCGAACTGGTACGTTACGATGCAGCTGCGAAACAATTTCTCCCTTTCCTGGGTGGCATTTCGGCCACCGACGCGGCCTTCGCCCCCGATGGCAAGTGGGTGGCTTACGTTGCCACTCCCGCCAACGCGCTGTGGCGCAGCCGGGTCGACGGCAGCGAGCGCCTGCAACTTACCTACCCACCCGTGGCAGCTGCGCTTCCCGTTTGGTCTCCGGACGGGAGCCAAATCGCGTACGTTTCCGGCCAAGCAGGAAAGCCATGGAAGATTTTCCTGATTCCCGCGCAAGGAGGCTCGCCCGAGGAACTTCTTCCGGAAAATGTTGGCGAGATCGATGCTACCTGGTCGCCGGATGGTTCCCAGCTTGCCTTCGGACGCATTGCAACCAGGAATTCCGGAACGATAGACATTCAGGTGGTGGATATGAAGACCCGCCACGTTTCCACCTTCCCCGGTTCGACTGGTCTTTTTTCCCCGCGCTGGTCCCCCGATGGCCGCTACCTTGCAGCCATGACCGTGGGATCGAAGAAGCTCCTGCTTTACGATTTCCATTCGCACGAGTGGTCGGAATGGGTTACCGAGGCCGCGAACGTGGACTATCCCTACTGGTCCTCGGACAGCCACTACATTTACTACGACCACTTCGCGACAGACAATCCCTTCTGCCTCCGCGTCAAGGTGGGAAGCCATGATCCCGAGAAACTGTTCAGCCTGAATGGGGTGCGCCGCTTTTTCTGGACTTGGGGATCGTGGAGCGGCCAGGCGCCCGACGACTCGCGGCTTTTTGTACGCGATGTTAGCACGCAGGATATCTACGCGCTGGATGTAGACCTTCCCTGAGAAGTCGCAGCAGCGCTTGACGGGGTGGGCTGCCCACTTCAGACTTCGGGCTAATCACCCCTATTCCACGTGAGCGTGCAAGCGCAACGCAGTTGGATTAGTCCCCGGCGACTGATCGCTCCTGGTTAACGGGCAATCCGGAAATTAACTGTTGTAA
>CAVYOW010000015.1:0-277951 GCA_963770235.1 uncultured Acidobacteriaceae bacterium | reverse complement strand
TAATCGCCTGGTTACAACAGTTACCCCCGTAAGCCGCAATCACTGAGAGGACATGTTGTAATTCTACAGAACGTTAACGGGCCTTTTGGATGATGATCCGACAGAAGCTAATTGCTTTTTTTCGCGCCGAGATTGATGCAGAAGAGCAGTGGGGCTTCCCACGACTGAACCGCATTCCGGAGAGCTTTCTTCAAGATCGCCTGAATCACTACAGAGGATTGAGCGACGGCGAAAAAGAGCGCTACAAGGACTGCTCTGCCACGTTTGCTGCTGCGTGTCACACCTTTGTCGTAGATGCTCCAAGTATTCAGCACACGGAGCATCCCTATTTTCAGCGCTGGCAAGCGTTTAAGAAGACTCTGTTGGACAATCCAAATCTAAGGAACGTCTCGGTATTCCGAGCCATGATTCAGCAGTACAAGATCGACAAGCATCGGGGCGTTCCAAGTTCAGTTAGCGACACGCAATTTGCGTTAGCCTGTTCAATTCGTCCCATAAAGCTACCGGAGCGACGGCGACGGGTTAAAGCAGTCCTACAGCAATTTGGACTCGTGAAAGTGGACAACCTCGGGTTCTACCGCTGTCACTACGGGGAAAAGGATTTCTCTGTACATGTCGACTTCGGCGGTCGGCTGGCTCAACTCCGCTACGTGGTTTCGTTTTCTGAATTCAATAACCGCCATCCATTAACGCAGTTCGGTTTTGAACGTGCCCTTGGATTCGGGTACGGACATTGGAATTTCATCGTGGAGGAGAACGTGGGCGAGGTTTTCGAGGTGTTTCGTGAAGTGATCGCGTATTCAGTCGAACTGCCAGAGCGCATCCGAAACGCGGTTCAGTAGCGAATCCCCGCACGTCAATTGGCGAAATATCCCGATGTCGCTCACTATTCTGCCCTGCGCATCGCCGGGGGCAGGACGTTTCGACTTCCAAACCTATACGCCCATTTGCATCGCGGGCTAACGACGGTAGCGATTGCCATGAATTCGAAGGGCCATGTGAAGAAGATGATCACTGGCCAAGCGCCGTCAGCCATCGACACGGTTTGCTGGATTCTCGAAACCGAAGGATGTGAGGCCGAGTAATACGCCGTTATGTTTTCACCCGCGATACAAGAGACCCTACCCTCGTGCGGGCAGTAGGCGGATGTCGTGTACTCGTTTCCATTTACGCGATAGCGGTAGCCCACACTTCCGTGTTCGCGGATATCGGTGATAGCCGCTTTGACTTGGCGACCATCGCGCAACAGCCAGTAGTTCGTCCAAACAGTGCGGAACGGACTTACTAAGCAAAAACTGCCCAGTGCCAGCCCAAGAACCAGTCCCTGCAGACGCTCCGGCATCATTTCAATGCCAAATCGCCGGAACCACTGGGTCTGAGTGAACTCATAGGCGATCACGTAGAAGGCGAGCACGGAGAGCACCATCCACGCCGTGTTCCAGCGACGCAAATAGGCGAGAGCGAAGTCAAACAAATCCCTACCGCCCACCAGGAAAACTGCTCCAAGGGTGCTGCTTACAGCCGCGAAAACAAACCCGAGGAGTGGCAGATACTGCACAAGACGACCGCGCAGAGTACGCTTGCTTGCTCCGCCGCCCCACTCGGGCTCATCGTTCGCAACCACCACTTTGCGGAGGTTTACCATCACATTCCGGCGGTGTTCCAATCGGCAGATTTCAACGGCATATAGAGGCAACTTGAGGCGGTAGAACCAACCTCTAGCCGAACTCGTACATGCGAATATCATCTCTCGCATTTCGACCAGGGCCAAGACGAAAACAGCCGGACTGCAAACCAAAGTGTCGATTGACGAAACATCCCCATTACACTC
This sequence comes from uncultured Acidobacteriaceae bacterium, assembly GCA_963770235.1. GTDB lineage: Bacteria > Acidobacteriota > Terriglobia > Terriglobales > Acidobacteriaceae > Sulfotelmatobacter. Next base: position 276,120 of record CAVYOW010000015.1, on the reverse strand, counting down.
ATTGACCCCGCAACCGGGAGGGTTGAGTGTAAACGCTGTTCTCGACATCGGTGCCACTGATATGCTGTGAGCTCTGACTGACGGCATACACCCCACACTATGGAGATAGGCTTTAAGTTTGAAGTCAGATGGAGTGACGCTGACGTTTTCGAGATTCGTATTTCTGCTTGGAACGGGGCGTTCGGTGGTTCAACTGCCGTCTACGTGCCCATAGGTGGACTGAAAGAAGCTGCAGCAAAGGTCGAAGGCTTCCCGCGCCATCCGTCAGACAACAGAGAGCTACAGTTCGGAGCGTTCGGCCCCGAGTGGGCTGGCGGGGCTGTCAACATGCTTTTCTACTGTAGAGATACTGCGGGCCATGCGCTTGTCGAGGTCACAATTGAGTCGGAAACCGGTGGAACGCCCAAGGCTCAATCCGCGCTTTTCTTTGTGCCCGTTGAAGCGACGGCAGTAGATGCATTCGTGGCAGACCTGCGGCGCTTAGAGGCTGACCGGCGCGGTACTGCTGTACTCAGAGTTTCGTAGCTGTTGCAAAATCGCCATTTCACTCATTGACCTCGACCGGGGGGGAGCCGGATTCTTAATGAGTGTAATCGCCTGGTTGCGACAGTTGAGGCTCTGAGTTGTGAGGCGTCACGGAACACTACCTGACTTCGGGGAAAGCGATTCTCTTAATTCTATTTTTCCCTCTAAGCACCGAAAAAACTGGTTTTCGGCTACATCCTCGTACTCCTCACGCGGGCAGTAGAACCGCCCGCTTCCGTTTCTTGGTTTGTGCCACGGAGTATGCCACCGAGCCGGCAAAAGCGCTGTACGGCAACGGGCCGATGTGAGCCGACGTGAACAGCCGCAGTGTAAGGTAAGTCAGCAAGAACACCCAAACGAACGTGTGACGCTCCAGCAGATAGCCTATGATCGCTCCCGCTACGAGATAGCAGAAGAGTGTCACCGATTCCGCTGCGATGAGAGGCGGGAAACCGGTGTTGCGTGCGGCTTCGCCCGCAGCTGGAGCTAGATACATGACGGCCAGCAGTGGAAGGGCTAGGCCCGTCAGCACTGCGGGAAGGAACCGCTTTAGAGAGAATCGGTGGGCGAAGGGGTTCAGGTGATTGCGGATTCCCCGCCAGTGAACCCTGTCAGCAAAGGCATAACCGCTCCCATCGAGCAGGGGTTTGTAGTTTCCACGTGAGAGCTGAAACTCGCTGAAGCGCACATGCTCGGCTTGAACGTCTCTGAATATGCTGTCCGCATCCGACGGCGGAGCGACAGGGCACCCCAGCGTGGCCACTTTGCGGTCATGCTCGCGTTTCAATTCTGCCGGTTCGGAAATCTCAGGCCTCTCCTGTACGGTCTGGTATGGCGGCCGGTCCATGATTGTCCTCACCTGCATGTTCCGGGTGGTGAGAATGGTCGCATCACTGAAACGGGTGTGAAAAGAGATGGTGCAACTGTTGGTGGGCGACGGCCTGCCCTTGACTCTTAGGGCCACCTCGTGAATGAGCACAACGAAACGGGCGGTTTCCATCGGATTCACATAATTGCGCAAAAGATTGTGGCCGTAGTTGGCGATGCGGTAGGTGCAGACCGGCCAGTAATTCATGGCAGAGAGCTTTTCATCGTAAGGAGCGAAATACTTCGCCTGCCGATCGGTTAAAGCGGCGGGATCGATTTTCTCGATGCGATAGAGCATCGGGACTCGGCTGGTTGGAATCTTACGCAGACGCGGCAGACTTCTCAGCACGTTGCTGACTGTGTAGAGAAACACGGCCAGATCTGCGTCAATTGGAAATTGCATCCAGATTTTTCTCCTGCCAGGTCGAGCTTATCAACGACGACGGAGGGGCTGCGAATTACCGAAGTGCACTGATTGTAGAGTCGAGTGCCCCCTTGCCGACGCTCGCGCATTTGAACTGGCTAGAGACACCGCTTACGAATCACATGCTCGGGCCTACATCAAACGTATCGATGAGGTGGAGAAGGGATTCCTGAAGGACAACCCCGGGCAAGGCTTTGCGTGCAAACTCGATGATTTGCGGCGCGCAGGTTTGGCATCACCCTCAGAAAAAAAATACAACTTCGAACTACATTGCGATAAGCGAGAAAGACCTCCTGAGATGGAATACTTGGTTGTTGCGTACCCCGCCGATAAGCGTGTAAAGGGAGTATGGGATTTCCAAGTCTTTTGCTCAGACCAAACAGGTGAGATTTGGGGCGAACTCAGCCGTGAAAATATGCGAGACAGTCTGAGCGAGTCCGAAAAGACTGGATTATACGATTTTGAAGGAATATGCCGTCGCAACCGTCGCTCCTCACGACAATAGATGGTCGGAAAGTCGCCATTACCCCCAGTTGTCGTTAAATCCCCATTACACTCATTGACTTGATTCTGAGTGTGATGGCCTTGGCGCTCGCGCAAAGTCCGCAACTTCGCCGCAAAACGCCGCAAAACTATCCTTATTAGGCCCTCAAATCAGTGGTTGACGTGGCCTAAGTGCTTTGGAATCAGCGGGCCATTTTGAAGTCCGACGGGTTCAAATCCCGTCGGGGACGCCAACAAAATAAATGGCTTGCTGGACCCGATTTTTCAGAGGGGACGCACACCTTCAGCCAGCCTTCGTGTCCTTCTCCCACAGCGTCGCTACTACTTTTCTGCAATTGGGTTGTCTGTCCCGAACATTGCCCGTCTTTGGGTGAGAGCGTATGCCTGCATTGTCCTGCATTCATTGACAATCGCCAGCCGCGCCAGAACGACGTCAGAACCCCGACCCCGGCGATAAGTGTGCGCGGATTTCGTGGCGCTTGATTGTGTACCGGTCCCGCGCGAAGTGGTGTCAATCCCGATGCCTTCCCTTCGGGGGCAACAATAGTGTTACTTAGACTCAATGGATCGCGAACAAACTCCGAACGCTGCGGCACTGGGCACACCGGACGGAGACAACCGCCACGCGCTAGACGTGATACGGCAGGCCGAGCGGGAGTTGCGCCAATTGATCGAAGAGCGAGCAAAGGTCACGAAGCGCATTGGTAGTTTGAAGCAAACCATCGTCGGATTAGCGGATCTCTTCGGCGATGGCATTTTGGATGCCGCTCTGTTGGACCTGGTTGATCGCAAGGGCAGTTCCCGCCAGCCGGGTATTACCCCGGCATGCCGCACAGTACTGATGGAAGCCGGGCGGCCGATGAGCGCCCGTGATGTTTGCGATGAGATTCAACGAACCGAACCCGTATTGCTGGCCCACCACAAAGATCCGATGGCAACGATCAATACGATTCTGGGCCGACTGGTATATTACGGCGAAGCGACAGGGTTGCCGGGAGATCGGGGTCAACGTGCCTGGCTGTGGGCGTCAGAGCGCAAAAGCAGATTGATCGCGCGCTGAGCAGCATCGCCCCCATTGCAGTTTGCTCGCGCCCGTCGCTCTCAGACAAAGCCATACGCGAAGCGATACTGATTTGACCCAGGAAAAGAGAGGCATTCCATGAAACGCGTTTTCCCAGCAATCTGTTTGCTTTTGGTCGCGGCGGTCGCAGTTCGCGTCACCGCCCAGGTGAATCCTTACAAGGAGGGCACGCCCGGGGTTAAGGGATATCGCTCCGAAGTATTGTCGGAAGTTATCGTTCAGGAAGACAAGTTCACTCGCCTCGCGGAAGCCATCCCGTCAGAGAAATACAATTGGCGGCCGGCTGCGGATGTGCGTTCCTTCGCCGAAGTATTTCTGCACGTTGCTGCTGCTAACTACAACCTTTATAAACTCGTCGGCACCCCTCCGCCCTCTGGGCTGGATGTGAAAGGACTTGAGAAATCGACGAGTGACAAAGTCAACGTCATCGCCACCCTGAAGGATTCGTTCGCCCACGCCCGCAAGGCGATCACGGCTATGCCCGACGTCGATCTGGACAAGAGCCTGGACTGGTTTGGCGGCAAGAATACCGAACGCGGCATTCTGCTCTTCATCGTTCGTCATGCCGCCGAGCACTTGGGACAGTCGATCGCTTATGCGCGTTTCACCGGGGTTGTTCCACCCTGGACCGAAGACGCGCAGAAGAAACAGGCGGAGAAGAAAGATCCGGAGAAGAAAGATCCGCCAAGTAAGCAACAGTAGCAGGCCTCGCAAACAATTCGTAGGGCAGCCGAACAGCTACTATCAGAGCTGCGCCCGCAGTAGAAGCGCCATCCTCCCGCACGCCGATTGAACTGCGGCACATTGACTCACTCTCCACTTTTGCCGGCTATTGGAGTTGGTATCTCGGAACCCACGCCTACAACTTCTTGTAGAAAAAGCCGGAATTCGGCATCAAAGCGCGCCGGAGAGGAGCAGCAAAAGAGGGGAAACGTCGCTAGCTATCGGACCATTGGTCACGGAAACCAGGCTAGTTGTCCCAAGCCAAGTGGTTCATCCGAAAAGTGGCATGTTGGATGTTGCTAATTCGTTTGCGGTCTCTTGACGGCAGTAACTCGCATTCCATCCGTTGTGGTTTTCGATGTCAACGGAAATCCATGTCAATTTCTCGGTTAGGAGGAAGCCAATGTACACGCACAGCTTCAAGTCGGCTCTGGTTCTGTTGGTGGTTTGCGTGGGCAGTGCCCTGCCGGTTTGGGCACAAAATGCGTCATCCGGCACGGTTGCCGGCTCGGTGAGTGACCAATCAAATGCGATGGTGGCCGGCGCCACGGTTACGCTGACCGATACTACGACGAATAACGCGCGAAGCACTGCCACCAACGCAACCGGGCTGTACTTCTTTGCGGACGTTAACCCGGGCGTCTACGACATCTCGGTCAGTAAGGCGGGTTTTGTCACCATTAAGACTGAGCACCAGGAGGTGAAAGTCGGAGCCAATCTCAATATCAATTTGGCGCTGCAAGTTGGTGGCGCGAATGTGGTGGTAGAGGTGTCTGCCGTCGGCAATGAGCTGCAGACCATGAATGCTACAGTGGGCAACACGATCACGAGTCTCTCCATAGACAACCTGCCGAGCCTGGGCCGCGACGTCAGCAGTTTCGTCGAGTTGCAGCCGGGCGTGGGTCCCGATGGCGCGGTTGCGGGAGCGATGCTCGACCAGAACTTTTTCTCGCTGGATGGAGGCAACAACAGTAGCGATATGGATGGCAGCACGAACGTATACTTTGCCAGCTACGCCGGCGATGCGACCGGGGGGGTGGCCACTCAGAATGATCTGGGAGCCGGCACTGGCGGTCCCACGGGTGTGATGCCGACGCCGCAGGACAGCGTCGAGGAGTTCAAGGTAAATACGGCCGGGCAGACCGCCGACTTCAATAGCTCTGCGGGCGCCGAAGTTAAAGTAGTCACTAAGCGCGGCACCAATGCCTGGCATGGCACAGGATATGAATATTACAAAGACAACAACTGGTCCTCTCAAAGCTGGCAGAATGACTACGACAACCTTCTGACGCCCGGTTCCGCGCCCCTTCCCAGCTTCCATTACAGCCGCTTTGGCGGGGCGATTGGCGGGCCACTTATCCCGAAAGAGCTGCTTGGCGGCAAGACCTACTTCTTTTTCAATTACGAGGGTTTCCACTTTCCCAATTCCGAGACAGTCTATAGGAATGTCCCATCACCGGCCTTAGTTGCGGGGAACATAACGGACCCCGTGACCAAGGTTACTACTCCCCTGGCCAGCATCGACCCGCGAGGTATCGGACTCGACCCCGTGGTTTCGAGTATATGGAGCAAATACGAGCCTGTGATTCAACCGGGGGCTAGTGCCTGCATTCAGAGCTTCTGCGACGGGGCCAACATTCTAGGATTCTCGGGCACCCTTTCTCTTCCAACCACCAGCAAGTTTGCAGTCACGCGGATTGACCACGATTTTTCGAACAAATGGCACTTCATGACCAGCTATCGCTATTTCGATCTGAAGACTGCCACGGATGATCAGGTTGATATCGGCGGCGCCTTTGCCGGCGACACTGTCGGAAATCCGGTCTCCCAGTCCTATGTTCCACAGCAAGCCTGGTTCTGGGTAGCGGGGCTGACCACCAACCTCAGTAGCAACACCACCAACGATCTCCACTATAGCTTCCTGCGCAACTATTGGGCGTACCACCGGACGGGCGATAGCCCGCAGCCGACCGCGCTGGGCACGCTGGAAGGAGCGCTCGAACTTTTTGCTGGCCAGACCAACGGACAGCTGCAGGACCTAGGTCCATACAACGTCGACACGCAGCACACCCGCGACCGTTTCTGGGATGGCCACGACCAGATGATTCGCGACGATATTTCCACGTTGAAAGGCAACCACCTGTTCCAGTTCGGGGGCACCTATCAGCGCAACTGGGACTACCATCAACGCACGGACAATGGCGGCGGAATCAACTACCAACCGGTTTATGAGCTGGGCGATGGAGCTGCCGGATCTGGTCTCGCGCAGGATTTGCCGATTTGCACAGCCAATGCGGATATCTCCAACTGCGGCTCCCTCACTGCGGCCGCCTTGGGCATCGTTTCTCTCGCGCAGATCGCTTATACCCGTTCCGGCTCGCTTCTTACCTTGAATCCTCCTCTGACGCCGGCGTCCGACAAGAGCACCATCCCCTTCTACAACGTCTACTTCAGCGACACCTGGCACATGAGGCCGACGTTCTCCCTGACCTACGGTCTGGGCTGGACGCTGGAAATGCCTCCCACCGAGGCGACCGGCAAGCAGGTGGAGCTCGTGGATTCGTCAGACCAGCCGATTGGGGCTGAGCCTTACCTCGCGGCTCGCAAGCGGGCTGCGCTGGCGGGTCAGGCATACAATCCCGAGATCGGTTTTGCCTTGGTGGGCAATACCGAGAACGGACTGAAGTACCCGTATAACCCGTTCTATGGCTCATTCAGCCCACGCGTCGCTGCGGCCTGGAGCCCGCACTTCGACAGCGATTCACCGATGGGGAAGATCTTCGGCCACGAAGATACGGTGGTGCGTGCCGGTTATGGCCGCGTCTTCGGTCGCTTGAACGGTGTTGATCTGGTGCTGGTGCCGCTGCTGGGCACCGGCCTGATCCAGCCTGTGCAGAACATCAACCCGGTGATTGGCCCAGGCGCTGCCCTCTGCCCGGGCGGCGTTGCTTCTTGTGCGAACAATGCCTTCCGCATAGGTACAGATGGGTTGGCGGGCGGAACTTTTGCCGCTCCCCTCCCGACGCCCACTCCGACTCTGCCCCAACCGTTCTTTCCTGGATACAGCGGCAACATTTCGGCCGCCACTGCCTCGAGTTTGGATCCGAATTTCCGGCCCAACCAGGTAGACTCGGTCGACTTCACGATTCAACGCCAGTTGTCGCGCAAGATGACGTTGGAATTGGGCTACATCGGGCGCCGAATCACCCACGAGTATCAGCCCATCAACATCAACTCAGTGCCCTACATGATGGCCAAGGGCGGGCAGCAGTTCTCTCAAGCCTACAGGAGTGTCGTATTGCAATTGTGCGGCGGCCTGCAAGGGATGGGCGCCGGTGGTTGCAATGGCGACGGCAATGGGCATCCCAACCCTGCCAATGTAACGACGCAAGCTTTCTTTGAATCGGCGATGAACCCGAAGTACTGCGTTGATTCACACGGGAATGCGATCACCTGCACCGCAGCCGTGGTGGCGAATGAAACTGGAAATTTCGCCGGGCAACAAGTCTGGAGCTTGTGGAGTGACCTGGATGGCGGCGCCGGTTGCCCCGGCTGCAACGGTGCCGGGTTTGTGTTCGGGAACACCATGATGAACTCGACCAACGTCGCTGCCGGGGCTACTGCGCCCCAGATGACGTCGGGCCCGGCGGTTAACGCCAGCGTCGGCTACGGAAACTACAACGCTGGCTTCGCTTCCCTCAAAATGACCGACTGGAGGGGATTGACTCTGCAGTCGAACTTCACGTATTCCAAGGCGCTGGGAACTGGAGCGGTGGTCCAGGCCGACAGCGAATATACGCCGGACGATCCCTACAATTTGGGAACGATGTACGGCACCCAGCTCTTTGACCGCAAGTTCGTTTACAACTTTTTCTTCGTCTACCAGCCCCCCCTCTTTAAGGGACAGCAAGGCTTCCTGGGACGGGTGCTGGGTGGGTGGACGTTCTCGTCCATCTTCACGGCGGGCAGCGGTTCCCCGATCCAGCTTTATGCCACGGACTTCAGCAGTCAGGAGTATGGCGCAGGGGATGCCATCAACTACTACGGCAATGAAAATGCCGTGCCGATAGGGCCCGTTGCACCCCACGGTCACGCCTACTACAACCTCCCTGCACCAGCGGGCTTCTTGCCGGTCAATCTTTTCAAGGACGGGACGGCTGAGGCCAACAACTTCCGCAATCCGATTCTGGGGTTGGATAACAAGGACGGCGGCTCGGGCAATCTCATGGGCCTGCCCTACTGGAACGTAGACTTCAGCGTCAAGAAGAGTGTACGGGTGGCGGAGGGCATCAGCATGGAATTTCAAGGCGTCTTCGCCAACGTGTTGAACCATAATCAATGGCTCGATCCGACGGGCTTCTTCCCCATGGGGCTGTTCAATCCTGGCGCTTGGGGTGCCCTGCCAGGTTCGGCGCAGGGGCAAAAGGGAGGCGACCGTCAGATCGAGATCGGTGCTCGCATTCGCTTCTAACGCAAGGGTGTTCGAAGGCGCCACGGCGTGGCGCCTTCGCTACCCGACTGACTCGAAATGCTTCGATGTGCTCCCTGAGAGGTTTGAACTCAACCTATTCCAGAGTGGAGATTCGACCATCCCGTCGGTGAGATGCAAGTCAAAACTGTTTGCTTCCTCCCCCTCCCACGTGAAGAGGAATACTCACCCGGGCGACCGCTCCACCCTCCCGCAAGGTGAGCAGCTCCACACTCTGGTGCTGGCCATAGATCGTCTCCAGCCGCTCGCGGGTGATTCTCAGTCCGACGCCGGTTGACGTGGAGTGGCTAGACGCGAGAACTCCGGGTCCGTTATCTCTGACTTCCAGATGAAGATCAGCATCATCCGTCGTGGCCGAGATTCGAATTTCCCCCCCAGCCGCCAACCCTGAGATTCCGTGCTTGATCGCATTGTCCACTAAGGGCTGCAACAGCAAGTGCGGAACCCTGGCATCGAGAATCTCTGGAGCAACGTCTATACTCACCTTGAGCCTTTCTTCAAACCGCACCTTCTCGATCTCGATATAACAGGCTACGAACTCAAGTTCGCGGCTTAGCGTTGTCATTTGGGTCTCGGCGGTTTCGAGACTGATTCTGAGCAGGTCGCCAAGACGTGTGATCATTCGATCGGCAGCTTGCACGTCGGTCAACATCAGCGCGGAAATGGAGTTCAACGTATTGAATAGAAAATGCGGCTGTAGCTGGCTTTTTAACGCTTGCAAGTGCGCTTTCACCAGTTGCGCCTGCAGTTGCGAGGTGCGCAACTCCCGCTCCCGGAACCGATGGTAGTAAGACACCACGTGTGCGATCAATACGATCGGCAAGTAGGTGGTGACTACGTCGTCAACGACGTTTGAAAGGAACAGCGTGCGATAAATATGCCAATGGATTCGTACCGCATGGGCTTGAGAATCCCAAACGGCCGAGACCCAATCCTTGAGTTGAGGATCCCAAAATGCGTACGGAGTCAGACCCCTGAGGGCCACATGCGCCACGGTAAAGACCAAACCGCCCGCAAGCAGCACTAGAGATTGTTTTGGCCAGTTGCTTCGTTGCACTTGATATCGATTCGCGAACGCGAAGGCGAAGGGCGTAAGCGGGATGTAAGTGAGGACCTGGCTGGATTGCATGCCTAGAACGCTTAGGAAGCTCAGGGATCCGCCGGTCGAATGGTACAACTGGTAGATCGTTATGGCGTAGGCCAGAGCAACAAACGTCCACACGCCGAAGCTCAAAGCCCAGACTACCGCCGGGCGAAAGGTTCCGAGGACATCGGTGCTTGTTTTTCCTTCCACCTTGGCCGGGACAGCCCGCGGGCGGCGAACTAACTCTCCTCCACAATGCGAGCAGATGTTTTGCATGTTCGAGGAACAAATCGGACAGAAGGTACATTCGTGAGAGCACACGTATGCCATGCCGTCAGCTGGCAGAGCTAGCCCACACTCTTCACAACTGTTTTTCATACCCGAAGTACCCTCTATCGGCAAGATGTCGCTGTGGCACGTCGATCATCTGATAATCACGCGGACCAATTAAGTTGCTCAAGGCGGCCTACATCATGAACTAGTTTGCCTTGTCGAAGCAATCATCGATCGTGGCGGCTGACGGCAGGAGTCTTTGGTCCCGACGAATGTGTAATTCGTCCCATATGTCCTGCAGCTCGTCCCAGTCTATTTTGAACGGGGTTGCGGAGATCGATGTCCACATAAGGGTCTCCGTAGAATCGCATGATGCGATCCACGCCGGTGCTGAAGCCTTCGGCGAACTCGCTGGCCATGTGGCGCAGCTTGGCTACATCATCCGGTTCGGACTGGGTCGACAGCGCGGGTGTTCTCCACAAACGTCACTTCCCCGCGTTTTGCAATCAAGCCCGACCTAAGCGGGACCGGAGCACTCATTATGGGGACAAGACGATACATACCAGGTGCCACCTGCCATAGTCTCGGGATAGGTAAGGAGCCCAGCTTCCATGTTCTAGACAACCATTTTCAGCCTGCCTCGTCTATCCACTGTTAGGCCCACTGTGAGGCGGCCAATGATCCCACATTCTGTTGGTTTGCCAGCGCACGAAGAATCGGTGGTGCGAACCGTCGTTGCCGATGATGAGCGGCTGGCACGCCAGAAGCTGCTGATTCTGCTGAAGTCGGAGCCGCAGGTACAAGTGGTCGCGGAGTGCCAGGATGGCAAGCAGACTGTGTCCGCAATCCGCAATTTCCGGCCAGACCTGCTGCTGCTCGATATTCAGATGCCGGAGTTGGATGGCTTCGAGGTACTGGACAAAATCCCTCCGGGGGACATGCCGGTAGTCATCTTCACCTCGGCATACGACCAGTATGCGATTCGCGCCTTTGAGGCAAATGCTCTTGATTACCTTTTAAAGCCGTTCGACCAGGAGCGGCTGCACCATGCGGTTGAAAGAGCCCGATCTGAAGTGAGCAAGTCACGCGACAGCAAGATTACGCACCGCATTCTGAGTCTGTTGTCGCAGGTCAGGCCGGTGACGCTTCCCCCGTCGGAGCGAGACAACCGTTTGGTGATTAAGGTTAATGGACGGGTCGTGTTCCTGGACCTGGACAGCATTGATTGGGTGGAAGCTGCGGCCAACTATGTGCGCTTGAACGTCGGGAAGGAGTCTTACCTTCTGCGTGAAACGATCGGCGGAATTTCTCAACGCCTGGATGCGAACCGCTTCGTCCGCATCCATCGTTCTATGATCGTAAACGTCCGCAAGATTAAAGAACTGATACCTGTTAACAGCGGAGAGTATGTAGTGGTGCTGAAGAACGGGAAGGAACTGTCCTGTAGCCGCGGCTACCGGGCGGGCTTGCAAGGGATTGTGGAGCAGAGTTGTTGAGCCGACTGCACGTCGTTCGGATCTCGGGTATTGAAGAATGGCATCGATTTGCTTCCAGACAAGATTCTCGTGTCGTTACCATCCACAAATCTACCGGCTCAACCCACGATCGTCGCCGCGGGGGCAACAGTTTCTGGCGGCTGTCGGGCTCCAAACGCAGCGTGATGGCTAGCGAGTTATCGACAATAATCCTTTGAGTCACCTCCAACATCCCGGCTTTCATTGACTTGCCAGTTTTACAGTCGTACGATTCTGCTCCAGTGATCGGCCAAACCATCTCGCATTACCGCATCGTCGAGAAGCTCGGCGGTGGCGGGATGGGAGTGGTCTACAAAGCTGAGGATGTGAAGCTGGGCCGGTTTGTCGCCCTCAAATTCCTGCCGGACGACGTAGCCAAAGACCCGCAGGCACTCAGCCGCTTTGAGCGTGAAGCCAAGGCTGCTTCCGCACTGAACCATCCCAACATCTGCACGATTTACGAAATTGACGACCAGCACGGCAAAGCATTCATCGCCATGGAGTTCTTGGAGGGCTTGACGCTGAAGCACCGCATAGCAGGCCGGCCGATGGAAACCGAGTTGACTCTGTCCCTGGCCATCGAGATCGCTGATGCCCTGAATGCGGCGCACATCAAGGGCGTCCTTCACCGCGACATCAAGCCGGCGAACATTTTCGTCACCAAGAGCGGGCACGCCAAGATTCTCGATTTCGGCCTGGCCAAGCTCGCCTCGGTCGCTGAAGGCGCCGATGTTTCCGCCGGACCAACTGTAACAGCGGAAGAGCTGCTGACCAGCCCTGGCACTGCAGTAGGGACGGTCGCTTATATGTCACCGGAACAAGTACGAGGCAAGGAGCTGGATGCGCGGACGGACCTGTTTTCGTTCGGTGTGGTGCTGTATGAGATGGCCACAGGCACTCTGCCATTTCGCGGAGATACTTCCGGCGTCATCTTCGACGCCATACTGAATCGAGAGCCCGTCGGAGCGGTGCGCCTGAATCCGGATCTGCCGGCTAAGCTGGAAGAAATTATCAGTCGGGCGATGGAGAAAGACCGCAATCTGCGCTACCAGCACGCCTCCGACCTGGGGGCGGAATTACAGAGGTTGAAGCGCGACAGCAGCTCGGGCCGCTGGCATGTATCGTCTTCAGCACAAGAAGAACAGGCAAGACGAGAGTCACAGCCTGCAACATTACCGGCGACAGCCAGACGGCCGAGGGGAAAAGGCTACTACTACGCTGCCGCTGCGCTGCTTGTACTGGGAGCTCTGGCAGCTGGATTTTTTCTATTTCGCTCTTCCCGGAGCAGCTCCCCGGCCAGCAAGGATTGGGAGCAGCTTACCTTCTTCACCGACTCCGCAGTTTATCCTGCGCTCTCCCCGGACGGGCGGATGCTCGCGTTCATCCGCGGAAGTGAATCATTCTTCGGCCCGGGACAAATTTATGTCAAGTTCCTGCCGGACGGCCAGCCCGTCCAACTCACGCACGACTCTCTGTGGAAGTTAAGTCCGGTTTTCTCTCCCGATGGTTCACGCATTGCATACGGCACGGCCTTACCTTTTAACACGTGGGAAGTGCCAGTTCTCGGTGGCGAGCCCCATATGCTGCTGCCCAACGCGTCGTCCTTGACATGGATCGAAGGTGGGAGGCGGCTGCTCTTTTCCGAGATCACCGAAGGATTGCACATGGTGGTTGTGACCACCGACCAAGGCCGAGGGCAGAGGCGTGAGGTTTACGCGCCCCCCGGTGACCGGAGCATGGCCCATCATTCCTATCTTTCACCTGACGGGCGATGGGTGCTGGTGGTGGAGATGGACAGTCGCGCCGAGCTTGTGGCTTGCCGGGTTGTTCCTTTCGAGGGCGGTGGCGAGGTGCGAGTCGTCGGCCCCCCCAACAGCGCCTGTACTTCAGGTGCCTGGTCCTCCGACGGCAAATGGGTGTACCTCACTGCCAAGCAGGGTGACAAATCCCACATCTGGCGGCAGCGTTTTCCGAACGGGGAGCCTGAGCCAGTGACTTCCGGCCCAACTTCACAGGAAGGCATTGAGGTGGCCGGCGACGGCAAATCGCTCATTACGTCCCTGGGATCGCAAGATAGCACGGTTTGGCTCCACGACAAGGAAGGCGACCACCAGATTTCCTCCGAGGGGAATGCGGCGGCACCTTCTTTTTCTGGGGATGGGAATAGCCTTTATTACTTGATGGCCAACGGCTCAACACCCGGCTACGAGCTATGGCTGAAAGGTCTGACCAGCGGAACAGTGGAGAGGGTCCTGCCGGGTTATTCCATGGAAGAGTATTCAGTTTCCCGGGATGGAAAGGAAGTTGCGTTCACAATGAACGACCAGAACGGCCATTCCAGCTTGTGGGTTGCGCCAACGAACCGTCGCTCCTCCCCGACGCGCATCTCCTCCTCCGAGGTCGAAGATTCTCCGCATTTTCTGCCCGATGGCGATCTGGTTTTTCGCGCCATTGAGGGTGGATCGAATTTTGTCTATCGCATGAAAGCCGATGGAACGAACCGCCGAAAAATATTCGCTCAGCGGGTTTTCGATATCCATGCTGTATCGCCGGACGGCCATTGGGTGGTTGCGGGCGCACCAACCCCTGGTGAAGAGCAACCAGCCGCGGTCATTGCGTTTGGGGTGGACGGCGGCGAGGCTGTTCGGCTATGCCTGGGGCCCTGCCAACTCACCTGGAACACCACTGGGACATTCTTGTACGTCGACTTTCCATCTCTGCACGAGGCCAGTTATGCGCTACCGGTGGAGCATGACACGGGACTTCCGAAGCTGCCGCTGTCCGGAATCGCACGATTGGAGGATTTAACGAACGCGAAAATGGCCGCCGTAATCCCCCAGGCCGTAGAGTCGGCCATCAGCCCATCTGTCTACGCCTACGGTCGCCGGAACATCCGCCGCAACCTCTATCGCATCCCGTTGCCGTAACTGATGCGTTCTTCTTTGTACTCGTCCATCTCACCGGTACGCGACCACGCGTTGCAGGGCAGCCTCTCGAACCCCCGCCTATTAGGGATTTGCTTGTGCCGGGTGTCACGTATCGCGAATGCCGTTGACTTCGATGGGCATCTTTTGCTGTACTTGGGGCATTCACCACGGTGAAGGAGTTCACCGCTAACCGCTGTCCCAACTCTTCATGCCGGGCACAGCTGATGACTCCTGACAAGCGGATTGTTTGTCGCGGAGTCATGGTACCGGCAAGGATCCGCAGAACTGTAGAGGTGACGCTTCATGGAGAACATGTGGGCCTTGGCTTCCGTGTGGGTCGGTCTGGCTTTGATCGCTACGCTGGTTGCCATCTGGTTCAGGATCTCCACCGCGCTCAGCGAGATCGTGGTGGGCACGGTGGCGCAACTGGTGATCGGCGCATTCTTTATGCATGGCGGACTGGCGGCAAAGACAGGCTGGATCAGCTTTCTCGCCGGCACCGGCGCCATCGTTCTTACCTTCCTTGCCGGCGCCGAGCTAGATCCCCAGATCTTTCGCACGAAATGGAAAGAAGCGACGGTGATTGGGCTGGTGGGCTTCTTTGGGCCGTTTCTGGGGTGCACGGCGATTGCCCACTACGTCTTGCATTGGACCGGACGATCGAGCTGGCTAGCCGGAGTGGCGCTCTCGACCACATCGGTGGCGGTGGTTTACGCCGTGATGCTGGAACTCGGCTTCAATGTCACAGATTTTGGGAAGGCGGTGCTGGCTGCCTGTTTCATCAACGATCTGGGAACTGTGATTGCGCTGGGTCTGATCTTCTCGCCCTTTACGATCAAGACGTTAATCTTTGTAGTCGTCAGCGTGGTGGTTTTCGCTGTTCTTCCTTTTCTGACGCCGCGATTCTTCAAGCGATACGGCGGACGCGTTTCTGAACTGGAAGCGAAATATCTGCTCTTCCTTTTGTTCGCAATGGGCGGCCTGGCGGTGTGGTCGGGGAGCGAGGCCGTCTTGCCGGCGTACATCATCGGCATGGTGCTGGCGGGCAGTGTGGGTAAGGATCACATTCTCATACGGCGGCTGCGTACGCTGACTTTTGGATTGCTCACGCCGTTCTACTTTATCCGGGCGGGATCGTTTGTGTCTGTACCTGCGCTAGCTGCGGCTCCGCTCGTGTTCGTGGTGTTGTTTTTCGCCAAGATGCTGTCGAAAGTGATTCCCTTGTTCCCCACGGTGAAGGCATTTGACCATCAGAAGGAAGAAAGGGTGTACTTCACACTGATGATGTCTACCGGGCTGACATTTGGGACCATTTCTGCGCTGTTCGGTCTGAATCACGGAGTAATTGACCAGGCACAATACTCTCACCTGGTCGCCACGGTGATCGGCAGCGCCGTCATACCGACTATGATTGCCAATGCCTGGTTCATGCCGAGACATTTGCTGGCCGCTAGGGTAGAGGAAAAATCCGCCTTATCTGCACCGGCTAGCACATAAAAAGAAAAGAAAGGAACGGGCGACTTTGCTGAAATACGTGATGGTTGGCGTTGGAGGCGGTCTGGGGTCGATTCTGCGGTTCTGGCTGGGCAGCTACATCGGCAACAAGATGGGAACTCGCTTTCCCTACGGAACGTTCGTGATCAACATCACGGGATCGTTTCTAATTGGTTTGGTTTTTGCATTGTTGACGGTGAAAACGCAGTGGAGTCCCAACTGGCGATATTTGATTCCGATTGGATTCATCGGAGGCTACACGACATTTTCCAGCTTCGAGTATGAGACGCTGAGGACGATTCAGGATGGGCAGATTGGATTGGGGCTGCTCTACGTCGCAGCGAGTGTGGTGGTGGGGTTCGTGGCGGTGTGGGGAGGCATGATCGCGGGGAGGGCAATTCCGTGAAGGCTGAAGCATCGGTGGTGCAATCTTTGATTGGTCAGCGAGGGCTCTAAATTCGGGAGGGCAACGTGCTCACAGCGGGACCTGGCAAAAAGGTCGGCATTTATGTGGCTGAGGACCAGCAATACCACGGGAGCGCGGCCTATGCCGCTATTCTGGATTTTCTCTTCTTCCATGGCGTGGCCGGCGCGACGGTGACGCGCGGCATCGCGGGATTTGGGTCCGACCATCATCTGCACACGGATCGACTCGTGGATCTGGCGACGCGCCTACCGGTCAAGATCGAATTCATCGAGACCGCAGAAAAAATAGAGGAGCTGTTGCCCAAGCTGCACACGATGGCAGGTACAGGGCTGATTGAGATGCACGATACCACCATCGTTAAACCGGCTGAGAAGAAACAGAAGAACCCTGCGCCCGAGGCACCTGCCTTGAAGCGCGAGAGCAAAGCCAAGATGATGCGGATCTACATTGGCGAAAACGACAAGTGGAATGGCAAGCCTTTGTATGAAGCGATCGTCAACGGCCTGCGCGCGCACGACATTGCAGGGGTAACGGTTTACCGCGGCATTCTGGGTTATGGCGCCAATCGCAGAATTCACAAAGACGCTGCGCTTAGTCTTTCGCATGATCGTCCCATCCTGGTGTCGGTGGTGGATACGGAAGAAAAGCTGAAGGGGTTCATGCCCATCCTTGACCAGATGGTGCAGCAAGGCTTGGTCGTGTTATCTGACGCGGAAATCATCAAGTATGCCCATGATTATCAAAAGGCCGAGCGGCGGCAGGAGACACGGAAATGAAACTTGAAGGAAAAGCCAGAATGTTGCGCATCCACTTTGGCGAGGATGACAAGTGGGAGGGTAAGCCGCTGTACGAGGCGATCGTGGTCAAGTGCCGGGAACTGGATATCGCCGGGGCCACCGTTTTTCGCGGGATTGAAGGCTACGGCGCCAGCACGCTCATTCACAAGAAGCATCTGCTTTGGTCTTCCGATCGACCGATTATGGTTTCTGTCGTCGACACGGAACAGAACATCAAGAAGCTGCTGCCAGCGCTGGACGAAATGGTGGCCGAGGGGTTGATCGCGATGTCTGAGGTGGAGGTGATTCGCTACGTGCATCAGGACGGAGTGCGATCTCCGGCTTCGCAGTGAACGGCAGATGGAAACTAGAGCGAACGAAGCCTAGGGGCAGACTCCAATCGACTGCCCTCACCCGGCGTGGATCGAGGTTATAGCTCCTGCGGCAAATTGCTATGATGCGGGCCCTGGCTTGTTGGATTACTTTTCTGCTTCTGGTTGCTTCGCCGTGAGCGCAGGAACCTCCTGCTGTTTCATCAGATTGTTGTACGCGGCTACGTCGGTCGAGACGATCGCCTTCCATTTCGCCAGTTGTTCATCGACTGCTTTGTTTAACATATCGAATACTTCGTAGGACTGTTTCGTAGGGGCCGAGTCGGCGCTGCCTACGACACCACTCAGGGCCACCAGGTGATTGTTCAGTCGAACCGGAAAATTGAGGACATCCTGACCACTCTTAGCCTTGGTCTGGATAAGCGCTTCTTCTACCTCCGTCATCTTCGTGTCGAGCGTCTTGCCGGCATCGGCTACGGCCTTGGCGCGCGGATCGCTCTTCAGTCGTTTGTTGATCGAATTGATCTGCTCGCGAACATCACGAATCTGAATGATGGCGTCGTCCGTTTCCGTGAGCCTGTCGCGGATCTTGAGGAGCAGATCGAATTGTTTCGCCAGGTCTGTCCGAACCGAGTCTTAACCGCGGATCAGCCTTGATCTCCAAGGGCGCAGTGTAGCTCTTGCCCAGGACCGTCAACCGTGCCTGATAGGTGCCCGGCAGGGCTTCGGGGCCGTCTGTGCTACCACCCCAGAGCGGCGCGTGCGGCACTTTGGTTGCTCCCTCAAAGCGCAGGTCCCACACAAAGCGGTTCAGGCCGGCGTCGGCGGGCAGGCTGCCCGCGTTGCCGCCGCGGCTGAAGAAGTCTTCTTCTCCTCCTTCTTCGCCGGGTTCTTCTTTCTTAGGATATTTGCGGATGACCCTTCCTGAGGAGTCGAGTATCTCCAGTGTGATCTTCGGGGCTTCGTCTTTATCGGTTTTCTCGGTTTCTGAGGAAGAGGTCGACGGGCTGGCTTCACTCTTTGCGACCTCGGCCGCGCCGGAAGCCGGGGGTTTCGCCTGATCCGGTTTCTTGAGTGAAGTTTTCAACCAGTAATTAATGACGGCTCCCGCCGGGGGATTCTTTCCGACACTGCCGCTGGGGGCAAAAAACGAACCCCGAAAGACCGTATGATTCGCCGAGCCGGGCGTGAACAGGTGAGCTTCCTGCTGCGGAATCGAATCCTCGTATTGTTCCAGCGGAGTGATGTCATCGAGTACCCAGAAGCTGCGGCCGTGCGTCGCCACTACCAGGTCGGTGTTCTTGATCACCAGATCGTTTACGGGAGAAGCGGGCAGATTCAATTGCATCAGCTGCCAGCGCGCGCCATCATCGAAGGAAACGTACACACCCTGTTCCGTTCCAGCGAAAAGCAGATTCGGCCGCCGCGGGTCGACCCTTACGGCATGGACATAATCGTTCGCCGGAAGGCCCGCGACCAGTTTGGTCCAGGTCTTGCCAAAATCTGTGGTCTTGAACACATAGGGGGCGAAGTCGTCCGACTTGTGGCGTTCGACGGCCAGGTACGCAGTGCCGGCTTCGCGTGAAGAAGCCTCGATCATACTTACGTACCCCAATCCGGCATGGCCTTGGGCGTAACGTTCTCCCAGTGCCCGCCTCCGTCGCGGGTGAGTTGAACCAATCCATCATCGGTCCCTGCCCAGATCAGATCTTTCTGCACCGGCGATTCGACCACCGAGAAAATGGTGTCATAGACTTCGACTCCGGTGTTGTCCTTAGTAATGGGCCCGCCCGAAGCTGCCTGTTTCGACTTATCGTTGCGCGTGAGGTCGGGACTGATGATGGTCCAACTCATGCCACCGTCGGTAGTCTTGAACAGCACTTCGCCGGCGAAGTACATGGTCTTGGGATCGTGCGGGGAAAAAACGATGGGCTCGGTCCATTGGAAACGGTGTTTGACATCTGCGGCCGACCACCCGATCGGGTTCACGGGCCACGGGTTGACGGCCTGCTCTTCGCCGGTGCGATGATCGTGGCGCGTGATCTCTCCGCCGTAAGAGCCGGCATACACGATCTCCGGGTCGATCGGGTCGGGTGCGATGTAGCCGCTTTCGCCGCCACCCACGGCGTACCAGTCGGGGCGATCAATCGCGCCTTCTGCGCTCGCACTGGCGATGCCTACGGTGGAGTTGTCCTGCTGGGCTCCGTAGATGTAATAGGGAAACCGGTCGTCGGTAGTGACGTGGTAAAACTGCGCCGTGGGCTGGTTGTACACGCTGGTCCAGGTGTCGCCGTTGTCGGTGGAGATAGTGGCGCCACCGTCGTTGCCGTTGATGAGACGCTTGGGGTTCGTGGGATCGATCCACAGCGCGTGATTATCTCCGTGGGGCGCGTGTATCGAGCTGAAGGTTTTACCTCCGTCGTTGGAGCGATACGCGCTAGTGTTCAGGATGTAGACCGTCTCTTCCGACTTGGGATCGGCAAAAATGTGCGAGTAATACCATGCGCGCTGGCGGAAGCGGTGGTCGTCGGTGGTTATGTGCCAGGAGTCGCCGCCGTCTTCGGAGCGATAGATTCCGCCTTTTTCTGCCTCGACGACTGCCCACACTCGATTGGGATTTGCGCCCGAGACCGTGACGCCGATGCGGCCGAGAATACCTTCCGGGAGTCCGTGGCCTTTGAGTTCTTTCCAAGTGGTGCCGCCGTCGGTGGAACGATAGAGGCCGCTTCCCGGGCCGCCGCTATCGAGACTCCACGGGGTCCGGCGGGCTTGCCATAGTGCGGCGAACAAAGTGTTGGAATTGCTGGGGTCGAACACGACGTCGATGCCCCCGGACTTGGCGTCCTTGTACAGCACTTTCTGCCAAGTCTTGCCGCCATCCTGGGTGCGGAAAATGCCACGCTCCTCGTTATCGCCAAACGGATGTCCCAGCGCGGCGACGAAGGCGATGTCGGGATTCCTGGGATTCACCGCGAGACGTCCGATGGCATGGGTATCGGCAAGGCCCACGAACTTCCAGGTTTTACCCGCGTCGATCGACTTGTAAACTCCATTGCCGCCGACGATGTTGCCGCGAATGCACGCTTCTCCGGTTCCGACGTAAATGACATTCGGGTCAGATTCGGAAACCGCGATTGCCCCGATCGCCGGCGATGCATCCTTCGCCTTGTCGAAGATCGGTTTCCAGTTGATGCCGCCGTCGGTCGTCTTCCAGACGCCTCCGGCGGTTGCGCCGAAATAATAGACGTCATTCTGGCCGACGACGCCCGCCACCGCGACCACGCGGCCGCCACGAAATGGGCCGACCAGGCGATACTGCAGGCCTTTCCAGGGGTTCTTATCCTCGCCGTCGTCTTTGTCTTCCCCGGCCGGTGTGCTCGCGGTCTCGCTCGGCTTCTGCTGGGCTGCTTGGCTCTGGCTGGAATCAGGAGTTGGCTTGGATGGGTGTTTCTGTGCGAACGCCGGGGTAATAAGAAATGCAACTACAAGGGCGAGAGTGGTGGTTCTCAAGTTTTGTCCCTCCGGAGAGCCAAAACGACAAGTCTGGCTGCCACACATTCTTAACTGGACGGACAGCACTTGTCTAGTTTGTGCATATGGGTTTGAACGTCGACCGGCGCCGCGTCATTGAATGCCGGCTGGCTTGGCCAATTGTGACGCCACAATCTGCCACTTGCCGTTGCGCTTCACGGCCGCGTCCATGTAGACGTAGTGGACAGGGAAGCGCTTGCCGGCCTGCTCGACTTCATCTTCTTCGGAGCCGTGGACGATGGCTACGTCTTCCCTTAGCAGGCGAATCTGGCGACCGGTGGAGATCATGGAGATGTAGCGAATCGCGCCGGACTTTAGATTGTTCAAGACGTTTTGCTTGGTGGACGGTCTGCCCGTTTCGTTGTATTGGATGTAATCGTCGGCGAAAATGCGGGAGAGTTCGGCGAGGTCGGCGGCAATTAGGGCGCGGTCTCCGTCTTCGAATAGTTTCGCGATCTGCTGCTTGTCGGTTTCTGCCGGCATCAGCCTCCTTCCCCGGCATGTCCCGCTGGCAGCATCTCTCGCGCCATGGTTCCGGACTCCGCCGGCAGAGACGTTGCAAGCAACGTCTCTACGATGCTTTCCTGTTAGTGTACAGGCTGGTACTTACGAGGAGGATTCGAATGTCTCGCGTTTTCGCGTTGTTTCTATTCTTCACAATTGCCTTACCCGTCGCTTCCAACGCTCAAACTGCTTCGGCAACCCCCGACCGGCCCTTTGTGGTTGAGTATTACTACAAAGCTAAGTGGGGGCATGCGGACGAGTTTCTCAAGCTTTTCAAGAAGAATCACTACCCGGTGCTCAAGAAGGAGATGGAAATGGGGCGGATCGCGAAGGTCTGGATGGATCAGCCGCGCTACCACACAACCGAAGACGGGCGTTGGGACTTCCGCGTAACCATCGTCTTTAAGAACGCGACTGTGGCAAATGAGCCGTTCGACGAGGCGGCGTTGCAGAAGCAGATGTATCCGGATCAAGAAACCTTCCAGCACGAAGAGCAGCGGCGGTTTGAGATCCTCGATGGGCACTGGGATTTGCCCGTGAAGACGGTGGAGCTGGAGAAGTAGGATCAAGTACCCAGTACCTAGGAAAATCAAGAATCGAGTCTACGACTTGGTGAGCACTGAGGTGCTCGAAACTGGGTACTCGGTACTGGGTACTAGCCGTCGATCTTCAGGAAATTTGCGATCATCTTCTCGTACAACTTCCAGGGCAGGATGCGCTTCATCGCGAGCTGCATTTTGGCGTCGCGGCCCACCAGGTAGCGTAGCTTGGGGTCGGGGTCCTGGGCGATGGAGGCGATCAGGTGCGCTACTTCGATGGGATCGCGTTTGGGCAGGGCCTGGATGCGATCGCGCATTCGCCGGATGCGCTGGAGGTTTGGAGAAGTTTCCTGCGTGGCCTTCTCGCCCATTACCGCGCCGCGCGTCCAGATATCAGTGAGGAAGGCTCCGGGCTCGACCAGCACCACCTTGATACCTAACGCGTTTACTTCCATTCGAAGCGATTCACTCCAGCCTTCGAGAGCGTGTTTGGATGCGGAATAACTGCTGACCGTGATCGCGCCGTGTAGCCCGGAGATGGATGAGACCATGATGATGTGTCCTGAGCGCTGGCGGCGCATGGTGGGCAGCGCGGCCTTGGTCATGGCGACGGCGCCGAAGAAATTGGTCTCGAACTGGTAACGGAGTTCTTCCAGCTTGATATCTTCGGCGAATCCGGCGACGGCGAATCCGGCATTGTTGACCAGGACGTCCAAGCGGCCATGGTCGCGGCCGACGGCGTCAACGAAGGCCGGGATGGCATCGAAGTTGGTGACATCGAGCGCACGAATGTCGAGTTGGCCGGCGACACCTGCGGCGGTCGCAGCCTGATCAAGGCGATCTTGGCGGCCAAGGTCACGCATCGTGGCGACGACCCGAAATCCGGCCTTGACCAGTTCGATTGAGGTGAGCAGGCCGAAACCGCTGGATGAACCGGTGATGAGAGCGACCTTGTCGGGCATGGAAATGAGTCCGCAGAAGGTTGTAACACAGAGGATGGGGTTGGAGCGAGGCGGATGTCTCCAGATGAGACGCGATGCGGGGCTTCCTCAAAAGATGTTAAATGAGTGTAACAATCGTGCGGGAAATCCTTGATGGCAGTCATTGAAATTTGGAATTAGACAGAGGTCTGGCGGGGACCATATTGTTAACCATGGACCTCTTATTATCAGTTGAGGACTCACATGTTGATTTGCTGCACGAGATTGGCGTTCGGCTGGCGACAGCGGACGGTTTTCACGAAGTACTGACTCGTGTGGTCGATTTTGCCTCCGCGCTGGTGAAGTGCGACTCCTGTTTGATTTATGTATTGGAGGGCGACGGGCTCGTTCTGCGAGCCTCGAAGAATCCCCATCCGGAAGTTGTCGATCGCCTGAAGCTGCGCGTGGGGCAGGGCATTACGGGATGGGTTGCGGAACATCAGGAGCCGGTGGCGGTTGCGGAGAAGGCGGCCGAAGATCCGCGGTTCCAGTTTTTCCACGAACTCCCGGAAGATACCTACGAAGCGTTCCTCTCGGTGCCCTTGATGTGCCGCGGGCGTGTGATGGGGGTGATCAACCTGCAACACCGCGAGCATCATGTTTACCGTCGACGGGAAATCCGTCTGATCTCGACCATCGGATTTCTGGTGGGTGCGGAGATTGAGATGGCGCGGCTCGAAGATGCAAACTCCAGCCTCTCGGAACAATTGCAGACGCGCAAGGTGGTGGAGCGCGCCAAAGGAATCCTGCAGCGCGATCTAGGGTTGAGCGAGGAGCAGGCCTACCTGACGTTGCAGCGGCAGAGCCGGCAGAAACGTAAGGCAATGAAGGAAATTGCCGAAGCGATTGTGCTGAGTGACGAAGTGAGAGGGAACTCGCTTTCGCCGAAGCTGACGTGAGGGAGCGGAATGAGAGGCGCTCCAGGGAGAAGGCATTTCACCACGGAGGCACAGAGACACGGAGGAAATCTCTAATGAAGAAAGGCCCGAGAGCGGATAGGCTTTATCCACCCTCGGGCTTGACGGCCAGTGAGCTAGCGGGTGGCGAATGCAGTCGAGGTTGCGACTGATTGCGCCACTTCACGCGTTTCGGACGGCACCGCGAAGTGCATGGTTAGTCCGAACTCGGGAAGCTGCATCGCGCTGACAAAGCTTCCACCCGGCCTGGAGACCACAACCAGTTGGCTAAGGTCTGAAGGCTGGGAGTTTTCAGTCTCGGTCACCAACAACATGAAACCTGCTCCACTGCCGTTGACCTTGCGCAGGGTGAGCATCTCCGAGGGGCCGCTGGCTCCAACGGTGAATCGGTACTTTCCTGCCGGCACAACGGCGTTTTGCCAGCGGACTTCGTGGCTCAAGGTGAAGGTTCCGGCCGCATCCTGGGCGGAGGCAAGGCTGGGTGCGAAATTCAGAGCACTCAGGGCCAAGACAGCGGTGTAGGCGAATCTGCGAATCGAGTTCATGGGATCTCCTGTTCTTTATCGTTGGTCTTACGAGCACACTACCGGCGCTAGAGTGACGGCGTGGGCTCAGATTGAGTGGAGAACAACAGGGTCAGGAGAATTGCGATGCCGCAGCAAGGCTGGCATGCAAACATCAGCTTCGCGGGACCGGCTACAGAGATGGTTTGCGAAGTGATTCCACTATGAAGCATGTTCGCGCTAGAGTCCAACGCAAAAAATTCATTTCGCTAATCGGAAGCACGCTCTCCGCTCGATGATGCCGCTGCGCCGTTGAAGTGATTTTCTGCGCGTTTAGCTGCGGCCGTTTGCAAAAGGCCTGCCCGATACGAGAACATACTAGGTTTGCACATCCATACAGATTCTTACTGAGGAAGCGTCCAAAATATGGCGACTCGGAATAAGTCCGCAAGGACGGCATCGAAGACACCCCGCGTAGAAGTGAAGTCCGAACGGAAGGCTCAAGGAAGCTCCCGGCACAACGGCACGATCCAGCCCGCGAAAGGGAAACTGGGGGTGATGATCCCGGGCATGGGGGCGGTAGCGACAACGTTTGTCGCGGGCGTGGAGGCGATTCGCAAGGGGTTGGCGAAACCGATCGGGTCCCTTACGCAGATGGGCACGGTGCGGCTGGGCAAACGTACGGACGGACGTTCGCCGAAGATCAAGGAGTTTGTGCCGCTGGCGGGGCTCGATGACCTGGTCTTTACTGGCTGGGACATCTTCGAAGACAACATGTACGAAGCGGCCTCGAATGCGGGCGTGCTGGACCAGAGGCTGCTCGACCAGTTGAAGCCGTTTCTTTCGTCGGTGAAGCCGCGTTCGGCGGTGTTTGATCACAACTACGTGAAGAAGATCGACGGGCCGAACGTGAAGAAGGGCAAGACGAAGATGGATCTGGCCGAGCAGTTACGCGACGACATCCGCGACTTCAAGAAGACCAGCGGGGCGAGCCGGCTGATTACGATGTGGTGCGGTTCCACCGAGTCTTACATCGAGGCGACCGGGGCCCATCAGTCCGTGAAATCGTTCGAGAAGGCGCTGCGCGAGAATGATGAGATGATCGCGCCTTCGATGATCTATGCCTACGCGTCGTTGATGGAGGGCGTCCCGTTCGCCAATGGTGCGCCGAACTTGACGGTAGACCTGCCGGTGATGCTCGAACTTTCGCGGCAGAATGAAGCGCCGATCTGCGGAAAAGATTTCAAGACCGGGCAGACTTTGATGAAGACGGTTCTTGCGCCGGCGTTCAAGGCGCGGTTGCTTGGTCTGAGCGGATGGTACTCGACCAACATCCTCGGCAATCGCGACGGGGAAGTGCTCGACGATCCGGGGTCTTTCAAAACCAAGGAAGAATCGAAGCTGGGGGTGCTGGAGCACATTCTGCAGCCTGCGCTGTATCCCGAGCTGTATGGAAATATCTTCCACAAGGTTCGCATTAACTATTATCCGCCGCGCGGTGATAACAAAGAGGGTTGGGACAATATAGATATTTTTGGATGGCTGGGCTATCCCATGCAGATCAAGGTCGACTTCCTGTGCCGCGACTCGATTCTGGCGGCACCCATTGTCCTCGATCTGGTGCTATTCGTCGATCTGGCAAAGCGCTGCTCGGCGCTGAAGGGAATCGGCATTCAGGAATGGTTGAGCTTTTACTTTAAGTCTCCGATGACGGCGCCGGGACTCTATCCCGAGCATGATCTTTTCATTCAGTTGATGAAGCTGAAGAATACGCTGCGGTATTTGAAGGGCGAGGAACTGATTACGCATCTGGGATTGGAGTATTACGACTAGGTTGTGTGGCGCGGGCGCCCTCGCCCGCGCGGAGTCATACGATCACGCGATCTTCTTCTCCCTCTTGTACTCGTCAAACTTCTCCAGGAATCGATCAATGTCTTTCTTCTGCAGATAGTAGGGAGTAGACAAGCGCAGCTTGTTCGGGTCTCCCCCTCGAATTCGGATCTTCTGCGTCTTCCACATCCAGGTTTCCAAATCCATGCGCGGCACCGGCGGCACGTTGACCGTCACGATGGCGCAGCGCAGGGCGGGATCAGGCGAGGTCCAGGATTCGGCGCCGCGTTTCTTCATTTCATCGAGCATATAATCGGCAAGCTTGCGATGGCGCCGCTCGATGCGGTCTAAGCCGATGTCATTGGCCAGCTTGATAGACGCGCGCAGCCCCCACAGAGCCGGCACGTTCGAGCTGCCGATGCGCTGGAAGCGTTCGGCGCGGAGCTTGGGATCGTCCCAGCCTTCGGTGGCGATGGTATTCCAGAGGCGGTCGATGACCTCGTCGCGTACGTAGAGGAAGCCAGAGCCTTTGGTAGCCATCAGCCACTTGTGCGGGCTCGATGAGTACATGTCGCAGCCGATGTCGTGAACGTCAAGACCCATCATGCCGATGACATGGGCGCCATCGATCGCCGAGAGGATGCCCTTTGACCGAGCAAGCGCGCTTAGTTCTTTCGCAGGCAGCACCACGCCAGTGACCGTCGTGATGTGGCTGAAGAAGATGACGCGGGTGCGGGGGGTGATGGCGTCGTTGAAGAGATTGAGGACCTGGGCGGCGTCTTTCACAGGGAGGGGCAATGTAACTTTCTTTACCACAACGCCATAGCGCTTGGCTTTGAGGTTCCAGGGGTGCACGCCGCCGGGATGCTCCTGGTCGGTCATGAGGACCTCGTCGCCTGGTTTCAGGTCGATGCCATTGGCGATGTAGCTATTGGCTTCGGTGGCATTACGAAGCAGAGCGATTTCATCGCGATGGCAGCCGACGAAGGCGGCCAGGGGATCGCGGAACTCGTTCCAGGCGGCGTATCCCCAGATGGGGTAGTCTTCGGGATCCTGCTGATCCATTTTCTCAGTGGAGGCGTAGCCGTCGAATATGGCGCGCAGAACGGGCGCTGGGCTGGAGCCGACTGTGCCATTGTTGAGGTAGATCTCGTCCTCCGGAATGAGGAACTGGCGGCGCATTTCGGCCCAGTACCCGTCTTCGTTCCTGTCGAACAGAGCTGGGTCGGGCAGGCTGGAGGGAGCCCTATCGAGTTGAGCGAGCAGGTTTCCGCGGAAGGCCAGGGAAGCGGCAAGTCCAGCGGTGGCGGTTGTGAGAAAGCGACGGCGATCCAGCATTAGGCCTCCGGTCTGCACGAACGAATAACGGAAGGCGCTATGTTACGACTGGGCGGGAGAATCCTCAAGGGGGATGACCGTTATCCGGCCTAGTTGTCAGGTCAGTGTCCCGGGAGGCAGCATTTTCCGGGTAACCCCAACCGGGAGGGACGCGTCTAATTATGAGGAAGTTTGGGATTGGTGTGTTTCAGACCGGGCGTATAATGCTAGTAAGAGTACGGTTTGGCGCAAAGGAGTTCCCATGAAATCGCGTTGGTTGGCAATCTCGGTGGCATTGGCCGCGTTCAGCGCAGGGCCTTGGACGATGGCGCAGGTTTCGGATCAGGACAAAGACCAACCCAAGGCGGGTGATGTGCAGAATGCACCGGCGCCGCCGCCAGCCAATCTGCCGACGCAGGATGACAGCCAGATCAAGCATGACGGAGGCAAGACCGACGTCGATGCGGTGGGGAACCGCAACGTGGGCTGCGGACGTGGCGTAGGTAACTGGTACACGGTAGAGCACCAGGTTGCCGACGGCCGCAGATACGCGCAGATGATCGAGTCCCAGGTGAAGCTGATTAACGATCCCGTGATCGCCGAGTATGTGAACCGCGTGGGGCAGAACATCGTGCGAAACTCCGACGCGCAGGTGCCATTCACCATCAAGGTGATCGACTCCGACGTGGTCAACGCCATGGCGCTTCCCGGCGGATTTTTTTACGTAAACTCGGGGTTGATTCTCGCTGCCGATGAAGAAGCCGAACTGGCAGCCGTAATGGCGCACGAGACCGCCCACGTAGCGGCGTGCCACTACGGGCGCGAAATGACGCGCGCGCAGTTGTTGCAGATGGCGTCAATTCCATTGATCTTCATTGGCGGCGCGATTGGCTACGCAGGATACGAAGCGGCCGGGCTGGCGATCCCCATGACTTTCCTGAAGTTCTCCCGCACCTTCGAGGCCCAGGCCGACTACCTCGGCCTGCAGTACATGTACCGCGCCGGGTATGACCCATCGGCATTTGTTTCCTTCTTCGAGAAGATTCAGGCAATGGAGAAGAAGAAGCCAGGGACGATCTCCAAGGCGTTTGAAACGCACCCTCCGACGGCGGATCGCATTGAAAAGTCGCAAGATGAAATTCGAAAGATACTGCCCTCGAAGCCGCAGTACGTTGTGACCACATCGGAATTCGATGAGGTGAAAGCACGGCTGGCGTCAATCGAGAATCGTCACAAGGTGTTGGATCCGAAAGACGCCAACAAGCCCAGCTTGCGGCGGACTTCGGCCGGCAGCGACGGCAACACCGGGAACGGGCAGACGACTGATGATGATCGTCCGACCCTGAAGCGGCGGGATGATTCGTCGAACTAGCGGTGGAACGAGTTAGGTATCAAGGGACCGGCGGCCGCGGCCGCCGGTTTTTTATGGGTACCGGGGCAATTTGGGTCTTAATCGCGGGAATCTGTGACCTTCGTCACAGCAAGTGGTTGCCGAAGCGAAATAGCCTAAGCTAGGCTAGTCTAGGGCAAAGGACAGGTCCTTCATGCCAGAGAACACACTCACGATCACAGACAATCGCACGGGTCAGACGTACAGCGTTCCTATCGAGGACGGCACCATTCGGGCGATGAGCCTGCGGCAAATCAAGACAGGTCCGGAAGATTTCGGATTGATGACCTACGATCCGGCATTCATGAACACGGCATCGTGCCGCAGCAGCATCACTTTTATTGATGGCGACCGGGGGATTTTGCGCTACCGAGGATATCCCATCGAAGTGCTGGCGGAGCGCTGCACCTTCCTGGAAGTCGCCTACCTGCTTTTGTTTGGAGAATTGCCCGCTCAGGGAGAACTGAAAGCCTGGGTACACGACATCACCCACCACACCATGCTGCACGAGAGCATCAAGAAGTTCATGGAGGGATTCCGCTACGATTCCCATCCCATGGGCATGTTCGTGAGCACGGTGGCCGCGTTGTCGAGCGTCTATCCAGAAGCCCGCGAGATCCACGACCCCCAGAACCGCATGCACCAGATTGTTCGTCTGATCGGGAAGGTTCCTTCGATTGCCGCGCTGTCCTACCGGCACAACGTCGGCTTCCCCTATGTGTATCCGGACAATGATTTGAGCTATACCGAGAATTTCATGAACATGTTGTGGAAGATGGTCGAGCCGAAATATGTGGCGAACCCGGTCCTGTCTCGCGCGCTCGACATCCTGTTTATTCTGCATGCCGATCACGAGCAGAACTGTGGCACCAATGCCATGCGCTCAGTAGGCAGCGCCCAGACCGATCCCTACCTGTCCCTTGCTTCGGCGGCCTCGGCCCTGTCGGGACCGTTGCACGGCGGAGCCAACGAGGAAGTGCTGAAGATGCTGGATGAGATTGGCTCGAAGGAAAACGTGCCAGCCTATATCAAACGGGTGAAGGAAGGGCACGGCAAGCTGATGGGATTCGGACATCGCATCTACAAGAACTATGATCCGCGGGCAAAGATCATCAAATGGTCGTCAGAGCAGGTTTTTGAGGTTACGGGACGCAACCCGAAATTGGACATCGCCCTGGAATTGGAGCGCATCGCGCTCGAAGATGACTATTTCGTGAAGCGCAAGCTGTATCCTAATGTCGACTTCTATTCCGGGATCATGTATCAGGCAATGGGCTTCCCGCCGGAGATGTTCACGGTTCTGTTTGCCATTGCCCGCACGGCTGGGTGGTTAGCGCAGTGGCAGGAACTGGTCAACGATGCGGAGCAGAAGATTGCTCGGCCGCGGCAGATCTACACCGGGCACGAAGAGCGCGAGTTTGTGCCAATGGAAAAGCGGATCGCGGCGACCGTTCCAGCGCGCTAGGTTTTACGCGGCTTGTTTCGTGGCCAGCGAGGCCACGTAGTCGCGCCGCTCGGACGACGAAGTCATCACCTTCATCTCCTGCCAGTCGTACGGGAATTCTCTGCCGCAATCCAGGCAAGCCACATACGTGCCGGTCAATGATGCGGCTTGCGGACGGCGCGCCGCTCCGCGAATGGTTACGGGAAAGCTGTACCGGGAGTGCCGGCAACCGAAAAACACATCAATCAGTTTTGCCACCATGGAGCACCTTCCACACCCTAGGTTGTTTTGCCTGGGTTGTTCTGAGTGTGCTGCCCCCTGCGCGCGACTGCTTGTCTCACTACGCAACCACTCAAACGATTAGATTCATCCCGGCGGGGAATGGTTTCGTATTCCTCGATGTGATAACTGACCATTGCCGGGGTCGCTCCTCCAAGTGCCTTGCTGGGAGCCAGTTACAGCCAAGTTGGTAAAACATTTGCACAGTTGTCTGAGATGAAGATGGCGGGAAATGCACAGCGGAAGCTCCAGAAAAGAATGCGGGAAGGGTCGTGCGGCGCGAACGCTAGCTCAGATTCAGAGCCTTCCTGATGGTCCCGCGCTCGTTCTGGATTTTTTCCTGCAGGAGCGTGATGGCGTAGATGAGCTGCTCGGGACGCGGCGGACATCCGGGAACATAGATATCGACGGGAATGACCTGGTTGACGCTCTGCACCAGCGCGTAATTGTTGAAGACGCCGCCGGAGGTGGCGCAGGCTCCCATGGAAATGACCCACTTTGGTTCCGGCATCTGCTCCCACAATTGCCGGATCACCGGCGCCATCTTGTTCGACACGCGGCCGGCAATGATCATCAGATCGCTCTGCCGCGGTGATGGGCGAAATACTTCCGCCCCGAAGCGCGCAATATCAAAGCGCGACGCTCCCATCGACATCATCTCGATCGCACAACATGCCAGGCCGAACGTCATCGGCCAGATGGAGCCCTTGCGCATCCAGTTGACGGCCGAATCGAGTGTGGACAACACTACCCCCTCTGGCGTGGGATTGCCGAAGGTCAGGTCTTTGACCACTTTCTTGCCGTTTTCGGTGTCGATGTAGGGGCCGAAATTCAGTTCGGGGGACATGGCTTTA
Source organism: uncultured Acidobacteriaceae bacterium (assembly GCA_963770235.1). GTDB lineage: Bacteria > Acidobacteriota > Terriglobia > Terriglobales > Acidobacteriaceae > Sulfotelmatobacter. The sequence goes on along the minus strand of CAVYOW010000015.1, from coordinate 244,592 downwards.
TTCTAAATCACGAGCCGCCCCAGCTCATAGGTCGGCAGTCGGATATGAGTGACACTCCAGAAAATCTGTTTAATTTGTCACAAACCAGGCCAGTTCTAATAGAGTGAGACACAACAAATGCAAAGGAGATTTCCATGCTGAAACACCCAGACAAGTTCTTGCCGGTCACGATCCACTCCGGTCTTACGGTTGAGGTTTCAACGGGCTGGAACGGAGACTTCCGCGTAAAACACGGGGAGAAACTCTACCTAAACCCATTTCATGAGGGACATCGATTCTTTCGTGTCGCGGTCGGGGAGGTCCTCCAGAGGCCTGCAGAGATCGAGGAGGTTACGAGCCAAAAGCGGCTCGAGAGCCTCCTAGAAGCCAAGAACTCTTACATAAGCCTCTATCTTGAGTAAAGATCTAGGTGGCTCTATCCTCTGGCTCCGGCCGCTCGCCGCAGGGCTCTTTCTGCCGACTGGGGTAGCTGCACGGGGACAAAGTATTCTTCGGGATAAAGATAGTCTTCGCCGGACTCGTCAATCACGCGAAGCTGGTGGAGCTTAGCGGCAGTTTCATCCGCTACGACTTGATAGAGTTTCCGCAGTTCGAGCGCAGCCGGATAGTCCTTGTTCTTGACGCAAACGACAAACCGCCATTCATTTCGCCTCATTGGATTTCCAGAATTCGCTTTATCTTAAGCTCCCTTTTTCCGACGCCGTGTGCTTGATACCAGTGCACCTCGGCAAGACATATCGTACCATCGGCCATTTGAATCATTGCCGTTCCCTTCAGCTTTTTCCAGCCTCGTCCGCCATAGAGCTTTCGTAATCGACGTCTCTCCCTAGTGCCCCTACCCGAGGCGATCGTCTCAACATCTGAAATTCGGCCGAGAATCTTGAAGAACACGAGGCGATTTTACTCCCCTCCAGCTTTTTGTTCCCTCGTGGCGGAATTTCCCAGACTGTCGCTGCGGGTGACGCCTAGCCTGTCGTCCGCATTCGATTCTGCCAGTGAGTCCAAACAAACCAAGCCGCGCCCGCCAGCAGCACAATTCCAATCACGGCGTCGAACTTGTGAAAGTATTTCCCTAGCTCGCGCCAGTTCGCGCCCAGCTTCATTCCGAGATACGCCAAAGCAAAGCACCAAGGCCACGATCCCAGAAACGTGTAAACATGAAACCGTCCCCGCGGCATACGGGCAATCCCCGCCGGTAACGCGATGAAGGTGCGAATCACCGGTAGCAGCCGCCCGATGAAAACCGCCAGGTACCCCCAGTGCGCGAAGAAGCGGTCGGCCCAGTCGAGTTCGCGATGCCCCATCAGAATCCAGCGCCCGTAGCGCTCCACCAGCGGACGCCCGCCGTAACATCCAATCTCATAAGCCACGAGCGAACCCAGATTGCAGCCGAGCGCCCCTGCCGTCGCCACCCACAGCAGCTTGAACGTCCCCGTGAAGACCAGATAGCCGGCAAACGGCATGATCAGTTCCGAGGGCAGGGGGATGCACGCCGATTCAATCGCCATCAGCAGCGCAACGCCACTGTAACCGGTCGCGCTGATTACGGAATTGATGAACACAAATATGAGAGCTAGAAGTTTTTCAGTCATGGGAGAGCAGTTGCCAGTACCCAGTACCCAGTCAAAGCCTCTCGGACCAAGAACTTGGTAGTGGTGCTGGGTATTTTGTGTACTAGGTACTCAACTCAAGTGTATCGGAAATTTTCGGCGAGATGCCGCGGCTAGAACGACCCGTCCTGGGTAAAGGTGTAGCCGGGCAGCCCCGCGCCTTGCGGGCTCTTGGTCACTTTGACGCGCACGGTGGGCGCATCCGGGGCGGTAATGCCTGCGGGCCGCAGCATCGCGAACTGACTGAAGACTTCGTTGTACACCTTGGTGACCAGATAATCCTGGCCATCGGCGTCGCTGCGCCACACCTGCCCGAGCTGGATGGAACTTACGGCCATAACATTCTCTAGGAGTGCTTGAACTCCAGACTACCGAGGGATATCGGTCGAGTCAATCATCTCCGTGGTTACCGAGGTCTCTGATAAGATGTGGCCCTCATGCCCCGTGGACGCACGCCCCGACAACCCGCCCGAACCGGCCGCCAAGAAGGTGTACGTGTAGGGACGGGCACTCCCGCCCGTCCCCGGAGGGCAGCTCCGGCAGCGCCGAAAAGCCGAAAAAAGGTCAGTGCATCCAAGCCCGCCTACAATCCCTTAGCCCCCGGCCGTATTGCCGAGATCCTGAAGCGCCTCGACCAGCTCTATCCCGAAGTCACCTGTGCCCTGACCCACTCGAGTGCCTGGGAACTTCTGGTCGCGACCATCCTCTCCGCCCAGTCCACCGACGCCAACGTGAACCGGGTCACGCCGGAGCTATTCCGCAAGTATCCGACCGTGCAGGCCTTCGCCGCGCTCACCCCCGAGCAGCTTCAGCCCGACGTCCGCTCCACCGGCTTCTTCCGCAACAAGTCCAAGTCTGTCGTGGGCGCGGCGAAGAAAATTGTCGCCGACTACGGAGGCCACGTCCCTGACGACATGGAAAAGCTTCTCACCCTTCCCGGCGTCGCCCGCAAGACCGCGAACGTCGTGCTGGGCACATGGTTCAAGAAAGCTGAAGGCGTGGTGGTCGACACCCACGTGCACCGCATCTCGCGCCGCCTCGAGCTCACTACGAATCATGATCCGCAGAAGATCGAGCAGGACCTGATGCGGATCATCCCACGCGAAAAGTGGATTCTCTTCTCCCACCAGATCATTTGGCACGGACGCAAGCTTTGCATCGCCCGCAAGCCGAAGTGTGTCGACTGCACGCTCGAAAACCTCTGCCACGCCGCGGACAAGACCTGGAGCACGGTGGACATGCACAAGAACGCGAAAGCGTAGGTCTGCTAGAATTTTCTTTGCTACCCTGCCTTCGAGGCTCCCAATTCCCATGCGGACTTTCGCGTCATTTGCTATCGTCATACTGATGAGCACAGTTCTTGCCGAAACCATTGCAGCCCAAACTCTGCCGACGCCGCAGGCTGTTACCGATCCTAAACAGATCGCCTCCAAGCCCAACGCTCAGGTAGAGCCGCGCAGTTTGACCATCGAGAAGCTCTACATGACCCGCCAGGTGGGCCGGGCGACTTGGTCGCCCGATGGTAAAAGCATCGCTTTTATTTCGAACATGAGCGGACGGAACAACCTGTGGCTGGTTCCAGCCGAAGGCGGATGGCCGGTGCAGCTCACGGTCAGCGACCAGCGCCAGTCCTCGCCCGCGTGGTCGCCCGACGGCAAGTGGATCGCCTATCAGTCGGATTACGACGGCGACGAGCTCTGGGACATTTTCCTGGTCTCGCCCAAGACCGGCAAAGTCGTCAACCTCACCAGCACGCGCGAGATCGCCGAGATGGATCCAACCTGGTCACCCGACGGCCGCTACCTGGCCTACCTGGTGAAACCAAAGACATCGGCGGCCCACGAGGTCGATGTCTACGACACGCTGATGCGCGAAGTGAAGCACCTCACCACCGGCACGCCGCAGGACAAAGGCAACTCCAATCCCATCTGGTCGAAAGACGGCAAATACATCGTCTACACGCAGGAACAAGCCAAGGGAACGGATTCAAACATCTTCCTCGCTGAAGTAGCCACCGGAAAGAGCACGCTACTGACGCCGCACGAAGGCGAGCAGGTTTACTCAGGTGTCGACATTTCCCCCGACGCAAAGCATGTTCTGGTCACCTCGAACGCCGCCAATGGGTATGAAAATACTGGCCTGCTGGAAATCGCGACCATGAAAATCTCATGGCTCACTCGCGACAAATGGGAAATCCGCGGCGGCGAGTTCTCGCCTGATGGCAGGCACATCACGTTCATGGCGAATGTCGACGGCAACGAAGACATCTACTTGCACGATCTCGGGACCGGCAAATCAGCGGCGCTGCCCATCCCCAAAGGCGTGAATGAGCCCGCGGGTGGGCCATCCGCTTTCACCAAAGACGGATCTCGTTTGCTCTATTACCACAACGGTCCCACTGCGCCGGGAGATCTCTGGGTGTACACGCTGGCGACCGGCAAGTCGCATCAACTCACGCATTCGCTGGTTGCCGGAGTGCGTTCCGAGGACATGGTCGAACCCTACTTGGTGCACTATCCCAGCCGCGACGGCAAGTGGACCATTTCTGCGTTTCTGTACGTGCCCTTCAACATGGCGCGCAATGGACAGAACGCCGCCCTCGTATACATTCACGGCGGACCGACTGCGCAAACCATGAATTCGTTCAACCGTTTCGTACAGTACGCGGCCAATCAGGGATATATGGTGCTCGCGCCCAACTATCGCGGCTCAACCGGATACGGAAAGGAATTCCAGCAGGCGAATCTGTTCGACATGGGCGGCGGCGATTTGCAGGACGTGCTGGCCGGCGTCGACTGGATCAAGCAGACCGGCCACCTCGATCCTAAGAAGATTGCGGTCATGGGCGGAAGCTATGGCGGCTATCTCAGCATGATGTCGGTGACGAAAGCGCCCGACGTTTGGGCAGCGGGCGTGCCCATCGTGCCCTTCGTGAACTGGTTTACTGAGATTGAGAACGAAGATCCGGTGCTGCAGCAGTCTGATCTCGCAACCATGGGCGATGTGGTGAAGAATAAAGCGCTATACGAGGACCGCTCGCCCATCAACTTCATTGACCAGATCAAAGCTCCGCTGCTGTTGCTGGCTGGAGGGCACGATCCACGTTGCCCCAAGTCGGAAACGCAGCAGGTGGTGGACGCCATCAAGAAGCGCGGCGGCACGGTGGATTACAAGATTTATGAGAATGAAGGGCACGGCTTCGCCCGGGTGGAGAATCAGATCGATGCCTACAAACGCATCGCCGACTTTCTGCTGGCCCACGTTGTCCCAGCCGATTGCAGTTGCTCGCTGACGGAGTAGAAAAATCGCCGGATCATGCCGGCATCGCGCCGTCTTCCAGGGGCTTGAGCTGCTCGAGTCTCGCTTCTCGCATATACAGAAACAGAGGCAAGGCGAGCGAGACCCCTACCAGCAGTACTGCCAATACCGGGAGCCACCGTCGACGAATGTTCAGGCGAGTGCTCTCGATTCGCATAAAAACGACTAATACGACGGCCGACACGAGCACATCCATTCCAAAGAAGGCGCTGATGCGGTTCACGAACAGCTCCCGGACAAAGAGCGAGAGATTCATGCCGTGTTCGAAAACCCACGGCACGAACTGCCAGTACGGCAGCAACGCTCCGATGAGACAGAGTAAGAGATAAATAGTCTTCGGTTTCATCCCGGCAATCTAGCAGACTAATGGATGCGTATGTCAAACGCCGCGCTCTCTTGGCCCGTGTTGCGGGCGGATTCCGGCCTGGCCGTTGGCATGCCGGATCGCCTCGACCAAACCGGGAATCGTGAACTCGGTGGCTTCGACGTCCACTCGCAAACCAAGTTCGCGCAAAGTCGAAGAAGTGACAGGACCGATCGATGCGAGACTGACGCCCTGAATGCTCGCCTTGCTTGAGCCCAGGAGAGCCACAAAGTTGCGAACCGTGGAAGAACTGGTGAAGGCCACCACATGCGGCCGGCGGCGCGGATTCCGCAGCAGACTGCGCAAGCGCGTGCGCGACGATTGCGGTGCAACGGTTTCGTAAGCTCCCACCACATCGACTTCCGCCCCGGCCCGGCGAAGTTCGCGCGGAATCACATCGCGGGCGATCTTGGCGCGCACCAGCAGCACCCGCTTTCCTTTTACCCGGCGCCGCAGGCTGCGCACCACAGACTCCGCGACGTATTCCTTGGGAACGACATCCACTTCGCCGCCACGCTGTTCGATGGCCTTTTTCGTCGCCGGACCGATAGCCGCGATGCTCAGGTGCTTGAGACCTGTTTTCGGCAGGCGCAGGTTGGCCAGCCGTTCCCACATGGCCTCGACTCCGTTCACGCTGGTGAGGATGAGCCAGTCGTAGGTGGCAAGATTAGTGAGCGCGGAGTCTAACCGCTTGAACGATGCCGGTTTGCGAATCTCGATAAACGGAATTTGAATTACTGTCGCACCCAGTTTGCGCAACTCACTCGAGAGCGCACTGGCCTGATGCCGGGCGCGGCCCACCAGCACCCGCACACCGGAGAGCGGGTGCGATTTCGCAGCAGTGGGGAGAGGCCGCAACTTCATTTATCTTCCTTGCCGGCCACGCTCCGGCCAAGGCGCTGCTCTTTCATCAGGCGGGCGACGCCGGACACCGCCGTGTCGTCCGCCTTCTCCAAAGATGCGATTACGTTCTCCTGGTCCTCCCGGCTGCGGTTCTGGTTGAGCTTGAACTTGGCCTCCATCTTCGTGACCTCGATCTCAAACCCCACGATCTGTTTGAGCATGCGCTGGCGGAAGCCCTCGTCCAGGCTGGCCCACTGCGCGGCATACGCGGGCTCGAAGGTTTGGATCAGTTCATGGAGCATGCCCTGCAGCGCCTCCGGCGAGGAAAATACCTGCGCATTTCCGTAGAGATGCACCGCACCGTAGTTCCAGGTGGGAACACTTTCGTGCGCCGTGTAGTTGCTGGGCGAGATGTAGGAGTGTGGTCCGTGAAAAATTGCCAGACACTGCGGCTGCTGTTCGAGATAGCGCCAGTGCGGGTTCGCCTTCGCCACATGCCCGCGGAGGACGACCTTCTCGTCATCCTTTTCGGCGAGCACGAAGAGTGGAAGGTGGGTGGCGAAAGGCCCCGTGTCGGTGGATGAGATCAGGATGGCAAAGGGATTCGCGCGCATGAACTTGATGGCATCTTCATGGTCGCGCACGCGGAAATATTCAGGAATATACACGATTGATTCTCTTCCTACCTTCCGGACGCCTCCACTGCTGTCTTCTTCCGAATGTGCAACACTTTCTCGACTTCCGCGATCACAACGCCGGCCTCGTCCTTCACTTCCACCAAGAAGACGGGCTCATATTTCGGCAACGTCTTCAGCTTCTCGCGAACGTCGTCGATCTGGCTATCGGAAAGACGAAACTCGGCGCGCACGGTTCCCCTGCCCGGCTTTCTGTAGCGGATGGTCGCAGCTTTATCCCACACAACGTAGTCGCGACCCAGGTTCGCCATCAGCATCAGCATATAGAACGGGTCGATCATGGCAAAGAGCGATCCGCCGAAGTGCGTGCCGACGTAGTTGGCATTCCAGAAGCGCAGCTTCATCTCGACATCTACGGCCTTCATATCAGGAGCGATGTGCGTGATACGAATTCCCGCGCCCAAAAAGGGCGGCCAGAGGTTGACCCAGCGGCGCAGGGCATGCGAGCCCCTGGTGCCGCCGAGAAGTTGCAAGAGAACGCGGCCGCTCTTCATTCAAGGCCATTATAGGCAATCATGGCTGCGGCGGGACGGCCAGGCCGCGAGCGTAGACGGCTTCGAGGATTTCTTCGCCGCCGCGGCGCAGCAGGGCTTCGCCGGCGGCGTTGCCCAGTTGCTCGGGATCATTAAGATCGCCGTCGCGCGATTCGCGCACGAGCTTTGAGCCGTCAGGATCGGCGACGATTGCATCGAGATGAAGCTTGCCATTTCGGAGTTCCGCGAGGGCGCCGATGGGGACCTGACAGCCTCCGCCGAGGCGGTTGAGCAGCGCGCGCTCGCAAGTGGTGGCGGCGCGCGCAGCATCGTCGTTGAGGAATGCCAGGTGTTCCCGAGTCGCAGAGTCGCCATCGCGGATTTCGATGCCGAGGGCTCCTTGTCCGGCGGCGGGGCACATGATTTCGGCAGGAAAAACCTGCTTGATCAGCTCCGTCTTGCCCAGGCGCTTCAGGCCTGCAGAGGCGAGAATGATGGCGTCGTATTCGCCTTGTTCGAGCTTGCGCAGGCGGGTGTCGACGTTGCCGCGCAGGGGGTGAATATCGAGATCACGGCGAATGGCCTTCAGTTGCGCCTGGCGCCGCAGGCTGGAGGTGCCCACTCGGGCATTTTGCGGGAGATCTTCGATCCTTGAATAAAGCCGTGAGCAGAAGGCATCACGCGGATCTTGGCGTTCCGTGATAGCGGCGATTTCGAATCCCGGTGGAAGCTCGGTGGGTAGGTCCTTCAACGAATGCACGGCGAGATCGACGCGTCCGGCAGCGAGAGCTTCTTCGATCTCCTTGGTGAAAATTCCTTTGCCAAGTCCGCCCTTAGTGCCGACTTGGGCCAGGGGGACGTCGGTGATCTTGTCGCCGGTGGTGTGGATGATTTCGATTTCGACTGCGCATCCGCGTGCCCGCAGAAGCGCGGAGATATGGTTGGCCTGCCAGAGGGCGAGTTGCGAGCCGCGGGAGCCGATGCGAAGTTTAGGTATCACCGCGCGATCCCACTCCCGTCTCCGGCTCATTCTTGCCCGATGCTTCCTTGCCGTCAGCCTGCGAAGCCATCCCTTTTTCTTTCTCGTGCAAATTGAACAGCCTCCGCACAACATCGATTACCGTGGTGGCCTCGGCCTCGCGCGCCGCTGTCTTCAGCGTGGTGATCGGGGTGTGCATGACCTTGTTGATAATGCCGCGCGTGAGGGCCTCGACCGCCATTTCCTGTTCGGGAGTCAAGGGGCCCATTCGGCTGCGTACGCGATCGATTTCTGCCTGACGGATGGCTTCCAAATGATCCTGCAACGAAACGATGGTTGGAACCACGTCGAGCGTGTGCAAGCGGGACTCGAAGCGCTCGACTTCATTTGAGATGATGGCTTCAGCAAGTTCGGCTTCCTTGCGGCGGTCGGCGACGTGGCTGCTGACGGCCTGCTGCAGGTCGTCGATGTCGTAGGTGAAGATGCCGTCGAGCTTCGCCATTTCGGGCGATACGTCACGAGGCACGGCAATGTCGATGAAGAACATGGGCCGATTCTTACGGCGGGCGAGGAACTGTTCGCCGTGCTCGCGGCGGAAAATCGCGTGCGGCGCGCCGGTCGATGTAATAACGATGTCGGCACGGTCGCAGGAATCGTAAAGATCGTCAAATTTGATGGCTTGGCCGTTAAACTTCTGCGCCAGGCCGATGGCGCGATCGTAAGTGCGATTGGCCACAAAGATCGAGCCACAACCGTGAGCCATCAGGTGCCGGGCGGCGAGTTCGCTCATTTTTCCGGCGCCGACGATGAAAACGCTCTTGCCCTGCAGTGATCCGAAAATCTTCTTGGCCAGTTCCACTGCAACCGAGGCGACGGAGACCGAAGACGATCCCACGGCCGTTTCGGTGCGCACCCGCTTCGCTACCGCAAAGGCGCGGGTGAAGAGCTGATCGAGTTGGCCGCGAACCGAGCCTACGGCTCGGGCGGTGGCGTATGCCTCTTTCACCTGGCCTAGAATCTGAGCTTCGCCGACCACCATCGAATCCAGGCTCGCAGCCACGCGGAACACGTGCCGCACAGCGTCTTTCTCGCGGAACTCATACAGGTGCGGATCGAGATCCTCCGTCTTAAGGTGAAAATGTTCGTGCAGAAAACCGCGGAGGTCGGCAGAACCGTTGGTGGTGTGAGTGACCACTTCCACGCGGTTGCAGGTAGAGATGATCATGCCCTCTTCGATTCCGGGATGGGCGGTGAGATCGCGGCAAGCATCGGCCAGTCGCGACTCCGGGATCGCCAGGCGCTCGCGCACCTCGAGCGGCGCGCTCCGGTGATTCACGCCAATGAGTTGATATCTCATGAGGCGGCAAACCTGTGGATGGTTGAGAAGTAATTCGCCGCCCAGGCCACAATCGCGGCTACGAAGGCGCAGGTCGCCAGCACGGCGGCGCGCCGGCCACGCCATCCCGAGTTCCAGCGGGTGACGACCATGACCATGTACACGGCCCACATCAGGATCGACAACAGGATTTTCGGATCCTCAAAATCGATGTGCCCGTAGGCCGACATGGCCACAACCGATCCGGTAATCAAACCGAGGGTCATGAAAGGAAAGCCGAGCAACAAGGAGCGGTAGCCGATCTGGTCGATCACTTCTAGCGCTGGCAAGAAAGAAATCAGGCTGTTGGGCTTCTTAGCCTTGAGGCGGCGTTCCTGCAGCAGGTAAAGCAGGCTGGCGCCGAAACTGAGCACCAGGGCGGCGTATCCGGTAAAGATAAGGATGATGTGCGCGATCAGCCATCCCTTGTGCTGAACGAAAGTCGTCAGCAGGACCGGCTGCTCGTCGATGGCCGCGACAAAGGTCAGGAAAAACACAATGGGAAACACAACCACTCCGGGCGAAGTGGTGTGGTAAATGGCATAGATAATCATGAAAAACGTCATCGAAAAGAAGGCCAGCAGCGACTCCCCGTTATGCACCGAGGCCCAAACTACATGGCCCGAAAGGAAGAGCTCGACCAGCGAGACGAAGTGGAAGACCATGCCCAGGCTGGCAGCGTGCAGCGCGATGCGGCTGAAAAGCTCGCTGGTGCGGCTGAGCGCAAAAAAGGCGTAGATCAGCCCGACGAAGTAGCACGCCAGCGCGAAGCGCAACCAAAGCAGAGCCATAGGCTATGTAAGTATCAGAGTCCGCTGAGTTTAATGCAAGTACTGCCTGGCCTGGAAACCCGGGGGACCCATCCCCTCCACGCATTATATTCTGCACAGAGGGCGGGCAGGCGGAAAGGGCAAAGGTTATGGATGCGATGTGGATCACGTTGTTCTATTCCACGCCCAAGCTGGCCAGGGCTTCCTCGAGTACAGCCGGGTCGATGATGAGCCGGCGGCCGTGGGCTTTTACATCCTCTAGTTCGTCGAAGGCACGGAACAGGCGGAGTTTGGCGGCGGCGTACTGTTCCGCTTCTGTCAGAGGACGTCCGTGGCTTGCGGCCCATGCAGTCACTGACGTTTCGGGGAGAAACACACTGATGGCGTAGGTCAGCTTGCGATCTGAAGTGACATCGAAGACGAATTCCGTAGCTGGTGCCTCGGGATCGATGGCCAGCGCGGCGCGCTCGCCGACGAAGTAGTACTGGTAGACGTATCCCTGAGTACCGGCATAGGTCTTCAGGCGGCGGATGGTCTTATCCGTAGACATGCCGACATTATGAACGGTCGCTGGGAGGTTTGTCTTGGATGGAGAAGCTCAGGACCGAAAGACAAGTCACTCAGCTTGCTGCGCGGCTTTCACGTAGGCCCGAAGTTCTTCTTGGTCCTCGGGCAGCATTTTGCCGAACTCGATCCCATTTCCCACCTGCGGGTCGCAGGTGACCACCTTGCCCACCGCCAGTAGCGTCCCCTCAAGCTGAAGACTCATTTCGAGGGTGGTCCCGACGGGAAATGGAAACATCGTTTCGATGTAGCAGCCTGCTTCGCTGAGGTCGGAGGTTGCGCCCCGCTGTGGAACATCGCTGCCTGGGGCGAACAACTCCACCGGAACCTTCACTTTGACGCGCGGGCGTGCTCTCCGTTCCTGCCGCTGCTCGTCGCGGAAAGAGCGATCCCGGTCGCTGTCGTCCATTGCTTCACGCCCCTGTGTAGACCTAGTAGCTCATTGTAATCACGACGGTCAAGAGCATGCAGCATCTCCAATGGACGTAGCTGCTCGGAGCAGGCGGTGCGCAATCTGGTTTTCCTGATAATCTCAACTTAGGTCAAGGGAGAGCCTAAGTCGTTGCCGCCGATCATCAACGCGCAGGAAATTTCAAAGGCTTTTGGAGCCAATCCGCTGTTCCTGAACATCCGCTTCACGGTTTCAGAGGGCGATCGCATCGGGCTGATCGGCCCGAACGGCTCCGGCAAATCCACGCTGCTGCGGATTCTCGCAGGTGAGGTCAGTCCCGACAGCGGCGAAATCGCAGTCCGAAAACGGATCCGCCTCAGCTACGTGGAGCAGGACTCGAAATTCAAGCGCGGAGCGACGGTCCGCTCGGTTGCCCAGGACGCGATGGAGCGAGCCGCAGTGCCGGAGTCGGGACGGGGCACTCGATTCGCCGAGACTTTGGGGCGCGCGGGCTTCGAAAACCTCGAAGCGGAGGCGTCCGCTCTTTCGGGTGGCTGGCAGAAACGGCTCGCGATTGTCGAGGCCCTGGTTCAGGGACCGGACATCCTGCTGCTGGATGAACCTACGAATCATCTCGACCTGGCGGGAATCGAGTGGCTGGAAGCCTTGCTCGAAGCGGCATCATTCGCCTGCGTGGTGGTGAGTCACGACCGCTATTTTCTGGAAAACGTTGCCACCGAAATGGCGGAACTGAACCGGACTTATCCAGAGGGGTTGCTGCGCGTTTCGGGAAGCTACACCCGGTTTCTGGAGAAGAAAGAAGAATTCCTGCACGCGCAGTCGAAGCGCCAGGAAGCGCTGGAAAACCTGGTTCATAAGGAGATCGAGTGGCTTCGCCGTGGGGCCAAGGCGAGAACAAGAAAGTCCAAGGCGCGCATCGACAAGGCAGGCGAGCTAATGGGCGAGCTCGCGGATCTGAACGCTAGGACGCGCAGCGGGACCGCTCAAATCGATTTCTCCGGCACCGATCGAAAGACTAAGCGGCTGATCGAACTGGAAGACGTTGGTTGCGAAATCGGCGGCCGCACACTGTTTACCGGGCTCAACGGTGTGATCACCGCCGGAATGAGGGTGGGGTTGGTGGGGCCGAACGGCAGCGGAAAAACAAGTCTGCTCCGCCTGTTGCGGGGAGAATCAACCCCATCAAGCGGCGAGATTTACCGCGCGGATTGGCTGCGCATCGTGTATTTCGACCAGAGTCGCGAACTCGATCCGGATGTAACTCTGCGCCGCGCTCTGGCTCCGGAAGGCGATTCCGTGGTGTATCAGGACCGGATGATCCACGTGGCCTCATGGGCGGCGAAGTTCCTGTTCGCAGGTGAGCAACTCAATCAGCCGGTGGGGCGGCTTTCTGGCGGCGAACGGGCGCGAGTCCTGATCGCGCAGCTCATGCTCCAGCCCGCCGACGTTTTGCTGCTCGATGAGCCCACCAACGACCTCGACATCCCGACGCTCGACATACTGGAGGAAAGCCTGCTGGAGTTCCGCGGCTCACTAGTCCTGGTCACGCATGACCGCTACATGCTGGACCGCGTATCCACGGTTGTTCTCGGGCTCGACGGGCAGGGAAGTGCGGGACTTTTTGCCGACTACTCCCAATGGGAATCATGGCTGGAAGATCGCAAGCAGACGGCGAGAAACGATGCACGCCCCGCGGCGCGCGACGCGGACTCTGCAGAGAATGCCCGGCAGTCGGTGGGGAAAAAGAAGCTGTCTTATTTGGAAGCGCGCGATTATGACACGATCGAGCAGCGCGTTGCCGAGGCCGAGCTGGTACTGCAAGCCAAACGCGACAGTCTTGAGGATCCCGAGATTGTCAGCGATAGTCCGCGCCTCCTGACTGCCCACGCGGAGATGGAGGAAGCTCAGGAAAAGGTGGATCGGCTTTATGCACGATGGGCTGAGTTGGAGAAAAAGAAAAGCTGAATCCAACTCTCGATCCTTCATCTCCCAATCCGCTCAGGATGCCAGACAAAAAGCGATGATGGTGTTTCCACGTGTTCCCGTGCTGTCTTCGAGCGCTTTCAGCAAGGCGGATTCCAGGCCGTCCGGGTCAGGTTTCATCTCGCAAGCGGCAATCTCTTCGTCCGAAGCACCCTGGTAGCAGAGTTCGCAAACCCCTAAGCCCTCTTCAGAGCGGATCGGCGGTCCAAAAACCCGACAGGTCATAGGGCGTGATTCATAGAGTTCACAATTCCCGGTTTCAGGGTCGAGAGCAGGGCAAGGTTCGTCGTTCGCAAAATGGGCAAAGCGCTCGGCCGCTTCGTCTCGTTCGTCGAGCACTCCGCTCGCGGCATCGCCGGGAAAGTCCGGCGACAAGCGGGCAACTGCTTCGCGCGCCCGTTCGCGTATACGGTTAGCGCGCTCGGGCGCGCCCGATTCAAGATCGGCAAGTCCTCGGCTTAATCGCATAGCATCGAGCTGATTGATGGGAAATGCTCCGATGCAGCACTGCGTACACCCGGGGCGGCAGACCAGCCACTCGCCGCTGCGGCCCGCCGCCTCCGCTAAGGCGGAGTCTACGATCTGAATCAGTTCCTGATCTTTATTCTTGGCGCGGTATGCGGAAGCTGGAGAGTGACACGGCATAACAATGCCAGAATCATACAACTCAATCCCTGCGCGCGTCAGAATGTGGCGATAGCTCCGGGGATTTTCTTCGGCCTACTCGTACCGCAGAGCCTCCACCGGTTCCATGCCGGCGGCCTTTAACGCGGGCCACATGCCCGCTACTACGCCGACGAAAGCAAGAATCAGGAATGCCGTCAGCATCACGCTGAAATTTGTCTTCAGGAAGATGTCGCCCTCGTGATTCGCCGTCTTATACATGTCGGAGTACAGCGGCATGGGCGGGATCGCATGCGCCAACATTACAGAAACCAGCATTCCCACCGCACCGGCAACGAAGGTGAGCACCAGGGCCTCCACCAGGAACTGAAAAGCAATGTCGCGATTGCGCGCGCCAAGTGCCTTGCGCAAACCCACCTCTTTCGTGCGCTCGGTGACGCTCACCAGCATGATATTCATCACGCCCACGCCGCCGACTCCCAGCGTCAGCGCCCCGATGAACCCCAGAATGAGGCGAAGCGCGATTCCAAACTGTTCAATGTCTTTGGTGTCATCCACGGTGTCCCACTCGGGAGTGGACTTGTCATCCTTGGGATTGAAATTGTGGCGCCGGGCGAGCACTTCCCGTACCTGCGCTAGCGCTGCCTTATGGAGCAGCGGCGTGACCGGCTGAAACACAATCATATGGGGATCGCGCTCGTCGTTGATATCCCTCATGCTCTCGAAGGGCATGAACACATTCTCATTGTCAGGACCATTGTTGGACGAATCCTGGATCTTAAGCTGGAGCAACCCGATTACATCCCAGGTTTCCCCGTTGATGGTCACATGATCGCCTACAGGATCACGACCGCCGAACACTTTCTGAGCTGCATTGGGTCCGAAGATTAGAACGTGACGGTGGTCGCTGAAGTCACTCTCTTCGAAGTAACGGCCTTCCGCGATATTCAGCTTGCGCATTTCGTGATAGGGATACTGCACCGCTTTTGTCTGGACGGAGATCACTTTGTCGCCGTACTTGTAAGCGAACGGGTCGTCCCATTCCGCACTGACCAGACGAACCAGCGGAGCTTCGTCGCGGATGGCCTGAATATCTTCGTATTTGAAGTGAATGCGCTTGCCGGCGCGCTCGCCGCCGGCCTGCATACTGGTCTGACCCTCCCAAACCATGATGACGCTGTTTCCGATGCCGATGAAGGCATTGAGCACACCCTGGCTTACGCTCTCGCCGTAACCCAGCAGGAGGACGACAGTCGTCAATCCCCACACGATGCCCATCATAGTCAGGATGGAACGAAGACGGTTACGGGTCAGGGCGTCCCAGCTTTGCAGGATCAGTTCTTTTATCTGCATTGGCTACTCCTGGCGCAGACACTCGATTGGACTGAGCGCTGCGGCGCGCTGCGCCGGATACATTCCCGCGCCCACCGTAATCAATCCGAGCGTCAACAGCGACGCCACAATCGCCAGCGGAGAGATCACGGGATGCGGAACAAAGTCCGGCAACGGCAACTGGTTCATCGCCATGCAGCTCCCAACTCCTATGCCGAAACCGACGGCCCCGCTAACCATCATTAGCGCGGCGGATTCGGCGAAAAACTGGTTGCGGATGTCGTCGGCCGTCGCCCCCAAAGATTTTCGGACACCAATCTCGCGAGTCCGCTCGGTGACCACAACCAGCATGATGTTCATTACTCCGATCCCGCCGAGCGTGAGCGTCATCAGAGCCACCGCGCCGAAGAAGATGGTCATAATGTCGAAGATTCGCTCCACCAGCTTCGAACCTTCCAGGGTGTCCCAGATGAAAAGCGCGTCCTTGTCGCTGGTATCGAAGTGGTGCTCGCGACCCAGAATCTGGTAAAGCTGGCGCATCGCGTCTTCATGATGTTCCGGATCGGCGACTTCAACCACCAGGTTATTGATCCACCCCTTGGAGATGCCAGGCCGCTCCGGGGGAGGAAAGTCACGGGCCATGGATGCGTAAGGAACAAAGAGCTGGGTATTGTCAGGTCCGCTCCCGTAACTGCCATTCTGCTTCTTCTTCTCGAGTACGCCGATGACGGTGTAGGGCGAGCCATTCATCATCAGTGCCTCACCGATGGCAGGCTTGCCGGGAAACAGCTGGTCGCGGGACTCCACGCCGAGCAGGACCACGCGCCGGCCTTCCTTGTCGTCGTCGTCCGTCATCAATCGGCCTTCCTGCACCTTGAGCGAGCGGAAGCGTTGGTAATCAGACCATACACCGCGCACGGGGCGCGATGCGGCATTGTAACGGCTCACTTCGGCCACGCTTCGCCTCAGTTCCGGGCTGACGGTCTTGATCAGATAGGCTTCCTGCTTGATCAGGTAGGCATCGCTGATCGAGAGCCGAACCGGGCGGCCGGCAGCGTATCCTCCCGCTTGTTCACTGGTTCGTCCACCCCAGATAATGGCCAGATCGACACCGATTGTCTTCAGGCGTTCTTTCTGGTCGCGGCTGAATCCCTTTCCGAGGCCGACCAGCAAAATGACGGACGTGATACCCCAGATGATCCCGAACATCGTCAGGAAGCTCCGCAGTCTGTGAGCCGCCATCGAACGTGGCTGTCTGCCGCAACACCTCCCGGATGTTCAAGGTCTCATATCCCCCATGTATTGGACCGGACTGACGGCGAAAGTGTTAGCCGTATGCCCCTGTTAACCGCAAGCTCTTTCCGACTGCCTGAGAATGTTACGGGATTGGATTCGTCTTCTCCTGTATAGTCTTATTCGTCGCTGCGCGGCTTTCCCTACCGAACAGCCGAATGCTCGCGCGTGCGCAGCCAGAGACTCTAGGCGAATTGCATGATGCAAGTTTCAGACCCATATTTCATCGGCGTGGACGTCGGCGGCACGAAAGTGGCCGCTGGCCTCGTAGACTCCATAGGCGAAATTTCCCACCAGACGCGCACCCCGATGGTGGCAACGGAGGCAGCCGCGGGTTTGGCTGCCGTGACCTCCGCGATCGACTCGGTTCGCGCCGCGACCGAGCCCTAAACCAGAATTGCAGGGTTTAATCGCCGGCATTGGGATCTGCGCTCCCGGTCCGCTCGATCCGCGAACCGGCGTTGTCATCAATCCTCCGAATCTCCCCGGCTGGCGCAATTTCCCCCTGGCTGACTCTAATATCGAAATCCTATCGCCTGCCGGTTCGAGTCGATAACGACGGCAACGCTGCCGCCCTGGCGGAAGCCTTGTGGGGCGCGGGGCGCGGTTATCGTAACATTTTCTGCGCCACCATCGGCACCGGGATCGGAACCGGCATTGTATTCGATGGCCGCATCTATCACGGCCGCACGGGAGCCGCCGCCGAGGGCGGCCACATGACCATCGACTATCGCGGCCCGCGCTGCGGATGCGGCAAGCTGGGTTGCATCGAAGCCCTGGCTTCCGGGCCCGCGATTGCTCGACGCGCCTCCGAAAAAATCGCCGCCGGCCGCCCCTCTTCCATCCTGGAACAAGCCGGCGGCCGGATCGACCACATCACGAGTGAGATGGTGGGTCGAGCTTATCTTGCCGGCGATTCGCTGGCCAAAGAGGTTTTACAGGAAACCGCGATGTTTCTCACCGTGTGGCTGGGAAATATCGTGGACCTGCTCGAACCCGACGTCATGATTATCGGCGGCGGCGCAGCCTCCATGCTGCAACCGTTCTTTGGAGAAATACGTGATCGGCTGCCTGCTTGGTGCGTCAATTCGCACTGCCAGGAAGTCCCGCTGGTGACGGCCCACTACGGTGCCGATGCCGGCATTGCCGGAGGCGCAGCACTCTGCCGTGAACTCTCCTCGCAGAACTTGGAAAGCAAGGTCGGCGTCCCCGACCGTTTTTGAAGACGCCCGACCTTGTCGGCAAAGTCCACCACCGCTATTGGCAACCCGGTCGGCTTTCGCTTACTCTAGCGTCCTATGCCACTTGCCAAACTTACTTTCCACATCGCTCCTCGGTTTCATCTTGTTTGGTTTGATCCCGGGCTGTACCACCGCTGCTATGGGCGCAATCCCCGTTCACTCTGGAGCAGGTCATGAGCTCGCCTTTCCCCACCAACCTCGTGGCGGCCGCGCACGGCAGCCGCGTGGCCTGGGTATTCGATTCCAGAGGGGTCCGCAACGTGTGGGTCGCCGACGGCCCCGACTTCGTTCACACCGCGCGTCCAGTGACTCACTACGGCGCAGACGACGGCCAGCCCATCGCCAGCCTGCGACTCACTCCCGACGGCAAGACCGCGGTCTTTGCCGTGGGCAGCGAGTTGAACGGGGCCCAGGAGAGCGCCAATCCTGAGAGCTGGACGAAAGGCGCCAAGCAGCAGGTCTTTGCGCTGGATGTGGATGCGAAAGACAAAGACGCCGCGCCACGGCTGTTGGGCGACATGGGTTGCCCGGAAGAGGGCTGCGAAGACATTGAGATTTCGCCTGACGGCAAGTGGGCGGTGTGGTCCGCGAAAAAGAAGTTGTGGCTGTCCAGTGTTGATGGAAAACAGCAAGCCAAGGAACTGGCTACCGTGCGCGGAGCGGCGGATCAGCCGAAGTGGTCGCCCGACGGCAAACACATCGCCTTCGTCAGCCAGCGTGACGGTCATAGCCTCGTTGCCATTTACGACTTCGATGGCGGCTCCATCCGCTACCTGGCGCCGAGCGTGGACAAGGATTCCATGCCGCGCTGGTCGCCTGACGGCAAGTGGATTGTCTTCGTGCGCACCGCCGGGCGACGAGCAGAAGATGCCGCTGATTCCGGTGCGCCCGCTGCCTTGGTCGCTGTGGATTGCCGATGCCGCCAGCGGCACGGGCCGCTTGTTATGGCGCAGTGGCGGCAAGCTCGAGGATTCTCTGCCCGAGCTCACCGAAGATGGCTCGCTCAACGTTGCTGCCGATGGCACGAGTGGTATTTGCCTCGGAGCAGGATGGCCGCAATCACTTGTACTCAGTTGCCGCAGGCGGAGGCGCGGCCACTCTGCTCACGCCTGGCGATTTTGACGTGGAAGACGTCACGCTTAGCGCGGACAAGGCCTGGGTGATTTATTCCTCGAACCAGGACGATGTAGACCGGCGGCACTTGTGGCGCGTGGCGATCGCCGGCGGCATGCCGCAGCAGGCGCTGACCGGCGGCGAGACAATCGAGTGGTCTCCCGTTCAAACCGGCGACGGCAAGAGCATTCTTTGCCTGGGCTCCACGGCAACCTCGCCAGCCATGCCGTATGAAGTTACCGCAAAGGGCCGCGAAATGATCGCCAAACAGGCTCTGCCGTCTGACTTTCCCTCGGCATCGCTGGTGACGCCAAAGCAGGTGATTTTCCAGAGCGACGACGGAGTCACGCTGCACGGCCAGCTTTTTCTGCCGCCGAACGCGAAGGGAAAGGTCCCCGGGCTGGTCTTCATGCACGGCGGGCCTATCCGCCAGATGATGCTGGGCTTCCACTACA
This sequence comes from uncultured Acidobacteriaceae bacterium, assembly GCA_963770235.1. Classification (GTDB taxonomy): domain Bacteria; phylum Acidobacteriota; class Terriglobia; order Terriglobales; family Acidobacteriaceae; genus Sulfotelmatobacter. The sequence goes on along the minus strand of CAVYOW010000015.1, from coordinate 225,148 downwards.
TGGATTACTACCACAACGCTTACGCCGAGAATCAGTACCTGGCCAGCCGTGGATACGCCGTGTTGTCGGTGAACTACCGGCTTGGCATTATGTACGGACGCGCGTTTCGCGAAGCGCCTAACACCATCTGGCGCGGAGCGGCGGAATACAAAGACGTAGTTGCGGCAGGGAGGTATCTGCAATCGCTTCCGGAAGTTGACAGTGACAAGATTGGGTTGTGGGGTGGTTCCTACGGCGGCTTTCTGACCGCCATGGGTCTGGCCCGCAATTCAGATCTGTTCAAGGCGGGGGTAGATTTCCACGGCGTGCATGACTGGAGCGTCTTTCTCACGGAGCGGCCCTACTTCGGCAATCTGGCACTGCGCCCGCCCGACGCCGACGCTGCGGTGAAGCTGGCATGGGATTCCTCGCCCGATGCCTACGTGGGCACGTGGAAGTCGCCGGTGTTGCTCATCCACGGCGACGATGATCGCAACGTGCCCTTCAGCCAAACCGTGGACCTGGTGCAGCGTTTGCGGGCGCAGCACGTGCCCTTCGAACAACTGATCCTGCCGGATGAGATCCACGGGTTTCTGATGTGGCGAGACTGGGTGCGGGCTTACGCCGCGACTGCCGAGTTCTTTGACCGGACGCTGAAACGCGGTGAGGCCATCAGGACTGGCGACTAGCGCCCCTGGTGGGGGCCACCAGGCGTACACAAGCCCGTGCGTAAACAGTGCCGTGAATTCCAGATGGTAAGGTCGGACAAGTGAAGTGCCGCCTCGAGAGTCGGTGGGCTTCCACGATTCTTCCGGTAACTGGCCCCCGAGTGGACGTTCGTAATTTGAAAGCATGTTCCAGGCGTAGTCAAATGAGTTTGCCCGCCACTTCAATAGGCCGCTTTGATCCGCCCACGGACAGAAGCGCGCCTCTGCAAGACAATTAACCCTGGCCGAAGCGGAGATGTGGAAGCAGTGATGTCTGGGCTCAAAGCAACAATTCTCTGCATTGACGACCACCTGAATGGACTCATAGGCCGTAAGATGTTGCTTGAAAACGACGGCTATAAAGTCCTGGAGGCGACCGGCGGCGACGAGGGGCTGAAGCTATTCCTCTCGCACCCCGTGGACGCGGTGGTCCTCGACTACCAGATGCCGGGAATGAACGGTGATGTGGTTGCCGCGAAGATGAAGCGCGTCAAGTCGCACGTCCCGATCATGCTGTTGTCCGCCTACGGACCGCTGCCGAATAAGAAGTTGCAGGCGGTGGATACCTTCCTGTCCAAGTCCCAGCCGCCAAAGATTCTCTTATCCACACTTCGGAATCTACTGGACAAACAGCCTAAGCCGTTCTTCAGCCGATGGCTCGAGACGTGGAGAAGGCATAATGAAGGGGTGAAGGAATGAATTTCTTGAAGCGGCTTCTCGGACAAGGTTGCTCACATCGTTTCACCTGGCCCCGCATCGACGCCAATGGCCGTCACTACCAGATATGCCCGCTTTGCGGCACTGCTTATGAATATGACTGGAGCATAATGCGACGGACTGATCGGTTACTGGCGGCAGATGCCTGCCGGGTTGCGATTAGTCGTTCCGTTGTCCCCCACTCTTTGTGAACGGGGTACATACTCGACTCGGCCCCCATGCCGTACTTCCCTTTACCGCAAGTGTCACCGCGCCCCCCGCGGACATCGTTCTCGGAGACTACTCCCGCTGTGCTTCGATGCATGGACGGTCGTCGTCTGCGAGGTAAATTGCAGATCATCTCTCTCACCGGTGGCTTGCTCTGCTTGTCTCAGCCTGTGGATCAGGGTTCCCAGGTAAGGTTGATGTTTCTGACCAGCGGAGGATCGGTGCAGGGCGCGGCGGAAATGTTGAGTCCCATCTCCTGGAGTCTTCAGCCTTTCAAGTTCGTGAGACTTTACGAAGACGACGAAGCCAGGTTGCACGCCGCGATTAAGCTGTCTCTGGAACAGAACCGCGGTGACCACGGACAGATGGAAAGGCATAGAGCGTGGTAATCGGGACGAGTAGCTCTTCAACTTTCGCCACATCGCTGCGGTCAGGGCGGATTCTCAAGACGACTGGCTGCTACCGCAGGCTGAAATCGGCGTAGTGACCGAAGCTGGAGAGTGCGACCTGATCGCTTCCCGGAATGTAGAAACCAAACCTGCCGAGACTCAAATTTGTTCCAGACTGGGTCCAGCGATCCAGAACCACCCAACTGTCGCCTTGCCGGATCTGGTGGACGATCTCATTCGGACCCACACGGATCTGAAGGGTTTGGAAGCTCTTTTTTTCTCCCCTGTGTGGGATTTTGGTTTCGTCTCCCTTCTGACCGTTTCGGACAACCGTGCGGTAGAAGTTATTGTCGTCCATCTGGAAGAGGACATAGTTGTTGGCGTCAGTGCGGTTGAGCAGCCACTGCAGGCGTCGACCCTTGACGAGCATAGTCGAAAAAACAAACGTGCCTGACGTGGGAGAAACGCTGTACATCACGAAATCGCCGCCCTTGTGAATGAAGGAACCGTTCTCCTGTTTCCAGCCTGTGGGATCCTCCCACTTGGACATGCCGCTAGGGGCGAGATTCAAGTCCAAACTCTTGGGTTGACCGGCAGTTATTTCCACGGTCGACGAGCGAGTGACGTTGTCTGGAGTCTTGGCCGTGAGAGTGTAGGAACCGGCGGCCAGACTGAGCGTGCCGCCGCTGCTTACTTTCGCGGGACTCTCTCCCGCCTTGGCGAGGGTCACCTGAGCGTCGGCTGGCGTGAAGGTTATCTTTAACTCGCCCGGCGCGGCGTCCAGTGCCATATCTGCGGCCGCCAGGGATACCGCTGTTCCTGCCATGAAGTGTCGCTTGATCTGTTTTGACTTGAACCGGTCTTTGCGCAGTTCGACGATGTGATCTCCGGGAGCGACTGTCGCCACGGTGAGCGTTCCATCGAACTGAACCGTTCCTGCCGGAGTTTGATCGATCACAACCGTGGTTCCTGGAACTCCGCCCTGGATGGTCAGCGAAGCCAAAAGAGGGACGGGTTGGAGGTTGAAGATCAGTTTGCCCTGGCCTTTGCGAAGCCGGATCCTCTGTTCGGGAAGATCCTGAAAACCGCTCTTGGAGACTCGGACAACGTAGTCCTTGAGTTCGAGATTCGGGATGCGCAACTGACCACCTTGGGTGAGTTGCTGCTGAAGTTTTCCGTTGAGAAAGACTCTAGCCTCGTCTTGACCGGTAACCACAACGAGGGTGCCGAGATTCCGGCCGGACTCGAGGAACGCAGTCAAGGTGGGCGCTGTCCCCGCATCAATGTCGAGTTTGTATTCATCCTGACCTCGGCTTAGGGCAAGCTCGTGAGCGCCGGCTGAGATGGATGGAAGGTCGAGACCGTCTCGCCCAACGTCGAGAAGAGCCTTGCCATCGACGCTAACCCTGGCCGCGGGATCGCTGGAATACACACGAAGATGGTCGGCCATACTGCTCACAACTACCGCTATTACCCCCTTAGAGACGATGCGACCGTTAACAACTGGAAGTGCTCCCGCATCGGTCGAGAAGGTAAACGATGCTTCTCCCTGCGGTTCCTCGATCTTCAGCTTGTGTTGCCCCGCGGGGATTTTGTCGAGAGCCCATTGTCCATCCTGAAATTCCGCGGGCGGCTGATCGTCGAATGTCACTTTTCCCGCGCCGGCGTCGGAAGACAGTTTTACCACCGGCAGAACTGGCTCCGGTGGGGGCGTTACCGGAGCCGCGACTACGGGCGGCGGTTCGGCCGGCTGGGTGACTACGGGTTCGGGATGTCTTCGTGGGAAAAGAAATATGATGGCCCCGACCAGGATTATTGCGGCGGCGGAAACGAGAATAGGCTTTCTATAAAGCCGCACTGCGGCAAGCAGGGGGGGTCTGTAAGGCTGCAGTGAGCTCGCGAGCTGCTTGAGGCTCGTAGATATAGATCGCGCAGCTATAGACAAGAACTGAGACGCGGCTTTGAGCGGGCTTGCAGGCGGCTTGGTTGTGGACGCCCCGACTGGCACCGCCGGTCGAAGCGGCGGAACGGGCGAGGCGGGGACATTGGTCCCGGCCAATGCGGACTCAGATGCACTGGCTGGCGCAGTAGTGTAGGTCAAGGTCGCGCTGTCGCTCTCGGGCGCTCTGGGCGGATTTTCTCGGATCACTTCGAGTAAGCCCAGGCGATGCAGAAACCCATTCGCTATGGACAGGATTTCTCCGTCTTTCGAGTATTTCTCCGCCACCACCCGCACTCGTCCCCCTAAAGCCTGCTTCGATGCAGCATCCGTGGCAACATCGATTTCACTCTCCATCCGTCGGAGCTCTTCCAGGTCGCGGCGGCGCGCATGGCGGCGTTGGGTCTGGAGGTCCCGCTGGACGGCCTCCTGAATTTGAATTAACCGGGGCTCGCGCGGATAAACGGTTAGTCCCTCTTCGATCCGGGACAAAGCCCCGATCAGATCGGCGGCGGCCTGCAGCTTTCGTGCCAGTGAAACGCATTCTTCGACGTAAGTTTCCCGTTTCCGATCGAGGATCAGAAGTCGAATGGTCTTGGCCATGGGATGCCCTGGGTTCAAGTCGAGAGCTTCCCGTGCCAGGCTCTCGGCTTCCCGCCAATCGCCTTCTACGATGGAGTGCGCCTGTTCGACCAGGGCATTGGCCAGAACCGCCCGGGCCAGAGAATTGTTCTCATCCAGCTCAAAGGCCTGGCGCAACCGTTTGATGCCAGAGGCCGGGTCATGCTGGGCGCACAACTCCTGGCCTTCAGCCATAAGGCGCTGGGCTTCGGCCGCTCTTCTTACGCCATCCTGAGCAAGTTTCTCTAATTCCGTCAGTTCCACATCGTTCGGAAACTCGGCGGCTGAGCCTTGCAACAGATCCAGCGCCCGGGCGTAGTCGCTGGAATGCAAACAGGTGTCAACCTGTTCGACCAGACGGGTTTTCGATTCGATCCGGGCCTGCTGATCGCGCCTCTTCTGCAGGCGCTCAACCTCGAAGCTCAAGCCGGGATACTGGTTGTAAATGGTGCGAAGGATCTCCCAGTCGTTCAGCGCATCGCTATACGCCGCTTGTTCTTCATGAAGGTGGGCCCGGGCGACGATGGAGTTGACCAGGTCACGCTTGTCCTGCACCAGGCGCAAGGCACGTTCAAAGTGCGATTCTCCGGGATGCTGATCGAGTGCCTCACGCAGAATGTTCACGCGCTTGTCCAGGTCCAGTTCAGACTCTACCTTGCGATCGACGGAGGCGATAAAAGCAGAAAGCTCCTGCCGCTGCTGTTCCTCGATGTCGTACTTGAGAGCCTGGAAGATGGCATTGGTCGGGTACTTGGTCAAATACGCCTGACACGCAATCATGGCCTTGCCGAAGTTTTGCTCGGTGAGGCTTCTCCGCGCTTCAGCGTACGCCGTGTTCATCGCGTCGTGTTCGGAACGCACCTCGTTGTAGAAGCTCTGGTAGTTGGCGCTGCCCTCACGATTCACGGAATCCGGGGCGCGACGGTCGAGATCCAGCACCACTCCCAGCTTGGCTAGGGCGTTGCTCACGTCGCCCTTTTGCCAGGCGTCCATGGCGGCACGATGGAGTTGTTCTTTTTCCTGGCGAAGTTTCTTGTATTCCTGTTCCTGGCGATCGACCTCCGCCAGCAACTGCAGCGCGCGAGCCTCCTTGGGCCGGAGCTGGAGAACATTCTGCAAAGCCTCACGGGCATGGGCATAGGCGTGATTCTCAATGTGCTGCCGGGCCAGGCGATACCAGTTATCGATCTGGCGCTCGCTGCGCCGGTTTTCAATCCGGCTCTTCAGCGCTAACGCGGTGGCGTTGTCCGGTTCTATTTGTAGAGCTTCCTGCAACTTCTGCAGAGCCAGCGGGTCTTCCTCTTCTTCAAACCGCGCGCGGGCGGCCTCAAGCAATTGGGAAAGAGTCTTGCGCCGGACTGCGCCGTCGAGCCGCTGGCGCAGCGAGCGTATGGACTCATCCATGTGGCCCTCGGCCTCGAGTTCGCCAAGGATTTCTCCCGCAAACTGAAAATCGCCTTCTTCCAGCGCCTTGGTGGCGCGTTGCAGCCGCGGCCGAGTACGTTCCGGATCGAAAAACTCGATAGGATCGTTGTGCAGTGCCTTGTTGAGCATCTCGCCAAAGTCGCGAGCGCTCGCGAAACGATGCCAGGACTGCTTGGCCATCGCTTTGTGCAGCACGCGGCTAACCGGCTGGCTTACGGAGGAATTCAGTTCCGCCGCCAAAGGCGGGATGTGGTGGAGAATTGCGTCGACCACCTCATCGGCTCGGGCGCGCTGGAAGGGGTTCCGGCCGGTCATGGCTCCATAGCAGACCACGCTGAGAGAAAAAATGTCGGAGGCCGGCGTTAGCGTTTTCAGCTCGATCTGCTCCGGAGACATGTAGAGCAAAGTGCCTCTTTGCGCCCGGGTGGTATGGGCATCGGCCATGTGAGCCACCCCGAAGTCGATTATCTTCACCGAGTCGTCTTCCATCACGAAGATATTGCTGGGTTTTAGATCGCGGTGCACAAGACCGCGTTCGTGGGCCGCCTGCAAGCCGCGGCAGGTCTGGGAAATGATGTCAACGGTGCGCTCGACGGTGAGACGATGACTGGCTTTGCGAATGAAATGTTCCAGCGTGGTGCCGGGCAGCAGCGGCATGACGAAGTAGGGTTTCTTCTTGCCGTCTTCTTCGAACTCCCCGATGTCGAAGATCTCGACGATATTGGGATGGCTCATGGAAGCGAGCACATCGCATTCTTTGTAAAACAACTGAAGCGAGGCCGGATCAGGGATGTCGAGGATGGTCTTAACCGCTACTTCCCGGCGCACCACCGTGTCGTAGGCCCGGTAAACGAGGCCCATCCCGCCCTGGCCGAGGATCTCCCTGACCTCGTAGCGGCCTGCCAGTTTCTTCGGTGTAGCGGGGATCTCCATGGCGCAACCTCGGCGCGGGACCCCTAGCATCTTAATAGATTTGGCCGAAAAGTGTTGCCTTTGGCGGTTCTGAGGCCCCTGGCGTCGCTACTTTACGGCCTTGCACGAAAGCAGGTACTGGCGGCCCGAGCGTCGGTTATCCGAATATCTTTGCAAAGAAATGTCGCACGCGATCGAACCGCCTCTTGTGTGCCACAGGCGCTTGTTCCTGCGTCGGAACCGGAGGTGGCAGAGCCGTGATTGGAGATGGCGTAGGGCGGGTTGATAACGGTAGAGGTGCGGTGAACGTTTGGGAGGGGGTGAAGGTTAGGGTAGCCTCCGCTGACGCGTGAGGCTGATCCTGCAGATATACCGGCAGTTTTGGCATCTCCACTCCCGGATCAGGGAACTTGGTGGCTGCCGTCGCTTCCCGTGAAGGTTCGGTTTGGGGTGGCGCCGAGGCTGGCCCTGTAAGGGAAGCGGAAGAAGTTCTTTCCGGGTCTGGTCGTCCACTCGCATCCGCGTTAGAGGCCAAAAGGACCGGGGGCGGGGCAGAAGGCGGAGGGCAGCCGCATTCCACAGGCAGGATCGTATCGCTGACGAGTGCAGACCCGGAGTGGAGAGCGGTATCCTCGGGATTTAGGCGTCCTGAGTGAAAAATGATCTGATCCCGCGGTTGGAATTCAAACGTTCCGTCTCCCGTGAGTTCGTAAATGATTGCCGAAGATGTGTTCCCGGGAAGAGTTCGGACACACGTGTTGCCCTGCGAATCGGCGCGGATCGCATAGTCGAACTTCCCCGGACCACGAAGCAGAATGCGGAAATCCGGGGTGATCACTTCGTCCGCAGAATTGTCCAGAGTGACATGCGCCTCCAGGGCGCCGGTGCCGATCGCTAGCATCATGTCGGGACCATTCCGAGAATGGGTAACCGAGACTGTGGTGCGCGGGCAGACAAAAAAATCTCCGCCGTGGCGCAAGCGCAGCACGGTTGTGTCGGACGAGGCAGTGACAGAAGCGCCCGACGGCCAGCCGGTCAACAGGTACGACGTTGCTAAGGTCTACGGCATCAATTGGAGCCGACGCGGGCGCCAATTTGGCAGCGACCGCGTGCAGGCTCACCAACAGGCGATTTCCAGCCGACTCCCAGGTGTAGTCCATCGGCTTGCGTAAATCGACTTCCACGTGGACCAGCGGCGGATTTGTGGCGTTCAGTTCGAGGCGAATTGCGCTGACGTCCTGACCCTCCACCGGCACCAGTTTGCGAGCAACAGACATGTTTGTGTTCGGCAAATCGATAACCAGGCGCATGGGCCCATCTAACTTGCTGATCTTCGGGCTCACTGGAGCCGTCGTTATGATTTCTATCGCAGGTGGGCCATCGCTCAGCAAGAGTTTTAGGTGAATCACTGTCGCGGAGATCCGGAAGCTCTGGAGTTCCTGATGCGACCCCTGCTCCGATGGGCCGCGGCCCAGCAGAAGAAGGGGAAAAGCAAATACGGAAAACGCCACGAATACAGTAGTAACGGAACACACAACTAGACCGCGACCCCCCGCTCGTATGTGACGCCGTTGTGGCCGTAGTCTCATGGCAATGCGAACGTTAAAGTGATGTGAGTTTCAAAGCTGGCGGGTCTTCCATTCCGAATGAACGGTTTGAATCGCCATTGCCTGACCGCGTCTGCAGCCGCAGCCATCAGCCCAGGATCTCCCTGCACACGGCTCAGCTTCTGGACTCCTCCATCCCTACCAACAAGAACGTCGAGCACCACGGATCCTTGCACGTGATGTGCCTTGGCCTCGTCCGGATATTTGGGCTCGATACGGTCCACGACCTGCTCTAGGGCCGTTCGCTCTCCAATGATGACGGGAGGCGATGATGCAGAGGCAGTCCTTGCACTCGAATCATTTGACGTCGTTGACGCGTGCTTCGCTTCTGTGCCAAACAGCACGATTCCCGGTGGCTCGCGATCATATGTTTTCTCGACCTCCAAGTCAGGCACATGGTGTTTCGCGCGAACTGGCACCGGATTTGAAGTCGTGGCTGGAACCGGGACGATGACTGCCGGGGTCGCTCGGCCAACGAATGACGGACCAGGAGCGGCCGAAAGTTGCGCAGTTGCTGAAGATTGCGGCCCAGCGGCGGCAGAATTCCGGGCGGATGGGCGTAGCCTTTCGCGAGCATCACTTCTCATGAGTGCCCAACCGACGAGAAGCAAAGCGCCCACCATCAGGGCGGTTCCCAGCGAGCCTCGTGCTCCGGCTGCGAGTGTAAATACTCCGGCTTTTACGTACTCGATGCGGCTGCGGAGCGATATCTTGCTGTCTAGCGTCGGAACAGGAACAGGAGCGACGTCGTATGCAAGCCGATCCATCTGCGCAACCGTGTCAGCGACGCGACGCGCGAGCGACTGGATCGCCACAAGATCGGCAGCCGCGAATGCATCGGGTTGAGGACCGAAAATGCCGAGGACGCCCAGTTGCTCTTCCGTTTCTTTGAGCACAGGGACAAGCAGAATAGAGACAGCGCCCAGGCTGCGGCAAAGCGATACATCGAGATCACTGCTGCTATCGGAATTGCGACAGAACTGTGTCGAAGCTGTACGCAGGCAACCATCCACCAGTCGTGGATCGCGCTGCAAATAGGCGACAAAGTCAGCGCAGTTCGATCCCTTCATCGCAAAATAAACCATCCGGCCATCGCGTAACAAACCGATGAAGGCGCCGGTCGCACACGTGGAAACGCGTGCTTGGCGGGTGATTTGCTCCAGCGCCAAATCGAGCGCAGGGTTCGCCGGCACTATCTGATCAGCTGCCTGGCTTTCTCGACCACCTGACTTAGCCCGGCTCGGGACCACCGACGGCTGAGAAAATCTCGCGCTGCTGGACGTCGAGGCATTGTGCGCAGTATCCGCCGGGAAGGCATACGGCTCCACTGCTGAGGTTCCGTGCTTGACCGGTGATTGACGTTGGGATTTCACTAATGTTGCCGAACCTAGAGTAGGCGGAAGGGAGTTTGAACTAAAGCTGACGAATTCTCTCTCGGGGGAAGAGCGGCTCTGTCTACTAGTTTGCCACCCTCCGACTCAGGTGTCAAGACGCTAAGAACGAATGGATCGAAGCTGCTTTGCATGGTTGGATTCTACAAAGGTTAACCTCAAACAACCGATCAATTCCTTGTGAATCGGCACAACCTGCGCAGTTTCAGATAGATGCGAGCATCTTTTAAAGTTCATAATGCTTGGGTTAAAAGGGGCAGGGAACTGATTCCAGATCCTTCGGGCACAAAGGTATGTCCTACTGCGGCACCCATCGCGCATGGGTCGTGAAAAGGCCGTAAACAAAGCAGATCTGGTAAGCCACAAAAAGACCGAAGCCAAGACTCAGCAGGCCCGAGGCGAATGCCAGCCGACGGGAGAACTTCTGACGACCCTTTCCCGCCATCGTGAACACGGAGGCCAGGCTCATCGTGATCAGCATCATGCCCGCAATAGTGCCCACTCCAAAGATCAGCAGATAGGCGATCGCCCAATGGACGTTTCGAATCGTAGTGAGGACCAGCAACGCCACTGCCGCCGAACCCGCAAGTCCGTGAACCACGCCCACCACGAACGGTCGAAGATATTGATACAGCCCGATCCTGCCAAATGCCCGGTCCATCCAGGCCAGCGGTGTGTGGTCGGGCGCGTGGGGATGGGACTCGGGTAGGTGAGTATGGGGATGGCTATGGACGTAATCCCCGTGGCTGTGGGGGTGGGAGTGCATGACTTCCGCTCGATTATGAGTGTCGATCGATTCGACTGGCATGGAGCGTAGAAACCCCGCTACATTCACCACGCCCAGGATAATCAACATGACTGCGACGGATAACTCCATGCTGAGCCCGACCCGCACCGGAATAACGAGGTTGAAGAGAATGATTCCAGCGCCGACCACGAAGATGGTAACGGTGTGGCCAACGCCCCAAAATGCTCCGATCAGGGCCGCCCGCATGCTGTTGCGCTGATTGCTGACGATGGTTGTGACCGCAATGACGTGGTCCGGATCCGTGGCATGGCGCATCCCCAGAAAAAATCCTACGGCGAGGATGGAGAGAAAGCTGATCATGCGTTCTAACTCGGTTACGGAGACCGATTGCTTAGACGGCTGCCGCCTGCCGCAACTCTATCAGGCGCGCCGCAATAAATTCCAAATACTCTCGTATCCCCTCCCCGGTCTTGGCAGAAAGCCGGAAGACCGGCATACCCGGGCGTACGGCCTGGATATTGTTGTATGCGGCCTCCCAGTCAAATTCAACTGCAGCCGCCAAGTCAACCTTGGTGACCACCGCTACGTCGGCGCTGTTGAAAATAGTCGGGTACTTCAGCGGCTTGTCCTCGCCCTCGGTCACCGAAATGAGCACGAGGCGAAGGTCTTCTCCCAAGTCATAAGAAGAAGGGCAGACCAGGTTCCCCACATTTTCGATAAAGAGAAAATCCAACTCGTTGAGGTCCCATTCCTCCAAAGCGCTTTGGACCATGGCGGCTTCGAGGTGGCACAGAGTCCCGGTGGTGATCTGCTTGACTGGGGCCTGGCTGCGCGCCAAACGCAGCGCGTCATTCTCGGTGGCGAGATCCCCGACCAGAGCCGCCACCCGGTAATTTGTCCGAAGCAGAGTGAGGGTTTTTTCGAGGAATGCGGTCTTGCCCGAGCCCGGGCTGGAGACCAGGCTGACCACGAACACTCCGGCGGCGCGAAAGCGCTCGCGGAGGCTCCGCGCCACGACGTCATTTTGCTTCAGAACATTCTTTCGGACTTCGATCAAACGGGGTTCGGGACGCATTCCTGTATCTCCAGTGCAACTACTTCGAGTTCTTTCCCCTGCACGATCTCAGAGCAGGGAGTGCCGCATTCCGCACAACAAAACAACTGCACCGAGCACACAGGGCGCCGTGCTCGACAACTCGGACAAAAAATCACGACGGGAACGTCTTCCACCAGCAATCGCGAACCTCGGAGCGGCGTTCCCTCGCAGGCCATTTCATAACAGGAGAGGAGAGCCTCTTTCACCACGCCCGACAAGGCCCCCAACTTCAAGTGCACGGCATTCACCTGAACGCCCCGGCGCTCTGCCTCTTCCTCGGCGAGTTCCACAATGCTCATCGCGATAGAAAGTTCATGCATAACTTGACTCGGTGGCGGGTTCGCCCGCTGGACGGCGTCGAAGCGGCCGAACGCCGCCAGTGCCGCCTGTCCCAGGCTGATGCCGCCGTCGTTGGGCGGAACTGCACGGTTTGTCCACACCTGCAGCGGTCCGTTTGTCAGCAGAGACTTCAAGTCCTCGCAGCAGCAACTCGTTCTGGAAGACTCCTCCGGAGAGAACAACCGTATCCAATCCGCGATCGCTAGCGATTTCGTTCACAGCATCCCGCAAACCCTGGGCGATCCCGTGCTGGAAAGATCGAGCAATTTCCCCTACATCGCGCCCGCGAACCCGGTCTTGGGCAACCGCCAGCAGCAACGGGCGAAAATCGAGTTCGCCATCGATAAACGGGAAGGCATATGGCTCCGTTAAGGGCGCACGGCGGGCGAGCTGCTCAAGCCAGATCGCGGCCTGTCCTTCAAAAGTGACCTCACGCGTAAACCCGAGAAGCGCTGCCGCGGCGTCAAACAGGCGCCCCACAGAGGTTGTGGCAAACGTCCGCACATGCTTCCGTACCAACGCCATCGCGCTCTCGTAGCGCTCCGGAAAGCCGAATGGAGCGGCAAGTACGTCCGGCAAGCCATCTACCTGGACGAGAAACCCAGCCGCCGCCTGTACTGGGAGAGTGCGCTGCCGCATCCCCACCCGCGAGCGCCGCGCCGCGTAAATGAGCCACGCGCCTGAAGCCCTCCTGTACGCTGCCCACGAAGATCTCGCCTCCCCAGATCGATCCGTCGTCTCCATATCCAGTGCCGTCGAAGCTTACCCCTACGACTCGTTTCCTAAACTCTCCCCGTTCCGCAAGCACAGATGCCACGTGGGCGCGGTGGTGCTGCACCGCATGGCTATGCGGAGCGTTTTGCCCGAACCGGAGCGTGCTGGCGTGAGCCGTCGAAAGATATTGCGGGTGAAGATCGTGCACCAGAAGCAATTCGTCCCAGCGAACTTCGTACATTGAGACCAGATCGTCAATGGTTTCTTGGAATGCACGAAATGATTGGTAATGATCCAGGTCTCCAATGTGCTGGCTCACAAAGGCCTGGCCTTTCACCACCAGCGTGATGGTATTTTTCAGATCAGCGCCCAGTGCGAGAATAGGGCGCTCGGCAGGCAGTGCTGCAACCGCTCCTGGAGCGTAACCCCGGGCACGGCGCAAAATCATAGGACCGAAGACGCCGGCTCGGGCCACGGAGTCGTCTACTCGGCGCGCGATGGGCCGCTGCCCAATCAGAAATGAGTCGGCGATTCCTGCAAGACGTTGCAAGGCGTCTTCGTCATCGTAAGCGATCGGCTCACTCGAGCGATTCGCGCTCGTCATGACCAGAATTTCCGGCGCGCCGGCCGCGAATAGCAAGTGATGCAAAGGCGTATTGGGCAACATCACGCCGAGTTCATTGTTCTCCGGCGCAACTTCGCTTAGTTCGATTCTCGCGGGCGCGAGCACGATGGGACGGGCAATGGAAGTGAGTAGCGTTTCCGCGTCAGAGGATAGCTCGACCAGGGTGCGGGCCATCTCAATATCCCTCACCATCAGTGCGAAAGGTTTTTCTTTCCGGTACTTGCGATCTCGCAAAGCCGCGACGGCAGCGGGATTTCGGGCATCGCACGCCAGGTGGTACCCACCAAGTCCTTTCACTGCGAGAATCGCGCCGGCATGGAGCATCTCGGCTGCCCGACGAATGCTATCTTCACTTCCACCCGTGGTCTCATCGTTCGAATGAAGCCGCAGGTGAGGCTGCGGGAGAAGATAATAGCCAGGACCGCAGGCCGCACAGGCAACGGGTTGCGCGTGAAATCGACGATCGGCCGGGTTGGAATATTCCGCGGCGCAGTAGTCGTCGAGCGGCCAATCCTTCATCGTGGTGCTAGGACGGTCGTAAGGCAGGGCCAGCACGACGGTGTAGCGCGGTCCGCAGTTTGTGCAGTTGATATACGGATACCAATAGCGCTGGTCAGCAGGATCGAAAAGCTCCCTGAGACACTCATCACAAACCGGCAGGTCCGGTGAAATGCGAACCGTCGGGCGTTCCCGGCGCTGGCTCGTCCGGATCGTGAATTCCTGCAAACCGAAGGGCTCGGCAGGCTGCACATCGATTTCCGCGATGCTGGCCGCGGAGGGCGGCTGCGCTTTCAAGTCCCGAAGAAAAGCTTCCAGCCCGGTCTCAGCCCCTTCGAGATGAATTTCAACGCCCTGTTCCGCGTTCAGCACCCATCCCTTTAGGGTATTGGCGCAGGCCAGGCGATATACAAAAGGACGGAATCCGACGCCTTGCACTACCCCCCGAACTCGAATGGAACAGGCGCTGGCCATATCTGGGTTGTTATCTGCGTGCTTTATTCGTCGACGATGCAACCGTGCCCTTGCCACCCCACCTGGACCACCTTGCCATCCTCGACCAGGATTGGAACGGTGCGCTGCCCCCGCGCGATCTCGCGCATACGTCGGCGCGCTACGGGATCGGCCTCCACGTCGTACTCAACAAACTCGCTGCGCTTCCATTCCAGCCACTCGCGCATTTCGCCGGTGTGAGGACAGCGAGCTGTTCCATAGAGTTCAAGCATACTGTTCAAGCCTGGCCACGGCTCAATACCTCTAACGATTCGCGGATGACGTGGTAGATCGAAGCCTGCACTTCCTGAATGCGGGGAATATAGTCGCAGTTCACCACCACTGGAAAGTCCGCCAGGTGCTTGCGCTTAATCTCGCCCCCGTCGTAGCCGAGCAGCGCCACGGTCAACATATTCCGCTTGCGCGCTTCTTCCAGCGCCATGATGATGTTCCGCGATCCGCCGCTGGTGGAAATGCCGATTGCTACATCTTCCGGGCGCGCCTGCGCGATCAACTGGCGAAGGAAAATTGCGTCCGTGCCAATGTCGTTGGCGACGGCAGTGATGTTTGCCGGCTCCAGCGAGAGGGACACCGCAGGGACAGATTGGTACCCAGGCGGCGGCAGAACACAATCGATCGCAAAATCGTTGGCGTCTGTGGCGGACCCGCCATTGCCGAAAAGAATAAGCTTGCCGCCGCGCCGGAGTCGCTCATGAATCGCCAGCGCCGTGCTACTGATCTGCTCGGCTTCCTCTCGTGCTACTTGTGCACGCAGCATAGCATCATCATGAACCTTCATCAGGATGGAGGATGCCACTTCAGCCAGCAGGTCGCCGGTTCCCTGTTTTTCGCTCCCTAGAAACGGATAGAGAAATGCCGATTCTCCCACTTCATGTCCCAGTTCGCGGTGCTCAAAAAACACGTGCACGGTCTCCCAGAGAGTGTGATAAAGGATCTCGATCATCTCCTGATGCATGAACGGATTGTGCGTGGCCGCATCCACAGCATAGGAACCCTCAACGCCAGGCAAGGCGAACGTCATTGCATCGTGGTTATGCGCCTGCTGCAGTGTGGCCCAAACTTCGGGATCGCCCTCGGGTGGGCCGAATCCCATGACGATGTCTTCGGGACGCAGGATCGCTTCAAGCCACGGTCGAAACAGAACCGACAGATCCAGCGCGGGCAGAGCACGCTTGCCCACGATCACGGGATGAACGAACTCCACGGACACATGTTGCGCATCGGTGGCGTAAGGCCCGCGCCCGAAGGCCAGGAGCCGCCCTCCGCGCAGAAAGCGTTCCGACATTTCACGGCAAGCTTCGGCCAGACGCGGAGCCTCCCGCGCGAAGACGTGCTCGAACAATTGGTTCCGCTCGAGCAAATGCTCTTCGACCTGGCTCGCGAGCTTACACGCCGTTGCCATAGCGTCTGCCACTAACAAATTCATCTGCATTTAACAAATGCGCGGCAAAGGATCGCCGACCAGCATATCTACGATTCGGCTGCCCCCATAAAGGGTTGTCACCAGCACCGTGCCGGCAGGCTGTTCGCGAACTTCGCCGATCACCTGCGCTTCACTTCCACCCGGCGCGAGGCTCAACGCGTTGATCGCGGCGTCGCAGTACTCTGGGGAGACCACCGCCAGAAATTGGCCTTCATTCGCGATGTGCAGCGGATCTAGTCCGAGCAACTCACACGCGCCGCGCACCGGATCACGCACCGGAATCTGATCTTCAAAAAGAACCATCCCCAACCCGCAATCGCGCGCCAATTCGTTCAGAGATGTCGCAGCGCCACCGCGAGTTGGATCGCGCATCCAGCGGATACCCGGAGCAGCGGCACGCGCGAGAGATTCCACCAGCGGAAGCACGGAGCGGGTATCGGATCGAAGATCGGCTTCGAAATCAAGTTCACCGCGCGCCAGCAGGATGGTAATGCCGTGATCGCCGATGGGCCCGGAGAGCAGAATCCTGTCGCCCACCTGCACCGAGCGAGGATCGATGGTAAGTCCATGCAACAGGCTGCCGATGCCAGTCGTAGTGATGTACATCTGGTCAGCTTTTCCGTGTTCGACAACCTTGGTGTCACCGGCAGCGATGCGGACGCCCGCGGCCCGTGCGGCTTTCGCCATGGCTCGAACCTCCACTTCGAGAACCTGCGTCGGCAGGCCGGCTTCGAGCACATAGGTCACCGCCAGGGCTTCTGCCCTTGCTCCTGAAACCGCGAGATCGTTCACGGTGCCGTTCACCGCAAGTTCGCCAATGGAGCCGCCGGGAAAAGTCAGCGGCTTGACCACAAAACTATCGGTAGTGATGGCAACTTGTGTGCCGTTGATCTCAACCTGCCCAGCATCTCCCAGTGGGCCCGTCGAGGCACCAAAAAGTAGGGGAGCAAAAAGGCCCTCGACGAGCTTTCGGCTGGCTTTACCTCCGGCTCCGTGCGCCATCTCGATCTGGGGATCGCGGAACCGCGTGGGTACAAATTCGGCAAGCGTGGCGGCCGGAGCGCTCAGGCGATCGAGCCCAGACTTACCATTGCTGCCTTGCGGTGTTCGTAGTTGTGATAGGCGGCGCATGATCCTTCCGATGACACCATGAGTGCGCCGATAGGATGTTCAGGCGTGCACTCGCGGCCAAAGAGTTTGCACTGATGCGGCTTCAGCACACCCTTCAGCACTTCTCCACATTGTGCGGCTTTCGGATCGGTCACCCGAACGCCGGGAACCGCAAAGCGTTGTTCTGCATCCCATTCAGCGTACTTGTCGTTGACCCGCAGTGCCGACTGCGAGATGAACCCCAGACCGCGCCACTCGAAATAAGGACGTAGCTGGAAAACCTCGGCCATGGCCTTGAGCGCAGCGCGGTTGCCTTCCCACGGAACCACACGCTTGTATTGATTCTCCACCTTGGCCTCGCCGGCCTTCAATTGATGCAGGAGCATCACAATGGATTGCAGCATGTCCAGCGGCTCGAAGCCCGATACCACGATCGGCTTGTGTTCACTCTGGGCAATCCACTCGTAGGGGCGGCACCCGATAACAGTAGAAACGTGGCCAGGACCGATAAAGGCGTCGAGCCGCATGTCGGGAGAATCCAAAATGGCCCGGATCGCCGGGATGATGGTGACGTGGTTGCAGAATACAGAGAAATTATGAATGCCCTCGGCTTTGGCGCGCATCATCGTGAGCGCGGTGGATGGCGCAGTAGTTTCAAAACCGATGGCGAAGAACATCACGTGCTTGTCGGGATTGAGCCGCGCCAGCTTCAGAGCATCGGAAGGCGAATACACGATCCGAACATCCATGCCGCGAGCCTTGTGCTCCAGCGGGCTGCCCTGGGTCCCAGGGACGCGCATCATGTCGCCGAAGGCCGCGAAGATAACGTCCGGCTGCTGGGCGATGGAAAGACCATCGTCGATTCTTCCCATGGGAAGCACGCAGACCGGGCAGCCGGGGCCGTGAATTAGTTCTATGTTTTCCGGAAGAATGTCTTTTAATCCGAAGCGATAGATGGCATGAGTATGTCCGCCGCAGACTTCCATCATGCGGTAGTGGCGTTCCCGGCCGGCGAGCCGGCGAATTTCTTCCGCCGTCTTCGAAATCAGTTCCGGTTCGCGAAACTCGTCGACGAATCTCATGCCGATCCCTTCCTCGAGGGCTGCACACAGGCAGGTTTCAATTCACATCCTCCAGTCCGTATCCCTGGACTTCCTGCATCGCTCCGTCGATCTCTCCTAACATTCTGAGCGTGCTCATCTGGTCGGCGGCGTCCTGCTGGCTGATCTTGCTCATGGCAAAGCCCACATGAATGAGCACCCAATCGCCCGGAATCGGCCTGTTATCTTTTAGCAGACCTAAATCAATTGTGCGGCGCACGCCGACTACCTCCACCAGCGCCGAATCCTGATTGTCGGAAGAGATCTCGACGATCTTCCCCGGTATGGCTAGACACATGCGGCATCCTCCAGCGACGTCATGATTCGTTCCATTCTGATCCATCTTCGAAAATCCCGCCCGCCAGCAGATTACCCCTGCGTGCGAGCCGAAATATCAAACGACAGCTTGAGCTCATCCTTAAGCTTGATGGTTCCCCCGACCGCGGACACGGGTCGAATCTCATAATCGCTTTGACGAATGGAGAAATCTCCCATGGCCCGGAGCGTGGCGCCACTCACCGAGACGCGTGCCGATACTGGCTGAGCGCGCTTGACTCCATGCAGCGTCAGTTCTCCGTTCAAAGCCAGCCAATATTGTCCTTCCCCGGTCTTGCTGGCGGACAGGCGAGAGCACTCGTACGCCACGTCAGGGAACGAATTGGACTCGAGGACTTCCTGGTGCATCCTGCGGTCGATTTCCTCGTGATCTTTCGCGCTGATGTCATCGGTGACGGTCAGGGAAGCCGAGTGAACCACGATTCGCAAGGAACTCTGTTCCATTGTGTCTGCATTCAGAAAGATCTCGCCCTCGAAATCAGGAATCGCAATCGTCGGGTTATGACCGAACGCAGACAGCAGCCCGGCGGCAAACGCCCTGACGGTAAAGGTGCTCCCCTTGGTTTCAATGATGTAGTGAACTGTGGTGCCCTCCGGTTTTATTTTGGGTTCTATGGCGTAATGCACTAGAGACCTCCCAGGAATCAGAGCGTCCTTTTCACAAAAGTCATTGCTGTCACTCCGCTTTGCGAGCCACCACGTAAAACGAGAACTTCAACTCGTCCTGGAGTTTCAAGGTGCCCCCTGCGATCGATGCGATGCGAATGTTGTAGTCGCTCTGCAGCAGGGTGAAGCTGCCGTAGGCGCGGGCGCTATCAACTCCCAGAGATGCCTGAGCCACAAAATCCTGATCGTTGGAAACGCCATGAAGATGCAATCTCCCACGCACGTTCAGACGGTAAAGATCCTCCCTCAGTTTCTCAGCCTGTACCTGGGTGCTGTCGTACACTACCTCCGGAAACCGCGCCGTTTCCAGCACCTCGTGGTTCATCACCCGGTGAATCTCGCGGCGATCATCGTCCCGCAGTTCATCCAGCACCTCCAGGGAACCTGCGTTGACCCGAACCTGAAGGGAAGCGTTCTCCAGGGCGCTGGAAACCATCTGAACCGTCCCTTTCCAATCGCGAATCGCGATCTTCGGACTGTGAGCCACTGCCGAAATCAAACCGCTGGCAAAGGCCTGCACTGTAAACTGGCTTGTTCGTGCATCGATCACGTAACGAATACTGGCGACGCTCGTCGTCATCGAAGTCTTCCTCCGGGACCGCGCCGGTAGCATGCATCACGATCCGCTGTGCCCCCTCCGAATGAAGCGACCTGTTCTTTCACCAGCCTGCCTACATGGACCGCAATTTCAAATAACGGTCCAGATCCGGCAGGGCGCCCTGAGCCAGATTTCCCAGGCCGAACTGGCCGAGATAGCGCCTTGCAATCGGATTGGAAAGAATCAGTCCCGCCCCGAAAACCACCAGAGCAACTCCGCTCAACATGAATAGTGTGTCTTTGTCGCTGGTTCCGTTACCGTTCTCTTCCATTGCCACGGCTGTCTCCTTTTATCGCAGGATATTTACTGAGCTGAACCCCGCCCACGCTTGTCCAGAACTTTGTCGATCAGCGACTTTACCAGCTTGACCGCCTCGTCGACGGCAGCTTCAACTGGGGTGCTAAGTCCCATTCGGCCTTCTTCGCCTCCCAAAGTTTCCGGCTCACAGCCGACGAGAAGTACATTCTTGACGTTGATATTCATCGCCCGCGCCATGCGCAGCACGCTCACGGGATTCATGGCGTGGGCCTCGATCACAGCCTGCGGTGTCTCCGGATCATCCAATCCTTTTAAATCCGGTTCGATGACGTACAGCGTGCCGGCCGCTTCGCCGTGCGGACACGCATCCACCAAAATTGTGGTTTCGTAGCCGTCTTGCAGCGCATAAGCCAGGTCGAAACCCCGAATGCCAAAGTCGGCGACGCGTACGCTTTCCGGCAGCTTAAGGTTGTCCAGCCGGCGAACCACTTCCACGCCAAACGCGTCATCGCCGAGGAAGATGTTGCCGATGCCCGCAACCAGTATGGTTGGTTTCTGTACAGCGGAGTTTTGCGGGAATTCATCGGGCGAGAGTGGTTCCACTTCTTCTGCGTCGAAGAAGAAGCGATGACCGGGCTGACGAAGCAACCCCATATCCTTGCCCGGATCGTTATCCAGAACCACACAGACGTGCTGCTTGCCCTCGTAATCCTGTTCGATGCATTCGATGGTGGCAATCTGCCCGGCGAGTGCGATGTCCATCACGTCACCGCCCCTGCCGGGCCGCAACCGCACGCGGCTTCCCGTCCTTACCTCGACTCCTGAAATCTCCAGGTGATCGAGAGGAGTCTTCTCTTCGAGGAGTTGCCATTCCCACTCGTTCATAGGGTCTCCTCCCGGGGTGAACGAGGATCGACCGGGCGCAGTCCGCGCAGGACTCCATGCAGCTTCATCAACTGTTCCACCGGCATGGTCTCTGTGCGCTCCAGCATCTGGCGGGCGCGCTCGTCTGACTGGCTCATCTCGCGCTTCTCGTCGTCGGTCAGCGTCAGGATGCGCAAGGAGAGAATCTCGTCAATCTCAGTTCCATCAAACAGGTCTCCGGCGCTTTCAGGAGCAATCTGTGGATAGTCGTAGAGGATGATCGGGGACGAAAGCATGGTGTCGCACTGTCCTTCCTCACCGACCAGCACCGGCCAAGTTCCGATGTTCTTACAATTAGCGGCTGGCTCGCGGAGGTGTTCCTCAGGCGCCATCAGCGAGACGAATTTCCCATCCTGTAGTCCGAGAACGGTATGAGTCGAGGCCATGGAACTAAGCAACGCTTCGTCGCGAGTGGAATTCGGCGACACTTCGAAAGGCGTGGTGTTGCGAATCAGCACCCTGACCTTGAATGAGCCAGTCTCATCCCGTTCGCACGCGACGTCGATAGCGCCCCAGATCGCCTTTCGCTCGCGAACGATCACGCCGGCAATCTGCCCGTCGGCATCGAACAGATATTCGAACTGTTTTTCCTCGCGGAAACAAAAGGCGTCGTGGACCGGCCTCTGGCACAACGCTTCCAAGTTGTACACAGGCAGGCTCAATTCGCGCTCGATCGCTTCCTGCCAGGGCTGATAGATGCGGCCATTGACCGCGAGTTTCTCGACCACTCGAAATTCGGCTGGCTCGCCCGGCGGCAATTCGCTCACCGGTGCGTTGAATTCACCAACAGAGCGCGCCACCAGTTGGAGAAACCGTACCCGAACTTCCAAGCTGCTCAGCGGACTGCCTTCGACTAGGCATTCGGTCTGCATGGTCCAGGCCTCGCCGCCCTTCTGCGCCTCGCTGTAGGACTGGGGACAGAGCACCCCGAAGTTCCAGCGCTGCTGATTCTTTACCGACGATGGGCGGTAGGGATAGAGCATGTATCCCTCGTACAGCACCGCTTTCGCGATCTTGTCCACCGTCGCGAGATTCATCACATCACCTTCTCCGCTTTCTCTTCGACGAGCGGCAGTATGCTCTCCAGTACTTCTTCCCAGGTGGGAATGCCATGCTGGACTTTATATTGATACAGCCGGTCGAACGCATCTTTGTGCAGGCACAGCCAGGCGCTGTTGGGATAGTAGGACTCCATCATGTCGCGCCAGACCTTAACCGGAAACCTGAATCGAGCTTCCTTGTCCCAGGAAATGGGTGCGACCTGCAGTCCGCCCTCGGCATTCGCATAAAAAACAGTGCCGCTGAATTGCAAGCAAACCGGAACTTCTCCCTCCGCAAGCCCGTCGAAATATTTCGTAGCAGCCACGTTGAAATCAAAACTACAAGGCACGGGAAGATCGACCAGAGTGGTTCCCTTGAACGACGGCACGACCAGACTAGCGTGGCTCCACAAGAGACTTCTCAAGGTTTGGCTCCAGCGGCTGGGTTCGCCGAACAGATCGAGTAAGCGTTCCTGGTTCTCCGCGGTGTACTTGCGGCGGGTGACTTCAAGCTGGATCTGGCAACGCAGCGCAACCGTGTGAATCGTCTGCTGGGGGTCGGCATCGGTCAGACGAAGCTTGAAGGCCAGCAGCGGCGAGGCTGCGTTGGCGACAACCTCGGCTCCCTCGACTTGAAAGCTCAGATCAGGCATGCGATTCCTCTTCCATCCGCGATGCTTCTTTGATTTCGACCGGAGTCTCAACCGATCGTGCTTTCACATTGGTGAAGAACTCACCCAGTTCCTTCCACACTTCCGTTCCGCCGGAAAGACCTTTCCAGTTCATGCGAATCAAGCCCACCAGCTTGTAACATTCATCGATCGGAAGCAGGTAATACTCGGCCGCTGAATATCCGCGGGAATAGCCCAGCCGATTTACCAGCAGCCCTTCCACATCGGACTCCATTTCGTTCAGAATCGTGTTACGCGCCACAATTTCGTTCCAGGATTCCAGCGCCAGCAGCGATTCGGTCGCTCCCGCGGGGCTGGGGTAAAGCGCGATTACGCGGTGCTCAAGGCTGCTCCTGAAGAAGAACGCCATGTTGATGGGAACCATCAGGCCATTCCACTCGGCGTCGCTAAGACTGAAGCCGGGGAGAGAACGCACCCGCCGCGGCACGCGCTTGAACTTCACTCCCTGGCCGCTGAACAGAATCGCGCAGGCTTCGCAGGTGCAGAGGAGCTTGCGCTGCGCTACCTCAATCAGGTGCGGATGATCGGGACGCAGGCCTAGGCTGCACAACTCGCAGCGTTCAAGCGGCCGCGCGCGCCGCGCCAACTGGCGCAACGTTCCAAAACCATCGGCCGACTGACTAAATCGCTCTTCACCCATGACTTCAACTTTCAAGAGTTCCCGTGCTTCTAATCCGTGCCCTGCGGTCCCAAAGCTACGGGTGATCCGGCAATGCCGGTCATCAACTTGTCCAAAGCCACAAATCCGGAAGCGGGCTTCTCTTCAAGACCTTCAATTAGAAGAGAGGTCAAGTCCGGCGCCGCGTCATACATGGCTTCCTCGAGTGTGGCCTGCACGGTTTTCGCGGTTGAACCGCAGGTATGCGAACCCGTTTCAACTCGCAACCGGATTGCCCCCTCGTTCACACCGAGCAGTTCAACTTCACAGCCCTGTTTCCGCAACTGCGACCGCACCCGGTCCACTGCCTTCATCACGCGAGTTTCGATGTCCTCAGGGTGAAGGCCATAAAGAATCAGCACACTGCTTACCAGCGAATCGCGGCCCAGCCGGTCAATGATGCTCATTCCCGGCTCTCCGGCCTCAGCGACGATTTCGAGCGCCTTCTCCAGGGCCGCACTATGCAAATCCATGAGCGACTGCACCAGATCCTTGTTGGCAGCTCGTACCGCAGGATCGGCGATCGCTTCTATTTCCTGAACCAGCCCGCCGATCCTCTGGATGTCTCCCCGAAAATCTCTGCTTTCGGCCACGATGCTCCTTGGGAACCGGTGTTTCGTCGAACAATAATTATCAAAAAAGTAGGAGTGAGAGCGCAGTTTCGAGATGCCAGGAGCGTCTTTAGCGAGCGCATCTGGCGATTCCTAACAGTTCACCCTCACTCCTTAGTCAACCGCGGAGCAGGTTCAGGGTTGAAGGCCAAACATTGGAGAATGATGCGTCTCCAGCACCTTGCCGTTCCCCAGATACATATGCACGCCGCACGGCAAACAAGGATCGAAGCTTCGCACCGCACGCATGATGTCGATTCCCTTGAACTTGTCCGGACCGTTTTCCTCGAAAATTGGAGTGTTCTGCACCGCGTCCTCATACGGACCCGGAGTACCGTAAATGTCGCGCGGATTGGCATTCCAAGGGGTCGGAGGATACGGATGGTAGTTGGCGATCTTGCCTTCTTTGATCACCACGTGATGCGAAAGCACGCCGCGAACCGCTTCGTGGAAGCCGCAGCCAATAGCCTCTTCGGGAACCTTGAATTCCGTCCACGTCTTCGTATGTCCGGCGTGCAACTCCGCCAGCGCCTTCTCCATGAAGTGCAAAGCGGCGCACGCGGCATAAACCTGGAAGTAGGTCCGTGCCCGGTCGCGTTCGATGGCGTTGCTCCACTTGGGGATCTTCCACTCGAACTCGACTTCGGGCAGGGAAGTGGTCTTCGGCAGATACATCTTCACGCTGCTGCCGGTAGCCTTGATGTAGCCGATATCAACCAGGCCGGCCAGCGCGGTCGCCCAGAGGCGAGCGATCGGACCGCCTCCAGTGTCCATCGCCAAGTGATCGCCCGTCCGCTTGTCAAACCAGCGCGGCGACATCACCCAGGTGTACTTGCCGCCGAAGTCACGTTTTTGCGGCCGGGGAATCGTGGTCTGGTTCCAGGGATGGTTCTTGTCCACCGGATTTCCCAAGGGATCCGTCTTCACGAAGACTTGTGAATTCTTCCACTCGTCGTAATAGGAACTACCCAGCAGAATGCGGATGTTCAGGTTGATGTCGACCAGATCGGTGGTCACCAGCTTGCCGTCGACCACAATGCCGGGAGTGACAAACATGCCGCGACCCCAGTTGGTCATGTTTTTGTAAGTGTAATCGCAGACGTCGGGATCGTTGAACGACCCCCAGCAAGCCAGCAAGACCCGCCGCCGGCCGACTTCCTCGTAGCCGGGAAGCGCTTGGTAGAAGAAGTCGAACAAGTCGTCGTGCAACGGCACAACCTTCTTCATGAACTCGACGTACTTCATCAGGCGGACCAGGTAGTCGGTAAAAAGCTGGATGGTGGGTACGGTTCCGACGCCGCCGGGATAGAGAGTGGAAGGATGAACGTGACGGCCTTCCATCAAGCAGAACATCTCCCGCGTCATGCGGCTCATAACGAGAGCCTCGCGATAAAAAGCTCCCGTAAACGGATTCAGCGCCGTCATGATGTCGGCGATGGTCTTGTATCCGTGGAGATTAGAGTGTGGCGCCGGCGTCGATTGAGCTTTCGTCCAAACCTTGGGGTTGGTCTCCTTGACCATCTGCTCGCAGAAGTCCACGCCCACCAGATTGTCCTGGAAAATATTGTGATCGAACATGTACTCGGCGGCTTCGCCGAGATTGACGATCCATTCGGCGATGGGAGGCGGCTTCACGCCAAACGCCATGTTCTGCGCGTAGGTAGCGCAGGTGGCATGGTTGTCGCCACAAATACCGCAGATGCGGCTGGTGATGAAGTGAGCATCGCGCGGGTCTTTGCCCTTCATGAAGATGCTGTACCCGCGAAAGATGGACGACGTGCTGTGGCACTCGACCACATGGCGGTTCTCAAAGTCAATCTTGGTAAAGATGCCCAGGCTGCCGACGATGCGAGTGATCGGGTCCCAATTCATTTCCACAAGATTCTTTGACTTGCTGGGAACGTCCTTGGTCGGTGCGGTAATAGTGCTCATTGATCGCTCCTTTGTCCTCTCAGTGGATCTCTCAACGGTTTTCTATGTCGCGTCCTCAGTAAGATCGCGGATGGTATCCCGTGGTCAGCTCAGCGCGCGGATGACGCCACTTGGGTTCTTTGTTGGTGGTGGCCTGCGTCATCGATCGTAGGGCGCGAATGGCTCGTCCGTAGGCGCCGACAGCCGCGCTCGAAACCTTCGCTCCTGGCGGTTCATCCATGAAGGGCATGAACTTATCCGGGAATCCCGGCATGGTGCAGCCGATGCAGATGCCGCCCACGTTGGGGCAGCCGCCGATCCCCGCCATCCAGCCGCGTTTGGGGACGTTGCAGTTCACTACCGGACCCCAGCATCCTAACTTCACGATGCACTTGGGTGAGCCGTACACTTCGGCGAAGTCACCCTGCTCGTAGTACCCGGCGCGATCGCAGCCCTCGTGGACCGTCTTGCCGAACAGCCAGGTGGGACGCAGCTGATCGTCAAGCGGAATCATGGGCGCCAGTCCAGCCACCTGGTAGAGCAGGTAGAGCACGGTTTCCATGAAGTTGTCGGGCTGCACCGGGCATCCGGGAACATTGACGATGGGCAGGCCGGCTTTAGACCGCCAATCCCAGCCGAGGTAATCCGCCAGTCCCATAGCTCCCGTGGGATTGCCTTCCATGGCGTGAATCCCGCCGTAGGTGGCGCAGGTGCCGCAGGCCACGACCGCCAGCGCCTTGGGAGCAAGACGATCAATCCACTCGTTCGTGGTAATCGGTTGGCCGGTTTTTGGATCGGTTCCAAGACCAGCCCAGTATCCTTCCTTCTTTATCTTTTCGTTGGGGATCGAGCCTTCGACCACAAGCACGAAAGGTTCGAGCTGGCCCTTCTCGGCCATGTACCAGAATTTCAGGAAGTCGTCCCCGTTCTCGTAGGCAAGGACAGGATTGTGCAGGTGCACCTTGGGCAGTCCGGGGATTGCTCCTAACAGAACATCCTCGATGCTGGGTTGCGTAGCCGCGGTGACGGAAACCGAGTCTCCATCACAGCCCAGACCGGCCGTGATCCAGAGTATGTGCACCTCGGCGACAGGAGATGGTTTTTGCGTGACCCGACCGTACGGAACTGTTTCCGCTGCCATAACTGCATTCTCCTTTTCCCGATCAACTTGTTAAGAACGGAGGCCGAATTCCCTACAAACACAAATCGCACACCGAGAGCAACCCTGAGGAGCAGCTCTCTCCGTTCCCGAGCCGGCATCACCGAATCAGAACTAAAGCGTGCGGCGTTAGAATCAACAATCTCAAAGGGGCTTACAAGCGGGAGCACCACTTTTTCAGTTCCGTGGTATCACTATTTTTGCTATCGGGGATTCCCTGATGACCAGGGAGTACATGTGAGTGGGACAAAATTTACAATCTGATCAGGAAGAGCGGAATCTGCAGCGACCTTGGGTTCCTGTGAGGCCCGAATCTTTCCTACCCGGCTTTTTCATTCATATTCCACTGAATAGCGTGCTGCATGAGTTCGCGGGCGCTGCGCAGCGACAGCTTCTCCTTGATGTGGGCCTGGTAGGATTCGACGGTTTTTATGCTGAGGTGCAATTCTTCCGCAATCTGCCGGGTTCCGTGACCTTCTCCGATCAGGCGAAACACTTCCAGTTCGCGGTCGCTGAGGTCGGCAATCGAGGAGTTGCGCAGAGTGCCGGAGCCGGTGATGTAATGCTTGAGCATCTGGTTGGCGATGCGGTCGCTCACATAAATCTCGCCACTCAGAATGCGGCGCACGGCGACCAGCACTTTCTCCGTGGCTTCCTGTTTCATGATGTAGCCGTTCGCACCGGCGCGGAGCGCGCGCTCCGCGTAGATCGACTCATCGTGCATGGAGAGAATCAGAACGGGCAGGGTGGGATGGCTAGTACGAATGTTCTTCAGGAGATCGAGGCCGTCGGGGCCGTTCAGAGAAATGTCCACAATGAGAACATCGGGCCGCGCCGACGCCAGCACGTGCATCGCACCCGTCGCCTCTTCAGCTTCGCCGCAAACTACAAGATCGGGCTCCCGGTTGATCAGCAGCGCCAAACCCTGGCGCACGATGGGATGATCATCCACCACCAGGATTCTTTTCTTGGCGGTGGTCTGGTTCTGCGAAGTCTGGTTCTGAGACTTGTAAGTCACGCTCATGGTTCACTTCGTTTCGTTTCCCGGAGGCAGGACCGGAAACAAACAGGTAACCATAGTGCCGCCGGCCGGGACACGTTGCACATCGAGAGAACCCCCGACCATCCTCGCTCGGTAGTTCATCAGGTGAAGCCCCATTCCTTTATTGCCGGGAACTACGCTTCCGATTCCGTAGCCGTCATCCTGGATTGTAAGCGCTCCTTGATGCCGGTCAGCGGCCAGGCGAATGACGATTTGGCGGGCGTGACCGTGCTTGATGGCGTTGTTTACAGCCTCCCGAGCAACATAGTAGAGGTGCGTGGCCACTGTGTCGTCATGGATCAGCACCGGGGTGAAACACTGGAACCGGCAGCTGACCGTGAATAAATCTTCCACTTCGCCCGCCCATTGCTGCAAGGCCGACATCAGTCCCTGCGCGTCAGACACCACGGGAAGTAGTCCGCGCGCCAGCTCCCGCGTCTTGTGGATCGCCTCATTCACCAGGTTCACAATCTTGCCGGCGTCGGCAGCCTCGGGCAGATTCTTCTCCATCAGCTTGTGTTCCTGCACCTTGCTCATGAAAGCGATGCCGGTCAGATGCTGGCCCAAACCATCGTGCAGATCCTGCCCGATGCGGCGCTGCTCCCGGGCGCTGATCTCCAGAATTGTTTTCTCCAGGTGTTTGCGTTCCGTGATGTCGCGAATCGCGCTGGAAACCAGCACGCCCTCTTCCGTTTCCAGCGGGCTGAGGCTGATCTCCACCGGGAACTCATGTCCATCCTTATGCAGGCCGTAGAGTTCTTCCCCGGCTGCCCCCATGGGGCGCACCCGCGGTTCTCCGAAGAAACGCCGGCGGTGTTCGGGATGTTTAACGCGCAGACGTGCCGGCACCAGCATTTCGAGTTGCTGGCCAAGTAACTCTTCGCGGCGGTAGCCAAACAATTTCTCCACCTGGGCGTTGACCAGAACGATCCTGCCGTCTCGATTGACCACCACAACCGCGTCGGGCGCGGCTTCCAGCAGTCCGCGGAACTTGGCCTCCGCCCGTTTCCCGACGTTGCGCTCCTCCTGCAACGCTTCTTCGGTCCGTTTCAGATCGGTGATGTCGAAGCCTACGCCGTGAATGAACCAGGGCTCGCCATCCTCCTTGCGGATCATCTTGGCTTCGCAATGAAACCAGATGACGCGGCCATCGCGCGAAATCACACGATAGGCCGAACGCAGCGGGTTGCCGGTGAGAAACATCTCAGCCGCTTCGGTGCTCCAGCGCTGCTTGTCTTCGGGATGGATGTGGCTGTACCAGCGGACAGGATCCTCCAGCCACTCTTCCTGGGAAAAACCCAGCGCGGCTTCAATCTGAGGACTGACGTATGCCTCGCCGATTCCGCGATCGAGATAAGCCATGAACACTACCGCGGGAATCTGCTCGACCAGAGCGCGGTATCGGGCTTCCACGTTCGGGAGCTGCGCATCTTCATCGTTACCTTTATCTTTACCGTTATCTTTCGACCATCCCTGGTCCGGTCGTTCTGGCGGATATACGATACGTCTTGCAGTTGGCGGATTTAGGCGAGGGCTGAAGACTCCGGCCAAGCGCTGGAGAATTTCCTCAGCCGCAGCAGGACTAATCTCCGGTTCGGCAACGACGGATGGACGATCATCCGGCGAACGACCCTCGCTCGCCTCGCTCTTGTTATTCGGCCACGAAAATGAAACCATTCCAACCCTCAGGGGCGAGTGCGCTTGCGCCAACTGGGCTCCTTGTTCAGCGATGACTGCGTGAAGCGGCGCAAGGCGTGAATCGCGCGTCCATAAGTTTGCACCGCGGCCGAGGACAGAAGAGACCCCGGCGGCTGATTCATAAAAGGCATGAACTTATCAGGAAAGCCCGGCATGGTACACCCGATGCAGATGCCGCCGACATTCGGACACCCGCCAATCCCGCCCATCCAGCCCCGCTTTCCCACGTTACATTGCACCACAGGTCCCCAGCATCCCAGCTTCACAATGCAAAGCGGAGATCCGTATTCATCGGCAAACTGCGCCTGCTCGTAGAACCCGCCGCGGTCACAACCTTCATGCACCGTGTTGCCAAAGAGCCAAGTCGGCCGCAGCGCCTCATCGAGCGGAATCATGGGCGCTCGGCTCGACGCCATGTAAAGCAAATACAAAAGCGTTTCCATGAAATTATCGGGCTGCACCGGACAGCCCGGCACGCACACAATGGGAATCTCCGCTTTCGACTTCCACTTCCATCCCAGGTAGTCGGGAAGACCCATACATCCCGTGGGATTGCCTTCCATGGCGTGAATGCCGCCGTAGGTCGCGCAGGTTCCCGCCGCCACTACTGCCCACGCTTGGGGCGCGAGACGATCGATCCAGTCACAGGTGGTGATCGGCTGGCCGGTCTTCGGGTCCGTGCCCAGGGAAGCCCAGTAGCCCTCTTCCTTATTGTGTTCGTTCGGGATCGACCCTTCGACGACCAGAATAAAATTTTCCATCTTCCCGTCAGCGGCTTGATGGAAGGGCTTCATGAAGTCATCGCCATTCGCCAGGGCCAGAAATGGATTGTGCAGGGTTACTTTTGGAATCCACGGGATTTGTCCGAGAAGGACATCTTCAATGCTGGGCTGGGTGGCCGCAGTCATCGCGATCGTGTCCCCATCACAGCCCAGGCCGGCGGTAATCCAGAGGACATCGAGCTCTGTAACCGCGTCCTTATTCTTGGAGGCCAACGCCATCCGTTACTCCGTGGACGACATCATAAGCCTTCAGTTCTGGAAGAGAAAGCGCCATCGCCACCAAACTTCAAGGCCCGGCCGGGTGACCAAACTTGTAGGTGAAAGTTACGCTTGCGTAGGAGGGTATGCGCACTCCCACAACTTCCTGAATGTCAGAAGGATAGAAGTTCTCCGTGGTCTGTCCGCTGTAGCCGCCTGCAATCAGGAAGCTCACCCCGGCATCCAGGCGGCCATTCATGAAAGGCCGCACCACGGCGCCGCGAAACTCTTTCACCGGAGTTCCGGTGCACTCCGCATTCAAGTTGGGCAAGCATCCCGTGCCTAGAGGCTTCGTGCCTACATATTCGAACTCTCCCCGCGCTTGCAGATGAAAGGGAAGCTTCTGCACGGTTCCCAGCAGATCGAAGATGGTTCGTGGCGCTTCTGGCGTGGGTTCTCCGGTATCGAGGTCCCGGGCATCGGCTTTGGAAAAAGTTACCAGCAGCGAACCCTGGCCGAAGTTCCGACGGACCGCGACCGTCATAAATCGAAGCCGGCTGGGTCCCTCGTTAATCTGCAGTCCGGTATCGGGATCGATTTTCGCCAGCTGTGCACTGCTGGTGACATGGCCCAGAGTGAGCCGCAGATCCGTCTTGTGGAGCGTCTTGCTGGCGACAATCTGATACGAGTGCGATGTGGCCACCGGAGTGCCTGCGGTAGTTCCCGTGCCGATTCGAGGGTCTTCGGTAAAGAAAGCCTGGCCAAAGCTGAGTGAGATCATGGGGACGTACCACGATTGCCGGGGAAGAAGAGAAACCGTAGCCTTGGGTGAGTTCACGCCCACCCATTTCTGAAATGAATTCTGCGCCTGCAGCAAATCGTCGTTATCAACATCAATTTCATCGCGGCGCCATCCCAGGTAGTAGCGAAAATAGTGAGCCAGCGCTCCTTCGGCGGCGAGGTAGGGCGTTAGCGATCCAATGGTCACGTTGTTTCCGTCCACGGGAGTAAACGGGCCGTAATAAAGGGGCTCGCTGGGATTGAAGAACCCATAGTGGTCGAGGTCATCCCGTCGCGGTGCTTCGCGTTCGTAGTCAAAGCCCGCCAATAACGACAAGTATTCGGCAATCTTGTTCACATAGTTCGCGCTGCTGCCCGCCACCGTGCGAAACTCGCTCTGCCGGATGAGACCCTGCCCAAAATCTGAAAACAAGGACAGATTGTAGGTGCGAAAAAAGCCGGACAAATGGAGTTGCTGGCTTCCACTGAGTTGCCAGATATCGTTCAAGGCTATGAGTGCGGTATGGGTCTGGTCTTTCTGTCGTGCATCGATGGTGTCTCCATAATTCGGGAACTCGTCGTCGTATTGATTCTCGGCAAGAATCGGAACCAGTCCCGGCACATACGAGAAGCCGTAATACCCGACGCCAAACGGAGTGAGCCGGTGCTGGCCGACATGGAACACTCGCTCGCCGTTGAATTTGTACTGCTGCCGATGTTCCAGCCGAGCCAGAAATCCATTGCCATAGGAGGCCTCAAACGCTATCCACGATTCGGGGGTGGGGCTTAGCCCCGTCACCACATCAATATCCCGATAATCTCCAGTAAGGGCGATGAACCGATCGAGATGGGGCCGGAGTCCGTACGTGGCCGCCAGATTGACCGAATGATTTCCTTCGCGAACGTTGAACGCACCGCCATCGACCTGTACGCTTTCCAGAACCTCCGGAATAAATATGTTGGGGTCTGAATAGCCATTGCCGTGGGCATTGGCCGACAGATTGTTAGGCACGAGATAGCTGCCCACGGCGATGTACTGCGCAATGGGTTCGCCGTGATCTCCGGCCACGCCGGGTGCAAAGTACTGCGGCGCCTTGATACCGCTGGAGGCGGTTTCAATGGGATATCCGGGAATGGACACGGGTGCACCCGGGCGGCCGGGATTGGCATCCAGCAGATCCTGCCGGACAAAAACCTTCTCCGCGGGGTCGGGAGATAAGACATCGAACTGGTTCATGTCGGCTGTGACTGTAATGTTCTCCAGACGGGAAGAGATCTGGCTCATCTGAATCTCGACTACAGAATTGCTACCAGGCCGAACGGTGATCGGGCGGGAGATCGGCCGAAATCCTGTGGCACTAGCCTTGACGACGAACTCGCCGGCCGATCTGATGTTGATCAGAAACTGCCCATCAGGCCCCGAGGTGGCTTCGGCGACAATTTGATTGCGCATGAAGAGTTGGACCGTCGCCTTGGGCAAGGCATTTCCTTGGGGATCTGTGACACGGCCCTTCAGAACCTCTTGGCCAACCACGGGAAGAGACAACCAGGTCGCAAGCATTAAGAGCGAGACAACAGCTTTCGGCCCAGCCTTACGACATCCCGCGTTTTCGCGCGGCGCGCAGGAAATAGGCTCAGTCAAGTAAGAGGACATTAACTTCAAAAATGCGATTCTGAGTTCCCTCGCGAATTTTGGCCTTCGCCATTTCGACTCTCCTTGGAGCGCACTAGAAACTCCGCTCCGATTCCTTCCTCCCAAATCAAAGATTGGGAGAAATCCTGACTGAAGGCCCGTTCGGGTAAAGTACCACGTTCATACGCACGGATCGGAGAGTTCGGCTTGAAGTTTAGCTCCTGAGCCTATGCTGGCCCTGTCTTTGGACCTGCGGTATAGTAACCAGACCGCTAGTTCCCCAAACTGGCTTGTGCGGGAGAAAACCCTGTGTACAAAGTTATTCGAACCTCGCGGCTGTACGAGCAAATCGTCCAGCAGATCGAAGAGTCCGTTCTCAATGGCTCTTTGAAACCCGGCGACCAGCTTCCCGCCGAGCGTGATTTGGCACAGCGTCTCGGCGTCAGCCGCACCGCCGTTCGCGAGGCAGTCAAGACGTTGCGCGAAAAAGGTCTGGTCGAAGCCTACTCTGGCCGCGGCACCTTTATTACTGACGGAACTTCGCAGGCAGCGCGACAATCTTTTGACCTTATGGTGAAGATTGGCCAACAGGAAGGCTCGCCGCATCTCGTGGAACTACGCTCGATCCTGGAACCGGGAATTGCCGCTCTGGCCGCGGCGCGCGTCAAGGATGACGATCTTGCGGCCATGCGCGAAGCTGTCGCTGTGATGGATCGCTCGCAGAAGGATCCTGAAGCCTACATCGAGGCCGACCTCGATTTCCACCTGGCTCTGGCGGAAGCCGCCGCCAATCCTTTGATTCTTTCCTTGATCGATTCCATTGTCGGACTGCTGCGCGCGGAACGCATCAGAATCTTTAAAGTGGAAGGCGGTCCCCAGCGCAGTCAGTTCCATCACAAACGCATTTTGGAAGCCGTAGAGCGTCGCGACGCCGAGACCGCCCGCAGCGCCATGCGCGCTCATCTCGAGCAGGTACGCGAGGATTCGCAGGTTTCTTCTGCCGCAAGTCTTCCGGCAAGCATGCACCGCCTGGCTCCAAGATCGTTGCCTAATTAAGATCACTGCGTGACCCGTGCACGCTCGCCGAGCTATTGCGCCGTTTCGGTGAAGTTCGCAACAGCGTTCCCGAGCCCGTAAGGCGCTTGCGCTTGTACCTGGACCCTTTCCGGAGTCGAGGGCAAAGTCAAAGTCACAGAGGCAACGCCAGACGAATTCGTCACCGCGATCACCCTTGATCCGCTCGTGGTTCCATTCGAAAGCGTGCCCGCGCTGGAGGTGAACAGTATGCTTGCCCCGGACGCGGTGCCACCAGACTGATCAGGGCTTAAGGTTACCGTCAAAGCTTGCGGCAGGGTTGTGCCGACACCGCCGGTTTGCCCATTTCCGCTGGTTTCGGCCAAACCTGCCGGAGGATTTCCCACGACGAGCCATCCCCCCTCGGTCTGAGTGACAGTTCCGTCGCTTCCGGTCACGGTGAAGTGGCAGAAGCCGGGCGTGCTGCCCGCGTTCACCGTGATCGCGCCGGGCTGACTGGCAGTGACCACAGGATTAGTCAGAATGAGGTTTCCGCTGCACCCGGTCAGGCCCTCAAAGCTGTCGAAAGCCGCCGAGGATAGGGTGACGGTCGCATTACCAGCGTCGATCTTCGGTTCCAGCGTCACGGTCCCGCTGGCAGGCAGCATGATTGTGTCGGGATTCAGATCCCAGTCGGAACTGGGCGTCTTGGCAAGGCTACCTGTGATTACCAGCACGGTCGCGCTGTACCGGGCAAAGGTTTGCGTCGACGACCAGGACTGCGAAGAAGAGGTAGTGATGCTGGTCGGCGCTGTCGAGGCTAGCGTGTAGCTCACGAACGAAGTGGGATTGAAACCAGTCAACACG
The DNA here is from genome assembly GCA_963770235.1 of uncultured Acidobacteriaceae bacterium. Taxonomy (GTDB): domain Bacteria; phylum Acidobacteriota; class Terriglobia; order Terriglobales; family Acidobacteriaceae; genus Sulfotelmatobacter. The sequence goes on along the minus strand of CAVYOW010000015.1, from coordinate 190,221 downwards.
AACTGCACCTGCGTGGAGTTCTGCGGATCTTTGTTGAGCACCATCACGGTCAGCGTCTTGCCAGTAGAATCGAGAGCGGCATAGCTGCTGAAGAGGTCGGGATCGCCGTTGTTTGTATCGGAGACTGAGGTGGTGCCGAAGCCATGATGCGAGGCGTCATAGTTCGTGTATAGCTTCAGAGCTTCGTAGTTGGGGTTCGTCGGGACTGGAGCCTCCCAGCGCGATGCCAGCGCTACGCGCTCTCGGCCCAGGATGCCATACGCATCGGCATCGCCAATTGCGGTCGAGAAGTCGGACTCTCCGGCGAAGGCAGCGCTCCATTCCGTAACGCTCAGCGGAGTTCCCGGATAAATCATGTTGGCGATCGCCCGCAGGCGCGGGATGCGGAATGGAATGGTCTTGTCCGGTTGAATGTAAGTCGTATAGATCTGGTTGATAGAGCTGGAAGGGCTCACGTACGTTGGATCCCAATAATCTCGGTAGATGCTGACGGCCAGCGCCTGCTTTTGTGCCTGCGTGTAGCTGGAAGTATCAGGGCCGTCGGGGTAGGCGTGAACATCGAGAATGTCTAGCGAACGCAAGCCGGAAATCTGGTCCTGCCAATAGACCTGGTTCAGCCACCAGGGCAGGAAGTCCACGCCGCCGTGAGCGTTCTTGTCGTTGTTGTTCTCCCCGTTCCAATAGAACCACCAGCAGCAGCTCACCGGACCGAGACGAACCGCCTGCGGGTCCCAGGTCTTGAGATTGGGCGCCTCGGTGAGGAAAATGTTGGCCAACTCGTCGTAGCCCGAGGGATTCGGATGAATATCGCGGTGCGTGCTGCCCCAGATGTCGACCTCGTTGTCCATGTCGTAGAAGTGACAGGACGTAATCGAGGAATTCGGAATCGAACAGGTCTTCCCGTTGCCGAACGCGGTGGCCAGTGCCGCAGCCCAATCGCTGCGGTACACGCAGGTCGTGCCCCCGGGGCAAGCCTGAGTGTGGTCGTCCAGCAGGGGGAAATAAGCCGTGGTGGCCGCGTTGGTCGTGACGGGAGTGGCGCAATCGGTCTTCAGGCCGTTTCCAGCGTCACTGTTGTAGGCATCGACGCTGCACTGCGTGCCGAAGGTTGCCACCGAAAAACTCCAGTGGTAGTTGTCCGAGCCTCCCTGCGTTGTTGAGGTCTCCGCACTTCGCGCTACCCAGGGCAGCATAACCATGGTCATCAGCGGATTGCTGCCGGCGTTCTTGACGTCGGTGATGAACTGCGTGGAGCTGCCGTCGCTCCCGTTGCTGAATCCCTCGCTCGCGTAGTCTTCAAAGTAGTAGTCGTTGTCGGCGTTGTAGGTCTGCAGCTGCCAGTTGTAAGTCGAAGTCGCGTTGCCGCCCCAGCGCACGACGCTCAAGCCGCTGTCGGTCACGTGAGCGGCATCTTGCGGATATGAGCCGCCGTAGATGTAAGGGCTGATGGCATGCCGATTCGCCAATACGTTGACGTTGACACTGATGCCGCTGGCCGCTCCTGTGGGGGTTGCCGAAGCCTGATTGGAGTTCCCGCTTTGTCCTGCCGCGTTGACTGCGGTCGCGACGTAATAGTACGTCGTGCCGTTGGTTACGCTGGTGTCGACGTAGCTGGTCGTGGTGGCTGTGGAGATCTGCGTGTAAGGTCCACCGCCGGTTGTACTGCGCTTCACGTCGTAGCTGGTAGCGCCGCTGCTCGCAGTCCAGGAAAGACTCACCTGCTGCGATCCAGCCGTCGCGCTCAGGCCCATCGGCGCCGCAGGCACTGCCACTGCTGGCGTGGCCGAAGCTTGATTGGAGTTCCCGCTCTCGCCGTAGGAATTCACCGCAGTAACCACGTAATAGTAGGTCGTACCATCCGTCACGCCGGAATCGACGTAACCGTTCGTAGCTGCCGTGGCGATCTGGGTATAAGGGCCACCGCCAGTTGTCCCGCGCTTGACGTTGTAACTGGTGGTGTCGTTGCTGCTCGTCCAGGAAAGACTGACCTGCTGCGCAGCAGCCGTCGCGGTCAGGCCGGCGGGAGCCGCAGGAGGGTTGCCAGTAATTCCAGCGCCGCCCGATCCGCCGGGGCCAGCACAACCTGCCAGAAACAAAATGGCCAAAAGAGCAAGCAGCGAAACCATGCCCAGGATCACGTTGAGGCGGCCCATAGCATCAATGCTAGCGAAAAAAGCGCTGTTCCCCGGCAATTCTGCTTACACGAAAGTGGCATCTGGATTCGGCCATACGGACAACGGGAGAGCGTCCGCCTGGCCTCGTACCATGCGAAGCCGGATGCGGCGGCGAGGTGTGAATAGACCGGCAGAGATGAAATGCACGCCGGTTTTCCAGGCCAAGATTGGGTAGCCAGTATGAGGCAAGATAAGGACGTTCAGGAACCGAACGTCCTTGGCGAATCTTCTGATTGCTGGTCCGACCGAGGGTCACGACTGAGCCGGGCCACCCCGACTCTATGCATTCCCCTCACTACGGACCTGGGTGCATCCCCAGTTGTCGTTTCTACCTCGTTTACTGCACAACCGCTGTCAGACCCGTCGGGGGGTTAGGACCTTGACCTTCGTTGGGCACGGAGGTCGCATTCGGCCAGAATTTAACCCAATTGTAGACGCAGTTCACTTGCGCACTGGGAGGGCCGCCTCCCCAGGTTGAATTACCTGACCAAGCATTGGCAAAAATCCATAGTCCGTGAGCAGGCAGGGCCACGTCTGAACTGGTCGTCGAGTGAACAATTTGGCCATCCACCGTGAATGAAAGAGTTCCCGGAACCCATAAAAACCCGTACCGGTGGTATCCCAATGCAGGGTTAAAGGAAAGGTTCTGAGTCATCGTGGCGTTGGAAGGGTGAGTCGTAAGATGAACCGCGCCAGTACTCAGTAGATCCCAGCCAGGATTCATTCAGAAGAAACTCGAAGTCATATTCTTCTGGGCCATAGCTTCTGTTCTGAAGAGTCCCGCCCGCTTGCATCAAAAAGAAAGAACAGACTCCTCCAGCTACTTTTGTAGGATCTACGGTCATCATCGTTTCGTAATAACCGTAACCATACCCTGGTAGTGCGTTAGAGATGATTTCGGATCCTTGCAAAGGAGTCCCTGGACTAATCGAGAGGGTCAAATATCCTGTTGCCGGCTGCCCCAAACTTGTTGGATCAGCATTGGTGAAAACAGCAAGCGAAGGCAGCAGATCATTTGCCCCTGTCCCAATCCAAGGGCCGTCAACTTGAAAAGCTCCGTCTGCGGTATCCAAGCCTGCGGTCCCGGCTTGAGAAGAACTTCCATTTGGCGGAGTAAACTTCTCATAGAGCGAGGGTGTCTGGCCAATTAAGTGGCCAGCGCTGCATCCAACGCTCAGAGCTACCAGCAAAACGAAACGATTCCGAATTTTAAGAGTTTTCATATTGATCTTCCAAAACCAGCAGGGATAGGTACTGTTCGTCGGCTTCGACCGATTGTCCAGCGCTCCCCACCCGTGGAAAACGGCGCTCCAGAGCCAAAGGATCGCGTCGGATTCAGTGACGTAGCCGGAGGGAAAAAACTGGTGCCTTGCGGAAAATTCGGCCAAGAGAAATAGACATTTGTCGGTGCTGACAAGCAAACGGTCAGCAGCAGAAACGCAATTGCTGCATAGGGGGAGTGTTTCTTCATAACCGACTAACCCTATTCTGGCACATGAAAAGCCACAAAGAATAGAACACATTGGTACACTGACCGTGGAAGCACGATGTCGTGCATCGAAAGTAACAATGACTGACAGATAAGAAGCCGCGATTTTGCCGCACCAACAGGCATGTCGCTGGCGGCTTGTCCAGTGGTCGAAATTGCGAACACGGACATTTTCTGCGAAAACAAGTTCAGTAAAAAGGAAACCGGAGATCGGTTCCCTTTAAGTCGTCTGTTTTCAGGCGGAATTTGGTTGCGGGCCGACCTTTCGATTACAGGTCGGCAGAAAGCGTTGTAAATAAATGACTTGCGAGCACGGATGGCAGGATTGGGGCCGATTCATTGGTTTCTCATGCGCCGGATCTGCATCGTAGCCGGTGCCGTCGGAGTTAAAGTAAACGTAGTTACACCGTCAACGCGTGCAGGTAGTCGGCGTCGATCTTAAGCGCCTCCATCGGCGGCATGTCAAACGCTTCCTGTTCCACAAACGCGTGCTCGAGAGGAGCCTTCTTCGCCGCTTCGAAGATGGGATGATAGTCAATGCTGCCGCGTCCCAACTCCGTCGAAGGCGGCGGCTCGGAGTTCGTGTACGCCGCCCCACCCATCTTGAAATCCTTCACGTGCAGCATGGAGAAACGCGCGGGGTAGCGCGTCAAGTAGTCCACGGGATTCTTTCCGCCCACCACCACCCAACCGCAATCCATCTCCATTGTCACTTTTGCCGGATCGGTCGAGCGCAACAGCTCGTCGTAGAACACGGTGCCGTTTTCCGAGCGGAACTCCGCCGTGTGGTTGTGGTACGCAAACCGGATGCCCGCTGCATGCACTCGTTCTCCGATGCGATTGAACTGCTCTGCATTCCACCGCCAGTCGTCGAGCGTCATCGACTCCCGGGCCGCGCGCGACGCGGGGTCCTTCACACGCGACGGATCCTTCAGCATCGGCGATGCGCAGACGATGTACTTGAGCCCCAGATCCTTGCCGAACTGAATCACTTCCTCCAATTTCGGCAGGAGATCTCTCAAGGGATAATGAGCGCTCACGCATTGCAGACCCGCGTGATCCATTGCCTGCTTCACTTCGCTGGGACTGTGGCCAAAGAAGCCCGCGGCCTCCACCTCGCGATAGCCCAGCGCAGCCAGCTGCGCCAGGGTTCCCTCGTAGTCCTTGGGCAGTATGTCCCGCACCGAGTACAGCTGTAACCCAATCGGCAGTCCCAGAGGATTCGCCATTAGTCGGGGTACGCTGCTCCATAATGCCGCGCCGGCAGCCGAGGCTGAGGCGGTCTTTAAAAAGGTCCTTCTAGAAATCCGATACATAGTCCACTCCCTCGATCCTGAATCGTCTTGTTTCTGTCACAAATCTTATGCCACAAACCGGCGATTGCGTTACTTCTCCCCGCGGAGAAGTTCCAGTTCAGAACCAATGAATCCCCACGAGTTCCACGCCTCACCCTTCACCACGTTCTTGAACAGGCGGAGTGCATCGGAGCGGCTGTGATGATAGAGACTCCAGTTGCCGACGCCATAGCCCACCGTATCGAAGGCCAGCTCACCTTCGAGATCGTCCGGTCCCGTAGGAGGAGGCGGCAACACCGCCTCAGCCGTGAGCTGTCCCTGATAAAAATGCAGTAGGCGCAGATAAAAATACAGGTGCCGTTCGGTGTTCTTAACTTCGGGCGTGATCCGCGTCAAAACCTGCGCCGCCTCTGAGTCCTTGCCCGCGCGGCGCAGCGAAACATAGAGCCAATTCGAGCAATCGATCAGACTGTCGTTGCTCTTCGCCAACGCTCGCGCTCTGTCGAACGAGGCCGCCGCCTCATCGAACTCGCCCAGGAAATAATGCGCCAACCCCAGGTGATAATAAGCATCCAGCATCTCGGGAGCGAGCCGTGTAGCCTGCTCCAGATCGTTCATGGCGGCCTTGAACTCCCGCAGTCCCAGCTCCCGATGGCCCCGTTCAAGATAAAGATCTGCGTTCTTCGGCGCAAAACCCAGTCCCTCTGTGGACGTAGCCACTGCCTCTCTGTACTGCCTCCGCCCTGCCTCCGCCTTAGAAAGCTGCAGCACCCGCTCGACATTCTTCGGATCCTCTGCGAGACTCTTGCGAGCATTGATGACGTTCTCGTCATCCGGCAGCGAATAGAGTTTGCGCCTAAGCCCGGAGGTGAGTTCGAGAGCGCCATGCCCGGCTTCGGCGCCAGTCTGAGATGACAGCTGAGCCGCCAGGCCGAAAATGCCTATGAAGAAGAACACGCCAAAGCGAACGATGCCAAAGCGTACTCTGGACTTCCATCGGCTCATCTGTGATGTCTCCTTTGGTTAGAAATAGTCCATTCGACAAAGAGTAAAGCCACGCGCGACCCTAGTGCAGCTTGACAATCTTGGCCTCTTCACAAGCCTTCAGATAATCAGCCACGACATCCAGTGGGATCGGCCCAAACTCCGCGGCCACCGCATCGCGTATCCCGCCCACCGCTCTTTTCCCATTGACGAAGTTAAGGATTTCATAGGCATAAAGCGCTCCCTGATCCTGCACGCGCAAAAGACGGCTCGTGCCACCACCTAAGAGCTTGATCTTCCCCACGCGTTCGCTCCCCAGCCGATCCAATAGCACATCATCGTTTTGGTACGTGAGTGGACCAAACTCGGCCGTGCGCACGGGAACCCGGGATGCGTCCGGCTCGCCGTGCCAGGGCGGTACCGGCTGGAAGTCGTGCACCCCGCGCTTCTCTGCACTGTGCTCGAGCCACTCATTCAACTTCGCAGCCTGATCATCCAAATCCTTCTCGAATGCCGCAGCCTTCTCCGAATCGCTCTGCGCGTAAAAGCAGAAGGAGCGAAGCTCCGCTTGTTCGCGCCACAGCATTTGTGTGATGACATTGTGAGCTTCGTACCAGGCTTCGTTTGCTGGCAACTGGCGATCTTGCGCCAGACTCTGCGCCCGCTCGAAGCCCTCCGCGAGCCGCCGTTGAGCGCGTGCCGCGAAGAACGGAAGCAGGGAACTGGCCTCATCGGCATTGACCGTCGCGTACGTGTATCCCGAAGCCGCACCCAGCAAGGCGACTCGCCGTAACTTGGTCGCGTCGATCTGCTCCAGCGTGTCGTGATCGGTGTGAATATAAATATCCGGCCAATCACGCAGGTAGAGCGACGGCACCGCGATCGTCGACGAGTCATAGTCGTCGTGGTCGCTGCCCTCGGTATACGCGTCCGGTCGACCAGAAACTCGTTCCGCGTACCCGGCGCGCCATTACGATCTTCGAGCACCGCAGCCTGGGCATGGTTGCCGTCCCCGGCATACGCTGTCGCCCCAGCCCGGATCGTCTCCGCGAACAACTCAGCCACATCGGTCACGAAGCTCGGAAGTGACCATGGCGTCTCCGTCACATGCAGAATAGATTTGTTCTTGTACGGATCGCCGCCGACCATGTCCATATGAACGTCGGCCCGCAGGGAGCGCCGGATCTCAGGATGCTCGCTCAGGAAAGCCATCGTTCCCTCAACCTCCGGCCCCCAGATAAAGCGCAGGGTTCGGGCAGGCCGCTGCAGCTTGCCGCTTCCGATCAGGCGGTTGAGCACCCGCGCCGACTCAAGGATGGTCACGCACCCGCTCGCATTGTCGTTCGCTCCCGGCCGCTGATGGTCGAGATGGCAGCTATAGACCACCTCGCCTGCGTGAGGGTCCGTGCCCGGTATGGTTGCCGTCACCACTGTCCAGTGCCCGCTCGTCACCTCCGCCTTCACGTGCGCGCTCAGCATCACCGGCCGCCCACTCGTGAGCTGTGCCCGCAGCGCCGCAGCCGTAGCTCGCGACACCATAAATGCAAACCCGTTTGGCAGCAGCGCATCCAGATGGCCCCAGCGCACAATACTAGTGTCGATCCCCGACCACGCCGTCGTCTGGTTAGGCATGTCGCTCACGATCCCTGCCGCTCCGTGCTCCATCACCGCCATGCGTTGCACCGTCGCCAGCACTCCATCGGCAAGAACAATATTCCCTCGCACGTCCTTGTCCGCGTAGTCCGCTTCGCTTGTTCCCTGGCCCACATCGACTAGCGGTGCGTCCGAATCCGCGGTATGGCTGTAATCGGCAAGCCGGATCGGCTCCGTTGCCCAGTCGCCGAGCAGTGTGTGCTCGGGCTGAAGCTCCCACAGACTGGCCGCGTCAACATGCCAGCCGAGATGCGAGCGCATCAGTCCGTAGTGAATCTTGCCATCGATGGGGAACTGCTCTGCGTGTGCATCGTGCAGGCCGTATTCCTTGGCGCGCATCAGCATGAACTCCGCTGCCTGGTCGAACTCCGGCGTCGCTGGTACCCGGTGCAGCCGCGTCAGGCTCCGCAGGTTCTCATACGGAGCCATACCGCCCGTCTCATCGCGCATCTGTGTCCACTGGGTCTCCGTAAGAAAGGGTTGCTGGGCAGAGAGCAGGCAGCCATACAGAACTACGGATGAGGCCACAAGGAGCCGAAGACGTCGAGTAGTACTGAGAGATCGCATAAGTAGATGATCGTCCTGTGCGGAGTGCGATATGTTTAGTCCGGTCTACCCACTCCAGGCAGTGCCGACTATCGCCGATTGTATTACCTACCGCCGATCGGCTGTAAGCTCATCTGGAAAGCTAAACCAGAAATGCGTTGGGCCACATTTCTTTGCTCACCGAGTCTCGCCGTGCTTCAGGGTGTGATGGCAATGACCCGCAGAGGACTGCCGGAGCCGCCGACGATTTTCAGTGGCGCGGCGATGACGATGGCGCCGGTCGGCGGAAGCTGATCAAGGTTCGACAGACTGGCCAACCCAAACTTGCCGCTGCCGTGCATCAGATAGTGGTTCGGGAACGGTGGATCGAACGTGGCCGCCTGGCCGGCATCGGTCCCAACGGTTTCCACGCCGACGCCCAGCACATTCCTCTGCTCGGCAAGCAGGGCAGAACTTTCCTTGGCCAATCCGGGAGTGTGAGGTCCATTCTGCTTCAGGTTGATGTAGTCCTTGGGGTCGGTCCGCTTCGACCAGTCCGTGCGTAGGAGAACCCATGCGCCCGCCGGAATAAGGCCGTGCTGTTTTTCCCACTGGCCGATACGCTCTGGCGTCAACAGATAGTTCGGGTTTCTCGCCACCTCCGCACTAATGTCGATCACACAAGCAGGTCCGACGAATTTCCCCGGCGGGATGCGATCCACAGTGTTGTCCGGAAGATCTTTCCCCGAGACCCAGTGGACCGGAGCATCGAAATGGGTGCCAGTATGCTCGCCCGTCTCGAACCCGTTCCAGTACCAGGCGGGGCCGCGTTCATCGTAGTGCGACAGCTCCCAGATTTTGAATGCAGGCGTGTTGTTGAATTGCGGCGGCAACGGCAGCAAGGGGGTCTGCGGACTCAAAGGCTGGGTCAGATCGACGATCCGCAGCCGCCCCTCAGTTAGTTCTTCGAGCAGCTTAGCCAAGACGAGAGACATTGGCGCTCCTTACAAGCTTTGCATTCGACATGCTACCTCCACTCGAAGAGGTTGACCCGGCTTACGCCATCTCAACGGACATTCCTCAGCGCTTCTTCAGCGACTGAATATACCGGCGGAATTGAAACCGACTCTCCAGCAATGACAGGTCGGTAACGTAGGCAGCGGGACCCTTGGCCTCGACCTTGGCGACAATGGTTGTGAGTTCGTTGCCCTGTATGGCATCGCTCACGGCGGCCTTGAAACTTTCCACACTACGGACAGTGCTCACTCGTGGAATGCCGGAAGAACGGGCGATGCCTTCCAGGTCTGTGCCTGTGCCGGTCGCGGTTGGAAAACCTCCGACCGAGAGCAGACTTTCGTTGTCGAAAACAATGTAGACCAGCTTTTTAGGGCGATAGCGGGCCATTGTGCTCAGACTGCCAAGGTTCATCAAAAGCGAACCGTCGCCATCGAACACGATTACAGTTTGTTCCGGCAGGCAAAGAGCGAGGCCCAACCCCGTCGAAGAGGCCAGTCCCATCGCGTGTTGCAAGTAAAAGAAATTGGGACGGTGACCAAGGGAGTGGAGTTCAGCCGCGACTGCTCCCATGATAGTGACGACCAGACAGTTTTCCAGTTCCGAATAAACCGACCGGAGGCAGTCGACGCGCAGCATCACTCCTCCCACATCAAGTCGCGCGTCAGGAGCAGGGCGACCGGCTGCAAACTGCTTTCGGCGAGTGTCTGCGCCTGCCGAATACGTTTCTTCACGCTGTCCAATGCGTCGAGAAAAAAGTAAGGGATACGCAACGCTCGCAACAGCGGCTCCGTAACGTTGCCACCCTGCGTTTGCCACGGGTCGCGCTCCCCTAAAGAACCACGGTAGCTGATGAGCATCAAAAGAGGGATCTTGTACAGATGTGCGAAAGAGACAATACCGTTAATCGATGCCAAGAAGCCGTGGTTCTGCATCAGCATGGCCGACTTGACCCCGGCAAAGTGCGCTCCGGCCGAGATGCCGACCCCTTCTTCCTCCTTTGCCAGTCGCACTAGAATCATCCCGGGATCCTCGTCCGTCAACCTGATGAGATGTACCAACCAGGTTTCCGGCAGAGCTGACACCAGGCGGATATCGCACTCCTTCAAAGCATCGTAGATCAGCTTTGAGTTGCTCGCGGATACGGGCATAGGCTTGCTTTCAGGTTGACGAGTTGTTGCAGCGGAGTATAGGTTTGGCGCTGGTCATTTTGCAAGACCGCGGCTCTCACTTCTCAGACGTAACCAGGAGCAAGATTTGGAAGTCGAATCCCAAAGTGTCCTCAACCGCGAAGCCTCTTCCGCATCGAATGCGACCTTTCCCATTGAAGCCGTTCGTGCTGCTTTCCCCGCCTTGACGCGGCCTCCAGGCTTCGTCTTTTTTGATAACGCAGCGGGTGCGCAAGTTCCACAGGCCGTACTGGACGCAGTGAATCATCACCTCCTCGAGTGCAATGTGCAGCGCGGGGGACGCTACGCGAAAAGCCGTGAAGTGGACGACATGATTGTGCGCGCCCGGCGCAGCGTCGCCGATCTTGTGAACGCGCGCGACCCGAGTGAAATCGCGTTTGGCATGAACGCCACTTCCTTTATTCGTCTGGTGAGTCTGGCGATCGGACAAACGCTCGATAAGCGCAACGAGATTGTCGTGACCGACATGGACCACGAGGCTAACGTCGCCACCTGGCTGGCGCTGGAACGGTGCGGAGCGAAGTTCTCCTGGTGGAAGATGAGGGACGATGGGAATCTGCATGTCGACGACCTCATCCCTCTGGTGTCTTCGACAACGCGCCTGGTGGCATGCACGCTTGCTTCAAATGCCGTCGGCTCGATTGTGGACGTCGCGGCGGCGGCAAGAGTAGCCCACGCGTCCGGGGCCGAAATCTTTCTCGATGCCGTGCATTACGGCCCTCACGGATTGATCGATGTGCAAGCCTTCGATTGCGACTACCTGGTGTGTTCGGGCTACAAGATCTTCGGTCCCCATATGGGGTTTCTCTGGGGGCGCCGCGAACTGCTGGAAAGGCTCCCGACCTTCCGCGAGGATTTCATCCCCGATGAGCCACCCGGAAAAATTGAGGCGGGCACCTTTGTTTACGAAAATGTGGCCGGGATGGATGCTGCGGTCGGCTACCTGGAAACGCTAGGCCGAAGCCTGGCCGGGAATGACACGGAGAAATCAGAATCGAGGAGGTCCGCTCTGCGACGCGCGTTCGAAGCAATCCGGGCCTACGAAGAATCGCTTTCCCTCGAAATGCTTCGGGTGCTCAAAGATTGCGGCGCTGTCGTCTACGGGATACCGGAGGAAGAGGGCATCAATCAACGAGTGCCAACGCTTTGCTTCAATTTGCCGAACGTACTCCCTTCAAGAATCACCGAAGAGCTCGCGAAACAGAATATCGGTGTGCGCGACGGCCACATGTATTCCCCGCGGCTGATGAAGCGACTTCGGTCTCCCAGTAGAGAGTGGCGCTGCGAGAGCGTCATTGGTCCACTACAATACGATCCAAGAGGTGCGCAGATTCGGAAGAGCACTGGCTGAGATGAAAGAGTCATGCTAACCGACGCGCAGATTCTGGAGATTCGTTCTCGCTTCAAAATCTTCAAACACAAAATCTATCTCAACAGTTGCTCCCAGGGGCCCCTCTCAGATGCAGTGCAGGCCGGCCTGGAAGATTTCATGGCCAGTTGGCACGAACAAGGCTCGCCATGGGAGCTGTGGGTGAATCGATATGAGGCGGCGCGAACCGCCTTTGCACAATTCATCAACGCCAGCCCGGATGAAGTTGCCATTGTGACCAGCGTGTCGGCAGGCATCAATGGCGTCGCCAGCGCGCTGAATTTCAAAGAACGAAAGAAAGTCGTAATGGGCGAGTTCGAGTTTCCAACGATGGGTCATGTCTGGCTGGGGCAACGTGCTCGAGGCGCCGAAGTGCAATTTGTGGCTGCAGAAGGCAACTGCATTCCAGCAGCCAATTACGAGAAGATGGTGGACCGCAATACGCTCATCGTGCCGCTCACCCACGTTTGTTTCAAGAACGGATTTCGTTCCGAGGTAAACGCCATCACACAAATCGCCCACCGCGCCGGTGCTCTCGTCATGCTCGATGATTACCAGGATTGCGGAACCCGCCCGGTTGACGTGAAAGCCCTGGATCTGGACTTTTTTCTAACCGGAACCCTCAAATATCTGCTCGGTCCTCCTGGCCTGGCTTTCATGTACGTGCGCAAAGAACTCATCTCGTCGTTGATGCCCACAGTCACCGGATGGTTTGGGCAAGCAAATCCGTTCGCCTACGATCCCAAACTGTTCGATTTATCTCCCACCGCGCGAAGATTCGAGTCAGGTTCCCCATCCGTGCCCAATGTGTATGCGGCGCTGCCCGGATTCCAACTGCTGCAAGAAATCGGGATGGAGAATGTGGCAGGCCATATCAAGAAACTCGCACAATCGCTGTTGAGCTGCGCCCACGACCTGGGCATTCGCGCCAAAACGCCCGCTGATAGCGCCGGGCCACTGGTCGTATTGCAGTGCAAGGATTCAACCTTAATGGTGCAGAAGCTCGCCGAAAGCAACATCGTCGCATCGAATCGTCACGACGGATTGCGGATATCGTTCCACGTGTACAACACGATGGACGATGTGAAGGCGGTCGTGGAAGTTCTCAAGAAGCAATATCGATCTTATGGTCCTTGCCCCTGCCAGCGTTGGCAGATATGACTGATCAACAACGTTCAGCGGCCGGATCCGCGCTGGACGCGGCGAGACGCCTCCGATGCCGGAAGTCGAAGGTCTTCACCGCCGGTTGGGCCAAAGGCAGCTCACCATGATGGCCATTGGCGGCGCCATCGGTGTGGGTTTGTTCCTGGGAAGCAGTGTCACCATTCGCCTCGCCGGACCCGCCGTGATTCTTTCCTATCTTCTGGGGGCAGGCATCGCTCTGATCATGTCCTATGCGCTGGCGGAGATGGCAGTCGTCCATCCTGTCGCCGGTGCCTTCGGAGTTTACGCGGAGAAGTATCTCAATCCCTGGGCCGGTTTTTCGGTTCGAGCTACTTACGGAGTCGCACAGATCATCGCCATCGGTGCTGAAGTCACTGCCGCCGGCATCTACATTTCTTTTTGGTTTCCGAATGTTCCGCAATGGATTTGGGTAGTGTTGGTTTCAGCCGCTCTGGTGGCGCTCAATTCCATGCAGGTCAACCGCCTGGGTGAGTTTGAATATTGGTTCGCAATGATCAAAGTGGCGGCCATCGTCGCCTTCATCATTGTCGGAATATCTTTGATTCTTGGCGTTGGCTCCCGCAGCGCGATTGGCTTGAGCAATTTAACCCAGCACGGAGGATTCCTGCCTGCAGGATGGAAGGGAGTCTGGCTTTCGCTCACCATCACAGTCACCAGTTACATGGGAGTGGAAATTATCGCTGTCACTGCGGGAGAGGCCGAGCACCCGGAAATTACCATTCCACACGCCATGAGGAGCATTGTATGGCGGCTCATTTTGTTTTACGTGCTGGCGATTGCGATTATGGTGACGATGGTTCCCTGGAACCAGACCAGCGCTTCGTCCACGCTTTCTGCCAGCCCTTTTGTCACCGCATTCGCTGCGGCGCATATACCGTTCGCGGCTGCGATCATGAACTTCGTCGTGCTGACGGCTGCATTGTCGAGCGTGAATACTAACCTTTACCTGTCAACTCGAATGCTTTTTTCTCTGGGACAAGGAGGCTATGCCCCAGAATGGATGGGCAGAGTGAGCGCGCAACGGGGTGCCGCATCGCGCGCTGCTGGCTTCAACCGCAGGGATTATCGCAGCCATTCTGCTGGCCATCTTTGCTCCCAGGAATGCTTTCCTCATGCTCTATGGGACTGCGGTAGCCGGAATGCTTTTTGTGTGGCTGGTGATTCTCAACACGCACCTCCGTTTTCGCAAAGCCATTACGCGCGAGCGGCTAATGAGTTTGCCCATGCGCCTGTGGGCTCATCCGTTGTTCACCGTTGTCGGTATTGTGTTACTTCTTGCGATCTCAGTCACAACCTTCTTCGTGGACGGATTGCAATGGTCGGTTCCAGCATTTTCTGTTTTCCTGGGCCTTATCTCACTCTTGTACCTGCGCAGCCGGCGGCGCAAGACCGTTTAGGAGAGCGCCACCGCCTGGTTTACAAGAACAATTCTGCAAGGAAAGCACGCAATGGTCGAAGCCAGCGAAGAGGTTTACTCGTCACTACACCGGCGATTCAAAGGTGATTTGGTGCGTCCCGGCGATACCGGCTACGAAGATGCGCGTGCTATTTGGAATGGAATGGTAGCTCGCACGCCGGGCCTTATCGCGCGCTGTGCAGATGTAAGTGATGTGCAAACAGCTGTCCGAGCCGCCTCTGAGACCGGGATTCTTACTGCGATCCGCTGTGGAGGGCATAGCCTCGCAGGTTTTAGCACGTGCGATGGCGGTCTGGTGATTGACCTGTCGAGAATGCGCCAGGTCACGGTTGATCCCGAGGCCCGCCGGGCTCAGGATCGCCGGAGGTTGCCTGTTGGGATCGATTGATAGCGCAACGCAGAAAGCAGGACTCGTCTTTCCCTCCGGCGTCGTCTCTCACACCGGAGCTTCCGGACTGATCCTGGGTGGAGGAACCGGATGGCTCACCCGGCGATTTGGATTGTCATGCGATAACGTCGAGGGTTTCACTCTCGTCACTGCAGATAGCTCCGTTGTGCGCGCCAACTCCAAGGAGAACCCGGATTTATTCTGGGCCTTGCGTGGGGGCGGCGGGAACTTCGGAGTGGTGACAGAATTCGAAGTGAAACTCCATCCTTTGACGTCTGTGGTCCTCGCTGAAGGGCTGACTCCAGAGTCCGAAATTCGCGGGCTACTTGAATGCTGGAGAGACTTCATGGCCGAAGCGCCAATCGACTTGAAGTGGAATATTGATCTTCGCCTTGCGCCCGCATATCAAATAAGGTACCCATTGAACTCCGCGGGCGACCCGTGGCCAGCAGTTCCTTGATTTGGACCGGCGATCCCGAAGCCGGGCGTCCCTATCTGCAGCGCGCGCTTTCCATGTGCAGCCCGGATTCTGTGAGCAGCAAGATTGTGTCGTTTATCAACCTGCAAACCATGGCGGATTCCGATTTTCCACATGGCCGCCGCTACTACACAAAATCAGGTTATTTCAGTTATCTCGACGACAGCAGTATTGATCGCCTGGTGGAGGCAGTGGCCACGATTCCGTCATCGGAAACCCAGATTGAACTGGCCTATCTTGGTGGCGCCGCGGCGCGGATCGGCGCTGACGAGACCGCATTCGGTGATCGCAGCTCTCCTTTCATCCTGAATTTGCTGGCGAACTGGTCGGAGCCATCCGCTGATGCCGGCAATGTTGCCTGGATTCGCGGAATCTTCAACAAACTTCGGCCCGCAATGAAACCGGGTGTTTACATAAACTTCATGAGCGGCGATGAACAGGATCGCGTGCCTGAGGCTTATCACGAACGATGGGACCGCATCGTAGCAGTCAAGTCGCACTATGATCCCAATAACTTCTTCCGGCTGAATCAGAACGTTCCACCGCGGAAACTCGCGCAAAGAGCTCGTAGCTGAACAGCTGAACCATGACTCCTCCCATTTCTCTCAAAGGTCTTCTCTTAAAGATCCAGAGTGACACCTGCGGTTGGCTTGTGGTTAGGGTCCTTTTATTTCTTACCATCGACGAGCCGGAGCGGCACCGTCCACGTGGAGAATCTCTCCGCTCACATGACCTGCCTGTGCCAGGTAAAGAACGGCATCGACAATATCCTTCACCGTCGCCTTTTTCATAGCCGGCTGCAATGTAGAGTCGTTGGGATCATTCTGGTGCATCGGTGTATCCACTTCGCCAGGGGCTACAGCATTAAAGCGAATGCCATCTTTGGCATACTCGATTGCGAGATTCTGGGTTGCTGCATTCAACCCACCCTTCGTAATCATCGAAACGGAACCATCTACGCCGGCGATTGGACGATCGGCAAGCGCCGCAGTGATGCTCACAACGCACCCCGATTTTTGTTTCAGCATCTCTTTTACAGTGCGCTGAGTGACGTAAAAGAATCCAAGCAGATTCGTGGAGACAAGGGCGTCGAAGTCCTCGGCGGTGAAGTCAGTGAAAGGCTTTTTCAAGAAGATGCCAGCGTTATTCACCAAAACATCGATGGTTCCGAAGTTGTTGATTGCTGCTTGGACAGCATCGACAGCAGTTTGCTGCTTGCCGATGTCGCCCTCGAGCAGAACCAGACTGCCTGAGGTAGTCAACTTTCGAGTGGCAGTCACGAGAGGTTGCGACAACGTTATAACCTTCTCTCAGAAAGCCTTCGACTAACCCCGCGCCAATACCCCCCGATGCTCCGGTTATGATTGCTGTTTTCTTGCCCGGCATGAGCAACCTTCCGTCTTAAACGTTCGAACCCAATACACCGCTCGGTCACCGGCCCTCTCAAAGCAACTCATCCCGCCCGACGCGCCACGACTCCTTCGCGTAAAGAGTCGACGAATCCTTGCACCAACACGGCGATCTCATCCGCAGCTGTGTCCAATGCGAAATGGCCGCCGTCGACAACGTGGACTTCAGCATTCGGCACATCCTTGTGGTAGCGTCTCCGGCTCGCCCGAGTCGAACGAGAGCTCATACTTGCCCCAGATCACCAGCAGGCGCGGCTGCTTCTCGCGCATCCATGCTTGCCATTTCGGGTAGGCGTCCACATTGGTTCGATAGTCGTAGAACAAATCGCTTTGAATCTCAGCCTGGCCGGGCTGGTTAAGAAAATAGAATTCGTCGGTCCACAGATCCGGGTCGTGACGATCCACGTTGGGGTCGTTGCCGGCATGTCGGGTTCGTGCTGCTTCCAGCGACAAGAGATTAGTGCGCAGCGTGCTTTCGTTGGCGGCGCGATCGGCCCAGAACGCCCGCCGCGGCTTCCAATTTGCACCCAGGCCTTCATTGTGGGCCACCGCATCCTGGACGATGAGAGCCTCGATACGGTCGGGGTGCGAAAGCGCCATGCGGAAACCCACCGGGCCACCGTAATCCTGCATGTAAAGCGTGTAACGCGAGAGCCCGAGCGCCTCGGTGAAGTGATTCATGATCTCGCCGTAGTGATCGAAGGTGTAGGCGAACGTTTTCGGGTCCGGCCAGTCACTGTGTCCGAAGCCAGGATAATCCGGCGCAACCAGATGATAGCGATCGGAGAGCCGGGCGAACAGCGGCTCGAACATCCGAGACGAAGAAGGAAGTCCGTGCAGCAGAAGCAGTGTGGGCGCGTCTTTCGGACCGGCCTCCCTGTAGAAAATGGAAAGCCCGTCGATCTGTAAAGTGCGATAGAGCGTCGAATATTTCATGGGATGTTCCTTTCCGTTGACCTGGGCAAACAATCATCAGAACAGAAGCTTGGGAGCGGCGCCAGGATGTCAGCCGAAACTTTCAGTTGTGCTACCCATTCTGTTCTCCGAGAACTCAAGATTTCGCCATCCGGGAGGATGACCCGTTTCGCAGTATAGTCCTGTGATGGCGCGAGCGGGCAGTCGAAACGCCACAGTGCGACCAATCCAGGTTTTCTTCATCCAATTTGTTAATTAAAATGCTCGTTAGTCCAACTTGGAGGTGAATCATGAAGGCAATCGTTGTCCACCAATATGGCGGTCCGGAAGTATTGAAGTTTGAGGACTATCCTGACCCAGTGCCTGGTCCGGGCGAGGTGCTGGTGCGGGTCGCCGCCACGAGCGTGAATCCCATCGACTACAAGCGGCGTGCCGGATTAACGAAGGATTTTTATCCCCTCAAGTTCCCAGGCCTCATAGGAGTCGACATGGCGGGGACCGTGGTCAAGGTTGGGCCGGGAGTGGAAGGCTTTTCCGTTGGCGACCAGGTGTTCGCCATGGCGGACAATACTTACGCCGAACTTTGTGTCGTGAACGCAGCGGTCTTGGCGAAGGTCCCCAAGGGGCTCGATTTGATCCAGGCGGCGGCGCTGCCGCTGGTGACGGTGACCGGCAACCAGCTCCTTTCCGCCACGGGAATCAAAGCGGGCCAGACGGTTATGGTCGTAGGTGCTGCTGGAAATGTCGGGCGTTCGGCGGTATTCACTGCAAAGGCACGCGGGGCGACTGTGATCGCGGGGGTTTTGAAGAGGCAGATGCAGATGGAGGATACGAAGACCGTGGGCGCGGATCAGGTGGTCGCAACCGACGACGACACCGCGATTGCGAATCTTCCGCCGCTCGATGCGGTTGCGGATACGGTCGGCGGAAGAACCGCCGAGAAGCTGATCGCCAGGGTCAAGCCGGGAGGAGTGTATGCATCGGTTGTCGAGGCGCCGCAGAACGCCGCGAAGTACCCATCTGTAAAGCTGGTGCACGTATTCTCGAAATTCGACAGGAAAACGCTTGAGTTCATGGCCGAAGCGGTGCGAGATGGCAAGCTGGTAATCCCGATTAGCGAGAAACTGCCACTCCGTGAAGCGGCCGAGGCTCAAGCAGCGGCAGAAAAGGGCGGCGTCGGGAAGATCTTGCTGGTGGCTTGAACTCTTTGCTGTTTATCGACAACAGAGGGCACTGCATGAATCTACCTGACGCGCCGATTGCGCACGAAGGCTTCTTCGCGACTCACTCTTCACCGTGAGCGACCTGGACAAATCCCTCGCAGGTCGATTGCGAACGCGAAGTGCAGCATCCAAAGCGGGCGTTTATGAGATGACTTCCTAAGGTTGGTAGCCGTCCGCCATCCACTTTGCGAATAGCTCAATGCGAGCCTGAGGCCAAGGACCTTCCCCTCTCGGAGGTGGGGGCGGCATTATGGCGCCACCGATTCCCCGAATGCGGTCGTAAATGGCGGCCGCGTGCGTCTTGACGTCATCGTAACTTCCCAGGTTGAACGCTTTGCTCATGCCTCGAATGTCCCGCTCCGTAAAAAGCGGGCGAATGTCCGCTTGAAAGCTAGTCGGTTTCGTCATTGTTCCTCACAGCCATTGGATTATACGTATGCGGCGCTCGCGCCTCTAAACCGGAATGCCGGTTTTCACCACTTCATCCAGTGCGTCTGGCTATCTTCGTCGGCCGATCAGCTCAGCAACTTGCCGGCGAGCCAGTAATCGACACTGAACTTTCCCGGACCGGAGCAGATCAGCCAGATGAAGAAGAGCATGTACAGGACTTCCGGAAGGTAGAGGAAATCGTCGAGCCAGTTAAGAGGCGAAAGTCCTTTAGGCAGGGTGGAAACCGCGTTGGTCAGGGTGGCGACAGTCATATCGATCAATAGAGCCACAGACGCCGGGCTCGAAAGAAACCCTAGGGCCAGCAGGGATCCGCAAACGAACTCGACACCCGACACGAAATAAGCCGTCTGCTGGGGAAACGGGACTTTGGCCTTTACCAGCGTTTCGTAAATGGCTTTCATGCCGCCGGCGACAAATAATTTGTTTGCCCCGGAAATGGCGAAGAACAGCCCGATCGATACGCGCACCAGCAGGATGGCATATTGTTCCAAATCACTGCTACCCTGCAGCGCAAACTGGACCAACCCTTTCCAATCCATCTCTTGTCCCTCCTTCGGAGGATGTGCTGGAACGATCCCCCAAATCATACAGGTCGACTTCTCTGGTAACCGCGTTTCTCGCGCCTTGAGATTACGTGTCCATCCGTTCGACCCATTGAGCGCGAAATGCGGGAGCCACGAATGGATCCGCAAAGTACTGTGTTTCCCGCGCGACCTTGTCGTTTCTGAACTCCATGATGCTCACAGTGTAGGTCGGCTTGCCGTCATATGTCAGGACGAGTTCGGTGACCCAAAGATCACCGCTACCGATGATTCGCCGGATAGTAAACCGCTTCTTGCTCGGCTGACTGGCGCGTTGGTTCTGTATGTTACGTCGACCGCGGGTTCGTTCGCCTGACTGCGGGTAATCGAGCACCGCGTCCTCCTGATAGATACGATGCTCCGTTTCAAAATCGTTGGCATCGGACGCCGCTCAATGCTGATCCAGTGCCGCACGGATCTCTTGATCCCGCACTCCGGAATACTGCTCTTTCTTTTGTTGATCGTTTTCTTGTTGATCGGTCATCTTCAGCTCTCAATTCGACAAGAAGCTAAATGCTTTAGCGGAATACAGTCAACGCAATGTTGCTGATCACCACCTCTAAAGAGCCTGTGTTGGTAAGCGTCTCGGGTCGGCCAAACCAGTACTTGGTTGCGCCAGGAAATGGGCTAAATCCTACCAAAACGCTAGGGTTTAATAGGGTCCCTGTAGTTCTACGAACCGGGAGGCAAGATCGCGCAGAAAGGTAGTGTCCAGCGCGTTCGTAACGTAACTCGTTGAAAGAGACGCGGGCGTGGTCCCGAAACGAGCCTGCCTTGGAGGTGTCTTACGGTTTGAGGCAGTACTCACGGTCTCCTTGGGCCGCGCATGTCAACCCAACGCAACAACCATGCCCCGGTAAGCCCGAACATTGTCCTCCCGCTTTGACGCATCCATTAACGCCGGTGCCGCTGAGCGAGCAAGTCTGCGGGCTACCCGGTGCGTTGTCGTTCACGGAGAGTGTGCCGTCCAAGCTTCCGGTGTCACTAGGTGAGAAGGTCACGCTGGTAGTGCAATCCGCTCCTGATGCGAGACTCGCATCACACGTATTGGTTTCTCCAAAGTCACCACTCGTCGCGATACTGATGTCGCTGAGTATCATCGTGCCGTAGTTGCTTAGCGTGATGGACTGCATAGCACTGGTTGTGCCTTCAGGTTGGTTGGCAAAAGCCAGGCTGGTCGCTGACAAGGTAGCATTGACACCTGAAGCAAGCCCCACGCCACTCAAGGAGACCGAATCTGGGCTGCCCGCAGTATTGTCGGTGATCGCTATCGACGCACTGCGCGGACCCAACTGGCTGGGAGTGAACGTCACATTGATGCTGCAGTTCGCACCGGCGGCAAGGCTCGATCCGCACGTATTGCTTTGGCTGAAGTCAGCGGCGTTAGCTCCAGTCAACGCAATGTTGCTGATAACCACCTCCGAGCTTCCGGTGTTGGTAAGCATCTCAGGCTGCGCACCGCCCGTAGTCCCGATCAATTGCGGCGGGGCAAAATTCAAGCTCGTGGCTGAGAAAGTAAGGGTGTCAGGCTCCAAAACGATGGAAACTGTATAAGGCTGTGTGGCGGCCTGTTTGGCAGAATCCGTGACCTCGATGGTGAACGCCGCGGCCTGTACCGCGGTGCCCGGCGTGCCGGAAATCGTCACCGTGTTGCTCGCGCTGCTGCTCAGCGTCAGATTCTGAGGCAACGTGCCAGCACTCACCGTCCAGGTGAAAGGTCCAACGCCACCGCTGGCCTGAATCGTCTGGCTATACGGTATTTCCAATGTGCCGTTGGGCAACGAGGCTGTGCTGATCGTCAGCGAAGGAGATGATTGTCCGCCGCCGCAACCGCTGAGCAAGTACAAGCCACCGAGCAAGAGAACGAAATACTTTCTCACTGTGCCTCCTTTGGGGCGACGCGACCGTTCACCGCCACGCCGCGTTCCGTGCTCCGATTTGCCCGGGACTGAAGGTCAAGCCGCGTCTGCCAAAAGGGCGGAGCATGCGCGGAGCCGTCGTCGGTTTATGGCATAGTCGGTGCCGCAATCTCACGAACTGCTCCGCCTGCGTCCACTAAGCTGTAGTCGCAGCCTTCCGCGTTCGGATGATTCTCGTCACAGGGGATCAGCAGATAGTCGTGGCCGCAAACGTCGGAATTGTCGCCGCCACGGGGAGCTCCCCGGCCAGTGATCTCGCCAAGATCGTTGATGTTTCTCACCAGAACTACAGAAAAGCCCGACTTGGAAGAGATCAGGGTATTCAGGTCAACCATCGGGCCCCCGTTCTCCCACAGGAATCCACCTTGAGTACAGCCGTTATTTCCCCAAGAGCTCACAATCGCCGCCATGCGTTCCTGAAAAGTCCAAGAACAGTTGCCATGTTCGTCCCACTGGAACCGAAACTCTGACCGGGCCCAATTGCCGAACCATGACTTAGCGCCGCTGCCCAGGGTGCGTCCAAGACCACATAGCTGCCAGAGGCCGGATACGCCTCAAGGTGGTCGAAAAAGTTTTCTGGGGCATCTTCTGGAAAGCCTGTGATCCGAGACAGTAAATTGCCGTTTGCGAAGTCGGCGATTCCGTCGTTGTTGGCGTCGAGTTGGTAGCGCTACTACCAGGTCCAACTCCAAGATCGGATGTGACGACTTCCGCCTCGAATGGCGTGCGAAAAGCAACAAGCCAACGCCAACTAGATTGCCGCCGTTGTGAATTTCCTGGACCCGCGTTAGACTGCTTTCAAACCTCTCCTGATCGTTACTTTTCTTGGGGTTTCGTCCTTGGCCGAGATCGCCGCGTGTGTCAAACCCCGCAGCTAAAATCAGACCCTTCATTGCAGGTTTCATGACGTCTCCTTTTGGCTTCCCAGATCCCGGCGATCTTAGGTCCGAGCGACCGGCGAGTCTATGCACTGGCGCTGACTTGGCGCTGAACTGTGGCTGAACTGCGGAATCGCTCGCCAGAAGGCCGCCAATCTCGAAGGTCTGTTCCCGCTGTTGGGTTACACCCAGGGTGGATCAGGCCGGGGTTGGGGGATGGAAAGCATGAAAAGAGGCTTCTCCAGAGTGGTAAACTCGGGCACGGTCGGTCGCCATGGCAGTCTCCCCCCCAAATCGGGCTCGGTTCGGGGACTTTGAACTAGACCTCAAGGCAGGAGAGGTTCGCAAAGGGACGGGGAGGATTCTGCTTCAGGAACAACCCTTCCAGATCCTTCTGATGCTGGTAGAACATCGGGGCGAGGTGGTAACCCGCGATGAAATCAAGAAGAGGCTTTGGCCGAACGACACGGTCGTGGAGTTCGACCACAGCATCCACACGGCCATCAAGAAGCTGCGACAGGCACTGGAAGACGCGGCGGAGAGTCCGAAGTACGTCGAGACGGTGGCCCGGCGCGGGTACCGGTTGCTGGTCCCGGTGGAGTGGATAGAAGCTAGCCCCGCTGATCCGCAACCCGCGGTCTCCACCGCGCGATCTCCAGGCGTCGAGTCGACAGCCTCTTATCTGATCGGCAAGAAAGTCTCGCACTATCGCGTGCTGGAGATTCTGGGCGGCGGGGGCATGGGAGTGGTGTACAAGGCCGAGGATCTCAAGCTGGGCCGTCGTGTTGCCCTTAAGTTCTTGCCGGAAGAGTTAGCCCATGACGCTGCGGCAGTGGGACGGTTCGAGCGGGAAGCCCGCGCCGCCTCCGCTCTAAACCATCCCAACATCTGCACTATTCACGGAGTGGACGAAAACGCGGGTCTGCCCTTCATCGTGATGGAACTGCTCGAAGGACAAACGTTGCGGGAATTGATCTCATCGATCGAGGCACCCGCGCTGGGGACGCGTGCCAAGAAAGAATTCCTACCGCTTCGAAGATTGCTTGATGTGGCAATTCAAATCGCCGCCGGGCTGGAGGCTGCGCACAAGAAGGGCATCATCCATCGCGATATCAAACCGGCGAACATTTTTGTGACCATCAATGAACAAGTCAAGATTCTGGATTTTGGTGTGGCCAAACTGCAGGAATCTGAGGATCAGCAGCCGATGGCGCCGGGAGCACAACCGTCGAAGCAAGAATGGAGTTCCCAACTCACACTGACCCGCACAGGATCGGCAATCGGAACCGCCGGGTACATGTCACCGGAACAAATAAAGGGCGAGAAACTGGATGCCCGGGCTGACCTGTTTTCCTTTGGCCTTGTACTTTATGAAATGGCTGCCGGACAGCGAGCGCTTACTGGAGAAACGGCGTCCATCCTTCAAGCGGCGATCTTAAGCCATACTCCCACACCAGTTCGTCAGCTAAATCCTGAGGTTCCGCCAAGACTCGAACAAATCATCGGCAAAGCCTTAGAGAAAGATCGCAGTGTGCGGTACCAGTCGGCGACAGAGATGCTGGCCGATCTGAGGGACCTGAGGGAGTCGGGTCGGTATTCTCGATTCCGAGCCGCGATACAAAAGCGGCGGCTTCCATCGCTGGGTTCTGCGTTCGCAATTGGCACCCCGTCAGTGTCCGTTTATTGGCTTTCGTTGGGAGTGGTTGCGATCGCTGCGATGATTGGCGGCGGGCTGTACTGGCGGTCCCAACGAACGCCAAAGCTCACCGAAAAAGATAGCATCATAATCGCGGAATTCAGCAACACCACCGGCGATTCGATCTTCGATAGTACTCTGCGGCAGGGCCTCTCGGCGCAACTGGAGCAGTCACTGTTTCTGAACCTGCTCTCCGATCAGCGCACCGCGGAGGCGATGGCGCTGATGGGCCAGCCTAAAGAGGCGCGCCTGACCAAGGAGTTGGCGCTGGAGGTCTGCCAGCGTACGGGGAGCGCGGCAGTTCTGGATGGGTCGATCTCTCAAGTGGGCACCCAGTATCTTCTGGGTCTCAAGGCGATCAATTGCACGAATGGCGAATCTCTGGCCAGTGCGGAAGCGCGGGCCAGGGATAACAACCACGTTCTCGACGCCTTGGGAACAATAGCCACCGAAATTCGCACGAAACTGGGCGAGTCACTGGCTTCCGTGCGGAAATATGACGCGCGACCGGAAGACGTGACCACGCCGTCGCTCGAGGCGTTGCAGGCGTATAGCCTGGGCCTTCTAGCTCGGAATGGCGATCTCGCTCCCTCCATCCCATTGCTTCAGCGGGCCGTTGACCTGGATCACAACTTTGCCATGGCGTATGCGCAATTGGGGGTGGTTTACTTCAACCTGGGCGAGTTTGTCCGGGCGTCGGAAAATCTCCGCAAGGCGTACCAACTTCGCGGGCAAGTGAGCGAGCGCGAGAAGTTCTACATTGCTTCGAAATACGATGAAATCGTCACCGAAGATCAGGAGGCAGCGCGCAAGGACTTCGAATTGTGGCAGCAGATTTACCCACGCGATGTCGATGCGCCTGCAGGTTTGGCCGTCGTCGAAGTCTATTGCGGCCATTGGGATCAGGTCCTGGCCCTGAACCAGAAAGCGAACGAACTGGCCCACTGCGAAGGAACCCCAGTCGAATCTGGTCGACGCGTATATATACGTCAACCGGTTGGACCAGGCGAAGGCGCTGGCACGGGAAGGGACCCAAGTACGGGACTCGCCCCTCTATCACTTTGATCTGTACACGATTGCTTTTCTGCAGCGCGATGTCGAGGGCATGAATCGGGAAGCCGCTGACATCATGGGCAAGCCCGGGTGGGCCGACCTTATATTCCAGATCGAGTCCGACACTGCTGCTTATAGCGGGCAATACGTTAAGGCGCGGGAGTTGACGCTTCGTGCGGACGATTCTGCCCAACGTACCGACAAGAAAGAGAATGCGGCGGAATACGAGGCGGAAGCTGCCGTGCGCGAGGCTCTGGTGGGCAACACAGTCCGGGCAAAACAGCAAGCGAAGGCGGCGCTCGCACTTTCGAATGGCAGGGAGGTCGAGTCCATTTCGGCCATTGCGCTGGCTCTGGCAGGAGACTCAATGCAAGCCACGCGCCTGGCCAACGACTTGGATAGACGCTACCCGGAGAATACCATCCTGCATTCGAGCTTTCTGCCGATGATTCACGCGGCCATCGACACCAGGAGTGGAAACGCCGCTAAGGCCATCAAGGATCTCGCGTTGGCTGCGCCCTACGAGTTGGGGCAGACGGATTTGAACCTGGGGTTCAGTCTTTACCCGGTTTACCTGCGGGGCGAGGCGTTCTTGGCGGCGAAGCAAGGCAACGCTGCTGCGGCTGAGTTCCAGAAGATCCTCGACCACCCCGGCGTCGTCCAGAACGAGCCGATCGGAGCACTGGCACATCTGGGAGTGGCTCGGGCCAATGCTTTGGAGTCTAGAACTTCGCAAAGACCAGGGCAGGGAGCGGACGCCGATGCCGCCCGTTCCCGGGCACTCGCCGCCTACAAAGATTTCCTCACCCTCTGGAAAGACGCCGACCCCGACATCCCCATCCTGAAGCAAGCCAGGGCGGAGTACGCGAAGCTGCAATAAGCCGAGCAAACCCTGACTTGTCGAGCGCTTTTGCGATAACTGTTGTTAACAGGCGTTACCGCTCATTGACTCTTGCAGGGATGGGTAAGCGCTAATCCGGCAGTTCGATTCGATCCGGGTGCTTCCGTTCCCGTTCGTGCTCTTCGGCAAGAACCTTTTCGAGCCAGTGCGCTTGTCGTGCAGCGACTGCCTTGTCCACAAAGGCGAGATCATGAAAGACGATGAACTCCTCACCGCAAGCATCACAGCGAAGAGTGCCCATCTGCTTGAAATCTGGCGCTCGCTCTTTCGTCTGACCCTTCTTGATCGCCACTGCCTTCATCGACTGACATTTTATCTGGCTGCGTACCCTCGATTTTCACTGTTAGTGCCGCCATGCCCGACGGTCAGAGACCAGCCACCATCGTAACTTTGCGAGGCCACACAAACACCGCCATACTGATGTTGTCTCCTTGGGTAGAGGTCGGACTATGAAGAACATGTGCCCAAGCGTCGTCTTTTTTCTCCTGCTCGCCGTTGTTCTCGCGGGTGCCACAGATGCTGGCAATCTGGTCGTGAGGACTGCCGATGACAATCTCGTCATCATCCATCCCGACGGTACCCAGGAACAGATCTCCAGGGAAGCCGGCAGTGCAGTCATTTCGCCGGATCATCGAGCGGTCGCTTTTACCGTGGTCCATATGCAAAAAGTGCAGGGACCAGAGCTCTGGAGAGTCGACGCGAAACTACTTGTAATGATTCTCAGCACGCGCGTCACAACCGAGCTCGTGCATCCGCCCGCCGGGCCCGTCGGCACCGGCTTCGATCAGGTCGCATGGACTCCGGACGGAAGCGCCATCGCCTATGAAGCCGCTGCTCGTGGCAATGGCGGGATGGAGAATGACCTTTTTATGGCTCCTTTTCCACCAGAGCGCGGACCAGTACGCAACCTCGGACACTGGTATCAGGGATTCAGCTTTTCACCGGACGGAAAGCACGTTGTTCACGCGATAAATTCACCTTTCGCACTTGAGGTTCTGGATGTTGCAACCGGGACACGAACGCTCCTGCACAAAGCCAGCAATGTTGTCTGGGATGCAAAGTTCTCTCCAGATGGCAAGTTCATCGCATACCGGAAAACCGTCGGCGAGCCCAGTTCTGTTCAGGGTAGCGAGGATGATGAACCCGACTGTGGCAGCCCAAACACAGAACTTCGCCTCTATTCGCTCCTCGATGGTGCCGACACCGCTGTGAGCATTCCTAAAGCACCACCCAGTGTCTACAACTTTTCGTGGTCACCCGACAGTCGACGACTCGCAATTGAGCTGGGCACAGAGGACTGTGAATCCACGAGTGGTGATGCTGCTGTGTTTGTCACGAGCGTCGATCAGAAAGTACAGAAGCAGATTTCGACCTCCAGCCCGTCCGTACAACCAGCATTCTCACCGGACGGGTCGGCGATCGCATTCGTGGACTCTTCCCAGGTTCCTGCGCGACTGTTTCGCTATGATCTGGCCAGCGAAACCCGGAGCGTCATCCGACGAGCGAGTACAAAGGAGAATGACTATGTGTTGCTGGAGTGGAAGTAGGGACACAAGCCTCCGTCGTACGCCATTCGTGAGTACCATTGCCTGCAAGTTGTCATTTTGTTCCCTTGGCATCCTTCGCTGATTGTTGTGCCTGAACCAGATTTGCGACCAGAACGTCCACCAGTGTGCTTCCGCTTCCACTGCCAGACCCGCTCCCGCCGTTGACTAAAATATCGGGAACCAGCTTGATGCCGTGACTGGCGAGAGAATCGGCAATCTGCACGGCGGCGTAGTTGGCCGATTCCATTGACGCGATCTTCTGCTTGATGACATCCGCCTCTGCCTCTCCGACGGCTCGAGTCTTTCCTGCTTGAGCGGCGCCCACTGCAGCAATAACCTGAGCGTCAGCCTGGGCATTGATGGTTTTGGATTTGGCTTCGCCTTCCGCTGCCTTGACCACAGCCTGCGCGGCGAAGTCGGCAATCGTGACGTTTCGCTCCGAGTCAACCACGCGATGTTGAGTGTCGGCCATCGCATGTTCCCCACCGAAGGTGGGGAAGGCTGGTACTACATCGCCGAGGGCACGTGGGATTTGCTTGGCACTGACCCACTTGCGCCGATATTCGGCGTTCCCGCAGACGGGCGTATTCGGATGGTTGCGGGGGGTGGATTTGAACCACCGACCTTTGGGTTATGAGCCCAACGAGCTACCAGACTGCTCCACCCCGCACTTCGATCATAAACAATGCCTTCGACATCGTCAAACATCCGGCCCTGACACCGCCGCCGGCGTCGGCCGATTCCGCTGCTCGGGACTGCTCTCACCTGCAGCGCTCTCGCTGTCTGGATTTTCGCCCCAGCCCGCATCCCACGCGCCGTTTCCCCGCATCGAACAGAAGCCGAGTTTCTGTGAGCAGGGATTCTAGTAAACTAGGAATCCGAAGTTGCTGCGCAGCGAGGAGAACATATTTATGGCCAAGAAGGATCTCAACCCGAAAGCACCCACCACCGAGCGAGCGACTAGTGAGCGCCCAGCCTCGTCTTCACCAGCGTGCTGAAGCAATTCAAGCGTACGGCACCGTTTCCCACATGTTGCCTCTTGATCTCGAGGAGCCGGTTCGCCTGGAAATGACCGAGCAACTCAACCTGTTGCTGGCGGATACCATGACCCTGCGCGATCTCTACAAGAAATCGCATTGGCAAGTTGCCGGACCAACTTTTTATCAGCTCCATCTCTTGTTCGACAAGCATTACGGAGAGCAATCAGAAATCGTCGACACCATCGCCGAACGAATTCAGCTTCTCGGCGGCGTCTCGATTGCCATGGCTGCCGACGTAGCCGAAACCACGCGCATCGAGCGTCCGCCGCGGGGCAGGGAAGAAGTGCCGGTGCAGATTTCCCGCCTGCTCGACGCCCACCAGATCATCATCGGCCATTGCCGCACCCTGGCAGCCCGCGCCTCCGAACTGGGAGACGATGGCACCAACGATCTGGCCGTCAGCGACGTGCTGCGCACCAATGAACTCCAGGCCTGGTTCCTCAGCGAGCACCTGGTCGATGCGCCGCTCGTACATGCGGAGCAGCCGCGCTTACGCAGCGTCAGCTAACTCTGTCGCAAACAAATCGAGCAGGCTCTCACTGCAGAGCCTGCTCGTTGATTGTTCGTGAGTTCTTGCCGCTTCGCGGGGACTACGTCCGGCTGCCCGCCTTCAGATTGTCGTGATCGTAGTATTCGTAGGCTGACATCGGTTTCTCGCCGCCCTTTTTCCAGGTGCGCGAATCCTCCGGCAACTTTCCCAGCACCCGCGCCATTTCCCGGATGTGCATCGCCACCGTGCCACAGCACGCGCCGATGAAGTTGATCCCGATATCGCGCGCCTGCGCCGCGTACTTCCCCATCTCCTGCCGCGTAAGTTGCAGCGGATCTAACGCGTAAGGAAACTCCGGCAAGCTGGTGAAATCAGGTTTGGCCTTCGGAGTGCGGTAAGCGACCGGCTGGCACGCCAGATACCCGGACACCGCCTCGCGCATCTCCTCCATCGGACCCAGAATGTGCTCCGGCGGCCGCAGGCAGTTCATGCCAACAATGTCGGCGCCGGCATCGAACAGCGCTTTCGCCGCGTCGGCCGCACTCTTGCCCTCCGCGGTCTCATCTTTGTTCTCGAAACAAATCGTGACCATCGTGGGCAGGCCGGTCTTCTTCCCGCGCTCCACCGCAATCAACGCCTCTCCGAGAAAGGAAAACGTTTCGCCGATGATGAAATCCACGCCTTCCTCAACCTGCACCGCCAGTTGCTCGTCGAACGTTTTCCGCACCCGGTCGGCGGCCGACGCGCTGCCCGGCTCGTACATCCAGGTCAGACTCAAGTTCCCCGCAACCAGGCAACGATCGCCCGCAACCTCGCGCGCAATGCGGACCGCCGCTCGATTCAAATCCTGCAGTCGATCCTCAAGTCCCACCGTTGCCAGCTTGTCCCGGCTCGCATAGAAGGTCAGCGCCTGCAGCACTTCCGATCCAGCTTCGCGAAACTCCACATGCAATTCGCGCAACGCCTCGGGATGCGTCAACACAACCTCCGGAGTAAACGGACCCGCGCGCACCCACCCGCGCTTCTCCAGTTCCAGCAGATATCCGCCGTCGCCCAACACCGGCCCTTCTTTCAGCCTTTCCAGAATGCCTTTCTTTTTCATGCTCCCTCCTGTCCTCGATGCACAGCTCGCCATCTGAGTTCGCAGTCTCACGACTTCGAGCCACTCACGCTGCCGCATCTTTGAATCGTCCCTTCTTCCAATCGCGCAGAGCTTGCCGCGCCGCGTTCCGTCCCGGCGCGCCCGTAACCCCGCCGCCGGGATGCGCCCCCGCTCCGCACAGATAAAGCCCGCGAATCGGCGTGCGGTACTGCGCCCAGCCCGGCACCGGACGCATAAAGAAAAGTTGCTCCAGCCGCAAATCGCCGTGAAAAATATTTCCCTCGGTCAATCCGTAAGTTCGTTCCAAATCCAGCGGCGTAAGCACCTGCCGCGCCACAATCGCGCTCGGCACGTTGGGAGCATACTCGGCAATCTTCTTCACCACGCGATCGCCGAGCAGTTCCCGTTTTTCATCCCAATTTCCCTCGCGCAATTTGTAAGGCACATACTGCACAAAGCAGGTCAGGATGTGCTTGCCCGGCGGCGCCAGCGACGAATCCGCATTCGAGGAAACTACGCAATCCACCCACAGCTCTTCGGGAATCTCGCCAAACTTCGCGATGTCATAACAGCGCTCGGCGAATTCCAGCGAAGGAACCAGCGTGTAAAACGTGCGCTCCAACGGCGTTGCCTGCGGCGACGTTCCCGTAAACCGCGGTTCTTCCGCCAAGACGAAGTTCACTTTCGCGCACGGCCCATCCATCTTGATGCCGCGCACCGCAAACAGAAAATCTTCCGGCAGCTCGCGCGCCGCAACCATCTTCAAGAAAGTCCGCTTGGGATCGGCATTCGACAGAATCATCCGCCCGCGAACCTCGCTTCCGTCCTCCAGCACAACGCTGCAGGCGCGACCGTTGCGCACCTCAATCTGCGCCACTGAAGCGGAAGTTCGAATCTCCACCCCCAGCTTCTTTCCCGGCCGCAGCCAGCGCCTGCGTAATCGCTCCCATCCCGCCCATCACGTGCCCGTAGAACCCCTGCAACTCGTGCTCGCCGCCACTCAGCAAGTGAAACAGCAGTCCGATCGCTGTTCCCGGCTGGTACGGTCCGCCATGTTTGCCGTACACGTTGTTCGCCAGAAACATCGTCTTCATCTTTTCGGATTCGTAATTGTGATCGAGAAACTCCCCCAGACTCCCGGTAAGAAACGAAATCAATTGCGCAATCTCCGCGCTCGAAATCCCGCGAAATCGTTTGCCCACGCGAAACAAGTCGCTCCAGCCGCCCACCGTCGTCGTATCGATCTCCGGCGGCGGCTCCATAAAGAATGGCTGCAGGTAGCGCGCCAGCTTCTTCAGTTGATCGTCGACCTCGACGAACCGTGCCGCATCTTTCGTCGATATCTTTCCAAACTCCGCCTTCGCCCGTTCCCGATCCACCCACCACGGCACTACCTGTCCATCAGGGAAGGGAACTTGAATCGCCGGGTCGCAGGGAATCATGCGCAGGCCATGATCGGCCAGGCCGAGTTCTGCAATCACCTCCGGCCGCAGCATGCTGGCAATATAAGAAGTAGTCGAAACACGGCAGCCCGGAGCGATCTCCTCAGTCACGCAACATCCGCCGACGATCTCACGGCGCTCCAGCACCAGCGTGGAAAGTCCGCCGCGCGCCAGATACGCCGCCGCAGTCAGCCCGTTGTGGCCGCCGCCGACGACGATCGCGTCATAAATAAAGTTGGAAGCCGTTTTCACCAAGTCTGACTCGATGTCCAAGAGTCTGACTTTAAGTCACGCTGCCATGTGCCGCGGAACCTTACATTACTTCACTAGCCGCTAAAAACTGAAGTTGAAAATTAGAATCATCTCTTATATGCTTTCGTGACTTGGAGTCATTCATGAGCGGAATCGCCAGCAATCCCGTCGCACCTCCACGTTACATGCGTCAGCACGCGCCCCGCCCGCGTTCCGAAGCCAAGCGCTCCCGCATCATCGACGCCGCCATGCAACACTTCGCCGAGAACGGCTACCACGCCGCCCGCGTCGGCGACATCGCGGCCGCGCTGGGCATCGCCAAAGGTTCCATCTTCCAGCACTTCGGCAGCAAGGACGGTCTGTTCTTCGAGGTCTACAAACGCGCCGTCCGCTCCTTCTCGAAATATCTGGACGCGCCCGCCGACGTTCGCGCCGCCGGCTTCTTCGACGTTCTCTACTACTGGCTGGTCCGCACCGAACACCTGCTGCGCGAAGACTGGATCCCTTACCGCATCTCTCTGCTCGGCAACTACGGCACCGATCTGGTGTTGAAGCGTGAAATCAATCGCTTTCTCACCACCGAAGATCCCTACGGCACCGTCGCTTTTGTGCGCTTCGGCATCGAGCGCGGCGAACTGCGCAACGACATGGACATTGAAATGATTGTCTCCATCCTCGACTGGACCATGGAACGATTCCAGGACGCCTTGCTCACCGCCGAGCTCGATCCCGGGCCTTTTCCGCAGGCAGGGCGAGATGCCGGAAAAAAAGGAAGCCCGCATCCGGCAATTCCTCGAAGTCCTGCAGCGCGCGGTCGGCGAGGCTTCCGCGTCTTCGGCTCGTGCCCGGCGTGAAATACGTGAAATACGAAAGCTCGCTGCCGTTGAGCTGGTCGCAAAACCGAAAACGTTGTAGCAAAATCGCGCCGGCCAGACGCAAGTTAGTGTAGAACTCCAGAGTGAGAGCAATTCAGATGATGCAAACTTCCATCGAGCAGATTCTCTCCAGCTACGACGACCGCGCCCCACTGTCGCGGGCCTCAACCATTCCTGCAGCCTGGTACGTCGATCCTCGCATCGCCGAACTCGAGCGCCTCAGCGTATTCAGCAAGACCTGGCAACTAGTCGCCCGCACTGAACAAGTGAAATCGCCGGGCCAGTTCGTGCAGCACCATCGTAGCCGGAGAGCCCATCGTCGTCGTCCGCGGCAATGACGGTGCTCTGCGCGCTTTCTACAACGTCTGTCGCCACCATGCCGCCGCCGTCGTGACCGAACCCTGCGGCCAGGCTTCGCTCCTGCATTGTCCCTATCACGGCTGGAACTACGGCCTCGATGGCTCCCTGAAAGGCATGCCCGAATTCGAAGGAGTCGAGAACTTCGACCGCGCCCAAAACGGCCTTGTCCCCATTCGAGTCGAAACCTGGGAGTGTTTCGTCTTCGTCAACCTCGACAACCAGGCCGCCCCGCTCACAGAATTTCTCGGTGGTCTCATTAAGCGCGTCGCGCCTCTCGGCATCAGCAAACTGCACTACTTCGACCGCCGCACCTTCAACATTCACTGCAACTGGAAGGTTTTTGTCGATAACTACCTCGACGGCGGCTACCACGTGCCTCATCTGCACAAAGGCCTGAATTCAGTTCTCGATTACAAGCAGTACACCATCGAGAACGAAGACCGCTATTGTCTGCAGTCCAGCCCCATGGTGGCTTCCGACGAAGACGCCGCCACCGGCGCGACCCGCAAAGGCGACCGTGCCTGGTATTTCTGGCAGCATCCCAACCTCATGATCAACTGCTACGAGGGATACATGGACACCAATCTGGTGATCCCCGTCGACGTTGATCATTGCAACGTGATCTTCGATTTTTATTTCGGCGACATCAGCGACGCCAGCCGCGAATACAACGAGCAGTCGGTAAACGTAGGCAACCGCGTGCAGGAGGAAGATCTCGGCATCTGCGAAGACGTCCAGCGCGGCCTGAAGTCGCGAGCCTACCGCGCCGGACGTCTTTCCGTCCGCCGCGAAGCCGGAGAACAATTGTTCCACCGCCTCCTGGCGGCCGACCTGAAACGCGGCTTAGAGCCGATATCCGCTGCCGCCGATTAGGAAGTAGCATCGATCGGGAAGGGCACGACTTCAGTCGTGCCGTTAGTCCGGCAAAACGCCCTGCGGCTTTAGCCGCTGAGGTAAGCTCTCCCTCACTGATGATCCCTGGCAATCGTCTCCTGCCAGGTCTTCGACCTAATCATCGCCCGGTCCTTCAGCAACTCCCGCGTGTACTTGTAATAAAAATTCTTCTGATCGGTCGTCACCAGCAAATGCCCGCGCCAGGTCAGAGTGCGCCCTTTCAAAGTAAACACACTCTCCGCCTCGCCGCGCACCGAACAAGTCTCGGGATGCGCATCATCGGCATCGTAAGTCAAATTCTCATAGTCGATTTCCTTCCCCCAGGGATACTCACCGCTCTCCTGCCCCTTCCAGTGCACGGTAGTCTTGTGACGAGCCTCATCACGCTCCACAGTCCACTCGCCCGGCCAGGGAAATCCTTCACTCTTAAGATCGGTCCGTTCTTCCGAAGGCTCAGGCGGAGAAAATGCAGGCGCAGCCAGACCGTGCTCAGGCACAACCGGCAACACGATCCGCGAACCATCACTCCCACCAAGCTCCAGAGAAGTCGTCATCGAATAAGGTGTAGGCAGCATCATCGGCCACAACGCATTCGAAATCGCCACGCGAATGCGATGCCCCCTGGGAAACACCCACGAGGTCAAATGCATTTCAATGTCGAGCGGATAAATCTTGCCCGGCTCAAGATCGCGCGGCTCGCTCATCGAATTCCGCTGCGCCCCGTTAATCCCAGCCCCGGTAATCTGCGTAACGGTCCCATCCGGCGCCACATCCGAAAGGCGCGCAAACCAGTCCGCCAGCGGCGCCGTAGCCGAGGCCCGCAACAAAGCATGCGGACGCCCCAAAATAGCCACGTCTGCTTGCAGCGGCGCAGAATCGTACACCAGACTGAAAGCATCCACCGGCCGCACATCGCTCAACAACTCACCCCACCAGAACCCAGCCTCCACGCCAATCGACGGCACATACTTAAGCTGATGCGTGTCAGTCTGCGCCGCACTCTCCGCCAACAAGTGATTCGGCTGAAAAAATAAAGTCGACGCCTGCGCATCTTTAGGCGGCCAAACATCCTCCCGCCTCCACTCCCCGGGCACATTTTCGAGACTCGGATCCGGCGCATGCCAGTGCTGCATATAAATGACCAGCCGTGGATCGCGCTCCACGCCCGTGTCGCGTCCCTTCAGCCAATGATCAAACCAGCGCACCGCCTCATTCCTCCACTCAATCTGCGGACCCGGTACCGCCTCATTCGGAAACGTATGGTTCCAAGGCCCCACAATCGCCTTCACCGGCCCGCTCGCATGCATCAGCATGTCCGTAACGTTGTCGCGATATCCATCCAGCAACCCGCCAATCAGAAAACTCGGAATCGTAATCTCTTTCAGCGGCCGCACCCGCTCCCGCCAGAACGGCCCATCATGCTGATGCCTCAAATAAAGCAGCGACCAGGGAGGCGTCTCAAACCGCGGCCCCAGAACTTGTTCGTCAGTCGTATAGTCCGGAGCCCCTGTCCATCCCTCCGCCATATCCATATTCAATTCGAACTCATCGATGTGCGCCATGCCGTCCACGTAGTGCACATCGTCATGAAACAACTCCGCCGTAGCGTCTGTAGCCAGAATCGCCTTCAACCCCGGCGCATGCCGCATCGCCATCTGCAGAGAATTGAACCCTCCCCACGAAATCCCGAACATCCCCACATTCCCATTCGACCAAGCCTGATGAGCCAGCCACCAAATTACCTGCTCTCCATCCACCTGCTCCTGTTCGGAGTACTCGCGCTCCGGTGGCGCTCCTTCGCTCGCCCCAAATCCTCGAATATCCACCCGCACACTCACATATCCGCGCCGCGCGAAATAAGCATGCTTCGGATAATCGCCAGCCGCAGTACCATCATCTTTGCGATAAGGCAAATACTCCAGCAGAGCAGGGAACTTCTCTCCCGCCTTCGCTCCATCGGGCACGTAAAGCGTCGCCGCCAGCCGCACCCCATCTTTCATGGGAATCCAAGTCTGCTCCATGCGAACTCCATACGCCGGAGGAGAAGGCGGTTCAACTGCAAAAACACTATCGGAGATGAAGAGGAGAAGAATGAGCTCGCTGAAGAACAAAAAGCAAGGCAATCGAACGACAATCGGTCCTGATCAACGCAATCTCCTGAACATTTCCGAAGAATTCAGAAACTACTCCTGCCCCGACCCCTGTTCCCGCCGCATCGCCCGCAGATCAATCCCCAACTGCTCCGCCTTCTTATAAAGATGACTCCGCTCCAACCCCAGCGACTTAGCCGCCAGACTAACGTTGGAGTGACTGCGCTTCAACTCCGCCAGGATGACTTCCCGCTCGAAAGCATCCACGCGTTCGGCCAGCGCCCCCGACGAGAACGCAGAAGATGTCGCAACACCAATGCTCCCGCCCTTAGGCATAGCGATCTCGACAGTTTCAAGATCAACCTGCCCGTCGGTAGCCAGCAGCATCAACCGCTCCACCATATTGCGCAACTCGCGCACATTACCCGGCCAGGCGTGAGACTGCAACGCCGCCATCGCCTCCGCGGTAAACGGAACCGGCTTCCATC
This sequence comes from uncultured Acidobacteriaceae bacterium, assembly GCA_963770235.1. GTDB lineage: Bacteria > Acidobacteriota > Terriglobia > Terriglobales > Acidobacteriaceae > Sulfotelmatobacter. The sequence continues at coordinate 153,455 of CAVYOW010000015.1, read as the reverse complement.
CATTCTGCGCGCTCACCTGCGCCGCAAAATGCTCCACCAGCAACGGAATATCCTCCCGCCGCTCCCGCAACGGCGGCAGCACCAGCGGAAAAACATAAATCCGGTGAAACAAATCCTGACGGAATTTATCCTCCCGCACCCGAGCTTCCAGATCGCGATGCGTCGCCACCACCACCCGCACATCCACGCTCACCGGCTTATCCCCGCCAATGCGCTCCACTTCTCCTTCTTCCAGCACGCGCAGCAGCTTGGCCTGCATGGCCAGCGGCATATCGCCAATCTCATCCAGAAAAATCGTGCCGTGGTCCGCCTGCTCGAACTTTCCAATATGCCGGCCGGCCGCTCCGGTGAACGATCCTTTCTCGTGCCCAAAAAGTTCCGACTCAATCAGCTCCGCCGGAACCGCCGCGCAATTCAACGTGACAAATGCTCCCCCGGCCCGCGCACTGCGTTCATGAATCGTCCGCGCCACCAGCTCTTTCCCCGTCCCCGTTTCTCCCAGGATGCAAACTCGCGTCTCACTAGCCGCCACGCGCTCCACCTGCGCCATCACGCGCTGCATGGCCGCGCCCTGCCACACAATCTCGTGCTTGCCCAGCCGCTGCTTGAGTTGCCGGTTTTCGCTCTCCAGCCGCTGCAGCTTCAGCGCATTTTCCACCGTCAGCAAAAGTTTTTCGGTCGAAATCGGCTTCTCCAGAAAATCCAGCGCGCCCAGCCGCGTAGCCCGCACCGCCATTTCAATGTCCGCCTGCCCGGACATCATCACCACCGGCGCCGTCACTCCCTGCGCCTTCAATTCCTCCAGCAGCGCCAGCCCGCCTTTTCCGGGCATCACCACATCCGAAAGGATCACGTCGAACTTCTGCGCCTTCGCCAACTCCAGCGCCTTGCCCGCGTTGTCGCACACCGTAGCCTCGTGCCCAGCCAGCCGAAACGCCCGCGACAGCGACGCCAGCGTGTTCGCTTCATCGTCCACAATCAGCAAATGTGCTTTTGTCGGCAACTGTCCTCCCAATCTCTCACCATTTCAGGTCGTGCTCTGCACGCCATCGAGTCCCCGCTCCAACTCGATCACAAACGTCGTGCCCTCGCCCGGCTCGCTCTGCACGCTGGATTCTTCCCCCATGATCGCTCACCACCGACTGCACAATGGCCAGCCCCAGGCCGGTCCCATGCTGCTTGCTCGTATAATAAGGAGTAAAGATTCGCTCACACTCCTCCGGCGTCAACCCCGCTCCCGTATCCGCAACCTCGATCACCACTCTGCCGCCGTCTTCGCGCGTCCGCAAGCGTCAGCGTCCCGCCCTGCGGCATCGCATCCATTGCGTTCAGCACCAGATTCGAAATTGCCCGGTGCAACAACTCCGCATCCGCCGTCACCGGTTCCAGGTGCGGATCCAGTTGCAGCTCGCAACTGATCTTCGCACGTCCCGGCGCTTCCAGTTGCGCCTGAAAAAGCTGCACCACGCCGCGAATCACTTCATTCACCTGCACCCGCTGCAATTTCGGCTGCGGCATCTTCGAAAACTCGCTGAACCTGCCAACAATTCCCTTCAGGTTCGCGATCTCGGCCAGCAGCGTCCGCGAACTCTCCCGGAACACTTCCTCGAACTGCTCCGGATTCTGTTGCCGCGCCCGCACCAGATTCTCCACCGTCAGCTGCAGCGGAAACAGCGGATTCTTCAACTCATGCGCCAGCCGCCGCGCCAGCTCCCGCCACGCCGCCACCCGCTCCGCCTGCACCAGCCGTTCTTTTTGTCCCAGCAATTCCGTGGTCATTCGATTGAAAGAATCGGCCAGTTGCCCCAGTTCATCGTTGCCCAACACATCCACTCGCACATTCCAATTCCCCGCCGCAACTTCCTGTGCCGCATGCGCCAATTGCTCCACCGGACGCGTCACCCGCGCCGCCGCCCAACTGCTCAGAAGAATCGCCAGCAGAATCCCTCCGCCTCCCACCATCAACGCCGCCGAGCGGATCCGCCGCATCAACTCCACATAAGTCCGCCGCGAGTTCCCAATCAGCAGAATCGCCAGCAGCGGACGATCTTTTCCCACACCCGCACCCAGCAGCGGAATCGCATGAAACACTTCATCCTCAGCCTGATCCCCCGACCAATGCACCAGGCCAGTCATTTCCTCCTTCGACTGCCGCACCGCATCCACGAGCGGCTCTAGTTTCTCCGCCGGCCGCACCGTCTCGGCGGCAGGCTCAGACGGATCCACCAGCAACTCCGTCGCGAACCGCTCGCCCCGATTCTGATACAGCAAAGCCCGCATTCCCACCGGCATATCGATCCCGGAGAGAAACGATTTATCCAGACGGCGTCCCCCAATCACATAGACCGGACGTTCCCCCACTCGCGTAGCCCGCACCGCGAACAATCCCAGCGCCGTTCCATCCTGCAGTTCTTCCTGCTTAAGAAACGCTCCCTGGTCAGCCGACGCGGCAAAGCTTCCAACTCCGGCGTCCGGATACCCAAACTTCGCCGGCCACTGCGCCGAAGAAATAATCGTTCCATCGCTCTCCACAAACTCCAGAAAGTCGAGCCGGCCATTTTCCGCGGTAGTCTTCGCCAACTCAAAATAAGGCCCCGCATCCGCCTGCGGACGGTTCAACTTCACCGCCATCCGGCTCACCTCTTCCGACGCCGCAATCGCCTCCACCCGCCGCGCCACATCCTCGCCCTGCCGGTTGAACTCGCGCCGGAACTGCGTCACCAGCGCCGAAGTTCGTTCATCCTCGCTGCGCTCGAAGGCCCGCCGCGTCACTGCCGACACCAGCAACGTCACCGCCGCCACCGACAAAAACACCGTCAGCGCGAACACGGCCAGCAGTTTGCGGCGAAACATCATTGCCTTTCTTTTTCCGCCCGCATCAGGTTTTGTAGGATGCCACGGAATCGTCTGCATCATATCGCACCCTTCAGTCTCGCCGATGTGAAATGAAAGGGCGCGGCTTCAGCCGCGCCGCAACGCCCGCAGTTTGTTGTAATAAATGTTCCCGGTTGTCGTGAGTATTTCCCTGAGTTAGAGGAACCGGCCAGTGCCCAGTGGAGAAGCGAATTACTGACCACTGGCCACTGTTCACTGGCCACTGACCTCAGGCCACTATCTTCCCGCCGGCCTGCTCTGGCTGGCCAAGTCCATCCCGCGCAGCACATCGTTGGCGAAAAAGAATTTCCCATCCGCCGGCACCATCATGATCTGCAGCTTGTCCGAAAGCCGCTCCGCCACGATCTTATTAATCAGCAGCGGATTGTCTTTCAATATCGCCGCCTCGCCATGCAGCCGCTCCGCATCCGCCACCGCCGTCACCCGGATGCGATCCGCCTCCGCGTCCGCCAGCAACCTCCGCCGCTCACCTTCAGCTTTGCTGTCCATCACTTTGGCCTGCGCCTCCGCGTCCGCCAGCAATTTCCTCCGTTCACCCTCAGCCTTGCTGTCGATCTCCTTGGCCTGCGCTTCCGCTTCCGCATTCTGGATGGTCGCTTCCTTCCGCGCCTGCGCCTCCAGCCGGCTCTGCTGGATCTGCTTCTCCTTCAGCGGCAGCGTGTATTGCATCGCGTCCGCCTCGCCCTTCGCCTGCAGAACATGCACCTGCGCTTCACCCTCCGCCTGCTTCACCTGCTGCACCTTCGCACGCCTCGGCTTCCAGTTCGGCAATCCGCACTTGTTTTCCTTTCAACTCCGTCTCCACGCCCATGCGGTCGTTCTCCTGCTCCTTCAAAAGCAGCGCCTCCAGGCCCTTTCGCATATTCCGGCGGCAACTGGATATCTCGCAGCATCACCTCTTTCACCACAATCCCATCCGCCGCCAGCTTCTGCGTGATCAGCCCCGCCGCTCGCTGCCGCACTTCCTCCCGCTTCGCCGAAAATACATCCCGCACCGTATAGTTCGGCACGACTTCCCGCCAAACGCTAGCCACCGTAGGCGGCACAATCTCCTTCTCCACCGGACGCGGCAAATTCCCCTGGATGTAATCCAGCCGCTTGGCATCCAGCCGGTACCGCACCGTAATCGCCAGCCCCAGCGTCAGTCCTTCCTTAGCCTGCACATCCAGAAGTTGCGGCTCGGGTCGGTAGACCACCCGCGGAGGGCTTCGGAACTTCCGAATCCCCAGTAGTAAAAATCTGATCCCGCGTATCGAACAGCGCCACATCCTCCACCAGCGGCATCACCATGTGCGCCCCCGGATAAAGCGTCCCCGGCACCGTCCCGCTCACCTCGCTAATCCGCACTCCCAGCCATCCCGCTCGGCACCACCACAATGCTGAAAGCCACCAGCAGCGGTCCCCAGGCCAGCATCACCAAAGCCAGCGAAGTCCGCCACCGCACCACCACCGGCGCCGCACTCACAGCCCCTCCCGGCGTAGCCAGCAATCTCCGGTACAACATTTCGCGATACAAATCGTAGGTGAGAATGCACACGGCCGCGATCATCATCCCCACGCCGCAAGTAATCAGCAAATACCTCAACGCCAGCATCGTAGTTCTCCTCTGCGCCTCAGCGCTTCTGCCCGTTTTTCACCGTCGCCGTCTGCTGCGAAAAGAACAGCCGGAACACCTGCCCGAAAATCAGTTCCTCCGCCAGCAACGCCACCGCCACCGAAAAAATCAGGCCCGCCACCACCGCCATAAATGTGATCGCCATCTGCATAACGCCTCCCTGTGCCTCGTGCCGCACCAACCTAAATCGCAGGATGAACACCAATCTTCATGGGATTGACAAACTAAGGACTTGCGGGATGCCAGCAGAGTGACGGAGTGGCCATTCTGAAGTCAGTGTGTCAGCCCAGACACACTAGTCAGCCGCGCGTCGGCGAAAAGAGACTCAACTGGTTCTTAAGACGCCCGGCCCCTGCCGTCTGGGGTAACGGCTCTGTGGGGTTCTGTGGGTTGGAGCCGGGCGATCTTCAACTAGTAAGAACTAGTTCAGTGCCAACATTCTCCCACGACGACATTCACAATTTCCGTGACCGCCGTCACCGTTCTGCGTGATCTCGGTCTCAGAGGCTCCAACCCCGAAGCACTGAGAGATCTAGCGTTCTTGTTTTCCTTTCTTGGTTTTCTCCGTGTCTCCGTGCCACCGTGGTGAAAAGCTTTTTCCCGCGCGGCCATTTGACTTCCCATTCCCCAGCCGCTATCGTTGCCCGCATGAACGTAGTCAAAGCCACCCGCCAGTTCGAAACCTGGCTGGCCCAGCGCACCCGCATCGACCAGAAAGACCTCCGCCTGAAACACGCGAACATGAAGAAAGATGTCTTCATGTTCCTTCGCGCCACCTACTACCGCTGGGCGCAACTCTGGCCGCAAGTCTGTCCCGACCTCGCCCAGGCCCCGCAAGGTCCTGGCCGTAGGCGATCTCCACGTAGAAAATTTCGGCACCTGGCGCGACATCGAAGGCCGCCTGATCTGGGGCGTCAACGATTTCGACGAAGCCTGGCCCATGGCCTACACCATCGACCTGGTGCGCCTGGCCGTAAGCGCCCACCTCGCCGCCGAGGCCGGACATCTCCCCGTCAAGCGCGAAGACATCTGCACTGTCATGCTCGGACGGCTATCGCGAAAGCATGCAGGAAAAAGGCGACCCCTTCGTGCTGGGAGAAAGACATCAATGGCTCCGCCGCATCGCCAAAGGCGAACTCCGCGATCCCGTCCACTTCTGGCAGAAAATGGACGCCCTCCCCACTCTAAAGCCGAATGCCCCATCAGCGCCATCGACGCCATCGAGCACCTGATGCCCGCACCCAACATCCCCTATCGCCTCGCCCACCGCGTCGCCGGACTCGGCAGCCTCGGCCACGCCCGCTACGTAGCCATCGCCGACTGGCACGGCGGACGCATCGCCCGCGAAGCCAAAGCGCTAGTCCCGTCGTCCTCGCACTGGGCGCAGAGCATCGAAGCCGAAAGACCTGCGGCCCCGCCGAAATCCTCTACCAGACCATCATCAACCGCGCCGTCCGCTGTCCCGATCATTTCGTCCAGTTGCGCGGACGCTGGATCGTCCGCCGCCTGGCCCCCGACTGCTCCCGCATCCTGCTCGCCTCCCTGCGTCCCCCCGACATCGAACTCCGCCTCCTCCACGCCATGGGATGGGAAACCGCCAACATCCACCTCGGCACTGCCACCGCCCGCAAACCAATCCTCCGCCACCTGGACAAGCAGAAATCAAAGTGGCTGCACCAAGCCGCCGAACAAATGCTCCAAGCCACCCGCGACGACTGGCAAGTCTGGAAGAAAAAAGGCTACGCCTGATCGATGCTTGTGTGGGGACGGCCGCCTCGGCCGTCCAGCCAAGCAAAGCGAGGCGCCCTGGCCACAGACCTCGCGACCTCCGAATCTCGCCGAACCGCAAGCGGGTGGAGCAGGCCTTCCAGGCCTGCGCTAAACCAAGCACTCGGAACCGGGCTTTAGCCCCTGAGGTATCCTCTGCGTTACACTATCTCGCCGCCATGCCGCTGACTCCGCCAAGATCCCAACCACTTCTAACCGAACTAGAAGCCGCCAAAAACCAATTCAGCTCTCGGCCAACCCACCCAAATCCAGAAACTCCTAACCCAACTCTCCAAACTCCAACTAGATCCCCACCAGCTAATCCGCTTCCACGAATCCCTGCTATTCCTCCGAGCCTTCCCGCACGGCGCCGTCCCAAATCCCGCGCGTAGAAAATCTCCTCAACACTTTCCACACAGCGCATCGAAAAACTCCGCGCCGCAAACGCCGACATGTCCGCTCTTCGACGACTTCGACACCTCCGGCATCGCCGGCACGACCATGCAGGACACTCTCTCCTTCGACGTAGCCCAATGGCTAGTGCATCGCATTCCCAAGAATGTCGAAATCGCCTGGAACGATTACTGGGACGACTACCAAGCCGAGCGCGCCCGCGGCAACACCTGGCCCCGTTTCATTCCCCTGTTAGAAGAAGACGCCGACGTAGAAGCCAACATCCCCTGGCAAAGCTGGATCGACGCCGCCCGAGGCCGCCAAAACCCGCTCCCCTGGCTGCTAAGTCAATTCGCCAAACTCCCACTCCCAGCCCGCCAGCAATCCGAACTCTACGACTCCCTCCGTCTCCCACTCCGCTGGAAACTGGAAAACTTAAAACTCTCCCGCACCCGCAACTGGACCAGTCCCCGCCGCTTCTACTTCCACCGATCCCCGCTAATCCAGCGCAGCGAAGTCAATCTGGCGCAAGAACTATCCCAACCCGCACCGAAACTGGAAAAGCTCTCCCGCGCCGCCGGAGAATCCGTAATGCAATCCATCCGCGAAATCATGGTAGTCCGCTACCGCGAACTCTACGGCACCACGCTGGGCGACCCGAGCACCGTAGTCAGCGCCGACCTGGGCCGCGGCGTAATCATGCACTTCTGGGGACTCCCGCCCACCCGCCGTCTCCCCCTCCGCGCCTACGTAGCCGGCTACACCCAAAAAAACGGAGTCCCCATCAACTACATCGAAGCCATCGGCCTCTGCGAATGGATCGAGGTCGGCTTCAACACCTTCTACACCTACCGCCAGGGCGAAACCGCCTGGATCTACGCCCAAGCCCTGCGCTGCCTCCGCGCCCTGACCAACGCGAACTGCATTTCGATTTACCCCTACCAGATCGGCCAGAACAACGACGAAGCCATCGAAAGCGGCGCCTTCTGGTTCTACCGCAAACTAGGCTTCCGCCCCGGCCGCCCCGATCTGCAGAAGCTATGTGAAAGGGAAGAGAAGAAAATCGCCGCCAACCCAAAATACCGCACCCCACCCCGCACCCTGAAACGCCTGGCCGAAGCCCACATGTTCTACGATGTGCGACCATCCGCGAAGAGTACGAAGCCGGACGTCGGGAATCGCCTCGAGGCCGACGCCGCCGTGGAAGAGCGGCCCTTTCAGGGCCGCGAAAGCGGACATCGAAAGAAGCGGGCTTTAGCCCCGTGCCGCCGACTCCGGCCCCTGGGACACTTTCTCCACCCGCAATCTGGGCCTCCGAATCAACCGCCGCATGGCGCGCGAATTCAACGGAGACAGCCAGAAAATCCGCCAAGCCTCAACCGCCGCCGTAACCAAGGCCCTGAATATCAACCCGTCCCGCTGGACCCCTGTTCAAAAGCAATCCCTCGAAAACTGGTCCCTGGTCCTCGCTCAAATCCCCAACCTAACCCGCTGGACGCCTGACGAAAAGCATCAACTAATAAAAATCATCCGCGCCAAAAGCGCGAGCACCGAAATGCCCTACCTCCGCCAAACCCAACACCACCCCCGCCTCCGATCAGAACTCCTCCGCCTAGGCTCATAACCAACTTGTCATTCCGACCCCTTCGCAGCCGCGATAGCGGCGAGAAAGGCGAGGAATCTGCTTTCCCCGCCGCCACCACAACTCATGTGGAGACAGCCGCCTCGGCTGTCCAGGCAGGGCGAAGCCCGCCTGAGCATCAACCACCCGTGTGGGCCAGACACTCCCGTCCGTCGCCTTTGACTTCGCTCTTGAACTCGATCGTGCCACCACAAACGAGGGTGCCCCATTTCTCGCGTTCTTTGCGAGAAGTGGGCCTCCACAAACGTCAACGTCTTGGACTCTGATTTCCTCCGGCGACCAAGGCAGAAAATCTCCCTCCTGCTAAAGTCATCCATATCCCTCATTCATGCCCCACCCCATCCTCCTCTACGACGGCGTCTGCGGACTCTGCAACCGCTTCGTCCAATTCATCCTCCGCCACGATCGCCATGCCACCTTCCGCTTCGCCTGGCTGCAAAGCGCCCTCGCTGCCAGCATCCTGGCCCGCCACGACGCCAGCCCCACCAATCTGGACACGGTCTATGTAGTAGTCAACCACGATCTCCCCGACGAATATCTGCTCTCCCGCTCTGCAGCCGTCCTCTTCGTCCTAAAGCAACTACCAGGCCTCTGGCGCCCAACCGCATCCCTCCTGCAACTCCTGCCCAAATCCCTCCGAGACGCGGCCTACACGACGGTAGCCCGCCACCGCTACCGCATCTTCGGCCGCTCCGAAACCTGCGTTCTGCCCAATGATCAGAATCGCCCCCGCTTCCTCGATAGTTAGAGACTTTCCTAACTCTGTCATCCTGAGCGGAGGTTGTGCTTCGCGAACGCGAAGCACAACCGCAGTCGAAGGACCCCTTGCACGCCCGAGCCGCCGCCGGCCCAGCTAGGCGTTTTTATCCACATGCGCCTTGCTTCCCAATCGGAGACTCGCTCCCACCGCCTCTAGTAGTAAAATGTCGCCGGTACATTCCTCCAACTCGAGGCTTCCATCCATGTCCACGAAAGCACTAGCCGATCTCCAGGCCAGCAGCATCGATTCCATTCTTCAGGAGGATCGAAAGTTCGAGCCTCCCGTCGAATTCAGCAAACATGCCCACATCCAGAGCCTCGAAGAATACGAAGACCTCTACAAGGAATCGATCGACGATCCCGATAAATTCTGGAGCCGCATCGCCAGCGAACTGCACTGGTTCAAGAAGTGGGACAAGGTTCTAGAGTGGAATACTCCGTGGGCTAAGTGGTTCGTAGGCGGCCAGATTAATCTCTCCTACAACTGCCTAGACCGCCACGTCCAGTCCGCGCGCAAAAACAAAGCCGCCATCATCTGGGAAAGCGAACCCGGCGAAGTCCGCACCCTCACCTATCAGCAACTCCATCGCGAAGTCCAGAAATTCGCGAACGTCCTCAAGTCACTAGGCGTAAAAAAAGGCGACCGAATAGCCATCTACATGGGCATGACTCCCGAACTCCCAGTAGCCATGCTGGCCTGCGCCCGCATCGGCGCGCCCCACACCGTAATCTTCGGCGGATTCTCCTCCAACGCCCTAATCGACCGCATCCACGACTGCCAGGCCACCGCCGTAATCACGCAAGACGGCTCCTACCGCCGCGGCGCTGAAGTGAAACTTTTCCCTGCGGTCGAAGAAGCGCTAAAGTCCTGCCCCACCGTGAAGAACGTAGTCGTCTACAAACGCACCGGAACGCCCATCAACCTGCAACCCGGCCGTGATCACTGGTGGCAAGACCTCATGGCCAAAGCCTCCGATGTCTGCCCCGCCGAACCGTTCGACGCCGAGCATCCTCTCTACATCCTTTACACCTCCGGCACCACCGGCAAACCCAAAGGCGTAGTCCACACCACCGGCGGATATTCCGTCGGCACCTACCTCACCACCAAATGGGTCTTCGACCTGAAAGAAGAAGACACCTACTGGTGCACCGCCGACATCGGATGGGTCACCGGCCACAGCTACATCGTCTACGGCCCGCTGCAAAACGGCGCCACCAGCCTGATGTACGAAGGCGCTCCCAACCACCCCGAGCCCGACCGCTTCTGGTCCATCATCGAGCGCCATCAGGTCAACATCTTCTACACCGCCCCCACCGCCATCCGCACCTTCCTAAAGTGGGGCGACCAGTGGCCGAAAAAACACGATATGTCCAGCCTCCGCCTGCTAGGCACGGTAGGCGAACCCATCAACCCCGAAGCCTGGATGTGGTACCGCGAAACCATCGGCGGCAACCGCTGCCCCATCGTCGATACCTGGTGGCAGACAGAAACCGGGCACATGATGCTTACGCCGCTTCCTGGCGCGATTGCTACCAAACCCGGCTCTGCCACGAAACCGTTTCCCGGCGTGGCCGCTGAGATCGTTACCATGGATGGGAAGCCTGTTCCTCTCGGTTCTGGTGGATTTCTTGTGATCACCAAGCCTTGGCCTGGGATGCTGCGTACTGTTTACGGGGATCCTGATCGCTATGTGAAAAATTACTGGTCGCAGATTCCCGGGATGTACTTCACCGGCGACGGCGCGCGTCGAGATAAAGATGGATATTTCTGGATCATGGGCCGCGTCGATGACGTGCTCAACGTCAGCGGCCACCGGCTCAGCACCATGGAAGTCGAATCCGCGCTGGTCGCGCATGAAGCGGTTGCCGAAGCTGCCGTGGTTGGACGTCCCGATGATCTCAAGGGCCAAGCCATCTCTGCCTTCGTCACTCTCGAACAAGGACGCAAGCCGACCATCGAGTTGAAAGAAGAATTGCGCAAGTGGGTGGCGAAGGAAATCGGCGCGCTGGCCAAGCCCGATGACATCCGCTTTACCGACACCTTGCCCAAAACTCGCAGCGGAAAAATCATGCGGCGTCTCTTGCGCGAACTCGCCACCAACGGCGACGTCAAGGGCGACACCACCACGCTCGAAGATTTCAGCGTGATCGCCAGATTAAAGGAGAGCGACGAAGTTTAGTGGGGCGCTAGCCCACCTTCCCTCTATGTCCGTCCGGGCTCGAGATAGATTCCCGAAAATGAACACGACGGAAAAAAAATGGCGTCTCAGCCTTGACTCCCTCCTGCCTCGTCCTACGATGGAGATGAGGCGTCTCGCAGACGTGGGGAATCAGCTAACAACACAAAGTGGAGGAAGTCCCATGAAACTGAACGACAGTATCTCGACCTATGACGTTGCCGAGGCTCTACAGGGCGAGACCGGCAAGTTTGAAGTAACCAGCCCCAATGGTGAACGCTATTTCGTCACGTGCCAACCCGGACACTCGATTGTCAGTCTGGAGTCGGCCGCCTCCGAAACCAACCTGCAGCCTTTCCTGGTGCGCAAAGTAGCTCATCCCGTGGCCATGGAGAGCCGCACAAAAAGGTCTGCCACTGCCTAGAATTTTTGGCAGCGCAAACCAACGAGCCCGGCTCTGATCGAGCCGGGCTTTTCATATTACATCCTTTTTATTCGTATGTAGCGCGGCAACTCCGGCAGCGCCGCCAGGACGAGGTAAGCCCCGAAAAGTATTCCCACGACGCCCACGACGTTGCGAAGAACGATAAGGGCGTTCAGAACTTGAGTGAGAGTTGTCATTTCCGAAATATAACAATCACTTCGGCCGCTGGGTATCGGGTGTTCACCGTGGGCGTCCTCGGGGTTTGCCCCATCCTCACGTTTCGCACTCCAAACCTGTCAGCCTCCGCGGATCCTCACCCATCTCTTCTCGCAACCCTCGGCAACCGGAATATAATCTCTGCCGCAGCACATTCGTGAAAGAGGTTCGGATGCTTTCCTCAACCAATTTCTGGATGGGTTTTGCCGGGCTTGTCTATCTTGCCGCCGGAGTCTTTATACTTCGAAAAGAGATCAGCGCGGCTCGCGGCTGGGATAAGCTCATCTCCCTGGCCTGTGTCTTCATCGCCGTTCCACTCGCTATATTCGCGCCCGAGCATTTCCACGGCCCCGAGTTTATCCAGCAGATGGTCCCGCGCTGGATGCCGGCGCACTGGTTCTGGCCGTATTTTGTCGGATGCGCGCTGCTCGCAGCCGCTACCAGTCTCACGGTGAGGAAGTACGTACGCTTGTCGTCCACCCTGCTCGGATCGATGTTCTTTCTTATTTGTCTGCATGATTTATCTGCCGTATGCGCTCCGGCATCCCGCAAGTCGATTCGGGTGGACCTACGCGCTAAGAGATCTCTCTTTTTCCGCAGGCGGATGGTCTCTCGCCGGACTGCATAGTCGCGCCTCGTCGCCGCAAGCATCGAAATGGATGATTTTATTTGCGCGCATCGTCATAGCCATTGCTGCCATCTTTTATGCCGTACAACATTTTCTTCATCCCCAGTTTGCGCCCGGCGTTCCTTTGGAACTGATGACGCCATCCTGGGTTCCATTCCCCACCGTATGGGCATACCTCGCAGGAGCGATCCTGCTGGCCGCTGGAATCGGCCTGGCACTAAACAAGAAATCTCGCATAGCCGCAGCCTCGATTGGCGCACTAATGACCATCCTCACGCTATCCTTGTATCTGGTTATTTTGATCCGCGCCCACGGCGGATCGGAGATCAATGAAGCCTTAAATTACGTCGCCGACACATTGCTCTACGCCGGAGCAGCACTCGCCCTGGCCTCGGCATTACCGTCGGACCACCAGGCCCGGTCCCGAAGGGACGGCATGTGATAGCCCCGCACGTAAGTGCATGGAAGGTCGGACAAGCCCGCGGAAAACCGCGACGGACGGAGCAGCCTCAAGTTAAGATGGTGCCGACTTCGGAGCAAGGGAAAGCCAGGCCAGCCCCGAGGAGGATCATGCGGAAGACGTCGCTGCTGCTGTTCGTAGCACTCGCCACCGTATGCACGGCAGTGGCAGCTGATAGCCCGCTCCCGCCAGACAGAACCTCTCAGGAGGCCAGAAACAAAGCCGTCGCCGCACGAGTATTCGAGGAGATTTTCAACCAGGGAAAATTCCAGGTTGCCGACGAAATCTACGCCAGCGATTTCGTGAACCACGGTCTCCACAGGAATTTTGATCTTCAAGCGGATCAAGCAGCAGTGCATGCCGAGAAAAAGGCATTCCCCGATCTAAAGATGACCGTGGATCTGATGGTGGCTGAGGCGGACCTGGTCACCGTGGTATGGACCTTCCGAGGAACCAATACCGCCGCCGGATATGGACTCCCGCCGACGGGAGCCAGGATCGAACTGCGTGGCATCACAGTCTGGCGCATTGTCGACGGAAAAATCCGCGAGGAGTGGACCTCATTCGACGACATGCAAGCCGCCCGCCAACTCGTGACCCAGCTCAAGTGGCAACTGCTGGGCCTTCTCGCCGTGGCAGTAATTCTCGTATGGATATTCTGCCGAGTCATCCTAAGACTGAGACTGACCAGGCTTCCGAGGACGACCTGACAAACCCTCTAGGCAAAGCCGGGTGCCCCATTTCTCGCGTCTTTTGCGAGAAGTGGGGACCTTAACCGTGTGGGACGGACACTCCTGTCCGTCGCCCTTGACCTTGATTTTGACTTTGACTCTGATTTGTCATCCTGAGGAAGCAGAGTCGCGCGCGAAGCGAGCGACTCCCGACGAAGAGCCTGCCCTGAGCTTGCCGAAGGAACCTATGCATTTTCTTAACTGTCTGAACTAGTCGCGCTTAGGAGCTAAGAACCGGCTTCAGCCGCGCCGTAAACCCGTCAAAATCAAGGCAGCCCAAAAATCTTGTCAAGACCCTAAACTTGACGATTTCCCGCGTAACTCATTGCCCCCATTGGAGAAATAAATCTCCGAAACGTGACGGTTTCACCCCTCCAAACCTGCTATTCTAAATATAGAGAGTAAAAATTGGCGCAAGCCCTCAAGGGCGAGCGCCTTTTGCTTTTTGCTCCAGACTCAACTTATCCGACCTAACACCCAAGACCAAAATTCATGCGCAGACGCAAGGGCCCGTCCCCCGGACGCAACCAGCGTCCGGCCCAAGCCCTGCCCACTCGCGCCCCCCAGCCCCAAAACTCCATTCGAGCGCGAACAAACCACCAAACGCCGCGGCGAAATCTCCGAACTAGCCTTCGCCCTGGCCGCCGCCCGCCAGGGCTTCGGCATCTCCCGCCCCTACGGCGACAGCGAACGCTACGACATCATCCTCGACTCCACGCACCTCAAATCTGTCATTCCGACCGAAGCCGAGCGAAAGCGAGCGAAGTGGAGGAACCTGCTTCTCGCCGCCACCCACGCCCGCCCGCGCCTGATCCGCGTCCAGGTCAAAGCGACCACCCATCTCCTCTTCGGCCTCTACCGCGTCAACGTCCACCGCCGCATCAACGGACGCGCCGTCCCCTACACTCTCTCCGAAATCGATTTCATCGCCGCCTACGTCATCCCCGAAGACTCCTGGTTCATCATCCCGCTAGCCCACATCCTCGGCCAAACCAGCCTCCTGCTCCGCCCCAAAAAAAGCCGTCGCCCCTGCCCCTACGCCAACTACCGCGAAGCCTGGCCCCTGCTCCGCCAACCCGACGGCATCGAATTCGCGTGAGGCATCGGAAAGGCGGCGTGCAGCACCGTGGAAGAGCGGCGCTTCAGCGCCGCGTAAAGCCCCTCGATGCAAGGGGGCTTCAGCCCCGGGGTCTTTGCCTGCGTACGACTCCCAACGAAGGACCTATGCAGCTCGCCTGCGCCGGTTCCAAAGGGATAACTTTCGGTTGGAGCCTCCGTCTAACGGACATGCGTCTGATTAAGCTCGGAATGGCTTTGTTTACTTGCGTCGTGCTGATCCGGCCGCAACAGCTTTGGCCGCAGGCAACGCAGCTCAAAACCGCCGCCGCCGTTCTGGATCGTTACAAGCAGTCACTGGGCGGTGTGCAGGCCATAGCCAAGGTTCAGTCCGAAACCGTGCATGGAGAAATCGAAGGTACGGGTCTGTCAGGCAAAGCGATCTTCGTTTCCTATGCTAAGCCCTTCAAGTCGATCTTTAAGGTCACGCACGCCGACGGCAGCCAAGTCATCTCAGGATTTGACGGCGAAACTTCGTGGTCCGTTGATGCGCAAGGACCGAGCATCGACAAAGATACCGCCCTCGAAGCCGTGCGCCGCGACGCCGACCTGCAGTACGCGCTCCACCAACCCGACTATTTCAAAAGCCTCGACCTTGCCGGCGTAACGGATTTTGACGGCCGCCCCTGCTACTGGCTTCACGGCACCACGCGCTGGGGCAAGGACAACAATCAGTTCTACGACGTCCAAACCGGCCTGCTCGCCGGCTACCGTTTTCAGGCGGACGACAAGTCCACGGCAGTCTCGACCCTCGTGTTTCAGGACTACAAGAATTTCGGCGGACCCATGGTGCCGACGAAATTCATCTCGCGCACCGCCGACCGAGTCCGGACTTTCACCGTCAAGTCCGTCACCTACGAGCCCCTCGCGGATCCAGTCTTCGATCTGCCACCAGCCGTCAAAGCGCTGCTGAAGTGATTGTGGCGGGTGGCCCATTCTAAATTTCGCGTTCTTTGCGAAATTTAGAGTGGGCACTCGTTATCGAGGCAATGAAAAAGGCTTGTCATTCCGAATCGGGCTGAAAGCCCGGTGAGGAACCTGCTTGGATTTTCGTCGCCATCCTGAGGAAGCGGAGTCGCACGCGAAGCGGGCGACTCCCGACGAAGACCTGTGCAACCCGCCTGCAGTTCTACCGGTGGGGAAGCCTCAGTCGTGGAGTGCTCACCTCAGCCCACGACCGCCCCTCTGCCTGCACCAACCCTCAAGCCGAGTGGCGTTCTTTGAATTCCTCAATCTTGATCTTGGCCTTCTCCTTCGTGTCATCCACGGACTGACTGATCTTCTCCCGGCTCTCGGCGGCCTTTTCGGAAGCGGCTTGCTTGTGCGATTCCTGGATCTGCTTCGCGGCGTCCTTCGCGTCGCCCCAGGTTTCCTTCGCTGCGCCTTTGGCCTGATCGACCACTCCTTTGTTGGCGAGCTTTTGGCTGCCCACATGTTCTCCAATGCTCTGCTCCACTTTGCCCACTGCCTGATCAATCTTGCCGGTTACCTGATCCTTATTCATAAGTTCCTCCTGTATTTTGTGTCGTTGCGGCATTCTTCTGAATGCAGTTGAGGCAGTACAGACCAGTCACGCCCGCTTGCGGGTCTTAGCTGCCGTTTTCATGTAAGCGCGTGGTTTCTTGTGAACCAGGACGACGATTGTTTTCTTTGGTTTCTTCTTGGCTGCGGGTTTTACTGCAGGCACCAATTCCAGCTTGGGCTGTTTCCCCGCGCGATGGTGGCCATGCTGCAGCGGCTGGATGCGCGCCGCTTCTTCGTCCACTCGTAACTGATTGGCAGCATATTTCTGCCGCTCTTCGTCAAGGTATTCTGCGATCGTTTGAGTGCTCATGGCTGCGAGTGTCGCAGAACCATCTCATTCAAACTGTTCCATTTTGGCCACTTCGCAATAATCCGTGAGCACTAGGAGCGAGGATTTGCGTTTGTCATCCTGAGGAAGCGGAGTCGCGCGCGAAGCGAGCGACTCCCTACGAAGGACCCATGCAGCTCGCCTCCGACCCTACGACTCTTGCCACGAGTGAGGTCGGGAAGGGCACGGCTTAAGCCGTGCCGTAAAGTGCCCCCAAAAAACTAACCCGGCTTCAGCCGGCTGACGGACGTGCCCCGAACAATCGTCCTCAGCGCCATCCGCGGGCGGCCCATTCTAAATTTCGCGTTCTTTGCGAAATTTAGAGTGGGGACGTTGGAGGCTTGCACATATGCAACGGCCTGAGGGAGGCAGAGATCGACTCGGAATAGGCGACACGAAAACACGAAAGAGCTGTACGAAGACTCTGTCCATCTCCAAGCCGCCCCACTCAAGCCCAAAACCAAGCTTGAGTGGGCCACCTCCGCTAAACAGCTAATAATGAATGGGATATAAACGAGAGCCGTGTAAATATCAATAAAATACCCTTGACATATTGGTAGCATGGTGCTACCTTACTTGTGTGACATGAAGCCAACTCACGATCTCGGTCTTATCAAGGGCCTAATGAAGGAAGGCAGTTGGAATGTGACCGTCAGTGCGCTGGATACAGCCGTAGAGTTGGGTTTTGACGAAGAAGACATATACGACTGTATCGTCAATCATCTTGAGGTAACGCATTTCTACAAGACGATGGAGTCTGAAAAGAAACCGGGGCTGATGCAAGACGTTTACTACATCACATATCAAGACCTGCAACTTTACGTGAAGCTGCAAGTCGTCGTAAATGCGGTCGTAATTTCGTTCAAGGAACAAGACTAGAGGTGGGGCCAATGAATTGCGTAATTTGTGGGGAGTCCGCAGCCGAAATCAAGGAAGTCAATAAGGCTCGATACCGTGCTGAAACGGTTGAGGTGCCGAAAGAGTTCTTTCGGTGTGGCTCTTGCAAAGAGGAGTTCGTTACGCCTGCTCAGATGCGTGCCTACGTTCGTGCGGTAAAGAATGAAGTGCGCAAGAAGCATGGTCTGCTGCCGCCAGAAAAAATCGCTGCCATACGGGCAAAGCTGGAGCTTACACAGAGCGAGCTTGAAGATGCATTGGGTACGGGGCCTAAAATGGTGGTGCGATGGGAAAGCGGTAAAGTGATCCAGAGCCGGGGCCACGACAACATGCTTCGACTGCTTGACCGTGATCCCGCAATTCTGAAATCCTTGCGCCAAATTCAGGCGCTTCGTTCTGCCGAACAAGATAGGCACGCGGATTCGCTTTCCGCTGATGAGCATCGCCACAGCGTCGGCGCTTGAATTTGTTCCCCTAACCTTGCCTTTTAGGGGATGTCATTCCGCATCGGTCTGAAAGCCCGCTGAGGAACCTGCTTGGATTTTCGTTGTCATCCTGAGGAAGCGGAGTCGCACGCAAAGCGGGCGACTCCCGACGAAGGACCTATGCAACTCGCCTACGGTTCCACAAATGAGGCTGCCCCACCTTTCGCGCTTTTCGAAAGGTGGGCAGCCTCGTGGTAGTTGCGAAGGTGGGCCGGCCCCCAGCCGTCTATTTGGCGCGCGGCAGTTGTGCCGCTAGCGCGTCGCGCTCCGCCTGCAGGGCCGGAGAGTCGAGGATATTCTTGATCTCCGACATCGGTACGACGATCGACACATCGCTGTTGGCTCCTACCTTGGCGGTATAGGTGGTGGCGACGCGTAGCGTTAGGTCGGACGTCTCCAGCACCTCTCCACTAATCACCCCCAACAAGGCATAGGACGGTCCCCCAACAGCATTGGCGAACTTGTTGATGTCGACAAATACCGGAGAGCCACTGTTTCCCGCGAAGGCATGGGCCTCAGTCAGGTAGACCCTCCCAGGCTTGTGGAGCGTGGTCTCCATCACGCCGTTTGGCACCATCGCAAGAATGCCCGATCTTACGATGGGCTCGAGGCTGTGAACCTCGCGAAACGACTGAATGAACAAGCCGAAGAACAACACAGGGTCGCCCTCCACGACGAGCTTTTTCTTGGCCATTTCCTCCGTGGTGAAAAAGCTGGCAGGGATCCTGGAAAAGTCGTAATCCTGTGGTGAGGGGAGAAAAAGCGCAACCGCCAAGTCGACCGAGTCGTCGTCCGAGAAGCGCCAGTTCACCCCGCGCCCGAGCCTGATGGGCTCTGCGTGCGGTGCAGCGTCCGGTGAGGCGCCCTTCCGATTGAGCACCACGGAGTAATTGAGCACGCGGCATGGTTTACCGTCCTCAATTCCCGGTTGCACGACGTGGCGATTCGTCACCAAGTAGCCCCATCCAGTCGCCTGTCCCTGAGCCTGCGGGGCCGGTGTGGGGATGCGCTCGTCGGGGATGACCACAATGAACCCTGTGCCCATATGGGAGTCCAAAGGCAAATTCGCTGCCTCTTCCGGCGTTCGCTTTTCGATCTCTCCTGTTGTCAGGTTTGCCATCTTCGCGGCGAGCTCCCCAATCCGCTGAAGTCCCAAGGCAGACAAACTCCCGGGCGCTATGGCGGCCACCTCTTCCGGGGTCAGCTTGGCCACACTTTGCTTCAGTCTCTGCATTTGTGTTATCAGTGCCGTCAGGCGCTGCCGCATCGCCGCGACCTGGTGCGGCGACATTTTTGCCAAAGCTTTGGGCTTCAGCTGAGCCAAGTCCGGTTCGAAATCATGAATGCAATCGGTCCCCAGGAATACGACGGTCTTCTTGATCTGGGATGTGATGGGCAAGACCGCCTCCGGCGTCGAGGCGGCGGCGCTGGTGGTCTGCCCATGTGCCGCCCCATGCATGCACGCAGCCGCGCACAAGACGGCAGCGATGAATGTTCGGGTCAGGAGATGTCTCAGCATTGAACCCCCCAAGGATATAGAACGCGAAGGTCCTTCAACCTTGCAACGCAGGCAAGAGGGCATCCAGTGCCCCACGGATGCCCCGCAGCAACCCTCCCGCCTTTACACTCCCACCCCCCGCCTGTTATCCTCACTACTGTCACCAAGATAAATCGAAACCAGAACAGGAGTGCACCAGGTTAGTGTTAGCCAGAGAGCAAAAGAAATCCGTAATTGACCAGTATCAGACGCACGCGACTGACACGGGGAGTCCCGAGGTTCAGATCGCCATCATCAGTGAACGCATTGGCCAGTTGACGGACCACTTCAAGACGCACCAGAAGGACCACGGCTCGCGCCGCGGCCTGCTCATGCTGGTCAGCAAGCGGCGTCGCTTGCTCGACTACCTCAAGAGATACGATTCCGAGCGCTATAAGACGGTCATTGGGAAGCTCGGCATCCGCAAGTAGGCTTGCGAAAATAAACCCAGGGAAATTGTTCCCTTCAACGTATCTGAGAACGCCGCCTTCGTCCGGAAGCCGGCCGAGCATTGAGGATCTTCTGCAACGTGCATCTTTTGAGCGCATCCCACCTCACCAATCTCGATTGGCAAGTACAGACGCGCCCCTCTCTCAATCTGCCTGCGAATGCTTCTAGCTAGAAGCTAGGAGCTAGCAGCTGTTCCAAAGGATGAAACATGAAACCAGAAGTTAGCAGCGTTACCGTAGACCTCGTCGGCGGAAAACAACTCTCATTTGAAACAGGAAAATTGGCCAAGCAAGCCCACGGCGCGGCCGTGGTGCGACTGGGCGACAACGTCGTGCTCGCCACCGCGACCGCCAACGCCGATCCCGCGCGAGGGAATTGATTTCTTCCCCCTCACCGTCGATTACCGCGAATACACCTACGCCGGCGGACGCTTTCCCGGCGGCTTCATCAAGCGCGAAGGCCGCATGAGCGAGCGCGAAGTGCTCACCAGCCGCCAGATCGACCGCCCGGTGCGGCCGATGTTTGCCGAAGGCTTCAAGTGCGAGACCCAGGTCATTGCCTTCGTGCTCTCCGCCGACACTAATAATGATCCCGACGTTCTCGGCATCAACGGCGCATCGGCCGCGCTTACGCTTTCCGACATTCCGTTCCTCGGACCGATCGGCGCGGTGCGCGTGGGGCAGATCGGCGGACAGTTCATCATCAATCCCACGTACGACGAGATGCGCGAGAGCCTGGTGAACATCATGGTCGTCGGCACCGCCGACGGCATCGTGATGATCGAATCGGGCGCGAAGGAAATCAGCGAAGAAGTAGTCGTCGACGCCATCGAATTCGGGCACACCGAAGTCAAAAAGATTTGCGCCGCCCTCAACGACCTGCGCGCCAAGGCCGGCAAGAAGAAGAGGGAAGTCACGCCTCCGGAATTCGACCAGGCCTATTACGACGCGCTGAAGAAGAGAGTCGGCGCTGATCTGTCGGATCGGCTGGACACCAAGAAACATCCCAAGGCCGAGAGCCACCTGCTGGTGTCGGAACTCAAGAAGAAGCTGAAAGCGGAAATCCCCGAAGATGACGAGAAAGCGCAGGCAAAGTTAAAGCAATACTTTGAGACTCTGCGGGAGCGCATCTTCCGCGAAGAAGTAATCGAAAAGAAACGCCGGCCGGATGCGCGCGCCTTCGATGAAGTCCGTGACATCTGGATCGAAGCCGGAATCCTGCCCCGAACCCACGGCAGCGCCATCTTCACCCGCGGCGAAACCCAGGCGTTGGTAACCACAACATTAGGAACATCCGACGACATGCAGCGCCTCGAAGGCTTCGAAGGCGAAGCCAAAAAACGCTTCATGCTGCATTACAACTTTCCGCCGTTTTCGGTGGGGGAAGTGGCGTTTTTGCGGGGGGCTGGCCGGCGGGAGATTGGACATGGGGCGCTGGCGGAGCGGGCGGTGTCGGCGGTGCTGCCTACCGAAGAGGCTTGGCCTTATGCGATGCGGGTGGTTTCGGACATTCTGGAGTCGAATGGGTCGTCTTCGATGGCTACCGTCTGCGGGGCTTCGGTTTCACTGATGGATGCGGGCGTTCCGTTGAAGGCTCCGGTGGCTGGAGTTGCTATGGGATTGGTGAAGGAGGGCGAGCAGTATGCCATCCTCACTGACATTGCGGGCGCGGAAGATCATTACGGCGACATGGACTTCAAAGTTGCCGGCACCAAGGACGGGATCACCGCGCTGCAGATGGATATTAAAGTTGCGGGCATTACCTCGCAGATCATGCGGGAGGCGCTGGCACAGGCGAAGCGTGGACGGTTGCACATTCTTGGGAAGATGGAAGAAATCATTTCCAGCGGGCGGGAGAAGATTTCGGACTTCGCTCCGCGCTTCTATACGGTGCAGATCCCGGTCGACAAGATTCGCGATCTGATTGGGCCCGGTGGCAAGATGATTCGCAGCATTGTGGAACAGACTGGAGTCAAGATCGACGTGGAAGATTCCGGGTTGGTGAAGGTTGCGTCGAGCGATCAGGCTTCGGCGGCTAAGGCGCTGCAGATTATCGGCGATCTGACGGCTACCGCGGAGGTCGGGAAGACGTATCTGGGGAAGGTTACGCGGCTGGCGGATTTCGGGGCGTTCGTCGAAATCATTCCCGGCACCGACGGGTTGCTGCACATCAGCGAAGTGGCGGAACATCGCATTGGGGATATTCGCGACGAGTTGAAAGAAGGCGATCAGGTGCTGGTGAAGGTGCTGGCGGTAGAAGGGAACCGCATCCGGCTGTCGCGCAAGGCGATTCTGAAAGAGCAGCGGGCGAAGATGGGCGGCGGCGTGGTTGCGGAAGGGTTGCCGGTGGCGGCTGGAGCTGAGGGCGAGTTTGCTCCGGCTGCAGCAGCAACGGGCACCGTGGTGATTGAGGGCGGCGGCGATTTCCCCGACGAAGCTGAGGGCGAGCCGAACTTTAATCGCGATGGGGTCGCGCATGTTGGAGGCGGAGGTGATCGGCCTCACGGCGATCGTCCGCATGGCGGAGATCGTGGAGGGCGCGGCGGGCGTCCCGGTGGTGGCGGGCGCGATCGTGGACGCGGCGGGCGCGGCGGACGGCCTGGTGGCGGCGGGCGGGATCGTGGACGCGGCGGGCCTGGCGGGGGGAGACACTAGAATCTTTTCTGCCACGGATTTGCACGGATAAACATGGAAGGCCACGATGAGAGTCGTGGCCTTTTGTTTTCCTGAGAGAAAAGCAGGTTCCCTTCGGCTTCGCTCAGGGCAGGCTCTCACCGGGCTTGGCGCCCGGTTCGGAATGACATCCCTTAGCAAGGGGCGGTTCCCCTCAGCGGCTGAAGCCGGAGCCATTTGGTGATGCTTTGCGGCACGACTGAAGCCGTGCCCTTCCCGGTCTTCGCTTCTAGCGTGAGCAGTGAATACGGCCAAGAAAAATGCATAGGTCCCTTCGGCAAGCTCAGGGCGGGCCCTTCGTTGGGAGTCGCTCGCTTTGCGCGCGACTCCGCTTCTTCAGGATGACAAATCAGAGTCAAAGTCAAAATCAACGTCAAAGGCGACGGACAGGAGTGCCCGTTCCACACGATCGACGTCCCCACTTCTCGCAAAAGACGCGAGAAATGGGGCACCCGGCTTTCGTCCAACCTAGCTGGGCAGATCAGTTGTGCTTGCGATAGACCTGGCCATTCCAGCCCAGCATGACTTGGCCCCGGAGGTACTCTCTCGCCGTCTTATTGTTTTCGACGATCACTGCGTCGGTCGGCGTTTGCACAAGGCAAGCGCCGTTTGCGAGCGCGGCAACCACTGAGACTTCCGGGGTGCGCGAGTCCCAGCGCCACAGTTCTTTTCCAGTGCTCTGATTGAAGGCGATCAGCAGACCGCCGCGAGTGGCGAAGGCCAACTCGTCGCTGCCGAGCACCATTTCATCGTTCAACTTGCCGCTGTATTTGGGCAATAGAAACTTGTAAAGGACTGAGCCTTCGGGGTCAACGCGATAGACATACTCGTCTGGCGTTCCCGCGATATTTTCCGAAGGCACAGTGTGAGAGAAGCGGACAGAGATGAGCGTACCGTTCATATTGTCCGGGATGATGGCGCCGGTGGGGGAGGCGCTGGTCGCGGGAGTAGATAACGCTTCATTGGCTTTGGCGGCTTCTACAACGCTGCTGCGATAAGTTCCATCGGGGTGAATTTGCCAGAGGAGCAGTTTTTCGTCGCGCGCGAAGAAAAGGCCGCGCGGATCGAGAGTGATTCCGGGTGTGCAGGTTTTCGCCTCCAGTCGCCATTCATTTTGAGTGAAGGCGATATAGGCATAGCCATCCATGTTGACGAAGATTCGGCTCACTGCGGTGAGCAGAGGGCTGGTGGCGGAGGTTGAAGCACAGACGACCTTGGTGCTTTGCATCCTCACATTAATTAATTTCTCATGGGAGGGTGGAAGCGTAAGTTGGAACTTCTGTGCGCCAGATTCTTCTTCAAGCCCAGTGACCTTGGTGACGGTGCCATCGAGAGACTGGCTGAGAATATGGACTAAGTGTTGAACATTGTACGCGTGTCCCTTGCGTACACCGGCGAAGGTATGCCGCCAGCGCAGTTCTCCGTCTTTGCCGACGGTGTAGAGTGTGAAGGAGCCGGGATGGTTGGCGCTGATGAGCGCGCCTCCCATCCAATCGCCGCAGACCAGTTCCACGCTGCTGGTTTTTTCTGGCAAGAGCCAGGCCCAGAGCTGGATGCCTTCGTTTCCGCCACCGCGCAGGTAGGTGCTGCCGCCGGCAGTTTGTTCCAAGGAAAATAGCTCGACACCATCGGCTGTTGGGACCGCAGGGATGTCGCCGATTTCACGGCCGATGGGATGCACCGACCACTTAGATGTCCCAGGCGGCAACGCCTGAAGCGCAGGCCAAATCGTGATTTCGCGAAACCTGGTTTCCCCACCGAGTACGGCGCTGACTCGTACCGTTCCAACTGCTCTTGCGTGCAACATGGCGCGGCCGTCTTCTTCGCGGATGTCTGCGAGATCGGGCTCATCTACGGACCACACCGCGCCGTGGAGTTCTTGTGCCGAGTCGTCGAGCAGTTGCAGGACCCGATCGTTCCCCATCTGAATGTTGATTTTCTCCGGCGAAATGCGCCAGCCGGAATCCTCTTGTCCGGCGAGATGGAAGGAGCAAAGAGCGATGAAACTTAAGATTCTAACGACATTTACCAGCCGGCACGACATGAAACATGCTCCCCGAGTGACTCTAGATAGAGGGTCCGCATGTCGCAAGTTACGTCTGTAATCGGAGAGGTGAGGGATCAGGAGTTGAGACTTTCACGCGAGCTACGGTAGGAATTTCTTTAATCGGGCGCGCTTGAAAACTCTGCTTGCGGCAGGGCTTAAGCCATGCCCTTCCCGCTCTTACTCCTAACACGAGCAAGTGAAGACGGCTAAGAAAATGGATAGGTCCCTTCGGCAAGCTCTTCGTCGGGAGTCGCTCGCTTTGCGCGCGACTCCGCTTCCTCAGGATGACAAATCAGAGTCAACGTCAAAATCAGAGTCAAAGGCGACGGACAGGAGTGTCCGTCCCACACGGTCAAAGTCCCCACTTCTCGCAAAAGACGCGAGAAATGGGGCACCCGGCATCGGCTTAAGCCGTGCCCTTCCCGGTCAAAGTCAGAATCAGAGTCAAAGGCGACGGACAACAGTGTCCGTCCCACACGATCAAACCGGCCGGAACCTAGGCTAGGAGTTTGTCAAGCGGATCCCAATAGTGGGCTTTCCAGCCTGAGGCCAGGACTTCGGCGTCGCCCTTGGGGAAGCCGGTGTGGTCGAATACGATTTTGGTGCCGGAGCCTTGCTCGAGTAGCTCGAACCTCGCAATCGAATAGACGCCCGGAGGCCAGCTGCCCGCTCGCCAAGCCTGGACGATGCGCTGGTTGGGCACAAGTTCGACGTGGCGTCCCGTGACGTATCCGCCAAAGAGGGTGAACGTGCCTCCCACTTCACGGCTGATCTCGGCGGGCTTGTCTGTCAGGTGCATGGCCTGCATGACTCCACTGAGTTGAATGATCTTGTCGAACTGTTTAGCGTCAGTGAGCGCTTCGTAGACGCGCTTTCGGCTGGCTTTGAAAACAGGCTCCTGGTGGATGGCTTCCGCGGTATGAGAAATCTCGTCTTCTGTTCCCGCCCAAGCTTTAGTTGAGCCCAGGGCTAGCCCGCCGAAAGCGATCGCAGCGCCGACGATCGCTTGCCGCCGCGTGGGCGCAGTGGCCAGCGCTGCCAGATTATTTCTGTCTTTCATCATTGATGTTGCCGTTGCCATGGTTGTCGTCCTCCCGGATTGTTGCCTTCAACCGCCACTGCATTAGAGCCGCGCGGGAAAATATGTTCAAGATAATATTTCCGTGGCAGGCGAAAGCGGTTCGGGGCATACTAACTGCCAGGAGAGCGAGGGACGCCTATGCCTTATCCCGCTGGTCATCGCGCGGCGGTGAAGAAAAACGTGATTGACAGTGCGCGCAAGCTATTCAATCGCCATGGATTCGAGAGCGTGTCTCTCAAGCAGATCATGGCCGGTGCGGGCCTGACGCACGGCGGATTCTACAGCTATTTCAAAAGCAAGAGCGACTTGTATGCGGCGGTGTTAGGGTGCTTCTTCACTGATCCGGAGTGGAAAAGCTGCTGGGAAGGAGTGCATGTGGATCTGTCGTCGACTGACGTGGGACCACAAGTCGTCCGCGCGTATCTGTCTCGGCAGCACTTCGAAGACGTGGAGAACTCCTGCCCGATGGTCGCATTGCCTACCGACGTGGCACGTAGCGGGGTAAGTGCGAAGCGCGCCTTCGAGACTGTGTTCAAAGCGATGGTGAGCGTTTTGGAGCGGAGCCTGGTGGAGAATGGCCGGCAGCGCCGCGCCACTGCACAGAGCATAGCTGCGTTGTCTATTGGAGGTATGGTGG
Source organism: uncultured Acidobacteriaceae bacterium (assembly GCA_963770235.1). Lineage (GTDB taxonomy): Bacteria > Acidobacteriota > Terriglobia > Terriglobales > Acidobacteriaceae > Sulfotelmatobacter. The sequence continues at coordinate 126,974 of CAVYOW010000015.1, read as the reverse complement.
TGGCCCGGACCATGGTGGATCGGGCTCTGGCGGACGAGTTGCGCGCCGCCTGCACTGCTGTCGCTCTCAACCTCGGCGGCTGGGACAAGAAGAGCAAGAGGCAAATCGAAGCGATCTCAACATGCCTCAACCTCGCGAGCGTAAGTTCCACGATCCTTTGTATCTCGGCAGTTCGCAGGCAGGAGGAATCATGTATGAGGTGATCCTGAAGCGGTTTGAGAATCCCGACGAGGTGCGAACTTTTGAGAAGGGGAAGTTCGAACTTGTTCAGGTAGGGGGAATGACGATTGGACGCGCGACCTATCAGCCGGGCTGGAAGTGGTCGCTGCACGTGGGAAAGGCTGCGGGTGCCAAGAGTTGCATGGTGGAACATGTTGGGCTGGTGGTGTCGGGACGAGCTACGGCGGCTATGGACGATGGCCGCGTTATCGAGATGAAGGCCGGGGACGTCTTCTATATTGCGCCGGGACACGATAGTTGGGTAGTGGGCGACGAGCCATATGTGTCGCTGCATTTCATGGGCGCGAATGAATATGCGCGGCAGAAGAAGTAAGCCAAACTGGCCGGCATCAACTGGCGGCGGTTTGGAGGGCATGCAATACTGACACCGATCAGTGAGTTAGAGCGCATGGCCGGGATGGCGAAATTGGCAGACGCAGCGGACTTAAAATCCGCAGGGGCCTAAAGCCCTGTGGGGGTTCGATTCCCCCTCCCGGCACCAGCTTCGAATGATTCGGCATCGAGTTTGTTGGCGGAAATCGCGATTTGATGGAGAGGGCATGAGTGGGCGCAAGATTAGTCCGTTTGTTCCGGTGGGATTGATTGCTTTGCTGGCGGGAATTGTTCTGCAGCATTTCACGCATGAGCGCTATTCGGATTTTGCGGGCGGCTTCCTGATGGGGATGGGGCTGGTTTTTCTGATCTTTGGGTACGTTCAGAAGGTGAAGAGCCAAGGCCAGTGATGGCTACTTCGACGATCCCGCTTGGGCCGGTGCTGCGCTTGCGTCCCACACGAGTTTTCCTCCGACAATTGTCTTGAGAATTTTCCGGATTCCTAGGTGAAATCGTTATTCCAGAGTGGGACAAATTCCCAGCCGCGAATGGGAACTATTTGATACTGTGGAGGCCATGATGCGGAAAAAGATATGTGCATTTTCGATCTTTTTGGCGGGTTTGGCAGTTCTCGTTCCTTTTGCCGGTGGCCAGACTAACCCTCGGGCGCGCGATCTGGGAGTGCCTTTTGATGGAGTGCCGGGGCCGTTGAATGCGATTACCGATGTCAAAGGGGTGGAGGTCGGCCACACAACGCTGATATCTGGAGACGGAGCTTTGAAGGTGGGCGACGGGGCCGGTGCGAACGGGGGTGACGGCGATCTTCCCGCGCGGCAAAGATTCGAGTGATTCGGTATTTGCCGGATGGTTCACGCTGAATGGCAATGGCGAGATGACGGGTACGACCTGGGTTGAGGAGTCGGGATTTCTCGAGGGTCCGGTGATGATCACGAATACGCACAGCGTGGGGACGGTCCGCGATACCGTCATCGCCTGGCGCTTGAAACACGGCGGGCCTGACAAAGAGGGCTATTCGTGGTCTTTGCCGGTTGTGGCCGAAACCTGGGATGGGTACTTGAATGACACGAATGGATTTCACGTGAAGCCCGAGGACGTTTTTCATGCGCTGGATAGCGCTCATGGTGGTCCAGTGGAAGAAGGGAACGTGGGCGGTGGAACGGGAATGATTTGCAACGAATTCAAAGGCGGCATTGGCACGGCTTCGCGAGTGCTGGATGCGAAATATGGCGGATACACCGTGGGAGTGCTGGTGCAGTGCAACTATGGACAGCGTGATCAGCTGCGGATTGCGGGTGTGCCGGTGGGCCGCGAGATTGGAGGAGGCAGAGGTCTGGGATGACGATGTGGGTTCGATCATCGTTGTGGTGGCGACGGATGCTCCGTTGATCCCGACACAGTTGAAGCGCGTGGCCAAGAGAGTGTCGCTGGGACTGGGAAGGGACGGGAGTTATTCCGGCGATGGATCGGGAGACATCTTCATCGCGTTTTCAACGGCGAATGCGGGAGCGGCGTTGGCGAGCCATGCCACTCAGATCAGCATGCTGCCGAATGATGACATCAATCCCGTTTTTCTGGCGACGGTGCAAGCTACCGAGGAGGCGGTGGTGAATGCAATGGTCGCGGCAAAAACGATGACCGGGGTAAACGGGCATACCGTCGTGGCGCTGCCCCATGATCGACTGCGGGAAGTGCTGCAGAAGTACAACCGACTCGCGAAGTAGAGGTCCTGACAAACGCGAGCCGGGCAACTGATGTAGTCTGTTGTTTCCACGCATGAAGCTTCTACGAGGACAATGGCTGGCGCTGGCGGCGTTGGTTTGGTTGACCGGGTGCGCTTCGATCGGTCCGCCGCTGCCGCCTTCGCTGGAGCTGCCGCGACCGCCGGCGGATCTGCGGGCGGCGCGCAAAGGCGACAAAGTCACGCTTACCTGGACCATCCCTGCGCGGACGATGGACCGGCAGCGGGTGCGCTACTTGGGAAGACGAATATTTGCCGGAGTCTCGATCCGACTCTTACCGCGTGCGGCACGCCCGTGGGCGAGGCGGCGCCGCCGGCGGATTTCGCGAGCAAGAATGACGCGGGCGGACAGAAGTTGACGGCCAGCTATACCGACACTTTGCCGCTCGACCTGCGGGTTCGCGATGTCTTCGGTTCAGTGACCTACGCTGTGGAAGTATTGAACCGGGACGGCCGCGCAGCCGGATTGTCGAATCAGGTGCATGTTCCGCTGGCTGAGACTCTGCCTGCGCCAACGGATTTCAGCGCCCGGGTTACGGCGCAGGGCGTGGTGCTGACGTGGAGCGGCGCGCTGTTGTCGCTGCCGTCTCCAAGCCCCATCCGCCGTAGCTATCGCGTCTATCGCCGGATCGACGGCAGTCACGCAGGAGATCCTTGTGGGTGAACGGGACGCTGGAATGGAGAAAAATCTCTCGGTCACCGATCAGAGTTTCGAGTGGGAGAAAACCTACTACTACCGCGTAACCACTCTTCACGGTGATCGCGCAGCCGGGAAAGCCGGAAGTGTCGATCGAAGGTGACGACACGCCGGAAGTGAAAGTTGTTGCCGACGATGTGTTTCCGCCGGCGGTGCCTTCGGGGTTGCAGGCGGTGTTTTCCGGGCCGGGGCAGCAGCCGTTCATCGACCTGATCTGGGCGCCGGTTACGGACGCGGATCTTGACGGGTACAACGTTTATCGTCGCGAGGAAGGTGGCACGCGGTTAAGGTGAACTCAGAGCCGGTGAAGATGCCGGCGTTTCGCGATGTGCAGGTGGTCTCGGGGAAGAGATATTTTTATTCGGTGTCGGCGGTCGATTTGCGTCGCGAACGAGAGTGCGCGGTCGGAGGAAGCGAGCGAGAGTGTGCCGTAGAGATGAATACCCAGTACCTAAGTACCCAGTACCTAGTACCTAGTGGCCAGTAGGCGGTGCCCTTGTGGTTTCGCTGGGTACTGGGTACTGGGTACTATTTCGTTGAAAAACTTTGGATGAATTTCCGTTTCTCGTGGTTAGATAGATTGCGATGAAATATTGCCGCTTTCAACTGAATGGTGAAGTGCACTACGGGCTGGTGGAGTCGGTTGCGGGACGCGAGGCGATCCTGCGAATCCTGCTCACGGCTCCGGAAGAGTCCGACGGCGACGTGGAGGGTTTGCGTACGCGCCGGATCGAGCCGATTGCACTGGAGGAGGCGGCGCTGCTGCCTCCGGTACGGCCGTCGAAGATCGTGTGCGTGGGCCGCAATTATCGGGAGCATGCCGCGGAGCTTGGCCACGAAGTGCCTAAGGAGCCGCTACTGTTCTTCAAGCCCAGCTCGGCGCTGCTGGCGCCGGGCGGCGTGGTGCGGCGGCCGAAAGGCTCGGAGCGCGTGGATTACGAGGGCGAGCTGTGCGTGGTCATCGGTAAGACTTGCTATCAGCTTTCGGAGGATGAGGACGTGCGGCCGTACATCCTCGGCTACACCTGCCTGAATGATGTTACGGCGCGCGATTGGCAGAATAAAGATGGGCAGTGGGCGCGGGCTAAGGGTTTTGACACGTCGTGTCCGGTGGGGCCGGTGGTGGTGGAGGGGCATGACCTTGATCCCTGGGCCGGGGTTGCGGTGGAGACGCGGGTCAATGGCGCGGTGCGGCAGTTGGGGAATACTCGGGATTTCATCTTTCCGCTGGATGTTGTCATCCGGTACATCGCGCAGGTTATGACGCTTTTTCCCGGGTGATCTGATCGCCACCGGGACGCCGCAGGGCGTGGGACCGGTGGTGGCGGGAGATGTGATGGAGATCAGCGTGGAAGGCGTGGGGACGCTGAGGAATTCTGTGGTGGATGAGTAGCCAAGCGTCTTTAACCACGGGGGACACGGAGTAGCACAGGGTAAGGCGCGAGAACTTAGCCAAGCCCATGTCTTGAGTTTCACTTTTTACTGCAGGCGGAAGCGTTCTCGCATCAGGCGCTGCAGGCGGGGTTTGTAGAGCAAATCGTAGGCTAGTTCTTTGTCGGGAAACATGGCGAGTGCGGCGCGCTTGGCGCCGGCCGCGAGCTCGGAAGCTTCTTCCACGGTCAGGCCGGGGTCCTGGCTGATCACTGAAGTGACCATGCTCATCATGACCTGCAGGCGGCGGATTCTTCGGGCCTCGTCTGCATCTTCATCCTGTGCCACTCCGGCTTTTTGTCCCGCCAGAGGTGGATTCTTTTCGTGATCCGCCGGTTCGCCGAAGTTCATGCTGGCCCCTTCTTTTGCCTCACAGCTTCTTCATCCACACAGTTTTGGATGTTGTGGTCGCGGCCCAGGTCGCAGCCTTTCCAGCATTCTCCTCCAATCGGGAGAGAAAACAACGGCCCGAAAGTGCTGGCCTGGTCACTAACGTCACTCAAGTTTCCAGGGAAATGGAGAGGTCGAGGTCAAGACAATTTTCTACCGAACTTGCGACGCAGCTTCTTCGATCAGGGCTGCAACTTCTTTTGGGTGGGAAACGTAGACCGAGTGGCTGGCGCCTGGGACTTCAACCTTGTGGCTGTTGGCTCGGGTGGCGTACCAGCGTTCGAGGTCGGGATTGATGGTTCTGTCGCTTCCGGCGACTAACATCCAACTCGGTTTGCTTCTCCACGCAGGCGTGGTAATGACTGCTTTGAAATTTTCAGCTTTGTTCAGCACCTGCGACTTCGCCATTAAGGCAGCCTGCTCAGCAGGCAGGTCGGCAGCGAAGTACTCATGAAACTGCGCCGGGTCAAGGTAAGTGAAGCCGTCTGGCGTCTTCTTCATCGCGCCAGACTTGCTGAGGTCGCTGGGGAACCGCTTTCCGTCGTCAGACTCATTCTCTCCCGCATCCGGCATGTGGGCTGCGATGTACACCAAGCCGGCAACCGACGGGTCCGTCCCCGCTTCGGTAATTATGGATCCGCCGTAGCTGTGAGCGACCAGAATGCACGGTCCATCCTGGAGCGCAAGGACGCGCTTTGTGGCGGCGACGTCTTCCTGGAAGGATGTCTCCGGCTCCTGGACGATGCTGACGTTGTAGCCATCCTTGACCAGAATGTCGTAAACGCCTTTCCAGCCGGAACCATCTGCCCAGGCGCCGTGAACCAGAACAATGTTGTGAACCTGATGGTGTTGGCCGCTATTGTGGGCCGAGGGGTTCTGAGCCAGGAGAGCGCAGCAAGTCAACAGGAAGAATACGATGCAAAGGGGCTGGAGCAATCCTCGCATGGCTACCTCCGATGGGTCACGGCGTAGTTGATCTAATATCTGGCCCGCAGGTAAAGGACTGCGCTCTCGACAATTATTTGGCAGCCTGCTCGAACTCGTTTTTCAGGAGGCTGACTTCAATGCGGGTGCCGACGGTGCGTTTTTCCTCGGGAGCGTTGCCCATGCCGATCACGAAGATGCGGTAGGCGGGAACCTCGTGGTTCAACACCAAATAGCGTTCCACCGAATCCGCCATCTTTTTGGAATTGGCGATTGCGGCCTGGCCGCGACCTGAAGAGAAGCCCTGCACCTCGATGATGTAACCGTGTTGGCTCTTCAGTTGAGCGGCTAACTCGTCGAGCGCATCCTTGGCCTCTTTGCTCAGCACGGTCTGGCCGGGACGGAAACGAATCTCGGTCTGGGCGCCGGGCTTGTACTGATCGATGTTGCCGACCACCGTCTGGTCGGAGGCGACGCGGGTGTCGAGGGAGGCCACGGTCTGGTGGGCCATTTGAGCCTTGTTGGCGGCGTCCTGCGCATGTTCGTCGGCGAGGCTGGTCTTGGCGGAAACCAGTTGAATACCTTTCTGGGCGCGGGCATCGACGTCGCGGATCATTCTGCTGGTATCGGCGGTCAGTTCATCGAGTTCGTTGACCCGGTCCTGGATGGGCTGAACATGGCGCCGAACGTACTGCTTGCTGGCGAAAGGGTGCAGAATGAGCCAGGTGAGGCTGGGCTCATCGCCATCCCAGAAATCCGGGGGCGGGGGAGATTGCAGGTGTTCATCGCCGCCGGTCGCCACGGATTGTGACGCGGGAGCGCTTTGATTCGAAGATTGCTGCGCGAACGCGGGCAGCACCAGCCCGATGGACAACAGGAGCGTTATAAATATGCGATTCGTCATATCATCATCCTTTTGAGTGAGAGCGCTGAGAGCGCCACTCCAGCCTAAATGCCAGTGGAGGCGGCACGTGACCAAGAAGCCGCGGGGGAAACCCAAGCCTTCCCTCCAGCATTGGTATTGTAGCCCCAAAACCCGTGAATTCCGGCTAATAATTTGGCTGGAAAGTGGTCCCCTGAGCCGGGGTTGACGGGCCGGACGCGGTATGGCGTGAGACGAAAAAATTGGTGAATTCGACCTGCCCGGAGAGGTCGTGAGGGGCTTGGGCTGGACAGCACGGAACTGACCGCCAAGTCCGTTAGTCCTGCTAGATCAGGGGTTTGGACATCTTGACCAAGTGGCAAGGCAGCTTCGGAGGATGCTGATCGTGGGGAAAAGGCAGGGTTCCATTTTCGACGTATCCCAGCCGTTGGTAGTATCCGGGTAGTTCTTTTCGCAGATTCACGATCGTCAGGTCCATGAAGAGACAGCCGGCGGCCCGGCAGTACTCTTCGGCGGCGTCGACCAGGCGAGATCCCAGGCCGGTCCGTTGGCGCGCGGGATCGACTGCGAGCAAGCCAAAATACCCTCGTTCGCCGCGCAGTTCCACATAGACGCAGGCCAGGAGCGTGCTGGCTTCCCCGGCGAGCAGGAATCTGCCCTTCTGGAGAAGCTCTCGCACTTTGTCTGGGTTGGTGCGATCCGCATCGCTGAAGAAGCGCTCGGGGCGGAAGGCAGCGTTCACCAGACGCGCAATGTTTTCGGCGTCGGCGAAGTCGGCGGTGCGCGTTCTGATCTGGTCCACGCTAGTGCGAATTCACGCTGTAAATAGTGCGGTGGCTGGGCAGAAAAAATCCGATCACAGCGCCCACCGGGAGACCGATTGACAGGCCGATCCCGGCATGTCCGGCTCTGCCGATGGATGGAAGGCAGAACGATTGGGCTGAACATGGCTGGTAGGTGGCCGCGCCTATTCCGGCTCCTACGCCGGCACCGACCGCGCCGCCGATAAGGGCGTTGCGCAAATGGTGTTTGTTTTCCATGAGTTTTACACGGCGAACGTCTTGCTTGGGAATGGTCTGTCCGCCTGCGTTGTCCTGATACGCAATCGCGGCTTCGGAGAAATTCACGAAGGTTCCGGAATGCTTCTTCGAGTTCATTTCGACGATTTGAATCTTCTCTCCAGGATACAGAGCACTCAAATTCGTCCAGGATGCTTGATCGCCGTGCGCCCACGAAGCGCAGGACATGCCAAGGATGCAGATCAGGAAAAAGCGGTTTCGCATTGAAAACCTACTCCCGGAAACTTTCAGGATTGCGCGTTTTCTACTCTAATTTGCTATTCCACTTCGCTACTGGACAATCCTGTTGAACCGTGCATGCGGGTCAAATCTAGGCTTTCTGCTTTCCGAAAGCAAACAGTCTGTGCTCATCCGGCCGCATGGGCTAGGGTAAATCCAAATTCATGGCCAGTCCGTACTGTAGGGGAAGGTCAAGAAACTAAATTCTGATAAGGATCAAGGATAATGACTATGAACAGGAAATTTGCAGTTGTGCTGGCGATGGTTGCCATCGCCGTAACTTCGGCCGTGGCCGGGATGAAGAATCCCGTTGTGGGCGGGCAGGAAATGTACCCCACCAAGAACATTATTGAGAACGCGGTGAATTCCGCCGATCACACCACTCTGGTGGCTGCCGTGAAGGCCGCCGGATTGGTAGAAACGCTCGAAGGTCCGGGGCCATTCACAGTGTTCGCACCCACCAACGAGGCCTTTGCCAAGCTGCCTGCCGGAACTGTGGACACGCTCTTGAAGCCGGAAAACAAAGCCACATTAACCAAGGTGCTTACTTACCACGTGGTTGCCGGACGGTGGAGCGCGGCGGACCTGAAGAAGCAGATCAAGGCGGGGAACGGGACCGCGGAACTGACGACTGTGGAAGGCGGCAAGTTGTGGGCGTCCCTGCATGACGGCACCCATATCATGTTGAAAGACGAGAAGGGCGGCATGGCGCTGGTGACCATTGCGAATGTGTTTCAATCGAATGGCGTGATCCATGTGATCGACACGGTGGTTATGCCGAACTAGTGTTTTCGAGCGGAAACAAAATCAAGGGCCGCCTGCGAAGGGCGGCCCTTTGCTTAAACTTAAGACTTCTCTTACGCCCCCGCTCTGGCCGCTCTGGCCAGTGGTTTGGTGGGCAGAGCTTCTGCTGCGCGGCCAAAGTAAAGCCGGTAGGAGTGGTGGATGCCGTACATCACCGGGAAGAAGACCAACGCTGCCTGCCAACCCATGTGATGGCTGACCATGTTGACCATTGAGGTCAAACCCGCGCTCAGAACGTAGTAGGGAAATGACAGCTGCACGATGCTCAGCCAGATGCGGCGCATGGCCACGCCCTCGGCCAGCTTGATGATGCCTGCCACCGGAGCCGTCTGTCCCACGAAGAAAGCGGCGGTCGCCAAGGCCAGCATCAGTGGTTCCGAGGCCCAGGCGGCTTTTCCCAGCCAGCCGCATGCCAGATCAAGTTCGCCATGCTGGTGGCGAATGCCATCATGCTGACGTTGAACAGCATTTGCTCTGGCCTGAACTTGCTGCCCGGCTTCGGCCAGCACTGCACCACCGTGGATAGGCATGCGATGAAGACAGCTTCCAGCGCGCTCAGGTTCACAACTGCCATCAGCAGGAAGGGCAGGTTGACCGACATGTTGCCGTCAATATCCGGCAGTTTGATCTTCATCCGCGAGGTTGCAGCGGCCAGCGTCAGTAAAGCCAGCGCATAGGAGGGGTGCAAGGCGTGGCTTGCCAGAGCGGCGGACAGCGTGCCTGCAGCTGCCGCCAGGGCCATCACTGCGATAAATGTTTTCGTTAGCCGTGGGTTGGGTTTCAAGCTCTTCTCCTTTCCTTGCTATTAGCTGCACACGGCTGCTTACTGTTCCCCTACGATGGCGGCCAAAGCTGCGTCGGGACTGAGCAAGGCCGCGCCCCAAACCACGCTGTCGGCAATGTCTGTGGTCGAGCCCCACACCACGCTAAACCCTGTCATAGTGCTGCTGCCCCACACGACTGACGAGCCCCAAACCACGGAACTGCCGGAAACATTCGCACCCCAAACTACGGACGCTCCCCAGACTACAGAGGAACCCCACACTACCGAGTTGCCCGCTATCACCGAGTTGCCGTTGGAGAGCGCAACCGTTCCAGTCGAGGAGTTGTAGACTGCCGTCGGCGATAATGCCGATCCCACATTTCCGGGCGCCACGTTGTTATTGTTGAGCGCCGCCTGCACATCGAGATAGCCTGCCCCGATGGTGAAGAGGTCGTAGTAGGAAGTGTAGGTTTGTCCCGAGATCGGATCGGTAGCCGTTGAGGAGGTAGGGAAATTCTTGTAAGCGGTCTTCATCAGGCGCGCTTTGATCTGGTCCGGCGACATCCACGGATGTTGTTGCAGCTGCAGAACCACAGCGCCGGCTGCTGCTGGAGTCGCCATGCTGGTGCCGCTCAGGATGAAATAATCGTGATTGGTATTGTTGCCCGCGACTTCATTGCCCGGGTACATGTTGTCCAGTGTGCTGTTGTGGTCGTCGAGAGAAACTACCAGGTTGCCTGGAGCCACAACGTCAGGCTTCACGACGTGGTCATACATGGTGGGCCCTTTCGAGCTGTAGCTGGCAATCCGGTCGTCGGTACGCGAGAACGTGTTCTCGGACTTCATCGCTCCGACGGTCAGCACCAGCGGATCGTTACCTGGGGCGGTGATGGTTCCGTATCCGTCGCTGCCGTCGACGCTGATCCGGCCATAGTTACCGGCAGCCACGACTACAACGATTCCACTCTGCCAAGCCGATTCCACCGCCTGGCAGAGGGGATCTTGCGCATATCCAACGGAGATTGCCCGGCCCAACGAGAGGTTGATGACCTGGATGTTGTACTTGTTCTGCAGATTAATGGCTTGCTGGATGGCCGCGATCACACTGCTATCGCTGCCCACGCCAAGCGAATTCAGCACGCGAAGATCAATCAGCGTCACGGCCGGCGCCACACCCGAATAGGCTCCATTCGACAGGTAGCCGTTTCCGCCGAGGATCCCCGCCACGTGTGTGCCGTGGCCGTAAAGGTCATATACCAACTTCCCGTTGGAGTTGCGGACGCTGGTCCCGGTGAAATCCTGGTGGTAAGCCACGCGCGAATAACTTTCGGTCGAATCCCACAGATCGGGGTGGGAGTCGTTGATGCCGCTATCGATTACCGCTACGCCGATGCCGGCGCCGTTGTAGCCCGCGTTCCAGGCTGCCGAAACGTTCATCGCCGCGTTGGTGTAATCGTCCATCGCTTTTAGCGGATGGTCGAGGCTTACCGACAGAACCTCGGCGTCAGCTTCCAAGTCGGGCAGTGCGCTCGCCGGAATGGTAAGAGCGATGCCCCTGACCACGCCGAGTCTGTGGTTCAGGCGGGCGCCCAGACCCAGCACTCGTTTCTCTTGCGCCGATTGCGGAACCTGCTTGTACTGCACGATCACATCGACAGTCTCGTTCGCCGCAATACCCTGATGGGCGCGGGCAACGACTGGCGCGAGGTCTGGCGCGAACTTGCCCACCATCCGTCCGTCGCCTGCCCCCTGGGCGAAGGCGGCCTTCGCAAGCAACAGCACCAACAGCGTGCTCAAGCGCTTTCCCCAAGCTGCGCTGCGGCGTTGGTCTCGACGTGGGCTCGTTGGCTTCAGTGTCTGCGACATAAATCTCTCACCCTTCCTAAACGGGGGCAAACAAATGTGGAGCGAAATTATGCTAGACCCGCTTACGGTTGTGCACGGGCAGGGCCAATTGCTTCTTTGTAAGTCATTGTTGCAATTGGAGATCAAGCGCACCTCCCGCGTGGGAGTTGGGCCACTCTGTCCTGCCAGGCGGGGCGCGGGACAGTTTGTCTCAGTCGCCGAAATTACTTCGGTCTTCGTCGCAATGGTTACCTGGGGTGCAGAGAGGCGAAGGAAAGGCATTCACGCGGGTACAGACTGCGAGGTCTTTCCAGTTGAAACCCGGATTCCGGTACCCACGATCTACCGGGCCCGGGCCGCTTCGGTTTTATCTTTATCGTGGCGACGGAGCGCTTGCGGGCAGCAGTCGCGGCATCGCCGCCATTAACCGCTGCGTGTATTCGTGGTGTGGGTTAGCGAAGATCTGGCCGGCCGTTCCACACTCTACGATCTCGCCCTGATGAAGAATGGCGATGCGGTCGCAAATCCCAGCGACCGACGCAAGATCATGAGAGATGTAGAGGATGGCCATCCCGGTGGAGCGGTTCAGTTCGCGAAACAGCGCCAGAATCTCGGACTGCGTAATTACGTCGAGGGCGCTGGTGGCTTCGTCGGCGATAAGCAGCGCGGGACGATGCATGACCGCCATGGCAATCAGCACGCGCTGGGCTTGTCCCACGCTCATCTGCGAAGGATATTTGCGCAGAAAGTCATCATCGGCTGGCAGGGAAACGCTCTGCAGGGAAGCGCGGATTGCATTCATACAATCGGCGCTGGTGCCCGATGCATGAGCTCGCCATGCTTCTTTGAGTTGGGTACGGATCTTGAGCGCGGGATTGAGCGAGGATAGGGGGCTCTGCAAGACCAGGGCAACGGCGCGCCCCCGCAGCGCCCGCAGGTCGCGCTCTGAGAGCTGCAACAGATCGGAATGCTGAAACCTGATCGTGCCTTCGGCTTGCGAACGCTTCCTGTCGAGAAGCCCGAGGAACGCCATGGCTAGCGTGCTTTTGCCGGAACCGCTTTGTCCCACCAGCCCGAGCACTTCGCCGCGCCGGATTTCCAGGCGCACATCGCGAAGAACGGGCTGCTTGCCGGCATAGCGCACGGAGAGCTGCGCCGACAGCAGAATCTGGTTTTGCGGAGCCTCGGACGCCATCTTCTTTACCTTCGTGGTTCGTAAAGTTTCAGATCGTTGTGATCCCGTGTAAATTCACGGCAAAGATAATCGACTATTTCCCCGACACGGTAAGCCATTCCGCGTTCCAGAAGGTTTGCGGAGACAGAATTACGGGAGCGGCGCCGTGCACCGTGGTCGAAACTGCCGAGAGTGCATTCTTGTTGATCAGAAAGATAAAAGGTTCCTGCTCGACCACGATTTCCTGCACGCGGTCGAAGGCTTCTTTCCGCTTCTTCACATCGCTCGAGGACGCTTGGGCCCGCATCAGGCGGTCAATCTCGGCTTCCCATGAGGTCTCAGGCGTCTTCTGCTGCGGGTTCCACTGGTGATTCCCAGAAGAACTCAGCCAGACGTTCATCTCGCCGTTCGGGTCCAGATCCACATTGGTCAGGCCGAGAATGATGGCCTCATAGTCGAAGCTCTGCGTCATGCGCTCGATCAGGGAAGGGAAGTCGAGCGTAACCACGTTTACGTGAATGCCGATCTTCTGCAGATCATCCTGGATCAGCACTGCCATGCGTTCCCGCGTATCTTATTGCCGGAGTTCGTGATGATGGAAAACACGACTTCGTTGCCGTCTTTGTCTTTCAGCGCCCCGTTTTCCATGCGGAAGCCATCGGCCTGCAATTCCTTCAGAGCTGCATCGGGGCTGTAGCTCTGGGGCTTCAGCTTGCTGTTGAACCAGAATTTATTTGCCGGCGAGAACGGTCCCACCGCCGGCTGAGCGTGTCCGTGAAAGACCACGCGGCTTAAGTCTTCGCGGTTGATGGCTTCCGAAATTGCCCGCCGGAAGATCGGCCGAACGGAACCAGTTCTTCTTGTAATCCGGGATCGGCGCCTTCGCTACCTCGTTGAACCAGAGTTGCTCGCTATCGAGCGACAGCCCTGCGTCGTGCACCAGTTGCGGCGAAGTTGACGGCCAGCTTGTCGAAATACTCACTGTCGAACGAGTTGATCAAGTCCAACTCTCCGCGCTTGAATCGCAGCATCTCCACATCGCGGTTGGGCTGGATATCGAGCCGGATCGAATCCAGATAGGGCAGCTTCCGTCCCTGCTCGTCGGTCTTCCAGTAGTTGGGATTGCGCTTTAGAAGGATTGTGGAGCCGGGCTTGTAGTCGGCCACCATGAACGGTCCCAGGACAGCCATCTCCTTTTTCGGCGAGCGCTCGGAAAGGATGGCCACGTAGTCGAACAGACGATCCAGTCCGGCGACCGGAGCCGGAAACCGGATCGAAATCTGAGTCGGCGAAATCACTTTGGTTTCGACATTCCCCGACACCCGAGCGAAAAGCATCGCCGACCGGCGAATGCAACGCCGGGTCCATCAATTGCTGAATGGTGTAAGCCACGTCCTCGGCCGAAAAAGGCGTGCCATCGGAAAATGAGACTCCGCTGCGTAATCGAAACGAAATTTGCCGACCGTCTTTCGAGACTTTCCACGACATTGCCAGACCCGGCTCGAGTTCCTGAGTCTGGCGATTCACCCGCACCAGCACTCCTCCGGTCAAGTAACGGATCGCGCCGGACGCGTCGTCATCCACCTTGAGGGGATCAAACGTCTTCGGTTCCGAGCGCAGGCAAAACCTGAGTTCGCCACCGCCTTGAGCCAGCGCTTGCCCCAGAAGAGACCCCACGCAGAGCAGCGCAACTGCGATTGCCTTCCCGCAGGGATTTATCAATTGCTTTAGCTTTTTCCCGTGGCGCTTCATGCAGCCAACTCCTCCTGCCTGGAAAGCAAAAACTGAAACGACGTCACTACCACCACCAGCAAGATCAAAGGCACAAACTTCCATGGTTCCTCGCCCACCGATACCAGCCCTTCCAGCTCTTTCAGCAAACTTCCCCATGAAGGCATGGGCTCGGCCACACCCAACCCAAGGATTCCGAGGTTGGCCTCGCTCAAGATGAAGACCGGAATCGAAATCCAAAACTGGGCGTAGAGCACGGGTTTCAGGTTCGGCACGACATGCACCCAGAACAGCCGTTGCCCGGGAAGCCCTGCTGCGCGCGCCTGCCGGACGAAATCTGAGGTGCGCAGCGAACCTGCGGTGCGTGCACAACACTCGGGCTGCTGTAGTCCAGCCCAGAAGTCCCAGCAGCAGAAATGTCACCAGCACCGAGACCAATGGGGATACATTCAGCGGCATCAGCGCCCGCGCCGTAATTAGTAAGAACAACCAGGGCAGCGACAAGAACAAATCGGTCACCGCCATCGCCATGCGCGCCCAGACGCCGCCCAAATATCCTGCCAGTCCGCCAATCAACGCCGCCATCAGCGTTGATAGCAGAGCTGCGGCCGGAGCCAATAGCAGCGAAATACGAGTTCCGTAGAGTACGCGGGCAAAGCGGTCGCGCCCAACCTCGTCTGTTCCCAGCCAGTGGGCTCGCGATGGAGGCGCATTGCTTGCGTCGCGATACTGCCGCGCATATCCCGCAGGGGCCAGCCAGTTCGCTGCCAGCGATGCACCGAGCACCAGCACTAAAACTACGCACGCCAGTTTTCGCCAGAAGTTCATGCTTCCTGGCCCCGGACCACATGACCGATTACATCCGCCCCGGAATTGGCGAGCAGGGTCACCAGCGTCACCAGGATCGTGATGTTTACCAGCAGGGGAAGATCGCGAGCCAGCGCCGCCTGCCACGCCAGTTGTCCGATGCCCGCCAACCCGCACAAAGCTTCAACTGGGATGGCTGCGCCAACCGCCAGACTTACCGATACTCCGGCAACGGCCAACAATTGCGGCGTCACCACCGGCACCACATGCCAGAAGAGAATGCGAGCCTCGCCCAAACCTTTTGCTCTGGCGGTAATGATGTGAGGCCGGCAATAGGCCTTCACCAGAAGATTGCGCGCATACCGGTAAGTGTGCGGGAACACGATCAGCGCAATCGCCAATGAGCCGGGCACATTCCACAGCACTGAGAGCAATGCCAGCACGGCGGCGGGAAGGCAGAGAAATGTTCCGCTCACCACCGTAGTCAGCGTGTCGTAAACCGAAAGCCGCAGCCACGCCGTGCTCAAGGCCAGGGTCAGAGTCAGCATCCAGGCCAGTCCAAGACCCAAAGTCAGCAATCGGAACGTAATGGGTGCGCGATCGCGCAGCAGGCTGCGCACGGGTTGTCCCAGGGCGAGTGAGGTTCCCAAGTCGCCCTGCGCAGCTCGCTTCATATAAGAGAAATAAAACTGGAGAACGTTGCGGTCCTGATTCCTGGCATCGCGCATCGCCTGCACGCTCTGCGCATTCAAATGGGGGTCGAGTTCCCGCTCGTCGACATCGAAGCCCGGCGCCAGCCGCACCAACGTAGCGGAAAGCAATCCTCCGAGCAGAACTGTTGCGAGCAGAGCCAGCGCATGGGCGGCAATTTTCCATCTCAGGCGTCGCATTTATTCTCCTGAGGCACCGCGCGCGAGGGAAACTTTTTTGGCGTTACCTTTCGCGTGGTGGGTCTGCTTCACGGAGTACATGCGCCGGTCAGCTTCGGCCAGCAATGCCTCCACGTCATACCCGTCATCGGGACAGAAGGCCGTTCCCACGCTCAGGCTGACGACATCTTTTCCGCAGGTGTGCCGTCCCGCTTCGACCGCCGCCTCGTTCAAACGGATTGTCTTTTCCTCGACAGCTTCGATAGTGAGGCCCGGCGCCGTGATCACAAACTCGTCGCCGCCCATGCGCGCGACGTAGTCGTAACCGCGGCACGCATCCTTCAGGCGCGTGCTGAACTCCCGCAGCAATTTGTCGCCTTCCAGATGCCCGAAGGAATCGTTGATCTTCTTGAGCCCGTCGATGTCACAGACCATCACCGCCAGCGATGTCTTCATGCGCCGGCATCGCGTCACTTCCTGCGCCAGATGCACAAACAGCGAGCGCGCATTAGGCAGCCCGGTGAGGAAGTCCGTGGTCGCCGAACTTTCCGCCTGCTGATACTTCAGAGCATTCTCCACCGAGAGCGCCACCTTCGAAGCCACGGCCAAAAGAATCCGCAGATGGTCCGGCGTAAAAGCGTCCTGGGTCGAGTGATACATGGCCAGCACGCCCACGACGCCATTCAGTCCCTGCAACGGAACCGCCAGCGCCGAAGACAGGACTCGCGGCTTTTCCGGATCAGCGACGTAGCCGGTCTCCACCTGCGGGTTGCCATTGATGATGGGCTTGCAATTCTCCGCCACCCAGCCGCACAAGCCCTCGCCCACGCGGATTTTCAGCGACGACAGGACGCGAAAGTTTTCACCGCTCACCAGTTCCGGCAGCAACCAGCCATTCCGGTTCACGAATACGGCGATGGAGTCGTACGGAATCAGCTTGCGCAGCCGCATCGACAGCACCGAAAGCGTCTCGCTCAAGCTCAGCGAGTTTCCCAGGTCCTGGCTCAGCTCGAACATGGCTTGCGCCTCTTGCCGGGCCGATGCGATCGAAGTCAGGAAGTCGGAATCGTTCTGCGAGTTGTCAGCCCATTTCTCGAATCCCGTCGCCGGGGCAAGGCCGCGTTCCACGCGCAGTTCCCTCGAGAATCCGCGAGGAACAGAAGCCGTCTTCATAGGTCTGCGCAATGCGTTCCAGGTCCACATAGCGGCGCTCCAGAACCTCCACGATCTTCGGGTCGAACCAGGTTCCCGCTCTTTCTTTCACGCGATCCATGGCTCGATCCAGCGGCATCGCCTGGCGATACTGCCGGTCTGAGGCCAGAGCGTCCAGGCAATCCACGACCGCCAGAATGCGCGCTCCGATGGGAATCTCTTCGCCGGTAAGGCCAGCGGGATAGCCCGACCCATCCCATCGTTCGTGATGCGAGCGCACGATGGGAGCCACGGGATAAGGGAAGGCCACGCGATCCAGGATTTCCGCACCCACCAGCGGATGCACCTTCATCTTCTCGAACTCTTCCGGAGTCAGACGCCCGGGTTTGTTGATGATGTGCTCGGGCACCGCGAGCTTGCCAATGTCATGCAGCAGCGCCGCAGCGCGCAAGCGCTTCGATCTCGTCCGGCGACAGCCCGATCTCTTTGGCGATTTCGACCGCGTAAGTCCGCACGCGTTGCAGATGCGTATGCGTGGTGTGGTCCTTGGCCTCGATCGCCAGGGCCAGAGCCTCGATGGTTCGCATGTTCAGCGAGGCAATCTGCTCCACATGACGCTTCTCGACCTCGACCCGTTCTTTCTCAGCTTCCAGACGTCCCAGATAGAGTCGATATGAGCGGTACACCCAGTAAATCACCGGCAGTACGAGCAGCGAGGTCTGCCAACCCGCGCGCTGGTTGATGATTCCAACCAGCCCCACTGCGGCCGCTCCTACCAGGTAGTAGGGAAACGACCAGAAGTAGCACTCCTTCCACACCTTGCGGCTCGATTTGTTTTCCGTCAGCGCAATGACCACGGAAATCGGCAGCGTATTTGCCAGAAAGAAAACCAGAGCCGCCATCATCAGCAGGATGGGCTTATTGTCACCGATTCGCCCGTCCAGCCAGTGGTAGCTGACGTAGCAGAGAGCGCTGGCGTTTGCCATCATTCCGAAAACATTGAAGAGGACCTTGACCGGGTCCAGTCGATTCCGCGCATGCCAGACGCTCTGCACCAGAGTGGCCGCGCAGCCGATGACCAACGTCTCCGGCAGGCTGAGCTCCATCACGCCGAGAAGAATGAAAAGGAAGTTCACCGACATGGTGCCGTCGATGCCGGGCAACTGCACCTTCAAACTGGAGGCCAGGACAGCCACGACCAGATAACACACGAATCGTGTCTGGTCAGTGGATTGCCAGTGCCACAGGGCGGAGCACAGCACCACCATTCCGAGCGAGACCGTGATCCCGACAAATAGTTTCGTCCGAGTCGACATTGCGTCGTCACTACTGTTGCAGGGGAGGCGGCAGACTAACGTCCGCGGCGCAGGAAAGTGACTTCCGCGCACACCTCGGGACGAGCCTGTTCAGTGAAATGCTATTTCCGTTAACGGGTTTTAAGTAGCTTACTTCCGTAACCTACGGAAGATGGCGTTACATTGGTTTCGCGATGCCTCCGGCTGCGATTACTTTCGTGATCATCCGAAGCTGCATACTCAATCCAACCGTGGTTCGCTGTGTCAAGATCAACTCCAAACGCGCGGGATGCCACCATGTAAATCTCAATTCGAAGCCGCAAGGGCCTACCGGGTCGATGCCGGCACAGTCGGCGGAATCGCGGTCTTATCCGCCGACCTTAAAGGCAACATCACCGGCTGCAATGATGCTGCCCTGAAGATCTTCGGCTGTACCGCTGCGGAAGTCCTGGGCCGAACTCTGGCGGCTCTTATCTCAGGGGAGGACGGCGACGAGCAGAGTCAACTACAGAAGACCATGCTGACCGCGGTGTTGGAGGGCGGTCAGTATCGATCTTCGCACACGTGTCAGAACAAGGATGCAGAAGGACTTTACGGCGGAATTGACCGTCACGTTGCTTCGTGATCGTGAATCCGCTCCGGCGGGAATGGTTGCCCTGCTCTCTGTGGCAGAGGAGAAATCGACCCTCGGTGCTCTCCTGAGCCAGAGCGCAAAGCCCGGATGAAGACGAGGCAGCGCACACCGTTTCGCGCGAGATTGACGGCACGAACCTTATCCTCGCCAGTCCCGTGATGCACCGCTTCATGCGCATGGTGGACCGTGTTGCCGGCCATGCCGAGAGCGTGCTGGTCACCGGTGAAACCGGAACCGGCAAGGAACTGATCGCCCATGCGATTCACCAATCTTCGCACCGGCGCAGCCGGCCCTGGGTCGACATCAACTGCGCCGCGCTTCCCGAGAACCTGGTCGAGAGCGAGTTGTTCGGTTATGAAAAGGGCGCCTTCACCGGCGCCGATGCGTCCAAGCCCGGCTTGTTCGAACTCGCCGACAAGGGCACGCTCTTCCTCGATGAAATCGGCGAACTGCAGCTTCAAACTCAGGTCAAGCTGCTGCGCGTGCTGGACGGTTCTCCCTTCTACCGCCTGGGAGGCCACCGCAAGATCACAGTCGACGTCCGTATCATCGCCGCCACCAATCAGGATCTCGACGCTGCCGTCACCGCCGGCCGCTTTCGCCAGGATCTCTTTCATCGTCTCGGCCAGTTTCAGCTTCGCGTGCCTCCGCTACGCGAGCGTCCTGAGGATATCGTCGCGCTTGGCCGAGCACTTCCTCAGCCTCAAGAATCCTGGCAGTTCCTTCGCTCCCGATGCCGTTTCCGCTTTGCTCTCGCACTCCTGGCCGGGAAATGTTCGCGAACTGCGCAACCTCATCGCCCGAGTTGCCGTGGAGTCAAGGCATCCTGAGATCCACAAATCGCAGATCACAGACGCCATGTCCGGCAATCCGGTCGCGCAACGACAGTCTGCCTCCATGCCGGTCGGCAATCTCGACAGCATGGAAGAGCAGATGATCATTCGCGCTCTGGAGCGCAGCGGCGGTCATCGCAGCCAGGCCGCGGAACAACTCGGCATCTCCCGCCGCACGCTCAGCCGGAAGCTGAAGGAATACAACATCAACGTGAATTCCGCCGACGCTGCGAATTCTTTGGCGTTCGTCAGCCTCGCAGCAGCAGAAGTTTTTCCGTGCCCGCATCCAGCTGGCCGTTGCGTTAAAGAACCAGCAGGGTGAGGAAGTGTGCGTTCAGGGTGTGAACCTCAGCACCGGCGGCATGGGAGTGGACGGATTGAAAGAGCCGATGAAGTTTACCGGGCTTCTCGACGTCAGTTTTCCGCTACCCGACAGCGAAACTATTTTCCGGGCGAAGGCCCGCGATCGTCTGGTTCGGCGGCGAAGGCCGCGTCGGCCTTCGTTTCGCCGTCATCGACCCTGCTCTCTTCGAGCAGCTTCAACATTGGACAAACAACAAAATGAAGAACGAAGGCTGGGAACTGCCCGCCGGCCCTCAGTAGCAACTGTCCCGCGACTCCCCCGTCGGACTGTTAGTGCACTGGCGCAGGCTGCGGAGTCGCCTGCGGAGCCGCAGCGCCCGGACTGGAGAAGTTCACCTTCGGAACCTCGCGCGATCCCGGCGAAGCTTCGAAGTAAGCTTCATTCGGCTTGAATCCCGCAAACCCCGCGAAAAAGCTGTTGGGAAACTGCTGCACGTAAGTGTTGTAGTCGCGCAGAGTGTCGTTGTAACGCTTGCGCTCGACCGCAATGCGATTCTCCGTGCCGGCGAGTTCATCCTGCAGGCGCAGGAAATTCTCGTTCGACTTCAACTGAGGATAGTTCTCGACCACCAGCAGCAGGCGGCCCAGCGCTCCATCGAGCTGCCCGTTGGCTGCGATCTTCTCCTGCGGCGTGCCCGCGGAAAGCAGGGCAGAGCGCGCTTTCGCGATATCGCCGAACACCGTCACTTCCTGCTGCGCGTAGCCCTTCACCGTCTCCACCAGATTCGGGATCAGGTCGGCGCGGCGCTGCAGCACAATGTCGACTTGCGACCAGGCGGCCTTCACCGCCTCATTCTTGCTGACCAGCGTATTCTTCACGCTGACGTACTGGCCAAAAACAAACAGGCAACCCAGCAATAGAATCGCCACGATAACGATGACAACGATCAGTGCCTTGCTCATGACATTCTCCTGAAAAACTGCCTCCGCAAGCTCTACGATGAGCCCGCGGTACCCGAGTCCAGCATTCTATCAACTGCGGCCGTTACCTGCTCCAGCGCCGCCAGATATCGCGAGAAAACGTCGGCCACGTTGAACTTCTTACGGTCCGGATCTTCCGCTCTCTCACGTCCAGCACCTGCAGGATGCCCGAGGCATCAAACCCAATCTGCTTTGACAACGCCTGCACCGCCTCGCGCTTTCCAACCGGCGCATCGTGGCCCAGCACGATAAGCGCGTGGCGGAAAAGCGTGGCGAACGACGAGACCGATCGCAGCAGCAAGCTCCCACATGCGGGAGTCGTTACCAGAGGCGAGCAGCAAATGCTGGCGCAGAAGAGCCAGTTTTTCCCGCAGCTCGTATTCCACCTGGACGCGATGCAGGTTCGCCGGAATCGACAAACCCTGAACAACGTCTTCGCCGAAGAGAACGCGGTGGTGC
This sequence comes from uncultured Acidobacteriaceae bacterium, assembly GCA_963770235.1. Taxonomy (GTDB): domain Bacteria; phylum Acidobacteriota; class Terriglobia; order Terriglobales; family Acidobacteriaceae; genus Sulfotelmatobacter. The sequence continues at coordinate 105,390 of CAVYOW010000015.1, read as the reverse complement.
TGTTGCATGTCGAGCAGCTCAATCGTAAACACGTCGGTGGAGTGCTCGATCTCGTCGCGGGTCATGAACAGGGGCGGAGGCTGCTTCTGCGCATTCCACCATTTCACCGCAGGAGCCAGCGCCTGCAACGCCGCGAATGAGCTGTCGCGAATCACGCAGAACAGATTCACATTCGAGAACTCGGGATGGAAGTCTCCCGCGACCGCCGATCCGAACAGGATCACGCTCTCAAGGTTAGCTCCAGCCGCCGTCCGCAGCCGGCTGACAAAGTCGTTAATCGTTTTCTCCGGAACCATTTGTGTCCTCGCTACCAACTGCCGCTAGATCCACCGCCACCGGACATACCGCCCCCACCGAATCCGCCAAAACCGCCACCACCGCCACCGCCCCCGAATCCGCCGCCACTCCAGCCACCGCCTCCGGATCCTCCTCCCCCAAACATGCCGGAAAAAAGAATCCAGAACAGTACGCTGCGAAGCGGAGTGAAAAGAACGATGAGTATGACAACAATCAGCAGAATAACCCCGCCGACCGACATCCCTCCGCCCCGCTGATTATCGCGCTCAACCGGAGCCTCCGGCTGCAGGTTGGTAAGCTGAACGCCGGCATCATCCGCAATGACCTTCGCAACTCGCGACGTGACCAACAGCAGAGCCTGGCTATATTGCCCAGCCCGCATGAGCGGGACCGCCTCCCGCGCGAATCCACCCGTCTTCCCATCGGTCAGGATGGGTTCCAGCCCATAGCCAACCTCAATGCGGTCGCGGTGGTCGTCGATGGCATACAGGATCAGCACTCCGCGGTTGGTCGCTTTGGTTCCGAGTCCCCACTGCTGAAATAGAGTGACCGCGTAGCTTTCAATATCCGAGCCATCGAGCGAGTGGATGGTCACCACCGCGATCTTGGCGTGCGCTTTCTCGTCGATCTGCCGGCAGATGTCGTCCATCTGCGCGATCGAGTTCTGATCAAGAACGTGGGCAAAGTCGTTGACGTAGTCGGTGGCTTTAAGCTGGGCAACCGGCTCGGCCTGCGCCGCCAGAACCAGCGACAGCGCGCAGGACCACACCCAGCCACCATTTTGCGTACGAACTCATCGGAAGCAAAATTGTACAGGACTGGCAAGTTCGTATCCCTTAATCCCTGTGACTTCGCGCACGCTACTGCGATATCATCAAACAGATGGCAGCTGTTCACCCTTTTCAGACGGACGACGCGCGCCTGCAGCCGATTCACGCCAAGGTGCTGGCCCGTGAGCGACTGGATGCGGCCGACGCCCTCACTCTCTACCGCACCGGCGACATTCTCGCCGTGGGCTGGATGGCCAACCACGTCCGCGAGCGCATGCATGGCGACAAGACGTATTTCAACGTCAATCGCCACATCAATCCCACCAACGTTTGCGTCGCCGCCTGTCGACTCTGCGCGTTCGGCCGCAAGAAAGATGCTCCCGGCGCCTACACTATGGCGCTCGACGAGGCTTTCGAAACCGCCGCCTCCGGATACAGCGAAGCCGTCACCGAATTCCACATCGTCGGCGGATTGCATCCCGACCTGCCGTTTCAATATTTTCTCGATCTCTGCTCCGGCCTGAAGCAGCGCTTTCCGCAGGTGCATCTCAAGGCCTTCACCATGGTCGAGGTCGCATACCTGTCGAAGCGCGCCAAGCTCTCGATTCGCGAGACGCTGGAACAACTGAAAGCCTCAGGCGTGGACTCGCTCCCCGGCGGCGGCGCCGAAATATTCGCCGACCGCGTCCGCCACATCATCTGCGACCACAAGATCGACGGCGACCAATGGCTCGACACCGCCAAGATCGCCCACCAGATCGGACTGAAATCGAACGCGACCATGCTCTACGGCCACGTCGAAAACGACGAAGACCGCGTCGACCACCTGCTGAAGCTGCGCGCGCTGCAAGACGAAACCGGAGGCTTCCAGACCTTCATCCCGCTGGCATTTCATCCGGACAACACCCCGCTGCAGCATCTTCCGAAAACCACCGGCATGCTCGACATCAAGCAGATTGCAGTCAGCCGCCTGGTGCTCGACAACTTCCCGCACATCAAGTCTTACTGGCAGATGATGACGGCCAAGATCGCACAGATCTCCCTGCGCTTCGGCGCCGACGACATGGATGGTACGGTGATCGAAGAAAAGATTTACCACGATGCGGGTGCGACCACGCCGCAAGGCATGCAGCGCGAAGAGTTGGAGCGCCTAATCCGCGCCGCCGGCCGCGAACCCATCGAGCGGGACACTCTCTACCGACCCGTCACGCGCACAGAGACGTCCGTTACGGTCGCGGTGTAGGATTCTCGCCCGAAGACAAGTTCCGGTTAGCCGGAGCCTGGAAGGGAATTAGTTAGGCCGAACCGGAAACAGCATCACTCCAGGTTTTCCAGAATTGCCCTTTAAGGACTCTATCTTTAGGGTGCCTTTCGGTCCGTCAACGGTTTCCCCGTCAAGGAGTGCTTTGCCCGATGTCAGCACATAGGTGGCGAGATCGAGAAGATACGAGCTCGCTTCCATAGAAGGTCCGGGCTGGTGAGCCAGGAAGAGCTCTGGGGCATCGAACTGCGACATGCCTTTCGTATGGAGGAGATGACCTGCTGAATTCCATAGCATCGCGATCCACAACATAAGCGGAAGCGCATCGGTCCCGAACATCTCACCGGCGATTCCAACGAAATCTTTGCTCGAATTCAGAACCGGTCCGTTCAGCCAGCCAACCCCGATCGAATCCGATGAGGAGAGCAAAGACGACAGGCATCTCGTTAGATCCTTCGCGAGGTCTATGCCATCCCTGCGATCGCCGGACGCTGCTACCGCCAAGTGCGCTTGATGTACCGCTAACTCCTTCCGCGCATCAGGCCAGTGACTTGTGTCGGCGGCGAGAGATTCAGAGGTTACCTCCTGCGGCACGGGCGAGGGACGGTATTCGGCAGCAACGTGCGAATCCCCGACCCGAAGGTAGACACAATTCCCTTGTCGCCCCTCACTTCTGAGAACAACTCCAGGCCAGCGGTCTCGGAAGTCTGATGCAAAATCCGCAAGTTGGAGCGCCTTGCGACTTCTGAGGTAAATCACCGCTCCTAATTTCTTTTGACTGGCCGATTCAACGCTTTCCACGGCGAGACTATAGCAGAAAGAGCGACGGCCGAAGCGGGAAGAATCGCGTCCGCTTCGGCCACCGTTTGGAGCGTGAAACCGTCCTTACAGCTTCTCGTAGAACTCACACGCCGAACAAGAAATGTAAATCCCGCCGGGTATATTGCGCTCGCGGTCCTTCATGCGCTTGACGATGCGCGTCGTCTTGCCGCACTTAGGGCAATCCGTGCTTTTGCTCGTGTCCATCACCTTCTTACGGTCCGCTGTTTTTGCGATCTTCGCGCCTACTGCCATGGTTCGTTTCTCCTGAGTGTCGTTATCGTGTGCGCAGTGCTGCGCTCCATTTAGTTCGCGGATGGTTGTAGATGGAAGATTTCAGAAAGCTCTTAATCCGGAATCAGCATCCACCCTGGAAACTGAGGCCGCATCCTGATCCCGTTCCACTCGTCATCAATTTTACCGTAAGGTTGTGCCGGCTGTCTCGACAGCGAGCCATGCGAGGGCCATAGAAACGCCCACGCGCTGACGCTCCAAAGCCGCAATCCGGCGGCGACGCTACTTAAAGGCGTCCGCACCCGCTTTGGCGCACTGAGCGTCCTGCGCGCTGGTGGCGCCTGAGACTCCGATCGCGCCCACGATCTTGCCATCGGACACGAGTGGAAAACCGCCTTCCACCGGGGTCACCCCTTGCAAGCGGAGAGTGCGCAAGCCCTCACCGCCTGCCGCAAGAGCGTCTTGAAACGCCTTGGTGGGCCGCTTGAACAGCGCCGCCGAGCGCGCCTTGTCAACGGAGATATTGGCGCTGCCCAGTTGCGTGTTGTCCATCTTTTCGTAGTAAACCAGGTTGCCGGATGGATCGACAACCGCGACGGCAACCGTCCAGTTATTCTTCCTGGCTTCTGCGAGGGATAGAGCTGCCGCTTTTTTGGCGTCTTCTACGGGAATGCTCAGGCCATACGGATTGGGCATCTGTGCGAGCGCGCCGGCTAAGAGGCAAGGTACAAGCAGGAGTCCGAGAACCATATTGACGATACATCTTGCTGGCATAAATCTTCTCCTAGTTCCAGGGTGATTGATCGAAGCGGGCACAAGCGCGGCACGAATTCTGAAGACTCTGCGACCGCATCTTTGGTTGCTTTCCGTAGCGCCTGATTTTACGGTAAGGTTGTGCCGGTTGTCTCGGCTTGTGGTTCGCTTGGGGATAAGGTCGCATGCCGCGAGTTCTTGCACCCCTGCTGAAGACGGTTGTATTCACCATCCTCGTCCCAGGGTTCGTGACGGTGGGAGCGCCCTACCTTCTGCTCGGCGGAACGCCCAAGCCCGGACACGGCCCTCTGGCCTGGCTCGGTCTGTTCTGCCTGGTCGCGGGAGCAGGCATTTATTTCCGCACCGCGTGGGAGTTCGCAGTGCGCGGACTGGGCACGCCAGCCCCTATCGCTCCCACGAAGTTCCTCGTGGTCAGCGGTCTTCACCGCTATGTGCGCAACCCCATGTACATCGGCGTGCTGCTGGTTATCCTGGGAGAGGCTGCTATGTTTCGCGCTTCTGTACTCGGCGTCGTACGCAGTGGTCTTCTGGGTGCTGGTCAACCTTTTTGTCACGTTCTACGAAGAACCCACGCTGGGGAAGCAATTCGGAGAATCGTACGAGCAATACCTCCGCACCGTGCCGCGCTGGATCCCACGCTTCAGGAAGTGAACCCACGCATGCCGCGCGCCCGTTGACCCAGTTCCCCCGCCCCTGCTACCGTCATCTGTTTGCCCCTTGGGGAGGTTCATCATGCCTGCCATCAAATTTCGCGGTGTCGATTTCATCCAGTACGATTCGCTGCTGACCGAAGAAGAGCGCCTGGTCCGCGACACCACGCGCAAGTTCATCGAAGATAACCTTGTCCCCATCATCGAAGAGTGCAACCGCGCCGGCCGCTTCCCGCGCGAACTGGTCAAGCCCATGGCCGATCTCGGCTTTTTCGGCGCGTCGCTGCAGGGCTACGGTTGCGCCGGCATGGGCAACGTCGAGTACGGACTCGTGACCCAGGAACTCGAACGCGGCGACTCCGGCGTGCGCAGCTTCGTCAGCGTACAGTCGGCGCTGGTGATGTATCCCATCCACGCCTTTGGCAGCGAAGAACAAAAGCAGACCTGGCTGCCCGCGATGCAGAAGGGCGAAAAGCTCGGCTGCTTCGGACTCACCGAACCTGGCTTCGGATCCAATCCCGGCGGGATGCGTACCCGCGCCCGCAAGGTGGGCAAAGAGTACGTTCTGAACGGCGAGAAGATGTGGATCACCTCGGGCAGCATCGCCGACGTCGCCGTCATCTGGGCCAAGGTGGAAAACGAGAACGACAAGATTCGCGGCTTCCTCGTCGAAAAAGACCGTCCCGGCTTCAAGGCCGACGACATTCACGGCAAGTGGTCGCTGCGCGCGTCGGTCACTTCCGGGCTATCGCTGCAGGACGTTCACATCCCCGAGTCGAACCTGCTGCCGAAAAGTGACGGCCTGAAATCGCCGTTGATGTGTTTGAATCAAGCGCGCTACGGCATTGCCTGGGGCGCGATCGGCGCGGCCATGTCCTGCTACGACTGCGCCCTGCAGTACGCCATCTTGCGCAAGCAGTGGCGCGACCAGCCCATCGCCTCGCACCAGCTCGTGCAAGACAAGCTTACCTGGATGATCAGCGAGATCACCAAGGCGCAACTGCTCGTGCTGCAGGTCGGCCGCCTGAAAGATGCAGGCAAGGTGGAACACCAGCACATCTCGATGGCCAAGCGCAACAACGTCTGGATGGCTCTCGAGTGCGCCCGCCTCTCGCGCGACATTCTCGGCGCCAATGGCGTCGCCGACGACTATCCCATCATGCGCCACATGATGAACCTGGAGTCGGTAAAGACCTACGAAGGCACGCACGACGTGCATTCGTTGATCATCGGGCAGAGCGTGACCGGGATTGACGCGTTCTGATTGAGTCGAGAATTCAATTCAGGAAGCTGGCTTCTCGCGCGGCGGTTCCACGGCGAGAAACTCCTCGGCGAAGCGCTGGCTGTAGCTCTCGAGCAGCGACTGCACGCGCAGCGGATTGGACGATCGCAGAATCAGTCCAGCGTGGTGATGCTTCTTGATTCGCAAGAACACTTCCGGATCGTTGTATCCCTGACGTATCGGGATCCTCCTGCCGCGCCAACGAAATAATCACTCCCGCATACTCCTCGCGCACCGCAGGAAGCCGGTAACTTCCATCGCCTCCGGCGACTTCGATGCGAGCCCACTCCCGCCAGAGGTTGATTCCGGTAGCGGTCTCGACCATCTCGTTGATGTAGGCGCCGCCCACGCGCGCCGCGCACTCCAGAAAGTAGAAATTCCCATCAGCGTTGGCCTGAATGAATTCGGTATGAGCCACGCCGCGCACCAGTCCCAGCGCCGCAATCAGCTCCCGATTGATCTGGCGCAAGCCCATGTCGGCGTCACTGCCTCGCGGTATAACGCACGTAGTGAAAATTCCGCCGCCTTGCGCCACATTCATCGGCGGCTTGCCGTACTTGCTCACGCTGGCGAAAACCACTTCGTCCTCCGAAACCACCGAGTCCACGTGGTAGACCTCGCCCGGAACAAATCTCTCCAGCAGGAACGACGACTGCTTGTCTCCCAGTTGCTCCAGAACCGGCCACAACTCTTCGGCGGCGTGAATCTTCTTGATCCCGATCGCCGATGCCTCCTGCCTCGGCTTCAAGACCCACGGTCCTGGGACATGTTCAAGGTAGTAGCGGATGTCGTCGTGATTGAATACAGGAACGAAATCCGGCACGCGCACGTTGCGATCCAGCGCCTTCATGCGCATGGCCAGCTTGTCCCGAAAATAGCGCATCGTGGTCAGGCCCATCCCCGGCACGCGCAGGTGTTCGCGAAGAGTCGCGGCAGTTTCCATGTCGTACTCGTCGAGTGCGACGATGCGGTCGATTTTCTGCGTGCGCGCCAGATGGGTCACAGCCTGCACGATGTCGGCGAGGGAAATTTCGGCGGGAAGATAGAACGTGTCGTCCAGGCTCTCCCGCGGCCAGTCGGCATCGCGCAGCTTCTCCGCCGTAAGCAGCAGCACGCGGCAGCCCCGGCGCTTGCACTCGCGCATGAATTCCTGTCCCTTCTCGTAGGTCGTGATGCACAGGAAGGTTAATGGGCGCGATTTCGGCATGGGATCACTTTGCAAAACAGGCCTGCGAGAATAACACGAGAGCCTCGGTCCCGATATCGGTTATTCTCATGGCTCCAGCCATTTCTTTCAATCTCCACGCGATTGGGATATATTCTCAGGCCGGTCGAAAATAGCCGATTCATACGCGTGCTCGGAGGCTCTTATGGCTACGCAAACTCGTTCAGAAGGCAAGGCTCGCAGTTTCGGGGAAAACATTGAAAGCGACCTGGCGTCGCGATTTCTGCGCGTGGTCGAAGTGGCGGCAATCGCTTCGGCGCACACCATGGGTCAGGGCGAGCGCAAGCTCTCCGACCAGGTGGCCACCGAGGCCATGCGGCAGACCATGGACTCCATTCCCATGCGCGGCACCATCGTCATCGGCGAGGGCGAGCGCGACGAAGCTCCCATGCTCTACATCGGCGAGAAAGTCGGCGCCGAATTTCCCGACGGCCGCGAGGTGCCCGAAGTCGACATCGCCGTCGATCCGCTCGAGGGCACGAACCTCTGCGCCACCGGCGCGCCCGGATCGATCACCGTGCTGGCTGCGTCTGAACGCGGAGGCCTGCTGAATGCTCCCGACTGCTACATGGAAAAAATCGTCGTCGGACCGTCGTGCAAGAACGCCGTCGAACTCGATGCGCCCGTGGCTGACAATCTGAAGAACATCGCGAAGAGAATGGAGCGCGACGTGGAAGACCTGGTCGTGATCGTGCTCGATCGTCCGCGCCACGAAAAGCTGATTGCCGATATTCGCGCCGCCGGCGCGCGCATCCGGCTGATCGGCGACGGCGACCTCTCGGCCGGCATCGCCGCCGCCGTGATCGGCACCGGCGTGCACGCGGTCATGGGCTCGGGCGGTGCGCCGGAAGGCGTGATCACTGCCGCCGCCATCCGCTGCCTCAACGGCTACATGCTCGGCCGCCTGGTGGTGAAGCCCGACCAGGAAGAACGCCTCGCCCGCATGGGCATTAAAGACAAGAACGAAATCTACGAAGCCGAGGATCTTGCTCCCGGCAAACAACTCATCTTCGCCGCCACGGGAGTCACCGACGGCGCGCTGCTGAAAGGCGTCCGCTTCTTCGGCGAAGGCACGCGGACTTCGTCAGTGATCCTCACCCAGCTCACCGGCAAGGTGCGGTTCATCGAGAGCATTCACCTGGAAAAGGGTCCGGATGTGAAGGTGCGGTTCGCGTAAAAACTATTCGAAACTGACGCTTCTACGGGAGGAAGCCTTGCGGGTTTCGGGCCATCTGATTAACCTCCCTTGCAGAGTCCCTTCTATTCATCTAGACTATTCATCTAGATGGAGAGGAATCTCTCATGCGCACTATAGGCCTATTTGAAGCCAAACAGAAACTGTCAGAACTGGTCGAGCGCGCCGGCCAGGGCGAGCAGATCGGAATTACGCGCCGCGGAAAGCTCGCGGCTATGCTGGTTCCCGCGCAGACTGGCGTCAGTCTGAAAGAAGCGTTTGCCGATATTGAGCGAATCCGCCGCCGTGCCAAACCACTGCCCAAGGGCATGACCATCAAGGACCTGATCGAAGAAGGCCGCAGGTGAAGCGATTTGTGCTGGACGCATCCGTCGCTCTGGCCTGGTTCGTGGACCGCCCGACCGCGCAGTATGCCGACCACGTCAGGCAGCTGTTGCTCCGCGGCGACCGCGCACTCGTTCCCGCGCTTTGGCAACTCGAGGTTGCCAACGGATTCATCAGCGCCGAGCGGCGCCGCATACTGACCCCTTCAGACACCGATGAAGCTCTGCAAAATCTTGACATCGTCATCGCGCAAGCCATCGAGAATAACCAGGATTCTGTCTCGATGCGCGGTGTCCTGCACACAGCTCGGGAGTTCCAGCTTACAGCTTATGACGCTGTCTATCTCCAGACTGCGCTCCAGCAGGAATTGCCTCTAGCAACACTGGACCGGCTCCTGCGGACAGCCGCCTCCAAGGCGGGGGTTGAGATCGTTTCCTAGGTGCGCCGCCTGCCCTCCTATTTCAGATACTCCTTCTTCAAATCCTCGGGAACGCTTGGGGACGGCGGAAAATCCTGCGAGTATCCTTTGAGCAGGCTCACGGCTACCTCCGAACGGCGGGTGCCGTCATGCACCGCGATCTTGTGCGGTTTGCCGGCCTGGTAGCCCTCCCACAGCGAGACTCCGGCGTACGCGCCGTCTTTGCGCAGGATGTAGTAGGTCATGTCGACGAAGCGCAGCTTGTTCATGTCGCCGTTGTAGTTGCGGACGATGCGCTTCAGCGCCTCCATGCCGGCTTCCTGCGGAGACATGCCGTGGCGCATATTTTCAACGATGGTATGCGCGCCTGCGACCTTGATGTTTTCTTCTCCGCTGCCGGTCGCTCCGGCTGAGCCTACGTCCTGGTCGGTGTAGCAGCCCGCGCCGATGATGGGCGAATCGCCGACGCGCCCGGGAAGCTTGAAGGCCAATCCGCTGGTTGTGGTGCAGCCGGAGATTTCTCCTTTATCATTCAATGCGGAACAATGAATCGTGCCGGTGGGTGGAAACAGAACCTTGTGCACGGCCTCCAGTTGAAGCTCCGGCGCAATGCCGAGATCAGCGGCGCGCGCTTGCAGGTTCTGGATGCGCTCCTGCCACAGTTTCGATTGTGGTTTGTCGGGACTTGAGTCGGGAGCCTGCCAGTGCGGGTCGGCGAGGCCCGGTCCCCACCAGTCTTCGGTGGAGTGGAACTCTTTCCACAGCAACCAGACCTTGCGGGAGTGGTCGGTGAGCAGGTTCTCGCGCGGGAAGCCCACGGCCACGGCAAAGCGCTCGGCGCCTTCGCCCACCAGCATGACGTGTCCGGTGTGCTCCATCACGGCCTTCGAGACCAGCGACACATTCTTGATGTTGCGCACGCCTCCGACTGAACCGGCGCGGCGCGTGGGTCCGTGCATGCAGCAGGCGTCGAGTTCGACCACGCCTTCTTCGTTGGGAATTCCGCCGAGGCCGACGCTGGTGTCGTTGGGATCGTCTTCCGGTCCCTTGACCACTTTGAGCGCGGCGTCGAGCGTGTCGCCGCCGCTTTTCAGGAAGGCGAATGCGTCCTCGAGATAGTTGTACCCGTTATTGGCGCAGACGATGATGGGGCGCTTGTACGATCCGGATTGTGCGCCGTGTTCTTGGGCTGCAGCACTTTGCTTGGAGTCTTCTCCTTGGGCTCGCGCTCCTACTCCGGCGGCGACTGCTCCTAGAACTGACGTCTTTACGAAATCACGGCGCGAGAAAGTCATGAGTTTCTCCTGCTTCTAGGAAAGCGGGAAGCATATCACGCGGGAAAACGCTTTTCACGACGGAGGCACAGAGACACGGAGAAAACAAACGCAAGAGCATAAACAACTAAGGGAGATTTCCTTTCTACTGGAAGCTTTTGCTTCGCGGTGTGGATTTCAACCGAAAGAAAAGTTTCTGCGATGCGGCTGAGAGGACCTTGCTCGGATCAGCGGGCGGTTCCGATTCGGAAAAACCGGGTATGCCCCCCTCCCCCCTGATCTATTGGAATCATTGGCGTAGCGGGAATCTTGCAAGAATCCTTGGGGCACAATGACTTGCGGGCAAAATCTTGCGTTCAAAGGACTTACCCTTAGCACGGTCCTCCGCTCGCGGTACCGCCTCCGCCTTGACCATGGTGGGGTAATTTGGTTTCGCGCGCAAGGTTAGATGTCACAGTGGCCCGGTGGCGGGGAATGCGGCTCCGTGGAATCCCACTTCTCGCAAAGAGCGCGAGAAATGGGGCACCACGCCTGTTATTTTCCCGACGGCTTTTGCGGCGCGACTGGAAGTCGTGCCCTTTCAAATACTGACTTGCGCGCAGAATCAGCCGCTGGCCAGTCCGCGGTAGCGGCCCACCAGCCGGGCGCGGCGGCTGACGGAGGGATTCGGCGGGACGTCGGCGATCGAGCGCAGGTTGCTTGCTGTTCTGCTCGGAGCGGAAGCGCAGCAGGGCGGCGATGTTTCCGACCTTGTCGAACTCGGGATCGTCCTTGACGTAAAAAAGTTCGATGTCGTGGCGGATCACCCAGGGCAGGATGGCTTCGCCTACATCCACCACCTCTCGAGTCTGCCTGCCCGCAAACCGGACAGAAGCTGACCAGGTGGGCGTCGAGGTGGCCGCAGCCGGAGCACTCGACGGCCTGAGCGTGGTAGCTTTGGCCCGACCAGCAAGGTCTGCACTTCGCCCAGCTCCAGCGAGTTGAGCACGCGGCGCAAGCCGGTGACGCCGCGGGCGTTGGTGGCGGGCCTGGTTGAGGGTTTCGCGAACCGCTTCCTGACAGCGCCGCTCCTGCGCATCGGCGAAGATCTTTTCCGCGTGCGAACGGATTTCTTCGTTGCTCACGTGAGCCACCTCGGCGGTAAACCGGCCCAGCAATTTCTGCTTGGCGTAGGGATGCAGTTGCGGTTCGAACTGCGACCAGTGAATATCCTGGCAGCCCAGGATCCAGTTCTCGAACATGCCTTTGTCTTTATCACCTTTACCCAGCGCATCCTTAAGGAACTCGGCGATGAACTTGAAATGCTGACGGGCTTCATCGGCGACGCGGCGCTCGGCGTGGCCTGCATCGTAGCCGCCGAAGCCGTCGCCACGGCCGCGGCGGGTTAGAGGATGAAAGAAATCCATACGTTCGGTCAATTCGCCCAGGCGCAGATCGAACAGGCGGGCGCGATGACGATCGACCAGCACGATGCCGAGGCTGGGAAATGCTCCCAGCAATTGGGCCAGGGGTTTCAGGTGGAAATGGCGATTCACCAGAAGTTGCGTGCCGGTCAGTTGCGCCGGCAGATCATACTCGCGCCAGAAGCCTTGCGCAGAGCAGGCGAACACGGCTTTAGCGCGCGGGCCGTTGCCGCGCATGCCGCTGCCCGCAAATCCTGCGACAGACGCACGATGCGGTCGAGATCGGCGCGGGCCGACTCGAACTTGTCTTTATTGTTACTATCTACTGCCGCTACTGCTCTTGCTTCTGCTCTCCAACTGGCGCAAGGCTTCCCGCGCCAGATCCTTGGTCAGGATCGCCTCTTCCTTGTGGGCCTTGTTGCGAGGCGGAGTGGGCTGAAAGTAGAAGCTGAGAGCGCAGGCTGACGGATCTTCAAATTCTGCCAGTTCGTGGATTTGTTCCCGAGTGATCATTCGGTGCATCCCAGTCCTTTCAAAGAAGTGGAAAGGCGATTTATGCGGTGCCGGTGCTTGCGAACCTTCCCTTGAATTGCCGGACGAGGCGGGGCGATTTGCGCAGGTGCTCGCGAGCCGTCGAAATGGAGATCAACACGCGGTCGGGCGAGGCGCCGGTGATGGCGGAGATTTCGTCGACGCCGAAGCCTTCGAGGGCGTGCAGGATGAAAGCCTCGCGATGGACCGGACTGACGTCGTGCAGAGCGGAGGCGATGAGGCGCATCATTTCATCGGAGCCGACGATCTGCTCGGGCGTGGCCACGCGGCCGTCGGCGATGATGGTTTCTTCGGTGATGGCTTCATCGGGCTGATGGAACTGCAGTTCGGCCTCGTCGCTGGCTTTGACGTTCTGCTTGCGGGCTGAATCTTCGAGGTGCACGGCGCCGCCGTTGCTGCCATCGGGACGGGAGAGTTCATCGAGAGCCTTCATGGCTAAGCGGTAGAGCCAGGGTTCGAGCGCCAGGCGCTCCGGTTTTTCCTGACCGTCGCCGAGAGCGGCGGCGATGGTTTCGTCAATCACTTCCTCCTTGCGTGATGGAGTCGGGCGCAACCAGATCGGAGGCTTCGCGGAAATAGATTTCGCGCTCGACGAAGCGCTCGAGGCGGGAGAGATTCACGTTGACGTAGGAGCGCACGTCCTCGGCGGAGACCATGGCCGGAAAAACCGCGGCCAGCGTCTGCTCGAAGGGCACGGAATGATTGCGCCGCGCCGAGGCTTCATTCTGCCGGCGCGGCCACTTGTGGGAGGAGCGCAGCAGGTCTTTGTGTTTGTTGACCTGCTGCAGCAGATCCTCGAACGCACTTTTCACCGCGGCGGCGGCGGTTGAGGCTTTGGCCTGGACTGCCATCTGTCCGGAAGGCAGGCGCAGGTTGAGGGAAACGCTGGTGCCTTCGCGCGTGGAAATCTCCTCGACCATGCCTTTCAAGTGAACCAGTTCGGGACGGAAGACCTGCAGGCGTTTTCGCAGTTTTTCGACTTGATGTTGGATGTCTTTTTCTACGGCGGGAGTTTTATGAAGCCGATAACTAACGTGGACGTTCATGAGCACCTCAAGCTTGCCAGACGACGACGCGCAAACCAGTGCTTTCTACGGCGATTGTACACCCGGGTCGGGGATGGCAACGCCGCAGATTTCTTGGATCGGACTTATTTACAGTTTGCCGCAGTGCCAGATATGATCCGTGAACTATGAAACCAGCAAAACTTCTGTTTCTCGCGTCTCTGGTGGCTGCGGCCTGGGCTCAGGCTCCGGTGTCAAAGGAAGTCGAAGCCGTCTATCCTGACGCGCACGCGCTGTATCTGGATATTCATCAGAACCCCGAACTCTCTTCGCACGAAACTCAAACTGCGGCGAAGCTGGCCGGCCGGTTGCGAGGCCTCGGCTATGAGGTGACGGAACACGTCGGAGGCACGGGGATTGTGGCCATCCTGAAGAACGGCGCGGGCCCGACGGTGATGCTTCGAACGGAACTGGACGCGCTGCCGGTGGAAGAGAAGACCGGGCTTCCTTACGCGAGTAAGGTTCACGCCAAAGATGACGCCGGACACGATGTTCCGGTGATGCACGCCTGCGGACACGACCTGCACATGGCATCGATCATCGGCACGGCCGCGATCATGGCGCACAGCAAAGACACCTGGCACGGGACGTTGATGCTGATCGGCCAGCCGGCGGAGGAAACGATTGGCGGCGCCAAGGGCATGATCGACGACGGCTTGCTGACGCGCTTTCCCAGGCCTGACGTGGCCGTGGCGCTGCATGTCGGCAACACGCTTCCGGCGGGGATGGTGGGCATTACTCCGGGAGTTCTCAATACGAACGCGGATTCGCTGCGGATTACGATTTATGGCAAAGGCGGGCATGGTTCTGCGCCGAATACGGCGATCGATCCCATTGTGATTGCTGCTCGAACGATTCTGGCGCTTGCAGACCATTGCTTCGCGGGAAGTGAAGCCGGGGGAAATGGCGGTGGTTACCGTGGGCTACATTCAGGCCGGGACCAAGAACAACATTATTCCCGATCAGGCCGAGTTGGGGCTGACCGTGCGCACCAGGAAAGCGGAAGTGCGCAAGCAGGTGCTGGCGGCTATTGCGCGGATCACCAAGGCCGAAGCCGAAGCGGCGGGCGCGCCGCGTGCGCCTTCGATCGAGCACTACGAAGCGACGGACTTGGTGTACAACGATCCGGCGCTGGCGCAGCGGCTGCGAGGAACGCTGGAAGCGGCGCTGGGCAAAGGGAATGTTGTTACGGAAGAGCCGCACACGGCGTCGGAGGATTTTTCTTACTTTGTTGAACAGGGCATTCCGGGTTTTTACTTCGGTCTGGGCGGAGCGGATCCGCAGAAGCTTGCTGAAGCCAAGGCTGCGGGAACGCTTGCTGCCCTCGAATCACTCTTCGCTCTTTGCGCCTGATGTGGATCCGGCGCTGCATACCGGTATTACGGCGGAGGTTGCGGTGCTGCGGAATTTGCTGAGCGGGTCGGCGGAGGAGTTACGCAAGACGGTGGCTGGATCGACGTCTGCGCAGTAAACATCCTCTTAAATTAGTCTGAATCTGCGGCTCCGATTTGGTTCAGATGATGGACCAGATGCGTAACGTAGTCATTCGCCAGGAAGTCGAGGGTGACCGGCTCTCCGGGACCGATGCGGCAGACGGTTTCCAGCTTGGAGGCGGGCAAGCGGGCGATTATGTGGGCGAGGTAGCGATTGTAAGAGGCCCACAGCGAGACCAGCAGTGCCCAATCGGCCTCTTGAGGAGCCTGCAGGCGTACGTTTCCATTCTGGTCGTAGCGCGGGAAGTCCAAAGACGGTTGCAGGGCGCGCGGACGAATCGTTGATGGTTGTTTGACGCCGAGTCGATCAGATGTCCGAGGACTTGCTTGCGCGACCAGCCGCCCGGCAATATTGGCTTGGCACCTTCAGGTTCACTGATTTTGCGAAGCCTGGTCTCTGCTGTTTCGACCACGCGTAGGAGTTGTTGGCTCAGCTCTTTCATCTGCATTTGCTTTTCTGCCGAATCAAGTGGCGCAACTCGGCCTACGAGCTGATCTGCTCGAGAATCGCCCGGGCTTCGGCTGCCGGGTCGGCGGCTTCGGTGATGGGGCGGCCTACGACGATGTAGCTGGCTCCGGCGGCGATGGCTTCGGCGGGAGTGGCGACGCGGGCTTGATCTGCGTGGCTCGAGCCGGCGGGGCGGACGCCGGGGGTTACGATGGCGAAATTGTGGCCCAGTTCGGCGCGCACGGCAGCGGTCTCGCGGGCGGAGGTGACGATGCCCTTGCATCCGTTATCGAGGGCCAGCGCGGAGAGGCGCAGGACTTCCTCGCGCACCGTTCCCTGGAATCCGACTTTTTCCAGATCGTTTTGGTCGAGGCTGGTGAGCACCGTCACTCCGAGCACCAGCAGGGCCGGGTTGATGGCGCGAGCCGCGTCGACGGCGGCGTGGAGCATTTTGCCGCCGCCGGCGGCGTGCACGGTCAACATACTGACGCCGAGCCGGGCGGCTTCATGCACGGCTGCCGCCACCGTGGTGGGAATGTCGTGATACTTCAGATCGAGAAAGACGCGCCGTCCAGAAGCGACGAGATCCCGCACCAGCTGCGGGCCTTCGGCGGTGTAGAGCTGCATGCCGACTTTATAGGTCAGCGCCGAGTCGCCGACGGCCGCCACGATCTTCTGTGCGGCCGCCGCCGTGGAAACGTCCAGGGCGACGATCAGCTGCTCGCGCGGGGCATTATTCCGAAAATCGGAAGCGCGCGCGTCGGAGTGAGGTTGGGGAGGGCTGCCAGCATTCCCCAACAGTATAGAGGGTTTACCGGAGTTCCGCCATGGGATGGTTGTAGGCGACGGTCTGGTAGACCTGCCGGCGCTCGGTCCGGGGCTTTACCAGATCCAGGCGAACCCGCTGCAAGCCGCGCTGTTCGAACTGCAGCACCTGAGCGGCACCGTAGGAAAGGTCGATAATGCGGCCAGGTACGACCGGACCGCGGTCGTTTATCTTGACCACGACCACCCGTCCGTTGCGCAGGTTCGTGACCCGCACGTAGCTTCCCAAGGGAAGCGTTGGGTGGGCGGCGGTCATGTCGTACATGTCGAAGTCTTCGCCGCTGGCGGTCGGTTTTCCGACGAAATAATCGCCGTACCAGGAGGCTGTCCCAATTTGATACGGTTGATTCTTGCCGGTTTGGTTGCGGATTTCGGGTTTGGCTTGAACTGCCCTAGTTTGGGCTGAACTGGCCTCCGAGTTGTTCGGGCCCTGAGCCGCTCCCAGGCCGACGACCAATAAAGCGATCATCAGTCCATGAGCTATACGTCCACGCATTCAGTTCTCCTCGCATACTCAAAAGTCGTCCTAGCTAGGCTGTCTTGGTTAAGGTTCTGTAATGGTAGGGGGCTGGGGGGGCTTGTCAACCCGAAAGTGCATTGGCCTATGGTGACGTGATAGTTATCGATATCTCACGTAACTTGTTGTTAATCATGAGTAATCGGCAACATGTCACTCAAAACAATCATGTTACATATTTATTATATAGTAAATACCGCATGACAAGTACCCTGGGAATAATTTTCATCCCCAATGGATTCAATCACTTACGAGGAATTCTCTCTAAGTTGTTTATGGTGAGCATTTTAGGTACAAGATTGCATACAGCGGAAATCATTTTATTTTGACGATCATGGCTGAGAAACCACCTGTCGTGCTGACGATCGCCGGTTTTGACCCCTCGTCCGGGGCGGGGGTGACGGCCGACATTAAGACGATCGCCGCCCACGGCTGCTATGGGGTGGCCTGCATCACCGCCATGACCGTGCAGTCTACCGGCGGCGTTCGCCGAGTGGAGGCCGTAGATCCGGATCTGGTGACTGAGACCCTGGAGGAGCTTGCCTCCGACATCCCCATTGCAGCCGTCCACATCGGGATGCTGGGCACCGGGAAGGTGGTCAAGGCGGTGGTGGAGTTTCTGGGCCAGCGGTCGGGCAAGGCCGGGCGTCCGATAAGCTGCCCAATGTCGTCCTCGATCCGATCCTCAAGTCATCCTCCGGTGCCGATCTGCTGGATGCTCCCGGAACCCGGCTGCTGATCGAGAAGCTGATCCCTCTGGCCGATGTGATCACCCCGAATGTGGAGGAGGCCGCTGTCCTCACTGGTTTGAAGGTGACGGATCTCGACGAAATGCGGGCGGCAGCTGCGAAGCTCCATCAGATGGGTTCGGCGGCCGTGGTGATCACGGGCGGGCATCTGGAGAAGGCAACCGATCTGTTGAGCTTCACCACCAAGCGGGGAGTCGAGGAGGAAGTCTTCAAGGCAGAGCGGCAACGTTCGAACTCCACTCACGGCACAGGCTGCGCCTTCGCCACTGCCATGTCCTGCCACCTGGCGCTCGATCGCGGATTAGCCGAAGCTGCCCTGCTGGCCAAGACCTACGTGACGGCGGCGATTGCCGCCGGGCATCCTCTGGGGCGTGGCACCGGTCCCGTCCATCATCTGTACCGCATGCACCAGCAGCGGCGAGCGGCGGGAACGGGAAGCGAGTCGTAACGAATTAGGTTGGGGAAACGCGACTTGGAGTGGACTAGTCGCCGATCTTTGTCCCCATCCGAGGGTTTCTTCAGCAGAATTCCGGCTACGAACGAGGCGGTGGCGGCCAGCAGCCATTCGATCCGCCACATCTGGATGGCCTGGAACTCCGCCAGATTCGATGCTCGGTAGAAGAGGCTGACGCCGATGGCTCCGGCCACGCAGCCCAAGCCGATCATGAAGGCGATCAGCGCCGCAGTGGGCAGACCGACCCAGCGCTTGATCTCGTGGAAGTGCAGATAGTGCAGCCAGTCAGGAAAGGAAATCTCCCGCCAGGAAGCGGCGACACGAGCCCGCCCAGGGCCTCAGCCATGCCACGCTTCGCGCCCATAGAGCTGCGATCCCAGCCGCATTTGTGCCGGGTGCAGCCATTGCGGGACGGCGCCAGCCCGCAGGTATGGCAAAACCTGGCCCCGATCATGAACTCGGTGCCGCAATCGGCACAGGCCTCTGCCATTGCCTGGGCCGCAGCCGGGAGCACTAGCTCGACCGCCGGTTCTAGCACAGTCGGGGACCGCCAAAACTCCTGCTGTGCGTCTTGAACAACTTCAGCCATAGATAGGAACGCCTAGTTTCGGAAAGGCAAGCCGACAACCAAAGCACACTGTCGACTAAGGTGTTTTCAAGTCAAATACTTGCAACTTTCCTCACCGGGGCGCAAGTAAGTCCGCGCAATTATTACCCGCAAACCCGTAAAGATGCCCCAGTACCTTGGTTTTTCGGTCGAGTTTTACAGGTCTGGGCCTGAGCAAATTATAGGGTCCGACCGTACGAATGCCTCACGAAATTGTTAGGTCTCGCCCGATGACACCTTTGGTTCGTCCCGTGCTGCGGCAAAACTTCAGTTAGACTAAAAGTTCAAGGGCTAACGGTCGGGGATGCAGTCGAGTCTGATATGGTGAAATCGGTTGGCTCACAGGAATGCGCTGTTCTGCGTCGTCATCCTGTTCCTATCTGTTACCTAAGGCCATGGCGTCAAACCGGCGCCGGCGGGAAGCGCTCCCCATCGGCCACTGCTACATTCCCCGGAGCACGATCCGCTGGTCGACGCCGCCTTCGACCATTTCTACAACCTGGAGTACGACCGGTCGATCCAGGAGTTCGAGAAGGTGCTGGATCGGCATCCGAGCGACCCCTCGGCAGTAAACCACCTGCTGACCACGGTTCTGATGCGCGAGCTTTATCGCATGGGCGCGATGAACAGCGGCGAGTATGCCAACGACAGCTTCATCGGCGAGGCGCATCGAACCGCCGATCCCAAGGTGAAGGAGCGAATCAAACAGTTAGTGGAGCGCGCCGAAAGCCTGGAAGAGCAGCAACTCAAGGCGAATCCCAACAACGTGGACGCGCTCTATGCCCGCGGCGTCACCCGGGCGCAGTTCGCGCTCTATACCGCGCTGGTGGAGCGCGCCTGGTTTTCCGCCCTGCGCAACGCCGTGGGCGCGCGCCGCGATCACGAACGCGTTCTGGAACTCGATCCTCACTACGTGGATGCCAAGCTGGTCGTGGGCACGCACAACTACGTGATGGGCAGCCTGCCCTGGAGCGTGAAGGTGGCCGTGGCGCTGGTGGGGCTGAGCGGGACGAAAGAAAAGGGGCTGGAATATCTGCGCGAAGTGGCCGACAGCAACGGAGAAAACAGCGTGGATGCCAAGGTGGTGCTGAGCCTGTTTCTGCGGCGCGAGCATCGCTACGACGAGGCGCGCGTGCTCATGCACGATCTGGCGGCGCGTTATCCCAGGAATTATCTGTTCCCGCTGGAGGAAGCCAATCTGCTGCGCGCCAGCGGCCATGCGCAGGAGGCCGCGGCAGGCTATCGCAAGGTTTGGCAGAACGGGCGGGAAGGGAAGTACGGCAACCTGCACTATGAGATGGCGGCGTGGGGCCTGGGTGAGCTGCTGCGCAGCCAGAAAGACTATGCCGGAGCGGCAGCCGCGTATGAACTGGTGGAGGAGGCTCCGGAGCCCGATCCTGAGACGCTGCAGAAGGCCAACCTCGCCGCCGGCGAAATGTACGACCTGCTGCAGAAGCGCGATCTGGCCATGAAGAAGTATGAGACCGTCCTGGCCGAGAACGGCAGCACTCCTCCCGCGGAAAAGGCCCGCGAGCACATCAGGGAAGCGTACCGGGAGTGACATCGGATCTTGGGACGAACGACGCCAGGGGAACTTTCCGGCTACAATTGCGTATTGTCTACAGTATGCCTGGGAGGGCGGAACTATGTACTGCAACTATTGCGGCAAAGTGATTCAGGACGACGCGGCGGTTTGTGCTTATTGCGGTACTCGTGTGGGAGCGTCGATCGCCCGCAAGCGCCTGGTGCGGCCGCGGCAGGGACGCAAGATTGCGGGCGTCTGCATCGGGTTCGCCGAGTACTTTGACATCGACGTGACCGTAGTCCGGCTGGTGTGGCTGATCGCGTCATTCATGACCGGCATTGGCCTGCTCGCCTATCCCATCGCCTGGATCGTGATGCCGGAAGAGCCGCTGCTGTTGGCGGCGCCCGTGGGCGCGCAGCGCGCGACGAATCCGTAGACTCTGCAGCAGGACGCGATACGCCTGCTCTGTGATTAAATCCCCTGCATGCAGCCGATCGCCCTTCGGCAAATAAAAAGCGGCGACGCCGAGATCGCCTACCGCGTGCTGGGCGAAGGCCCTCCGGTAGTTCTGCTGCATCCCTTTCCCGCGAATCATGAATTTTGGCTGCCCGTGGCTCAGGCTCTGGCCACGCGCTACCGCATCGTTCTGCCGGATCTGCGCGGACACGGAGATTCTGGCGTCGGCGAAGGTCCGGCCACCATGGACAAACACGCCGGCGACATTGCCCGCGTGATGGACGATGCCGATATCGGTCGCGCTCCGCTGATTGGGGTTTCGATTGGCGGATATGCGTTGTTCGAATTCTGGCGAAGGCATCGTGGACGGGTCGCAGGGCTCGGTCTTTGCAATACGAAGGCGCCGGCCGATTCCGCCGAAGCCCGCGCCGGACGCCTGCAGGCCGCAAACGACGTGCTCGAGCGCGGCACCGAACCGTTTTTCGAGAGCATGATTCCGCGTCTGCTGGGCAAAACCACGCGCGAGACGCGGCCTGATCTGGTCGACGGCGCGCTGCGCATGATGCGGAAGATGTCGCCCGAAGATGTGGCGCAAGTGCAGCGCGGCATGGCTGAGCGCCCGGACTCGGTCGATACATTGAAGACCATCAATGTACCCACGCTGCTCGTAACCGGAGACGAAGATATCCTGACCGGCGTGAACGAAGCCGAACTGATGCGCCAGCACATTTCCGGCAGCCAGTTGCGCGTGATTCCGAAAGCCGGCCATTACTCGCCGTGGGAGCAGCCGGAGGAAGCGGCGCAAGCTGGTGCGCCAATTTCTGGAGCGGCTTTAGGAACGAGTGCTTTCCGAGGCTGGCCTGGGCTAGAATCAGGGCGCTATGAAGAAATCTTTTGCAGTGCTGTGCTTGGGATATCCGCGATTTGTCTCCCTACTCGCAAACGCCCGCCGTCGTCTCGTCCCCGCATTCTCGGCATCGATCACGTTTCGTTCTACACGACGCAGCCGGATGGAGTGAAGACGCTCTACAGCGGCACGCTTGGGCTTGCTTCCGCCGCACCGGTGGAGTCTGGCGGGCTGGTGAGATACATGGTGGGCAGGCAGTGGGTCGGATACAGCGCCGCGCCCGATCCCAAGGCAACCGATCGCATGGATCACGTTGCTTTCACCACAGACAACATCGCAGCGCTGCGCAGGTATCTGATCGCGAAGGGCCTGAAGGTGCCCGCGGTCGAGGGACACGCCGACCACAGCCTGAGCTTCATCGTGGCAGACCCGGAAGGTCATCGCATCGAGTTTGTCGAGCGTGGCAAGGCCGAAGCTCGCCGCTCCACTGATCGACTCCGCGGTTTCGCGCCACATGATTCACACCGGATTCCTGGTTCACAACCGCGACGCCGAGGATCACTTCTATCGCGATATTCTCGGGTTCCGGCTTTACTGGCATGGACGATAAGCCGGATCCCGACGGACGACTGGGTGGCGATCCAGGTTCCGGACGGCACCGACTGGCTGGAATATATGCTGAACCAGCCCGAGCATCCTGGACCTGCAACTGACGGGCGTGATGAATCACATCTCGCTCGGAGTTGCCGACATGAAGAAGGCGCAGGCGATCATGGAATCGCATGGCTGGAAGCCGCACGGCGACGAAGAGGCGGAGATCGGCAAAGACGGCAAGTGGCAGCTCGACGTGTTTGATCCTGATCTGACGCGGGTGGAGCTGATGGAGTTCAAACCCACGCAGAAGCCATGCTGCTAGATTTCACCGGGCCGCATCCGTCGGAGTGACGCGTGGTCTTACGACCTTGAGGAAGATTCGCTTCCGCCAGAGGAACCACAACAGAATCCAGCAGAACAGAACAGCGCCGCCAGGGAATAGATGAGCGAAGCATTGGCTGGGCTCGCGCCTAGAGACACCAGCCTCGCCTGCGCCGCGTCATGCCACATCACCGGACCATTGGGGCCCTTCACCGTGAACGAGTAGCCGGGACCGTACACGAACGAGTCGGCGACGAATCCGGCAATCGCATTCATTCCGAACACCAGGATCGGCATGGTCCAGGCGCCACGCCACTTCTTGATTTCCAGCATCCAGTAGAGAAAGGCGAGGAAGACCAGCGCGAAGCCGCCGCTGAAGAGCACGAACGAACTGGTCCAGAGATTCTTATTGATCGGGAACCAGAGATTCCAAACCTCACCTGCCACCAGGCCGAGAATTCCAACGCACAGCATGCGGATCGCTTTCGCGCCGGGACTTTTCTCCGAGCGGAGCCAGTAGCCGGTCAGCACTCCGATCAACGTGGTCGCAATCGCCGGGATCGTGCTGAGGATTCCTTCCGGATCGCGGGTTCTGTCGTAAAGATGTCCCATGAAGAGCTTGCGATCGAGCCAGGCGGCGAGGTTGCGATCCGGGTCCATGAATGGGATGTCGCGGCCGGGCACTCCAAAGCCGGGAACCGGGGCGAAACGCAGCAGGGCCCAGTAGCCGAGCAGACAAGCGCACATGGCAATGAAAGCTCCGCGGCGGCTCGACCACAGAACCAGAATTGCCGCGGCGAAATAGCAGAGCGCGATCCGCTGGGTTACGCCTTCGAAGCGCCAGGTGTGCAGGTCGAGACCGATGATGGGAGAGGCATTCACGAAGAGCCCGATCGCAATCAGGATCAGGCTGCGCTTGAAGGCGTGCCACAGGATCTGCTGTCGCGATTCGCCGCGCTGAAGGCGGGCGGCAAACGAGAACACCATCGAGATTCCAACCAGAAACAGGAAAGACGGGAAGATGAAGTCGGCGGAAGTCCAGCCATTCCAATCGGCGTGCTTGATCGGCCCGTAGGCCAGGTCGTCGCTGCCGGGGTTGTCGACCAGAATCATGCCGGCGACCGCGAGCCCGCGGAAAATATCAAGGCAAAGCAGGCGTTCGGAAGGCGGTTTGGCGGATTCTGAGCGCTGCCGGCGCCGTACTGGTGAGCGGTTCGCGTGGCTGACATGGTGCGGAACAATATAAGCGGGCTGTGAATGGCTGTCACTTCGGAATGCGGCGCGATTTTGCCTGCTGAAAGTCGACTTCGAGACCGAGGAACCATAGTCCTGAGCTGGCAACCAGCAACTGACACGAGCCACCCCGCGATTTGCTACAATCCTCCCGGCATGATTGATACGGAGCTGGTTGCAGCGAAGACGTGTGGTTAGCGCCAAGGGAGACGGCCCCACCGTGGACGTGAGCAGCGCGGCCGGCCAGGTGTTTCTTGGTGACCCTCGAAATTACGCAGATCATCGAGCAGGAGTCGCTCGACGTCAGCATCTACGGTTCAGCGGACGGCGCGACGTGGGATGCGAAGCCGGTGGTCGCCTTTCCGCAGAAGTTTTATTGCGGGCGAGTCTCCGCTATTGCTCGATCTGACGGCGCATCCGGATGTGAAGTTCGTGCGCGCACACTGGGAGGTCGCGCGCTGGGGACGCGGCGTCGAGACCCCGATGTTCGAGTTTGGCGTCACGGCTGAAAGAGATCCCGGCGGACGTGCTGCGCGAGGCCACCGCCGAGGCCAAGGCCCTGGCCTGAATTGTTGATTCTCGATGCTGATTTTGACTGAAAACACAGGGTTCCCGCCGGGCCGCATCATCCCCTCACCTTCCGCTATATTGATCTCAGGATGAAAAGCGAGTCCCAGGTGATCGTGCGCCCCGCGCGCAACGTGCGGGGCAGCGTAAGTCTTCCCGGCGATAAATCCATTTCGCACCGCTACGCCATGCTGGCGGCGATCGCCGATGGGCCGTCGCGCCTCGCAAACTACTCGACCGGCGCGGACTGCGCCAGCACGCTCGGCTGTCTGCGTTCGCTCGGCGTGAAGTGGGAGCGCCGGGATGGCACGACAACGTCATCGAAGTGCAGGGAAGCGGGCTCGGGCTGACTGCCCCGAGCCAGCCCCTGGATTGCGGGAATTCCGGTTCAACCATCCGCATGCTCAGCGGCATCGTGGCCGGGCAGAAATTTGCCAGCGAGATGGCTGGCGATGAATCGTTGTCGCGCCGTCCCATGGAGCGCGTGATCACCCCGCTCACGGCCATGGGCGCACAGATCACGTCGCAAAATGGCCGCCCGCCGCTGCGCATCGCCGGCGCCAACCTGAAAGGGATCCACTATCAGATGCCGGTGGCCAGCGCGCAGGTGAAGACTTGCCTGCTGTTTGCCGGACTGCTGGCCGAGGGCGAAACCCGCATCGAGGAACCGCTGCGGACCCGCGATCACGGAGAACTGGCCCTTCGGGCATTCGGCGCACAAATCGCGCGCAAGGGAAACGAAGTGCGGATCCCCGGCGGACAGCGTCTGCGCGGCATTGAAGCGCGAGTGCCCGGCGATCTTTCCAGTGCCGCGTTCTTTCTCTGTGCCGCCGCGCTCTTTCCCGGTTCGCAATTGACCATCACAAATCTGCTGATGAATCCGACGCGGGCGCGTCTGCTGGATATCCTCATGCAGATGGGCTTGCTCATTTCGGTGACACAACTGGAAGAAGTCCATGGTGAGTTGGTGGGCACGCTGCAGGTTGAGGGCGGACGGCTGAAGGGTACGACCATCGCCGGAGCCGATACAGCTGCGCTAATTGACGAGATTCCCGTGCTGGCCGCGATCGCTCCTTATACCGAGCAGGGAATCGAGGTCCGCGATGCGAAAGAGTTGCGGGTGAAGGAGTCAGACCGCATCGCATCCATCGCCACCAACCTTCGCGCCATGGGCGCACAGGTGGAAGAACGCGAAGATGGTCTTAAGATCCCTGGCGGACGATCGCTGCGCGGCGCCGAACTCGAATCCTTCAGCGATCACCGCATCGCGATGGCTTTCAGTATCGCGGCTCTGCGAGCCCAGGGTGAGACCCTGATTCGCGGCAGTCAGTGTGCGGCCATCTCCTACCCGGCGTTCTTTTCAGCGCTGGAAGGCCTGATCGAGCGTTGAGCCCCTCGGTGCTCTTCCCAAGCGCGTCCTGGATGTCGGTATGGTAAAGTAGTGCCGCCCGTAGATTGGGCCCTCGCCACCTTCTCTAAGGAGCTTGCCATGTCCACCCTCCGCGAACTTGTCAAAGACCGCAAAGTTTACTCCGTCGACGCCGCACGCACCGTGCTGGAGGCGGCGCGCTTCATGATGGAACACAACATCGGCGCCCTGCCCGTGCTCCGCAACGGAGAGCTTGCCGGCATTTTCTCCGAGCGCGACATCATGAACCGTGTGGTAGCTGTGGGCCGAACGCCCGGACTCACCGCCGTGTCCGAGGTCATGACCGCCAACCCACGCGCCGTTGGTTTGGATGAGACTATCGAAGAGTGTCTCTTCATCATGCATGAATTCGGCTTCCGGCACCTGCCCATTGTGGAAGGCAAAGAACTGAAGGGGTTGGTTTCCCTGCGCGACATCGTCCTGCGCCAGGCCGCCGAACTCGAGCGCAAGGGACGGCGCGCCTCCTAAGGAGCGGGCTTCGGGCTTCAGCTTTCGGGTTTTGGCTTTTCTGATTTCGCCGCGGCTTTCTTTTTCGAATCCCCGTGGAAGAGTGCGGGACGACGCCACGCAGAGTTCCGCCGACTCAATATGAATCGACGGCTTGTCTCAGTGCGCCTTGGTCACCTGAAGGGTGACGGTCGCCGAGTCGCAGGCGCTGGAAGGCGGACTCGTGCATACACCGTTACTGGGAGCCGCACCGTTTTCATCCGCACCCGTGAGCGTGAACGTGTAGTTATTATTCGCAGTGACTTGGCCATTGAGGGCCGTCGTTCCGACGGTGGTACCGCAGGCCGGCAGCAGGAGTAAGCTCCAGGCAACCACCACGAGTAAAAGCATCCCCACTAGCTTTTTCCGGTGGTTTCCGGTCACACCCACTCCCGCCAGCGCCAGCCCGGGAACGGCCAGCCAGAGGCCATAGAGCAGGCGCGGGTATAACCGATTAGTCGCATTCACCTCGGCTCCGAAAGTGCTGATGGTGAGAGTGGAAGGTGGTCCAACGCCATTAGCTACGGATACGGTTGCGGGACTGAACGAGCAATACGGTGCGGCCGTCACAATCGGACTAACCGAGAGACAGGCGAGGGTGACATTTCCGGTGTAGTTTCCGAGACCAGTCACCGTCACCGTGGTGGTGGCTGAGCTTCCCGCAGGAACGGGGCTGGGAGTCGCGGTGGTCGGCGACACTGACAGCAAGTAAGCCTGTGTGAGATCGGCTACATTCAGGTACAGGGTGGCGGTGTGCGTGATGGCGCCGCTCGTGCCCGTTACAGTAATTTGGTATGTGCCCGCCAGAGTGCTGGTGGTCGTCGTAATGGTCAGTGAGGGACCGTCGGCGGGGGGGGTGGCAGACACGGGGCTCGGGGTGCATACCGGCGGGCTGGTCGTGGCCGGCCCTGAGGTTACCTCGCAGCTCAAGTCGACTGAGCCGGCGGAAGCTCCGACTGGCTCGAGGTCAATGGTGGCAGTTGCCGACCTGCCCGGATCCACTCCGGCTCTTGGAGTCAGCTGCGAAACGGAAAGGCTAAACTGCCCGTAAGCCAGCGACACAGACGCGGCGGAGAGCAGGGATAGCAACGAAGCGAAAATGATGGCGCGAACGACCTGCCTGGAATTCACCATGAGTGGATGAGAGCTCACTACCTTCGATTCCTCCAACGGCGCAAAAGCTGCCTCAGCCGGCTGAAAGAATGCCGCCCGCCGATCAGCCACAAAGTAATGTAATACCAGGGACCGCCGGCAGAATACGCCAGACAGAATCTTAGACTACCGTCGCCAATCATGCCAATCCCGGGTACATCGGGAAATGCATTACTGCTCGTCCTGCAGAAGTTCGGGCGACGGCACCGTACCGCTTTCCACCTGCTTCTCGCGCTCGGCCCGGTGTTCGTTGTCGATACGAACGGAGGCTTCCAGTTCCTTCTTGCCTTCTTCTTTGTGGCCCAGGCGAATCAGCACCTGTCCCCGCAGGTAATGAATATCGGTGCGGCCGGGATCGAGCTTGCCCGCGGAATCAATCGCGCTCAGCGCCCGCTGATATTTCTCCTGCCGCTCGTAAGCCTTGGCCAACCCCACGTACGAATTCACCAGGCGGGGATCGCGGCGCAGCGCCTCGCGATAGCTCTTTTCCGCGTCGCTGTCTTGTTGCAGGAGCGAGTAGACGTCCCCCAGTTCGTCATAGTTGTTGGCCACATCCGGCTCGATGGCCGCGTCTTTCAGGAATTCATCCCGCGCGTGCTCGTAATCCTGTTTCTTCAAGTAAGCCAGCCCCAGGTTGAAGTGAACGAAGGTCAGATTGGGATTGGCTTGGGCGGCAGCTTGAAAGTCGGCCAGCGCCAGGTCGTACTGCTCGAGATTGAGATGAGCCTTACCCATGAACAGATGGAACTCGGGCGAACCTTCGCCGGCCGTGATGAGCTGCGCCGTTGCTTTCTCATCCAGTTCTTTCATGCCGGCCCGGTGAGCGGCGATCGAGAGGACATACAGATAGCTCAACTGCCCGGATTCCTGGGCCCAGAGCGGCTCCAGCGTGTGGGCAGCATCCGCCCAACGATCCGTGAAAAAATAGCAGAGTCCCAGCAAATGGCGAGGCTGTAACCATTCCGGTTGATCACGCACTACGGATTCGAAAGGTGGAATAGCTTTAAGAAACTCGTTCTGCCGGTAGTAGGCGAGACCGATGTTCAGCCGGACGCCCGGCTCGTGCGGCATCAAATGCTCCGCTTTACGCAGCGGACCCAGCGCCTTGGTCCACTGCTTGCGCTTCATGTAGACCACGCCCAGGTTCGCATACGCTCCCCCCACCTGCGGATTCACCGCCAGCACCTGGCGGAAGTCGCGCTCGGCTTCGTCGAGTCGTCCTCCGTTCAGCGCATCCGCCCCTGCCTGGAGAAGTTGTACGATGTCCACCGCCGCTCCAGACGAGGCGACTGGCGCGCCATTTCGCGGACTGGCGGCCACTCCCGGCGCTGAACTTTGCGCGGACATAGCTGCCGCCAAGCTCACCAGCAGCAACCCGCCTGTCATTCTCGATCGCATTCCCGCGCTTGACACTCGTCTCACTTCCTGCTGTAGTGTCCGCCAACCTCCGCATCGAATTCAAGCGTGAGGGATAGGCGGTTCTGGATTCTCAGTGCGGCACTCCAGAGTTTCGCAAACAGGTTTTGCAAACCAGGTTTCGCAAATCAGGGGCAAGAATTCGATGGTCACGATTCGCGATGTAGCGAAGGAGAGCGGATTCTCCTCCACCACGGTGTCGATTGTCCTCAACGACGCACCGCTCGCACGCTACATCCCCGCGGTCACCAAGAAGCGCATCGAACGCGCCGCGGAAAAACTGGGCTATCGTCCCAACCAGTTTGCCCGCTCCCTGCGCAGCAAGCGCAGCCACACCGTCGGCGTCATGGTCTTCGACATGACCGATCCTTACTGCACGCTGGTGTTGCGCGGCATCGAGAACACGCTCTACCAGGCCTCTTACTTGCCCATCCTCACCGACGTTCACAACGAGCGCAGCCGCTTCGAACGCTATCTCGAGATGCTGCTCGACCGCCGCATCGAAGGCCTGGTCGTCCTCGCCAACTGGCTCTTTCTCGACATCAATCTGCTCGCCGATCTGGAGAAAAGCAGTATACCCACCGCCATTATCGGCTGCGAACTCAAGGGTGACGCGATGAGTTCGGTCATCGTGGACAATGAAGTTGGTGGCTACCTCGCGCTCGAGCATCTGCACTCGCTCGGTCATCGCAAGATTGCGTTTATTCGCGGGCCCAAAGCATTGTCCGACAGTTCTCCGCGCTGGCGCGGCATCCGCAACAGCGCCAAGGAACGCGGCCTCGAACTCGATCCCCGCCTCATTGTCGACCTGCCCGAGTCGCGCGATCCCCTTTCCAGTTTTGAAGCGGGGCAGAAACTCACCGAGGACCTGCTAAAGCAGAAGCGCCCGTTCACCGCGATTCTTGCTTTTGACGACATGACTGCCTTCGGCGCCATCCGGGCCCTGGCTAACGGTGGCATGCGCGTGCCGGAGCGGTGCTCCGTAATCGGCTTCGATGATGTTGCCGCCTCGGCTCTGTGCACTCCGCCGCTCACCACGGTCCGACAGCCTATGGAAGCGATGGGCGCGGATGCAGTAGGCATCGTTCTCGAGGGCATCAACCTGGTGCTCGAGAAACGCGAGGTCGCCGCTCATCATCGCAAGGTGGCTCCCGAGTTGGTGGTCAGGGAGTCCACTCGGAGCCTCTAGGCTGCCGTGGAAACACAGCAAGAGAACCACTTGGTACAAGTCGGAATCCTCCGCGCCGCACGGCCCGCTTTTTTCCCTTGACATAAGATGCCCAATAAAAGCACTATTCATACGATTTAATAAACTTTCCCGCAGGCGCGGCCGCGGGCTGAAGTCAGGCGATGTTCGACAAGTTGCCGACCACCGTAGCCCCACGAGGGCACGGCTATACTGCGTGGGATGCGTGAAACGTTTGCGCATCAGGAGAAGAATTTCACCATGAAATCTCATCGGATGCTGGCGCCGATCGGGTTGTTAGTTTTGACATTTTGGGCGACGGCCTGGGCTCAGGACACCGCTTCCCTCACCGGCACCGTTACCGACCCCAGCGGAGCAGCGATTCCCAGCGCTCAGATTGCACTCAAGAACGCTGAGCACGGCATCAATCGGACCGGAGCGAGCAACGGCAGCGGCGATTTTCTCTTCGCCTCGCTCCCGATTGGTTCCTACGACTTGACCATTACCGCCCAGGGATTTAAGAAGTACGAAGCCAAGGGCATTGTCCTGCGCGTGGCAGAAAAGGCCCGAGTGAACGTGGCGATGGAAGTCGGCACGATCAGCACAGAGGTCGTAGTGCAGGGTGCGGAAGTTTCCCAGGTTGAAACCCAAGCTTCCGATCTGGGCGGCACTGTTACCGGCAAAGAGATTACCCAACTCGAACTGAATGGCCGCAACTTCACTCAGCTCATCACATTGGTGCCAGGGGTCACAAACCAGTCGGGACAGGATGAAGCTCAGGTCGGAGTGAACGGAAACGTTGCGTTCAGCGTGAACGGCGGTCGAACCGAGTACAACAACTGGGAGATGGATGGTGGCGACGCGCTCGACAACGGCAGCAATACTTCGCTTAACGTCTATCCCAGCGTTGACGCCATCGCCGAGTTCAAAGTGGAAACATCGAATTATGGAGCGCAGTATGGCCGCAATGGTTCCGGCACAGTGGAGATTGAAACCAAGTCCGGTACCGGCCACTTCCACGGCGACCTGTACGAGTTCGTGCGCAACGACATGTTCAACGCCACGCAGTACTTCTTGGATAGCGTGCCTTCGTATAAGAAGAACGATTTCGGAGGAACGATCGGCGGCCCGATTTACATCCCGGGGCACTACAACAAAGACAAGCAAAAGAGCTTCTTCTTTTTTTCCGAGGAGTGGCGTCGGGATATCGTGCCTAGCGGGTTTTCGGTGACTACGGTTCCATCCCTGGCGGAGCGAGGCGGCAACTTCAGCGACCTGTGTCCCGCATCAGGGACTTTTCAGACCTCCGACTCCAACTTCGCGGCGGTTCCCTTTAATCCGGACTGCCCCGAACTGAGCCCCGGTCCTTCGGTCTTCGATAACGATCCCGGCTTTCAGACGAACATCCCCACCTTCAACATTTATGCCCTGAACCAAGTTCCGATCAACAATACATCCGTGGTAAATGCGCTGGAGAACTTGATTCCTGCGCCTAACATAGGTACTAATCAGTGGCTTGAGGATCCTTCGCTTCCCACTCACTGGCGCGAGGAACTGTTCCGGTTAGATCACAACCTCACGGATAAAGTTCGCGCGTCGTTCCGTTATATCCACGATTCCTGGTCGCAAATCTATCCCACCCCCCTGTGGACGAACGGAACCAGCTTTCCGACGGTCGAGACGAACTTCGTGGGGCCGGGCGTGAGCTTGGTCGCTCGCTTGACGGCGACGGCTTCCCCGACGCTACTGAATGAATTTGTAGCTAGCTACACTACCGATCACATCGTTCTCAATCTTGTGGGTCCAAATTGGCAACGCCCCCAAGGGATGACTGTGGGAGTGTTCGACAACGGCTTCGGGGGCAAAGTGCCCGGGATCAGCCTGAACGGCGGCATATACAACGGCATCAATGAAGATCCAGGATATATCCCCAACGGACCTTTGAATTCCAACCCTACCTATACCTACAAAGACAATGTCACCAAGATCATTGGAAAGCATAACCTGCAGTTCGGGGGTTACTTTGTGGCGGCGCAAAAGAACGAAATCCCGCAGCCGGGTGTCAGCACCAACGGCATTTTATCCTACAGCACCAGCGACAGTGTGATCAGCAGCGGGAACGCGTTTGCCGATTTGCTGTTGGGAAATGTGCAGCAGTATCAGCAGGAGGAGTCGGCAATCAAAACCTACAACCGGTACAAGATCTTTGAGCCCTACTTCCAGGACGACTGGCATGTCACGCCGCGCTTGACGCTGAACCTGGGCCTGCGCATAAGTATGTTCGGCACTTACCGCGAGATCCACCACAACGCATGGAATTTCGATCCCGCTCACTACATTTCCGGCGCGAGCTTCACCAACGCCTCCGACTTTGTGGAAGGGACTATAGCGAACCCGCAGTTCAACGGATGGGTGGACTGCGGAGTCACACCTGGAGTCCAAGCCGGCTGCATGAAGGGGCATCTCTTCAACCCAGCGCCGCGCCTCGGCTTCGCCTTCGATCCCAAGGGCGACGGAAAGTGGGCTATCCGCGGTGGCTACGGCATCTTTTTCGAACATACCAATCAAGGCGAAGCCAATGCCGGCACACTGGAGCAATACAACCCGCTCACCCAGACGGCAACTGTGGCCAACATTGTTGGCTATGCTAACGTGAATCCTTCGGCGCTCGGTACAACCACCACCCCTTTGACGTTCGTGTCCATCCCTGACAAGGCGATCTGGCCCTACGTGCAACAGTGGCATTTCGACATCGAGCACGATCTTGGCAGGAACACAGTTGCTACGGTGTCCTACGTAGGCAGTGCCGGCGTCCATCTCACACGTGAGTATGAGTTCAACGAAGTCCCGCCAGTATCTGCTGCGCTGAATCCTTACGGCCCAGGGCAGCTAATCACAGCCGATGATTGCAACTCAGTCTCGATCAATCCGGCCAATGCCCAGGCAACGGCCACGGCGAATGTAGATACAACCAATCCGGTTACCACCACTGGCAGCTGGGCGAACAATCTTGCTGTCGCCTGCGGCAATGTCGCCGACCCCTACCGTCCTTACAACGGCATCGGCAGCATCACCCGCAAAGAAGATACAGCGAATTCCAACTACAACGCC
Source organism: uncultured Acidobacteriaceae bacterium (assembly GCA_963770235.1). Classification (GTDB taxonomy): domain Bacteria; phylum Acidobacteriota; class Terriglobia; order Terriglobales; family Acidobacteriaceae; genus Sulfotelmatobacter. Next base: position 72,432 of record CAVYOW010000015.1, on the reverse strand, counting down.
TTGGAAGTAGCCGTCCGCCACAGCGTCGGGGGACTGCAGCTGAGTCTTGCCTACACGTACAGCCACTCCATCGACAACTCTTCCGACGCGGGCGATGTCGGAGCGTTCAATAGCTACAATCTCAACCTGTTCCGCGCCAGCTCCAACTTCGACCAGCGGCACGTTTTCAACATTGGTTACGTCTACGACCTGCCACTCTTCAAAGGACGAGGTTTGAGCCACAAGCTTCTCGGAGGCTGGCAATGGTCTGGTATTACGATCGTGCAAACCGGCACGCCGTTCAGCATCTATAACGCGGGCGGCAACGGCGTGCCGGGAGACAATGCGGGAGGAGGTAGCGGAGTCGCATCCTCCGGTTCGTCGTGGCCCGATATTATAGGCAATCCCAAGGCTGGCATTCCGCGAACCCTTGCCGGCAACGGCTTCGGCCCTTTCTACTTCAATCCGTCAGTATTTGTCGCGCCCCAGGGCCTGACCTTCGGAGACTCTGGAAGAAATATTCTCAACAACCCGATCCGAACGAACTTCGATATGGCAGTGCTGAAGCATTTCGCCATCACTGAAACCAGATATTTCGAGTTCCGGGCCGAAGCGTTTAATGTCTTCAACCACACGGAGTATTCGTCGCTGGGAGGCGATGCCGGCTCCGCCGCAAACAATGCCGGTCTTGGTACCGCCAGCAGCTCGATAAGTTGCTATGGCGGCGCCAATAACAATGCGGGCGACCCTTCCTGCATCTTCCCCGGGAGCGGTGTCGCCTTCGGGCAGGCTTCCGCAGCCCATCTTCCACGCATCCTGCAATTCGCCTTGAAGTTTATTTTCTAGGCTTTAACAGGGCGTCAATAGAAATCCCGGCCAAGAGGCCGGGATTCTTATTTCAAGATGGAGTCGAAGCGGAACCTGAGGCTTAGAACGCTCACCCCACCTGCGCGGGCTGTCGGGCTGCCACGGCTTCCAGAGCGTGCTCCAGGTCAGCGATCAGGTCGCCCGCATTCTCAATGCCCACCGAGAGCCGGACCATCTGTTCCGTCACTCCCATCTTGGCGCGGGCTTCGGCCGGAATCATAGCGTGAGAAGTTAGCACTGGAATCGATACCAGCGACTCCACTCCGCCCAGGCTTGTTGCCAGCGTGAACAGGCGCATGGCTTCGCTCACCCGCCGCGCATCGTCACCTGTGCCCTCGACCTCAAAGGTCACAACACCGCCGCCGCCGCTCATCTGGTCACGCGCAATGGCGTACTGCGGATGGCTCTTCAGGAACGGGTAATGCACGCGCCGCACCTTTCCATGTTGCGCCAGGAACTCCGCTACGCGCAGCGCATTCTCGTTCTGCCGCCACACTCGCACCGCCAGCGTCTTCAACCCTCGCACCAGCACCCATGACGCATGCGGATCCATGCAATTGCCCAGGGTCGTCCGCGTCTCCCAGATTCTCTGAATCAGCTCGCGCGACCCCGCCACTACGCCGCAGATGAGATCGGAATGCCCGGCCAGATACTTCGTCCCCGAATGCATCACCAGATCAATTCCGTATTCCGCCGGGTGTTGGTTGATGGGCGTGCCGAATGTGGCGTCAATCATACTCAGCAGCTTGTGTTGCCGGGCCACGGCCGCCACTTTCTTGAAGTCCACGACGCGCAAAGTGGGATTCGTCGGCGACTCCAGGTAGAGCAACTTCGTGTTCGGACGGATCGCCCGTGCGTGCTGCTCATAGTCAATGGTGTCGACGAACGTCGTCTCAATCCCCATCCTCGGCAGCCACTGCGAGAGGAATTTGTTGACGCCACCATAAATATCGCGTTGCGCCACCACGTGGTCACCGCTCTTGAGCAAGGCCATGATCGTGGTTGTGACCGCTCCCATGCCGGAGGCGAACGTGAGTGCGGCATCCATGCCTTCCAACTCTGCAATCGTCTCCTCGGCAACCGTATTCGTCGGATTGCCATAGCGGGTGTAGTGATGGTCAGTTTGTGTGATCCGAACCTGTTCGTCGTTGTCAGTCACCTGGAACGAGGAGGTCTGATAGATGGGCGTACTCACCGGCCCGTTTTTCTTTTCCAAGTCCGCTGCGCCGTGTACTGCCTTGGTCTCGGAGTGTTGGGAACGCGGTTTCATGAATACCTCGTTCCCTACAGACTAATTGGGCAGAGAGACTCCTGCAAGCCGAGCGATGCGAAGCGCAGCATTTATAATCCTTTCTCGATGGACCTCGGCCTGAAAGATCGTGTTGCTCTGGTTGCCGCTTCCAGTCAGGGGATCGGCCGCGCCACCGCGGAGGCCTTCGCCGCGGAGGGCTGCCGCGTCGCCATGTGCGCCCGCAATCAGCAAACCTTGCAGGCCGCCGCGGAAAAGATCAGAAGGCAATATAGCGCTGAGGTTCTCACCGAAGCATTCGACGTCACCGACGCCACAGCCGTCAGCCGTTTCGTCGCCGCCGTGGCCGAGAAATTCGGCGGTGTCGACATTTGCGTGACCAACGCCGGCGGCCCGCCGGCCAAGGGTTTCCTCGCTGCCACACTCGAAGAATGGCAACGCGCTCTCGAACTGAACTTTCTCAGCACTGTCTACTTCGCGCGCGAGGTCGTTCCCCTCATGCAGCGGAAACGCTGGGGCCGCATCGTCACAATCACTTCAATCACGACCAAACAGCCGGTCACCGATCTCGTGCTCTCGAATGCAGTGCGAGCGGCGGTGGTTGGCCTGGTCAAGAGCCTGGCCAACGAATTTGGAAAAGATGGAATCCTGGTCAACAACGTCGGTCCCGGCTTCACCGCGACCGACCGGTTGAAGGAATTGGCCAAAGCACGCGCTTCGGCCTCGGGGAAGAGCGATCGGCAGATTTTCGAGGGCTGGGCGGCCGACGCTCCGCTCCAGCGCCTGGGCGATCCCCGCGAAGTCGCCGAGACCATCGTCTGGCTTGCGTCCGAGCGAGCTTCCTACATCACCGGCCAGACCGTGCTCGTCGACGGTGGCATGTACAAGGGCTTATAGATTCTGAGAGACTGCGTGCGATCGATTGTTTCCCGTACAATCAGAAACGGGCTCACTATATGGCGAAGAAGCTGAAAAACAGGACGACTGCCGCTGGCAGAAGAGCAAAAAGCACCGCGGTCTCACTCACGTTCCCAACGTGCCGTCACCAAACATGCGGCCAGCAAGATCGAACTCCAATACGTCCCCTGGCACACGATCCCGCTCGAAGATCTGAACCCGCTTCTGCAGCGACAGTTCGTCGTTGGTCAGGAAATTATGTTGGCGCGTGTGCTGCTGAAAAAAGGCTGCGTCGTCCCCCAGCACAGCCACCACAACGAACAACTTACTTATATCCTTGAGGGCGCCTTGAAGTTTTCGATCGACGGCCACGAAATCGTGGTCCACGCCGGCGAGGTTCTGTGCATCCCCGCGCACATGCCGCACAAAGCCGAGGCGCTCGAAGATACCGTCGACCTCGACGTCTTCAATCCTCCCCGCGCCGATTGGATCAACAAGACCGACCAATATCTGCGAGGCCAGAAATAATTTTCCATTCCATGCCTCCTTCCGCCACGTCTGAAAAAGGTTCTGCATCCAGCCGGCCTCAGGCTACGTTTCGTTTTCGCTGCATCGGATGCGGTTCGGTCAACCCCTCCGCCGGCGCAGGATTTCCGCTGCTCGGCAGTGCGGCAACCTGCTCGAGATTACCGACTCGTCCTGGAATTCCCGCAACCCCACCGCTCTGAAAACCCTATGGCGGGAACGCCGTACCTTAAACGAAGCCATCGACCTCAGCGGCGTGTGGCGATTCCGGGAGTTTCTTCCCGCGCCACAATCCGAGCAGGAAATCGTCACTCTGCGCGAAGGCAACACTCCACTCTACGAACTTCCGCAATCCTCCCGCAGCACCGGCGTCGCCGCGCCTCTACGCCAAACATCAGGGCCTGAACCCGACCGGCTCGTTCAAAGACGCTGGCATGACGGTCGCCGCCACCTTCGCCCGCCAGGCCGGATACCGCTGGGTAGCCTGCGCCTCCACCGGCAACACCTCCGCATCCATGGCCGCCTACGCCGCGCGCGGCGGCATGCGCAGCCTGGTTCTCGTGCCCGAAGGCAAAATCTCGTGGAGCAAACTCTCCCAGGCTCTCGATTACGGAGCGCTCACCTGCCAACTTCGCACCGACTTCGACGGCTGTCTCCGGCTGCTCCAGCAACTCGTGCGGCGAGCCCCCGTCTACCAGTTGAACTCCATCAACCCGTTCCGCCTCGAAGGGCAGAAAACCCTCGCTTTCGAACTGCTGGAGCAACTCGAGTGGCAGCCGCCCGACCACATCATCGTGCCCGGAGGCAATCTCGGAAACAGTTCCGCAATCGGCAAGGCTTTGCTCGAAATGCTCGAGGTCGGTCTGATTCCGCGCCTGCCAAAGCTGTCTGTGATTCAAGCCGAAGGCGCCAATGCTCTGGTTCGCACTCTGCGCGAAGCCGGGGGCAAGCATCTGGTCAGCGTGCAGGCCGAAACTCGGGCGACGGCGATCCGCATCGGCAACCCTGCTTCGTGGGAAAAGGCCGTTAGAGTTCTTCAAGCTACTGGCGGGGCCTGTGAAGAGGTGAGCGAATTGGAAATCGCGCAGGCCAAAGCCGAAATCGGCGCCGAAGGCATTGGATGCGAGCCGGCCTCCGCCGTCACTCTGGCCGGATTGAAGAAATTGTTGCATCAGGGCTTCGTGAAGCCGGAAGAAACCGTCGTCCTGGTTCTCACCGGAAACTTGCTCAAGGATCCCGACTTCACCATGGAGTTCCACCGCGGTGATCTCTTTCAGAACACGGTTCACGAGAAGGAGAGCACGTAAGCTGAATCAGTTCCGTCACCCTCCCGTCGTCCTCGATGCCACCCTGGACGCCGTGATCAAGACTTTGGAGCAAGCTGAAAAATCCGATCCCAACCACTCGAATGCCTAAGAAGAAAAACAAGAACAAGAAGAAGGCTCGCCGCCCAGCCGCGCTGCATCTCGCCCTCCCAGCGACCTCGGCCAATCTAGGGCCGGCCTTCGATGCTGCTGCGCTGGCGATGGATCTCTACATCACCATCGATGCGCGCCCGGCTCCTGCCTTCTCCATTACCGTCACCGGACGCGACCAGGAAATCTGCCGCAATCTGGAGGATCACCTCATCCTCAACACCTACCGCGAGATTCTCGAGGCGCAGGGCCAGAAAGTTATTCCTCTATCTCTTCGCATCAACAACGAAATCCCGATCGGCAAAGGCTGCGGTTCTTCGGCCGCCGCCCGCCTCGCCGGCATCGCCCTGGCGAATCACTTCGGCCGTTTGCAGTGGACGGATTCCCAGATCGTCGGCGAAGCCTCCCGCCGCGAACACCATGCCGATAACGCCTCCGCCTGCTGGATGGGCGGTCTTACCGTCGCCCGTATGTCCGGGAAGGCAGGAGCCCAAGTGGTCTGCATTCGGCCGAAAGGGAAGTGGCCTCTGCTCCTGGCCATCCCAGACCAGGCCATGTCCACGGAAGAAGCCCGTCGTGTTCTCCCGACGGAATATTCCCGTGCCGACGCCGTCGCTAACATCCAGAACTCGATGTTCCTGCTGGCTGCCTTCACGCAAGGGAATCACCATCTGCTCTCCGCCGCGCTCGAAGACCGCATCCACCAGCCTTACCGCGCGCCGTTCTGCCCCTTGCTCCCCTGCCTGCAGGAATTGACCGGGGAACGAGGCGTCCTCGGTGCGGCTCTCAGTGGCGCCGGCCCATCGGTCATCGTTTTCCTCGACCCCAGCTCCTCCGCCAAGAAAACGCGGGCTTCCGTCGCGGCTCACCTCTCCGGCAGGGGACTTCGCGCCGAACTGCTGCTCACTTCTATCACCCAGCGCGGCGCCCACCGCTGATCCCCAGCCTCTTTTTCCCGTATACCACTAAAGTGCCATTTACTAGCACAACCGTCCCGGATATTTTGTCTCTTCCCCCCAGACGGAAACCTGTACGTCTCCTACGAAACGGTATGGGTCGCAGCTTCCTCGGAAGCTCAGGTTAAGTTTCTCTGGGGATAAGTAAGGATGAATCGGAAAATGCATTACCAAATCCAGCCACGGGAGATCGTTGCACCACGCAGTGGGCCGGTCCGCATAGTCCGGGAGCAGGTCCAGGAGGAGATCCGGAATTTTCTCCAAGCCTTGGATTCCTATCCCGCTCGCGTCGCCAAGGAACCCCGCGTCAGCTTCCACCAGCATCTTAGCAGCTTGTTCGCTGGGGTTTCCGACGATCGACGCGACACTCGTCCCCGCCACTGATCGGGCGGCGTCGCCCAGTCTAGCGGCTGGCGGGCGGCACAATGCCGTTCATGCGCAGGTATTCCACCATTTGCCCGTAGTGGTCGAAGCCATGGGCGGCAACGCTTGTCGCCAGGCCGAGACGCGACACCCTTCCTTCACCGAACGGGCTCCTCACGGTTTCCACTAAATTCTTATCGTTGATGGTACGCACTGCCTTGTGGACATAGGCGAAGGAGTCATTCAGATACTTTAGAATGTCGGCCTTGGTAGTGATCGAGGCGGGGCCTGATTCGTCCCCAATGTCTGCCGGCGGTTTCTCTTCCAGAATGGCTGCTCCCAGTTCGTAGTTCACAGCCGCCACATGTTTTATCTGCTGGCCGAAAGTCCGAACACCCTTGAACTCGCCATTGGACGGAGCGAATCCGAACTTGTCTTCCGGCATGGCTTCCGCAGCCGGAACGAATTCGTGCTCGACATTCAAAACGGTATGGTCGAGCACTTCCGTGACAGTCCGGCGTTCATCCTTACTTTTGTTGTCCTGAGCTGCACCCATCGCAGCCAGCGCCAAAACGCAAAATGCAAGACAACTAAATCTCTTTCTTGTCATGATTCCTCCATGTTCGGGAGATCACTAATCCCTTACCACCGCCGGAGCCATCTTCAACTCAGCCGCGGTCAAGCGGTGCCGCAGGATGCTGCTCAACCCTACCACCATCGCCAACGCAGACCAAGCCAGCGCCACGGGCACTCCCTTGCGCGCCGCCAACTCCCCCCACACCGCGCTGCCCAGTGCCATTCCGCCCTGCAGCACCAGCAGGTACATCGACAAAGCCCGCGCCCGCATCCACGATGGACACATGGTCTGCGCCACTACATTGAAGCACGCCAGAATCCCGATCCACGCCGCGCCCGCGGTGAATAATACCGCACAAAGCCACTCAAAAGCATGCACTTGCCCTGCCGAAAATGTCATTGCCGCAAACACCACGGTCGCTGCCGCAACCAGCCCGTCCACCGAATACCGCAGCCGCAGACGCGGCAGCAGCGCGGCACCGGCCAGGGCTCCTAATCCAAAACAGGTCAACAGGAAGCCATACCCTTGCGCTCCATGTGGTTGGCAAATTACGGGAAGCAGCGCCAGCAGCGAAGTTGCGCCCACGCTGAACGCGCCCGTGCGAATCAGAACCGATCTCACCTGGGGTGCGCCGCGCACGTAACGGAAGCCCTCGAGAATCGCATCGCGCACTCGCTGCGTCGCCAGCGGTTCATGCGGCGCCCGCCGCCAGCGGCACAAAAACAAGATCACTCCAAAGAATGACGCTGCATTCAGCAGAAACGACCACCCCGATCCCGCCGCCGCCACCACTATACCGCCCAACGCGGGCCCCACGGCGCGCGCCACGTTGAATCCCGCCGAATTCAGTGCCACTGCCGAAGCATGCCGCCCCGGCGAAATCACCTCCGGCGTAATTGCCTGCCATGCCGGATCATTTAAGACCGCGCCCACTCCCAAAACCAGGGTGAACAGCAGCAGAGTCCAGGGAGTCACCGCGTGCAGCAAAGTCAGCACGCCCAGCGCCGCGGCCGCTGCCACCATCCAGCTCTGGGTGAACAACAGCAACCGGCGCCGGTCCACCATGTCGGCCAGCGCACCTGCGGGAAGCACCACGAAGAACACCGGAACTGCAGCCGCCGCCTGCACCAGGCTGACCATCAACGGCGAGGTCGTGAGCTGCGTCATCAGCCAGCCCGCTCCCACATTCTGCATCCACGTGCCCGTGTAGGAGATCACTGCCGCAATCCACAAAGACCGAAACAGCGGCTCCCGCAGCGGCGTCCAAGCCGCATCGGCGCGCCGAACCGCAATACTCTCCACCGCCGGAACTGAAATATGATCAGCCACTAGAACGATGACCTCTGTGCCATCTCATGTAGAGACAGCCGCCTCGGCTGTCCAGCCTGGGCGAAGCCCGGCTGCCCGCCTAGTCGGAAGAGTCCGCCACCGCAAACGGCCACTCCCCACTTCTCCACGCACGAACCATGTAGATCACCAGCCCCGCCAGCAAAATCACCGCCGCGTACCGTATTTCCTTTTGCCAGTTCTCGCGATTGAACAAAATAAATAGAAATCCCGCAATCGCCACCAGCGCCGGCAGAGGATACAGCCACATCCGAAATGGACGCGCCACCTCCGGCCGCGTCACCCGGAACACAATCACCCCAACTGCCTGTACCAGAAATTGCAGAATGATGCGAATCACCACCAGAGCCGCGATCGCATCCCGCAGCCGCAGAAAGCAGAACGCTGCCGCGACCACTCCCAACGCCACCAGCGAAACATACGGGAAGCGGTAGACCGGATGCACCTTGGCAAATGCTTTGAAATAGTTCCCATCCAGCGCCGCCGCATAAGGAACCCGCGAATACCCGAGAGTGAGCGAGAAGACCGAGGCAAACGCGGTCACGATTACCAGTCCCGTGACTAAGCGCGCAGCCCACAGCCCGTAAATCCTCTGCATAAACAACGACACAACATACAATCCGCTGTTGTTATGCCCCGCCTGCAGCATCTCCCGCCAGGGGACCACGGCCAGAATGCACAAGTTCATCATTAGATATAGACAGGCGACCAGCAGAATGGAAAGCAGAAGAGCCCGTGGAATATTCCGAGTAGGATCCTTTATTTCGTCACCCAGATAGCAAACGTTGTAGTAGCCCCAATAGTCGTAGGTGGCCACCAGAAGCGCTCCGCCCAACCCGGTGAAGAATGCGGGGGAAAGGCTAAATGCTCCAGGAGGAAAATCAAAGGCGCGAGCGGCGTTGAAGTGCGTCAGCCCGGCGAAGATGATCCATCCGATCGTTCCCATCACGCCCAGCCACAGTATTTTCGAAAGGCGCCCGATCACCGTGATGCGGCGATAGAGCAGCAAGACTGTGAAGAGGCAGATCCCTACCCCGAGAGCAGTTCCCGGCGTCACAATCCAGCTCACCTGAAGTGTCCCCGCCCCTGGGATGGGCAGAGCCGCCGTGTGTGCGGCGTAAACCGTCTCCAGGCTCGGCCAGTAATAGGCCGCATAGCCGGCCAGCCCGATGCATCCGCTGGCAATCGACAGCGGAGCGCTGAAGGAAAGTTGCCAGATAAATAAAAACGAGATCAGCCGCCCCCATTTTCGCGGCCCATAAATCTCGCTCAGGTACCGATACGATCCGCCCGACCCCGGAAACATCGAGCCAAGTTCCGCTGACACCAGCCCGTCGCACACCGCCAGGAGCGCGCCCGCTATCCATCCCAGCATGGCTTGAGGGCCGCCCATCGCGCTCAAGACGAGCGGCATGGTGATGAACGGCCCCACGCCGATCATGTCGATCATGTTCAGCGCCGTAGCGCTCCCCAGGCCCATGCCGCGGATCAGGCCGGAAGAACTCGAATCGCTTTGAGATGGAGCGTGCATTTCCCGTTGAGCTGAATGTGCGTCGTGCCGCTATGGAAGAAGCAATACCCGGCCGCTGACCTGCCGCTGCTCAAACGCCGCATGTGCCTTGGCCGCATCCGCTATCGGATACGTGCGGTCGATTCTAATGGAAAGTTTCCCCTGCTTTATCCAGTCAACGAAATGCTGCAAGTAGTTCGGATATTCCTTGAAGTAGGGACTTCCGTTGGTGCGGGTGAGAAACACCGATCCCTTTTCCTGCAGCTTCATGAGATCAAACGGCGGCACATACCCGCTGGACTGGCCATACACCACGAGATATCCACCCGGTGTCAGGCTATCGAGGCTCGCTTCAAACGTATCTCTTCCGACGCCGTCGTAAACCACGCTGACGCCTCGTCCCCCGGTCATGCGTTTCGCTTCCTTCGCAATGTCAGACTCCTTGGAAACGATGACCTCGTCCGCGCCGGCCTCTCGAACAAACTTGGCCTTCTCCGCCGTCGACGTAACCCCAATCACCCGTCCCTCGCGGATCTTTGCCATTTGGCAAAGCAAGAGTCCAATGCCTCCCGCCGCTGCCTGGATCAGGCACCAGTCTCCCGGCTTCACTGGGTAGGCAAAATGTGTGAACGCATAAGCCAGAAATCCCTGGTTCATTCCCGCCGCTGCCTGCTCGGGGCTGATGCCATCCGGCACCGGGATTAGCCAAGCGGCAGGAGCAAGAGCATGCGTCGCGTAAGAATCCCCCACGAACACAACACGATCTCCCACGCGAACCTTCTTGAACCTCGGGACCGAGCTCTTCGACCACTCCGACTCCCTGGCTGCCCATAGTTGCCGGAAGGTCAGGTTCATTGTTCCCCGCACGGCGGTAGAAAGCCTGCCCCACAAGTTCGCCCCGCCGCTTTTGAACATCAAGAAAATTAACGCTAGCAGCTTCGACGCGCACCCGAACCTGTCCCGGCCCGGGAACCGGCGTGGGCAGTTCTTCCCACTGCATGACCTCTGGACCGCCGTAGGAGTGAATGCGAATGGCGCGCATCACGTTTGTTTACCGTTCCTCGTTTCTGCTTCGCGCGCGGATTTAACTGGCCACTGACCACTGGCCACTGATCACTGCTTCTCATGCCCCGCGCTCAAGCAGATTCACATACAGCCGCACCGCTCCCGGAACTCCGGCCGGCAACTGCCGGAAGAATGCGTATCCCGTATAGATATAAGTTCCTTTGCCGTACTGCGCCCGCAGCAGCCCGCCCTTCTGCGCGTCCTCGCCCGGATCATGACAACTCAGCAGCGGCTTGAAATGCTCATCCCACTTGTCCATGAAATAGAGGCCGCGTTCCTGCACCCAGCCGTCGAAGTCGCGGGCCGTAATTTCATTCGGATAGTGAAAAACTCCATCTTCCGGCGCCAGAATGTCGACCGGAGCTTCTTCTACCGAAACCCGCGCCCGGCTCAGTTCCGCGGAATAAGGCGTGAAGTGCCCATTATTAAAATCTCCTACGCCGGTGTTGTACTGCACCACCAGCAGTTCCGCCGGCCGCAACAAAATCGAGCAGCTTCTTGTTGTTCGCGACCACATCTTTCTGCGTGTCGTAGGCTCGAATCCCCAGCACAATCGTCCCGTAGCTGCTTAGGTCTTCGCTGGCCAGCTTCTCGGGCGGAATCAGGGTCACGTCCATCCCCACTTGCTTCAGCACCGTGGGAATATCATCGCCGGCGCCCATGATGTAGCCAATCTTCAAATCATGCGGCGCCTGCACATCGACAATGCTCACCCGCTGCACTGCCGGTTGGTAATAGTAGAAGCTGCCGAGATCCTCGCGCGTCACCAGCGTGTAACCCTCGCTGAACTTCTCGCCATCGGACTTCAGCACAGCGCGAATCTTTCGCGCGACCCTCCTGCAATCCAGCAGGGAACACTTTGAACTGGAAATCCTGTTTGTCTCCGCGCCGCGCGAAGTGTACGGTGAGCTCAGTCGGCTCCGACCGCCAGCCCGCCGGTAATTCCAGGCGCAGCACGCCCCGCGCCTCGCGGCTAAGATTGCTGGTCACACCCACCGTTACCGTCGAACTAGCGCCGTTATGGGTGGAGATCGCCTGCGTGCCCGGTTCCAACGCAACCGAGAATGCCGGCACCACCGACACCGGACGAGCACGTTCCATCCCCGCCTCGTCCAGGAACTGCGCCACCACAGTCGCGGAGATGCCGTTCTCCACGGCTGTGCCCCCACCGGTAACCACATACTGTACCCGGGCGCGCAACACCGGAGGCGGGAACGGCAAAGTCGCATATTTCTCGTCGTCGACGTGATTCACACTCTCGGTATCGGGATTGTCGCGGTGCCAGTAGGGCCGCGTGTACTCCGCATTCTTCGGCACCTTCAAACGAAAAACCACCCGTGCGTTTTGTCCAGGTTCAACCGAAAACCGTTTGGTTTTGCTGGAAACCGTCGCCCACCCCTCCGGCACCTCCAGCTTCATGCCATCCATCACCACCGACTGTTTTGATCCGTTGTGAAAATCGACCTCCGCCAGAAACTCCTGCCCCGGTGAAACCGTGGTCATTGCATCCGCCTCTTTTCTCAAAGCCTCCTTCACCGGCCCACCGTTAGCGTCCACGAAATAAACCGTTGTTGCCTCAAGCGTTATATGCAACGCGTCGTTGAGCGCCGTCTCCGCCTGTTCGCTGCTTCTCCTCCAGACGCGCCAGCAGATCAGACTTCGCCGCAACGCCGAGAGCGCTCTTGTTAACTTCCACCTGGGCGTGCTGCAGTCCGGTCAAAACTCCCGTCAGAGGAGCCACTATTGCAGATGAATCGCTCCCCTTCGCATCCTCGCTGGCAACCGCAATCTTCTTCGCGATCTCCGTCAGCTCTCGCCGCAACTGCGGAACCTTCGATTCTTCCGTCCCCAATCTCGCCGCGAGCCCCGGCAAGGTCGTATCCAGACCATCAAGGAAGTCTTTCTCGTGTCCATCTTTATCCAGCTTCGCGGGATCTACCGAATCCACCAGCTTGTAAAACGTAAACCGGTCTCCCGGATCGACAGTCCAGTTCGCCGATCCCTGCGAGAGCTGATGCCGCAATCCCTGCATCGCAAACTGCACGTACGATCCTCCCAGATCCGCGTTCGTCTGCCCGGTATTCAGCTTCACTGTCCACTTCGCATCGTCGCAGGTCATCGCTCCAAACCCGCAAACATTCCCGATGTAAAGCTTCTTGGCCTGCCAGGGCTCCAGCCCTTGCGCGATCTGCTCGGGAAACCGCTGCGGGTCCGCTGCTGCCCGGAACGCCTCCCTGGTCAGGATGCTCGAAGCCTGATGGTGTCCATGCCCGTCCCTGTCGGTCCCCGAAAACCGCGCCACCAGCACATCCGGACGGAACGTCCGAATCACCCGCACCATATCGCCCAGCGCCACATCGTGTCCGCCCCACTTCGCAAAAGTCTCATCCGCACTCTTCGAAAATCCAAAGTCAGCCACGCGCGAGAATCGCTCCTGCACGCCGTAATACTCGTCCGCCGCCAGCAGTTCCAGCGTCCGCAGCACGCCCAGCACATCCGACAAATTACTTCCGACCTTATTCTGCCCACCCTCGCCGCGATTCAGCGTCATCAACAGCACGCTCGCTCCGCGCCCACGCGATTCCAGCGTAAGCATTCCGCCGTCTTCATCATCGGGATGCGCCACCGTCTGCATCAGCCGCGCCGTCGTACCCAGTCGCCGCAGCATCAGCCGCAGGCCAGCAGCTCCCTGATCTTGGGGGAGTTCAGGCGGAGTGCCCTGGTAAGGAAGCTCAGGAAAGTTCGCGGAAAACGTCCGGCGATCCTCAGCTTCCGCCGCCGCAACCGGACGCCCGGAGCCTTCCCTAATCCGCTGCGGCGAAGCCACCAGCAGAACAGGGAGCGCTACGAGAAGAAATGAGAATAAGGTTGGCAGGATCGAAGCTTGGGAAAAATGTTCGACAGCCCGCAGCAGACAGGTAGAGGCAAAGTGGTTGAATCCCGAAGATTTCACCCTACAAGGATGGGGCCTACCCTCGCTCCGACGCAAATTCTTTCCTCGCCTAGCCTAAGAATTAGACTCCGGTCAGAAAAGAGAGTAAGCCCCAGAGCCGAGACCAGAGAACACACAACCGGGCAACTGAACGAGAAGCCGGAAACTGCCTTACTGTCGCGGTTCCTTCAGCGCCTCCTGACAGGTACTGCCCGCGGTCAGCACTTGATTAAACGCCGTGTCCTTGCGCAACTCCTTCAGCAACGGATCTCCCAGCAGCGCCGAATACGCGCAATAATTCTGCTGCACCGCGGCTTTCAGCAAACGCAAAGACGCATCCTTCTGCCCGCAATACGCCATCAGCGCCCCCATGAAATACCACTGCTCAGGATCGGGCTCCATCATCGTCGATGATTCCGCCTCCCGCACAATCCGGTCCATGTCGGCTGGCCGCTGAGCTTGTGTGCACGCCACCAGCATCTCACGATGGTAGATGGGACCCTTCGACACGCTCTTCACGCTCTCCCGTGCCTGCGCTACGTTCCCCGAAGCCAGGTGGACATATGTTGACACCCACGCCGCCCACTCCGTGCCTGCATCCAGATGTACGAAATCCATGGCCTTGTCCGTCTTGCCCAGTTCCAGAAACGCCCACGCACATGACCGGAAATTGGAGTTTCCCGGATCCAGCGAACGCGCGGTGTTGCACTCCTGCGTCGCCTGCTCCTGCATTCCGGCATAACGCAGCACATAGCTCAGCGCGAAATGCGCATCGGCGCTCTGCGGTCTCCGCCGCACCAGATCCGTCGCCGCGTCGTAAGCCCGGCCCAGGTCGCCGCGTTCCACCCGGTTCGTGATCAAACTGCTTGCCGCCCCCTCCCGGTTCGGATCGAGGGCCAGCGCCTTCTCATACGCGGCATTCGAGCGCTGGAACATCTCCTCGCCGCCTCCACCATAAGAGGAATCGTAGTAGTACCGATGTCCCAGCGCATCCCACGCCGGTGCGTACCCCGGATCCTCTACCACCACATGCTCCAGCACTGTGATTGCATCCTTGTTCTGGGCAACATCATGGGACAACGCAAGGCTATGCAGGTAGAGGTCGTACGCCTCCGGATTCTTCGGACGCGACGCCGTATTCAACTCTCCTCCCCCGCCGCCCAGCACGGGCAACAACCCCTGCTGCACTTGCGTGGTCAATTTATTCTGCAGGGAAATCAAATCGTTCACTCCAGCCGTCACGGTCGCCTGCCACAGCAGCCGGTCATTGGACACATCAATCGCTTCCAGCGTCACGGTTAACTGCTCGCCTTGTCGCATGAAGTGCCCGGTCAGCAACTTGCCCACATGCAATTCCTGACCCACCTTGCGCGGATCCAGGTCCACTTCCACATACCTCCGCGTCACCGAAGAAGGCCGCACCTCCAGCGAACGCGAATACGTCAACACGCTGGTCAACTCATCGGCCAGCGCGGTAGCGGAGATAATCCACCGCGAAATCCCCGTTCATGTTCTGCAGCGGCAACACCGCGATGGCATTCTGCTGCTCCAGGCTCGCCACCGATCGATGTTTTACCCAGTAGGCTCCCACTGCCGCCAACACCGTCACCAGCAGCGCCGCCGTTCCCAGCAGCAGCCAGAACTGCCACCGGCTGGTGCCTGGTCGGCCAAACGTGTTGCTCGCAACCCGCAGCTTGGCCGGAGTGCAGTCCACTCTTTACCTGCCCGGATTCCGTCTCCCGCTTCAGCTGCTGCAGATCGGCCTTCATCTGCGTGGCGCTTTGGTACCGCTCCTTGCGGTCCTTCTCCATCGCCTTGCCGATGATGCCCTCCAGCTCCACCGGCACCTTCGGATTCAATTCTCCCGGCGGAACCGGCTTCTCATGCAGCACCGCATCCAGCGTCATCAGCGAATTCTTGCCGGTAAACGGTTTCTTCCCGGTCGACATTTCGTACATGACCACGCCAAACGAAAACAGGTCGCTGCGGAAATCGATTTCGTCGCTCCGCGCCTGCTCCGGAGACATGTAAACCGCCGTCCCTGGAATCACCCCCACTGCGGTTAAAGAATTGTCCGCCGCCGCCCTCCATCGCTGTCGGTCCCAACGTTGTGCAGCAGCTTGGCCAGCCCGAAATCGAGCACCTTCACCTGCCCGCTCGGAGTCAGGAAGATGTTTGCCGGCTTGATATCCCGGTGCACGATCCCCTTGGCATGCGACGCCGCCAGTGCGTCCGCCACCTGGATGCTGATATCGAGCACCCGCTCGGTCTGCATCGCCTGTCCCGAGATGGCTTGCTTCAGGCTCTCGCCCTCCAGCTTCTCCATCACAATGAAGGGATGCCCGTCGTTATCTTCAATGCCGTGAATTGTGCAGATGTTCGGATGATTCAGCAGCGACGCCGCCCTCGCCTCCCGCGTGAAGCGTTCCAGCGATTTGGGGTCGCCCACTAGATTTTCCGGAATGAACTTCAGGGCAACGTGCCGTCCCAGCTTCAGGTCCTCGGCCTCATAAACCACGCCCATACCACCACCCCCGAGCTTGCCCAGGATGCGATAGTGGGATACGGTCTGGCCGATCATGAGAAGACCCAAGTCCCGAACGCGGTAATGTTAGGCCCGCCAGCGGCTCCGGTCAACTGGCCCGTTTTGATCGTTATCGTTCCCAAACTGACAAATACCCTGTCCTTTTGTGTCCGCTGCGTTGGTTCCAGGTTGCCCCGCGGCGACTACTATGAGGCTAGCGAATCCTGAGAATAGCGAGGCGATTCTGATATGGCGCGGGGTTCCGGGAACTACTCTCCTGAAATGCAAGAGGCCATCCGCCGCCGCGCCACTGAGACTCTACCAGCAGAGCGGAGCCGTCGAAGGCCACGACGTCGAAAACTGGTACCAGGCCGAAGCCGAGATCCTTCGCGAATCCTCGACTAATCCCGTTCGCCGCGCCGTTGTCGTCAACCTTCAAGGCGTGGTCTACACCGGCGAATACGAAGCCACCACCGCCGACGGCTACACCCCCGGCGAGTGGAAACCCGGCGATCCCGTTCCCGGTTCGCCTCGCCGGCGACAAACTCTACCTCCGCCGCCCCAACGGCCAGGAACTCCAAACCACCATCGTAAAAAGAATCGGCTAGAACTGATGGAGCGACTGCTTCGTCGGATCCCGAAGCGGTCAGTCAGTCGAAGGATCCCTTTTCGCCGC
The DNA here is from genome assembly GCA_963770235.1 of uncultured Acidobacteriaceae bacterium. Lineage (GTDB taxonomy): Bacteria > Acidobacteriota > Terriglobia > Terriglobales > Acidobacteriaceae > Sulfotelmatobacter. Next base: position 55,550 of record CAVYOW010000015.1, on the reverse strand, counting down.
GGCGGCGCACTGGCGCCGCAGGGAATTCCTACCACGGTTTTGTGCTCCTACCCTCCACCCACAACCCCGCCGAAGCCCCCACCCACTCCATATTCCGATTGTGATCCACGCCCATCATCAATCCCCGCCCCATGCGGATAATCGTCAGCACAGCCTGCAACTGATCGAGCCACACATACATCACGCGCACCTCCGCCTTAGTCCCGCCAAACGGAGTCTCAATCACCGGCTCAAAATGCAGCCGCTCCTGCAGAATGTATTCCCCCCGCTTCTCCGCCGGAATCGCCTCGATGTCTTCCTTCCTAGGCGCAATCACCACCCCCAGCCCGGCGAACGAATACAAAGGTTTCAACGCGTAGTTCTGCAAGTCGTCAGGAATCCGCTCCAACTTGTCCAGAAACCAGGTCTTCGGCACCGACTCATGCCGCAGATAGGGAATCGAAAACTTGCTGATGCGGAAATACCAGTTCGGATGCCCCGCCCACTCCACATCCAGATCGTCGCGCCAATCGAATCCCAGCTTCACCTGCTTGCGCTGCAACTCGTCCACAATCGCCCGGTTGTAAATCCGCCGGATCGGCACCTGCGCCCCGTTCCGTTCATAGTAAAGCTGCGACCCGTCCTTCTTGATCGCCTCAATATCGACGGTCCGAACCCCCAGCATCTTCTCGGTCAGCAGAAAATCCGGCAGCGTCTTCTGTTCCTGCGGATGAATCTCCATCAGGATTACATTCTCCGGATCATGCGGCAGCCACAATCGCTCGCCGCAAAAGTTCACGGTAAGACGTCGCATCCAGCCCGCTCAGAAAAAACTGAGTCGCGTCTCCGCCTTCGAACCGGTCCAGTCCGTACACGTCGATATAACTCTGCGCCAGCGTCACCTGATAGGCGTAGAGAGAAGGGAAGGCCTGCAACTCGACCAGCTTGGGCTGCAACTCGCCGGCAGCATCGCGCACCAGTCCAAAATCCACCTGCACAAACATCGGATGCGCCGGCTCGATTCGGAACCCGAAACTCCGCCGGAATCGAAGCCTCCGACCGCGCCCGATACTCGGGACTCTCCACCAGTTGACGGATCAGTTCCTTGCCATCGTCGGCCATCCGGTCCAGCAGGGACTTGGGAAAGAAGCAAGGAGTCTCCGACAGCCGGAACTGACACATGGGTTCCGCAAGCGTCATCAATCCGCCGCAAGAATGTCTGATATTTGTCGGGAGTAAAGCTGGCGTTGAACTGCTTTCGAAGGGGGATCATACCAGAAGCTGTGCCGGAGCTTCACTCGCGGATTTCCATATTGCGGATGAGCGCTTCTATTGAATACACATGCTCGACCATTCGATCCAGCAGCAATCGCGAACCACCTGGTGAACCCCTACCACAACGGCCCGTCTTATCCAGATCGAAACTCTTCGGCTCCACGCGGGTCTATCCCCATTGCGGTCCAGTATTCACGGACCCTATGCCCATGAACCGTCCCGCCCATCCCGTTCGGGGTGCATGGCCGCCAAAGCGGAGTCAATGTCACGGGCATTGAACGCCTTGTACGTTCTTGGAGAACAGCAACCTGGACTCTTCACCGTCACAGATCGCCCTACGCCTCCACCAAAAACTTCCCATCCCGCATGATCTGCTCGTCGTCCACCCAGATGTTGAACTTCCGCCCCACCACATCGATATGGGTCGACGAATCCCACTCCGCCCCAGTGTGCGCTCCATAAGGATTTCCAAACGCAATATGCACTCCGGGATATTTCTCATCCTGCAGAATCTGCCCAATCACTTCCTTCAAATCAATGTTGGTTCCAATGGCAAACTCGCCCACGCGGTCGCTGTTTTCATCGGTGTGCGTGTACTTCCAGAAGTCGTCTTCCAGTTCGCGATTCTCGGAATGCGCCTCGGTAAGCCGGTTCTTCTTCATGTGGATGGTCAGCGGATTCTCCCTGCAAGTTGCCAAACTTCGCGCACAAATAGTCGCCCACCACGCCGTCAATCACGAACGTCCCATTCACTTCGCCCGGCGTCGTAAAGATTTCCCCGCCCGGCAGGTTCCCCCACTTCTCCGGAGTGATAATCCCGCTGGTCTTCAGCCACTTGTAATTCGGATTCAAATCCGCCGTCAGGTCCGTCCCCGCTGCCGTCTTCGCCCGCACCCGCTGCGCCTTGCGCACCATAGCGACAACCTTCGCGCTCAGCCGGTCGACCTTCTGAAAATCCGCCCGCATCCCTTCCAGCATGATCTGCCGGTTGATGTTCACCATGTGCGCGTGCCGGATCTTCCGCCGGTTCACCACATCCGTCATCTGCATGCGCGAGTGCAGCTCGTTCCTCTGCGCCTGCACCGCAAAGAATCGAAACCTGGCTGGTCTCCAGATCCTCAACAATCTCCGCCGGCAAATCCTTCAACGGACGCTCCGCCAGATCCTCCAGCACCCATGCCCGGTAGGGCGCGCCCAGCGTCTCCAGCTCGTGTGCGATCGCCGCCGCAATCTCCAGCGTAACCTCGTCGGTGATCACGCAAACCTTCTCGCTGGCCGCACCCGCAGACACACCTGCACAGCATTACGCGCCCCAGGAGTAAATTCCGGATCAAAAGAAATCTGACTGATGCGGGTGCCCCATCCTTCTCGGGTTTTTTGCGAGAGAGCCTGCCCTGAGCCCGGCGAAGGGGTAGGGATTTTGACTTGGCCTACAGGTTTGACTTCGTCGCAGAAATAGTCATTACCCTACTTTTCTTACGGAAGCCGGCTCAACTTCCGCCAGTCCCGCCTCCGTCTCCTCAATGATGTAATCGACAACTTTCTTCAAATCTCCAGTCTCCTGATACACGCGTAACTGCCGGTCCGCGCCGCTGCCCCGCTCCAGCATGGTATGGATGTAGTTCAGCTCCTCGCGCGAGTCCAGTTCATCCACCACATCGTCCACAAACTCCAGGTACTCATGGATCAAATCCTTCGCCGGAACTTCCGTCTGCTTGCCGAAATCGATCAGCTTGCCTTCCATGCCGTAGCGCGCCGCTCGCCACTTGTTCTCCATAATCAGCGCCCGCCGGTACAGCCGGAATCCCTGATTCGCGGTGTGCAGCTTGTACAGCTTCGCCACCGTCGCCTGAATCAGCGCCGCCAGCGCGATCGTCTCATCCGCCCGCATCGGAATATCGCACACCCGGAACTCAATCGTATTAAAAAATGGATGCGGTCGGATGTCCCACCAGATCTTCTTCGCATTATCAATGCAGTTAGTCTTGATCAGCAGCTTGATGAAGTTCTCGTACTCGCCCCAGCTCGGAAAATAATCCGGAATGTTGGTCCGCGGAAACTTGTCAAACACCTTGCAGCGGTAGGACTTCAACCCGGTATTCATCCCCAGCCAGAACGGCGAATTGGTCGACAGCGCCAGCAGGTGCGGCAAAAAATACCGCGCATGATTCATCATGTGGATCGCGGTCTCACGATCCTCAATGCCGATATGCACATGCAACCCGAAAATCAGATTCGCCCGCGCCACCAGTTGCATGTCTTCGACAAGATGCTTGTACCGGTCGTCCGGATAAATCTCCTGCACGCGCCAGTCTGCAAACGGATGCGTTGCCACCGAAGCCAGCCGCAGCTCATTCTCCCGCGACAGCCGGATAATGTCGCGGCGCAGCTTTTTGACCTCAATCTTCGCTTCCTTGATGTTCTGGCAGACCGAAGTCCCCACCTCCACCACCGACTGGTGCATCTCCGCCTTCACGCGCTCCTGCAGCAACAACTTCCCCTTCTCAAGAATCTCAGCATGAATATGCGACCGCAGATCCCGCGTCTCCGGGTCTATGGTCTGATATTCCTCTTCAATCCCGATGGTGAAAGTAGGTGGCATATGTGTGGCGCGGGCGCCCGCGCCCGCGAAATCCGACCAGGACCCGGCTGCCCATGTTTCAGGTTCCTTTCAAAGGCTGGGCAAAATCCGGCCCAAACAGTATAACAACGAGGCCAAGAATGCTGATCAGAAGTTGTGACGATTCCGGAACCAGGAAAACCAGAAGAAAAAACCCACAAGAAAAAGCATCAATCCACTCAAGCGGATAGTGCGTATCCGACGCCTACCAGAGTTGGAATCCACGGTGGCCACTCCAGCAGCGCGACCCAGAGAAAACGCTTCTTCTTCAGTTCATCCATGCCTACTTCGCCGCCTTGCCGCGTTTCCGCTCCGCCACCCACCCCGGCTCCGCCTTGCGAGTTTTCTTTACCGGCGCCCCATTCAAAAACTCAGCCCACCGCAACTCCTTCGCCGGATTCTCCCCGCTCAAAGCCATCTTCACCGCCATCTCGGCCACCGCATTCACAATCCAATCAAAATTCTCCTGCCCCACGGAAGTAATCTCCGCATCCGGCGCCGGATTCAGAAAATCAATCGCATAAGGCACTCCACCCTCCACCGCAAACTCCACCGTATTCAAGTCATACCCCAGCACGCGGCACAAAGTCAGCGCATCTTTTTCGATTCTGGCCCGCAAAGCCTCCGATGACGGCGGCGGATTCCCCTTCACGTACCGCTCATGATGCGGTGCCCGCGGATCGTACTTCATGATGTGCACTTTCTCCTGCCCCACCACATAGCACCGGTAATATTCCTCAAACACCACGCCATGCTGCAGCGTCATGCACAAATCGCCGGTCTGGTTGTAATGCTGAAAGAATTCCTCCGGCGAATGCACGTGGTAAACATGCTTCCACCCACCCCCGGAATAAGGCTTCAAGAAAGCAGGGAAGCCGACGTAATCAAACAACTCCTGCCAGTTCAAGGGATACATCAGGTTCCGCATCGACTTGTCCGTAGTCCCCTCGGGATGCTTGTTATGCGGCAGAATCACCGTCGGGGGAATCGCCACGCCCAGCTTGTGCGCCAAAGCATAATTAAAGAACTTGTCATCCGCCGTCCACCAGAACGGATTATTCACCACGATCGTCCCGTGCAACAGCAGCGTTCTTCAGATAAGCCCGGTAGAACGGAATATCCTGCGAGATCCGGTCAATGATGACGTCATACTTCTTAGGCTCATCCATCCGAACTCCGCCAATCTTCACAAATTCCGCCGAAACGCCCTCAACACCCAGGGAGTTAACTTTCTCCACCACCGCCGGCGGAAACGTATTCTCCATCCCAAACAGAATCCCAATCTTTTTCATACTCAACCTTCTCAGCCCATTTCTGATTAAATGTTGTCATTCCGAACCGGGCTGAAAGCCCGGTGAGGAACCTGCTTTTCTTTTCTGTTAAGCCGCAGCCCGCCTAAAAATACTTCCCCGCCATCCTCTGCCAAAGCGGCCAATCATGTTTGGAATTGTCGTTATAAACATCCAGCCAATGCGGCACCGCCTTGCCATTCAAAATCGCCGAAAGCTTCACATTCTGGTCCAGACACATGTCCCAATCCGCCGACCCCAGCACAATCTTCATGTGCCGGTACCGGCTCAAAAACCAGTCATCGTTCTGATTCGGCAAATAATCCGGCGGACAGTTGAAGTAACAATCATCGTCATAATACCCATCCAGAAACTGATGGATATCGAACGCCCCGCTCATGCTAACGCAATGCGTCACCACGTCAGGATGCTTCATGGCAAAATTAACAGCGTGATAAGCCCCAAAGCTGCACCCCGTCACGGCCAGCCGCGGCGCCTGATTCTTCCACCGGATAAACGGCAAAAACTCATGCAGAATATAGCGCTCATACTGCAAATGCCGCAGCACCCGCACCTTGGGATGCACGCCCTTGTTGTACCAACTCTCGGTGTCGACGCCGTCCGGGCAAAACACCTGCAGATCGCCGCGCTCGATCTTCGGCGCCAGCACGCCAATCATTCCGCGATCTTCATACTCGAAGAACTTCCCCATGGAGGTAGGAAACACCAGCAGTGGCGTCCCGGCGTGCCCAAAGGCCAGTGCCTCCATGTCCCGGTTCAATTCCTGGCTGTATCCCTTATGAAATTCGCGATTCATTCTTTCGCAGTCCCAGCAGACGAAGTATCTTACCTGAAGCGGAGGCCCACAAGCCCAATTTTGCGCTCAACCCTCAGCCGCTCTCAGCACGGCAAATGATATCGTGATACGAGACATGTCATGGACGCTCCCCAAACTCGTCCCGCGCTCCGCGCCCGTAATACTCGTCATTCTCACTCTCGCCGCCGCCACCGGATTCGCCGCAGTCAGTCATCTCGTTGCCCGCTACAACGCCAATCAGCAGTCGCGGGGCCGCAAGCTATACCAGGCGGGTCTCGCCGCCGCCAGCGCCGCCCGCTACGACGACGCGATCGACGCTTTTCGCGCCGCCCTCACCTGCGATCCCACCAACTCTGAGTACCAGCTCTGGCTCGCCCGCGCCCTGCGCGACAGCAACGACCCCCGCCGTCTCGATGAAGCCGAATCCTACCTCATCGCTCTCTGGCAGCGCTCCCCGCAGGATGCCGCTGTCAACCTGGCTCTCGCCCGCGTCGCCGCACACCGTGGTTCCATCGAGGACGCCACTCGCTACTACCACAACGCCATGTACGGAGTCTGGAACTCCGACCCCGACGCCAACCGCACCAAAGCTCGCATCGAGCTCATCGAGTTCCTGCTACGAAAAGGCGCTCCGGACAATGCCAAATCCGAACTCATGGCGCTCGCCACTTCCTTGCCGCCCGATCCGGCCGCGCATCTCCAGGCCGCTCAACTTTTCGGGCAAGCGCGAAACGACGCGGGCGCGCTGGCCCAGTATGAAGAGGCTCTCCGCCTCGATCCCTCTAACCCCGCTACCTTGGCCGGGGCTGGCCAGTCCGCCTACCGCGCCGGCAACTACGCCGCCGCCCAACGCTATTTGCAGGCTGCCATCAACGCCAATCCTCAGGATGCCAACACTCTCCAACTTCTTGCCTCCACCGATCTCGTTCTCCGCAACAATCCTTTCCAAAGTCACATCTCCGATGCCGAACGCAACCGCCGCATCGCCGCTGCTTTTACTCAGGCCGAACGGCGCCTCATCGAGTGCGCCCGGCAGACGGGCGTCGACCTCAATGCGGCTACGCCTTCCCCCGTGTCCGCTCTTTCCACGTTGCAATCCCGCTGGACCGCCACACAGCCGGACCTCGACCGCCTCCGCTCTCCCGCCGAAACCGATCTCCCCGACAACATCATGGACGTCGTCTTCCAAATCGAACAACAGACCGTCGCGATGTGCGGACAGCCGCAAGGCCTCGACCTGGCGCTGCTCCTGATCTCCCAAAACGCGAGGCCGCCGGCCAATGAGTAATCCAGACTCTGCCGTCAATTCTGCGGTGTCATCCTCGCAAGCTCCCGTGCCGCGTTTCCGAACTTCCCATCGCTTGTTTTCCACACTCGAAGGCGTTTTCAATGAAGAAGTTTTCTTCCTTATTCTCTCTGTCTTCATCGGAATCTTTTCCGGCCTCGCCGTCGTATGCTTTCGCCTGGCCATTGACTGGATGCACCTGGCTTTGCTGGGGCCTCTCCCGCAAACCCACAGTTGGCGCCTGTTTGCGGTTCCCTCACTGGCCGGTCTTGTCGTAGCCGTGCTTGTGCTGCATGTGTTTCCCAACATCCGGGGTAGTGGCGTCAACCAGACCAAGGCCGCGCTCTACATCTTCAACGGATTTATCCCCTTCCGCACTGCCATCGGAAAATTCATCTGCTCCGCGATCGCCATAGGTTCCGGTCAATCGCTTGGTCCTGAAGATCCCTCGCTCCAGATCGGAGCCGGTATCGCTTCCGCCCTCGGACGCCAGCTCCAGATCTCGCGCGAAAAACTCAGGCTCATGGCTCCGGTTGGCGCCGCCGCGGGTCTGGCCGCGGCCTTCAACGCTCCCGTCTCCGCCGTGCTCTTCGTCATCGAAGAGGTCATCGGACGCTGGAGCGCCGGCATTCTCGGTTCCGTAGTCCTCTCTGCCGTCTCAAGTGTCGTGATCGTGCGTTGGTTTCTGGGCAGTGAACCCCTGTTCCGCATTCCCGTCACCACCTTCAAGGGTCCCGGCGAGCTTCTCGCCTACGCCGTTCTCGGCATCGTCGGTGGCCTGGCTTCCGTCGCCTTCGCCAAGTCGATCGGCTATCTGCGCCCCCGGCTCAAGGCCCTGCCGCGCTGGACGCAATACCTTCAGCCCGCGGTCGCCGGACTGCTCATCGGGCTCATCGCGTTTCTCGGCGCACCCCAAGTCATGGGCGCCGGTTACGATTCCATGGACCAGGCCATGCACGGTCAGTACGCCTGGAAATTCCTCGCCGTCCTGGCCATTCTCAAGATTCTCGCCACTACCCTCTCTTTCGCCAGCGGCGCTCCCGGCGGCATGTTCGCTCCTACGCTCTTCGTCGGAGCCATGCTCGGCGGCGCCGTCGGCGACATCGAACACTTCTTTTTTCCCCACCTCACCGGATCTACTGGAACCTACTTCCTCGTCGGCATGGGCGTCCTCTTCGCCGGATTCCTCCGCGTCCCCATGACTTCCGTCTTCATGGTCCTCGAAGTCAGCGGGAACTACGAGATCATCGTTCCCGTTATCGTCGCCAACACGTTTTCCTACCTCATCTCGCGCAGCCTGCAAACTGTTCCCATCTTCGACATGCTCACACGCCAGGATGGACTCATCCTCCCCTCACTGGAAGAAGATCGTGAAGAAGCGATCCTGCGCGTCGAAGATGCCATGCTGCCTGTCCCCGCCACAATCCTCAACGCCGAGGATTACGTCGATGCCAACGCCCGCCGCGTTCAGGATTCCACCGACTCCACGTTCCTCGTGCGCGTGCATCCCAGTGGCTGGAACACCATCAGCCGTGACCAACTCCTGCGCCTTTTCCGTGAAGGCAAAGGCGAACACACGCTCGCCTCCGTTCTCCCCCCGCAGTCTCTGCCTGGTTTGTACCCTGATCTCCCGCTCGACTCGGCGCTCCGCTACGTGAACGATTACCCGATCGTGCCCGTAGTCAATCGCGCCAATTCACGCCAATTGGAAGGCGTGATCTCGCGCGACTCCGTCTTCAAGAAATATGGAAGTGCCCGATCAGGTGAGGATTCGTATCAGGGCACGCCTTAAGGCGTGCCGCAAACGCCGTCTTTGAAAGGAACGCGCCTTCAGGCGCTGTATCTGCGAATCGGCTCGTGCTTACGGCGCGGCGTGATGGTATTCGCTATATTTTATGGTTTCCCGAACATGCACCGAGCCAGCCTTAAACTGAAGAAAGTCATCCGATCGCGTGTATGCCGGAAACCAGTAGCGCCCATCCACCTGTTGGCGATAGGTCACAAACGTAGGCCGCAAGTCCGAATGCTGATGCTTTCCCTTCCGTATCAGGTCCGGACCGCTCTTGCCGCACACCTTCACGATCTGAAAATCCTGTGCATCCACCCAGATCCGCCCTTCAAAATATCGCTTGCTCTTTTCCTTGTTCTTCGGCTCCACGTGAAACTCGTATGTATCCAGGTCGTCCACGTGCCGCTGCCCGGTATAGGTCAGGTTGTACTGGGTCAGGTCCTCGCTCGGTCAGCATCAGTGGCATGAAGACGCGAATATCTTCCATGTCTTCCTGCGTAAGTTGAACCCCGCGCAACGTAGATTGTGCTGCGAACGTTACTTTCTCTTGTCGCCTGCCTTTCTCGTCGTAGGAAACATTCGTCACCTCGTGAAACGCTCCCGTCACGTCTTGGCCACTAAGTGTCTGCACCAGCACGTCTTGCGTGTAGGTGTAATGCAGACGCGCTTCCTTCGCAGCCGCCTCAGTCGCCCCAAACTTCTGGATCACGTCCTGCGCGCTCATCGTCTTCGGCGGAGCCGAATCCAGCGGCCCATTGCCCTTTTCGCAATCGGTCTGCCCCGACAAACCCGTGGTCAGCAAAAGAAGCGATAGAAGGAGCACCAGAACGAGTTCTGCGAGAGGCACATTCGGTCTCATTGCCGCCCTCCTCCAGTTGTCATCCTCAGCGGAAGCATACGCCGCAAGCGCGACGCACGTCCGGAGTCGAAAGTCTGCCCTGAGCGAAGCCGAAGGAGATCCGTACACCCGCAGGATGGGCTTTTCGGCTCCAGAGCCCTATCTTCCACACATGTGCAAACTCTTGCGTCTAGCCCTGAGTTGCTGCCCCTAACTCGAATCCCACCTGCCCCGGTTTGGTATGCCGATTGCCATAATACCCTCGGAAGCCGCACTAATCGGGCATTCCGCGAGTTCTTTGTCATCCATATGCAAATTCCCCCGGATAGGATCATCTTTATGAAAACCACAATCATAGCTCTCTGTCTTCTGTGCGCCACGGCCGCCTTTGCCCAAAGTGCTCCCGTCCTGAGCGGCACGGCCCAGCCCATGCAGATGTTGGAACATCCCGGGCACGCCTCCGAGCATTCCATGGCGCCGGAAACCAGCCTGCTCAGTACTGTTTCCCCTTACACCTATGCTAAGGGCGAGGTCCCGCTGTCGGAACTCGGCTCCCTCCCGTACGAGACGCCCCTGGGCGACGTGGCCCGCGCCTATCGAAAAGGGCATATCGACGCGCCCAAGGCCGCGAAAGTCGTGGAAAAGCAATAAGCGGAGTGTATGTCTCGAGTCGTTCATGTGGGGACAGCCGCCTCGGCTGTCCCGCCGAGCGCAGCGAGGCGTTCTGCGGCTAACTCCCAACACTCCTGTTAGATTTCTCGCTCACGGGGCTACGGAACCTCGCCCCTACTCGCCAGCTCCCATCATCAGAATCGGCATAGTCGGCACAATCGCCCCCGTTTCGTTTTCCACGGTGATCGCGAACGCCTTCGCCTCAACTGCCGCCGGCAACACAGGATTCACCACGCTCGCGCTGCCCTGCGCATCCGGCTTGAACACTCCCGCAGGAATCGGGGCGCCGCTAACCGGAATCAGCCACAACTCATAAGCCTTGTGCGGCGGCAGCGCCGGCATGTTGTTCGCCAGGAAAACCAGGCTGCTGCGGTTCCGCAGGTAGAATGCCTTGCCCTGCGGCTGTGGCGCAGCCTTCGTCGAAACCAGCGTGACCCGCTGTGCTTCCGGCTCCAGGATCGGCGCCGCGATCCGCCGCAGCTCTTCCAGTTCACGCCTGCTCTGCGCCGCCTGCGAACTGGCCGACACCAAAGTCTGCCGCAGCGCAGAATTCTCCCGCCACAACGACACTGCGAGGACCACCACCACCGCTGCAGCCGCCCAGCCCAAAACTCCCCACCACGAACGGCGAGGCGAAGTTTCCACGAGCCTTGGTACCTGTGCCTCCCGCGCCACCGCGTCCAGCAACCTCTTCCGCGCTCGCAGCGGAGGCCTCGGCCCCGCCGCCGCCAGCGCCAGCAACGCCGTATCGCCGCGCAGTTGCTCCAGCTCCAGCCGGCAAGCCGCACACGTAGCCAGATGTTCGTCCACGCGCGCGCGATCCTCTCCCCGCAGCGCATCCAGCGCGTACAGTGCAAGATCGTCAGCGTATTGTTCGTGCTCGCTCATCTCTTAATTCAAGCAAAGTGCCATGTGGGGACAGCCGCCCTCGGCTGTCCGCGGAGCGCAGCTCCGCTCTTCACTCAACCCTGAAACGCCTTCCGCAACACAATCAAGCCCGCGCGAATCCGCGTCTTAACCGTCCCCAATGGCTCTCCAGTCTTGTCGGCGATTTCAGAATGGCTCATACCTTCCCAGTAAGCCATCTCGAGCGCGCTGCGCTGCGCCGGAGCCATCGTTCCCATCACGCCTCGCACTTTCTCCGCCGCCCGCGCCCGCTCCGCTTCTCCCGCCAAGTCGGGCGCCACCGACAACACGACATCCTCAATATCCGTTTCGGGCCGCCGCTTTCTGAGGGAGTCAATCGCGCGGTTGCGAGTGATCACGGCCAGCCAGCTTCCCAGACTGCCGCGCGCCGCATCGAAGGCAGTCGGTTTGCGCCACAACTGCAGAAAGACTTCTTGCAGCACGTCTTCCGCCGCCCCGGTATCGCCCAGCACCCGCAAGGCAACCGCATACACCACCGAAGAATAGCGGTCATAGAGCTCCGCCATCGCTCCCTGATCGCCGGACTTCAGCCCCGTTACCAGGGCCAGATCCGAGATGCTTTGTGGTTGCGGACTCAACAAACGCCAGGTCCATTCCTTATATAGATATACGCAAAATCAGCTCTCTTGGATTGCTTTCGTAGCCAGGACAACTACTCCCAAGAGCTGTTGGCGAAAACATAGCAGCCGGACACTACCTCGGGCAAGCGATTGGCTTTGTATCAGGTATGCCTTCAGGCATATCGTAAGTGCGACATTATGAGTCGCGCCTTCAGGCACTGCCGTGTAACCCGCAATTTTCCACAAGTAAATTCGTCCGCCTGTGACATCCAACCTTTCCTTCTCAACCAAATTTTCCTAATCTGGGAAGGTAAGGCGTGGATGTCGTGTTCTGCGATCCTAGGATAAGCGCAGGGCCCCTGCAACCTCCCCATGCGAGCGAGGTACAACGGGACATCTAATCAGGGCGCTACGTTAGGCTACCCTGGATAGCCCAGGGCCTGGTGCCCGGTGTTGGTGGTGATCACTACCATTGAATATTGAAAGGACACAACGCAACCTCGAAAGATTGATCAAGGCCAGAGGATTGAACAAAAAGTAGGCGGCCAAATAAGCAGACGAGGGAAGTCTGCGCTTACTGGCTCAACTTGATGGCAAGTTGACGCTCCGGCGGCGTCATCTGACTCCACAATTTCTGCAGGTCGTCCTGCAGCGCTTGATTGTCGGGGTCTTTGTGTAGAGCCAGCGCAAACCAGCGATAGGCCGTCGGCAAGTCACGCGGCGTGCAGGTTCCGGTTGAGTACAGCGCACCCAGCGAGATCATCGCCTTGGTATTGGACTGTTCCGCCGCTGGCTTCATCAACCGCAGGCCATGATCACAATCCTGCCGCACCCCGCGTCCATAGATATAGCGTTCCGCGTCAGCCACAGGATCAAACGGCTTAGCGGCCACAACCTTCGCCGGCGAGGGCTTGCGCGCCGCCGCTTTCCGTTCAGGAGGCGGCTCGGTCGGCGGAGTTTGCCGGTCAGCATCAGACCCGGCGGGCAGTGGCGCAGAGACCACGGGCAAGTTGGGATCGCTGGGCTGGGCTTGCGAAGGAATGGGTTGAGAAGAAGGGGTTTGCGGAGGAATGGTCTGAGACGGAGGAGTTTGCGAACTAGTCTGCGAAGGGGCCGTTTGCCCCGCAGCAGTTTCCGCCGGACTCGCTGCCGTGCCACCCGTGGTGGGAGCCGTCCCGGTGTCGCTGGCGCCCCGCGCCGGAGCAGTGCCGCCCGGAGTCGCCGGTCCCGTCGTGCCTCCGGAATCCGGGCCCTGCGCAGCGTCCGCCGTTTGCTTCGTCGCCGCCGATTTCTTGTCGCCCGCGTTCAGCCAGTCGAAGCCTCCCTGCTTCCAGTGCAGGTACCCGAATCCCACCGCCAACCCCAGCGCGACCACAATCAAAATCAGCTTGCCCCGGCTCCGCTTTGGTTCTTCCTCATCCTCGAGAAGATAGTCCAGATTGGAGGACGGCCGCAGAGGGTCATGCTCAGCATGACGATCAATCGCGGGTCCGGGAGTACTCAACCCCAGAAAGGAGTGCCCAGTGATCACCGGTCCCGCAGTCGACCGAACCTGAGGTCGAACTTCAGTCCGAAGCGGCGCCGGACGCCGTTCCGCGGTCGCACTGTTCAATCCTGCAGACCCAGCGAGGGGCGCCTCGACCGCATGTCTGGGCGCTACTGGAACGGGCGGCACCGGAATCGCGGCCTGGCTGGGTGCTGCTGCGTTTTCCGTGGACGTGGGAGACTGCCCCGCAGTCTGAGTCGTCGCCACCAGAGACGCTCCGCACATTCCGCAAAAGCGGTTGGCTTCGGCATTCTCATTGCCGCATCGTCCGCAGCGCACGCACCCTCCTCAAGTCTTCAGTCCTTTAGATTAACTCCACTTCCACGGATTCCGCGAGTACGATGCAGATTCCGGCGATGTCGTGAAGGACACTGCGCCCAGTCTGGTGGTTTTTCCTGCTGGAACTACGGATCGCCCCTTCTAATTCAGAGGCGTACTGGATGGGTCGGTGAGAGCGATCAATTTGCCCAGCGGATACTCTTCCTGGGTGAGAGGAACCTCGGGCTCGGAGTTGACAATGGTCAGCACATCACCGCTAAGAACTCCTCGCAAGAGCAAGCGGTCACTCTCGACGCCCACGACTCTATATTTCTCGTCGAAAACTGACATCGCAACTCCTCCTGCACATTTGATGCCAGATTCAGTATCCTCGATACGAAAGAAGTGATACCTAAACAATTTCACCTCCCTCTTGAAAGGTTCCAAAACAGGAAGGCTCGAAACCGAAAGGTTCCGAAACCGAACCCTGGCCTAGCCTGCTAGGCGCTTTGATCTACGCCGCCCCGAAGCGCACTGAGACCAGCTTCGAGACACCGGGCTCCTGCATGGTTACGCCGTAAAGCACAGGGGCTATGCTCATGGTTTTCTTGCTGTGAGTAATGAGGACGAATTGCGTCTTCAGGCTCATTTCTTTCACAAGGTCGGTGAAGCGTGCGATGTTGGCCTCGTCCAGAGGGGCGTCGACCTCGTCAAGGATGCAGAACGGGCTAGGCGTGAACTGGAAGATGCCGACCAGCAGGGCCAGCGCGGTTAGCGCCTTTTCGCCTCCCGAGAGCAGCAACACGCTCTGCAGCCGCTTACCAGGAGGGGATGCGACCACGTCGATGCCGCTCTCGGTCGAGTTTTCTTCATCGGTCAGCTTCATGAAGGCGTGTCCGCCGCCGAAGAGTTTCTTGAAAGTCTCCCCGAAGTTCTCATTGATCTTGGCGAAGGCTTCCTGGAACTTCTGGCGCGAGACTTCTTCAATCTCGCGTATGGTCGCGGTTGTGTTATCGATGGAGGAAATCAGGTCTTTGCGTTGCGTATCGAGGAAAGTGTGCCGCTCGGCGGTCTCGCGATACTCTTCGAGCGCCATCATGTTCACCGGACCCATGGCTTCCAGCTTGGCACGCATGTCGCGATGCAGCTGATCGCAAGCCGCCAGTTCGTCACCAGTGACCAGGGCCAGTGTCGTGTCGGCCAGCAAAGCGGCGCGTTCGATTCCGAGCTCGTTCAGGCAAGTTTCCGCCATGTACATGGCGTCGGCCTGCAGCTTGGCGGCGGCGGCCTGCAGCTCGCCCCGGCGGTCGCGGGCCTGGTCGAGGAGTTGGCGGGAATGGTGGAGAAGCTCGTCGATTTCGGAGAGCCGGGCGCGGAGTTGATCTTTTTCGAATTGAAGCAGCCCCTCCCGCGCCCTCCCTGCGTTCCGCTCAGCCCCGAAATCGGCGGCTTGTTGCTCGAGTTCGAGATTCTCCGTTCCGCGTTGCAGCTTTTCCGCGGCAGCAGCTTCAATCTGCGAGGCCAGCGCATGCAGGCGCTCACCCATTTCGGTGAAGAGGGAATCGATGCGTCCAAGAACGGCAGTGGCAGATCGATGACGCTCTTCCAGCGCCGCGACCCGGGCAACCCGCTGCGAGCTTGTCTGGGCCGCGTCTTCGCGACGCTGGCGCAGGGCGCCGAGAGATTCCTGGGCGGCAGCGATTTGCTGCTCCAGTTGGGCGCTAGTCTCGTCGAGTGCGGCCAGCTCCGACTGCCGCGTCGTGATGATGGATTCCTGCTCGTAGCGTTCTGCGGCAAGGCGCTGCAACTCCGCTTGCGAAACGTTCATGCGCTCAGTGACGCGAGCCATCTCCGAATCGAGCTGCTGAAGCAAGTGGCCTGAGGTCATCGACTGATGCTCGGCCCCCCGTTTTTCTTCGTCGAGACGTTCCAGCAGGGAAGTGAGGTCCTTGATTTCCCGGCCGAGCGTGAGCACTCGCATTTCCTCGTCACGAAGAGCACGCTCCAGATCCTCCAGTTGTCGGAGAACCTCGCGGAGCTCGCGCTTCATCGAAAGCGGGCCTTCGGCGCGTTGTTTGCCGCCGGTAACGGTGACATTGTGGAAGCATTCCCCGGATTGCGACAGGAAGAATGCATCGGGATTCTCGAGAGCAAGGCCACGCGCGGTGTCGGAGCCGGGAACGATGTAACCGTCCCGAAGCTTTGGAAGAATGACCTCCAGCGACTTCCCGAAGCCGTCGAGCACGCGAATCGTGTTCTTCAGCGGCACGATGGAAGCGGTGGGCGGCGCGCAGTGTGCCGCTTCGTCCAGAATGAAAGAGAACTTGGCCTGCGAATCTTCGGGATGAACCAGGAAAGTGGCGCGGCCGTCGACGTCGCTGCGCAGCAGGCGGAGGCCTTCGTCGGCGGCGTCCCAGGACTTGACCACAATGTAGTTCAACTCGTCGCGCAGGAAGTCTTCGACGACGCGCTCAAAGCGCGGCTCGACTTCAAGAAAATCCGCGAGCACGCCGACCGGAGCGAGACCGCTCTGCATTACTCCGGACTGGAAAAGGCGGCGGACCGACTCGGTGGAGTATCCGTGTTCGGCAATGACCGCCTCGAGCGATCCCTTCTTGCCGAGAGCCGTGGCAAACTCGGCGCGCAGCGCATCGAGATCAGTTTTCGCTTTCGTCTCGTCGAGGCGCCGGGCATCGATCAGGCGGCGAAGCTGGCTGATCTCTTCGCTGATGCCGGCGACGCGCTGCGTGACCGTTTCGAACTCGAGGGCGAGTTGTCCACGCTGGCCGCCGAACGCATCCACCTGGAGGTTGGCGCTGGTGATTTCAGTTTGCAGACGCCGGGCCTCGCGATCCGTGCCCGCGAGGCGCTCCTCGGCTTGCGCCAGCTGGTTGCGAAGCTGCGAGGCCGACGATACAGCGTCGAAGATGGCGACGCGAGACTCTTCCTGCTGGTGCTCGAGTTCAGCGAGCGCGGCTGCCGCAGCCGTGGCTTCCTGCTGGGAGAGCGCCAGCTCGTGGCGCGCCGCGGCCAGGTCGCCGGCGGCAGATTCCAGAACTTGACGGTTGGAATCGCGCTCCGCCTCAAGCGCGGTCAGGCGGTGCCGGGCTTGGGCCAGCTCCGCTTCCGCCGAGGCTGAGCGAACTACGAGTTCGGCACAGCGTTCGTCATTGTGCTGGCGGCGGGCGCGGGCACGATCGATCTCCAAATCGATCTGGCTCAGGCGGTCGCGATTCTCGCGGAGCTCGCCCTCAATCGCATAGCCACGCTCGGTGCTTTCTCGGTGCTCCGACTCAAATTGCTGGACCGATGCCGCGCGGTGTTGCATGTCTTCGGCCAGAGCATTGAGCTGAGCGTCGAGTTCAGTGCTTTCCTG
Organism: uncultured Acidobacteriaceae bacterium; assembly: GCA_963770235.1. Lineage (GTDB taxonomy): Bacteria > Acidobacteriota > Terriglobia > Terriglobales > Acidobacteriaceae > Sulfotelmatobacter. The sequence continues at coordinate 38,319 of CAVYOW010000015.1, read as the reverse complement.
TTCAACGGCGGCAAATTTGCTGGCCAGGACCACGCGCAAATGGGCCCGCATCTCCTCCCGCAACTTGGCGTAGCGTTCTGCTTTTGATGCCTGGCGCTTCAGCGAATTCATCTGCCGGGTGACTTCGTCGAAAATATCGTTCACACGGGCTAGGTTCAGCTTGGCATCTTCGAGGCGGGCTTCGGCCAGGCGTTTCTTGGTTTTGAACTTCGTGATTCCGGCAGCCTCTTCGAGAATCGCCCGGCGGTCGGTGGGACGACTGCTGAGAATCTGGCCGATGCGTCCCTGTTCGATCAGGGCGTAGGTCTCCGGTCCCAGGCCGGTGCCCATGAAAAGTTCTTGAATATCGCGCAGGCGGCAGAGTTTGCCATTGAGCAAATATTCGCTGTCGCCGGAACGGAACAGGCGGCGCGTGACCACGATTTCTCCGGTGCGGAATTGCTGCTGGTCGAATTTCCGGCGGCGGATCTTGAGCACAACCTGGGTTGCTCCGCTTACGGCCGCGGAAGTTGCGACCGGCACGACTGCGTGCACGGGCAGGGCGAATACCGGTTCATCGTCGGGGAAGGCGACCGCGAGCGTACTTACCTTCGATCGCGGAACTTCTACTTCTTCGAGTCGGCCAGGCTGGGCTTCTTCGACGGCGCGGTCGGTTTCGTCGGCGGTGCGAGCGCGGATGGCTGCTTCATCCCAGTCTTCGGCTGGACGTCGCAATGCCTCGGCACTCACCGGGAAGTTCATCCTGAATGTCGATCTCAGTGGGCGCGTCGGCGTCGGGACCGGGATACTCTTCGGGATCGATAAGGGTGAGCGAGACCTCAGCCATGCCGGTGGGCTTGCGGTCGCGGGTGCCGGCGAAGATTACATCTTCCATGCGCGACCCACGCAGCGTCTTGGCCGACTGCTCGCCGAGCACCCAGGAAATGGCGTCGGCAATGTTTGACTTGCCGCAGCCGTTGGGACCGATGATGGCGGCGATGCCATCCCCGTGAAACTTGAGGTCGGTGCGATCGCAAAACGATTTGAAGCCGAGAATCTGAAGCCGCTTCAGTTTAAGCAACGTGAACTCCTTGGAGAAGCAGTGGCCAGTGGCCAGTTGTCAGTGGCCAGTTTTCCGATGTGCTGATTGCCTGCCTGTTTACCAAACCGGTACCTCCAGCGCCGAAACGATGCTTGCTCAGACCTTTTCCGTCCCCGGCTGGACGGGGAGGGCACAAATTAGAGCTACTGTAACGGTGAAATCGGGGCGGGGTCAAGCAATATAACACTATATATTGTATGGCCTTAAGCGCGAGCGCGTTGGGTTGCACATGCATTGCAGCTGATGCCTGGTCTTTGGGTGAAGGAGGGACGAGGTGGGAGAACCGCGAGAGCAGGATTATGGTAGCGCAATCGAGCGTTGGAAACAATGGCAGACGCATGCCGTGTGCTTGCGTCAGCGGCCGGCTACCGCAAGTCCGCGTACTCCGCTTTGGCCTGCTTCAGAATTGGGAGGTCGGGATCGGCGTCTTTCCAGAGGGCAAAGAAATCCTGGTAGGCGGTGCGGGCACCGGTTTTGTCGCCTGAGATGGCGCGGGCCCGTGCGAGGCCAAGATGAGATAGAGTGCTCACGGGAAAGTTCACGATCACGCCGGGATGGGCGAGAATCTTCTGAAACTCGGCGGCAGCCAGTTCGGCATTTTCGGCTCCTTTTTCGAAGGCCAGATAGGCTTGGCCGCGCAGGTAAACCGGATACATGGTGCCGGCGGAAAACGGCGGCGGATCGGCCAACTCATATGGGATGGAGGCGCGCAGAATTGCGATCGCCTGGGCTGAATCGTGCCGTTGCAACGCAATCGCTGCCCGCACCGTGGGAAGCCAATAATTCTGCATGAGCGTATCGAGCGGGAACTCTTGATTGAGCGCGTCCACTAGTTTTTCGGCGGCAACAACATCGCCTCCGCGGGCTAAGGCCAGCGCGGCTTCCACCTTTACATCGCGGCCGGGAGCCAGGGCCAGAGCCTCGCGTGCCTGCTTTAGGCCTTCGGCGGCGTTGCCGAACTCGACCTCGCGAATCGCCTCATTGCCTTGCCAGAACGCGGCCGTTTCTTTGGAGTCGTTGCGCTTGGCTGAGTCTTCGGCTTGTGCAGAGAGCTGACGCGACTTCTGCAGACGGCCGTAATCGGCCTGCGTGTCGGACTCTGCCGACAGCAGAATATCCTCCGCACCCGGCTTGCCCATCGCCCAGGCGAACTGCTGCTGCATGCCGGGTGCATCCTTGCGCAAGAAGTCGAGGTAGTAAATAGATTGGCGCAGGTAAGGGCCGTCGAGCTTTTGCGCGAGCGCTTCGTCGAACGCGGACTTCGCCTCGTCCAGCCGGTTCATGGAAAAATACGCCACTCCAAGATTGTTGTAGCCAAGGATGGAAGCGGGCTCCAGGCGCAGTGCATCCCGGGTGACTGCGGCCGCTCTTTCGAACTGCCCCATGGTGAAGTAATTCACTCCGAGATTCGTCAGGGCGACGTAATCCCTTGGGTAATCACGGATCCACGATTCATATTGTTGAATGGCTTTCTCCAACTCACCGGTGACCAGCGTGAAATAGGTGCAGGAGATGTAATACTTCTCGCGCTCGCTGACCCGGTCGCGCAACTCATACGCTTTGCGCACGTTCTCAATCGCCAGCGTAGCCTGGCCGAGATTGTTGTAACGAATGCCCAGTGAGGCGTAGGCGCGGGCGAAGTTGGGATCGAGCTCGACTGCGCGCTTGAGCAAGGGAAGCGCGTCGGTGTCGCCTTTTTCGCGAGCCAGCCGGTCGCCTTCGGTGTAAGCCTGAAGCGCCTCAAGGGATGAAGTGGTGGCTTCGTCGAGCGGCTTGTCAAACTTCTGCACTGACGCGAGGGATTCGCCCAGCTTACCGCGCAAAACGGCGGCGGCATCCCCAAGTGTTTGCAGGATTTTCTCGCGGCTCTCCGCCTCGGCCCGAGCTGCCCCCAGAACATCGGAAGTCCGGCAGCTGATCGCCTTCAGAGCAATCGCATAGTGGCTGCCTAGGCCGGCGATGGAGCCAGCGAGCAAAGCCTTGCTCCCGGTGCGCACGCAAACTTCGCGGCCTACGTCCTGGGTTACACGTTGGTCCGGTGTCCTTCCCATCAGCTTCAGCGTCTCGCTCAACTTTCGGTCCGAGAGCACGTTGAGAAAAGGCGATTGCTCCAGATCGACTGTTAGAGCTTCCTTCAGAGTGCTGTCAAATACGGGATCGCCGGTGGTGTTGGCGAAGTCGGCGATCACGATTACGTCCTTGTCGGTGAGTTGCGCTGGCTTGCGGAAATGGAAATAGAGCAAGGTGGCGGAAAGAACGATGAGTGCGAAGGCCGCCGCCGGCGCGAGGAACTTTCGAGCGCAGACGAACCGGGCGCCGACTGCTGGCTTTTCCTGAACTTGCCGCAGGAGCTTCCACTTCGTCTGGCTCCGCGATCGCGATACGCTTCGACTCGCTGTCTCGTTTCAGGCGCTGCAGGTCGGTACGAATATCTGCCGCGTGCTGGTAGCGCAAGTTCCGGTCTTTTTCCAGCGCCTTGTTGATGATGCGTTCGAGTTCCGCGGGAACCTCCGGGCTGAGCCGCACCGGTGCGACCGGAGCGCGATGCAGGATGGAGTCAAAGATCGCCGCCGTGGTGTCGCCGCGGAAAGGCGGCGCGCCGGTCACCATTTCATAGAGCGTTGCGCCGAAGGAAAACAGATCGGTACGCGCGTCCAGCTCTTTCCCAAGGGCCTGCTCGGGCGACATGAAGGCAACGGTTCCCAGGGCAGAGCCGCGACTCGTCATCTGTTCCTGCGTAGCACTGAGCGCCTGAAGTTGCCGACGTCGCCGAGCTGGAGGCGGAGCGGGAAGCGATTTTTGCCAATCCGAAGTCGAGTATCTTGGCCTGGCCGCGCTCGGTCACGAAAATATTGCCGGGCTTGATGTCGCGATGAATGATGCCTTTGGCGTGGGCGGCGTCGAGAGCGTCAGCGACCTGAATGCCCAGTTCGATCGCGGTCTCGATTTCGAGGGGCCGTCCGGCGATGCGATGGGCGAGGGCTACGCCCTCTAGATATTGCATGGCGATGAAGGGACGGCCTTCATGTTCTCCGATTTCGTAGGTGGTGCAGATATTTGGATGGTCGAGGGCCGAGGCGGTGCGAGCTTCGCGCTGAAAGCGCTCGAGGCTCACGGGATCATTGGCAAATTCGTCCGGCAGGAATTTCAGAGCGACGAAGCGGCCGAGTTTGAGATCCTCGGCCTTGTACACCACACCCATGCCGCCGGTTCCGAGCTTCTCGATGACCCGGTAGTGCGAGATGATCTGGTTAAGCAGTCGAGAGGGCCCCCAACCCTTTCGGCAGAATCGTAGGCCCGGTCTTCGGGGAAGTCAAAACAACGAAGCACCATCTTGATTTCGCCTCGCTTCGCTCATGGGACAGGCGAGGCGGCTGTCCCCACAAAGTTCTCGATGGCGCTTTACTTTCCTCCCAGCTTTTCGAAGAACAGGCAGATGGTTTCTATGCCGTGGTGGAAGTTGGGGATGTGGAATTTTTCGTTGGGGGCGTGCAGGTTGTCGTCGGGGAGCCCGAAGCCCATCATTACGCTGGGGATTTTCAGACCCTGGTAGAAATCGTTGACGATGGGGATCGATCCGCCGCTGCGGATGAAGACGGTTTCCTTCTTGAATGTGTCGTGTAACGCTTCAGTCGCGGCCTTGATGTAGGGATTGTCGGTGCCGACCACGCAGGCCGGGCCTTTGCTCCACACTTTGATTTTGGTTTCGATGCCCTTGGGCGTTAGCTTCTTCACGAAAGCTGTGTATCTCTTCAGGATGTCGTCGGGATCCTGATTGGGCACGAGGCGCATGGAGACCTTGGCTGCGGCTTTGGCAGGAATCACGGTCTTGGCGCCGGCCGCGATGAATCCGCCGGGCATGCCGTGGACTTCGAGCGTGGGGCGTGCCCAGGTGCGATACAGAACCGAATAGCCGGGCTCGCCGGTTAGAACTTTGGAGCCGACTTCGGTTTTGCGGTAATGCTCCTCGTTGAAGGGAAGGCGCTTCCAGGCTTTGAGTTCATCTTTGCTGGGCGCTTTCACGTTCTTGTAGAAGCCGGGGATGAGTATTTTGCCTTTGGCGTCTTTCAGTTTGCTGATGATTTCGATCAAGGCGAAGAAGGGATTTGGCGCGGCGCCGCCGTAGACGCCCGAGTGTAGGTCGACCTTTGCGCCGACTGCTTCGATTTCGGTGTAAACCAGGCCGCGAAGGCCTACGCACAGTGTGGGAAGATTGGGAGCGAAAAGCTCGGTGTCGCAGACCAGAGCGAAATCGGCTTTCAGCTTGGCTTTCTGCTTGTGGACGTACTCGGTGATGGATTCGCCGCCGACTTCTTCTTCGCCTTCAAAAATTACTTTGACGTTGATGGGGAGTGTGCCGTTGCCGGACTTCATCAGCGATTCGAGAGCCTTCACTTCCATCCAGAGCTGGCCTTTGTCGTCGACTGCTCCGCGGGCATAGATATTGTTGTTGCGCTCGGTGGGCTCGAAGGGTGGAGTGTGCCATTCATCGAGCGGGTCTGGCGGTTGCACGTCGTAGTGCGCGTAGCAGAGCACGGTGGGCTTGCCAGGAGCGTGCAGCCAGTCGGCGTAGATCAGGGGATGGCCCTTGGTGGGGATGACCTCGACGTTTTCCATGCCGATGCGGCGGAGTTCGTTGGCCACGAAATCGGCGGCTTTTTGTACGTCGGGCTTGTGTTCGTCGAGGGTGCTGACGCTGGGGATGCGGAGAAGATCTTTGAGTTCGCTGAGAAAACGCTGCTGATTATTGCGGGCGAAATCTACTGCGGGAGAAGCCATGGGTTGATCCTTTCTGCGAGAGCGCAACGGTGCGAACTACTGCGGTCGCCGAAACGTTTCAGTATACCCGAAGGAGTTGGGCGAGGGGCGGCGGTAAGCGCACCGCCAAGACGTAGCAAGCTACGTCTCTACGGAGGGATTCGCAGGCTTTAGGCAGCTTGGTCCTTCGAGAACCTGGCTGGTGAGAAGGGTTTGAGGTCGTAGTTGCAGTTGGTTCCGGTAATTACTTCAGCCATGACTTGCGCTGTGATTGGGGCGAGAAGAATTCCGTCGCGGAAATGGCCGGTGGCTACGTAATAGCCGGGAGTCGCGGTTGCGCCGAGAATCGGCAATGCATCGGGAGTTCCGGGACGCAGGCCGGCCCAGTCTTCGAGAATCTTTGCATTGCGCAGTTCGGGAAGCAGAGCGATTGCGGCACGGTGCAGGCGCTGAATCGTGGTGACATCGGTGCGCTTGTCGAATCCTGCTTCTTCGACTGTGGCTCCGACCAGGATTCTTCCGTCGCTGCGCGGGATCAGGTAAACCTCGGGCGCACGGATTACATGCTTAAGCAGATTGCGGGAGGGTGAGACCAGGCAGAGCATTTGTCCTTTAACGGGGCGGGTGGGGAAGGCGTGAGGGGCGATCTGGCCCGACCATGCGCCAGCGCAGTTGACGACTTTGGGCGCTTGGAATGAGGTCTTGGTCGTGATGACGCCGCCGACCCGGCCACTCGAAACGTTGACTGCAGTGACTTCGTCGCCCGACGAAATATCCACACCGCGGTGCTTCGCCGCGTGGAGCGCGGCGGTGGTGAGCGCGCGCGGATCGACGCTGCGCTCCTGCAGAAAGAAAGCCGGCCGATTGAAATCAGCAAGCGCTGGTTCGAGTTCGAGCAGAGGAGACTGGAAGCGTCGCTGCCTGCAATGCCGGGTGAGAAACGTTGGCGGTCGAGGGAAAGAAAATCGTGCCCTGGTCGCGTAGATCAACTTTCATGCCCGATTCCACTTCTATCTCGTGGGCGAACTCGGGATACATGCGAGCGCTGGCGGTGGCGAGCGGCTGCAGGACGGCGGGCGTTTCGACAAGGCAATCGACCAGCATGCCGCCGGCGGCGTGTGACGCTTCGCGGCCGGGCTCGCCCCGCTCAACGACGAGAACCGTCGCGCCTTTTTTTCTTAGCTCAATCGACAACGAGAGTCCGATGATGCCGCCGCCGATTACGATTACATCCCAATTCTTCACCTCCGCATTGTAGAGGACTCAGTTACTTTCGTTACCCGGGTGGTTACCCTTCCGCCGCCTATAATCCGGTCAAACCACTAAACAGCGATGGCGACATCAAAGCCCAATCCGAGCGAGGGAACTGCTCCGGCATCGCCGTGGATCTACTCTCCATGGCTCGATCTGATGGTGGGATGCGGAGCGTGGTCGGCCCCGCTGTTGCTGATCTCTTACTTCTCGATTGCGTCGAGCGCGCGCGCCTGGTCGGTCGCTTTCTATGCCCTGGCGCTGTTTTTCAATTACCCGCATTACATGGCGACGATCTATCGCGCCTACCATCGCGAGGAAGACTTTCACAAATACCGCATTTTCACGGTACACATCACGGCGCTGATCGTGCTGACGCTGGTGTTGGCGCATTCCTGGGTTCGGATTTTGCCCTGGATCTTTACGATCTATCTGACCTGGAGTCCGTGGCATTACAGCGGACAGAACTACGGGTTGTTCATGATGTTCGCGCGCCGGGCAGGAGCGAAGCCGAGTGAGGCGGTGCGCCGGGCGCTCTACGGAGCATTCATCGCTTCGTATCTGATCCTGTTTCTGGGCTTCCATACCGGGGCTTCCGCCGACCCTCTTTTTATTTCCCTTGGAATTCCCGCGATAGTGAGCCGATGGGAGCAGATCCTGCTTGCAGTGGCGTTTGTCGCGCTCGCTGCATTTGGTCTCTCGCGCCTGGCAAAAGAGACGGGCTGGCGAAAACTGCTCCCTTCACTGACTTTATTCTCATCGCAGTTTCTGTGGTTTGTGTTGCCGGCGGGTATTTCGCTTATCAAAGGCCTGGAAATCCCGCAGAGCCGTTATAGCTCGGGCGTGCTTGCCGTTATGCACTCGGCGCAGTACCTGTGGATTACCAGTTACTACGCGCGTCGCGAGGCGGCGGGAACCGGCAGTCGGCCCTGGCGTGCGTGGGCGTACTTCGCCGTGCTGATTGCCGGCGGCATCGCGCTATTTGTTCCCGGACCCTGGCTGGCGAGCCGCGTGTTCCATCACGACTTCACCACCAGTTTTCTGATCTTCACCGCGCTGGTGAACATTCACCACTTCCTTCTGGACGGCGCCATCTGGAAACTGCGCGATGGACGGATCGCGGCTCTTTTGCTGAACTCGCGTGATCGCATTTCCGATGCAGCCTCTGGAGCCGGAAGCCGGTTGTCTCAGGCCTGGCGCTGGCTTACGGGCGGAACCGCTGGCGCCCGCCAACTTCGGGTAGGGGCTGCCCTTGTGTTGCTATTGTTGGGAACGGTGGATCAGGTCCGGTATTATCTGTCGCTGCATGCCGATAATCTTCGCGATTTGCAGCGTGCGGCGGCAATGGATTCTTTTGATACCTCGGTGCAGATGCGTCTGGCCCGGCGCGAGCTGGACGAAGGTCACGCGCAGCCTGCAGAAGCGGCGTGGCGAAAGGCAATTCAGGCCAACCCTGCCGATCCCGCGCCGCGCCAGGCGCTGCTGAAATTCCTGATCGGGCAAGAGCGTTTCGATGAGGCTCTCGGCTTGACGGACGCGTCCCTCAAGTACGCTCCCAAAGATGCAAATCTTCTGGTGGATCGCGGTCTGCTGGCGCTGCGCCTCGGTCAACCCGATCAGGCGGTGGATAGCTGGAACCAGGCGATTTCCGCCGATCCGGGCCAAATGCTCGCGCATCTTTATTTGGCAAACGAACTCGATCACGAAGGCAAGGCTCAAGCCGCAGCCGGACACTACAAGGTGTTTCTTACCGCAGTTGCGCGGCAGCCGGCGGCAAAGCGTCCGCAGCCGGAGAAGGTGATTGCGATTGCGCTGCGCATGGCAGATTGCCAGGCGCGGGCGTCCCAGAAAGCACTGGCCGTTCAGTCCTATGAGTTGGCGGCAACCATTGCGGCTCAGACCAAGCAAACCAAACTGGAGAGCATCGCCGACGTGAATGAAGCGGCACTCCTAGTGGAAGCCGGAAAGCTGGATCAGGCGCTTCAGCTTTACCAGCACGCCCTACAGTTGGATGATTCGATTGGCGACCGGACCTCCAGTGCCGAAGACTGGCTTGCCTATGGGCGTTTTCTCGACAGCGCGGGGTTTCCGGCTCGGCTGGCTTACGCGTGCCTGGTGAAATCTGCGAAGCTGCAGGATGCTCTCCCGGACGCATCGCAGCGGCAGTTCCTGGCCGATGCCAGCAAGCGAGCCGAAAGTCGGGTTGGGCCAGAAGCCGCCGCGATCCGCCGCGATCCCGAACCTATGCTGCGGGAAGCTCTGGCCCTTCGCCGTTGATATTCGCCGCAAATGGGGCGGACCACCGCTGCCCTTCGCGAGCTAATTGACACTGCGGCGCTTCTGCTAAACAATTGAAAGGACCCCCGCTGCTAAGGCGGTTAATCCTGGAGGAACGAATGCCGGAAGAAGGCGAACAGATGCAGGTAGAACAGCAGTCGAGTGCAGGGAAGTGGATTCTCGTTGTCCTGGCGGTCATTTTTATCGCGGCGACGGTCTTTGGGTACGTGACCACCGGACAGCACATCGAGAAGCTGACTTCGGACCTGAGCGCGAGCCAGGCGCAAGTCGCGGAATTGCAAAAGCGCGTGCAATCCTCCGAGGCTCAGGAAGAGACGATTGCACAAAAGCTTGGCATGACCAAGAAGGAGCTGATGGAGCGCGCCGGCGCGCTACAGGCGCAACAGAGGGCTGATGAATCCCGACTGGCGCAGCAAGAGAAGGAATCGAAAGAGCAGTTCGGGCAGGTGAACGGGGAAGTGGCAGGGGTCAGGACCGACGTCGGCGGGGTCAAGACCGACGTGGCTTCCACCAAGGCTGATCTCGAAGCAACAAAGGCGAAGCTGCAGAGCACGATCGGTGATTTGGGCGTGCAAACCGGCTTGATTGCGCGCACGAGCGGCGATCTGGAGATTCTCAAGCATAAGGGCGACCGCAACTACTACGAATTCACACTGCTCCGGGGAGCGAAGCCGCAGCCGGTCGCGACGGTGAGCCTCCAGCTCAAGAAGGCTGATGCCAAGCACGGCAAGTTCACGATGAATGTGACTGCCGACGACAAGACCATCGAGAAGAGGGATCGTACCGTCGCCGAGCCGATTCAGTTCTATTCGGGACGGGAACACCTGTTGTTTGAGTTGGTGGTCTGGACCGTCGACAAGAACAAAGCTACGGGGTACCTGAGCACGCCGAAGGGCGCCCCCACACCGGTGACGGCCAATTGAACGGAGTGCTATTCCCGGCAGCTGGACAGGTCCTGCTGCAGATCGCACTGCGGACGGGCGTGATCTATCTGGTCGTGCTGATTGGGGTGCGCCTCAGCGGCAAGCGCGAGGTGGGGCAGATGACGCCGTTCGACCTCACGCTGCTGTTGCTGCTTTCCAATTCCGTGCAGAACGCGATGACCGGGCCCGACACGTCGCTGATGGGGGGCGTAGTAGCGGCTTCCACCCTGTTGTTGCTGAACTACCTGGTGGGGAGTCTTTCCGGCTCCAATCGGGGTTTCCGGCGCGTGGTTCAGGGTGAACCGAGCCTGCTGATTCACGATGGGCAACCCATTGAGTCGCACATGGCGAAGGAGCACATCAGCATGGACGAGCTGCAGCGCGCGCTGCGCGAGCACGGCATCGCCCAGTGCAGCGATGTCGCGCTGGCCGTGCTGGAAGTGGATGGTTCGATCAGCTGCCTGAAATATGACGAGATCAAGTCTGATGCCAACACCCATCTGGTCCGGCGAAGGTTTATCCAGAAGAAATAACCCCTGACGAAGCGAAGCTGTCAGTCGATCGGTACGAATTTCACACAGACGGGTTCCGCTACGTCCAGAACCTTGCCGGTGGGCGTCAGGCGGCCGGTTTTCGAGTCGATGTGAAAGACGACGATGTTATTTGATTTTTCGTTTTCCGCAAACAGCAGCGAGGCACCCGGGGCGATCTCAAAGCTGCGGGGAGTCTGACCCTTTGTGGGCGCGTACTCGACCAGCGTCAGAGTGCCTTGTTTCGGGTCAATTGCGAATACCGCAATGCTGTCATGGCCGCGGTTCGAGGCGTAGAGGAACTTGCCGGAAGGATGGACCTCAATCTCGGCATCGTCGTTGTGCCCGGAAAAATCTTTGGGGAAAGTCGAAATCGTTTGCAGCGGGCGCAAGACGCCAGCGGCGCCGTCATAGCTAAAGACGGAAACCGTGGACTCCATTTCGTTGACTACGTAGGCAAACTTGCCGTTGGGGTGAAGGGCGAAGTGCCTGGGCCCTGCTCCGGGATTGGCCTTGGCGAATGGCGGGTCGTTAGGGGTAAGCGAACCCTTGGTGCTGTCGAATCTGTAGACGAGCGTCTCGTCCAGGCCGAGGTCATCGACGATGGCGAAGCGGTTGTCGGGCGATAAGTCGATGGAGTGGGCGTGCGGTCCCTCCTGCCGCTCCGGATTTGTGCCGTGGCCAATGTGCTGTATGAACGCCGAAGCCTCACCCAGTCGTCCATCCTCAAGCACGGGGAATACTGCAATGCTGCCCCCGGTGTAGTTGGCCACCAGAACATACTTTCCAGTTTTGTCTACGGTTATGTAGCAGGGATCCGCCCCCTTCGACGCCACTTCATTCAACAGCGTTAGTTTGCCGGTCGCGCGATCGATGGCAAAGGCGCTGACGGCTCCGCTCTTCTCTCCTTTGTATTTGCCGACCTCGTTGACCGCATAAAGGAATCGGTGGTTCGGATGTACTGCGAGAAACGATGGATTGGTGGTCTCGGCGGCTACGCCGATGGGGGTGAGATCGCCAGTAACTGGGTCAAAGCGATATGCATAGATGCCTTTGCTCGTGCTGCCTGCTTCGGCGGTGTAGGTGCCAACATACACCAAATACTTGTGTTCTTGCGGGGAAGTTGCTGCTTCGGCGCAAAGCGCGGGGAGCAGAAGAAAGACCACAAATACGAGCAACTGTGCGATGCTGCGGGTAACGTGCCGATTCGATTTCATCATCCTATGGAACCGCATGTAGTAGCTATCGCGCAAGTGCACAGAATATCTTTGGGTGGCTACTTGGTCAGAGTCACCGGTACGGGTTGATCGTAAGGCTGGATGACTACGCTGACGGAACGGCGCTGGTTGAAGTTTTCCAGGGGTACGGGGAAGCTGACGATCACAGTTCGCTTAAGTTCCTGGCCAGGTTGCAGTTTGTCCTCAGGAGAGAGAGCCGGCTGGACATTCGCTTTCAACGCCGGGAAAGCCTGATAGTAGCGATCGAAATCGACAGCGGAAACCGCGTTGCTGCTTAGCTCTCCGCTGGATGTTGCAAGTTTTCCTTGAACGTCGTGCACCCAGAGTGATTTCTCGCCGGAGTTGCGGAGCGTGAAAGTGAGGGCGACCAGGGAGGCGTTTTGTCCTGGGATCTCTACCGCGGTTACGTTATCGAGTGACCCGCTGCCTTGCGGTTTGGCGCGCTGGAAAAAAGACGCGATGCCAACGATGACAAGTACTCCGGCCATCGCGAGCAGCAGCGGCTTGAACGGGGGCAGGTTACGCTTGGCGGTGCCGAATTCGTCGGCGATGTTGATTGTGGGGCCGCGTTGGGGGCTTGGCGTTGGCGGGGGAGCGGGAGCAGGATTGGGCGTTTGGTCGGGCATTGATTCTTTCGCGCCTTCGAATTGTACTCCTGGGCTGCGTGTTCAATTCCAGTCGTGCTTCATCGCCTGGGCGAACTTCTGCGCGGGTAGAGTGTTCAGGACGTCGTTCTTGGTAAGCCAGGCGCGCCGGGCCTGCAGAATGCCGTAACGGATTTTGTCGAGGTGCGAGGTGTGATGTGAATCGGTGTTGATCACGATCTTCACGCCTTTCTGTTTGGCCTGACGCAGGTGTATGTCGTTGAGATCTAGGCGATCGGGGTAGGAGTTCAACTCCATCGCTACCTTCAGTTTTGCCGCCTGTGTCAGGACCGCATCCATGTCGAAATGATAGGCATCACGGCGAAGCTGCAGGCGGCCCGTGGGGTGGCCGATGATGGACGTGTTGGGATTCCCGACCGCTTTGAGCAGGCGCTCAGTCATCTTCGCCGGTTCCTGATTGAAAACCGAATGCACGCTGGCGATGACCAGATCCATCTGGGCCAGGACCTCGTCGGAAAGATCGAGGTCGCCGTCGGCTAGGATATCCACTTCGATTCCGGCGAAGATGGTGATGCCGTCGATCTTCTTATTGGCCTCGCGAATCCGCTGAATGTGAACGACCGCGCGCTTGTCATCCAGTCCATTGGCGAAAGCGAGATTCTTAGAGTGGTCGGTGATGGCCATGTATTTGTAGCCGCGCGCCTTCGCGGCTTCGGCCATTTCTTCGATGGTGTTCTTGCCGTCGGTTTCGACGGTGTGCATGTGTACGTCGCCCTGCAGGTCTTCCACGGTGATCAGAGTGGGCAACGTGTGATTTGCGGCAGCGTCGATCTCGCCTAGATTTTCGCGCAGCTCGGGGGGGATGTAGTCGAGCTTCAGCTTGGCGTAGATTTCTTCTTCGGTTTTGCCAGCGACCGGCTTTTCTGTTTTGAGGTCGGCGAGACTGTATTCGTTGAGGGTGTAACCCATCTTGAGGGCGCGCTGGCGCAGGGCAACGTTGTGGGCTTTCGATCCGGTGAAGTACTGCATGGCCGCGCCGAACGACTCCGGAGGGAGCAGGCGAACGTCCACCTGCATGCCGTGGCGCAACTGAAAACTGATCTTGTTGTCGCCCTGGGCGATGATGCTCATCAGGGGCGGATACTTCGCGATGTACTGCACCGCCCTCTGGCGTTCGTCCTCGCTGCAGCAGGCCTTGCCCGTCACCAGAATGTCGAGATCGCCGACGGTTTCGCGACCGCGGCGCAATGAACCTGCCGGAGTGATGCGGTCGATGCCGGGAAACTTTGCGAGATACTCAGTCAGCTTGTTAGCCTCGGCCTCGGCCGCGTCGATTAGGAATCGCCCGGAGATTCGGCGGTAGTCTTCGATGGCCTTCAGCAGCTTTTGCTCGTGCTTCTCGCCCATGCGCGGCAGTTCGCGAATTTTGCCTTCGCGCGCCAGCTTTTCCACGCCATCGACGTCGCAGACTTTGTAGGCGCTCCAGATCAGCGCGATCGTCTTCGGTCCCAGGCCCTGGATCTTCAACAACTGCAGCATAGACGGGTGATATTTCTTGAGCAGTTCGGCTTGCACGGTGAGGCTGCCGTCTTTGAACAATTCCTGCAGGTTGATCAGCATTCCCTTGCCGATGCCGGGAATAGCCAGCACCTTCTTAGGTTCGCTAATGATGTCTTTGATCTGCTCGGTCAGGTTTTCGATAGCCTGGGCGGCGTTGCGATAGGAGCGGATGCGGAAGGAATCCTGGCCGTCGATCTCAAGCAGGTCGGCGGTTTCGTAGAGAATGGTGGCGATGGCCTTGTTGTCCACGGACTAAAGATTAAACAAGATTGGAATGGAGTGCCAGCGGTCGGGAGCGGAGGAGAGACAGCACCGAGGAAATAGAAGTACTCATCCGGCCACGAAGTTTCCTAAACGGCCGTTCGGCGCCGGAGAACCCAGGAGAACTATCAGTCAGGCGCTCTTGGTGACGTTCGCCGCCTGAGGTCCCTTTTGGCCATCGGTGATTTCGAACTCCACCGTGTCGCCTTCCTGCAGGCTCTTGTAGCCCTCGGAGGTGATGGCGCTGTAGTGTACAAAAACATCGGGACCATCCGCGCGTCCGATGAACCCGTAGCCCTTTGCGTTATTGAACCACTTCACCGTGCCTTTCAGACGTTCCACGTACCCCCTCTTTCCGCACGTCTTTCAGTTGGGGGGCCCTAGACGTGCCCGCATACGATGCATTTTGGAGCGATTGGGAGGGGGTGTCAAGGCGAAACGGTGGACGAGAGTGGAGATGCTGGCGACATCCCGCTGCGCTCGGCTGGACAGCCGAGGCGGCTGTCCCTACACGTGCATTCTATTTTCCTCGAACCTGATGATCTAGCCACAGGACTGACGAGATGGTTTTGGAGTCGCGAATCGTGCCGTTCAATGCCATGCGCACCGCTTTGGACAACGGGACGAGGCGCTTGCGGATCACTTCGTCCGGCTCCGGCTGCGCTGGTCCGGCGTGAAGGCCTGTGGCCAGATATACCGACATGGTTTCGGCAACGAATCCAGGGCTCGCGTAGAAATTGAGAATGCGCCGCCAACGGGTGGCGGTGTATCCGGTCTCCTCCAGGAGTTCGCGCTGGGCCGCGTGGAGGGGCTTCTCACCGGAATCGATGCGGCCGGCCGGAAGCTCCCACAGAAAGTCGTTGGCGGCGTGGCGATATTGGCGCTCCAGCAGGACACGCGGCGTGGAACGCGATTCATCGACGGCCAGAACTACCACCGAGCCGGTGTGATGAATGACATCGCGACGGGCGCGGACGCCTCCGGGTTCCTGCACGTCGTCAGTGGTCACCCAGAAGACCGGGCCACGATACACGGTACGCGAGGAAATCAACCTTGCCTTGGGGTGTGAACCGCGGCCGGATTTAGCAGGCTTTGACTTGGAGCGCGAAGGCTTGGGCATGAGAACCAATATAAAGCACGGCATTCGGCTTCCGGCATTCTGCTATGCTGCCGGGCATGTCCGGGAAGCTATCCAGAAGGCCGGTTATCACAATAGTTGGCGCGGGAAATCTGGCTGGCGCGCTGGCCGTCTCGTTGCACGGAGCGGGATACAAGATCGATCAGATCGTCTCTCGGGGGTTGGCAGCGTCTTTGCGGCGAGCCCGGAGGCTGGCCCGCGAGGTTGGGGCATCGGCCGTCGCGGCTGCTCGGGCGCAGATTCAGGCTGAGATTGTTTGGTTTTGTGTCCCCGACGGAGCGATTGCCAGGGCGGCAGAATCCCTGGCGGGAACAGAGAATTGGAGCGGCAAAGTGGCGCTGCATTCCAGCGGTGCTCTGACCAGCGACGAGCTTACGGTGCTACGGAAGCGAGGGGCAGCGGTTGCGTCGGTTCATCCTCTGATGACATTTGTGCGTGGATCGCGGGCGTCGCTGGTGGGAGTGCCCTTCGCCATCGAAGGGAATCCGAAAGCGGTGCGGGTTGCTCGTGCCATTGTTCGGCGTTTGCATGGGCGGACTTTCGCCATCGGAAAACACCAGAAAGAGGCCTATCACGCTTGGGGGATGTTTGCCTCGCCGCTGCTGAGTGCGTTACTTGCGGCCAGTGAGCGCGTGGCTGGTGCCGCCGGAGTCAGCCGAAAAGCGGCACGTAGAGAGAATGCTGCCGATTCTCCGGCAAACCGTGGCTAACTATGCAAGGCTTGGCGCGCCGGGTTCGTTCAGCGGTCCCATCGCTCGCGGGGATGTGGCGACGGTTGGCAAGCACCTTAAAGTATTACTTGAAGTTCCGGAAGTTCGGGAAGTCTACGTTGCCCTGGCGCGCGTGGCGTTGCGCGATCTGCCTGCGAAGAATCGGGCTGCTTTGGCGAAGATTCTCAAACGATAGCCTCTTCCCACTCCCGACAATCAAGTGTTTCGCCCGCCGGCAATCTGTTTCCGGGTTACCTGTCGCATCATCAGCCCGAGCAGCGCTAACACACCGAAAGGAATCGAGGCGGCGGTGCGGATGGGGAGTGTGAGCACCGCTGAAGCAAATTGAGGAGAAACGATCGGCCTTGTTGCGATCACAGCCGGGGCAAGAATCCACTGCCAGAAAAAGGCCATAGCAGTTACGCCCAGCAGGACGCGAAGGAGCGGGATCGAACGCGCGAAGATTTGCCACGACAGGGCGATCAAGAGGATTCCAGGCAGGAGTACGACGTGGTCATACACCGCGTGGCCGGGCAGTAGAGTGATTGCAGTGATGGCGAGCAGCAGGCTGACAGTTAAGGCGAACTCAGTCGAGGTGGGAGATGCATGACGCATGCGCGATGCCAGAGCAATTGCAGCTTACCAAAAGCATCGCGATCAGAAACGGAGTCAGGCGCGCACCGATCTGAGTGCCGAGCACATGACCCACGAGCGGCGGAGTCGAATACTGCCGGTAGCCGAATACTACCTGCAGCCACTGGGGAATCCAGCTCGGCCACACCAGCAGGGAAGACGCGACCAGCAGGGCCGAGGTGAGAAGAAAGCTGCCCACGAACCGCCAGCGAGCGCGCCGTTGATCGAAACTCCACAATAGAAGATAAGCGACGACCAGGGCCGTCATCTGCGGCTTGATCAGAGTCAATGCCAATAGGCCCCCCGAGAGAAAAAGTCTGCCATCGACGAGTGCGGCAAGTGAGGCAGCGAGAAGAAATCCTGCGAGCAGCCCAACCTGCTCTGCGAACAGACCTTCGAGCACGGCATAATTGGATAGAGTGAGAAGGACCAGCACGGCGAGGGTTACGGGACTGGCACGCAGACGCAGAGTCCGGAGCCAGAGAACGACGCTGAGCGCAGTGACCGCTGGGAGAATCACCGCCAGCCCGATGCGAACCGCGGAAAAAGGCAGCAGAGCCAGAGGCCAGAAAAGAACGTCAACGAAAGCTGGATAAGCGAAAGCCCGGTAATCCGCGGGGGCAGCGGGATTGCGGGTATCGAGGGGCCGCCCGAAGAGGCCAATCTGGATTTGCCTGGTCATCTCCGGGCCGTAGGGATCGCGATGCTCAAGCAGGCTCGCTCGCGAAGTCAACCAGATGGGGTAGAAATCAGCGCCAAAAGAATATCCATTGCCGAAGCCCTGCTCGGCACGCACTTCCCGCGCCCGCGGCACGAAAAGCGCCAGATGGTAGTAGACCATGCAAGCCGCGCAGAAAGTGACCAGGAAGAGGACGAGAACGCTACGGGATCGCGCTACTGTCGGCAGGGTGAACATGAAAGAGCGGAACGTACAAGCTGGAACCCGGCGCGGTTCCGTTACGAGCTGAAAAGGTGGCCGAGCTTTTCCTTCTTGGTCTTGAGGTACTCTTCGGCGTGCGGATTGGGCTCGACTTCGCAGGGCACGCGCTCGACGACTTCGACGCCGGCGCGCTCGCAGAGCCTCGACCTTCTCAGGATTATTCGAGAGCAGGCGCACCTTGGCTTACGCCGAGCGCCTTGAGCATCTGGCCGGGCAGGGCAAAGTCGCGCTGGTCGGCCTTGAAGCCGAGCGCTCGTTGGCCTCGACCGTGTCCAGACCGGAGTCCTGCAACTCGTACGCTTGCAACTTGGCCATAAGGCCGATGCCACGGCCCTCCTGCTGTTCGTAAATCAGGATCCCTGCGCCCTCGTCGCGAATCATCGACAGCGCCATCTCGAGCTGCTGGCGGCAATCGCAGCGCAGAGAATGAAAAACGTCGCCGGTGAGGCATTGCGAGTGAATCCGCACCAGCGGAGGACTGGAGTGAATGTCACCCATCACGAGGGCGACGGCTTCCTCAACGCGGCGGTTTCCATCCGAGGCGGATTCAGCGCGAAAGCCATAGATGCGGAACTTGCCCCAGCGCGTGGGAAAATCCGCGGATGCGACCGGTTGAATTGTCGTTGACGGTCACAATTTGATTATAGCGGCTGTGCGATGAGCAGATCGCGCGATGCGAGCGCCGCTTGGCCAATCAACCGCGCGCCTTGAAGGGGAAAATGGCATCCTGCTTCGAAGGGATGGGGACTCCATTGTGAGTGGCCGGCTGAAAATGCCAGTTGTCGAGCGCCGCCAGGCACTTTTCGTCGATCTCGGGGCCGAGGCTCTGCAGCACGGTTTTGCGGACGATTTCCCCTCTTTCGTCGATCGTGATTTCGATGACCTCTTTGCCCTCGGACTCCGGCCGTTGCCACGGGTAGACCACGGGATCGGAAGTCGTGATGGGCAAAGCCGGACGAATCTCGTCGCCATAGACTGGTCCGCCGGGGAAGGCTTCCGTAGGGAAGTCCGGCAGGCGCACCATGACCCAGCTTCGAGAGCGTTGCTGTCTTCGAATTGTCTTCGGCTTGCGGACGGAGTGAGCGGGATCGGTGGCAGGGGCAGCTTGGCCTGCGTGGAAGTTGGTTTCCAAGCAGCTTCTCGTGACCCAGCCGCTGATGGCGATAGATCTCGGTTGCGCGATCTGGTGAACTGGTAGTGCTGTCGTCGGGAGACTGGGTGGGGAAGTAGAGCTGCGTGACCACTTTGCCGTTGTGTCCCACTGCGACGGAAAATGGGGTCAATAATTGAGGCTCCGGAGTGTGCAGCAGCCAGGCGAATAGCAGGCCGTGCAGCGCGAGCGAGCCCGCCAGCGACTCTGCGTTGACGTCTTGCTGTTCCGGGATTCAGTTGCGCAAACATCTCTCGAGCAAACTCCAGCCCGAGCGCTGTTCCTAGATCTTAGGTTAGACGCGGAGAGGGGGCGTTCGTCAAGGCTCGTTTGTTCAGTTTGCCTCAACCCTGGTAACTGCCGGGCGCCGGGTCACGACCGGCAGGGAATTAGCGCGGGCCTTTGGTGCATAGAAGAGAACGCTGGTAAAATGGAGTGCGTGAACGAGGATAGTACGGTCCAATGGTCGCAGTGGGGCTATAGCTCAGCTGGGAGAGCGCGTCGTTCGCAACGACGAGGCCGTCGGTTCGATCCCGACTAGCTCCACCATAGTTTTCAGGCTACACACTGTTACTTGTAGGCACTTGGGGAAGGGCTTACTTCCCAACTCTAGCCGCTTTTGCAATCTTTGCTAGTCCCACCTGGCCTAGCCCAACACGCTACGCCGCGAAGCTATTTCTGTTGGGTTAGTCCTTCTGGGACGGGAATCGGACCAATCGGCCGTGCAATCCCCGAGTTGCAGTTTCATGCACACTTTCTGCAATAGGCACCGCACAGGGCGGCTGAAGGAATTTCGCCGACCTGCCCGAAAGACGCGCCCAGCACATGCTCCGTAGGATTTAGAATGGTCTCTGCATGTTCGCGCTGAGAACATTTTCCTGGCTTGGCCGGGCGCTATTTGGGATGTGCGTCGTTGGGCTCGTCGTGGGCCAGAGCGCCACTCCCGCAACGCAGCTTCCGGGTGCAGCCCAGTCACCTCCCCCTGCTCTTGCCCGCAATTCCGTCACGCTTGACGGCTTTGTCGACTCGGCCATCCGGCAGGAACGCCGCTTGACCGATTTGATGCGCTACTTCAGGCCGATCGTTGAGACCTACATCCAGGAAGAAAGGCCTGATCCCTCCTTAAGAACTTCGCCTAGGGGCGACGACTATTTCTTGACCCGTCTGGATCTTACCGGCCTTGGCCCGTCCACTCTGGCGTTTGCGGATCATGAGCGCCTCAAGCAGGGTGGGGCGAAGAAATTTCTCAAGAACGCACCACCGTTCGCGGCAACCGGCTTCGTGCAGGCGTTGTTTCCTGACCTGGACCACTTCGATCGCCAGAACTACACGTTCGAATTTGTCCGCTGGGAGATTCTCGGGGAAGTGCGTTGCGCCGTCCTGGACGTGAAGCCTCGTGGGAATTCGGGGAACCGTGGCTTTGCTGGGCGGATCTGGGTAGAGGATCAGGACTTTAACATTGTGCGCTTCACCGGAACGTATACCTCCAAGGCATTCTCCAAGCGCGCGTTTCACTTCGATAGTTGGCGGCTGAATACGCTGAGCATCATGTGGATGCCGGCCTATGTTTATACCGAGGAATCTGATCCTCACGATCCTTCGAGCCACGGGCTCTGGTTCAAAGCGCAAACCCGGATCTGGGGATACGACATGGGGCACGCGGGGGATCACCGGGAGTACGCCAAAACGCTGACGGATGCGCCGGCGTGGGTCGATCCTAAGCGGCACGAAGCTTCGCAGGACCTGAGCCCGGCTTATACCTTGGGACAATCAATCTACACGGCGGAAGACAATGTGGTGGAGCGGTTGCAAGTTGCCGGACTGATGGCGCCAGACGGAGAAGTCGACCGGATATTGGAGATCGTGGTCAACAATCTGATGATCACAAACGATCTCGACCTTGCTGCGGTGCGTTGTCGGGTGCTGCTCACAACGCCCCTGGAGTCGTTCGTGATGGGACGAACTATCGTTGTCAGCCGTGGGCTTCTCGATGTGCTACCCGATGAGCCGACGCTCGCCGCGGTGCTTTCCCACGAACTCGCCCATATTGTCTTGGGCCACTCCGTGGGGGCTGGATATTTGTCGGGCCTGACGTTGCCGTTCTCGGATGCGGAGATCTTTGCCAACCTGAACTTTCATTTCGAGCCGGCGCAGGAAGCCGACGCCGACAAGAAAGGCCTGGAGCTGTTTTCGAAGTCGCCCTACAAGGACCAGCTCGCGGATGCCGGACTTTTCCTGAAAGCTCTGGAAGCCCGTTCGCCGCAACTGCCCAACCTGCTGCATGGGCGCTTCAGCAACGATTTCGGGAGCAGCCATCTGGTGGGGATGCCGGCCCTGGCCAACTCCGGCAAGTCTTTACAAATGGGGCGGGTGGATCAGATCGCGGCCCTGCCGCTTGGCTCGCGAATCGTGGTCGATCCCTGGTCGGACCGGATTGAGATGCTCAAGAGCAAACCCGTTCGCCTGGACTCGGCTTCGGAGAAGATGCCGTTCGAGGTGGCTCCGTTCTTTCCGCACCTCAAGCGGCGGGACGCACCCGAAAAAGCTCAGGCCGGAGCACAGCCGTAACGGAGTCCGTCGAATCACCCCCCACGTCAGTGCCATTCCCTAGTTCCCTTACAAACGCTAATATCCTGATTGAGCAGACTTCGGGGGAGGGCTGCTCGACTTACGTCCCATGACTCTTTGAGCCTGGGGCGTTTTGTTTTGCTCCGAATTAGCCCAGTGCCAACTGACGGCGGCGTTTTATAGCAAGAAATCCAATTTCTCTCCCTCTGCCTCGCGAAACCCTACAATATTCCACCCCCAAATCGTCTACAACCCCAGATGAATGGCGCGGCGAGCCTGGAGCGGATGAGCCTCGAACAGGACCGGCGGATCTCCGACGTGGTCGAGCGGGAGCAGTCCCGGCTGCAGAACTTCATTCGCCGGCGCGTGCCAGACCCGCGCGATGCCGAAGACATACTGCAAGAAGTCTTCTACGAGCTGGTGGAGGCGAATCGCCTGCTGATGCCAATCGAGCACGTTACCGGCTGGCTCTTCCGCGTCGCGCGCAACCGCATCACTGATCTCTTCCGCAAGAAGAAGCCAGAGAGCTTTACTGGCGCAGCCGCGGCCGGCGACGAGGAAGAGTTGCTGCGATTGGAAGACTTGCTGCCTTCGCCCAACGCCGGGCCCGACGCCCTCTACGCCCGCAGCGTGCTTCTCGAAGAACTCGAGTTTGCGCTCGGCGAGCTGCCCGCCGAGCAGCGCGAGGTGTTTCTCGCGCATGAACTCGAGGGGCGCAGCTTCAAGGAGATGGCGGCCGAAAGCGGCGTGAGCATCAATACGCTGCTCGCGCGCAAACGCTACGCAGTGCTGCATCTGCGCGAGCAATTACGAAGCATTTACGACGAGTTTACGAAAGCATGAGGAACCGAACATGAGAAAAAAATGGATTTTCCTGGCTCCGGCGGCAATTCTGGGAATTCTGCTATTTATCTTCATCGGCGGCGAGCTGGTGCTGCATTTGTGGAATTGGCTGTTGCCGGCATTGTTCGGCTGGCGCCAGATCACCTTCTGGCAGGCGATTGGGATTCTGACACTGTGCCGGATCCTTTTCGGGCGCATTGGCGGCCGCGGGTTCCGGCGTTCCAACTTTCGCCGTCGCATGGCCGAGCGCTGGGAACGCATGACACCCGAGGAGCGGGAGCGCTTCCAGCAAGGCATGCGCGGCCGATGTGGCGTCGGCACGCCGGCGAGTGAGAGCAAGGAGTGAGCGCTTTGCCCCGCAAAATGTCGCTTCAATGCTGAAAACTGGAGTCAAGCCGAATCGAATCAATCAGATGATGATGGCCGATCCCGTCGTTCGCAACGAGGGAGGCCGTTGGTTCGATCCCGACCAGCTCCACCATCTGAAACCCCAATAAAATCAGTGCCTCCCGGCACCACCAACGCAAACAAAATTATGGGTGAAACCCCCGTTTTTAGGGACACCGGGGCTCCGGCCGGTATATACTTCAATTCTGTTTCTTGTGCGAGTATTGGGGCTCCTGATTCTGGCCTCAGGGCGGGCAACTCATGCAGAACCGGAATCTGCGGTCTGATCCTAAGGATCGACCGAACTCCACAAACCAGCCCGGTGTAAGCGTTCCTGCAAAGGGCGACAGTTCTGGTTCGAACTTTCCGGTTGATCCCGACGCCACTTTAGTCGACTTTCCCCAAGCAACTTCCGATCCCGAGGCGACGTTCGTCGACTCCGATGCCACCCTGGTGGATGTCGACGCCACTCTGGTCGATGTCGGCTCCGTTCGAGGTTCACCCGCCCCGCCTTCCGGCCCCAGAAACGCCCGGCTCCAGGTTGCCGCTCCCATGCTGCAAATCGGCGACGTCCTGGGCGGCCGCTACGAGATCCTGCAGATGCTGGGCGAGGGCGGAATGGGCGCCGTCTACAAAGCCCGGGACCGGGAACTCGACCGTTTTGTGGCCCTGAAGCTGATCCGTCCGGAACTGGCTGCCAATCCCTCGATCCTGGCGCGATTCAAGCAGGAACTTCTGCTCTCGCGCGAGGTGACTCACAGAAACGTCATCCGTATCTACGATCTGGGCGATGCCGATGGTGTGAAGTTCATCACCATGGAGTTCGTCGAGGGCCAGGACCTGCGCTCGCTGATCCAGGAGAAGAAAAAGTTCCCCCCGGAAGAGGCGGTCGAGCTGATGCAACAGGTCTGTCGCGCTCTGGAAGCGGCGCACACCCTGGGCATCATCCACCGCGACCTGAAGCCGCAAAACATCATGCGCGATCAAACTGGCCGGATCCTGGTGATGGATTTTGGCCTGGCGCGCATGGTCGAAGGCGACGGCATGACCCAGACCGGGGCTCTGGTCGGGACCATGGAATATATGTCGCCGGAGCAGGCGCTGGGAAAGGATCTGGACCAACGTTCCGACCTGTACAGCCTGGGATTGATCCTCTACGAGCTGTCTGACCGGCGAAGATGCCGTTCAAGGCCGAGAGTGCCGTGGCCAGCTTGATCAAGCGCAACCAGGAACGAGCCACTCCGGTCTCCGATCACGACCAGACGATTCCACGCGCGCTCAGCAACATTGTCGCCAAGTGCCTGGAGCGCGACCCCGCACTTGCGCTACCAGACTGCCACTGAGTTCTTGCAGGATCTGGAGATCTGGCAGGGCAAGAGCGCGGCGGCCACATTACGTTTCCCCACGAGCGAAAAGCCCTGGGGACAAACCATTCCCTGGCACTGGATCGGCGGCACAGCGGCCGTCTTGGTGCTGGCGATCACCGGTTTCCTGCTGCGCGGGAAATTGTTTGGCCCGGGCACGAAGACGCCGACCGGGCCGGCGGTCTCGCTGGCCATTCTGCCTTTCCGCAATGCCTCCGGCGATCCCAGCGTTGATTGGCTGGGACCGAGTCTTGCCGAGATGTTGAGCACCGACGTGGGCCAGTCCGCGCAGTTTGCGCACCGTTAGCCCTACCAGCCTGCACCAGATATTCACCGACCTGCGCATTTCCTCCGCGACCGTGCTCGACCCGGCGACCATCCGCCGCGTAGCCGATTTCAGCAACGCCGACCGCGTGGTTTGGGGGCAATATGCCAAGTTCGGCGACCAGATTCGCATTGATGCCACGCTTCAGGACATCAAGAACGATCGCAGCGTCCCGCTGAAAATCGATGTGCAAGGCGAAAAAGAGATTCCCGGCGCGGTTGATCGTCTGGCCGAATCCATCCGCCAGAAACTTGCGCTGCCGGAGAATGTGCTCAAGGAGCTGAAGGCGAGCTCGTTTCAGCCGAGTTCAAGCTCGATTGAGGCCCTGCGCGACTACAACCAGGGCATCGGCTTTCAACGAGACGGCAAGAACCTCGAGGCGCAGAAACAACTCGAGGCGGCGACCAAGGAAGACCCCAACTTCGCACTGGCATTTTCCAAGCTGGCGCAGACGTACAGCAGTTTGGGCTACGACAGCGAAGCGGAACAGTCTGCCCAAAAAGCCGTAACCCTAAGCCAGGACCTCCCCGAGGCAGAGAAATATTTGATCTCTGCCATCCGTTTCCAGGTCACGAAGAATTATCCCGAGGCCATAAAGGCCTACGAAAATCTTGCCAAGGTTTCACTCGGTAATTCGGACGTGCAGGCGGCGCTAGCCGACCTTTATGAGCGGACCGGAGACTTTGCCAAGGCTACCGAGTACAACCAGAAGATTCTAGCCGCCAATCCCAAGGACATCACCGCAACCCTGGCGCTGGGGCGTCTTGCCATCGATAGCGGCAAGGCGCAAGCCAGCTTTGATCCGCTGAACCGTGCGCTGTCTCTATCGGTGCAACTGGATAACCAAGAGCAGAAGGCTGCGACTTTGCAGCTCATGGGTACCGCTTATCGGATGTTGAACAAGCCTGAAGAGGCCTTGCGCAATTACCAGGAAGCGCTCGCTATCCGGCGCCAGTTGGGGCAGAAGGCCGGCATTGCCTCCAGCTTGAACGGAATGGCGAGAGTGCAGGCTGGGCTCGGCAAGAACAAGGATGCTCTGGCCAACTTCCAGGAAGCTCTGCAGATTCGGCGCGACATCGGCGACAAACACGGCCTGGGCGACACCTTGGTCGACAGGGGTAACCTGTTGGACGACACTGGCGACCACGACCAGGCGCTGAAAATGTACAAGGAAGCGCTACAAGTGGAGCGCGATGTCAGCGACGAAGAAATGCAGGCCAACTGCCTCAACAACATCGGAGTAATCTATTTCGAAAAAGCGCAATACGAAGACGCCCGTACCTATTACCAGCAGGCACTGCAATTGCGCGAAAAATCAAAAGTACCCGGGGTCCTCGCGGAAAGCATCCAGAACTTGGCTTATGTTTCGGTGCGCATGGGCGAGTACGATCAGGCCGTGTCACAGTATATGCGCTCTTTGGAATTGCACCGCAATATGGATGACGTCAGTGATGCAGCCGTTGATTCCTACTCCCTCGGCATCTTGTTCGATAACCAGGGGCGGTTCGGCGCTGCCATCAACTCGAAGCAGACCGCGCTCAAAAGTCTCCAGGACCTGAAAGACAAAACTACCACGATGACCCAGGTCGAGGGCGGCTATGGAGAGTCACTCATCCTCGCTGGCCGCGGCGAAGAGGCCAAGACGTACTTGGATGATGCACTGAGGCTGGCACGGGAGCAGAAGAACGATGGCCTGGTGTCGCAAACTCTCGGGTTCCAAGGAGACGCGGCCTATTACCGCGGCGATTGGAAATCCGCCCGCGGCTTCTATGAACAAGCCTTGCAGGCGGCAGTCCGCAGCAAGGAGCCCGATAGAATCCTCACGGCAAAGGTCAACCTCACGAAGGTCACCCTGCAGGAAGGACACGTCCAGCAGGCCATCCCCAGCCTGCGACAGCTGATGCAGCAAGCGGATGAGCAGGGCGCGCAGAACATATCTGTGGAGTGCTCGATCTATGTGGGCGAGGCCTTGCTCCAGAGCCACGACAACGCGCATGCGGAGCAGGAGCTGGAGCGCGCGCTGTTGCGGGCAGATAAGATTGGGATGAAGCCGTTGAGCGCCCAAGCCAATTACCTGCTGGGCATCGCCCTCCACGCCTCGGGCAACCAGCCCGACGCTAAGCAACACTATCGCACCACCGTTCAGTTGTTGGATGATATGCGCAAGGAGCCGGACGCCGATAAAATCCTCCAGCGCTCGGACTTCAAGGCCATATACGACCAGGCGACCCGCGAGGCGCAGGCGACCAAGCACTGATCAGCCACAGCCGACGAAGCCGCACTCTTTCAATGGCTATGCAAATCGGCATAGGGGGACGGGTCGCCCCGCCTCCGCCGAGTCGGCCCGGGGAATTTTCCGAGTAGAGGAGAAGCAGTGGACTGTAGGCTTTCCTTGGCTTCTATCCACCGTTTCCGGCTTCGTGCGCGTTTAGGTCCACCATGGCGCCAATGCGTTCTCCCCCCTCACAGATCCCACCGTGCAGATTTTCCGCAGCGGGTTCCTCAAACCGGTCTCCCCGTCTGAGCCCAGGGATGCATAATACGGGGTGGCAACAGGGGCAGTTGACGCAGAAGTCCTGCATACTTCTCCCACGTCATCTTGGCCCCACGAGTACGGCGACTAAGCCGAAGTTCCAGCAGAAATAGAAGACTAATTCGAAGCTAATCTGTTGAGGATTCGCTGGTTAGGTAAAATGTGTTAACTTAAATATGTTCTCATGTAATTAACATTATAGTGCTTGACATCATGGTGTATTTGTAATTATATGTTCGCATGTACATCGCCATCGTCCCCAACCGCAACTCCCCGCCCGCCATCCTCCTGCGCGAAGGCTGGCGCGAGGGCAACAAAACCCGCCAGCGCACCTTGGCCAATCTCTCCGATTGGCCCCAAGAAAAAATCGAAACCTTCCGCCGCCTGCTGCGGGACGAGCGCCTGGTCTCTCCCCAGGATCTGTTCGCCACGCAGAAGACCATTCCTCACGGCCATGTGGAAGCCATCCTGGAAATGATCGGCCGGCTCGAGCTGGATCGCCTGATCTCGGCGCAGCGCTGCCGCGAACGAGATTTGGTGGTGGCCATGATCGTTCAGCGGTTGATCGATCCCGTGCTCGAAACTGGCGACCACCCGCGAGTGGCACACCACCACCCTGGCCGAGGAGTTGGGAGTAGCCGAGGCCACCGAGAATGATCTCTACGAAGCCATGGACTGGCTTTGGGAGCGCCAGGAGCGCATCGAGAAGAAGCTGGCCGCTCGCCATCTGCGCGAGGGTGGCTTGGTGCTCTATGACGTGTCGAGCAGTTTCTACGAGGGACGCACGTGCCCGCTGGCGCAAGTTTGGTCACGACCGCGATGGGAAGAAGGGTCTGCCCATCATCGTCTACGGGGTGATGACCAATGGCGAAGGATGTCCGGTGGCGGTGAGCGTCTATGCCGGGAACACGGGAGATCCGACCACGGTGGCCGACCAAGTCGAGAAGCTGCGGGAGCGGTTTGGATTGGAGCGGGTGGTGATGGTGGGCGATCGCGGGATGCTGACCCAGCCGCAGATTGAGAAGCTCAAGCTGCATCCCGGTTTGGGATGGATCACCGCCTTGACGAGCACGGCGATTCGGCAACTGGTGGAGCAGGGGGCGTTGCAGCTGTCGTTGTTGGACGAGAAGAATCTGGCGGAGATCAGCGCACCGGAGTATCCCGGCGAGCGGCTGATGGTGTGTCACAACCCGATGCTCGAGGAACAGCGCCGGCGCAAGCGACAGGCGTTACTGGAAGCCACGGAGAAGAGCTTGCAGAAGATCAGCCAGGAAGTGGCGCGGCGGAAGAAAAAGCCGCTCACCGCCGCGGCGATTGGGCTGAAGGTGGGGAAGGTACTGGGACGCTACAAAATGGGTAAGCACTTTGCGTGCAGCATCGGCGAGGGCAGCTTCGTCTGGAGTCGTCGAGCGGAGTCGATCGCGCAGGAAGAGAAGCTGGACGGGATTTATGTGCTGCGCACCAGCGAGCCGGCGGAGCGACTTTCGGCGGAAGAGACCGTGCGCAGCTACAAGAGCCTGGCGGAAGTGGAACGGGCTTTTCGGTGTCTGAAGGGGATCGATCTGTTGGTGCGGCCGATTCGGCATCGCAGCGAAGATCGCGTGCCGGCGCACATCTTTCTATGCGTGTTGGCCTACTACGTGGAATGGCATCTGCGTCGCGCTTGGGCGCCGCTGTTGTTCGAAGATGAAGAGCGGTGGGAAGAGCGCCAGCATCGAGATCCGATTCTAACGGCCGGACCCTCGGCCTCGGCGCAGCGCAAGAAGCACTCGCACGAAACTGCCGATGGTCTTCCCGTGCACAGCTTCGAGACGCTGATGGCAGAGTTGGCCAGCCGCGCCCGCGTGACTTATGCGCTCAAGCCGCGAAAGCGGGACGAGAAAACCAACCTAACATTTCAGCAGGTGCCGGAGCCGACGCCTGTGCAGGCTCAGGCCTACGAACTGGTCCGAAGGTTCTCAGTAAGCGCAAACTGATTTCGGTGCTAACCCTTTGGAGATCAGCAGAATAATCTTTCGAACCTCATGGAACTTCGGACTAAGCCAGGTACGCCAGATATGCCGGACCTTCCGATAGAACTGACCAATACCCCGGTAGTTCGTCGAGCGCCCGTAATACTGGTAGTGGCCTCGAAGTTTGGCGTTGAGGGTCTTTTGTTGCTCGTCCACGGAGTCATGCATATGCTCCTGGCACCATTGGGCGACCGCTTTCAGGCTCCGTCGGAGCCGTTTGCGCATTGTCCGTACGTGCACTGTGAACTTCCCTCTTCGGCTGCGTGCACAGATGTGCGTCAGACCCAGGAAGTCGAACGTGTCAGGCTTCTTGCCCTGTCGTTTCGCGTGTTCCTCCGCCTCCCGCCCAAATTCCACCAGCCGCGTCTTCTCCGGGTGGAGCGTCAAACCATATTTCGCAAACCGTTTGGTTAGCACGCTCAGCACCTTTTCCGCGTCCTCCCTGTATTGGAAGCACAGTACGGCATCATCAGCAAAACGGATCTCGTGCGCTTCCCCCCGTAACCGGGGCTTCACCACTTCCTCGATCCATTCGTCGAGCACGTAGTGCAGGTAGATATTGGCCAGGAGCGGACTGATCGTCTGCCCCTGCCCGGTACCTGTTTCGCTCACCAGAAGCCGTCCTTCTTCCATGACTCCGACCTTGATCCACTTCCGTATCAGTTGCAGTACGCTTCCGTCGCTGATTCGCTTCTCCACCATCTCCATGAGTTGCTCTCTCACGATCGAGTCGAAGTAGGCAGTAATATCAATCTCCAAGATCCATCCCGTGGGCCGGGTGCAGATCACCCGTCCCACTTCGTCCAACGCTTGGTGTGGTCCCCGTCCAGGTCGAAACCCGTAGGAGCAATCGAGAAAATCCTGCTCATAGATGGCGTTCAGCACTTCGACCATGGCCTTCTGCAGTATCTTGTCTTCCAGAGCGGGTATCGAGATTGGTCTCTGTTTCCCCTCCTCCTTCGGTATATAGACCCTGCGTAAAGGTTGGGCTTGGTACTTTCCATCCTTGAGCCGCTGATGGAGCTGCTGGATGTTTCTCGCGGCGTCCTTTTCGTAGTCCTCGTACCTAACGCCGTCCACCCCCGTGCTGGCTTCCTTGCGTAGACCTCGGAATGCCGCATACAACGCTTCGGGCGTGATCAAGTGAGCGATGGAGAAGAATTGTCGCTTCCCGTCTTCCTTGGCTAATTCAGATAGTCTGTCGAGTTTCGTGGACATAGTTCCTCGAGTTCTGCGTCTCGCTTATGTTTCCTTCCACAGATACGTCCGTTTGGTCACCCCTTCCCTCCAATGGGTGCCGTGGCCGCCCCTTGCAGGAGCCCTGCGGTTCCCCACCTTCGTCGGTACTATGGGTTCATAAGACTGCTCAGCATCCGTCCCGTCGCCTCTGGTCTCCCTTGGCGATCGGTACCTCCCATGGTAAGGAGGAGATGAGGAGCTCTCTTCGGTTCCTGGACAATCCCCTTGGAAGCGTGCCCCGAGCTACAAGACTCCGGCGACCCCAGCACGACCTCGCGATAACGGTCGCTGCCGGATGCTGCCTTCCGCCTGGGGTGAAAGCGTCGGCATCGCAATGATGGGCGATTTCGGAGCTGATCTTCGCGGCCTTCTTCCTCGCTGTGTACGCTTCGCACCCACCAGTCACCCGGTGAATGGCAACACTCGCTTCTGGCCTGTCTGCTCGACTTTAGCCAGGCGGGACTTGCACCCGCTGGATTGCAATAGGAGGTTTCCCCTATTCATCGGTTCCTCCTCCTCCAAGCTTTTCCGAACGCGACACCCCGAGCCGCTCACGAGCCGGACGTGAATCTCTCGATTCATCCGGCTCGTGCCACCCCTAAAGGCTGCCGCCTTGCGGCAAGACAATGAGTTCCTCCGGTTACCCGTTGACTCAATCTCACCGAGGGTGACCTGCCCCCTTCGCTCCACGGGAATTACCCCGCTTCCTCGCTACTACGAAGCAGTTCGCCCCTGGCTTACGCATTGGTACTTTCGGCCTCGCGGGACTTCCGCTTGTGCCCTTTCCCTTACCATCGCAAACCAAGTTCTCAAGTTCCGTACGAGGCTCTCGCAGAACTGTACGTGAGCCTCTCGACTCATACAGCTCCCATCACGGAGCCACGCCGCGCTCCCATCTGCCAGTGGGCAAACAACGCGGGAGCGCGCCGCGAAAGGCGTGCGATCCAGTGTGTCGCTCTGCGCAGATGTCGACGCAGCTTCTTGTATTTCCGCTTGGCCCACAGGGCAAGATCTCGATCCAGGGCGCGCATCGCCGGGTAGAGGGCTGAGCGATAATATCGCCCGTAATATTGGAGCCAACCCCGGATAATCGGATTAAACATCCGCGACAGGTCTTCGATCGCTTTATCACTGCGCCGAGGCAGGTTCCAGCTACGAATAGTGTCCCGGATGGCCTTCGCTGCTTTGTTCGCAACCCCCGGACTGAAATTGATGAAGAACTTCCCCTTGCGATTCTTTGATCTCCTGGGCCGAAACGGTTGAGTAGGCCGACGGAGTTTCACCACCGGCCTCTCGCAGAACCGAACGTGAGGCTCTCACCTCATTCGGCTCCCATCAGGCAAACACGCCAGTCATCCCGATTCGCCAGTGTACAAAGAGATCCGCACACTCCGTCGCAAGCCGTTGAAGAAACTGACTCGCTCGGACTTTGTGGCGTTTGAAGCGCTTGAATTTACGCATCGCCCACGCTACGAGCATCTGATTGACGTATCGCAGCAAGGGATACAGCGCCGAGGGGGCATACCGCCCATAGTACGCAATCCACCCACGAAGGAGAGGATTGAGCTGCTGGGCAATGTCCTGCAAGGACAGCTGTGTTTGACGTCGTAAGTTCAAGTCCCAAATCGTCTCGCGCATGGTCTTGAGTGCCGAGGGGCTGACTGCTGGATTGAATCCTCCAAACAGGGAGTTATCTCGGAAACGTCGCACCAGACGAGGCCGGAAGCAATACCCGAGAAAGTCAAATTTGACGTTCGGGTATTTGCCTTTCCGCTTTCCGTCTTTGCAGTAGACGACCTTGGTTTTCGTCGGATGCATTTCCAGGTGGCACTCCGCCAACCGGGCCTGAAGCTCAACCTTTAGGGCGTCCGCTTCTTGCTCCGTCCGACAGTGCACCAGCCCATCGTCTGCATATCGACACCACGGGAAATCCGGATGTGTCCTCGCCATCCAAACATCAAACGCATAGTGCATAAAGAGGTTAGCCAAAATTGGGCTCACCACGCCACCCTGCGGCGTGCCGCGACTACGCTCAATCGTGGTTCCATCTTCTTGCACCATAGGCGCCTTGAGCCATCTTTCGATGTACAACAAGGCCCACTTACACGTTATGTGTTTCCGGACAGCACGTAGCAAGAGCTCGTGGTCGATATTGTCGAACAGGCCTTTGATGTCAAACTCCAGAACCCAGTCATACTTCCAGCATCGCTCTCGCGTGGCCCCTACGGCATCCAGAGCCGATTTATTCGGCCTATAGCCATAAGAGTCTGGCAGAAAGATAGGGTCTAGAATCGGCTCAATGACCAGCTTGACAACCGTCTGTGCCACGCGATCAGCCACAGTGGGCACACCCAAAATCCTTTCTCCGCCACTCTTTTTGGGAATGGCGACGGCGCGCACCGGTGGTGGAAAGTAGGTTCCCGAGCTCATCCGATTCCAGATCTTGTACAGATTGCCTGACAAGTCTGCTTCGAACTGCTCGATCGTCTGCTCATCCACTCCGGCCGCTCCGCGATTGGATTTGACCGCTTTATACGCTTCGTACACCAGACGCTTATCGATATTGAACGGTTTGTTTGTCGCATGCATCGAGTTCATCCTGTTTCCAGTTGTTTCGGTTCTGCGACCGCCTGACCCGACCCCTTTGCTCCAGCCCCATTACAGGGCCTTCATCGCTCCTACGAGTCGGTCCGTCCCAGTGCTCCGCCTCGGTACTCTCGCCTCGCGGTTTTGGCCGCTTGAGCTTCTCCCTTTAACATCGGAGACTGGTTCCTGCAGTTCCGTGCAATCGCCTGCATCCGCTTCACGCCCTCTCTACGCCGGTCGCCACCTGCTCAGTCATCAGGCACCCAGCAGGTTTATCCCAGAAAGAGCTACACGCCTCTGGTTTCGACGACACTTGATTTCTTAACGACGCGTCTTCGAAGGGTTCACTTTCGTTCGTCTCTCGGATGCGCACCTGCACAAGTTTTCCTTGCGCTTTTCCTCCAACGCTCACCACCACGGCTTTTGACCATAGCAGCTTGGAGGTGATTTGTGACCTGCTCCTGAAAGCCGATCTCAAGGGGCCCACCCTCATCGATTGCACAGCTCGTCCACGAATTGATTAGGTCATGTGACCTCCCTATCCGCGTACTTCTGCAGCACACTATAGCCCAGAAAATCAAACTTCTCGTTCGGGTACGTTCTCCGGCGAAGATCATCCTTGCAATAGACGACTTTCGTCTTCTCCGGATGAAGTTCCAGTCCGCAAGCTTGTAACCGCTCCGCAATGGCCTTCCTCAGTTCCTGGGCTTGCGTTTCCGTTCTGCAGTGCGCGATGACATCATCGGCATACCGCTCAAATGGCACTTGAGGATAGTTGGCCGCCAGCCACCGATCTAACGCATAATGCAGAAACAGATTGGCCAGTAGTGGGCTGATCACCCCCCCTTGTGGAGTGCCTTTTTCCCGTGGAACCAACCGCCCATCCTCTTCTTGCACTGGCGCCTTCAGCCAGCGCTCGATATAGAGAACAACCCACCGATCCTTGGCATGTCTCTTCACTGCCCGCATCAGTAGATCTTGATCGAGATTGTCAAAGAAGCCTTTAATGTCCAGGTCTAAAACCCAGTCATTGCGCCAGCATCTCTCTCGCGCTTGGCCCACTGCATCCAACGCCGACTTCCCCGGTCTATACCCGTAGGAGTCTGCATGAAACAGCGGTTCCACTTCCGGCTCCAGTCTTGCTTTCGCGACCTGTTGGGCGATTCGATCCGCTACTGTGGGAATTCCCAACTTTCTTTCCCCACCGTTTTTCTTTGGTATCTTCACCGTTCGCACCGGTGGTGGAAGATAGCTGCCCGATGACATCCGATTCCAGATCTTGTAGAGGTTATCTTTCAATTTCCTCTCAAAATCCTCGATCGATTCATCATCGACCCCTGCTGCTCCTTTATTCGCTTTCACCCGTTGGTACGCTTCCCAGACCTCCTTCTTCGAAATACAAAACGGCTTTGCCTCACTCATCGGGTTCCTCCCATTACTGGTTGACTCGTTGAATCAGACTCCATGACACAGCGCCTTCGCTCCATCCCTTTGTCGGGGACTTCATAGCTCCTACGCGCTGTTCCGCCCCTGAGACTCCGCATCCGTACTCTCGCCCTCGTGGTTCTGCCACTTGTGGCTTCTCCGTTAGCATCGGTGTCTCAGGTTCCCACGTTCCGTCCAACCGCCTCCTTGGCAAGCTCAGGCCACCTCTCATGCCGGATGCCGCTCCGCCCGTAAACAGGTTTCGTCGGAGCTTGGTCCCGCAGTAACGACTCCCCCGCGGTTTTGACATCGTCCCTACGCTTTCGACACTTCCATAGTGGTTTTCTTGCGATCCTCTTCTTGCCTGTCACCTGACCTGGTCCTTGCCAGGCCTTTTCCTTCTGCGCTCACGACCATGGCTTTTGACCACAGCCGCCGAAGGTGGTTTGGAACCTGCTCCTGCAAGCCGGTTCCGAGGGGCCTTCCCTCATCGGTTGAACAGCAAGGCTGTTTCGAGTTGACCGTCTTTTACATGACGTTCTCCTCTCCGCGCCGTCGTGGCGCACAATCGTCGGCATATCGCGTGAGCTGATATCCTCTCAGCCGCATCTCCCGATCAAACGGCGTCAGTAGAATGTTACTGAGCAGGGGCGAAACCACACCACCTTGCGGGGTGCCACGCTCGGTTGGAAAGAGCACCCCTCGGCCGTAGCTTCCGGCCTTGAGCATCGCCTTGATGAGGCGAAGCACTCGTCCATCTGCTACCCGTTGAGCAACTAGATCATCGTTCTCTAAATAATTAATCAATAGAGACCTCGTCCATCTTATACTTCCATCGGAATACCACCGGAGCTGCATTGACTTCTTGGAAGTACAGATGGATTCGCTGGATGAGTTCCTGTTTGCTGTGCACCCGGATCTCCCGGAGCATGCTGCGCGCCATCTTGCTGAACATATTCTCCACTAGATTGAGCCACGAGCCGTGCTTGGGAACGAAGACGAACTGAAAGCGTTGCGGGCGACTCGCCAGGTAGCGTTGCGTCTCCTTTGAGATATGGGCGGAGTGATTGTCTAGAATCAGTCGCAACGTCGCGGCGGTCGGATAGGCCGCATCCAGCTTTTTCAGGAGCTCAATGAAGTCCTTGCTCTTATGCGTCTCGCTGACGATCTCGGTGACCGTGCCACGGTGCAGATCCAGCCCCGCCAGCAATGAAACGGTTCCCAGCCGTTGGTATTCGTAGTCCCGGGTCGGGCTGGCATGCTGCCCGGGTATGGGCGGCCGGTCGGGCGTTTTCTGAGCCAGCGCCTGAATGCCGGGTTTCTCGTCGTAGGACACCGTGACCGTCCCCGGCTCGCGAATCTCGCCGCGCAGTAGTCCTTCGTTGAGAATTTCTACTTCCTTGTAAACATGCAGTACCGCTGCCATCTTGGACTCAAACTCCGGGTCCCGTCGCTCCACATAGTAACGAACCTTGTGCGGTCGAAGTTCTCCCTGCATCAAGATCTTATGCAGCTTGGAGCGGCTCACCTGCTCCAGTTCCGGGTACCCCGCCGACCGGGCCTGCTGCCGTAGGTGTGCGGTCAGCAGACCGTACGTCCATAACTCTTGGGCATAGCCCAACTCCTGGGGCTTCTGACAGGCGCAGTTCTGAACCCAAGCAATCGCCGCATCCGAAACCCGACGCGGTTTGCCCGAACGCGGCAATTCTCCCAAGGCCGCCTGCACGCCAAAGCGGAGGCATTTCTGGATGCAGAGTATCACCGTGTTACGGTTCACCCGATGGGCCCGCGCAATGGCTTGATCACTCAGACCGGCGACCGAGTCCAGCAAGATCGCCGCGCGCACCGTACGCCTCTTCTGCTCGGTGCGCGATTTGCGGAGGCGCTCCAACATGCGTTGCTCGTCTTCGCTGAAGACCAGGAGCCGGCGCCTCCTCTGAAAGGGCATGCCCCATTAAAACATCCCCGAGTTAAAATGTCTAGTTACTTAGAGAACACTCATCTAGCGTGAGGAGTTTCTCGTGATCCACAGATCCAAAGAAATCTCGGAGATCTGCGTCCACAATCCACTCCGACCCACCAATTATCTCTTTCCATACTTTGCGCAGCGCGTCCTTCGTCGATCGCCCTCGCCGATATCCAAAGCTGGCATCATCGAATATCGGTTCGAAGATAGGCTCAAGCCGATTGAGCAGCGCTTGCTGACATACGCGGTCATAGACCGCGGGAATGCCCAGTATGCGATACTCGCCCGGCTTGTCCCTCTTCTGGATGGGGTGTTGACGAACCGGTAGAGGGTGATAGGTATCCTCTTTCAGCTCCCGATGCAGCCGATCCAACTGCTGGTTCAGCTGCGCTTCGAAGGCATCGAGAGTCTGCCCATCCACACCTCCACTGCCTCGGTTCTCCTTCACCTTCTCCCAGGCCATCTCCAGGTTCTTCCGCTTGTACACCTTGTCGATTAATGAATGGACTTTCTTGGCACCCGTCAGGTTGATCCAGTCCGCCAGTCTCCTCAGACGAGAATGTACGGGTTTTTCACTCATGGAACTGTTCCTCCTTCTCGCCTTTACTCATCTGGCTTTCTCTCTCCTCCTGACCATCTTCGCCGGCTGTCCTTCCCCGACCCAATTCCGTCGCCGATTGCTCGGTCACGTAGTTTTCACCACGCTTCATGGGTAATATGCAGCCGTCCGACTACTGACAGAGCGTCGCTCGCCATTTCGCTTAACGCTTATAGGTCCGCTTATTCCGGAGCCACCCGGAAACTCTGCCAGTTCTCCAGAGGTCACGCGTTGTTCTTCCGTACCGTGCTGCCCGCAAACACCTTGGTGTAGGTGGGTGAATGAGAACGCCTTCGCCCCCATAAGACAGGCTCGACCTTGCCCACCATTGGCTGACCGGTTCGTCATTGAGTGGCCCCATTGACTACGGCCCGGTACTTCTCCGCAGGACCCTTCAGATTCCACCTTGCGGTGGACACCCTGCCCTCCGAGGTACAACAAGTGGGGCGTCGAGAACAGGCGCAGTGGCTTTAGTCTCCCGGTGGCTTTTGGCTGGGCTTTCGCTTTCGCCGCCTCAGTCCGGTTTGGCCTGGCTCTGTTTCCTGTTGCCGCTCACTCCACTTCCTCGGCCAGCGAGGAGTTACCCCCGCTTTTGGATATAGCGCCCCTCATTTGAGCGCCAGAGGGACTTGAACCCTCCTGAACAACGCGCTGCTCCGCACGGCCTACGAGCTCATGCGCCAAACCAGCTCCCTCCTCCGGACTTCGTGGTTCCCCACTTATTTCCCGAGGTCTTTGCAGGTTGCTGCGAGCCCCTGCTGGGAACTGATTCTTCCCGACGTTACCTCTGCAAGTCTTTCCCAGGATGCTTGAGCCATGATCCCGTCGGGTTGTAGGGTACCTGCGCCTGTTACTTCCCCTCCATCAGCGGCCTTCCCCAAGAGCCTCGGATGGGTCGGCTTCCCCGAGTCTATCCGCAAAGAGACTTCGTGCGGGTTCTGTTTCGAGATCGTCGCTATTCCTTACGTTCAGGCCTCCTGGTTTGTTCGCCACCCAGGTCTCCCCTGCCGCTGCGCCCTAAGCGGTCGCAGGACAGCCGTGACTTTTACACCCGAGCAAATCACGCATTGTTACCAGTGCGCGTATCGGGCATGCTAGCCGTCTGAATCAGGCAACTGACGGCAGAAGGACTTTCACCTTCCCAGACTTGCAGCCATGTCGGCCGCTACCAGGCCCTCTCAGAACTGTACGTGAGCCTCTCGACTCATACAGCTCCCATCACGGAGCCACGCCGCGCCCCCATCTGCCAGTGGGCAAACAACGCTGGAGCGCGCCGCGAAAGGCGGGCGATCCAGTGTGTCGCTCTGCGCAGATGTCGACGCAGCTTCTTGTATTTCCGCTTGGCCCACAGGGCAAGATCTCGATCTAGGGCGCGCATCGCCGGGTAGAGGGCGGAG